>CAWHBC010000001.1:0-34864 GCA_963827465.1 uncultured Alphaproteobacteria bacterium
GATCGAAACGCCGCTGAACGAAAAGGCGCGCGCCGCCAATCCGGATTTGATGAAGATTTTTCTCGATCACACGCCGCTCGGCCGCGCCGGCCAGCCTGAGGACATCGTCGGTCCCGTGGTGTTTCTGGCGTCCGACCTCTCCGCCAATGACAACTGCGGCGCCATCGTCATGGCGGACGGCGGGTACCGGGTGATCTGACGGCCTGTCCGGTCCCGCAGCGGATTTCGGAAGTTTTCCCCCGCGATCGGCCACGCGGAAGGGCAAAATTGTCGCCATTGCCCGCAAGTTCGTGCGGCGACAGGCCGCCGGGCGCGGCGGGCTCGGCCAGGCGCTGATCCGCCTCAAGGGCCGCCATTCTGAAAATGTAAGCCAGCGAATCGAAGCGATCCTTTCCGCCAGCCCGCGTGCTCGCACGACGTCTCGCGTAGATATTCGAAAACATCCATCGTCATTCCCCTCGCAGACCCAAACGGTAAGCGAGTACGACACGATGGCCCGACCGGGTGCTGTGACCAAGGTCACACGCGGGAAAAGTGCGCTGCGGTTGCAGAGAGCGTAGCGCCGGCGTTTGTCGAAGCGGGCTTGTTACTTTGCTTTTATCTGATCGGCGGATTTCAGGATGATCTCAGGCTTGCCGCGATAAAGACTGACCGCGCCGGTAATGTCGATGGTCTTGCCGCCGAGCGCCTGCATGTCCGGAAACTTGCTCTTGTCGGCCGCGAAGATCACCGCGGCGAAGCTGTTGTCGGGGTAGCGGCCGCCGACATCGATGAAGGTCGTGCCGGCGCGGCCGGTTGAGATATTTCCCACGGCGCCTTCGACCGTGACGGTCTGGCCGACATAAGCCTTGGCGTCGGCCGCCGTGATGGTTGGCGTTTCCGCGCGTGCCGGCAGGGCGGCGATGGCGGCGAGGCAGCAGGCTAAAGCGGCGCAGGTTAAGGTGGACCTTCTCATCTTCCCCTCCCAAATGGCTGGACTGGAACATATCGAGAACACATTTGGCGCCGGCGGTCAAGTTGCATAAAGAGCCATCTTCGCGCTCCGGTGTTGACGCGGTTTGGAAGAAATATCGTCGATCTGAACTCCAGGCGGCGCGGCTTCGACACAGGATTGGGCGCGGGCCGTCAGCCGCGCGAGATCGCGGGGGCCTGCCGTGACCGATGCACACCTGCCGATCAAGCGGACGCTGTCGGCATCCTATCGCGATTGGCGCAGATTCCTGTTGGCGCAGCGCGGCATCGTGCTATGCGGCTTTCTGATCATCGTCGCCATTGCAGCCGTTGTCGCATTCGAGTCGCCATTGCTTTCGCAGCAAATTCTTGCCGGCTCGATTTTGGATCTTTTGGAAGACGCCGTGTGGGCGCTTCTGCTCACGCCGGTCGTTATCGCCGTCCATCGTTTCGTTATCCAGGACGTGATTACCGGCAGCTATACGCTGCCGCTCGGCGACCCAGTCTATCGGCTGTTCTTCGTCTGGCTGTTTGCGCTGATGCTGCTGGCGGGGCTGCCGTTCACTCTGCTCGGCGTGATGCAGATGCTGGGCTGGCCGTTACCGGTCACCACCGCTGGGTTTGCCGCCGCTTTGCTCGCGGCGGCGGCGTTGGCGCTGCGGTTGACGATCCTATTGCCCGCCATCGCCGTGCAAGCGCCGGGGGCCACGCCCGCGTCGGCGTTCGCCGATAGCGGCGATCAGGCGTTACGAATCTTCGCCGTCTTTTTTCTTGGTCTTGCGCCTTGGGCCATCCTCGATATCGTCGTCACCATCCTGCTCGGGCGAGGCGCGGAAATCGCCGGTTCGCCGCGGGCGATGGTCGGCCATTTGGTGGCCGGCATTTCGCAGACCGTCACGCTTACGCTTTCAGCGGCGATCGCCTCGCATGTATTTCAGGCGCTCGGCGACGCGGTCAAGCGTGCGCCAAAGCTTGCGCTCAAGCACCCGCTTTCCGAACATCATTCGCGGCCGTGACGCGTCACTTGCCCGCCGCTTTGCGCAGTGCAGCATTGATACGATCCTGCCAGCCCGGTCCGTCTTCCTGGAAAAAATCGAGTACGTCGCGGTCGATCCGCAGCGACACCATTTCCTTCACGCCGGGCAATGCGCGGCGGTGCTTTCGGCGGCGCTTCACGGGCTTTGCGGTAACTGTCTTGAACGCTTGCTCGGCTGCGGAGCGGGGATCGGGGACGACGCATCATGTGACCTTCCTGTGACGGCTTCCTGGATTATAGCGCGCTCTTGCGCGGCAACATGCCGGGACCAATCGCGTTCATCCGCCGGCACTCGTCTCTGCCCACTGTCCCGCCGCATCGTCGATGGCGCGCAACAGCGTCAGCAGCGCCGTATTGAGCGGCGTCGCGATGCCGTGGCGCGCGCCGGCTGCGACGATGGCGCCGGTCAAGGCCTCGACTTCGAGACGGCGGCCGGCGAGCCGGTCGAAATACATCGACGTGCCGAGTTCGCCGGAAAACGTAAACAGCGTCGCCATTGCACGCTCGGGCTCGTCGTCGGCAAGGTTCACGCCCTCGGCGCGCGCCACCGCCACGGCTTCGGCAAGAATGGCGTGACAGAGCTCTTGCACATCCGACCGGCGCAGGACCGCCTGCCGTTGCAGCGTCAGCGTAGTGATCGGATTGGCGACTGCGTTGATCAGGAGCTTGCGCCAGATCAGCGTTTCGAAGTCATCGCTGCGCAGGATACGAAGCGGCGTGCCTTCGAAAAGCCGGGCGAAAGCGCGGCCGGCCTCATCGTCGGCAACCGCCAGATCCTGATCGGAGCCTTGGCGCAGCCGCACCCGGTCGGGCGCTAGCCGTTCGCCGTTGTAATAGACGATGACCGGCAGCACCGTGGCGCCTTTGGCAAGCGGCGCGACACGCGCGACATGGCCGATGCCGTTTTGCAAAACCGCCACGCGGGTCGACGGCGTGCACAGCCGCTTGAGCCACGGCGCCGCCGATTCGGTTTGATGCGTCTTGGTGCAGAGCAGCACCCAGTCGACCGGTTGGCGTCCGCCGGGTCGGTCAAGGCGCTAAGCGTGACCTCCGCGGCGCCGCGCGGTGCTTCGAGCGTGAGCCGCTCGATCGGCCGGCGCATGCAGGCGACGACGTCATGGCGGCTGGCTTCCGCCAGACAACCAGCGACAACGCCGCCGATGCTGCCAAGCCCGATTACGGCCACGGTCAGGCGCTGGGCAGTCGGCGGTGTCGGCATGAATCCTCACGGCACCGCAGACCGGCGCGGCCGCGACAATAATCGAATCCCGCCGTTCGCGCCACATGTTGCATTCTTGCCATGCGTGCCAACATCTCGCGTGTCCGCCGCCGGCAATCGCCGGATAGCCACGGTGTCGCCGCGTAATCGCCCATGTCGGCAGACATGTGACGGCCTTCTGACAAAGGAAGGATCGTAGCGTGAAGCTTCAGTTTGTAATCGCGGCCGCCTTGGCGGCATCGCTCGCGTGCCCGCTTGCCGCGCAAGCGCAAGGAATCCCCGACGGCATCCAGCATGGGGTCTATGTCGGCAATCAGACCGCTGGCCCGATCGGCGCGGTGGTTGGCGGCGCCGTGGGCGGCGTGATCGGCGGCGTCGAAGGCTTGTTCGGGATCGGGCCAACCTATGTCGCCTATCCGCAGCCGGGGCCGCCCGTCTATCGTCCGCGGCATCATTGGATCAGGCACTCGCGCCGGCACATGCCGCACCATTACTCGGCGAAATGAGCCTGCTGGCGTAAGTTCGGCATGGCGAGCCCATGCCGCATGGCTGACACCGGATGGTAGCGAAAACCCGGCCCTTGCAGGCCGGGTTTTTGCTTTCCACCGCGGAGTCGTGGTGCTTAGCGCTGCGACTCTGCGCTGTTGCCGCGCCCCGGCCCGTCGACACGGTCGTTGTCGTACCAATTGTTGCCGTAGCCGGCGTAACCGGGCGAAAAATCGTAGACGCCGTAGCCCGGCGCCGAGTCGTAAATCCCGTAACCGGGCGCGTAAGCGCCATAGCCGTAAGGTTGGCCGTAGACGTAGGGTTGGCCGTAGCCCTGGGCCATTGCGGCCGATGTTGCCGCGATGACGAAGCCTGCGGCGAGAACAACTTTCTTCATAAGTCTCTCCAAACTTGTTGCTCTCCGAAAACGGCCGCCGGCCGCTTTGGTTCATGCATTTTCAGGGGACTGCCCGCGTATTATCGCGCGGTTCCACCCCGCCTCCGCAAGCGGGATGGTTGACGAATTCTTGCCGGCAAAGCGGCAGGCTATCATGCGGAACCTAGAATCGAAGGGACCGACGTCCATGCCGGATTTTCTCGAAATCGATCCTGCCACCGCCGATCGGCGTCAGGTCTATCGCATGCTCACCGGTGCGGTGGTGCCGCGGCCGATCGGCTGGGCTTCGACGCTCAACAAGAAAGGCATCGCCAACCTCGCGCCGTTCTCGTTCTTCACCGTGGTCTGCGTCGTTCCGCCCATGATTTCGCTGACCATTGCCCGCAATCCCGACGGCAGCGAGAAACACACGCTCAAGAACGTGCGCGACACCGGCGAATTCTGCTTCAACGTGGTGACGCATCCGGTGTGGAAGGAGATGGTGGATTCGGCGAATGGCTTTCCCGAGGATGACAGCGAGTTCGCCAAAACCGGGCTCACTCCCGTTGCCTGCGTGAAAATCGCCGCACCCCGGGTCAAGGAGGTGCCGATCCATTTCGAATGCAAGCTGCACCAGGTGATCGAGCTCGGTCCGAACCGCCATCCGCTGGTGATCGGCGAAGTGGTGTTCATGCACGTCGATCGCGCCTGCATGACCGGCGGCTATATCGACATGAAAAAACTCGATCCGGTGGGCCGGCTCAACGGCTTCTTCTACGCCACGCTGGGCGAGATTTTCGAGCGGCATTTCAACGACGGCCAGCCGCGATGAATCCCTTCGACGCGGTGGTGACCGCGGCGGTCATCCTGGGGTTGGCGCTGGGATTCATGTCGGGCTTGTTGCGCAGCCTGGCGACGATCCTTGCCTATGTCATCGCCGCGCCGGTCGCGATTGCGCTCGCGCCCGATGTGGCGCCGCTCCTGATGGGGAATGCGAAATTGTCTCCCAACATGACGTGGCTGCCATTGTTTGCGGTCTTCATCGTGGTCGGAGTGGCGCTCGGGGCGATCTTCCGTCTCGGCGTGAACGGGGTCGTCGGCTCCGATCCGCACTTGCTCGATCGGCTCGGCGGCGCTTTGCTCGGCGTGGCGCGCATGCTGTTCGCCGCCGTGCTGGTCGCCGTCATATTCGACCGCATTATTCCGCCGGGCCGCGAGCCGGCCTATCTGGCCGGCTCCAAGCTGCGGCCTTATCTTTCCGCCGCCGGGCAAAAAGGCCTGGCGTCACTGCCGCCCGAGGCCGAAGATTATATCGATCGGATCAAGCGGGAGCGCGGGCTATAGCGTGTCCGCGAGCAGCGGGTCAGCTCACCGGCGGCGGGCCCAGCATCAGGAAGATCAAAATGCCGCCGACGATAATCGAGTTCCATGAGCAAGAGCGGCGTCAGGAATCTCTTGTCGTTATTGCGGTCGATCTGCACGTTGATTCGGCATGGCGCTGCCCTCTTTGCCGGGTCAACGCGCGCCGGCCGGTAAAGTTCTCAAGTCGGCGAGTAGCCGCGCGGTTCCGCGCCACTCGGTCGCAGATCACTTCTTGAAGACCTCAACGCGCAGCGGCAGCACCGCGCCGAACCACGCGGCGTGCGCGGTGTGATCGGTGAGATCGTCGCCGGTCTCCGGGTGCAGCAGGATGGTCAGCCCGTCGCGGTTGAGCATCAGCCACGGCACGAAGTCGGCCAGCATGCCGGTTGGGAAGGCGATCTGATACATCGACTGCGGATGCGGGCCGACCAATTCGTCATGCCAGCGTCCGAGCTTGGCTTGTGGAAACGCCGCGGCAACGCGCTCGCGCAGGTGCTCCGCCCGGCCGCGGCTCGTGGCCGGGTCGTAATAGACGTGGGCGTGGTAGTCTTTGATCGCGCTTGCGTCCATGCCGCTAAAACCGCCATTGAACTGTCCGCCATTGCGCATCTTTCGCAGCCGATTTGCAAGGCGGGGCTTACGAGCTTAACCCGCCAAATATTGCCGCGGTCCCGCGTACAGATTGGCGATCAGCACGGCGAGGATGCCGGTGAGGAAAATGCCGTCAAAGGTGCCGGCACCGCCGATCGAGGCGACCGGCGCGCCGAGCCCCTGCACTTTGTCGAGATTGGTCAGATCGGCGCCGATCAGGGTGCCGATCGCGCCGCCGATATAGGCAAGCGGCGCGGCATTCTGGCGCGACAGAATGAGCGCCACGGCGGCCGTTACCACGACCGGCACGAAGACCGGAATGGCAATGCCCAGGCCGGGAACCGGATTGGCAAGCCAGTGCAGCACCACGGCGACGATCGCGGTCGCGATCGCGCCCTTGATCCACAAATCGCGTTTGATCAGCAGGTAAAGCGACAGCAGCGTCGGGATGACGGCGCCGCCGACATTGACCGCGATCACCGTGCCTTGCCAATGGCTGACCACCGGCACTTCGTACTGCATGCCGAAGAAGTCGATGATCTGGTGCGACATCACCCGCTCCGGCGGCAACTGCACGATCGGAATATTGAAAATGCTGCCGATCAGCGAGCCGGCCAATAACAGGATCGCCGCACCGGAGCTGATGCCGAGGCTGGTATAGGCAAAACGCAGCGATTGCAGGACGAGCACGCCGACGAAAATCACGATCAGGATGGCGAAGAAGCCCGGCGCCAGCGGCAGATAATGGTATTGGCTCATTTCCATTGCGCTTGTTCTCCGTCCTTAACCATGACCACGGGTCGGCCGGCCAAAATCAGCCGCCTTGCACGGCTAACGCGTGAGTCTATAATCCAGCGCTTCCTTTTGCGCAGGGAATATTGTGGTGGCGCCGCCGGAAGCGGAATCCAGATCTCCCCAAAAAATGGTGGCCATTATCATGGGCAGCCAGTCCGACTGGCAAACCATGAAACATGCCGCCGTGACGCTGGACGCGCTCGAGGTTTCCTATGAGACGCGGATCGTGTCCGCCCATCGCACGCCTGAACGGCTCTATGCCTTCGCCAAAGGGGCCAAAGCGCAAGGCTTCAAGGTCATCATTGCCGGTGCGGGCGGCGCCGCGCATCTGCCCGGCATGACCGCGGCCCTGACCAGCCTGCCGGTACTGGGCGTGCCGGTGGAGTCGAAGGCGCTGTCGGGGCAGGATTCGCTTTATTCGATCGTGCAAATGCCGCCCGGCATTCCGGTCGGCACGCTCGCCATCGGCCAAGCCGGCGCCGTCAATGCGGCGTTGCTCGGCGCCAGCATCTTGGCCTTGAGCGATCCGGCTTTGGCTGCGCGGCTGGAAGCGTGGCGGGCCAGGCAGACTGCCGCCGTCGCCGAGGCGCCAAAGGACGGCGCGTGAACGAACCGTCTTCTCCGGCGCGGCCCGTGCTCGCACCCGACGCCACGATCGGCATTCTCGGCGGCGGCCAGCTCGGCCGCATGCTGGCGCTGGCGGCGGCCCGGCTCGGCTTCAAGTGTCACGTGTTCTCGCCCAATCCGGATTCGCCTGCCTTCGACGTCGTGCGGCGTATCACACAAGCGCGATTACGCCGACACCGAAGCACTCAATCGCTTCGCCGAAGATGTCGACGTCGTCACCTATGAATTTGAAAACGTGCCGGCGGAGACCGCCGCGTTTCTTGCCGCGCGCGTGCCGGTTTTGCCCGACCCGAATATCCTGGCGACCACGCAGGATCGCCTCGCCGAGAAGAATTTCGTCGCCGGCCTCGGCATCGGCACGGCCGCGTTCGCCGCCGTCGGCTCGGCGGGCGAATTGGCGGCGGCAATCGAGCGGATCGGGCGGCCCGCGGTTTTGAAGACGCGACGGTTCGGCTACGACGGCAAGGGGCAGGCGACGATCAAAGACGGCGGCGATGCCGCCACGGCCTGGCGCGAGGTCGGCGGCCAACCCTGCATTCTCGAAGCCTTCGTGCCGTTCGAGCGTGAAGTCTCGGTGATCGCCGCGCGCGGCCACGATGGCGCCGTCGTCAGCTTCGACGTCACCGAGAACGAGCACCGCGATCACATCTTGAAATTCTCGCGGGTGCCGGCAGACCTTGCCGAACCAGCGGAGCGCGAGGCGCGGCGCATTGCCGAGACCATCGCGCAGAAATTCGCCTATGTCGGAGTGCTTGCCGTCGAGATGTTCGTGCTGCGCGGCGGCGGGCTCCTCGTCAACGAGATCGCACCCCGGGTGCACAATTCCGGCCACTGGACCATCGACGGCGCCTCGGTGTCGCAATTCGAGCAGCACATCCGGGCGGTCGCAGGCTGGCCGCTCGGCAAGCCCATTCGCCGCGGCCGGGTGGAAATGACCAATCTGATCGGCCACGACGTCGACGATTTTCGCCGCTGGCTCGGCCTGCCCGGGGCCGCGGTCCACCTGTACGGCAAGGCCACGGTACGGCCCGGCCGCAAAATGGGCCATGTGACGCAAATCTTTCCGGATTAGGCGCCGCCGGCCGGCTGGTTTTGCCGGCGGGAGCCCCATATTCGGCCTGTCGGTGGACTTTGCGGCGCGCTTCTGCTACAGGCCCCGCCACTGCGCGGTGGAGCGAGCCGGTTCCGCCGCCATGAAATCCCATGAACCGACTGCGAAAGGAGCACGCGTGCAGGTTCTTGTCCGTGACAACAATGTCGATCAGGCCCTCAAGGCGCTGAAGAAAAAGATGCAGCGCGAGGGCATTTTCCGCGAGATGAAGCTCCGCGGCCATTACGAAAAGCCATCCGAGAGAAAGGCGAGGGAGAAGGCGGAGGCGATCCGCCGGGCCCGCAAGCTTGCGCGCAAGCGCTTGCAGCGCGAGGGGCTGCTCCCGATGAAGCCGAAGCCGACCATCGGTGGTCCGGGCGCGGGCCCGGGGGGACGTTCCGGTCCGCCGCGGGCGCCCCGATTCGGCTGACATCGTCGTTTCAGTTGCAAGGATGGCGCGGATTTTCACCCGCGCCGTTTTTTTGGCGTCTGCCGATGCTATCTTTCCGGCGATGACACCGACCGCCGCCGCACCGTCCAAAACCGCCAATATCGCACCTGCGATCGTGGGCCTTGCCGCCATCGCGGCGGCGCTGGCGCTTGCCGGCTGCGCCACGTTCGGCAATCCGCCCGCCTCCGACGCAGGCGCCAGCGATGCGATGCTTGCGACCTCGCAAACCAATCTCACCTCGCTCGGCGAGGTCATCACCAAGCATCCCGACGATCCGCAGGCCTACAACATGCGCGGCACCGTCTTCGGCGAGGCCGGGCGCAACGACCAGGCGCTCGCGGACTTTAACAAGGCGATCGGCCTCGATCCGAATTATGCCCAGGCCTATGCCAACCGGGCGCTGATTTATCGCAAGACCGGCAAGCTCGATTTGGCGCTTGCCGATGACAACAAGGCACTGGCCATCGACGCCAATTATGCGCCGGCTTACCTGGGCCGCGGCATCGTTTACCGCGAGCAGAACCATTCCAGGGAGGCGCTGGCGGATTTCAACAAGGCGATTGCGCTCAAGCCCGACAACGCCGACGCCTATTACAATCGCGGGCTGCTGTATCAAAGCCAGCACGAGCACCAGTTCGCCATCGATGACTTTTCGACCGCGGTCGGTCTGCAGAACGACAACCCCGAACCGTGGGCGGCGCGGGCGCTGAGTTATCTTGCGATCGGCGATGCCAAATCGGCGGCCAGCGATCTCGACGAGGCGGTGCAGCTCGATCCGCAAAACGTCCGCGCCTGGACGAGCCGCGGGCTTGCCTATGAACGGCTCGGACAAAAGGACAAGGCTGCGGGCTCCTACGCCAAGGCTCTCAATATCGATGACAAATACGCGCCGGCAAAAGCCGGCTTCGCCCGCGTCGGCGGCAAAATCGGCCAGACCTATCCGACGTTTTAAAGCCTCGTTGCGGATTGGCGAGAAGCCTACGGTCACCCAGAGAATCCGAAACGTTTGGAAGCGGAACAGCGCCGAGCAACTTCGCCGCCCGCAGTTCGCGCCGTTGGTTTTGTGGCTCTTGTGCGACGGCAAGATCGCCGTCCCCTGGGACAGGCCGGATACGAGGCGTTGTTTGCGCCAATAATTCCCTCGCTTGAGCCAATTTTTCAAAAGCGCCGTTCATTTCGCGACCTCATACATACAGACATGCGGCTCTGCTGATCTTTCTGCGCGTAAGGGCGGTCAGGCGGGGCGATTTCGTCGGTTCCAAAAAGGGGCGCGATATGGCTGCAAAAGGAAAAGTCCTGGTACTGGTCTCAAGTGGCCGCGGATTGCCGCTGAAAGACGGCAAGGTTTACGCTGGTGCCGGCTACTATCTCAACGAACTAACCGTACCGACTCGTGCACTCATGGAGGAGGGCTACGAGATCACCTTCGCCAACCCCAAAGGCAACGTGCCGCAATTGGATCTGCATTCGGCGGTTCCGGATTTCTTCGGTGGCGATGAAGCCAGGCTTCAGGACTACATGAGATTTCGCGACAGCCTGGACGGGCTCAGAAATCCCGCGCGGATATCGGACGTGATTGCATCGGGCCTCGATCAATATGACGCCGTTTTCGTCCCCGGCGGCCACGGCCCGATGATCGATCTTCTCGATGATCCCGACGCCGGCATCGTCATGAGGCACTTCCATGCCACATCCAAACCTACGGCGGTGCTCTGCCATGGCCCGATTTCATTGCTCTCGGCGCTTCCGAATTCGACGGAGGTAGTCGACGCGCTGAAGGCGGGCGACAACGAAGGAGCGCGGCAAAAAGCTCAGGGCTGGATATACGCCGGATACAAGATGACGATCTTTTCCACTGCGGAAGAGCAGCAGCGGGAGCCGCTTGAGATTCGCGGCAAGGTTCTGTTCTACCCGGACTTCGCCTTGCGCACGGCGGGCGGTGACGTCAGCGTGGTCGCGCCATGGGGAAGCTACGCCCTGCAAGATCGCGAGTTGATCTCGGGCCAGAATCCCTTCTCCGATCAGGCGCTGCTGAAACTTCTTCAAGCGGCACTCGACGCGAGGAGGACTGCGCGCGCGGCTTGAAGGTGGCGATTGGCGCCGTCTAATCCAGATCGCCGGCGAGGAAGCGGCCGACGGCGTCGAGTGCGCCGTTCTGGTCGAGGTCTTCGTGACCGCCGTCGAGGAAGCGCACGATGTGCTTGGGCTTGTTGGCGAGGTCGAACATCCGCTCGCCCATGCTGAAAGGCACGACGCGGTCGTGGACGCCGTGCAGGATCAACAGCGGCGCCGTGACCTTCTTGATGCGCTCGTCGGAACGGAACTGATCTTTCATCAGGAGCCGGACGGGCAGATACCAATAACGGCTTTGCGCGATCGCCAGCGCCGACGTGAACGGCGCCTCCAGGATCAAGCGGCCGACCGGTTTTTCCGCGGCCAGCGCAACCGCCACGCCGGTGCCGAGCAACTCGCCCCAGACCACGATCTGCGGCGTTGGATAGCGCGCGGCGGTGTAGGCGTAGGCAGCCTCGGCGTCGCGGATCAGGCCTTGCTCGCTCGGACTGCCGGACAGCCCGCCATACCCGCGATATTCAAGTGCCACGAGGCCGATGCCGGCATCGGTCAGGCGGCGGAAACGCTCGACGCGATAACGCAGCGCGCCCCCGTTGCCATGGAAATAGAGGATCACCGGCTTGCCGGGCTGCGGCGGCACCGCCCAGACGTGGATGCGCACGCCGTCGGATGCGGTCAGCGGCACCTCGCTTGCCTGCGGCAGTCCCGCGGCGGCCGGTGTCGTTGCGGTCCGATCCGGAAAATACATCAGCGAGCGCTGGGCGAAATAGATCATCGCCGCGAGTCCGACATAGGCGCAAACCGCGAGGACGGCGAACCAGCCGAGCACGGTCAGCCCGCGCGAGATTGAGGGCGGCCGCGGCGCCTTGATCCGCAGCCGCGAGGACAGTGCGGCCGAAAAGCCGAGCGCATGGCCGCGCAGGCGACCGCCGTTCGCACCGGCAGCCGGAGCGCCGGGTCCAGCACCGCCCGGCGCGTCGCCGGTTGTCGGTGTGCCAGCCGCCTCACGCGGATGCGCCGCCTCCGTCATGGTCGTCGGTACCGTCATGATCGCAGCTAACGACGAATGGCAGTTTGGAGAAGTTCAGAGACACCGTAGCAAGCAAGCAAGACAACTCTCTAAAACAAACCGGCCGGCTTCCAGAAGCCGGCCGGTCGAATTCAGCGCGCTGCCGCGCGATCGCAAAGGCTGGCCGTGGCGGCCTGCCGCCTTATCGGCAGATTTGCACCGTCCGCCAGCGATACCCGTAACCTTCGATCCATACTTTGCGCTTGCCCCAATAGCAGCCGGGCGCCAGCTCGGCATAACCGGGGCCGGGCGGCGGATAATAGGCAGCCGCCGGCGGCGGCGGCGCGTAATAGCCGGGTGGGGGCGGCGGCGGTGGGCTATTGGCGATGGCGTTGCCGACGATGGCTCCCGCGACAACTCCGCCGAGGACACCCGCGCCGACCGCGCAGCCGACGCAATAGGCGTTTGCCGGGGCCGGGACAGCCACGGTAGCAAGTCCAAGACTGGCTGCCGCAGCGAGGCCAATCAGAGCTTTCTTCATGTGATTTCCTCTTGCGACCGGCCGGGTGCCGATCTGGAACCTGGATAAGCGGGAAGCCCCGGAAACCCCCGAAATTTATGTCGAACTCCGGCGTATTGAAGTTCGACTATTTGGCGGAAGTTTGGTTGATGCCGCGTAAATTCGCACGCCCCCGCCCCTGGGATGCCCGGGGGCGCGGCAACCGCAGCGGCAGTCCGAACCGGCAGTCCGACTCGGACTTTAGACGCAGCCACGCACCCAGGCATAACCGTTCCACCAGCGCCGCCAGACGCAGGGACGGCCATAATAGGGTGCCGGATAGCCGTAATACGCGGGGTAGCCGTAGCCATAGCCGTAACCGTACGGCGCAGCCAACGCGCTGCCGACGAGTGCGCCGGCGACGAAACCGCCCGCGCCCCAACCCCAGCCGCCGCCGCGCCACCCGCCGTGCCAGCCGCCGTGGTAGGCGAGCGCTGGGCCCGACGTCGCAACCGATGCTCCGGCGAGCGTCGCCGCCGCAACGAGAGCCACCAAAATCTTTCTCATGACTTTCACCTCGACAACGGAGTTTTACTCAAACTCCAATCGCCCCTCATGCCTTAAGTTCCCATGTCTGCGTGAACCCAGACTGAACAATCATGCCTGAATCCAGCCACGATTAGAATGATCCGGGAAAAGGGCGCGTTCATGTCATTGACCTACGCCATCGGCGACATTCATGGCGCACTGCACAAATTGCAGCGGTTGACGGCACGGTGCGAAGCCGATGCCGGCGGCAGCACGCGACGCTACGTGTTTCTCGGCGATTACATCGATCGCGGCCCGGATTCCGCGGGCGTCGTGGGCGTCTTGCGCAAGATGATGGCGCAGATGCCGGAGACTGTCGCGCTTCTGGGCAATCACGAGGCGATGCTGCTCGCGGCGATCGACGGGGCAATCGATCCGGAGGTCTGGCTCGGGCAGGGCGGGGCAATGACGCTGAAGAGCTACGGCGTCGCCGGCATAAACGCGCTGCGGCACGGCGATATCGAATGGTTGCGGACATTGCCGCTCGTCAAAGACGACGGCCGGCGTTTCTTCGTTCATGCCGGCGTCGACCCGCGCCGGCCGCTCGATGCGCAAAATGAAAACGACCTGATCTGGATTCGCGAGCCGTTTCTTGTCGACGAGCGCGACTACGGCCGCCTGATTGTCCACGGCCACACGCCGCTCGCTTCTGGGACTCCCGATTGGCGCAGCAACCGGGTCAACCTCGATACCGGCGCCGTCTTCGGCGGCCCGCTGACCGCGGCAGTCTTCGCCGACGACGTCACGCCGCCGCTGCGCTTTCTGCGCTCGGAATAGGCTTGCGGAAGCCGCCCCTGCGGCAATGCGTCGCAATATTAAATCTTTGTAATATCAGCCGTTTCGGTACCCGGCCACCGCCGCTGATCGCCACTGCAGTCCGCGCTATGCTTGGTTTCCGATTCGTGCGGCGGGGATTGACGATGAAACAGCGGGCGGCGAGGTCCCGAGGCAAGCCGGCCGTATCGCGGCCGCGGCAACCGCAGCCGCAGCGCGCCGAGCGGGACAGTCAGGCGCCGCCGCAATCGCCCCGGCGGCCGTCGCGCTCGATCGCCATGCAACTCGCCGCCGAGGTCGACAAGCTCGCGGCGGAACTGCAAGCCTCGCGCGCGCGCATTGCCGACCTCGAGGCGCGCGTCGACATCGATCCGCTGACCGACGTTCTCAACCGCCGCGGCTTCGAGCGCGAGCTCGTCCGCTCGCTGGCCTACGTCAAGCGCTACGGCACGAGCGCAGCGCTGCTCTTTATCGATCTCGACGACTTCAAGCCGGTGAACGATCGCCACGGCCACGCCGCAGGGGATGCCTTGCTCAAGGCGATCGCGGCCGTGTTGTCGCGCCAGGTTCGGGCCTCCGACGTCGTGGCGCGGCTCGGCGGCGACGAATTCGCCGTGCTGCTGTGGAACGTCAGCGAGGCGGAAGCCACGGCCAAGGCGGCGGCGCTCGAGGCCGCGATCTTTGCGACGCCGGTCGGGTGGGGCGCTTCGACTTTTGTCGTCACTGCGTCGGCGGGCGTGGCCGTGTTGTGGCCGCTCGACACGCCGGCGGCGGTGCTGGAGCGCGCCGACATGGCGATGTATGCGCGCAAGGCGGAGCATAAGGCGCGCCTGACCGGCTGACTACGCAATAATGTCCGGCGTGAGCTGATCTTCGATGAAGGTGATGCGGTCGCGCAAGTGCAGCTTGCGCTTCTTCAGCCGTTGCACCTGGATGAGATCGGAGCCCGGGGTGCCTTGCAGCGCCGCAATCGCGGCATCGAGGTCGCGATGCTCTTGATTCAGCCGCGCGAGTTGCGCCCGAAGCTCGCGTTCTTCCTCGTCCGTCATCGCCGCCTTGGCCGCGCCCGACCGCGCGCCTGAAGGCGCCTTGACCGGCCCACGCTCGGGCCGGAAGGCGCCTGTGAGTGACAGTAAGTTACTCTGGATTATTGCGTTTTGGCCAACGACCGACAAGCCCATCGCGCTGACCCTTACGACAATGCACAAGATGCGGATCAGGGGACTTTCGTAAGCACGAAAACGGAGTATGCTTGCGTCCGGTTGTCAGGGTGTAGGATGATCCAATCAGGCTTAAAGCTGACGCAAGGAGGCAGGCCACATGGCGATTAAATCGCATCTTGCGGAACTCGAAAAACGACATCAGGCGCTTGAATCCGAACTCGATGAAGCACTGACCCACCCCTCCGCGGACGATTTGCAGATTGCGGAACTCAAACGGAAAAAATTGTACCTCAAGGACGAGATGGAGCGGTTGCGGCAAGATACGCTCGTCCATTAGTCGCTGAATTCTCACGCTTGGGAACGCAACGTGTCTCCGCGCAGGCGGGGACAAAGGACCGAATTTTCGTCATGCCCGGCCTCGCGCCGGGCATTTGCGTTTCGGGGCGTCTGACGTCCTGTTGACGTTCGGACAAATTTGTCCGATAATCGCATGTGATCTTCCTCATCGGCAGACAATGGACAAACGCGACAAATTCATCGCCGAATTGCGCGATGAGGCGCGGCACAAGGGATTGGCGTTCCGCGCGGAGAAATGGCGCGGCAAGGGCGGCCACATGATGGTCTTCGTCGGCGATCGCCTGACTACCGTGCCCTCGCGCGAGATCGATCCGAAAACGGCCCGGAAGATCAGAAAGCAACTCGGCCTCACGGAGTAGAAAAGAAATGAAGTCGTACGCCTATCGCGCACAATTCGAACCGGGCGACCGGCACACCATCGTTGCGAGCTTCCCCGATGTGCCTGAGGCTATCACGCAAGGCCGCGGCGAGGCCGATGCCCGCGTGATGGCGGAAGAGGCACTCGGTCTTGCGCTTCTAAGCTATCTGGTGCGCGGCAAGCCATTGCCCAGGCCCCGCGCCAAGGGCCGCGGCCTCGTTGACGTTGCTGTCGCGCCGGATGTTGCCGCCAAGCTCGCGGTTCTGGAATCATTTGCCGCCGCCGGCATCAGCAAGAGCGAACTGGCGCGCCGCCTCGGCAAGGACGAGAAAGAAATCCGCCGCATTCTCGATCCGAAGCACCCGACAAAATTGCCGGCACTGACTGCTGCTTTGCGGGCGCTTGGCAAGCGGCTGGTAGTGGGCGTGATCGAGGCTGAAGCAGCGTAACTACGTCCCCTTCACCGCATCCCGCAGCTTGAATTTCTGCAATTTGCCGGTCGAGGTTTTTGGGATTTCCGCGAACACGATGTGTGCGCGGGCATTTGAAGGCGGCGAGGTGGTCGCGGCACCAGGCGATCAATTCTTCGGCGCTGGCGCTCGTGCCGGTTTTGAGCTCGACAAAGGCGCACGGCGTCTCGCCCCATTTTTCGTCGGGCTTCGCCACCACGGCGACGACCTGCACGGCGGGGTGCTTGTACAGCGCATCCTCGACCTCGATCGACGAGATGTTCTCGCCGCCGGAAATGATGATGTCCTTGGAACGGTCCTTGAGCTGGACATAGCCGTCGGGATGGATGACGCCGAGATCGCCGGAATGAAACCAGCCGCCGGCAAACGCCGCCGCGCTGGCCTTTTGGTTTTTCAGGTAGCCCTTCATCACCACATTGCCGCGGAACATGACCTCGCCGAGCGTCTCGCCGTCGCGCGGCACCGGCTGCATGGTCGCCGGATCGAGCACGTCGAGCGCTTCGAGCACCGGATAGCGCACGCCCTGGCGCGCTTTTTTCGCCGCCTGATCGGAGCCGGCAAGCGCGTCCCATTCGCGATGCCAGTCGTTGACGCTTGCCGGCCCGTAGGTCTCGGTCAGTCCATAAACGTGAGTGACGTTGAAGCCGGCCGTTTTCATCGCCGCCAGCACCGATTCCGGCGGCGGCGACGCGGCGGTGACGAATTCGACCCTATGCGGCAGCGGCTTGCGCTCGCCTTCCGCGGCATTGAGCAGCGTCGACATCACGATCGGCGCACCGCACAGATGCGTCACTTTATGCGTCGCGATGGCGTCGAAGATCGGCGCGGCGCGAACCCCGCGCAGGCAGACATGGGTGCCGGCGACCACCGACAGCGTCCATGGAAAGCACCAGCCGTTGCAGTGGAACATCGGCAGCGTCCACAGATAGACCGGATGCTTGGCCATGCCGCAGGTGATGACATTGGCCATCGCCAGCAGATACGCGCCGCGATGATGATAGACGACGCCTTTGGGATCGCCGGTGGTGCCGGAGGTGTAATTGAGCGCAATGGCGTCCCATTCGTCCTGCGGCATCGGCCAGGTGAAATCGGGATCGCCCTCGCGCAACAGATCTTCATATTCGAGCGCGCCGAGCCGCTCGCCTGCGCCGGTGAATTCCGGATCGTCATAATCGATCACCAGCGGCCGCGATTTGCAGACGGCCAGCGCGTCTTTGACCGTCCTGGAATATTCGCGGTCGGTGATCAGAACCTTGGCTTCGCCGTGGTCGAAGATAAAGCCGATGATGGCGGCATCAAGCCGTGTATTGATGGTGTTGAGTACGCCGCCGGCCATGGCGACGCCGTAGTGCGCTTCCAGCATGGCCGGCGTATTGGGCAGCACGACCGAAACGGTGTCGCCGCGCTTGATGCCGCGCTGGGCGAGCGCCGAGGCAAGCCGCCGCGCGCGCGCGTAAAACGCGCGATAGCTCCATGACCGCGCGCCATGGATGATCGCCGTTTGCTCCGGGTACACTTCGGCCGCGCGCGCCAGAAACGACAGCGGCGTCAGCGGCTGAAAATTCGCCGCGTTACGCTCGAGCCCGGTATCGTAAGGTGTCGTCATGGCGCATCCCCGGCTTGGCACCAACAGAGGCTAAGACCGGGGCGCGGCGCTTGCAAACGCAGACGGCGGGGCGGCTTCGCAGCCCCGTCCCGGTCAGTGCGGGACGAGGCCGATCTTGTCGGCGACCAGTTTGGTCACCGCGGTCTCGCGCTCGATCTTTTCGGTCACATCCTGCGGTGTGCCGCCCAGCGGTTCGAGCGTGACCGCTTTCAGCTTGGCGTCGAGATCCGGGTCTTTGAGGATCTTGTTGAACTCGGCGTTCAGCTTCATGACGATGTCATGCGGCGTTTTGGCCGGAGCGAAAATGGCGTTCCAGGCGGCGGGCGCCGATTTAAAGCCCGGCACGATTTCGCCGATCGTCGGCACGTCCGGCGCCGCCGCCGAGCGCTTGTCGCTGGTGATGGCGAGGATGCGGACATTGCCGGCCTTGATGTAGGGCAGGATGCCGCCGAGCGAGACGAAAGCCGACATGACGTGTCCGCCGACCACGTCGGCCACGGCTTCCGCGGATCCCTTATACGGGATGTGGTTGAGCTTGATGTCGGCCAGCGAACCGAGAAATTCGCCGTCGATGTGATGCGGGGTGCCGATGCCGGAACTGCCGAACGTCATTTGCCCGGGATTGGCCTTCGCATAGGCGATGTATTCCTGCAGCGTCTTCACCGGCACCGAGGAATGAACGACCAGCGCCAGCGGCGATTGCGAGATCAGGATTACCGGCTCGAGATCCTTCGCCGGATCGAACGGCATGTTCTTGAACACGAACTTGTTCGTCACCAGCGGCGAACTGGTGGAAAAGAGGATCGTGTACCCGTCCGGCTTGGCGTGCACGACGCGGTCGGCGCCGATATCGCCGCTGGCGCCGGGATAGTGCTCGACGACCAGAGGCTGGCCCCAATCGGCGCGAATGACGGCGTCGGCGGAGTGGGCCAGCACGTCGAGCGTCTCGCCGGGCGGCAGCGGCAGCACGATGGTGATCGGCGCGGAGGGATAAGTGTCGGCAAAGGCGCGCGAGCCCGTTGCCGTCAGCGCCGCCGTTGCGACCGCAAGACGTAAGACGTCGCGCCGGGGAATCCCGCGCGCGGCGCGCTCGGGCCCAAATTCTTCGCTTCGTTCCATGGTCTTCCCTCCCTGTTTTTTTGATGACGGCTTGCAGCATTGGCGCCGCAGGCTTTCGGCAAATGTCGGCGGCGCGTCGCGGCGAGCCGTCGCGATGCGTCTTTCGTCGATCAGTGCGCCGCAGCGGTGAGGCTCGCCTTGCGCTTGGCGCGCGCGGACTTTTCCGGCGGCCAATAGGCGAAAGCGCACCCGGTCTTGGCATAGTGCGACGCGAAATAGTCGATCACCGTCGCCGGCCGGCGGCAGGCGCCCGCGGCCGTGATCCAGGCGCGGATTTCGCCGGTGCCGCCGCGCAGCGTCGCCGAGTTCGAACGTGAACAGCCGGCACAATTCCTCGCCGCGATTCTGCTCGATGCGCTCGAGCACCCAGCGATCGAGCGGCTCGTCGACCCAGCCGGCGCGCGGACCGCCGGGATCGTGGGACAGGCCGCCCGAGGCGAAAAGCGCGATGCGCTCGGGGATGGCGTCGCAGATTTCCTGCAGCGCGACGCCGAGATCCCAGCACCGCTTGCCGTCCGGCAGTGGCGGAAAATACTCGTTCAAGAAGATCGGAATGACCGGGATATCGAGTTTCGGGACCAGCTTCGGCATCGGCCGCGCCAGCATGTGCGACACGCCGCGGTCGCCGTATTTTCCGACCGGGACCATTTCGGCGACGTTGGCGGCATCGAAGCCCTTCTTGATGAGCTGCTTGAGCACGTGTTTCGCCAGCCGCGAATGGATCTTGATGGTGATCCGCGACGCCTCCGGCGGCGTCTTCATATGGATCGGATCCGTCGTGCCCACCACTTCGTCGCCGGTAAATACGCAAAGCGTCGGATTGTTGCTTTTGTTGAACACCTCGGCCTGATCGTCGCCGATGGCGATGAGGGCGTCCGGCTTATAGGCTTCGAGCTGGGCGCGCAGGACGGCGAATGCCTTCTCTTTGCGCGCGATATAGTCGTCGATCCGCTCCGGCTCGGTCTTGGCGGTGTGCGGCTGCGAGTCTTTCATATAGTCCGGCATCGCCGCATAGACGGCGGGCCAGTATTCCTTGGGGACGAAAAGCGCGCCGGCGTGCGACGACGCGATGCCTAGTCCGAGCATGGTGTGCCTCCTCTTTTGGGAGCCTTACGCGGCATGGGCGGATTGCCGCGAGGTATCCAGCAGGAATTCAAGCACGGTCCGGTTATGCTCGTCAGCATTTTCGAACTGCGCCCAATGGCCGGTTCCGGCCGACGAATGGAAGCGGGCGCCCGGAATCTGTGCGGCCAGTTGCCGCCCGACCGCGGCCGGCGTGTGATTCTTGTCGCCCCAGTAAACCAGCGTCGGCGCGCCGATGCCGGCCGCCATGCGGTCGGTCACGGTATATTGGGCGGCGAGCTCTTCGCCGCCGCAATAATAATTCTCGGCGAGCTCGCGCTGCACGCGATTGACGTCCGGATTGTTGTAGAAGGCATGCCTTACCGCCACCGCCTCGTCGGTGATGATGGCGGGGTCGTGCACGATCCGCTCCAGGCGCTTGCGGATGTTCGCAAAACTCGGATCGGCCAGAATCGCAAGCGACTGCTCCCGGTTCTTGGCCGTGCTTTGCGGCACGGCGGTCGATCCGGGCGCCGGGTCCGGCGCGTAACCCACCGGGGTCGTGAGAACGAGTTTTTCGAGAAGCCGCGGATGGGTCAATGCGAACTGCATCGCCACCCAGCCGCCGAGCGACTGGCCTTCGAGATGAATGCGCGACAGTCCGAGGAGGCTCATGACATCGACGATCTGATCGACGAAGCAGGGGATCATGCGCGCGTCGAAGCCGTCGGTCTGCGAGCCGCCATGCCAGAGCAGGTCGATGGCAATGGTGCGGAAATGGCGGCTGAAAAACGGAATGTTGCGGATGTAGTTTTCCGCATGGCCGCCGGTGCCGTGCAGGAGAACAAGCGCCGGGCCGTCGCCGCCGATGATGGCGCGGGTGCGATAGCGGCCGCGCAGTTGGCGGACCTCGCAATCGATCAGTTCGACCCAGTTGTGGCTCATCGGCATCGTCCTCCCGGGGGCGTTTTGCCGTGAGGTAACGCCTGTGCCGCAGCGCTGTCAACGCTGCATTTATAATTATGAATTCCCGATTGACCGCCTCGGCGGCTTGCCATAAGGCATCTGCAAGCGCCGATTGCGCGCAGAGAAGCGGCGTGGCGAGGGAGGGGAGGCGCGTGAACGAGCGAGCCAAAATTGAGATGGGCATCGACTGGGACGTGCCTATCGCGATGGACGATGGCATCGTGCTGCGTGCCGACGTGTTCCGGCCGGCAGCCGCCGGCCGGTTTCCGGTCCTGCTGAGTTACGGCCCCTATGGCAAGGGGCTTTCCTTCCAGGAAGGCTACTCCACCGCCTGGCAGCTTCTGGTCCGCGATCATCCGGACGTCGTGCGCGGCTCGAGCAATCGCTATCAAAATTGGGAAGTCTGCGATCCGGAAAAATGGGTGCCGGACGGCTATGTCGTCGTGCGCGTGGATTCGCGCGGCGCCGGACGCTCGCCGGGCGAGATCGACCATCATTCGCCGCGCGAGATCAAGGACATCTGCGCCTGCGTCGAATGGGCGGCGAACGAGCCGTGGTCGAGCGGCAAAGTCGGCCTTAACGGCATTTCCTATTATGCGGTCAACCAATGGCGCGTCGCGGCGATGGCTCCGCCGCACCTCGCCGCGGTCTGCATCTGGGAAGGCTATTACGATCGCTATCGCGATGCCGCGCGCCACGGCGGCATTCTGTGCAGCTTCACCAAAAATTGGCAGGAAATGCAGGTGCAGACCGTGCAGCACGGCCGCGGCGAGCGCGGTCCGCGCAGCGCCGTGACCGGCGAACTTGTCTGCGGCCCGGAAACGCTTCCCGAGCAGGAGCTGGCGCAAAAGCGCGCGCCGATCTGGCAGGAACTGTCGAAGCGCGTCATCGTCGATAACTATTACCGCGCGCGAACGGCCGATGCCGACCGCATCACGGTGCCGCTTCTCTCCTCGGCGAATTGGGGCGGGCAAGGCCTGCATCTGCGCGGCAATGTCGAGGGCTATCTGGCCGCCGCATCCGCGCAGAAATGGCTCGAAATTCACGGCGGCGCGCACTGGGCGGAGTTCTATACCGATTACGGGCTGCGACTTGCAGAAGCGGTTCTTCGGCCATTTCCTCAAAGACGAAGATACCGGCTGGGACCGGCAGCCGCCGGTGACGCTGCAGGTCCGCCATATCGACCGAAATTCGTCGAACGGGCGGAACGGGAATGGCCGCTGGCGCGCACGCGATGGACGCGATATCTATCTCGACCGGACAATCGCGCGCTGGTGCGAAAGGAGCCCGCGGCGGCCTCGCAGGTGTCCTACGATCCGGCCGGCGACGGCGTCGATTTCCGCACCGGTCCGCTCGACGCGACACGAGCTCGAGATCACCGGTCCGTCGCCGCCAAACTGTGCGTGTCGTCGCGACGGCCGACGCCGATCTTTTGTTGCTGCGCGTCTTCGCGCCCGACGGCAAGGAAGTGGCTTTCGCGGCTCCATCGACCCGCATACGCCGATCGCTCGGGCTGGCTTCGCGCGTCGCATCGCAAGCTCGATCCCGTTCGCAATCGCAGCCGTGGCGGCCTTTCATATCGCACGACGGATTGGCCGCTCGTTCCCGGCGAGGCGGTGGAACTCGACGTCGAAATCTGGCCGACCTCGATTGTGGTGCCGGCCGGCTACAGTATCGTGCTCTCGGTGCGCGGCCGCGACTACGAATGGGAGGGCGCCGCGGCGACCCTGTCCAACATGAAGAATCCGATGAAGGGCTGCGGTCCGTTCACGCATGAGGAGCCGGAAGACCGGCCGGCCGCCATCTTCGGCGGCAAGGTGACGCTGCATGCGCGGCCGGGCGCCGCGCCTTATGTGTTGTTGCCGGTCATTCCGGAACGCGACGGAGGCGGGACGTGATCAACGCGGCTATCGTCGGTCTCGGACGCTGGGGACGGCGCCTCGTCGATTCGGTGCAGGGCCGCAGCGAAGCCATTCGCTTTACCGTGGCGCAAACCCGCACGCCCGCCGGCGCCGCGGATTATTGCCGGCAAAAAAACATCCGTCTGCTGGACGATTTCGAGGCCGTGCTGGCGTCGCCCGATATCGATGCCGTCGTCCTGGCGACGCCGCACAGCCTGCATGTCGAGCAGATTTGCGCCGCGGCGGCGGCGGGCAAGCATGTCTTTGTCGAAAAGCCGGTGGCGCTCGATGCGGCAAGCGCGCGCCGCGCGGTCGAGGCCTGCCGCAAGGCCGACGTCATCCTCGCCGCCGGCTTCGTGCGCCGCTTTCATCCGTCGACGCGGGAACTTTTTGCCCGCGCCCGGGACGGCAGGCTCGGGACACTTTGCACCCTGATCGGCGAGCAGAGCCATTCGGCCGGCAAGTGGGAAGACACCTCGTCCTGGCGCACCGATCCGCTGGAGACGCCGGCCGGCGCCCTGGCCGGCATTGGCATCCACAATCTCGACCTCATGATCGGCATCGGCGGCCGTATCCGGGACGTCCACGCCCTGGTGGCGCGCCGCGGCCCGCAGGACATGCTCGACACCACGACGGTGCTGCTGTCGTTCGAGAGCGGCGCGAGCGGCAGCCTGTTCTGCTCGCTCGTCACCGCAGCCGCCTTTCGGCTCGCCGTCTACGGCACCGACGGCGTGGCCGAAGTGCTCAATCCGTCGCTGGACACTTTCAGATTCCTGCGCGCGCACAAAAGCGCCGCCGAGCATCGCCAGCCGGTGACCGCGGAAGTGATCGAGAGCCCCGGCTTCGACATGATTGCCGACGAACTCACCGCCTTCGCGCACAGTGTCGAGACCGGCACGCCGTTTCCGGTGCCGCTCGACGAGGTCATCCACGGCGTTGCCGCCTTCGAGGCGATTGTCGCTTCGGCGCGGTCCAAACAACCGGTGCGCCTGTCATGAGACGCCTCGTGCCGTCGACCCCTACGCTCGTTCCGCCGCCGCCATCGGGCGACCGGGTGACGCGCAGTTCGCTCGCCGACGAAGTCGCCGGACGGCTGCAGCAGCGCATCGTTGCCCGGCACCTGCCGCCGGGCCACCGGGTGGACGAGCTTCGCCTTGCCGCCGAACTCGGCGTCAGCCGCACGCCGGTGCGCGAAGCGCTGAAAATTCTGGCGATGCAGGGGCTGGTGACGCTGGTGCCGCGGCGGGGCGCGGTCATCACCATGCTGTCCGAAAAGGACGTGCGCGACGTGCTGTCGGTCTTGATGATTCTCGAGGGCGACTGTGCCGGCGACGTGGCGCGCAGCGCTTCAGCGGCCGATGTGAAGCGGCTTCGTCAAATCCACGACAAAATGGAGGCGGCGGCCGCCGCCGGCCGCCGGCCGCGCTACGTCGAACTCAATCGCGATTTCCACGCCGCGCTGCAGGACATCGCCGACAACAGGTGGCGCCGCGATATCGTGACCGGGCTGTTACGGGTGAAGGATCAATTCCCGCGGCGTTCGCTCGATCTGCCCGGCCGCGTGGAGCGGTCGATCGAAGAGCACCGCGCGCTTCTCGAAGCGATCGAGGCCCGCGACGGCGATGCCGCGTCGCGTCTGATGCAAAAGCATGTCGAGAATCAGTGGCTGGCTTTGATCGCCAATTTGCCGTCCGCCGACCCGCCGCTCTGACCGTTCGCAGCCGGTAGTCTCTGTCCCGCGATAGTCTCAGCGGTCGAATTGGCGCAAGCCCTGCCACAGCAAAGCCAGCGAGATGACGAACATCAATCCGTAGGCGATCTGATAAAAGCGCTCGGTCGGTGTCTTATGAACAAGCCAGATGCCGAGATAATTGGCGCCGACGGCGAGCGGCAACAGCGCGATCGAGGTGGCGAAATTGCGCGTTGAAAACTGGCCCAGCACGAAATAGGGCACGATCTTCATTTCGTTCATGAAGGCGAAGAACATCGTGGTGGTGCCGACCAGCGTCAGCTTGTCGAGCCGCTGCGGCAGAATGTGGATTTGATACGGCGGAGCGCCGACATTGACCAGAAGCGACATGAAGCCGGCGAGCGAGCCCCAGAACATGCCGAGGACCGGGTGCGGGCGGCCGTCGCCGGCCTCTGCCGGCGCGGCGTTCGGGCGCAGCCATTTGATCACCCAGGTATTGAGCCAGCTATAGATCACGAAGGCGAAGCCGATGCCGCCGACCATCAATTCGATGCCGGCGTTGGAGACGTGGCTCGCGAACAGCGTGCCGGCGACCATGCCGAGCGCCGCGCCCGGCACCAGAATCTTCAAATTCCACGCGCTCCAGGTACGCCGGTAGGTCCACACCGAGATGGCATCCTGGATGATGAGAAGCGGCAGGATGATTGCGGCGCCCTGCAGCGGCGGCACCGCGAGCGCGAGCATCGGCGTCGCCACCATGCCGAGGCCGGCAAAACCGCCCTTGCCGAGGCCAAGGAGCGTTATGGCGGGGATGGCGAGAAGATAGAATAATGGATCGGTGATCACAGTGGGATTTGCGATAAGCGGCGGGCACGCCGCCGTGACATAGATCAAAGCGCGGGCAGGAAGGGAAGCGCGAACTCATTGGCGGCTTGCAAAGACCGCCGCGAGGCGGAAGATAATTCTCCCCGCAAAGCGGGGAGAGGGAGGAGAAGGCCATGGACGCCCGTTCGAGCCGGTATCGCGACGTCTATGCGCGCTGGCAGCGCGATCCGTTAGGCTTCTGGGGCGAGGCGGCGGCCGCGATCGACTGGTTCGAGAAACCGCAAACGGTGTTCGATGCCGACGGCCGGCATCTACGGCCGCTGGTTTCCCGACGGCGTCTGCAACACCTGCTTCAATGCGGTGGACCGCCATGTCGACGCCGGCCGCGGCGACCAGGCGGCGATCATCTACGACTTCGCCGCTCGCCGGCGAGAAGCGCACCATCACCTACCATCGGCTCCTCACCGAGACCCAGGTGCTCGGCGGCATGCTGCGCGACCTCGGCGTCGGCAAGGGCGACCGCGTCATTCTCTACATGCCGATGGTGCCGGAAGCGGTCATCGCCATGCTCGCCTGCGCGCGCATCGGCGCCATTCATTCGGTGGTGTTCGGCGGCTTCGCCGCGCGCGAATTGGCGACCCGCATCGACGATGCCACGCCGAAAGTCATTCTGTCGGCGAGCTGCGGGCTCGAGCCCGGCCGCATCGTTGCACTACAAGCCGCTGCTCGACGAAGCGATCGCGCTGGCGAAGCACAAGCCCGACGCCTGTTTGATCCTGCAGCGGCCGCAGGCGCAAGCGAGCCTGATCGAAGGCCGCGACCGCGACTGGAAGGCGATGCGCGATTACGCGCTCGTTCACGCCCGCTCGGCGTGGGACTGCGAACGCATGCTGGCGACCGATCCGCTCTATATTCTCTACACCTCCGGCACGACCGGCCGCCCCAAGGGCGTGGTGCGCGACAACGGCGGCCACATGGTCGCGCTGCAATGGTCGATGAAAAATCTCTACGGCATCGAGCCTGGCGAAGTGTGGTGGACGGCGTCCGACGTCGGCTGGGTGGTCGGGCATTCCTACATCGTCTATGCGCCGCTGTTTCACGGCGCGACCTCGATCCTTTACGAAGGCAAGCCGGTCGGCACGCCGGATGCCGGCGCGTTCTGGCGCGTCATCGCCGAGCACGGCGCCGTGGCGATGTTCACCGCGCCGACCGCGTTCCGCGCCATCAAGAAAGAAGACCCGCAGGGCAAATTGTTCGCGCAGCACGATCTGACGAAATTCCGCACGCTGTTTCTGGCCGGCGAGCGCGCCGATCCGCCGACGCTGGAATGGGCCGAGGCGCTGCTCAAGGTGCCGGTGCTCGATCATTGGTGGCAGACCGAGACCGGCTGGTGCATCGCCGGCAATCCGGTGGGGCTCGGCACGCTGCCGGTGAAATACGGCGCGGCGACGGTGCCGATGCCCGGCTATGACGTGCGCATCGTCGACGAGGGCTGTCACGAGGTGGCGGCCAACACGATGGGCTCGATCGTGGTGAAGCTGCCGCTGCCGCCGGCCTGCCTGCCGACGCTGTGGCAGGCCGACGACCGCATGCGCGAAAGCTATCTCGACGAATTTCCCGGCTATTACAAAACCGCCGACGCCGGCTTCAAGGACGACGACGGCTACGTGTTCGTCATGGGCCGCACCGACGACATCATCAATGTCGCCGGGCACCGGCTGTCGACCGGCGGCATGGAGGAGGTGCTGGCCGCGCACCAGGACGTCGCCGAATGCGCCGTGCTCGGCATCAAGGACGAGCTCAAGGGCGAAGTGCCGTGCGGCTTCATCGTGCTCAAGAGCGGCGTCAACCGGCCGCCGACCGAGATCGAGAAGGAATGCATCGCGCTGGTGCGGGAGAAGATCGGCCCGGTCGCCGCGTTCAAGCTCGCCATCACCGTGGCGCGGCTGCCGAAGACGCGCTCCGGCAAAATCCTGCGCGGCACGATCAAGAAAATCGCCGACGGCGACCAATGGCAGATGCCGGCGACCATCGACGATCCGGCGATCCTCGACGAGATCGGGAGTGCATTGAAGGGGAAGGGAGTGGGGGGATAAAAATGTGGCCCGGATAAGCGAAGCGAAATCCGGGGCGGTGCCACGTTTGCCTAATTTCATCTCGTATGCTGTTCGAAATACCGCCGCAAAATTGCGTTGATCCGCGACTGATAGCCTTTCCCTTGCGCGCGAAACCAGTTGAGCACGTCGGTATCGATCCGCAGAGTCATGTGTCCCTTGCGCTGCGGTTTCGGCAGTTCGGTCGTCAGCCAGTCGATCTCCTCCATCGCGTCGTCGGGATCTCGACCTGAGGGCAGGGGCATTTTCGCCGCCGCCGTCCAGTCGGTTTTGACTTGGCCGCGCCTTTCCATCGCACGTAGCTCAGCTCCCGAATGTTTCACGATATTTCCTGATTTCCTGCTCATGCGCTCGCCTCATTGAAATCACGCGGATAATCTTGCCGCGCCAAGTCCAGACCACAGTGAAGAACGCGCCTTCAATCTCGGCGGTGGTCTTCCACCGCTCCTCGTCGTTACGCGGGGTCGGCTGGTGGATCGCCGGCCGGCCGTCGAAAAGCCGATAGGCAGACGCATAATCCAGCGCACGATCTTGGATGATCTGTGCGCGCTTGCGCTCGTCCCATTCGAACTCCATTGGGAAACCCTACCATATGTGCATACAAATTGCACATACAAGACCATGGCGGCACTGCGGGCAGTTTCGTAGGTTAGCGAGTATGTTGCGCCGACTTGGACCGCTGAGCCTGTTCGTCTTTGTACTATGGAGCGCCGTGGCGGTTGCCCAGACGCCGGATTCTGCGCCCGCCGGTGGAGCCGCCGCCGCGCCCGCAACGCAACCTCCCGCGCCAAACCAGCCGCCGCAACCCGCGCCCACCGCCCCCCACACACCCCCCACCTCCGACGACATCTGCCGCGCCATCGAAACCGATGCGGCGGAGAACCAGTTGCCGGTCGAGTTCTTCGCCCGCGTCATTTGGCAGGAGAGCCGCTTCAACGCGCAGGCCGTCAGCCGAAAGGGCGCCGAAGGCATCGCGCAGTTCATGCCGGCGACGGCGGATTATCGCGGCCTGGTCGATCCGTTCGATCCGATCGAGGCGCTGGCGAATTCCGCAAGCTATCTGCACGATCTGCAACAGAAATTCGGCAATCTCGGGCTCGCGGCGGCGGCCTACAATGCCGGGCCGGGGCGCGTCTCGGCGTTTCTCGCCAGCAAGCGGCCGCTGCCCGGCGAGACGCGCAATTACGTCGCCATCATCACCGGCTGGCCGGTCGACGACTGGGCCTCGGCCTCGCCGCCGAAAACCGCGGACACCACGATCCCGCAAGGCGTGCCGTGCACGCGGCTTGCCAATCTGATCCTGGCGCCGAAGGCGGAAGCGCAGCGCATCGCCGCTTACGTGCCGCGCTGGGGCATGCAGCTCACCGCCAACTGGTCGGAGAATAAAGCCTGGGCGATCTACCGGATGATCGCGAAGAAATATTCGAACCTGATCGGCGATCGCGAGCCGATCGTGGTCAGGAGCCGCGGCATCGGGCTCGGCTCGGCGATGCGCTACAACATCCGCATCGCCGACGACAACCGCCGCTATCTGGAAAGCTTCTGCAACAAGCTGATCGCCGCCGGCGGCGCTTGCGTGGTGCTGCGGAACGATCGGGGGTGAAGAAAAACCTCTCCCCGCCGCGCGGGGAGAGGTCGAGTGAGCGAAGCGAACGAGGGTGAGGGGGCGTTGCCGCGATTCTGAGCCCAGCGGAGAGGCCCCCTCATCCCGACCTTCTCCCCGCACGCGGGGAGAAGGCGAATTACTCTCGCCTTGCCGCCGAGCTGCTTGAGCTTGGCGAACACGGCGCTGACGTCGAGATCGTCCGCCTTCTTGACCTCGGCGGGCGTCGGTTCCGGCTCTTCCTTCGGCGCGGTGGTGACGGAGGCCGGCAACAGCGTCGCGCCCTGCTCCTCGATCGGCATCGGGCTTTTCCTTGGCGGCGCGCTGCACTTCGAGATCGAGGTCGATCTGCGAGCACAGCCCGAGCGTCACCGGATCGAGCGGCGTCAGATTGGCCGAATTCCAGTGGGTGCGGTCGCGGATCGCGGCGATGGTCGATTTGGTGGTGCCGACGAGCCGCATGATCTGGCTGTCCTTGAGCTCGGGATGGTTGCGCACCAGCCACAGGATGGCGTTGGGCCGGTCCTGGCGGCGCGACACCGGCGTATAGCGCGGTCCCTTTTTCGGCTTGGCTTCCGGCAGCCGCGTCTTCGGCTCGGCGAGATGCAGCTTGTGGTTCGGATCGGCTTCGGCGGCCTTGATCTCGTCGCGCGTCAATTGCCCGGTGAGAACCGGGTCGAGCCCCTTGATGCCCTGCGCCGCGTCGCCGTCGGCGATCGCCTTCACTTCCAGCGGATGCAGATTGCAGAGCTGCGCGATCTGGTCGAACGAGAGCGAGGTATTTTCGACCAGCCACACGGCTGTCGCTTTGGGCATGAGCGGCGCGATCGTCATAAGCTAAATCTCCTCTGCGCTCCGCCCGCCCGTCCGGGCGAAGCCACTCAACGTCATCAGGGATGACTGGAAAGTCGCCGGAATATAGGCGCGGCGGCGCTTCGGCGCAACCGTGGGGAACGCGGTCGCGGCCGTGGCGGGTTCATAAATATGCCGGTAAAATCGGCATAAATGACGCAAATCGGCGGCATCGGAGCGAAGGACAAACGGTATGGCCGGAACACTGGACGGTAAAGTGGCGATCGTGACCGGGGCCGGGCGGGGGCTCGGCCGGGTGATGACGCTCGGCCTCCTCGAGGCCGGCGCCCGGGTCATGGCCGTCGATCTCGACGGCCCGCCGCTCGAAGAAACCCAGGACGCCGCCGAAGACCTGATCGCCAGAACGAATTTGGGCGCCGGCAGCCGCTTCAACAGCATCGTCGCCGACGTTGCCTGGAACGACAGCGGCCCGAAGATCGTGCGCGCCACCGCCGAGCGCTTCGGCCACGTCGATATTCTCATCAACAATGCCGGCACCAGCAGCGCATTGTTGCGGCGTGAAGGGCAACCGCGCGGCAAGCTGTGGGAAACGACGCCGGAAGAATTTCGCCGCATCGTCGAGGTCAATGTCGTCGGCACCTTCCTGATGACGCGCGCCGTGGTGCCGGCGCTCTTGATGCAGCGCGCCGGCCGCATCATCAACGTGACGACGAGCCTCGACGTGATGTGGCGCGGCATGATGCAGCCTTACGGCGCCTCGAAAGCCGCCAACGAGGCGATGCTTGCCGCCTTGGCGGAAGAGCTCGACGGCACCGGCGTCACCGCCAACGTATTGGTGCCGGGCGGCGCCGCCGACACCCGCATGGTGCCGCGCGCCGCGGTGCCCGACCGCGCCTCGCTGATCGCGCCCGACGTGATGATCAAGCCGCTCGCTTTGGCTGTGCTCGAACGCGGCCGACGGCGTCAACGGCCAGCGCATCATCGCGGCGAAATGGGACGCCACGCTGCCGCCCGAGCGGGCGCTCGAAATCGCGGCCGCGCCGGCGGCCTGGCCGCAACTCGGCCGCCAGGCGATCAATCCGAAAGAGCTTCAGTCATAGCCGCGCATTGGCGCGGGTGTCCGGCGCACTGTCAGCTATCGAACCTGCGCTCGAGTTCCGACGCCTTGGTCATGAGCTCGATGCCTAATTCGTCAAGCGCGCGCGCTAATTCGTATCTTTTGCAATCTCTGGAAAACCTTGCACATCGCTCGGCAATGGCGCGAAGGTCGCCAACAATGTTTTTGATCATCGGGAACATGTCGTTCAAATGACGGTCGGGACTAGGGCAGACGCGGCTTATTGCTTTGTCATTTGCTGCCAGAGATTTGTCTTTTCCCGCCATGGTGCCACGACGCGGTTCCCGCGCGCGCGGCGCTCGGCGTCATGCCGCTGCGGCGCTGGAACGCGCGGGTGAAGGTTCCCACCTCGGCATAGCCCAGAAGCCAGGCGATTTGCGAAATCGAGAGCGCGCGGTCGGCGAGATAGCGGTCGGCGAGCGCCGACCGGATCCCATCGAGGATGGCGGCGAACGAATGGCCCGATTCGGACAGCCGCCGTGCCAGAGTCCGCGGGCTCATGCCGAGCGCCGCCGCGACGCGATCGTGAGTCGCATGGCCGTGCGGCAGCAAAGACGCGATGGCGTTTTCGACCTGCACCTTCAGCGGACTGACGTTTTCGTTCTGACGGGCCAGCGCCTGCTCGCAGGCCTGTACGCAAAGTCCGTGCAAATAGGGATCGGCGCTGACAATCGGCAGGTCCCAACTCTCGGCGGGAAATTCAATCTCGTCGGCGGCGGCACCGGTTTCGACGCTGGCGTCGAGAAGCCGTTCCAGGTCGGCTTTGTGGCTGGCGCGTGCGTGAATCAAGTGCACCCGCGCGGGCGTGAGGCTGCGGCCCGTCAGGTATCGCAGGATGCGGATGACGAGCGCGATCGAAGCCTCGATCTGATGGATGTCGGTGTGCCGCGCCACCCCAATATAATGAAAGCGCACGCTCAGCGTCTTACCCCGACTGACCTTGAAGCGGACGCCGTCATTCTGGAGGCCGATATAGCGCTCGGTGCGGCGCAAGGCAGTGCCGAGCGTGTCAGCTGAAGCGCCGACGTAATAGAGCAATCCGAGCTCGCGGAAGTCGAGGGATTCCGCCAGGTGAAGGCCGAACAGGTCGTCGCGCAGCGCGTCGGCAACGAGCTGTACAAACCGGATCTGGTTGCTGCTCCCGACCGTGGCGGCGCGGTCGTCGATGACTTCGCGGCTCACATTCGCCAGCCGCAGCAGCGTGTCGACGTCCGCACCGCGGCTTTTTGCGTAATGGTACGCGGCGCGCGTCAGCACGCCGGCGGACTGCCGGGATGACGGGGTCGTGGTTGCCGCGGGACTTGCCATGTCATGCGCCCCAAGCGCGATGGCATGGCGCACCATAGCACGTTTTAAACGCTGCGACAGCCGGACATGGATACCGCTCGCCGCAGGCCGGGCGAAAAGCCGGGCAAGCCGCGTTGTCAGGCCACCCGTCCCTTCACCGCATTGGCGAAAGCCTCATAGGCAATGCTGCCGTCGGCGGCGATCGGCAGTTGCTCGCGCAATCGCGCTTTGAGTTCCTCGCGCGTCTCTGGCGACATTTCCGCGAGCGTCTTGCCAGACGGGCCGACCGGTACGGTGCTCGAACTCCCAGAAGTCGTCGAAGTCGGCGAATGAAACGCGGATGCGGATGACGGTGGTCTCAACACCCTGCAATCCCGCCTCGCGCCAGAACGCCTCCATCGTCTCGCGCCGCGAGGCTTCGACATTCGGCCGCGCCGGCTCGCTTAAGCCCAAGGATTTCATCGCGGCGCCGAGCGGCCGGATCGGAAACCCGCCGCCGGGAAAGTCCCACATATAGCTGGCGACGAGGCCGCCCGGCTTGACCACGCGGGTCATCTCCCGCACCGCCTTGCCCGGATCGGACAAAAAGGTGATGACCAGCGCCATCGAGGCGGCGTCGAAACTGTTGTCGGCGAACGGCAATTCATGCGCGTCGGCGACGCGAAATTGCGCAAGCTTGGCCGCCGGCCGCGTGCGCGCATAGGAAATCTGGCCGTCCGACGGATCGATGCCGGCGACCGAGGCCGGCGCGGTGCGCGCGATCAGCACTTCGGTGAAGGCGCCGTTGCCGCAGCCGACATCGATCCAGTTCAGTCCCCGGGGCGGAGCGAGCCAGTCGAGGAATTTGGCGCCCGCCACCTGGCTCCAGCGCCCCATCAGCCGTTCGTAAGCCTTGCCGTCGGTGAAGAGAATTGCGGGGGCGTTCATGGCGCTGCCTTTGTTTGCGCGGGAGAGGATGCATTCCGCAGGAGCGGACTTTTACCCTACTGCGCCGGCATGGTCTCCTTGATGATCGGGGTCCATTTGGCGATTTCGGTTTTTTGCTTCGCCGCCAAAGCCTCGGGCGTCTGATAATCGGGCGGCCAGATGTCCTGGCCGATTTTCTTGAAACGCTCCTGCACGCGCGGGGTCGGCCAGCGCCGTGCGAATCGCGCCGTTGAGCTTTGCGATCACGTCCGGCGGGGTGCCGGCCGGCACCCAGATGCCGTGCCAGAAGCTCGCATCGATATCGGGAATGCCGGCCTCGTCGAGCGTCGGCACCTCGGGCGCGGCCCACCAGCGCTTGGGCTGCAGCACGGCGAAGGCTTTCAGATGCCCGCCTTGCACTTGCGCCCAACTGCGCCGCCGCCTGGCCAAAAGTGAAGTCGATGTGATCGCCGAGCAGATCGGTCAACTCCGGCGCGCCGCCGGTATAAGGCACGATCTGGAACGCGGTGCCGGTGCGCTTGGCGAAAAAGCGCGCGGCGACGTCGGTCGGGCCGCCGACCCCGACCGTTCCCATGGTCGCTTTGCCGTTCTGCGCTTTCAGCCACGCGATCAAGCCTTTCACGTCGCCGGCCGGCACCGGCCGACCGTTCCCGGTGGCCGGCGGCTCGCGCCGATCACCACGACCGATCCGGGCGCGAACACGTGCCGCAAGCTCGCCGCGTCGGACGGTCAGCGTTCCCGGTCGGCTACGGTGTCGAGGTAGGTGTCAGTGCGTGCCAGTGTCCTCGCGGGGCAGCGGGAACGACAGCTCGATCATCCTGTCGGCGTAACGGCGGCGGACCGAAAGGCCGGCGTCGGTGACCACTCGCAGCATCGCCGTGTTCTCGGCCAGTACCTCTGCGCTGAACGCTGTACCTGGTGGCTGACGGCGAAGGAGACGAGATGCTCGACAGCAGCGTCGCGATGCCCTGTGGCGGATGTGATCGGCGACGGCAAGGCGATCTCCGCTGTGCGGTCCGGCTGGGCGGGCGGGCCAAGATGTAATAGCTGGCGCAGCCGACGATCACGCCGTCGGCCAGCGCGAGCAGCGCGACGCGTCCGGGACCGCCAGCGCGGCAGGTCCGATGCGCCTCTACTGCGCGGCGGCCTGTGAGGTTAAACGGCAGGTAGATGTCGTCGGGGACACCGCCTCGTACATGGCCTTGACCGCGCCGAAGTCGGCCGGAACGGTCTGGCGGATCTTGACCGTGGTCCTGTCGGCCAGCAGGGCGTACACGCTGTCAGCCGCCGGCGCCATGCTCATATCGGCCTCCCGGCGGTCAAAACTAGGTCATGGGAATCAGGCGGTCAGAGCCACCGGATTTCCGGTGTCGTGGTGCTCGGAGAACAGGCGGGCGACGTAGGCGGCGGCCTGGGCGCGGCGTTCGATCCCGAGCTTGGTGAACAGCGCAGAGATGTAGTTCTTCAACCGTCTTCTCGGCGAGGAATATCCGCTCGCCGATCTGCCGGTTCGTCAGTCCCTCCCCGATCAGCTCCAGGATCCGGCGTTCCTGCCCGGT
>CAWHBC010000002.1:0-32906 GCA_963827465.1 uncultured Alphaproteobacteria bacterium
TCTTCGGCGTAGCGCTTGAGCCGGCGGCGGAATGCGCTTCTGGTCAGGTCGTCGTCCGGCCAGGTCGGCTCCCAGGGTGTGAGAAAATCGCGGCTGGTCTCACGCAGCGCCGCCCATTCCTCGAAGTCCGTCATCTGCGGCGTCCGCAGCGTAACACCGTCGCCATCGATGCTTGGCAGCGGCTCGCTGAAATTGATGGTGCGGAAGAACGCCATGCTCAATCGGGATATTTTCGTTCATTGCCGCGCCAGCGGCCAGCCAATTCCTATCGTACGATACTCACGCCCCGCCGGCATGGCGACGAGCGGGAACGCAATCGTCTCACGCCGCCCGGCGCGTCAGACTTTCGGCAATTGCCGCCGCACTTTCAAGCCCGGAGCCCAGGCCCAGCACGGCCGTCGCGAGCTTGCCGCGCGACAACAGCGCCCGGCCGGCCGCGCGCGCGCTTTCGATGGTGACGGATTCGACCTTCTCGACCAGCTCGTGGAGCGGGATCGGCCGTCCCCGCGACAGCATCTGCCGCGCCAATTGCTCGATGCGTGCACCGGAGCTTTCCAACGCCATCAACAGGCCGGCCTTCATCTGCGCCTTGGAGCGCGCCAATTCCGGCTCGGACAGCGTCTCTGCGGTAGAGGCGATCTCGTCGACAATAAGCCGCATCAGTTCCGAGGTGTCGGCGGCATCGGTGCCGGCGTAAAGGCCGAACATGCCGATGTCGGAATACGGCACATGAAAGGAGTAGATCGAGTAGCACAGACCGCGCCGCTCGCGGGCTTCCTGAAACAGCCGGGACGACATGCCGCCGCCGAGAATGTTGGTGAACACCTGCAGGCTATAAAGCGCGGGGTCGACGATCGACACGCCGGGCAGCGCCAACGCGATATGCACCTGTTCCAGCTCGCGCTTCTCGACATGCGTGCCGCCGCCGAAGCGCGCCGGTTCCGGCGTCGGGCTGGCGGGACCGTTGAACGCGGCGAAGCGCTTTTCAACCTCGGCCAGCACCGCGCGATGCTCGACGGCGCCGGCGGCGGCGACGACGATGTCGGGCGCGCGATAATTGCGGCCGAGATAAGTGCGCAATTTGCCGCCGTCGAACGACCGCACCGTTTTCGGCGTGCCGAGGATCGAGCGGCCGAGCGACTGGTCGGGGAAGGCCATCATCTGCAAGTGCTCGAAAATCAGATCGTCCGGCGTATCTGCGACGGCGCCGATTTCCTGAACGATGACGTTCTGCTCGCGCAGGAGCTCCTCGCGGTCGAACGCCGGCTCCGACAGAATGTCCGACAAGACGTCGAGCGCCAGCGGCACGTCGGCCTTGAGCACGCGCGCGTAATAGGCGGTGCTCTCGGCGCCGGTCGCCGCGTTGAGGTCGCCGCCCACCGCCTCGATTTCTTCGGCAATCTGGCGCGCGCTGCGCCGCCGCGTGCCCTTGAACGCCATGTGCTCGAGGAAGTGCGAGATGCCATGCTCGTCGTGGTGTTCGTCGCGGCTGCCGGAATGGACCCACACGCCGAGCGAGGCGGTCTCGAGATGCGGCATCGCGTCGGTCACCACATTGATGCCGGATTTCAAGGTCGTCACCTCAACACTCATGCTGCCGCTCCTTCCTGCGCGGCGCGGCTCGTCGACAGGACGAACCGCTCAACCGCGGACTGATCAGCCGGCAGCACCGTGACGCGCTCCGGCCGTTGACTGAGATCGGATAACCACTCCGGCAGCGGCGGCCGCGCACCGCATGCGGCTTCGACCGCATCGGGGAATTTCGCGGCGTGGGCGGTCGACAACACCACCATCGGCACGGCCGGATCGCGCGGTTCCTTCTCCGCCACCGCAATGCCGACCGCGGTATGCGGATCGACGAAATTGCCGGTTTCGCGCTTGACGGTACGGATGGTCGCCGCGACCTCATCCTCGCCGGCGCGACCGGCCGAGAACAGCGCGCGAATGGCGGACAGAGCGGCAGCGGACAGCGCAAACCGCCGTGACTGCTGCAGCGAGCCCATCAAGGCCCGCACCGCGCCCGCGTCACGTTCGCAGGCCTCGAACAACAGACGCTCGAAATTCGAGGACACCTGGATGTCCATCGACGGCGAGGTGGTCGGCACCACGTCGCGCTGCTCGTAAATTCCGGTCGCCAAAGTGCGGGCGAGAATGTCGTTGACGTTGGTGGCGATCACCAGCCGGTCGATCGGCAGGCCCAGGCGCTGCGCCACGTAGCCGGCATAGACATCGCCGAAATTGCCGGTCGGAACGGTGAAAGCGATTTTGCGCGCCGGCGCCCCGAGCGAAACCGCCGCGGTGAAGTAATAGACCGCCTGCGCCACGATGCGCGCCCAATTGATCGAATTGACGCCGGACAGGCGGACCCGGTCGCTAAAGGCGTGATGGTTGAACAGGCCTTTGACGATGGCCTGGCAATCGTCGAACGTGCCCTCGATGGCGATGGCGCTGACGTTTCCGGCGGCCGCCGTCGTCATCATGCGGCGCTGAACCTCGGAAATGCGGCCATGCGGAAACAGCACGACGACATCGACCTGGCCGCGGTCGGAAAACGCCTCGACCGCGGCGCCGCCGGTATCGCCCGACGTCGCCACGACGATGGTGCGGCGCTCGCGGCGCGCGGCCAAAGCGTGATCCATCAGCCGCGCCAAAAGCTGCATCGCCACATCTTTGAAGGCGAGCGTGGGGCCGTGAAACAGTTCGAGCGCGAAGCTATTGACGCCGAGCTGCGTCAGCGGCGCCACGGCGGGATGACGAAAATTACCGTAGGCCTCGCGCGTCATGCGGCCGAGGTCGGCTTCGCTGAGCCAATCGCCGACAAAAGGCCGGATCACCTCGGCGGCCACTTCAGCGTAAGGACGGCCAGCGAAGCCGGCAATGGTTGCCGCGGGCAAGCGCGGCCAGGCCTCGGGCACATAGAGACCGCCATCGCGGGCAAGGCCCGCGAGCATGGCTTCGGCGAAGCCGAGCGGTGGGGATTCACCCCTGGTGGAAACGTAGCGCACCTTCTCTCCTGCGCACCGCGGCAGATGCGGGGGCTGAATTAAGTCCTTGATTCCGATGTCTTTTCTACGGCGCACCGGCCCTGCCCGGCGCCAAAACCGGCATCACAGTAGATGGCTTCTGGGGTAACGCCAAGGGAGCGCAAGTAGTCCCATGGAAGGGCAATAATGCCCTATGCCTCTGAGGCCGATGCCGGCCGGCCGGGCTTGCGGCGTCTGGAACTCAGGACAAAACTGACGGTAACTCCCACCAGGACCGCCGCCAGGCCGAACCAAGTGATCGCGTATTGCAAGTGATTGTCGGGCAGGCTGACCACGAGCTTGCCCGGTTGCGGCAGGCCGCCGGGCGGCACCGGCGACTCCTGCTCGACATAAAACGGTGCGACCGGACCAATGTGTTTGGCGGCCGCGATCGCCACGGGATCGCGGGCGAACCACAGATTATGCGCGGGGTCATCGCCCGGGGTAAACCAGTGCCTGGTATCAGGCCAGCGCATGGCACCGACGATGTCGACGGTTCCGGTAACCTGGCCGCCTGGCCGCGATTTCGGATCCTGGCGTCCCTCCGGCACAAAGCCGCGATTGACGATCACCACGCTGCCGTCAGCGAGCCGCGCCGGCGTGAAGACCCAGTAGCCGGGTCCGCTTACGTCGGGACGGAACGCCGCCGCCGCGGCATAGACCAGCGCGTCATGGCTCGGCTCGAACTCCGCCTTGAATTCGACGCGGCGGTACTCGTCCCGCGCTTGTTGAAGCTGCGGCCAGCTCTTGGGCGGCGGCAGTGCTTCGGGAGGCGCGGCGAGCCGGTCGGTCAGCTCGGCGATCAGGCCTTCCTTCCAGGTCTTGCGCTGGAGCTGCCAGACGCCAAGCCCGATCAGGAAGCAAAACGCAAGGAAGGCGGGCACCAGCAGCGTGAGCCACGAACGGCGGCGCGGCACGCCCGCGCGGCGCCCGTCAAATTCGTTCGGCGCCCTCATGTCCAATCGCCGCCGAATCGGCTTTCCGCGGCCTTGTGATGGTACTGCAGCGCGATCATCAGGCCTTTCATCGGCCGCAACGGTCCAAGCGTCAGAACAAAGATCAGCGGCAGCCACAACACGGCGTGGACCCAATAAGGCGGATGATAAAGCGCCTCGGTGATCAGCGCGGCGCCGACCACGACGGCCCCGGCGAAGAACATGATGAACACCGCCGGCCCATCGCCGGAATCAGCGAAGGCGTAATCGAGTCCGCACACCTCGCAGCGCGGCCGCACGCTCAGAAATCCCTGGAACAGCTTGCCTTTCCCGCAGCGCGGACATGCGCACAGCAATCCTGCACGGATCGAGCCGGAGAGCGTGCTGATTTGGTTTTCGGCCATGTCCCGTATGTATGCGTTCGCTCGTCCCCGCGGAAGCGGAGACGCCCGCATTGCGCATCCAAGATTCCCGCTTCCGCGGGGACGGGCGGAGAACCGCCGCGGCTAGCCCGCGATCGGCGGTCCCTGGCCCCAAACGTAGATGCAGCTAAACAGGAACAGCCACACCACGTCGACGAAATGCCAGTACCAGGCGGCAAACTCGAAGCCGAGATGCTGGGTCGGCTTGAACTGGCCGGCAAGCGCGCGGAACAGGCAGACGATCAGAAAGATCGAGCCGATGATGACATGGGCGCCGTGAAAGCCGGTCGCCATGAAGAAGGTCGCGCCGTAGAGGTTGCCGGAATAGTGAAACGCCGCGTGCATGTACTCCCAGGCCTGCACGCAGGTGAAGCTCAAGCCAAGCCCGATGGTGAGCACCAGACCCCAGACCAGACCCTTGCGATCGTTTTCCAGGAGCGCGTGATGCGCCCAGGTGACCGTGGTGCCCGAGGTGAGCAGGATGAGCGTGTTGAGCAGCGGGAAGTGCCACGGATCGAAAGTGAGTACGCCCTTGGGCGGCCACACCCCGCCGGTGTAGGCGATCCGCGCGATGTCGCGAAACTCGTCCGGAAACAGCGCGGTGTTGAAATAGGCCCAGAACCAGGCAACGAAGAACATCACTTCGGAGGCGATGAACAGGATCATGCCGTAGCGGTGCGAGATCTGCACCACCTTGGTATGATCGCCTTCGAACTCGGCCTCGTTGATGACGTCGCGCCACCAGCCGATCATGGTATAGGCGACGCCGATGGCGCCGGCGCCGAAAATCAGCGGCGCGTAATCGACCGAATGGTGCATCCATAAAATCAGCCCAAGCGCCAGAACGAACGCCGAGGTCGCGCCGATCGCCGGCCACGGACTGGGGTTGACCAGATGGTAATCGTGGTGCGGTTTGGCGTGGGCAACGTCAGCCATCGTCGTCTTCCTCTAGATGTGTCCGAACTTCTTCGACTCGCTCTCCGCCACCGGCGGCTCCGGCTGATTCACCGGATAGAATGTATAGGACAGCGTGATATTGGAAAGCGCATCCTGCTCTGAATCCTGGGCGAGCTTCGGATCGACATAGAACACCACCGCCATGTCGCGCTTTTCGCTCGGCTTCATGGTCTGCTGGGTGAAGCAGAAGCAGTTGATCTTGTCGAAATAGGCGCCGACCGTCGGCGGCGTCACGTTGTAACCGGCTTGACCGGTGGTCGCGCGCGCGGCCTGGTTGGTCACCGTATAATAGACCGTCACCACTTCGCCGAGATGCACGTCGATGGTGCGGCGCTCCGGCTCGAACAGCCAGGGCAGACCGGGCGCGACATTGGAATCGAAGCGCACTGTGACGGTGCGGCCCGACATTTCGCGCGTCGGCAGCGCATGCGCCACTTGCGTGGTGCCGCCGAAGCCGGTGGTGCGGCAGAACCAGGAATACAGCGGCACCGCCGCATAGGATACGCCCACCATCACCGCGACAAAGACGCCGCAGGCAGCCGCCACCGCGAGATCGCGGCGGCCGCCGCGGGGTCGTTTCGGAAGATTGAGCGGTGCGTGCATGGCCGGATTCACATGAGCCGCTACATCGGCGGGGTCAGGACGTTGCCGCCGAGCCGCACGATCGTCACCAGAAAGATCACGATGACAAAGGCGCCGAGCGCCAAGGCAATCGCAATCGATCGGGAACGGCGGGCGCGCAACTGCTGCTCGGTGAGCTTCACGCCGGGCTGCACCGGAGAATGACCCGGAGGATCGCCCATGAATCGCTTCGTGAAGTCATCCACTGGATCGCTCACCATTGTCATAGCGCGACATGACCGAACAGCAGCCCGGACGACCGATCGACCAGCAACATGGCAAACAGCAGAAAGAGATAGAGAATCGAGAAGGCGAACATTTGCTTGCTGGCGGCGTAGCCGCCGCGCTCGGCGCGGACCCGGAACGCCAGCGCGATCATGATCGCGCCGACCGCCGCCGCGGCAATTCCATAGGTCGGCCCGGCATAGCCGAGCAGCCACGGCGCCACGCCGAGCGGCGCCAGCAGCAAGGTGTAAATCAGAATGTGGCGTCGCGTTTCGTGCTCGCCGGCGACCACCGGCAGCATCGGCACGCCGGCGCGCGCATAATCTTCGGCGCGATACAGTGACAGCGCCCAGAAATGCGGGGGCGTCCAAAAGAAAATGATGAGGAACAGCAGGATCGGTTCGACCGCAGTGCCCCCTGTCACGGCCGCCCAGCCGATCATGGGAGGCAAGGCGCCGGCGGCGCCGCCAATAACGATGTTCTGCGGCGTCGCGCGCTTCAGCCACATCGTATAGATGACGGCGTAGAACAGGATGGTGAAGCCGAGCATTCCTGCGGCCACCCAATTGACCAGCAGCCCAAGCGACACCACGGAAAATGCGGCGAGCGTCATGCCGAAGCCGGCCGCCTCGCCGGCCGTGATGCGGCCGCGCGGGATCGGCCGTCCCGCGGTTCGCGCCATCAGCGCATCGATGTCGGCGTCGTAAGCCATATTCAGCGCCCCGGCGGCGCCGGCGCCGACCGCGATGCACAGCAATGCGGTCATCGCGATCACCGGATGCACATGGCCGGGCGCCACCAAGAGCCCGACCAGCGCAGTGAACACCACGAGCGACATCACCCGCGGCTTCATCAGTTCGATGTAATCGCCGACACCCGCTATGCTGGGCTCGACGCGGGCGACGGTCAGGCTCATCGGATCAGCGGCAGCGTTTCATATTGATGGAACGGCGGCGGCGACGACAGCGTCCATTCCAGCGTCGTGGCGCCCGGCCCCCACGGATTGTCGGCCGCGCGTTCCTTTTTCACGAACGCCAGCACCATGCCGTAGAGGAAGATGAGCACGGCGAAACCGGAAATGTAGGAGCCGATCGACGAGACGAAATTCCAGCCGGCGAAGGCGTCGGGGTAATCGACATAGCGGCGCGGCATGCCGGCGAGCCCGAGGAAGTGCTGCGGGAAAAACACGATGTTGACGCCGATGAAGGTCACCCAGAAGTGAAGCTTGCCGATGGTCTCGTTGTACATGTAGCCGGTCATCTTCGGGAACCAGTAGTACCAGCCGCCGAAAATGCCGAACACGGCGCCGAGCGACAGCACGTAGTGGAAATGCGCGACGACGTAATACGTGCCGTGCAGCGCGCGGTCGACGCCGGCATTGGCGAGAACGACGCCGGTCACGCCGCCGATGGTGAACAAGAAGATGAATCCCATCGCCCACAGCATCGGCGTCTTGAACTCCACCGAGCCGCCCCACATCGTGGCGATCCAGGAGAAGATCTTCACGCCCGTGGGCACCGCGATCACCATGGTGGCGGCGATGAAATAGGCCTGCACGCTCGCCGACATGCCGACATTGTACATGTGGTGCGCCCACACCACGAAGCCGATGCCGCCGATCGCCACCATCGCGTAAACCATGCCGAGATAGCCGAACACCGGCTTCTTCGAGAACGTCGCCACGATCTGGCTGACCATGCCGAAGGCCGGCAGGATGAGGATGTAAACTTCCGGGTGGCCGAAGAACCAGAACAAGTGCTGGAACAACAGCGGATCGCCGCCGCCTTCCGGATTGAAGAAGGTGGTGCCGAAATTGCGGTCGGTGAGAAGCATGGTGATCGCGCCGGCCAGCACCGGCAGCGCCAGCAGCAGCAGGAACACCGTCACCAGGATCGACCATACGAACAGCGGCATTTTGTGCATCGTCATGCCGGGCGCGCGCATGTTGAAGATCGTGGTGATGAAGTTGATGGCGCCCAGAATCGACGAGGCGCCGGCGAGATGGATCGCCAGGATGCCGAAGTCCATCGCCGGACCCGGGCTGCCATAGGTCGACAGCGGCGCATACAGCGTCCAGCCGACGCCGACGCCGTTGGCACCGGGCTCGCCCGGCATGAACATCGAGATCAACAACAGGCTGAAGGACGCCGGCAGCAACCAGAACGAGATGTTGTTCATACGCGGGAACGCCATGTCGGGCGCTCCGATCATCAGCGGCACCATCCAGTTGCCGAAGCCGCCGATCATGGCCGGCATGATCATGAAGAAGATCATGATCAGTCCGTGCGCGGTGATGAAGACGTTATAGACGTGACTGTCCGGGAAGACCTGAAGGCCGGGATACATAAGCTCGGCCCGGATCGCGATCGACAGGGCGCCGCCGATAAGCCCGGCAATCAGCGCGAACACCAGGTACATCGTGCCGATGTCCTTGTGGTTCGTCGAATAGACGAAGCGGCGCCAGCCGTGCGGAATTTCATGCCCGCCTTCATGGCCGTGAGCCGCGTGTGTCATCGTATCCATTGCCGGTTCCTTCGTTAGCCAACGCTCGTCGTCTGTTCCGTCTTAAGCGTCCCACGCGTCATTGCGGCGACGGTCCGCCGGCCGCCGCAAACGTATTCGGCGGTACGCCATTTTCAGCTGAGAACTTCTGTTTCGCTTGCGCGGCCCAGGCATTGAAATCGTTCTCGCTCACGACATGCACGGCGATCGGCATGAAAGAGTGGTCCTTACCGCACAGCTCGGAGCATTCGCCGTAGAACATGCCGGTCGTCGTTGCTTTGAACCAGGTTTCATTCATGCGGCCGGGAATGGCATCGATGCGGATGCCGAACGACGGCACCGCGAACGAGTGAATGACGTCGGCGCCGGTGACCAGGACATGGACCACCTTGTTCACCGGCACGACCATTTCATTGTCGACGCTCAGAAGCCGCAGTTGACCCGGCTTGAGCTCCTTCTCCGGAATCATGATCGAATCGAATTCGAAATTGCCGTTGTCGGGATAGGCGTAGCTCCAGAACCACTGCTTGCCGGTGGCTTTCACCGTGAGGTCCGGATGCGGCACGTCGAGCTCGACGAACAGGAGCCGGAACGACGGCACCGCGATCGCCGCAAGGATGATCACCGGGACGATGGTCCAGGCGGTCTCCAAGAGCGTGTTGTGGGTGGTGCGCGACGGCGTCGGATTGGCCCGCGCATTGAAGCGCACGATGATGATCAGAAGCAGAGCGAGGACAAAGGCCGAAATCGCGCCGATGACCCAAAGCAGGAAGAAGTGGAACTCGGAAATCTGCTGCATCACCGGCGAGGCCGCCGTCTGCAGATCCATCTCCCACGGCGACGGCTGGCCGAGGCCGGCGAACGCCGCCCCGGCGCTGGCTACCAAGGCGCCGGCAGCTACCGTAATGCCGGTCAGGCGTGAGAACACTTTCATGTCTCGTTCAGCTCCCTGTTTCTGGTCCTGGTCACGACCGCCGGCGAGCGGCGCAGAGGTGTGCTTCGGCGCAGATCGCGACGGTATGACGCCGCCTGCATCGGCGGGACTTGCTCCACGACTTTCAAGTCCTTGGGCAGGCTCGGCGGGATAGGGGAATCCCGGTTTCTCCAAACCACAAATCCGGCCCTGCTGCAATGCACTCATCGGCAGCAATTACCCTTACCGCCCATAGCGGCATTCGGACGCTGCCGCTTTGACCGAAAACGCGCTTCCGTTACCTTGCCGCGGCCACAATGCGCTGGTGTGGATCGGCTTGACACTGCGGGCTCACCATGTAGGCAGGCTCGCCCAGCGGCCGGCCATCGCGAGTGATTCGGCAACGGCCTGACGCAATTAGCCTGAGAGGGGCGCCTTTACGGCTGGTCAGGGGAAACGGAATCATGGCCAATTTCGACGGCGGATGGCGGACACGGCCATTGGCCACGGCCGCCGCCGGCACGGCCCTTTGTTTCGTGGTGATCGTCGCCTGCCTTTTGGCCTTCAGTGGACCCGGGTTTGCCCAAGGCGCGGTCAAATCGGTCCACGGCGACTGGCAAATCCGCTGCGACACGCCGCCGGGCGCGCAAACCGAGCAATGCGCGCTGATGCAGAGCGTAACGGCCGAGGACCGTCCCAATGTCGGGTTGACGGTGATCGTGCTGAAAACCGCCGACCAGAAAAGCCGCCTGATGCGCGTGGTCGCCCCGCTCGGGGTCCTGCTGCCGTCGGGATTGGGCCTGAAGATCGACAACCAGGATGTTGGCCGCGCCGGCTTCGTCCGTTGCCTGCCCAATGGCTGCGTTGCCGAGGTCGTCATGGACGACAACCTGATCAATAAATTGCGGACCGGCAAAACCTCGACCTTCATCATCTTTCAGACACCCGAAGAAGGCATCGGCTTTCCCATGAGCCTCAAGGGCTTTGGCGAGGGCTACGACGCGCTTCCCTAAGCCTGCCGACACCGCACATTGACGGCTTGAGCCTGCGGCGTACCCTGCCGGCAAGAAACGGCGGGGGGTATTCATGTGCATAAAGTGTCGCTGGCTGGCGGCTTTCGCTGCCGCGATTGTTGCGGCCATCGCGACGCTCGGGGCCCGCCCGAGCGCAGCGCAAAGCCATTATCCCGATCATCCGGTGGTGCTGATCGTGCCGTATGGCCCCGGCGGCGTCGCCGATGTCGGCATGCGGCTCCTCGGCGACAAGCTTTCCACCCGGCTCGGCCAGCAATTCGTCATCGAGAACCGCCCGGGCGCCGGCGGCATTGTCGCCGCGCAAGCCGGAGCCAGTGCCGCGCCGGACGGCTACACGCTGTTGATGACCGGCAATAATACCGCGATCGCCACCGCGCTGTTCAACAAGCTGCCGTTCGATGTCTTGACCGACTTCGGCTCGGTCTCCACAGCCGCCTTCTTCGACCTCCTGATTGTGACACGCGCGGGATCCCCCTGCATTCCGTTGCGGACTTGATCGCGGCGGCACGCGCCAATCCCGGCAAGCTCAATATCGGCACTATCACGCCGGGCAGCACACAGAATTTGGCGGCGCTCCTGTTCGACAGCATCACCGGCATCCAGGCCACGATCGTGACCTTCCGCACCTCGTCCGACATGGCCAATGCCGTGATGCGCGGCGACGTCGACCTGGCCTTCGAGTTCTATGCGGCGGTTCACGGCTTTCTCGACAGCGGCAAAATGGTCGCACTGGCCTCGACCGGCGCGCAACGCACGGCCTATCTGCCACAGCTACCGACGGTCATCGAAAGCGGCATCAAGGATTATGACGTGGTGAGCTGGAATGGGCTTTCGGTTCCCGCTAAGACGCCGAAAGCCGTCATCGCCACGCTCAATAGCGCCATGAAAGCGGTCATCCCCGATCCGGACATTCAAGCCAAGGCACAGGCCGTCGGCATGGCGATGCGCTGGAGCACGCCGGAAGACATGACCGCGCGGTTGAGGGCCGACATCGCCAGATGGGGCGGCGTCATCGCCAAGGCCGGCATTCCCAAGCGGGACTAAACGCCCCCTCGCCCGTTGGCGGCGAAGCGCTTATGTAGGGTGCGATCGTCCATTCGCCCCAAAGAAACGCGCCCAAGGTAATCCGCAATGTCCGATGCCCCCATCTCGCTCGTCGACCGCGCCGGCTTGGACCGGCCGCGTCTGTCCAAGATCGTCTCGCGCGGCCTCGACGGCGCCGATGACGGCGAACTGTTCCTCGAATACCGCCAATCCGAGGCGCTGGCCTTCGACAACGGTCGGCTGAAGCAGGCGACTTATGACACGTCACAGGGCTTCGGGCTGCGCGCGGTCAAAGACGAGGCGGTCGGCTATGCCCATGCCTCCGACGTATCCGAGGCGGCGATCGAACGTGCCGCGGACGCCGTGCGCGCGGTCAAGGGCGGCTATTCCGGCCACTATGCCGAGCCGCCGGCGCGCAGCAATGTGAAGCTTTACAGCGACGAAAGCCCGCTGGCGGCGCCCTCTTTCGAAGCCAAGGCGCAGCTTCTGCAAACCATCGATGCCTATGCCCGCGCCAAGGATCCGCGGGTGCGCCAGGTGACGGCGAGCATTGCCGCGACGTGGCAGGCGGTCGAAATTTTGCGTGCCGATGGCGAAACCTATCGCGACGTGCGCCCGCTGGTGCGCGTCTCCGTCTCCGTCGTTGTCGGCGACGGCAGCCGCCAGGAGACCGGCAGCGACGGTTACGGCGGCCGCGAAGGCTATGAGCGCTTCCTCGCCACCAATGCCTGGCAAGGCGCGGTCGACAACGCCATCCGCCAGGCCTTGGTCAATCTCGACGCGGTGCCGGCGCCGGCCGGCGAGATGGATGTGGTGCTCGGTCCAGGATGGCCGGGCGTCATGCTGCACGAGGCCGTCGGTCACGGCCTGGAAGGCGATTTCAACCGCAAGAAGACCTCGGCCTTTGCCGGGCTGATGGGCCAGCAGGTTGCGGCCAAAGGCGTGACCGTGGTCGACGACGGCACCATGGCGGCCCGCCGCGGCTCGCTGTCGATCGACGACGAAGGCACGCCGACGAGCCGCACCGTCTTGATCGAAGACGGCATTCTGGTCGGCTATATGCAGGACCGGCAGAACGCCCGGCTGATGGGCATGAAACCGACCGGCAACGGCCGGCGCGAGAGCTTCGGCCATGTGCCGATGCCGCGGATGACCAACACCTACATGCTCGCCGGCACGCGCGATCCGAACGAGATCATCGCCTCGGTGAAAAATGGCGTCTACGCGACCTATTTCGGCGGCGGCCAGGTCGACATTACGTCGGGCAAGTATGTGTTCCAGTGCACCGAGGCCTACCGCATCGAAAACGGCAAGGTCGGTGCACCGATCAAGGGCGCCATGCTGATCGGCAACGGCCCGACCGATCTGCATCGTGTGTCCATGGTCGGCAACGATCTGGCGCTCGATCACGGCATCGGCACCTGCGGCAAGAACGGTCAAGGCGTCCCGGTCGGCGTCGGCCAGCCGACGCTGCGCATCGACCGTATCACCGTCGGCGGGACCGGCGGCTGATCTGATTGTGCCGGGCGCGGCGTTTCGCGGAGATTTCATAAGATGAAAGGCTGGCTCAGGAGCGTCTTCGACATCGCGGTCATCGTTCTGATCGTGATCGCCGGGAAGACCGCCATTGCCGAACCCTATTATGTGCCGTCGGGCTCGATGGAGCCGACGCTGCAGATCGGCGACGAACTGTTGGCGACAAAATATCCGTACGGCTACAGCTCGGCGTCGCTGCCGATCTTTATCACGTTGCCCAACACCGAGCGTGTTCTGGGCGCGCTGCCGCAGCGCGGCGACGTCGTGGTGTTCCGCTGGCCGGGCAACCGCTCGCAGATCTGGGTCAAGCGCGTCGTCGGACTGCCCGGCGACCGTATCGCGATGAAGAACGGGCGACTGTGGATCAACGGCGCGCCGGTCGGTCTGAAAGCCGACGGCATGGGCTGGTCGGAAGACGAGAACGGCGCTCGGCAGCCGGCCGAGCGCTTCATCGAGACACTCCCCGGCGGGCGCCAGCATACTATTCTCAAAGAGCAAGTGTTCGGCATGCTCGACAATATGCCTGAGGTCACGGTGCCGCCCGATCATCTGTTCGTCATGGGCGATAATCGCGACGATTCGGCGGACAGCCGGGTTCCGCTTGATGCCGGCGGCGTCGGGCTGTTGCCGGTCTCGGACCTCGTCGGACGCGTCGACGCGCTGGTCGGCTCCTGGGACATGGCCGCGGCCAAAGGCACCCCGGTCTGGGATTGGCCGTCGGATTTACGGCTGTCGCGATTTTTTACGGCGGTTCGGTAGAACACTCACAGACGCTCGGAGAGACTGCCGTTGGAGCGGCGAGCGCGTGCAAATTTAAGGAGATTCCGGTATTATACAGGCGGCCAGTGGAGATAAATCGATGGGCAAGCCTGTCATGGTCGAACTCGACCCAGAATCGATCGCCGCTGCGGAAGCGGCAGGCATCGATCTATCGCAGTTGCTGATCGATGCTTTGCGTCGACGCCTGCCAAACCTCCATGCAGCAGAACGCGCGGAGTTTACGCGACGGTGGCAGGAAGAGAATCGCGAGGCCATCGATGCGTATAACCGGATGATCGAACAGGACGGCTATTTGTTCTCGGACGGTTTTCGAACTTTTTGACAGGCCGTGCAGCAATTCGACATAGTCGAGAATAACAATGCGATTGCTCGACCGCGTTATCCCTTTTTGGTTGTTTTGCAGCACAATCGCGTTGCATCTGCGGTGACGATCATCGTTGCTCCGCTTACCGCACCGAATTCGTCGCTTGCCTCGTCGCAGCTTCATCCATTGGTACACGTCGTCGGCCGCGGCTACTTGCTCGTAACCGAGGAACTCGCGGCGGTGCATCGCCGATTGCTGGGCCGGATTGTGGGGTCAGCAGAGTCATGTCGTTACGCGATCATTGCTGCGATTGACCTGTGCTTCACCGGAATCTGACTGCTCCTCGAGTAATCACCGCACCACGCCGGAGATGCAGCAGGGCCGGCGGCGTGGCGGCTTGATGGTCTCTTTCAGGTAGCAATGCGCGGCGGCCGAACCGTAACCCGGGCGGCGATAGGTCCAGGCCCGGCAGCGCTTTTCTCCCTGGCAGGCGTCGGCGCAGGCCTGACCTTTGGGGTCCGGCGGCGTTTCAAAAGCTCGATAATCGCCGCCGAAGCGATCGATTGAATATTCGATCGTGCCGCTTTGCGGCTCGATCACGCCGGCGCCGCGCACGCCCGACACGCAACAACTCGATTGCGTCCGCGGCACCACTTCGCGCTTGAGAAAACACATCGCCGGGCCGCCCGCCGGGGTCGGATAGGAAAAACTCCAGGCGCGGCAATTTTTTTCGTGCTCGCAGCGGCTGGCGCACACCGCCGGATCGCCGCCTGGCACCGGGGCGCTGGCGTAATCGCCGCCCGGCCGATCGTAGCCGGATTGAGCCAGGGCCGATCGGGTGCCGGGCGTGACGGAGCCCAGAGCCGCAAGAATCACCGCGGCCCAGCCCGCCAGGAATGCCCGCCTCATTGCGTCAACCTCGCCTTCCGGCAGCGCCGCGCGTTCCCCCTGCACACAAGAACGCCGTTCCGGTCAAAATGCCACAAATATTTTGGCGAAATGGATGGCTGTGAATTTTTCCGGCCGAGCGTCGCGGAGCCGACTTAACCTCCGGCACCCGTGCTAAATTGCCTCACGGCCGAGCCCGTCACGATTGCCGACGACCGGGTTACGTTGCCCGGATGTCCGACTCGACCAATGCCGCGGCCTCCACCCGTTCCATGCGCTGCGCCGCCCTCGCAGCGGCCACGGCATTGCTCTTATCACCGGCGCTTTGGAATCGTTTCCCGCTTCTGGAGTACGACACCGGCGGTTACCTCGCGCGCTGGTTCGAAGGCTATCTGGTGCCGAGCCGATCGACCACTTACGGCCTGTTCCTGGCCGCCGGCTGGCCGCTCGATTTCTGGCCGATCGTCATCCTTCAGGCAGCCGCCGCGGTCTGGATCATCGGCCTGACCCTGCGTCTTCACGGATTTAAGCCCTCGCCTGTCGGACTCATTGCACTCGTTGCGGCGCTCGCAGCGACGACGGCCTTGCCCTGGATCGCCAGCGAGCTCTTGACCGATATTTTTGCCGGCCTTGCCGTGCTGGCGCTGCATGCGCTGCTCTTTCACGGCGAAGGTATCGCGCGGGGCGAACGGGTCGCGCTCGTCCTCTTCACCGCCTTTGCGGTCTCGACCCACAGCGCCACTTATGCGGTGCTGCTGGCGCTCGCTTTGCTGGCGCTGCCGATCTCGCTTGTGTGGCCGCGCCTTGTGCCGCGGCTTGGCGTGGTACGCGCCGGCGCGGCGCTGGTGCTCGGCGCCGCGCTCCTGGTCGGCGCCAATGCCGTCGGTTGCGGGCAAGATCGCCTGGACGCCGGGCGGTTACGGCCTCGCCTTCGCCCGCATGCTCCAGGATGGCATCGTCACGCGTTACCTCGACGACCACTGCCCCGATCCGCGGCTCAAGCTTTGTCCCTACCGCGATGCGCTGCCGCGCGACGCCGACGCGTTCTTGTGGGACGACAGTGTTTTCAACAAGCTCGGCCGGTTTGCCGGGCTCGACGGCGAGATGCGCCGGATCGTGCTCGGAAGCCTGCGCGATTATCCCGGCATGCAGATCGAGACGGCGCTGATCGATACCGCAAGGCAACTCGGCGCGGTGGCGACCGGCTACGGCGTTCTCACCACGATCGCCCATACTTACGGCATCGTCGAACGCTATACGCCGTCGGTAGCCCCGGCCATGCGCGCCGCGCGCCAGCAGCACGGCGAGATCGGCTTCACCGTCGTCAACGACATCGATGTCCCGATCGCTTGGCTCGCCACGGCATTGCTGCCGCTGTTGGCGATTTATGGATTTTGCAACGCCGAATTCGCCGCCTTGGGAGGTCTTGCCGCGACCCTGACGCTCGCCCTCCTCGCCAACGCCGCGTTCTGCGCGGTGATTTCGCACTACCAGGATCGCTACGGCTCGCGGCTCGTCTGGATCGCCGTTTTCGCGGTTGGACTCGCGGCGTGGCGCGCCGTCGTGCTGGCGCGGCAGCGCGGTCCGGCGCTCACGAGCGAAAATGTTTCGACAGCTTGAGGCCCTGCGCCTGATAATTCGACCCGATGCCGGTGCCGTAAAGCTGGTCGGGCCGCGCCAGCATCTTTTCGTAAACCAGCCGACCGACGATCTGGCCGTGTTCGAGAATAAACGGAACCTCGCGCGACCGCACCTCGAGCACGGCGCGCGATCCCAGCCCGCCGGCGCCGGCATAGCCGAAACCGGGGTCGAAGAACCCGGCATAGTGCACGCGGAATTCGCCGACCAAGGGATCGAACGGCACCATCTCGGCGGCGTAATCGGGCGGCACCTGGACTGCTTCGTTGGAAGCAAGAATATAAAATTCGTCGGGATCGAGGATCAGGCTATTGTCGGCGCGCGCGGCAATCGGCTCCCAGAATTCTGCGGCGTCGTAAGCGGCACGCCGCTCGACTTCGATGACCGCGGTGTGGCGCTTGGCACGATAGCCGACGATGCCGCCGCCATTCGCGGACAACTTGCCTTTCTCGGCACCTGACAGATCGATCGAGACTGCGACGCCATCGCCCATCACCGCTTCGGTGCGGTCGACCAGGCGTTCGCGCGCGTGCAGTGCGCGCAATTCCTCGGCGCCGAGCACGGCGTCGCCACGGCGCAAGCGCAATTGGGACAGCCGCGAACCTTCCCGCACCAGGACGGGAAATGTCTTCGGACTGATCTCGGCGTAAAGCGGCCCGCTGTAGCCGGCGGCGACGCGATCGAAGCCGCGGGTCTCGTCGGCGATCACGCGGGTGAAGACGTCGAGCCGGCCGGTCGAACTTTTCGGATTGGTGAACCCGGCGATATCGGCAGGCAAAGCGAGCCGCTCGATCAGCGGCACGATATAAACGCAGCCGGTTTCCAAGACCGCGCCGCCGGTGAGCGAGAATTCGTGCAGCTTCAATTCGATGAGCCGATCGGCAACGGTGGTGCCGGGGCCGGGCAGGAAGCTTGCACGCACCCGGTAGGCGATGCTGCCAAGGCGCAGGTCGAGGCTCGCCGGCTGGACCTGCCCGGGCGCGAACGGATAGTGCGCCTTGATGCCGCCGGCGTCCACCAGCGCCGTGAGCAAGCGGTCGGGCAGAATTCCCCGGTCGGCAGGTGCGAAAGACAGCGTCACTTGGTCACCGCGATTGTTGCGCGATCTAACCCGATGCCCGGTTTGACGCAAAGATGCCCGCGGCGTATAAGCCCGCTTATCCCGTGGTCATTTGAGCCGGCCGGCTTGCAGCCACGTAAAATAAATCGCTAAAAGGCCGGGGACGTGTGAGCCCGGCCTGAGGAATTGTCCTCCCGGCCGGGTTTTTGTTTGGCCACTGCGTTGTCGGCCAGGGAGACCCACATGTCCGCGTCCGCTAACAAAACCTACCGCCCCGAAACCCGCCTCGTGCAATCAGGCACGCTGCGTTCGCCGTTCGGCGAGACCTCGGAGGCGTTGTTCCTGACCCAAGGCTACGTCTACGACAATGCCGCCCAGGCTGAAGCCCGCTTCAAGGGCGAGGATCCCGGCTACCAGTACTCGCGCTTCGCCAACCCAACCATCGACATGTTCGAGCGGCGCATGGCGGCGTTCGAAGGCGCCGAAGCGGCGCGCGCCACCGCGACCGGCATGGCCGCGGTCACCCTGGCGCTGGTCGGCCAAGTCAAGGCCGGCGACCACGTGGTGGCGTCAAAGGCCATGTTCGGTTCATGCCTCTATGTCGTCGAGGAGTATCTGCCGCGCTTTGGCGTCGCCTCGACGCTGGTCGACGGCTGCAATCTCGACGCCTGGCGCAACGCGGTGCGGCCGAACACCAAGGCTTTTTTTCTCGAAAGCCCGACCAATCCCGCCCTCGACGTGATCGACATCGCCGAGGTGGCGAAGATCGCGCATGCAGCGGGCGCCACGCTTACCGTCGACAACGTGTTCGCCACCCCGCTCTATCAAAGCCCGCTCGCGCTCGGCGCCGATTGCGTGGTCTATTCGGCGACCAAGCATATCGACGGACAGGGACGCTGCCTCGGCGGCATCATTCTGGCTTCGCAAAAATTCATCATGGACAAAATCCATGTGCTGTTGCGCCAGACCGGACCGTCGATGTCGCCGTTCAACGCCTGGGTGCTCCTGAAAAGCCTGGAGACGCTGGCGGTGCGGGTGCGCCGGCAGACCGACAGCGCGGCTGCGCTGGCGACGGCGCTGGCCGGTCACCCCAAGATCACGCGGCTCATTTATCCCGGACGTCCCGACCATCCGCAGGCCGCGGTGGTGCAAAAGCAGATGCGCGGCGGCTCGACGCTGGTGGCCTTCGAGATCGGCGGCGGCAAGCCGGGCGCGTTCCGCTTCCAGGATTCGCTCAAGCTCGTGCGCATCAGCAATAATCTCGGCGACGCCAAGAGCCTGATCACCCATCCCGCCACCACCACGCACCAGCGGCTCAAGCCCGAGCAACGCGCCGAGCTCGGCATTAGCGACGGCCTGGTGCGCGTCTCGGTCGGGCTCGAACATCCGGACGATATCGTCGAAGACGTGCTCGCCGCACTCGACGCGGTGTGATCCGGTCCTGGATCGACGACGCGCTCACGGCCGCGCCAAGGCGCGCGGCTCGACCGGCAATTCCGCCATCAAAGTGCGGGCAAGGCGATCGAGCAGCGCCATGATTTCAGGCTGCTGGCCGTGGGCCCATTTTGCCAGCATGGCGCTGAGCCGGGCTTCACGGGCGCGCCGGAGCGAATGAAACATTTCGAGGCCTTGGGCCGACGCCATCAACGCCCCTTCGGGGGAGCGTATGACCAGACGGGATTCATGCAGGCGTCGAGCCACGTCTTCCAGTTTGGCAGCGGGCACTCCGTATTCCCGGGTCAGTTGGGCCGGATCGGTCGCTTCGCCGGACTGGCAAATCCGGGCCAGCAGCCAGATTTCGTCCGGGGCCAGCCGCACGTCGGAGGCTTCGGCGACGCGCCGAAAAACCTCCCAGCGATTCTCGCGCCGGCTTAATTGCTCGACGATCTTTTCCAGTTCGCTCAAGGACGTCGCGTCCGTCGGCATGGCAAAGCTCTCCGCCACCGATTCCGACCGGGCGAGGTCGCGCAGCGGCAGTTCCCGGAGAAACCAGCTGAATGCGAATGCGATCGCCGCCACGACGGCTGCGTCCAGGAAGACGTGCTGGAGCGCCACGGAGAACGCGCCGATGTAGATCGTGCGGACGGCGGACGGCAGCGCCAGAAGGCTCGCCGTTCCGGTCGCCGCCGGCAGTGGCGCGCCGGGCGGCAGCTCCGCGGCGAGCATGCCCGTGAGGTGCGCGGTGAAAATTGCCCCGAACAGGGATACGCCAACGGAGCCGCCGATCGAACGGAACAGGGTCGTGCCGGATGTCGCCACGCCGAGATCGCGATATCCGACGGCGTTCTGCACCGCGAGCACCAGCACCTGCATGACCATGCCGAGGCCGAGACCGAGCACGAGCATATAGGCGCAGGCGATCCAGATCGTCGTGCCGGCGCCGAGTGTGGCGAGAAGGCCGAGACCGATCGTCATCACCGCGGTGCCGGCGATTGGAAACGGCCGATAGCGTCCCACACGGCTTATGATTTGCCCGCTCACGATCGAAGTGATGAGGACGCCGCCCATCATCGGCGTCAGGGCAAGCCCCGCGGTACTCGGATTCGCGCCCCTGACGACCTGCAAATAAAGCGGCATGTAGGTAATCGACCCGAACAGCGCGAGACCGACAATGAACCCGACCGTACAAGCGATCACGAAGACCGGATTGGCGAACAGCGCGATCGGCAGGATAGGTTCGGCGGCGCGCCGCTCCACGGCGACGAATGCGGCGAGCGCAAGCACGATCGACACGAGGAGTGCCAGCATCTGCGGCGAGCTCCACGCAAAGGCAGTGCCTCCGACGGTCGTCAACACGATCAGGCCGGTCAGCGTCAGTGCCAAAAGCGCCGCGCCGGCCAAGTCGACCTTGCGCCGGCGGCGAACGCTCGGTGCGGTAAAGGCAAAGCCGATGACGCCTACGGCCAGAAGTCCCAGCGGGAGATTGATGTAGAAGATCCAGCGCCAGCTCAGATGCTCGACGAAAAATCCTCCGATCAATGGTCCGATAACCGTCGCTACGCCGAATACCGCACCGAACATTCCCTGATAGCGTCCGCGCTCGCGCGGCGAAAAAATGTCGCCGATCACGGCCATCGTGACCACCATCAATCCGCCTCCGCCCAGTCCCTGCACGGCACGGAAGGCGATGAGTTGGCCCATTGACTGGCTGAAACCGCACAGCGCCGAGCCGAGGAGGAACAGGAGGATCGCCGATTGCAGCACGATCTTGCGGCCGAATTGGTCGCCGAGCTTTCCGTACAACGGAGTGACGATCGTCGTCGTCAGGAGGTACGCGGTCACGATCCAGGACAGGTGAGCCAGTCCTCCCAACTGCCCGACGATGGTTGGAAGGGCCGTCGAAACGATGGTTTGATCGAGCGAGGCGAGCAGCATCACCAGAATCAGGGCCGCAAAAATAAGCCGAACCGGCTGATGTCGCGGCAAGGGCAAAGCAGCGCCACCGCTATCGCTGTCATCCATGGTGATCTCCCGCGCGCCGGACAACAAAACCGCCGGCACGCCCTCGCGAGCCGCACCATTTAAATCGATGTAAGGCAGTTTCAAGGTCGATAGGAGAACCCGGCGCGGCAATCGAGGGCGTGCCGGCGGTTTTTCGACGGCGCGCCGTCGCAGTGACGCGAGGGGCGATCGCCGGCGGTTGAAGGTTCAGTGCGCGGGATGTGCCGCGGCCGATGCGATCGGACGGGTCGCGGCTTCCGCGATCGCCGTGCCGATCAATTTGGCCCAGCAAGCGTAGCCCCAGTCGTTCATATGCAGCGCGTCCGGCGCCACAAAGACATTAAAGCCGAGATGCCGGATCTCATGCCAATCGCGCATGACCGCGAAGCGCCGGAACAGATCGACGTTCTCTTCCTTGGCCGCGAGCGCTATCTGCTCGACCATGGCCGGCGTCGCGGATTTGGCGAGAACCTTGGGTGCATATTGCGGATCGATAAGAACAACGTCCACGCCCGCGGCTTTGAGCTCTTCGAGACCCTGACGCAACTGCGATGAATGGGCTTGCAGCGGATTGTCGCGCAACACCGAATTGGTGCCGACCTGCCACAGCACAAGCTGCGGATGCGCGGCGATGACATCGGTCGCGAACCGCCCCATCATTTCGTCGGTCACCTCGCCGTTGACGCCGCGATTAAGCACCGTGATGTCGTGCCCTGGAAACCGCGCTCGTAGCTCGACCGCGAGCCGGGCCGGATAGCTCGCGGCGGGCGAACTGGCCAGAGCACCGGCCGTCGACGACGAACCGATGGCAACGATGACGAGCGGCAAGCCGCTGGCCAGCCGCCGCATGGTGTGAAGCAGCGGACGGTCGAAGCGCGTCAAATCGGCAGGCGCGGCGCAGACCGGCTGCGGCGGCGCGAGCGTTGAAGCGACGGCGGCAGGCTTCGCCGACGCGGCCGTCACAGGATGCTCACTCGGCGCGGCCAACGCCGGGGGCACAGCGGGCGTCTCGGTCCGTGCGGCTATCGGGATGAGTTCGGGAACCAGGCCCGGCGCCTCGCCCAAACTTTGTCCATAAGCAGTGTGCGCCGCAACAATGTGCACTGCAAAAAGCGCGGCGACGAGCGCCGCCCGTCCGCAGCGGACCGTGGTTACGTTCCGGTCTGCACTCATTGCGTTGTTTGCACTCTCGTGGCGTCGAGACGTGCCGAGTTGATGATTTGCGACGCCAAGGCCCAGCCAATGCAGTTATGAACTTTCCGCGCCATATCATATTTTTTTGTCGCGGCATAGAGATCGAAGGCCCCGCTGTCGTTCCAGGAACGCATGATCGCGAGCCGGTCGAACAACAGCGCGCCGTGCTGCTCGGCGATGGCCCGCATCACATCGGCATAAGCCGAAATGTTGAACATCGATTCCGTATGCGGGCTGTACTGCATGTTCATCAGGATCACGTCGGCGCCGGCCGCTTGGATTTTCTCGACGCCGTCGTTGAGACTGTCGCGAAAGTCATCCGGTTCGACGCCGTCCAGCGCATCGACGGTCCCGGCCTGCCATATCACCAGTGTCGGCTTGTCGTCGGCCAGGATCTTGTCCAGGCCGGACACCATTGCGGCGGTCGTTTCCTTCGATTGAACGTGCGCGGTAACCTTGACGTTGGCACCGGCCAGTTGTTGCTTGAGGACATCTTCGAGCCGGGCCGGATAGGCCGCATGCGCGCCGTCGGGGCCGTTAAGCCCCGAAGAGCCCGAGCCGATCACGGTGATGGCGATCCGGTGGTTGGTCTTGAAAGCGCTCAGAACACGGCCGAGATCGACATCTGTGTCGAGCAACGACTGCGGCACCCCGCATTGCTCGGGCGGCGCCGCGGCGGCGACGCCGAACAGACAGGCAGCCAGCGGCGCAAGCGTCGCAATGACTGCGGCGGCAAGCTTCATACGTCTCCCCCCGCGAGGTCGGCGTCCGGCGGTTTAGCCCGCGTTGTGGGACCTCGCCCTTCCATGTGCTTGTACCACGATATCAGATATGCCGTCGCGATCATGATAAGAATGCCGATTAAGCTTATAATGACCTGGATCAAAGGTCCGCCCGACCACTCGCTGATGATGAATTGGCCGGCAAAGGCCAAAAACACCCCCAAACAAAAGATTTCCAGCGAATGCTGTCCGCAGCGGATGGCCGGCGCAAAATAGGGCGACCGCAGCGCCGGCCAATCGCGCGGTACGAACCGCACGGTGACTGCCGCCAAGGCCAAAAAATGGGCGAACCGCAACACGTCGAGATTGGTCTTGTCGATCGGATACATCCAGGCGCTGAGCCAGCCCGGCACGAAGCGGGCGAGCGGCTCGACATACCAGGTCAGGGTAATGGCGAAGGCAAACAACAGATAGGCGAACGCAATACCGAGCACGATGCGCGAGCGCAGCAGTCCGGACAAACGCTGGGCGCCGCCGAGCGCGCACCAGGCGCCGAACACAAACAATAATTGCCAGGCAAACGGATTGAAGAACCAGACGCCGTTCGGGTAGGCCGGCAGGTTCCAATCGAAGTTCCAGGCCAGCACATAGACCAGCGCCGAGCCTGCGAGCGCGAAGGCCGGCTGACGCAACAGCAGCCACAGCATCGGCGGAAAGAACAGCAGCAGCACGATGTAGAGCGGCAGCACGTCCATGTTGACGGGCTTGAACTTCAGCAACAGCGCCTGAAAGATCGTGACGTCGGGCTGCTTGAGGAAATTGAGAATATTCATTTCCTCGGCATAAAGCGGATTGTCGAAGGTCGCCGCCACATAGGCGATCTCGGCCATGAAGATCGTGAAAAGAAAGATATGCGCCACGTAGATCTGCCAGGCCCGGCGCAGCACGCGCGCACTCGCGATAATGATGCCGCGCTCGCGCATGGCGCGGCCGTAGACAAAGGCCGCGGTGTAGCCGGAAATGAAAATGAAGATCTCGGTGGCGTCGGAAAAGCCGTAATTGCGGATGGTGAACCAGTTCACGATGTTCTGCGGGATATGGTCGAGAAAGATCAGCCACAGCGCCACGCCGCGGAAGAGATCGAGCCGCAGGTCGCGCTCGGTCGAGCTTGGCAGCACCGCCCCAACCGGCGAGGACTGCGAGATCATTTGCTTGTCGACGATGATCGTCACGACCGCGTCATTTTCCCTGCAAAATCGGCTTTCCGGCAAAAAACGGCGGCGCCCGACCCTGTGGCTGCTCCGGCCGATTTAGGCAATTTAGTCCCGCCAATGCGGCTTGAGAAAGCGCATCCACTTCCTTATTGCAACGCCGCACGCAACGTTGTTCACTTTTTCAAGCTATCGCTTACGGATACGTTGACAATGAGGCCGGCGCCGCGGCTGGCGCACAAGGGCGCGCCGGCAAGGGGCAGGGACGGCACTATGTATCGCGCGGTCACCCGCAATATCGAAGTCGTGGTCACTCCGCGGTTCATTGCCGAACGATCCTCCCTGGAGAACAACTATTTCTTCTGGGCCTATACCATCGCCATCACTAACAATGGCGCTGAAACCGTGCAGCTCAAGACCCGGCATTGGCGCATTACCGACGCCAACGGCCGCCGTCAGGAAGTACGTGGAGCAGGTGTTGTCGGCGAGGAACCCGTTCTGAAATCCGGCGAAGCCTTCGAATATACCAGCGGCGTGCCGCTGCAGACGCCGTCGGGATTCATGGTCGGCACCTACGGCATGGTAAGCGCGTCCGGAGAGCATTTCGATATCGAAGTGCCGGCGTTCTCACTCGACAGCGTGGAAAACCGGCGCACAATCAACTGATGGGATAAAGGAAATCAGCGCAGTCGGATCGCAAAGCGCGGCACGATCCGCGCTGTTCCGTGACCGCTATTTTCCTTTGGCCTCAGCGGACAATGCCGACGGCAATGCCGGCAACATTCCCACCGTCGCAGGCTTGCCCACCGTGGCCGGCTTGGCGACACACCTGCTCGGCATTTGCTGCGTGCGACAGCACGAACCACAGAGCGGCCGTCGCCACGCCAATCAGGATCTTGCCCATTTTGGCCTCCGCCGTGTCTGCGCTGACAATTTCGTCGCACCCGCTTTAGTTCCCGGGCGCCCCGCGACGAGCGGTGCGGGCCGCGGGCACAGGCCCGACGGCTCGCGCGAAAGCCTTTTATTTCAGCGACTTATTGAGTACCGCGCGCTCGCGGCCGAAATCGCGGCGAACTCCACCGAGGCCGGCGGTTATGAGGGCGTCGAAGCCGGCGACACGATGTCCTGCGGGGCAAACTCATAGCTCGAACTGCAGAACTCGCAGGTCACGGTGATGCGCCCGTTCTCGACCATGTCGTCGCGGTCTTCCTGCGGAAAGCTTTTGAGCATGGCCTCGACGCTATCGCGCGAGCACGAGCATTGGGCGTTGACCGGAGCGGTACGAAATACGTGCACGCCACGCTCGTGGAACAGGCGGTAGGCGAGCCGCTCGCTCGACAGGTCCGGATCGAGCAGTTCAAGATCGTCCACGGTATCGATCAGCGCACGGCCTTCGACCCAGGCATCGTCCTCCGGCAACTCATGCGGTACGGTGCCGGGCGGCGCGTCGCCGGGAGGCAGATCGGCCACGCGCGCGCGCTCCGGTGCAGCCGGCAGGAACTGAAGCAATATGCCGCCGGCGCGCCAATGCCGGCGCGGACCGTTTTCGCCGCTGCGGAATTCCTCGGCTACCCTCAAACGCACGCGGGTCGGAATCTGCTCCGACCGCAGGAAGTATTCGTGCGCCGCTTGCTCCAGATTGCCGCCCTCCAGCGCGACCAATCCCTGATAACGGCTCATTTCCGGCCCCTGATCGATGGTCATGGCGAGATGACCATGGCCGAGCAGTTGTCCGGGCGAGGCGGCGTCATCGGCAATCGCTTTCGCCACCCGTTCGGCATCGAAGCGGGCGCACGCCCGCACATTGCCCGGCGAGGTGAAATCGACCACCAGCATGCGCACCGGGCCGTCGCTCTGGGTCTGCAGGATGAAGCGCCCCTCGATTTTGAGGGCCGAGCCGAGCATGACCGTCAGCACGATGGCCTCGCCGAGCAATTTCGCCACCGGCGTCGGATAATCGTGGCTGCCGAGAATGGCGTCGACCGCCGGTCCCAGCCGCACGATGCGGCCGCGCAGATCCAGCGTCTTGACGGCGAACGGCATGATGGTGTCGTCGAGCCCGACCTGGGACGGCGCGCGAACCGGAGTGGCGAGGGTGGGATTGTTCATCGCGGCCGAATATAGGTGCTGCCACGGGCGTTTGTGAGGCCTTGGCCTACGGCTTAGCCGGCCGCCTGCAGGCACCAGGTCAAAATGCCCTTTTGCGCGTGCAGCCGATTTTCCGCTTCATCGAACACCACCGATTGCGGCCCATCCATCACCTCGTCGGTGACCTCTTCGCCGCGGTGTGCCGGCAGGCAATGCATGAAAACGGCGTCGGGCTTGGCGCGCCCCATCAGCCGCGCATTGACCTGGTAACCTTTGAGCAGATTGTGCCGGCGCGCGCCGTTACGGTCGCCCATCGAAACCCAGGTGTCGGTCACGACGCAGTCGGCGCCCTTGACGGCCTCGTCGGGGTCGGTGCCGAGCGTAACGGCGGCGCCCGAGGACTTGATCCAGTCGAGCAACGGTTTCTTCGGCGCCAGCTCGGGCGGCGTCGCAATCCGCAGGCGGAACTGGAAGCGCTCGGCGGCGTGCATCCAAGACGTCAGCACATTGTTGGCGTCGCCGGTCCAGGCCACGGTCCGGCCGCTGATCGGGCCGCGATGCTCCTCGAACGTCATGACATCCGCCAAGACTTGGCATGGGTGCGAGCGCCGGGTCAGGCCGTTAATGACGGGAACTGTGGCATCGCGCGCCAATTCGGAGACCGCCGCCGGGTCGAGAGTCCGGATCATGATGATATCGATATAGCGCGACAGGACGCGGGCGGTGTCACCGAGCGTCTCGCCGCGGCCGAGCTGCATCTCCTCGGCGGTCAAGAGAATAGCGTCGCCGCCGAGCTGCCGCATCGCAACCTCGAACGACACACGCGTGCGCGTGGAGGGCCGCTCGAAAATCATCGCCAGCGTCTTGCCGGCGAGCGGGCGATCGGTACGAACGCCGCCGGAGGATTTGAATTTGGCCTTCATGGCCCGCGCAGAGGCGAGCATCGCCCGCAGATCGGCAGCCGACACGTCGATCAGGTCGAGAAAATGCCGCACGCCGGTCATCCGGCGGACTCCCGCTTGCGGCCGGGCGCATGGTCGCCCTGATGGGTCCGCTCGAGCCGCGCCAAGGCGCGGTCGAGCCGGCTCACGCCCTCGGCCATGTCTTGCTCGCTGATGATCAGCGGCGGCAACAGACGCACCACATTGTCGCCGGCGCCGACGGTGAGCATGTTTTCCGCGCGCGTCGCATCGACCAGTTCGCCCGGCGGCACCAGCATCCGCAAACCGACCAAAAGCCCTTCGCCGCGTACTTCGGCGACCAGCGAAGGATAGCGGTCCTTGATCTCCGCCAGCCGCTGCTTGAGCAATAGCCCGATCCGATTGACGTGATCGAAGAAGCCGGGCTCGAGCATCACATCGAGCGTCGCGTTCACAGCGCTCATGGCCAGCGGATTGCCGCCGAAGGTCGAGCCGTGGGTTCCCGCGGTCATGCCTACGGCGGCCGCCTCGGTCGCCAGAACGGCGCCGACCGGGAAGCCGCCGCCCAATGCCTTGGCCAGCGACATGATGTCCGGCGTAATGCCGCTGCGCTGATGGGCGAACAGCACGCCGGTTCGTCCCATGCCGCTCTGCACTTCATCGAAGATGAGCATGAGGCCATGCTCGTCACACAGTTCGCGCAGCGCCTTGAGGAACGACGGCGGCACGATGCGCACCCCGCCCTCGCCCATCAACGGCTCGATCATGATGGCGGCGGTTTCCTCGCCGACCGCGCGCTTTACCGCCTCGAAGTCGCCGAACGGCACCTGGTCGAAGCCCTCGACCACCGGGCCGAAGCCCTCGAGGTATTTCTTCTGGCCGCCGGCGGCGAGCGTCGCCAGCGTGCGGCCATGGAAGGCGCCCTCGAAAGTGACGATGCGGTAGCGCTCCGGCCGCCCGGACACGGACTGGTATTTGCGCGCGCATTTAATCGCGCCCTCGGCGGCTTCGGCGCCGGAATTGCAGAAGAAGACGACGTCGGCGAAGCTTGCCTCGCACAGCCGTCGCGCGGCGCGCTCGGATTTTGGAATCTCGAAGAGATTGGAAACGTGCCAGAGCTTTTGCGCCTGCTCGGTCAGCGCCGCGACCAGATGCGGGTGGGCGTGGCCGAGCGCGTTGACGGCGACACCGGAGGTGAAGTCGAGGTAACGCTCGCCATCGGTTGCAGTCAGCCAAACACCCTCGCCCCGCTCGAAAGCGAGGGGCACACGCGCAAAGGTCGCCATCAAATTCGACGTCATGTTCAGTGCCATATTCAATGCCATGATCAATATCATGGCTTTGCCCGCTGCGGCAGCGCTGCAACTATCCACACAATTCAAACGAAATGTGCCGCCTCTCCGGGCGGCACGGAACAATATTGTATTTCCGCAAGGCCCACTGTCAACATTAGATAATTGCGCCGAGCGAACCCGGTTTGTCCCAGTTCATCCACACAAGCGCACGAATGTGTGGACTCATTTTGGACGAACTCTTGCGTATGACTCACGCCATATTGTAGCCTTTTGATTGTCAAGCACGACATATCGTGTGGCGGACAGTCATCTAAAGCGTCGGCGTTTTGCGTGCGAGTTGGGCGGCTATGCGCTGCCTGACCCGGTGGGGGATTCTCAAAAAAGGATCGGAAGGGCATGCAAGGAGCATTGAGCATGTCGTGGACTGACGAGCGGGTCGAACTGCTCAAGAAGCTGTGGTCGGACGGCCTTTCGGCGAGTCAGATCGCCGCCGAGCTTGGCGGCATCACGCGCAATGCCGTGATCGGCAAAGTGCACCGCCTCGGTCTGTCGGGCCGCGCCAAGAGCACGTCGAGCGCTTCGCCGCGTCCGCGCAAGGCCCGCGCACCGTCGCATATGTTGCGTATCGGACGCCCCGCGATCCGCGGCAATACCGCGCTCGCGCATGCCTATGAGATCGAGGCGGAGGCCGAGCCGGAACTCATCGACAACATCATTCCGATCGGACAGCGCCGCACGCTTCTCGAATTGAACGAGCAGACCTGCCGCTGGCCGGTTGGCGATCCCGGCTCGACCGAATTCTTCTTCTGCGGCGGCAATACGCTCGCCGGGCTGCCCTATTGCGCCTATCACTCCCGGGTGGCCTATCAGCCGGCCTCCGCTCGCCGCGACAGGCGCCCGCCGCGCTGAACCTCCGCCGTTTGCACCGGAGCCAAACCGCACGCCGCTTCGCGGGCCGTCGCGAAGCCCGCGCTGAGGTAATCAGCTCGCTTTGCCGAGCTGATGGGTGTCTTTGACGAGCGGATCGTCCTTGCCGAAGCGGTCATCGAGCGAATAGCCGGCGCCGCGAACGGTCCGGATCGGATCGGTGGCGTGACCGCGATTGAGCGCCTTGCGCAACCGCCCGACATGCACATCGACGGTGCGCTCGTCGATATAGACGTCGCTGCCCCAAACCCCGTCGAGCAACTGCTCGCGCGAAAATACCCTGCCGGGGCGCTCCATCAGAAACTCGAGCAGACGGAATTCGGTCGGGCCGAGATCGACCGGCCGGGCGGAACGCGACACGCGCTTTTTCTCGCGATCAAGCTCCAGGTCGCCGATGTTGAGGATCATGGCAACGCGCTCGGGGCTGGCGCGGCGCAACAGCGCCCGAACCCGGGCCAGCAATTCAGGCACCGAGAACGGCTTGACGATGTAGTCGTCGGCGCCGGTGGCAAGCCCGCGGACGCGCTCGCTCTCTTCGCCGCGGGCGGTCAGCATGATGATCGGCAGCGATTGCGTCTGCGGCCGCGCCCGCAGCCGACGGCACAATTCGATGCCGGAAAGGCCGGGCAGCATCCAATCGAGCACGACCAGATCCGGAGCGGTTTCCTTCAATCGCGTGTCGGCGTCGTCGCCGCGGGCGACGGAATCGACTTCGTAGCCCTCGGCTTCGAGATTGTAGCGCAAGAGCGTGGTGAGCGGCTCCTCGTCTTCCACGATCAGGATGTTGGCACCCATCCCGGGGCTCCTATTTCTTCACCAGACCTGGCGGAAAACTCGTGGTGTCACCCTTGGGACGCTGGTCGGTAATCGGCCGGCCTTCAATCATGTAATAAACCGTCTCGGCGATATTGGTGGCGTGATCGCCGATGCGCTCGATGTCCTTGGCGCAGAACATCAGGTGCATGCAGAAGGTGATGTTGCGCGGATCCTCCATCATATAAGTGAGGAGTTCGCGAAACAGCGACGTGCACATCGAATCGATTTCTTCGTCGCCGTTCCAGACCGCCAGCGCGACCTGCAGATCGCGGCTGGCGTAAGCGTCGAGCACGTTCTTGAGCTGGCCGAGCACCAGCGCCGACATATGCTCGACACCGCGGATCAGCTTTTGCGGATAGAAGTCGCCGTCGAGCGCCACGACCCGCTTGCCGATATGCTTGGCATGGTCGCCGATGCGCTCGAGGTCGTTGCAGACGCGCAGCGCGCCGACGCATTCACGCAGGTCGACCGCCATCGGCTGCCGGCGCGCAATGGTGAGGATGGCCTTTTCCTCGATTTCGCGCTGCAGCGTGTCGATCGCCGGGTCCATGGAGATCACGCGCTCGCCCAGTTCGACATCGCGGTCGACCAGAGCCTGGACGGAATCCGCAATCTGCCGTTCGGCGAGCCCGCCCATCTCGGCGACCTTGCGGGTGATCTCCTGCAAGTCGGTGTCGAACGCCTTGGCGGTGTGGTCGATTCGCGTCGTGGTGACATCGGTCATTGGTTTTTACCTGCGCATTTATCGGGCGATTACCCGAACCGGCCGGTGATATAGTCTTGCGTACGCTGATCGTGAGGCGCGGTGAACATTTTGCTCGTCGAGTTCGAATTCTATCAATTCGCCGAGATACATGAAGGCGGTAAACTCGGAGACACGCGCCGCCTGCTGCATGTTGTGGGTGACGATCGCGATGGTGTAATCGTCCGTCAATTCGTCGATCAATTCCTCGATCTTGGCGGTCGAGATCGGATCGAGCGCCGAGCAGGGCTCGTCGAACAGGATTACTTCCGGGCGCACGGCAACGGTCCGGGCAATGCACAGCCGCTGCTGCTGGCCGCCGGACAGGCTTTGGCCGTTGGCGGTGAGCTTGTCCTTGACCTCGTCCCACAAGGCCGCCCGGCGCAACGACGTCTCGACGCGGCCGTCGATTTCGGATTTCGGCAGCTTGTCGTACAGCCTGATGCCGAAGGCGATGTTCTCATAGATCGACATCGGAAACGGCGTCGGCTTCTGGAACACCATGCCGATGCGGGCCCGCAACAGATTGAGGTCCTGCTTCGGCGACAGGATATTCTCGCCGTCGAACATGACCTGGCCGGTGGCGCGCTGGTGCGGATAGAGGTCGTACATGCGGTTCAGCACCCGCAGCAAGGTCGATTTGCCGCAACCCGACGGGCCGATAAAGGCCGTGACCTTATTCTGGTAGAGCGAAAGACTGATCGATTTCAGCGCCCGCGCCTCCCCGTAAAAGAAGTTGAGATCGCGGATCGTGATCTTCTCGGCCAGCCCGGTCCGGTCGACCGGGGCATGGCTGACAGGTGGAACGGAGACGGAGGCTACGCCCATGCTCATGACTGTTTTCCCGTTGCGACGAGGGCTCGAGCGCTGATGCTCAGAGCAAGTACGGCGAGCGTGATGATGAGAGCGCCGGTCCACGCCAGCTGCTGCCATTCCTTATAGGGGCTCAGCGCAAACTGAAAAATGACGACCGGCAGGCTGGCCATCGGTGCATTGAGATTTACGCTCCAGAACTGATTGTTCAGCGAAGTGAACAGGAGCGGCGCCGTTTCGCCGCTGATGCGGGCGACGGCCAGCAATACGCCCGTCACCATGCCGGCGCGCGCCGCGCGATAACAGATGCGGGTGATCGACAGCGAGCGCGGCAGGCCGATGGAGGTGGCCGCCTCGCGCAACGCATTCGGCACCAGCGTCAGCATGTCCTCGGTGGTGCGCACCACAACGGGTATCACCAGAACCGCCAGCGCCACACCGCCGGCGAGGCCGGAGAAGTGGCCCATCGGCGCCACCATCACCTGATAGATGAACAGGCCGATGACGATCGACGGCGCGCTCAGCAGGATGTCGTTGATGAACCGCACGATGCTGGACAGGCGATCGTAGCGGCCATATTCCGCGAGATAGGTGCCGGCGAGAATGCCGATCGGCGTGCCGATGACCACCGCCAGCCCGGTAACGATGAGGCTGCCGATGATAGGATTGAGCAGACCGCCGGCCGCGGCCGGCGGCGGCGTCATTTCGGTGAACACCGAGGGCGCCAATCCGCTGAAGCCGTGCCAAAGCAGCGAGCCAAGGATGAGAACCAGCCAGCCGACGCCGAAGGCCGTCGCGGCCCAGGCCAGCGTCGATGCGGCGGTATTGCGGTGCCGGCGGACGGCATAGCGGGAG
>CAWHBC010000003.1:0-67694 GCA_963827465.1 uncultured Alphaproteobacteria bacterium
TCTCGTCCGGTTTGCCAATCGAAGATGCGGAGTGCATCGCGGAACACCGAAGCCGGGAAATGGCGCACGAGAATACCACGGCGGCGCAACGCTGCGAGCAGCGGCGCCATGTCATGGCCTTCGATACGCGCAAGGACGAAATTCGCCGATGACGGGGGTGAATTTTAAAGCCTATTCGGTGCGGCAGGCGCGTTTCCTTCTACTCGCGTGCGCGCTTTAGCTGTTCGACATCTCTGCGAATCAGGGGGCTTGTCGGGTTTCGCTCGAGTACCGACGGCGATCGGAATCCGATTCAGATTGTATGAATCCTTAACTTTGGGTAGCGCATCGGTGAGGGGCCGCTGCGCAAAGCTCAGCCCGAGGCGCATCCCGGCCAGCGAGAAGGATTTCGAGAGCGACCGCAACACGATGACGTTGCCATGCTCGCGCACCAGGTCCAGCGCGTTAGTCTCAGCGAAATCGACATAAGCCTCGTCGATTATCAGCAGGCGCCTGCCGGACGCTTCGCCAGCAGCGACAGGTCCTCTTCTCGGCGGGGACGTGGGTGCCGCAGGGAGCATTGGGGTTGCACACGATCGGCGAAGTCGCCTTCGCGCGGGCGAGTGCTTGGAGCGGAAATTCGCGAAGCCTTTACCCAGCGGCTTCGCGATTACGCGGGCGTCCTGAATCGCGGCGAAGGGAATCGTAGAGGGAATAAGTGGGGAGTGGGTAGGCGACGCGATCACCGGGGTCGAGCTTCCGCGCGGAAGACGCTTATCGAGAACAGTTCATCGGAACCGTTGCCGGGAATTAATCATCTGGCGTGGAAGACCATAAAGCTTCGCAGCCGCATCGATAAAGGCGTCGGCGCGGGGCGTTGGATAGAGCCGCAGCGCTTCGCCAGCCGCAGCGCTCACTACGCGCTTAATCCTGGGCGACGGCGGGTACGGATTCTCGTTGGTATTGAGCTTAATCAAGCGCTGGCCGGCCCTGGGCGGCTGACCCGGCACATAGGGCGCCATCTTGGCGATCTTATAACGCAGCATCCGCAATTATTTACCTGTTCCTGTGTGTAACTGCGAGATAGGTGGCCTGTTGACTTCGTTTAACTAAGCGAGGCGGGGGTGAACGCGCCGTTCGAGCACGCGATTTCGGCTTTGGTCGGGGCTTCGGTTTCGGTGCTTAGTTGAGTCGGCGATCCACTTCAGGTAATCCCTTGATTCCTGCACCAGCGACACAGCGACAATCTCTGGAACTTTATAGCTATGCTATCTGCATGATGCGCCGCTCCAGCTTCGCATAATGGCGCGTGCCGGTTTTAATCAGCAGGAGGCATTCGCTGCTCTCTTCGATCGCACCGCGCCAACGATAGATTGAACGGACTGGCGCAATCAGGTTAACGCAAGCCGCCAACCGCTCCTCGACGAGAGTGCGCGCGATCGTCGAGGCTTCCGCTTCACTTCGCCGCCATCACGAAAACTATGCGCGCTGCCGACGCTACCACCATCAACCTAATCTAGCGGGGCCGCCGCCTGCACTCCAAACCTCAAGGATCGATTGGGTCCAGGCCTGAATGATGTTAATCGGTATGCTTAGCGTTTTGGCCACAAACGCCGCCACAGACGTGATCGGCTTCGGCATAATCCTGGGTTTAGTAATGGGCCGATAGACGTGGAAGTAGGCCGCCAGAAAGGTCGTTCGTACCGCCCACAAAATGCGGACCGAATGAGCGGGATTTTAGTAAGCAGCCAGTTGTAAGTGTCAAAAGGAATCAAGCTCAGTTCCATATCCATGGTTTCGTCGCCGAGGTTCTAGTTGCCCCTTGACGTGATTACGCAGGACTGGCCCGTTCAGGCGGAAATTATCGGTGTACATGTTGCCATCGTGACCCTTGAAATCCGCCGTGATGGTGTCGGATGGGATTCCCGCGATTCGCGGATCGGGTAATCATGAGCGGTCAACCAGTTCTTAAAGATCGATGAGGCTCAAGACGCGGGTCAGGAAGGCCAAACGCCGAACCAAGCCGTGGGACACCCGCAGGCTAAGCTTGCCGTCTAAAGTCTGGAAAAAATTGATGTCGGTATTGCCCCAGATATCGAAACCGGCGTCGAGTTTAACCGGTGAGCGGCGGCTTGGCATCACCCGTCAGGGTAAAAACTGACGGCATGTCGATGCCGCCGACGTCTCGCCGCGTGCATTATTCCTCGACTCGTCGGCTGAACGCCCTGAGAGATTCAGGGCGACATTACCTCCGAGCGTGGTGGCTTTGAAGTTGGTGACCTGCCAATGGTCGTGATTACGCCGGCTACATCCTCGGCCTGCCGGCCGACACGCCGGAATCGATCCGGCGCGACATCGAAATCATCCAGCGCGAGCTGCCGCTCGATATCGTCGAATGGGCGATCCTCACGCCGCTGCCGGGCTCGGAAGATCACACCGCGCTGTGGAACAAGGGCGTTGCCATGGACGGTAACCTCAACAATTACGATTTCGAGCACGTGGTCTCGGATCATCCGAACATGAGCCGGGCCGAATGGCAGGCGATCTATCACGAGGCCTGGACCCGCTATTATTCACCGGCGCATGTCGAGACGTTGCTGCGGCGCGGCGCAGCCGTCGGCACGTCGTTACTGTCGCTGGTCAAGGCGCTGGTGCCGTTCATCCACATGGCGCCGGTCGAGAACATTCATCCGCTGCAAGCGGGGCTGTTCCGCCGCAAGCATCCGTCCGAACGCCGCTACGGCCTGCCGCCGGTGTCGCTTTTGACGTTTTACGCAGATCACATCGGCAAGACGATTTCGAACAATCTTAAGCTGATCGGCACGATCCTTTGGATTCTCAAATTAAAGCGCCGTATCGAGCGCAATCCGCAGCGCCGCTCCTATATCGACGTCGCGCTGACGCCAGTGGTGGACGATGACGCGGCGCTCGATCTTCTCACCAAGACGAGCGGCGCGCAGGCGGCGATCGCCCATCTCAAGAAAGTGGCGGCGCTGACGCATTAGGGCGGCCCGCACTTTGGCGCCTTCGGTCACTTCCTGCCTGCCGACACGGCGCTCTATTTTGCGCCCGCGATCCGCGCTAGGTTTGGCCGACAAAGGAAAACGCCAAGGGATCAGGAAATGCCGCGCTTTGCCGCCAATCTCGGCCACTTGTTTACCGAACGTCCGCTGATCGAGCGCTTCGCCGCGGCGGCCGCGGCCGGATTTGCCGCCGTCGAACTGCAATTTCCCTATGACATCCCGCCGGCGACGGTGAAGGCAGAGCTGGCCAAGCACGCGCTCACGCAGCTCGGCGTCAACACCCCGCAATGTCCGGAATTCGGCCTTGCCGCGCTGCCCGGCCGCGAGCGCGATTTCGCCGCGGCGTTCGCGCGCGCGCTCGATTACGTCACCGCCATAGGCGGCACGGCGATCCACTGCATGGCGGGCGTCGTTCCGGTCAACGAACGGCCGGCCGCGGAGAAAGTCTTCATCGCCAACATGTCGCGCGCGGCGGAGCAGGCGGCCAAGGCCGGCATCACGCTCCTCATCGAGCCGATCAATCCGCGCGACCGGCCGGACTATTTCCTCAGCCATGTCGAACACGCAGCCGACCTCGTCGGCAAGATCGGAGCGGGCAATGTGCGCGTGCAGTTCGATTTTTATCACATCCAGATCGTCGGCGGCGATCTGATCCGCCGCTTCGAGAAATTCCTGCCGGTGGTCGGGCATGTGCAGATTGCCGCGGTGCCGACGCGCGGCGAGCCGGACGAGGGCGAGATCAATTATCCCGCCGTCTTTGCGGCGATCGACAAGTCCGGCTACGCCGGCTGGATCGGCTGCGAATACAAGCCCCGCACCCGCACCGAGGACGGCTTGGGCTGGGCCAAGGCGTATGGCGTCGTGCCGCAGCGGAGCATGAGCCATGTCTAGCGGCGGCTCGCGGCTCGACGGCAAAACCGCGCTGGTCACCGGCGCCGGATCGGGCATCGGCAAGGCCATCGCCGAAACCTTCGCGCGCGAAGGCGCCCGCGTGGCGCTGGCAGACCTTAATCTGGATGCAGCGAAGGCGGCCGCCCGCGCCATCGGCAACAGCGCGGTCGCGGTGCGCTGCGACGTCACCAAGAAGGCCGATATCGCCGCGGCGATTGCCGAGACGCTGTCGGCCTTTGGCGCGCTCGACATTCTGGTCAACAATGCCGGCGCGACCCACCTCAACAAGCCGATGCTGGAGATCGGTGAGGACGAATACGATCATATTTTCGCGGTCAATGTGAAAGGCCTGTTTCAGTTCTGCCAGGCCGTGGTGCCGCATTTTCGCAAAGCGGGCGGCGGCGCCATCATCAATATCGGCTCGACCGCGGGATTGCGGCCGCGGCCCGGCCTTTCGGCCTATAACGCCACCAAAGGCGCGGTGCATACGCTGACCAAATCGCTTGCCGTCGAGCTCGCGCCCGACCGTATCCGCGTCTGCGCCATCGCGCCGGTCGCGACCGATACGCCGCTGTTGCCGAGCTTTCTCGGGCCGGCGCCCGGGCAACGCGAGAAATTTATTGCCACGGTGCCGCTCGGCCGGCTGGCGCAGCCGCAGGATATTGCCGATGCGGCGCTGTTTCTTGCCTCCGCCGACGCCGATTTCGTCACCGGCAATATCGTGGAGGTCGACGGCGGCCGCTGCATCTAGGCTGACGAGGCCACCCTGCGGCCCCGCTGCGCCATAATCTGTCCCGTTGGCCGACTTTTTGCAGGCGCAATTATTGGTGTAGGATTTGCCCGGGATTCTGGGACGTAGGGACCATGTGGGGCCGCAAGCGCCAAGCCGAGCTGCCGGACGTGCCGCGCTCTTCGTTGCAGTCGGCGCTGCATCAAGCGCGTGTCGAAGCCGCGGAACGCACCAGCGTCGTCGTGGATTTGCGCGATGCCGAGGTGGCGCGGCTCGAGCTCCTCAACGAGGCGCTCAATCCGCTGTTCGCCGAAATTCCGGCGGAGGTCGACCTGTTCGACCGCGGCATCAGCCGCGGCGAGACCCCGCGGTTGTGGATCGACGCGGTGGCCCATGTCGCCATGGGCCGGGACAAGCGCGGCTACCGCTTTCTGCACGACAGCCGCATGGGCCGTCACGTGCTGGCCGAGTCGCATGAGATTGCCGGACATCGTGCAGGCGGTCGACGACGTATGTCGCGCGCCGCCTTGTCGAGCGCCAACGGGCGCTCGCCGAGGATCCGGACTTTGCTGGCGCGGGTTCCGGCCGAAGAAGCCGCGCGCTACCGCCGCCGCAGGCGCTGGCGGATTTTCGGCGTGCTGGCTGCTCGGCTTTCTTATCGGCGTGGTGCGCGCTGATTGCCGTCGCCGCTGTGCTGGCGACGAATTCCTAAAGCAGAGTTTTCCGCGCGGCTTCGCGGATCGTGCCGTCCGCGCCGCGCTGGCGCAGCGATCATCTCGCAGCGCGCGTTGCGCGCGCGCCGTCCCGTCGATCGTGAAAAGATGATAGGCGGCCGCGCCTTCCTCGCCGTGCGCGCCTTGGGCGGATGCCGAGGGCACGCCGACTGCGGGAATTTTTCGGCCATCGGGTCCGTCCAGCCAGACGAGTGCGGAGCGATGATCGTGGCCGTGCAGCACAAGCTCGGCGCCTTTTTCGGCAAGCACGCCGCGAAACGTCGCCGCGTCGGTCAGGCGGCGCAGATAGCGCTGCAGCGGACTCCTGGGCGGATGGTGGATCAGCACCACGCGAAAGGCGTCGCGGGTCTGGTCGAGCGCCTCGGCAAAGCGGCCAAGCTGCCGTGCGCCGAGCTTTCCGGTCGCCATGAACGGCCCGGTCGCCACGCCGGTCGACAGCGCGATCAGCGCGACGTCGCCTCGCCGGCGGAGAAACGGAAAACGGTCAAGCCCGTCGTCGCCGCGCATATAGTCGCCCCAGTATTGCGCCGGCATGGACTTCGACGCCGCGGACATAGACATCGTGATTGCCGGGCATCACGGTGACGTCGCGCGGGGTGCCGAGCGACTTCGAGCCAATCGCGCGCGAGCGCGTATTCAGCCGGCAAAGAGAAATTGACGAGATCGCCGGTCACCGCGATGTGGCCGAGCGTGTTGCGCTTTCAGATCGCAGCGTCAGGGCGTCGAGAACGTCGCGGCCGGTGGATGTGCTTTCGCTTGCGGCAGCCAATTGATATAGCCGAGGCCGCGCTTGCTCAGAAGCTGCGAACCGCGCGGCTCGACCGCCAAATGCAGATCGGACAGATGGGCGAGCGTGAACATGGCGTGAGCGCCGTCGACCGCGCTCAGCATCGCAGACGCGATCATAACAAATCACGAACTTCCGATCAGGATGCCGACGGCAAAGACCAGCACGCCGCCGACAATGACCTGAAACGCCGCCTGCAGGAACGGCGTGTCCATGTAATGGGTGCGGACCCAGGAGATGACGATGAGCTCGACGGCGACCACGGCAAACGCGAGCGTGGTCGCGATATAGAAGTGCGGAATGAGGTAGGGCAGGGCATGGCCAAGACCGCCGAGCGCGGTCATGGCGCCGCAGACCGCGCCGCGTACCACCGGTGCGCCGCGTCCGGTCAGCGAGCCGTCATCGGACATCGCTTCGGCGAAAGCCATCGAAATGCCGGCGCCGATCGCGGCGGCAAAGCCGACCAGAAAAGTCGACCAGGTGTTGTGGGTGGCGAAAGCTGCGGCGAACAACGGCGCCAGCGTCGACACCGAGCCGTCCATCAGTCCGGCAAGCCCCGGCTGGATATATTGCAGCACGAACATGCGCCGCGCCGTCCGGTCTTCCTGATCGCGGGCTTGCGGCGTGATCTTTTCGCCAAGCTCATGCGCCAGCGCTTCATGCTTGTCTTCGGCGGCGGCGAGCTTGCGCAAAAGGTCGCGCACCGCGTCATCCTGCGCGGTTTCCGCGGCGCGCCGGTAGAACCGCGCGGTTTCGTACTCCATCTCTTCGGCGAACTTCCGACTGGCGTCGATGCCGAGCGTGCGATTCAGCCAGATCGGCCGCCGCGTGACAAAACCTTTGACGTCCTGGCGGCGGATCAACGGCAGAAAATCGCCGAATTTTCTGCGATGCAACTCGAGCAGCATGTCGCGATGGCCGATCTCCTCTTGCGCCATGCGGTCGTACAAATCCGCGGTTTCCGGATAGGACGCGCGGAGCCGGTCGGCGAACGACCGGTAGATGCGGTTGTCCTCGTCCTCGTTGGAAATCGCCAGCGCAAGAATTTCCTGCTCGGTCAGATCGGCGAACCGTTTCACGAATGCCCCTCGGTGGTGCAAGTTTGGAAAGACAGCCATAAGACTATCTTAGAACGCTTCTAAGTATTGAGGCGAGCAGGGATTACAAGATGGGATTTGACGCCATCCGCCGGCCGTTCGAGCCGGCTATCCGTATGTTTTTGCACGCATACTGGCGCAGATCGCGCGGTCTGACCGTGGGCGTGCGGGCGCTGATTCTGGACGGCGAGGGCCGGGTGTTTCTGGTCAAGCACTCCTACGTGGCCGGCTGGCATTTGCCGGGCGGCGGAGTCGAGAAGGGCGAGACGCTGCTGACGGCGCTGGAACGCGAGTTGCGCGAAGAGGGCAATATCGCATTGGCCGAGCCGCCGGTCCTTCACGCCGTGTATTTCAATCGCCGTGCGTCACCGCGCGACCACGTTGCGCTCTACGTCGTGCGTGCCTTCCGCCAGATCGCGCCGCCGCAGCCGAATGGCGAAATCGTGGCACATGGATTCTTCCCGGCGCAGACGCTGCCGGACGATACTACCCGCGCGACGCGCGAGCGCATCGCCGAGGTGCTGACCGGCCGCCCGCCGTCGGAACTCTGGTGAGCGAAATCGTCGTCGTTGACCTCGTGGCGCGGCGTAATCATCCGATCCGGACGTCACGTTGCAACTATCGCCTTACGCCGACGTTGCACCAATAAGGTGGGCGATCGGAGTTAAGGAGAACGTGGATGCGTAAAATGTTGATGGTTACGGCCGCTGCTCTGGCGCTAGGCCTCAGCGGCGCCGTGGCGGCGCCGATGCACGGCGGCGGCTTTGGCGGACATGGCGGTGGCTTCGGCGGACATGGCGGCGCGCCTGGTGCCGCTGCCGGAGTAGCGAAGGGCGGGATGATGGCCACGCCGCAAGCGAGCGTGAGCGGCAATGTCGGCGCCAGAAGTTTTGCGCGGAACAATAACGTCGCGCGCAATAATTTCGCAGCAGGCCCGAACCACATGTACCGCAATCACGCGCACGGATCGCATTATGCGTGGAACGGGCACCGCCGCCACGGTTGGTACGGCGGCGGCTGGGATGGCGGGTGGGGCGGCCTCTACGCCTATGATCCCGACTATAACTCCTGCTACGACAACGGCTATTGGTCCTACTACAACGGCTACTACAACAACTGTTATTACAACTACTACACCGGTCCGGGCATCAGCTTCGGATTTGGCGGGTAGGATCTTCGCAGTGTCGGTTTGAGGCAACCGGGCGCGCCGCTTCGACTGGAGCGGCGCGTCTTTTCGCGTTCAGTTGAAGCGCGCGCGGTCGTGCGGTGCGGTGAAGTCGAGCAGCGGGCCGATCGGTACGATCCCGGTTGGATTGACCTGGCGCTGGCTGCCGTAATAGTGCCGCTTGATCTGGTCCATATGGACAGTCTCGGCAACACCCGGAACCGCATAGAGATCGCGCAAGTAATTTTCCAGGTTGTGATAATCCGTTACGCGCCGCAGGTTGCACTTGAAATGACCGTTGTAGACGGCGTCGAAGCGAATCAGCGTCGTGAACAGCCGCCAATCCGCTTCGGTGAGCTGGCGGCCGACCAGATAGCGTTGCCGTGACAGCCGCTCTTCAAGCTGATCGAAGGTGACAAAGACGGCGCGGGCCGCTTTCTCGTAGGCATCCTGCGACGTGGCGAAGCCGGCGCGGTAAACGCCGTTGTTGACGCTCGTGTAGACCAGATCGTTGATGCGGTCGATGTCATCGCGCAGTTCCGCCGGGTAGTAGTCGGTGTGCGCATTGGTGAACGCATCGAAGGCGGAATTGAACATGCGGATGATTTCGGACGACTCGTTGCTGACGATGGTGCGCCGCTTCTTGTCCCACAGCACCGGCACCGAGACGCGCCCGGTATAATGCGGATCGGCGATCAGATAAATTTCGGCGAGCGTCGCCTTGCCGTTGACCTCGTCGCGCGTGCCGCCGCTCGCGGCGCCGAATTCCCAGCCGGTCTTGCCGTAAAGCGGTTCGGTGACCGAAACCGAAATGGCGTTTTCGAGCTTCTTCAAGCTGCGAAAGATCATGGTGCGATGCGCCCACGGGCAGGCATGCGAAACGTAGAGATGATAGCGGCCGGCTTCGGCCTTAAAGCCGTCCGTGCCGGTGGGGCCGGCGCTGCCGTCGGCGGTGACGAAGTTGCGGAATACCGAAGAAGGCCGGATAAATTGGCCCTCCTTGGTGCGCGAGACGTCCTCTTGCCATTTGCCGTCGACGAGCAAACCCATAATCTTCTCCTGATTGACCGGCTCAATCTAATCATTATCGGCGCCGGCGATAGGGCGGCGCTGGACCTGCATCGCATGAGATGGTAGGCGGCGGCGATGAACGATATCGCGCTCACCATTCTGCCGGAAACGCCGGCCGATGCGCCGGCGATCGAACGCCTGCACGAGCGCACGTTCGGGCCGGGCCGCTTCGCCAAGACGGCGTACCGGCTGCGCGAACAGGCGGCGCACCGGCTCGATATATCGTTCACCGCGCGCATCGGTACGCTCCTGGTCGGCTCGATATGGCTGTCGCCGATCCGCATCGGCGAGACCAAGGCGCTCCTGCTCGGTCCGTTGACCGTCGAGCCTGCGTTTCGCGAGCGCGGCGTCGGCCAGGCCCTGATCGAACGGGCGCTGCGGGACGCCAAGGCCAAGGGACATCGCCTCGTGATTTTTGGTTGGCGACGAGCCCTATTACGGCAAGAGCGGCTTCAAGCGCGTGCCGCCGGGCCGCGCCGTCATGCCGGGACCGGTCGATCCGGCGCGTCTGCTCGTCGCCGAGCTTGACGATGGCGCGTTCGAGGGCGTCTCCGGACCGATCCGGCCTGACTGAGATCGTAGGTTAACCGGCCCGTTCCAGCGCCTTGCGGTCCCATTGCGCCAGATCGGCGGCCGCGGCGTAGGTCTCTTGCAGAAAGCCGAGCAACACGGCGTCCGGGTCGGCTGCCTGTCGCACCACGTCGTACGGCAAAATGAACTGGCCGACGGCCTTGTCGTAAAATCCGCCGGCGGTTTTCAGCGGTGCGTCGCCGTAACCGGCCGGCTCGGGATAGGCATAGACGTAGAAGGCGGCGCGGCCATAGCCGCCATTGCCCGGCCAGAAACCGCAGCTCGATACTTCGTGCGAATAGGCTTCGGCCATGACCCAGCTTGCCACGTTGGGCGTGACGCTTTGCGGCGGCGCCGCGGCGCGGCCGGAAAAGCGCGACACCGCCAGATCGAAACTGCCCCAGAAGAAATGCACCGGGCTCGCTTTGCCGAGAAACCGGCTGCGGAAAATCTTCATCACCCGGTCGGCCTGCACCAAAGCCTGCCAGAATTTTTGCGCGTATTGCGGATCGTAGTGCGCATGCGTGCGGTCTTGGTCGAACGGAATGGCGTTTTCGATCTCGCTCGGCATCGTCCAGATACGGACCTCGATGCCAAGCTTGCGCAGCGCCGCCATGACGGCGGCATAGAAATCGGCGACCGCCATCGGCTTGAGCGCAAAGCTTTCGCTGCGGCCGTCGCTCGTCGCGATGACAAGGCGGTGTTCGGAAAAATCGAAGACGACGTCGAAGGTGCCGCCGCGACAGGGCATGGCCGGCGCCACAAGCCCGCGCGCCGTCACGAAGAACGTCGCATTCCACCAATGATTGACCAAGGGCGTAAGCGCGATGCGCACTTTGCCGGCAATCTGGGTCCACAAATGCAGCGTGTTGCAGGTGTCGCTCCACGCCGCGAACGGCAGATCGGGCCACTGAGAGCTATGATTCATGAGAACTTTTTTGGATGGGGAGCATTTTGGATCGGGAGCCTCGCCCGCCAGCCGAAGCCACAGCACGGCGAAGGCTGGTGGGCGCTGTAGGGATTGAACCTACGACCTCTCCCGTGTGAAGGGAACGCTCTCCCGCTGAGCTAAGCGCCCGATCCAGTGATCGCCGGGGATTTATGGCGCACCCCTGCGGGGTGTCAAGGAAGCTGTTTTTTCAGTTGGTGGTCGAGGCGACCCGCGAGGCGGTGGACTGCAGCGCGCGGATGCGGTCGGCGAGCGTATTCTTGTGCTTCCGTTGCAGTGTCGCCGTTCTCGGCCGCGGCAGCGTTGCGGCCGGCTGCCGCATGCCCGGCATTGGCTGCTTCCAGCATGGATTCGATCGGCGAGCCCGGGCCTTCGAGCGCCGCGGTCAGCCGCGCCACTTCGGCGGCGACATCGTTGATGCGCTCGCGCAACAGCGCGTTCTCGACGCGCTCGGCCGCCCAGGTGGATTCGGTGTCGCGTTTCATGCCGCCAATCTCGCGCTGCAGCTTGCCGCGCTCTTCGATCGCGGCGGCGAGCTGGGCTTCGAGCTGGGCGATGTCGGCGCGAAACCGTTCCACCGCCGTATTCGACCGGCTGCCGGATGTCGCCACTTCGCTGCGCAGATCGGCTTCGATCTTGCGCGCCTCTTCAAGCTCGTTGCGCAAGCGCTCGAGCTGGTAATCGCGTTCGGCGAGCACGCGGCCTTGATCGGAAAGCCGCACTTCGAGGTCCTGGACGCGGCGATTGAGCGCTTCGGCCTCGTTCTGATGCACGAAAAGCTGCCGCTCGAGCTCGGCGGTGCGCGAATTGAGGTCGCCGAGCTTGCCGCGCGCGGCGGTCAGTTCACTGGTCGCGGTTTCGGCATCGGCGCGTTCGCGCTCGAGCCGGCGCTCGGTTTCTCCGACGGCGCGCTCGTAATCGGCGACGCTGACCTTCATGGCCTCGACCTGGGTGCGGAAGGCCGCGATCTCGGTGCGCTGGCTGTCGGCGATCAGCGAGCGTTCGCCCAAATCGCCGAGCAGCTTCGTCAGCTGGGCTTCCTTGTCGGAAAGCTGCCGCTCGGCCTCGCGCAGCGAGCTCGACTTGATCTGAAATTCCTCTTCGGTGGCGCGCAATTGATCGCGCAAGCTCTTGTCGCGGGCTTCCAGCGCGAAGATCGTCGCGGTTTTCTCGCCGAGTTCCTTCTTGAGCTGATTGATGGCGTCGGTCTTCTTGCCAAGCTCGGCGAGTTGCGTCGACGTCTTGGTCTTCATTTTTTCGACGCTCATTTCGAGCCGCCGGGTCGACATCGCGAATTCGGCGCGCAGCTGATCCTTGTCGGCGCGGATCTCGGCGATCGACAGCGGCGTCGCGGCTTCCAGCCGCTTCATGGTCAGGCGGACGGCGCGATTGTGAACGAGCGGAATGAACAGACAGGCAAAGCAGCGCCGCAACCAGGAACCCGATGCCGAAATACATGACCGATTCGATCACGACGCTACGCCTCCAGCCACGCTATCCTGCCCGCTGTGCAGTCGGCAATGACCATGCCATGGAGGGTGCATACTGCACCACAGTGACGAGCCGTTAACCTAAACCGAGTTGGTCCGCCGCGCCAATCGTTTCGCGTGGTGCGGCCTCGGCCGCGCAACGAAGAATCAGAACGGATTCCACGTCGGCCGCTGGGTGAACTTCAGGTAGCCGAGATTGGCGCCGAGCCGAAATCCGACCCCGGAGCGGATCGGCACCAGCACGATGTCATTGGCGGTCAGGGCGGTCATGCCGAAGCCGCCGATAAAATAGGCGGAGCCGTTGACGCCGCCGAAGCGGTCGAAAATCGCCTGCGTCGACGGCAGATTATACACCAGCATCATGGTCCGGGCGCCGTCGGCTCCGGCATCAAAGCCGATGCTCGGCCCCTCCCAGAAAACGCGCAAATCGCCGGCATTTTTCGTATAGAGCGTGCCGTCGCCGTAGCGCAGGCCGCCGACAAAGGCGCCGCTGCCTTCTTCGCCGAGGATATAGCCGTTCGGCTCGCCCCATTGGCTGAACGCCTTCTGCATCACCATGGCGAGCCCGCGCGATACGCCGCCGAAAAAATGATGTCCGGCGTCGATCAATTCGTCCGCCGAGAAATGGTCCGTGTGCGGCGGTGGGGGCGGCGGTTCCGGCGCGGGAGACGGCAGCGGGCGGTGGTGCCTGCGGCGGCATGGTCTGCGCGCCGGCCGGAACGGCCGCCAAGAAGCGATGCCGGCAACTAAAGCGGCAAGAAAAGCGGCAAGTCGTACGCTGTCGGTCCGCCGCCAAGTGAGAGTCATGGTCAGCTCCCCGCTTAACCCCTTACTCACGCGATCGGTCTAATGTGGAACCGATGCGAATCAGCCTAGCTTTTGCCGAGACTATGACCACAGCACGGCGAAAACGAAAGCAATACTGCGCCGCCGCCAGCGCGTGCGCCGGGTTCGCGCTTATGCGGCCTTGGTTTTGGTGCTGGCGCGCCGGTTCCGCCGGACGCCCGCCTGTCGCCGGCCGAGCCGATTCGTGGTGGATTGGCATACCGGCCTTGCGATCTACGGCTACGATCCGGTGGCGTTCTTCACGGACGGCCAGGCCCGTCGCCGGCAGCGATAACTGTGAATAGCATTACGGTGGCGTGGTCTGGCGTTTCGCCAATATCGGCAACCGGGCGGCATTCGCCGCGAGCCCCAACGTCTACATGCCGCAATACGGCGGCTACGATCCGCTCGGTGTCGCCCAGGGGATCGCCGTCGCCGGGAAATCCAAACGTCTGGCTCGTCATCGGCGAAAAGTTGTTCTTGTTCTACAACGACGACCGGCGCGAAAAATTTGCTGCCAATCCGGATCGGGTCATCGGCCCCGCGGACCGTGGCTGGCCGGCCATTGCCAGCAGGCTCACGCAGTAATTGCCTGACCGGACGCGACAAAAGCCGGGATCACGAGATCCGGCGGTGCCGTAGCGTAGTGGCGAGCCGTCCGGCGCCGATATTTCGCCGCCCGCGGCTTTAAGGATGCGCGTGTCCGGCGGCGACATCCCAGTCGCGGGTCGGCGCCAGCCGCGGATAAAGATCGGCCGAGCCTTCCGCAATGTGGCAAAACTTTATCGAGGAGCCGGACGGCGTCAGTTTGGCCTGCGGAAAGCGTTCGACATAGGCCTGTGTTCGGGGATCCAAATGCGACCGGCTGACCATGATGACGGGCGCGGCTTGCTGCGGGAGCGGCCGGGCGTGGATGCGGCGGCCGCGCGCCGGAGAAGCAGACCGGCGATGCGCTCGGCGCCCTGGCCGACAATGCCGCGCCACAATACAGCCCAGCGCCGGCGCGGCAGATGATTCCGAGCATAGGCGCGCCGTCGCTCAAAAGCGCGATATTGACCGTGTATTCGTCCCGGCCGGCGATGAATTCGCGCGTGCCGTCGAGCGGATCGACAAGAAAATAACTGCCGCGTTCGACCGTCTTTGGCGTTTCACGCGAGGCCTGCTCCTCCGAGATGATCGGCACGGCGGGAGCCAGCCGCTGCAAGGCCTTCGCAGATGACAGCTTCGGCGGCTTCATCGGCGGCGGTCACCGGCGAGCCGTCGGCTTTGGTGCGTGCCTTGGCCGTGGCCGCCAAATCCAAGATCGTTTGCCGCCGCGTGCGCGGCAGCCGTCGTCAAAGCCTCCATGAGGGCGGCACAGTGCGGCGGCGTCTAAGAGATGGCATTAAAGGGGCCCGCGGTTCGGTCGCGCCGGGCTTGCGATCTAGCACGAGCCACGGCGGAGGGCACGATTGCCGAATTGGCCGCGCTATGACACGGACGGGGCTTAACCCTTGCTGCGGAGCCGCCCAATGTCATCATCCGTAGTAGGCGCCGCCCCGGTCACCGGTCCCGTCATCATCGGCGCCCTCGATCTTGCGGCGCTGTTGTGTTCGCGCGTCTGCCACGACCTGATCAGCCCGGTCGGCGCCATCGTCAACGGGCTGGAGGTTTTGGAGGAGGACAAGGACGAAGAAACCAAGACATTTGCCCTCGATTTGATCAAGAAAAGCGCGCGGCAGGCTTCGGCCAAGCTGCAATTCTGCCGGCTGGCCTTCGGCGCGGCCGGCTCGGCCGGCGCGCAGATCGAGCTCGGCGATGCGGAGAAGGTGGCGCGCGGCCTCATGGAGGATGGCAAGACGACCATCGTCTGGAACCTGCCGCGGGAATTGGTGCCGAAAAACCGGGCAAAGCTCCTGCTCAATATGCTGATGGTCGGTGGCGGGGCGATTCCGCGCGGCGGCAGCCTGACGGTCGACCCGCTTCGAGGGGGGGTATCGGGTCACCGCGGTGGGCTTAATGCCCGCGTTGACCCCCGCCACGGCCGAACTCCTCAGCCGGCAGCCCGGCCCAGCCGGTCGATGCCCACGCCATCCAGCCGCTTTACACCGGTATCCTGGCCCGGGATTGCGGACTGACCGTATCGGCGGCGACCGAGGGTGAAGCGGTGGTCGTAACCGCCCGTTGAGGCGTTTTCGCCGGGATTCTGCGGCCCGATTCGGCATGTTCCGCAACCGAAATTAAACCCTTTGGCAACAGACTGATGCCGCCCGATCAGGCGCGCCGCGCCTGGCGAGGACGGGCGCGCGTCGTGCGCGGCCGGCAATGGGAATGCACGCGATGCGTGTTGCCGGCAGTTCGCCGGCGGCGACGAGGCGCCCGGAATGGACGAGTTGCTGCGCGACTTTCTCACTGAAACCGGCGAGAGCCTCGATCTCGTCGACGCCGAGCTTGTGCGTTTCGAGCAGGACCCGAATAACGGCGGCATCCTCGGCAATATTTTTCGCCTCGTTCATACCATCAAAGGCACTTGCGGCTTTCTCGGCCTGTCGCGGCTCGAAACGCTGACGCATGCCGCCGAGAGCTTGATGGGCAAATTCCGCGACGGCATGCCGGTCACAGCCGAGGCCGTGACGCTTATTCTTTCCACCATCGACCGCATCAAGTGGATCCTTGAGCGAACTCGAGGCCAAAGAGCAGGAGCCTGCCGGCGATGACGCCGACCTGATCGGGCGGCTGGCGCGCATGGCGCGGGGCGAGACGGCGGCGCCGCCACCGCCGTCCCCGAAGAAATATTGCCCACCGCCAGCGCCGCAACGAGCCGCGCGAGCCGAGGATGCCGATGAGCCGCCGCGATGCCGCCACAGCCGCGACGAGCCCGAGAGGCCGGCGGCCGAAGCCGGCGAAAAGCTTGCCGGCCATTCGATCCGCGTCAGCGTCGACACGCTCGATCGCCTGATGACCACGGTTTCCGAGCTGGTGCTCACCCGCAACCAGCTGCTCGAGATCGTGCGCCGCTACGAAGACTCCGACTTCAAGGTGCCGTTGCAGCGGCTGTCCAACGTCACCGCCGAGCTGCAGGAAGGCGTGATGAAGACGCGCATGCAGCCGATCGGCAATGCCTGGCAGAAGCTGCCGCGCATCGTGCGCGATCTCTGCGCCGAACTCGGCAAAGAGATCGAGCTCGAAATGCACGGCGCCGAAACCGAGCTCGATCGCCAGGTTCTCGAACTGGTTCGCGATCCGCTCACGCATCTGGTGCGCAACTGCGCCGATCACGGCATCGAAAGCCCGGCGGCGCGCGTCGCCGCCGGCAAGCCGAGGAACGGCACGATCCGGCTCATCGGCCTGCCACCAGGGCGGCCACATCATCATCGAGATCGCCGACGACGGCCGCGGCCTCGATACCGCGCGCATCAAGGCCAAGGCCATCGAGACCGGGCTCGCCAGGCGAAGCCGAGCTTGTCGGCAAATCCGACGCCGAGATCTGCAATTTCATCTTCGCGCCCGGATTTTCCACCGCCGCGCGAGTGACCAGCATTTCCGGCCGCGGCGTCGGCATGGACGTCGTGCGCAATAATATCGAGCAGATCGGCGGCACGGTGGAGCTGAAATCCGCCGCCGGCGCCGGAACGAGCTTCACCATCAAAATTCCGCTGACGCTTGCCATCGTCTCGGCGCTCATCGTCGAGGCCGCCGGCGAGCGCTTCGCCATCCCGCAGCTCTCCGTGCTGGAACTGGTGCGCGCCGGCGGCGCGGCGGCGAGCACCGCATCGAACGGATCAAGGACACGCCGGTGCTGCGGCTGCGCAATCAGCTGTTGCCGCTGTTGTATCTGAAGGACGTTTTCCGTCTCGGCGACGCGCGACCGCGACAGCGGCTTTGTCGTCGTGATCCAGGTCGGCAATCAGGTGTTCGGCGCCGTCGTCGACGGCGTGCTGCACACCGAGGAGATCGTGATCAAGCCGATGTCGTCGAAGTTGCGGCACATCGCGGTGTTTTCCGGCACCACCATTCTCGGCGACGGCTCGGTCATCATGATCGTCGACCCGAACGGCGTGGCTCAGGCGCTCGGCCGCGCCGCCCAGGCCGCCCAAGCCGATACGCCGGAGCTCAAGCAAGGCGAGGCGGCCGCGGCGGACGACATCGTCTCGCTCCTGGTCTTCCGCGCCGGCTCGCAGCAGCTCAAGGCCGTGCCGCTGTCGTTGGTCACCCGCCTGGAGGAGATCGATTGCCGCCGCATCGAAATCTCCGACGGCCGCCATCTCGTGCAATATCGCGATCAGCTGATGCCGCTCGTTGCGCATCGACGCCGAGGCCGGCCTGAAAAAAGAAGGCGCCCAGCCGATCCTGGTGTTCTCCGATCACGGCCGCTCGATGGGTCTTGTGGTCGACGAGATCGTCGACATCGTCGAGGACAAGCTCGACATCGAAGTCGTCAGCAACCGTCCCGGCGTGCTCGGTTACGCCGTGGTCAAGGGCAACACCACCGAGATCGTCGACGTCGCGCCATTTCCTGCCGCAGGCCTTCGAGGACTGGTTCCGCCGCCGCGAGGGCGGCGAAGCCGGGCCGGCGCGCACGATTTTGCTGGTCGACGACTCGCCGTTCTTCCGCGACATGCTGGCGCCGCTGATCAAGGCGGCCGGCTACCGGGTGATCGCCGTCGGATCCGGCGCAGCGATGCGCTGGCGGCGCTCAAATCCGGCAACCGCGATCGATCGTTGTCGTGACCGACATCGAAATGCCGGAAATGGACGGCTTTGCGCTGGCGCAAGCGATGCGCGGCGCGCCGGCGACCGCCGCCATCCCGATCATCGCGCTTGCCGCCATGGTTTCCGACGAGACGATCGCGCGCGGGCGCGCCGTCGGCTTCCACGATTTTGTCGCCAAATTCGATCGGCCCGGACTGATCGCTGCGATCAAGGAACAGAGCGCCGATCTCGAGCGGGCAGCGTGACCGCGATGAACGACAACAGCAGCGTGACCGAATACGTCACCTTCACCACCGCCGGGCAGATGTTCGGCCTGCCGATCGAACGCGTGCAGGACGTATTCAAGCCGACCCGCATGACGCGGGTGCCGCTGGCCGGGCCGGAGATCGCCGGCGTGCTCAATCTGCGCGGCCGCATTGTCACGGCGATCCATCTCTGCAACCGGCTCGATCTTCCATCGCGCGCCGACGGTGCGCCGCCGATGGCGATCGGCATCGAATCCGGCGGCGAATCGTTCGGCCTTCTGGTCGATACCGTCGGCGAGGTGCTCAAGCTTGCCGACGGCGAGCGCGAGCCCAATCCGATCAATCTCGACCGCAAGCTTGCCCGCGTCTCCGCCGGCGTATTCCGGCTCGACGGCCAGCTTCTCGTCGTGCTCGACGTCGACCGCGTGCTGGATCTGGGCGCCGAGGCGATGGCGGCATGAACGCGAATGGCAGACATTGACCTGCAACGAAACGAGACAGCGGCTTGGCCCGCGCCAGCTTGGAACGAGGAAGACCTATGAAAACGTGTTTGATTGTTGACAATTCCAGCGTCATTCGCAAGGTGGCGCGGCGAATTCTCGAAGGGCTCGAATTCCAGATCGTGGAAGCCGAGAACGGCGAGGAGGCGATCGATATCGTGCCAGACGCAGATGCCGGACGCGATCCTGCTCGATTGGAACATGCCGAAGATGGACGGCTACGATTTCCTTCGGGCGCTGCGGCGGCTGCCGAGCGGCGATCGGCCCAAAGTGGTGTTCTGCACCACCGAGAACGACGTCGCGCACATCGCCCGCGCGCTGCATGCCGGCGCCAACGAATACATCATGAAGCCGTTCGACAAGGACATCGTCGAAGCCAAATTCCAGGAAGTCGGGCTGATCTAGCATGATGCGGAAGACCAAGAGCGTCGTTTCGAGACATCGCGCTGCAGCCGGTGTAAACCGGCTGCGCTCGCGTATGAAAGTTTCCGGCGTCAAAAGTCCGCGTACCGAAAGTCCTGTGGCATGAGTACCGTCCTCGCAGCCGCAAGCCCTGCGCTCCGGACCGCAAACCCGATCCGCGTCATGGTGGTCGACGACGCCATCGTCGTGCGCAGCCTGTTGGCGCGCTGGGTCGACGCCGAACCCGACATGGAGGTCGTCGCCTCGTTGCGCACCGGCCGCGAAGCGGTGGCGCGGATCGAGCAAAGCGACGCCGATGTCGTCGTGCTCGACATCGACATGCCGGAACTCGACGGCATTTCCGCGCTGCCGCTGTTGCTGCAGAAAAAGCGCGATCTCGTCGTCATCATGGTGTCGACGTTCACGCGGCGCAGCGCCGAAATCAGCTTGCGCGCGCTGGCGCTCGGCGCCAAGCCGACTACATCCCCAAGCCGGAAACGACGCGCGAGGCGACGACTTCGGTCGAGTTCCGCCGCGAATTGATCGAGAAAATCCGCACGCTCGGGCGCAACCGGCTTGCGCCGCGCGCCTATGCGCGCGCGTCCGGCGCCGGACGTGCGCGCCGCCGCACGGTAGGCCGGCCCCGTCGCCGCGCGCGCGAAAAGCCCGCCTTCCGCATGATGCCGAGCCGTTGCAGCTGCGGCCGTTCTCCGCCGTTCCGCCGCGGGTGCTCTTGATCGGCTCCTCGACCGGCGGGCCGCAGGCGCTGACCGCCTTGATCGAGAAGCTGCCCGCCGCGGTCGACCGGGCGCCGGTTCTGATCGCGCAGCACATGCCGCCGATGTTCACGACCGTTATGGCCGAGCATCTGTCGCGCGCCGGCGGCCGCGGCGCCCACGAAGCCGAGGACGGCGAGCCGGTGCTGGCCGGCGGCATCTATGTCGCGCCGGGCGGCCGCCACATGCGCGTCGTGCGCGACGGCGACGCCATTCGGATCGCGCTTGGCGACGATCCGCCGATCAATTTCTGCAAGCCGGCGGTGGATGCGCTGTTCAGCTCGGCGGCTCCGGTATGGGGCGCGGCGTCGCTGGCGCTCGTTCTCACCGGCATGGGCGCCGACGGCACGCACGGCGCCGCCGACATCGTGGCGGCCGGCGGCAGCGTCATCGCCCAGGACGAGGCGACGAGCGTGGTGTGGGGCATGCCGCGCTCGGTGGCGCAGGCCGGCTTGTGCTCGGCCGTGCTGCCGCTCGATCAGATCGCGCCGAAAATCATCCGGCTGTTCTCGGGAGCGCGGTCATGACGCCGCGTCGATTACGATTATCTGCGCACCTGCCTCAAGGCGCGCTCCGGCCTCGTGCTGTCGGCCGACAAGCAATATCTGGTCGAAAGCCGGCTGCTGCCGGTCGCCCGCAAAGCGGGCCTTGCCAATCTCGCCGAACTCGTGACGCGCTCAAGCTGGCGCAGGATCCGCGTGCTGATGACCGCCGTCGTCGAAGCGATGACGACCAACGAATCGTTTTTCTTCCGCGACAAGACACCGTTCGAGCATTTCCGTTCGACGATCATGCCGGCGCTGTTGGCGGCGCGACGATCGTCGCGCAGCATCCGCATCTGGTGCGCCGCGGCGGCGACCGGGCAGGAGCCCTATTCGCTGGCGATGTGCCTGAAAGAGATCGAGGCCGAGATCGCCGGCTGGCGCATCGAATTGCTCGCCACCGATCTTTCCGGCGAAGTGCTGGAGAAGGCGCGCAGCGGGCTCTATACCCAATTCGAAGTGCAGCGCGGCTTGCCGATCCAGCTCCTGATCAGGCATTTCGCGCAGATCGGCGAGTTGTGGCAGATCGCGCCCGAATTGCGCGCCATGGTGCGCTACCGGCAGCTCAATCTGCTCGCCGATTTCACCCAGCTCGGCACGCTTCGATCTCATCTTCTGCCGCAACGTACTGATCTATTTCGACCAGGAGACCAAGATCGACGTGCTCAACCGGCTGGCACGGGTCATCGCGAGCGACGGCTATCTCGTCCTCGGCGCCGCGGAAACGGTGGTCGGGCTGACCGATCGCTTCAAGATGGTGCCCGACAAGCGCGGCCTTTACGTGCCGAGCATGCACGCGTCGCGGCTATCGTCCACTAATCGGCCGCCAGGCCCGGGCCGCGGCTCGTCGCCGTCAACGGCGGGCGTTAGCCGCGGCGCGGCGGCTAAGCGTCGTTGCAAACAAAAACCCCGGCCGTGGCCGGGGTTTTGCCGTCTCGGTCTTACCGTGTTGTAGCTGGCGTTAGGCCGGGATTTTGACCTCGTCCTCGGCCGGCTCGCGCAGCACATAGCCGCGGCCCCACACCGTCTCGATGTAATTCTTGCCGTTACTGGCATTGGCGAGCTTCTTGCGCAGCTTGCAGATGAAGACGTCGATGATCTTCAGCTCCGGCTCGTCCATGCCGCCGTAGAGGTGATTGAGGAACATCTCTTTGGTCAGCGTCGTGCCTTTGCGCAGGCTCAGGAGCTCCAGCATCTGGTACTCCTTGCCGGTCAGGTGCACGCGGGCGCCGTTGACCTCGACCGTCTTGGTGTCGAGATTGACGCAGAGGTCGCCGGTATTGATGACCGACTGGGCGTGCCCCTTGGAGCGGCGCACGATGGCGTGGATGCGCGCGACCAATTCGTCCTTGTGGAACGGCTTGGTCATGTAGTCGTCGGCGCCGAAGCCGAGACCCCTGCACCTTGTCCTCGATGCCGGCGAGCCCGGAGAGGATCAGGATCGGCGTCTTGACCTTCGACACCCGCAGCGCTGCGCAGCACCTCGAAGCCCGACATGTCCGGCAGGTTCAGATCGAGCAGGATGATGTCGTAGTCGTAGATCTTGCCGAGATCGATGCCTTCTTCGCCGAGATCGGTGGTGTAGACGTTGAAGCTCTCGGATTTGAGCATCAGCTCGATCGATTGCGCGGTGGCGCTATCGTCTTCAATCAGCAAAACGCGCATGCAATGCCCCTTCTTCGCCGCGCGGGCTCAAGGTCGGCACGCCGCAGCGGCGGCCTCCGGGAAACGCCTTGCACAACTGATTCGGGACACTAACGGCGCTATGGTTAACAAAACCTGATTCCAGTACGCAAGCATCCAATAGGCAAATTCGTCCGAATCGCCTTAAGATGTTGCCTGGTAGTGGTTTTTTAGCCACGTTCGCGTTCATGTCCTGGATTAAGTTTCGGCGCTAACCGACTCAAACGACTCAGCCCTCCGTCCTGGAGGGTGAGCGGCCAGTTAAGGTTTCCTTGGCCCTAAGGACGACTGCGCAATGATTAACGTCCCGGGTAAACAAGCGATTAAGAAGGGGCCCCGCAAAGTAACCATTCTTTTGCGGACAGGGGCGCGCTCTGGCCGGAGGGCGCGACGCCGCGACGGGACGCCGGAGGCCGGCCATGAAGGCGCTCGCCGAACAGATCAACGAACTCGACGGCATCGAGATCTATGGCCGGGTCGTCGGGGTGCGCGGGCCTGATGGTCGAGGTCGCCGGCCCACTGCATGCGATGTCGGTCGGCGCCCGGGTGGTCATCGAGACGCCGGCAAGAACATCCCCTGCGAGGTGGTCGGCTTTTCCGGCAATAACGCGCTCCTGATGCCGTTTGCCCCGCTTGAAGGCGTCCGCCGCGGTTGCCGGGCGCTGGTCACTTCGGTCGCCGGCGCGGTGCGGCCGTCGGCCGGCTGGCTCGGCCGGGTGGTCAACGCGCTCGGCGAGCCGATCGACGGCAAAGGGCGCGCTGCTGCTCGGACCCTCGCCTTATCCGTTCCGCAATACGCCGCCGCTCGCCCATGCCCGGCGCCGGGTCGGCTCGCCGCTCGACCTCGGCGTGCGCGTGCTCAACACCTTCGTCACCTGCTGCCGCGGCCAGCGCATGGGCATTTTCTCGGGCTCGGGCGTCGGCAAATCGGTGCTGCTGTCGATGCTGGCGCGCAACGTGCTCGGCCGACGTCACGGTGATCGGGCTGATCGGCGAACGCGGCCGCGAGGTGCAGGAATTCTTGCAGGACGATCTCGGCGAGGCCGGCCTCGCCCGGTCGGTGGTCGTGGTCTCGACCTCCGACGAACCCGCATTGATGCGCCGGCAGGCTGCGACACGTCACGCTCGCCATCGCCGAGTACTTTCGCGACGAGGGCAAGGATGTTCTGGTGCTGATGGATTCGGTCACCCGCTTCGCCATGGCCCAGCGCGAGATCGGATCTGTCGGCCGGTGAGCCGCCCACCGCCAAGGGCTATACGCCGACCGTCTTTACCGAACTGCCGCGGCTTCTGGAACGGGCCGGGCCCGGCACCGAGCAGGGCACCATCACCGGCATATTCACGGTCCTGGTCGACGGCGACGACCATAATGAGCCGATCGCCGACGCGGTGCGGGGCATCCTCGACGGTCACATCGTCATGGAACGGGCCATCGCCGAACGGGGACGCTATCCGGCCATCAATGTCCTCAAATCGGTCTCTCGGACCATGCCCAAGGCGGCCGATCCGGCCTACCTCCCGGCTATATCGCGCGCCAGACAGATCATGGCGACCTATGCGGATATGGAGGAACTCATCCGGCTCGGCGCCTATCGGGCCGGATCCAGCCCCGAGGTCGACGAGGCCATCCGGCTGCACAAGCCGCTTGAGGACTTTTTGGCCCAAAGTAAGGAAGAAGCAACCAGCTTGGCCGAAGGATATGCCCGTTTGGCGCAGATCGTGGCCGCCGAGGAAACCGAACGCTAACGTTATCCGTGCCACAATCTGCCGGTCGGGACTGCCGCGCATTGGGGTTTTTGCCCGGCAATTGCGTCCCAATCGTTTGGAATTGGCTTCGGGGGAGTAGAAGTCGATGAAGTCGCGAGAGACGCTCATTCGCCTGAAGAAGTTTCAGGTCGACGAAAAGCGGCGCAAGGTTGCGCAGATCGAGGCCATGATCGCCGAGTTCGATCGCATGGCCGGCGATCTTGAGCGCGAAATCCGCGCCGAGCAGGATCGCGCCGGCATCCACGATCCGGGCCATTTTGCCTATCCGACCTATGCCAAGGCGGCCATCGCGCGGCGGGAAAATCTCAAGCGTTCGGCCGACGAACTGCGCGTTCAGCTCGAGGACGCCAAGGGCGCCCTCGGCGAAGCATTTGACGACCTTAAGAAGGTCGAACTGCTCGACGAACGCGATCAGATGCGCGAGCGCGACGCCGAGAACGCCGCCGAGCAGATGGAGCTCGACGGCATCGCGCTGCTGCGCGCCCGGGGCATCGCACCCGCCTAAGTTCCAACGCCGATCGGCACCCGCAGGCCACCGGTCCGGCTGCCATCGGCAGTCCGCAATGCGGGGGATGCGGCAAAAGCCCCACCTTTCGCTCTCGACGAGGCCTATGCTCCGCGGCGATAATTGAGCCGGGCGGGAGGCGCGTCCCACTTTGCCGGATGCGCCGTTGCGGCCTGATTGGGGCCCGAGGCTGTCATGTTGATGCAGACCGAACTTGTCTGGCTTCTGGGTGCCGTCGCTACCGGCGACGAAGCGGCATTTGAACGGCTCTATATCGAGACCCGCGCGAAACTTTATGGGGTGCTGCTCCGTATCTTGGGCAGGCCGGCATTGGCCGATGAGGTCATGCAGGAGACCTATCTGAAGGTATGGAAGATGGCCGACCGCTTCGATCCCGCCTTGGCGAGCCCCATCACCTGGATGGTGGCGATCGCGCGCAATCGCGCCATCGACATCGTGCGCAAGCGCGGCGAGGTCTCGATTGAGGAGGAACCGGAAGCCTTGGAGGTGGCGTCGGAGGCGCCGACGCCGCTGGCTAGGCGCGAGATGACCGAGGAACTCAAGCAGCTTCTGTTCTGTCTCGGCAAGCTCGATCCTGAGAAACAGCGCATCGTGCTGCTTGCCTATTACAGCGGCTGGAGCCGGGATCGGCTGGCGCAAAAACTCGATATTCCGGTCAACACGGTCAAGACTTGGCTTCGCCGCAGTCTGCTCGAAATTCGCGAGTGTATGGGATCCTGAGAACCTGAGCCCGAGACCCTAAGCCTTGGAGTGGAAATGTACGACGACGATCGGGATGCTCTTGCTGCCGAATATGTCTTGGGCACGCTCTCCGCCGACGAGCGCGATCAGGCCGAAGCGTTGCTTCTGATCGATCCGGGCTTTGCCGAGATCGTACGGGCGTGGGAGCGCCGTCTCGGCGAACTCAACGTCATGGTCGAAGCCGTCGAGCCGCCGCCGGAGATCTGGGAAAGGATCAAGACCGATATCGACGGCGCCGAGCGCCGCATCGCCGCCGAAGCCGAGGAAAGCAAAGAGCCCGCCATCGAGGCAAGTGTCCTGCCGACGATCGAGGAGCCCGCGCCACAAACCGTGCCCGAATCGACGGCGGAGACGGACGTGACGGCGGAAGCTGTCGTCGAGCCGCCGCCGCAGACGGAACCGGATTTGCTGGCAACGCCTGCGGAGAATTTGGGGGAAACGCCGCCGGTGGATGCCGACGATGCCGACGATGGCGCGGCGGTTGCCGCGCTGGCGTCGAGCTTGCTGTCGCCGGAGCCGAAGGCTGACGCTGAAAAGGAGTCGCCGCCGCCGGCACCAGCCGCGCCGGCGCCCAAGATCGAGCGCGGCGCCGACGTCATCTATCTGGCGCGCCGGGTCCGGCGCTGGCGAAGCCTCACCGTTGCCATGAGCGCCATCGCTGCGCTTCTCGCCGTGTATGTTGCCATCACCCAGCTGGCGCCCGGGCTTCTTCCGGCGGGCCGATTGGCGCAAACCGCGGCAGTGGCGCCGCCGCCAGCTTCGCGGCTCGTGGCCGTGCTGCAGCAGGAGCCGACTGCGCCGGCCTTTCTGCTCACCGTCGATCCGCAGGCCCACACGATGACGGTTCGCCGCTTGACGTCGAGCGCCGATCCCGGCCGCAGCTATGAGCTTTGGCTGATTTCCAGCAAAGATTCCAAGCCGCAGTCATTAGGTCTTGTCGGCGGAAGCGAATTCACGACGCGGCCGCTGCCGGCAAGCTTCGACCCGGCCCAGATGCGGTCGGCAAGTTACGCCGTTTCGCTCGAGCCCGCCGGCGGTTCGCCAAGCGGCGTGCCGACCGGCCCGGTCTTGTTCACCGGCCACATGGTGGAGTCGGTTCCAGCCGCGCCGGCGCCGAAGACCTAAGGGCAAAGGTTCACTAGGCGTAAGGTTCAAGAGACCGGGAGTCCGAGATCGAAGATTGACGATTATTATCGGATGGTCGGGAAATGCCCGCTCAGTGTCGTGGGTTGCCCGGCTTTCACCAAGACCTCGGTACCGAGGTCGACGCCACGGCCGACATTGGCAAAAATGCCGACCGCTGCGACCACAGTCGCACATAACAGACCGAGGACCACGATCTTCAAATGGGTGGCGCGGTCGGCGCTGTACATGGAGTGGTTCATGACATCCTCCCGTTTCTGCGCATTAGTCGCCGCAGCCGGGTTGAAGGTTCCGTTCAGCCACAACAGTTAGGCGGTCGTCACCGCTAAAAAATACGCATTCACCGAACAGTGAAGACCCGTGATAAACGGTTGAGGCGATCCTTGGTTCCTGGCACCGTGATGTTTTCGGACCAGAAACATGCCTTAAACACATGACGAATCAGTAGTTTTTGAAAAAGGTCATACCGTGAGCCAAATCACCTCCGAGCTTGCCCCGACGGGCGTTCTTCGTGCCGGCATCAATATGAGCAATTTCCTTCTGGTCACCGGCAAGACCGCCGGGGGCGACCCGCAGGGCGTGGCGCCGGATATGGCGGCGGAAATTGCAAAACGGCTGGGCGTTCCGGTCGCCTACGTGAAATTCGACCGGCCGTCGCATTTGGCCGACGCTGCCGGAACCAATGTCTGGGATATCGGACTGATCGGCGCCGAGCCGCAGCGGGCCGAAAAGATCACCTTCACCCCGGCTTATTGCGAAATCGAAGCGACCTACCTCGTGCCGCCCGGCTCGCCCATTTCCAGCAGTGCCGAGGTGGATCGGCCCGGCGTGCGGATAACGACCCGGCGCGGGGCGGCCTACTGCCTCTGGCTCGAACGCAATATCAAACAGGCCAAGCTGGTCCTTTCGGATACCGCCAACGGACCGTTCGACCAGTTCGTCGCCGAAAAGCTCGAAGTGTATGCCTCGTTGAAACCGCAGCTTTTGACGGACGCCGCGAAATTACCGGGCAGCAAAATTCTTCCCGGTAATTTCATGACCGTCCAGCAGGCGATCGGAACGGCGAAACCCAATAGCGCCGGCGCCGCCTTCCTCTCCGCCTTCGTCGCCGAGGCCAAAAGCTCCGGTCTCGTGGCGCGGCTGATCGAGAAGCATCAGGTGAAGGGGCTGTCGGTGGCGCCGTGATAAACGCCGCCGGGGCGCATAGTTAGCACGAGGGATTGCCCATCCTGCGAATTTGCGCCGCAAGGTCTCATGGCAGAGCAAATCTTCCCGTAGCGGCGCGAATATCGGCTTGGCTTTCGCCGCATCGGCACTTTTAACGCTAATGCGGATCACGAATATTTCCGCAGACGAGCTTCCGCGAGAATTGGTTTTACAGTGTCACGGGAATACGAAATTGTCCGTGACGCGCGGAAATGAAACTGATGTTCAAAACGACACGTTCCATCTCGCGCTTCGTCTAAAAGACGGCTCCTTGGACAACATTGACTACGATTTTCTTGAAGGCAAGAATTGCAGTCTTGTTGACGGCACTCTGCGATGCGAACTTAACACGACGATCCATGACCGCGTGTCAGATACGACGAGCAAAGAACATCGCACGGTCGCGATCAGCCGCGCCACCGGCGAGATGAATTTGACGCTTGAATCGCAGACCTTCGACGGTGCGGATACAACCGGCAACCCTACCAGTACGATCAAGTCATTTAGAACCGGCGTTTGCCGCTCTGCTGCGACCGTGCCGCTTTTCTAATCGGCTGGTTCCGGCCGGCGCGGGCGTATCGCCACGCACTAAATGCTCCCGACGGTCTTCAGCCGCACGCGCGGGTGGATTTCCGACTGGGCGAGGACTGCGGTCTGGGCGCGGAACCGCTCGACGATGCTGCGCACGAACGGCCGGATGCCGGGCGACGTGACAAGGACCGGCGCTTCGCCGTCCTTGGCCGCCTGCTCGAATTTCTCGCGGACCAGGTTGATGAATTCGGTGAGCTTCGACGGCTGCATGGCGAGATTGCGGTCGTCGCCCTGGCCGACGATCGATTTGGCGAAGGCCTGCTCCCATTTTGCGGTCAGCGCGATGATCGGCAGCGTGCCGACCGCGCTGACGTGCTGGGCGCAAAGCTGGCGCGCCAGCCGGGCGCGGACGTGCTCGGCCAGCATCGTGGCGTTGCGCGTCGACGGCAGGCCGTCGGCAATTCCTTCGAGGATCGTCGACAAATCCCTGATCGATACCCGCTCGGCAAGCAGGATTTGCAGGATGCGCTGAATGCCGGAAATGGTGATTTGCGCCGGCACGATGTCCTTGATCAGTTCGCTTTGCTCCTTGGGCAATTCCTTGATCAATTTCTGCACTTCGCCGTAGGACAGCAGCTCCGCCATATTGGCCTTGATCAGTTCGGTCAGATGAGTGGCGAGCACGGTTGCGGCGTCGACGACGGTGTAGCCCTTGACCGAGGCTTCCTCTTTCAGCGAGGCATCGATCCAGGTCGCCGGCAGGCCGAATGTCGGCTCGGTGGTGTGGGTGCCGGGCAGCGTGACCTGATTGCCGGACGGATCCATGACCATGTACTGGCCGTGCCAGACCCTGCCGGCGCCGGCTTCGACCTCCTTGATCTTGATGACGTAGCTGTTGGCGTCGAGTTGCACGTTGTCCAGAAGGCGGACCGAGGGCATGACAAAGCCCATCTCGCTCGCCAGCGACCGGCGCAGCGCTTTGATCTGCTCGGTGAGCCGGTCGGAACCGTCGGGCGCGCTGACCATCGGCAGCAGCGCGTAGCCGAGCTCGACCTTGAGATCGTCCATCTTGAGCGACGCGGCAATCGGCTCCTCGACCGGCGCCGCCTTGGCGGCTTCGGTTTTATTGGTCTCGTCGGTGACCGCCTGCCTGGCGCGGCGATCGATCATATAGGCCATGGCCGCGGTGCCGCCGCCGAGCGCCAAAAACGGAATCATCGGGATGCCGGGGAGGAGCGACATCACCAGCATCACCGCGGCCGACATGCCGAGTGCCTTGGGATAACTGGAGAACTGGCTGAGCAGCGCCTTGTCGGCCGATCCAGACACGCCCGCCTTGGAAACCAGGAGGCCGGCGGCGGTCGAAACGATCAGGGCCGGAATTTGCGTCACCAAGCCGTCGCCGACGGTCAACAGCGTGTAATCCTGCGCCGCGTCGGTGAAGCTCAAGCCCTGCTGCACGATGCCGATGATCATGCCGCCGACGACGTTGATCATGACGACCAACAGGCCGGCGATGGCGTCCCCGCGGACGAATTTCGAGGCGCCGTCCATGGCGCCGAAAAAGCCGGATTCGTCTTCGAGGTTCTTGCGCCGCTGCCGCGCCTGCTTTTCGTCGATCAAGCCGGCGTTGAGATCGGCGTCGATCGCCATCTGCTTGCCGGGCATGGAATCGAGGTGGAAGCGCGCCGCCACCTCGGCGATACGGCCGGAGCCCTTGGTGATGACCACGAAATTCACAATGACCAGGATCGTGAAGACGATGATGCCGATGACGAAATTGCCGCCCATGACGAAATTGCCGAACGCCTGGATGACGTGGCCGGCGGCGGCGGTGCCTTCGTGGCCGTGAGCGAGAATGAGCCGCGTCGACGCCAGATTGAGCGCCAGCCGCAGCATGGTGGAAATCAGCAATACGGTCGGAAAGGCCGAGAACTCGAGCGGCGCGTGGATGAACAGGGCCGTCATCAAGATCAGCACGGAGAACGTGATCGATACGGCGAGCGAGAAATCGAGCAGGATCGGCGGCAGCGGCAGAATGAGGATGACGAGGATCGTCATCATGCCCACCGCCAGAGCGATGTCGCTGCGGCGAAGCATGGTGCCGAAATCGGCAAGCCGTCCCATTGCCGTCTCGCCGCCTTGCGCCGTCGTCGTGTCGCTCATGTCGTCCGATCGGGCGCGTCTGCGTTCGCGCGGGTCAAAGCTGTGCGCGGCGGCTGTCGGGCCACCGACGTGGAGAAGCGGAGCCGCGCTCGAGTCCAAGGCTGTCCCCGAAGAGCGTTAGAGTGGCGATTTGGAAACTCTTATGCCTCCCAGGCAAAATGTGCCGGGTATATGGTTACTGAGCGGTTAACGGGGTGACGGGCGTCGCCGCAAAAGGGCATAAAGGCCAAGCCCATAGGAGAATAATCAGCTGTGACCTCCCGCTTTGTGCTGGCCGCCGCCTTGGCGATGCTTTTCGCTCCGGCGGCCCATGCCGACGGCATTGCGCCCGGACTGTGGACGATCATCGACCGGATCGAAAACGGCGGCGTGACCAGTCCGCCGCATATATCCTCGAAATGCCTGACATCGGATCAAACCAACGATCTGGCGGCGACGTTTTCGCCGGTGTCGGCGACCGTCAATTCGGATTGCGCGCCGATCGAGCGCAGCCTGAAAGGCCCGCTCCTCACCTGGCACCTGGTCTGCAAGGGCCAGATCAACATGGATCTGAGCGGGGAGTTCAATTTCGACAATCCGCATCACTATACCGGCACCGTGCACACCAAGGCGGAATTGCCGGGCACTCCGCCGGTCGATACGCAGAACACGGTCGAAGGACATTGGGTGGCAGCGTGTCCGCAATGAGAACGACCGGACTTTTGCTGGCGGTGGCGCTGACCGTTGCTGCCGGAAGGTTTGTGGCGAAGGCGCAAGAGATGCAGCGGCCGGCCGATTTCGTCGACGCCGCGACCGTCGTGCCCGGCCTCATCGTCGAGATGCGCTACGCCGGCTCGCATAATTTCACCGCCCGGCCGGTCGACGGTTATGCGGCGCCGCATTGCCTTTTGACGCGCGAAGCGGCCAATGCGCTGGCGGAAGTCGCACGCGATATCGCCGCGCGCGGTCTCGTCATCAAGGTGTTCGACTGCTACCGGCCGGTGCGCGCGGTGATGAACTTCGTGCGCTGGGCGCGCGATCTCAATGATCAGGCGGCCAAGGCCGAGTTCTATCCCGATGTCGATAAGTCCACGCTGTTTCGCGACGGCTATATCGCCTCGCATTCCGGCCATTCGCGCGGCTCGACCATGGATTTGACCTTGGCCAGGACCGACGGCGCCGCGCGCGACGCGCGTGAGTTGGATATGGGCACCCATTTCGATTTTTTCAGTCCGCGATCATGGACGGCCGATCGGACGATCACGGCTGGGCAGCACGCCAATCGCATGCTGCTGGCGGCGGCGATGAGCCGTCGCGGCTTTCGCGGCTATGACAAGGAGTGGTGGCACTTCACGCTGCGCGGCGAGCCGTTCCCGCACACTTACTTCAATTTTCCGGTGCAGTAGCGCCCTCAGCGCCACGCCGCGATGGCGAGATAGGCGCCGAGCAGCAACAGCCCGCCGAAAAAACAGCGGCGAAAGGTCTGCGGCGGCAAGCGCGTGCGCAGGATTTGGCCAAGCCACATCCCGGCGCAAGCCGTTCCCAACGCGAGAAGGGTAGGGCCGGCAAGCGCAACATTGAGCGCGCCGGCGCGGCCGAGATTCACCGCAAGTGCCAGTGTCGAGACCGTGAACGACAGTCCCAAAGCTTGCACCAGTTCCTCTTTTTCAAGGCCGACGGCCTGCAGATAGGGCACCGACGGGATGACAAAAACGCCGGTCGCCGCGGTAATGAGCCCGGTCACGGCGCCGGTTGCGGGACCGAGCCAGCGCTCCTGCGTATTCCCAACCGCAAAGCGGATCGAGCCTAAGCCGGTCACCGCATAGATCATCAGCGCCACGCCCAATAACCCGCTGCCGTAGCGCGCGTCCCCGCCGCTCATCAGGCCGGCACCCAGCCAAGCACCGAGCCAGGCGCCGAGCCAAGTGCCGAGACAGATGCCGAGCATCATCGGCCACAGCCGAAGCGCGACGGCTTTGAGCGAGGGACCGGCCAGCATCTGCCAGACATTGGTGAGAAACGACGGCAGGACGAGAATGGCTGCCGCCTGCAACGGCGGCATCGCCAGCGCCAGCAATCCCATCGAAATCGTCGGCAGACCGAGGCCGATGACGCCTTTGACCAGCCCCGCCAAGGCAAACACGGCGGCGATGAAGAGGAGTTTCTCGTCCAGCATGGCGGCAGATTGTGTCTTGCCGCTGCCGTTCGCAATTCGGTCGTGGTGAATGTTGCCTTCGGCGGGGACGGAGGCGCGCCTAGACATTGATCCGATGAGATTGAATCGGATCATGGTCTGGGGTTGCCGGTCGGAGCATGATCTTTTCGGAAAGCCAGTATCCGCTTTTCCGGATCATGCGCTACAGCCCCAGATAAAATTTCTTGATCAAATCGTTGTTGTTGAGCTCGTCGGTCGAGCGGCCTTCGAAGGCGATTTTGCCGTGCACGATGACATAGCCGCGGTCGGCGATGCGAATGGCTTGGGTGAAATTCTGTTCCGCCATCAGCACCGTGAGCGAATAGCGCTCTTTCATCTCCGCTATGGCGTCGATGGTGCGGCTGACCAGGATCGGCGCCAGCCCGACCGAAGGCTCGTCGACCAGAAGAATCTTCGGCGCCAGCATCAGCGCGCGCCCGAGCGCCAGCATCTGCTGCTCGCCGCCGGACATGCTGCCGGCGAGCTGATGGCGGCGCTCCGCGAGCCGCGGAAACGTCTCGAAGCATACCGCCAGATTCTGATTGAGTTCGCGCCGCGCCGCCGGCCGGTAGGCGCCGAGCAGCAGGTTTTCTTCGACCGTCAGCTTGGGAAACAGCCGCCGGCCCTCCGGCACCAAAGCGATGCCGAGATCGACGATCTCTTCGGTGGTGCGGCCGACCAGGTCGTGGTGAATGCCGTCGATCTCGGCGACGATCGAGCCCACGCTGGGCCGCACCATGCCCATGATGCACTTCATCAGCGTCGACTTGCCGTTGCCGTTGGTGCCGAGCAGCACCACGGTCTCGCCGCCATTGACGGTGAGCGAAACGTCGTCGATGACGCGCACGGCGCCATAGCTGGCGTTGATCCCGGCAATGGTGATGCTACTGGCCAAGATACGCCCTCTCGACCTCGGGATCGCGCATCACCATGTCGGGTGAGCCGTCGGCGATTTTTCGTCCCGAAACCAGAACGATCAGCCGGCGCGAAAAGCTCATCACCGCGCGCATGATGTGCTCGATGAGGATGACGGTGACGCCCTGCTCGTTGAGGCGAACGAGCAGCGTCAGGATGTCCTCGACCTCCGAGTGCGTCAGCCCCGCCATAGCCTCGTCGGCAATCAGGAGCTTCGGCTCCGCCGCCATGGCGCGGGCAAGTTCGAGCTTGCGCATTTCCACTTGGGTGAGATCGCGGGGCCGGTGCCGTGCCTTGGCTTCCAAGCCCACTTCGCGCAGCAAGCCGACGCAGCGGTCCTCCAATTCATCGGCGGTGTGCTGGCGGCCGCGCCGCGCTACCGTATAGAGCAGCGGGATGCGGATATTATCGAACAGGTTCAAGCTGAGAAACGGCCGCGGCAGTTGAAAGCTGCGGGATAGGCCGAGATGAGTCCGCTGATGCGCTTCGAGCCCGTCGAGCTTGCGGCCGTCGAAGTGCACTGCGCCTTGTTCGTTGCGGAGCGTGCCGCAGATGCAGTTGACCAGCGTCGACTTGCCGGAGCCGTTGGGGCCGATCAGGCCGAGGCGCTCGCCGGCCGGAACCGACAGCGAAATGTTCTCCAGCGCGACGAAGCCGCCGAAGCGCTTGCCGAGATTGTCGACCCGCAGCAGGCCCGGGGCCTCCGCGGAATCCGCGATCGTTGCGGTCATGGCACCGTTCCCGGAGCGTCGGCGTCGACGCGGCGGCGGCCGACGAAATCCTCCTCGCGCCGCTGCAGATACGTATGAAACAGTCCGATAATTCCGTTCGGCGCGATGATGACGAAGCCGACCAGAAGCAAGCCGACAATCAAAAGATTGACCGCCGAAGAGATGGTCACGGTGGCGACTTGCTGCAGCGTGCCGAGGAGAATGCTGCCGAGCAGCGGCCCGACCCAACTCGTGGTGCCGCCGATCAGCGGCATGGCGATGGAGTTGACCGCGTAATCCAGGGCAAACGTCAAATCCGGCTGCAGATAGCCGATGTAGTAGGGAAACGGCGCGCCGGCCATTCCCATCAGCGCGCCCGAGATCGTGGTGGCGATAAGCTTTACCCGCAGCGTCGGCACGCCGGAGGCTTCCGCCGCCAGTTCGTCGTCGCGGATGGTGGCGAAGCCGAAGCCGAGCTTCGAGCGCTCTATGATCCGCGCGATCACGATCGACCCGATGGCCAGCACCATCATCAACAGGAAAAGATATCTGACGTAGCTGCCGATCAGCGGCATGTTTTCCGGGCGGATGACATAGGCGCCGCGCGAGCCGCCGACATAGTCCCAGTTGACCACCAGCGTTTCCAAAACGACGGCAAGCGCCAGCGTCGCGATCGAGAAAAACGCGCCGCGCAGCCGCAGCGTCAGGTAGCCCATGCCGAGCCCGACAATGCCCGACACCACGCCGCCCGCCAGCATCAGGACCGGAATTGGAATCCCGATCTCCCATGCGGCGTCGTCGCCCGTGGTGAACTTGTAGACGGCGACGGTCGAATAAGCGCCGAGCGCAAAAAACGCGGCGGTGCCGAAATTCACATAGCCGCAATAACCGCCGAGGATGTTCCACGCCGTCGACAGGACGACGTATTGCAGGATGACGTAGCCGGCGAAGAACACGTAGTCGTTGCCGACCGCGATGGAGAGGCCAAAAACGGCCGCGCCGACAACGAGGCAGATGATGATAAAAACGGGCGTGCGCACGATCATCGCCCCATCAAGCCCGCCGGCCGCACCGCCAGCGTCAGAAGCAGGAAGCCGAACGACACCGCGGGCGCCCAGGAGGGGCCGTAGAAGGTCGAGGTGAGGCTCTCGACGATGCCGACCAGCATGGCGGCGACCACCGCGCCCGGCATGCTGCCCAAACCGCCGAGCACGCAAATCGCGAAGACGCGGCCGATATATTGCCGCCCCACCGACGGCTCAACCGGCTGAATAATGATGAGCAGGGCGCCGGCGAGCGAGGCCGTGGCGATGGAAATGCCGAAGGCGATCCGCTTGATGCGGATCGGATCGATCGCCATCAGCCGCAGCGCCAATTGATCCTGCGCCACCGCCATGATGGCGCGGCCGATGAAAGTCCGCGTCAGAATGAGCTGCAATACGCCGATCATCAGGAGCGACATCACGCACGGCACCAGCATGCGCAACGGCACGTCGATATCGCCGAAGTGCCAGGTCGGGCCGATGTAAGCGGCGTTGACGTAGCGATAGTCGACGCCGAAATACAGAACCAGCGATACTTCGGTGATGAACAACAGGCCGAAGAAGAAGGCGAGCCCCCGCAACGATTCCTGGCCGCGCTTCTCGAACGATAAATAGTAGATTTGATAGATCCCGGCGCCGAGCACGTAGAATGCCGGCGTGACGATGATTGCCGTCAGAATCGGGTCGATCCCGAATGTCGTGTTGACGATATAGGCGACGTAGGAGCCGAGGATGATGAAGGCGGGGTGGGCGATGTTGACGATGTCAAGGATGCCGAACGCCAACGATACGCCCGACGTCACCGCCGCATAAAAACCGCCGATCAGTATGCCTGAAACGATGGCGTTGATGAGAAGATCGAACGAAAAAATCATTACTCAGCCAGTTGCGCCTTGCGCGTACGGCGCGAAGGCTCCCCCCGTTGGCTAACCGGTCTTGGCGGCATCAGCCGCAGATGCGGCGATGCCGTTACTCCCGTTCCGGTCAGAGCCTCCCCTGTGGCCCATGATAGCCGATGCCCCGCTTTCGCGGGGCATCACGACGACGTTCCGTCCGGACATTACGCCGCGGCGCGCACCCTGTCCGGGATAGAAAGCGGCTTATTGGCGCTGTTGAGGAATTCAATGGTCATGAAGACCATGTCCTTGTCGCCGAGATTTTCCAGGTCGTGGACCTTGTATTCGCCGGGCCCATAGACCTCGTGGCGGGTTTCGCCGGGCTGGTAAGTATATTCGACGGTGGTTCCGTCATGGACGTGCTGGCGGCCGCGCCCGCCGGTCACCGAGGTCCAGAAATAATCCAGCACGTGGCGGTGAAATCCGATGCGCTCGCCCGGGGCGAGCCGGATGATCCAGACCCGTACCCGTTCGCTTTCGGACAAAAGCGTCGAGCCGACGCAGCCGTTGTTGTTACGCTTCTCCTGCTCGAATTCCGCCGCGATGGCGGGCGGCCAAGCCGACTTCTCGGCCCGGTCGGTCGACTTGTCCAACATGGTCAGCGCCATGGTGTTCCTCCAAACGTTAGGGGCGCAATATAGGAAACCTTTGCGGCTTGGGAAAGCTTTGGAATTACCGGCTTTTGGGCGAAAGTCCGGGCCGTCGTCCGGGAGGGAATCAGGGCATGTCCAGTCAGCGCCGCGCAGTCATTATCGGCGGCTCGATGAGCGGCCTCTTGACCGGCATCATGCTCGGCCGCCGCGGCTGGGACGTCCATATTTACGAGCGGGTGGAAAAAGAGCTTGCCGGCCGCGGCGCCGGCATCGTCGCCCAAGCCGAGTTGATCGCGCGCCTCGATAAGCTCGGGCTCGATACCCGCGATCTCGGCGTCGCCATGACGACCCGGCGAATCCTCGATCGCGCCGGCCGGACCGTGCTGACGCTTGAATGCCCCCAGGTGCTCACCGCCTGGGAGCGGCTGTATCGCCTGTTACGGGATGCCTTTCCGCCCGAACGCTACCATCGCGCCACCGGCCTGCAGTCCTTTGAGCAAGGCGCGACCGGGGTGGTGGCGCGTTTCGGCGACGGCAACACAGTGGAGGCGGAGCTGCTTATCGGCGCCGACGGCTTGCGCTCCACCGTACGCCAGCAATGCGCCCCCGACGTGGCGCCGCTCTATGCCGGCTACGTCGCGTGGCGCGCGCTTCTGTCCGAACACGACATTCCGCCGCCGATCCACAGCGAGCTTTTTATGGACATGACGTTTTGTTTGCCGCCGGGCGAACAGTGTCTCGGCTATCCGGTCGCCGGGCCCGCCAACGAACTGCGCCCGGGCCAGCGCCGTTACAATGTCGTGTGGTATCGGCCGGCGGATGAAGGAAACGAACTGCCGGCGTTATTGACCGACAAGACCGGCGCCGCGCACTCGATCTCCATTCCGCCGCCGCTCATTCGCGCCGAGCCGATCGCGGCCATGCGCGCCGATGCCGAGCGCCTGTTGGCGCCGCAATTTCGGGCCATCGTCCGCCTGATCGAGGAGCCGATCCTGCAGCCGATCTACGATCTCGAAAGCCCGCATCTCGCCTTCGGCCGCGCTGCAATCGTCGGCGACGCCGCCTTCGTGGCACGCCCGCATGTCGCGGCCGGCGTCTCCAAAGCGGCCGACGACGCGGCGGCGCTTGCCCAAGCGCTCGATGCTGAAGACGTCGAGGCGGCCTTGCGCCGCTTCGAAGCGGCCCGCTTGCCCGAGAACAACAAGATCATCGAGCGCGCGCGTCATCTTGGCGCCTATCTGCAGGCGACACAAACCGCCGAAGAGCGCGCCCGCTCGGCGCGCCATAGCATTCCCGAGGCGGTGCTGGCCGAAACTGCTGTGCTCGATTTCTTGCACGCCTGAAACGCGCCGGCGTTTTAGCGGATCAAAGCACGCGCCGCGAAGTCGTATGAATCAGGCGCCACAGCGTATCGATGGTGGGCAGGCTCGAGGTCTTTTGGAAAATGATCACCGGCGGCGCAATGAACAGCGCACATGTGAACGCCATCACGGCGAGCAACACCGGATAGCCGATCACTCCCTGATACACCCAGACGATGCAGTGGATGTAAGTGACGGCAATGAAGGCGACAGCCGCTACCACATAAGTCAGCTCAAACAGCATGGTGCCGAGCGAACTGGGCGCTTTGCCAAGGGCCGATGGCGGCTTGGCATGCTGGTGCGTGGGGACCGCGGATTTCGCGGCACTTGGAACCATTGCGCCATTGGCGGCTTCGCGATGCGACTGGCCGCCCGGGTCGTCCTTGTCCGACTGGACGGCCTGGAGAATCTTCGACAGCGATCGCGCGGTATTTTCAACCCGCCGGTCGGGCGTTGCAATCGCAGCGCGTGTGCCGTCCGGCGCGGCGGCAGCTTTGGCACTGATGGGGAGCCGGGCGGAACGTGCTTCGGCCTCGATGCGGCCGATGGCGGCCTCCAAGGCCGCTTGCTCCCGCAAGACCTCGACGGCGGCGTTGCGGCCGCCATCACGCAATTGTTCGTTAACGATGATTCGGGCGCGGGCGTAGAGATCGCGGCGCGCCTGCGGGTCATTGCTTGGCAGACCCGAGATCGCGCGCGTCAGGACCGGGTAATAATCAGCCATGAATTGCCAGCCGCCCCTACAACTTGCATGATACTAAGCGGCTTGGGCGAAAAAATCCACGCCTTACAGGTACCCGGTCCCCATTTCCGACGCGAAGGCCTCCGGAGCGCCTTCCCAAACGATCTGTGCGTGCTCCAGCACATAGACGCGATCGGCGTGCGGCAGGGCGAAGGTCACGTTTTGCTCGCCAAGGAGAACGGTAATGGCCGTCGTCTGGCGCAGCCGCTCCAGTGCCTTGGAAATCTGTTCGAGAATGACCGGCGCCAAGCCGAGCGTGGGCTCGTCGAGGATGAGGAGCTTTGGCTTCATCATCAAGGCCCGCGCAATGGTCAGCATCTGCTGCTCGCCGCCGGACAGCGTGCCGGCGGCCTGGTTCTGGCGTTCGCGCAGGATCGGAAACAGCTCGAACAGCCAGGCGATCTGCTCGGCGCTTTCCGCGGCCGGCAAGTGCTGGCCGCCGAGATCGAGATTCTCGCGCACCGTCATGTCGGTGAACAGATGGCGCCCTTCCGAGCATTGCACGATGCCGGCCCGCGCGATGGCGGCCGCAGTCAACGGCCGCAGCGAGGAACCTTCGCGGCGGATATCGCCGGAGTAGGGCAACAGTCCGGATATGGTGTTGAACAACGTCGACTTGCCGGCGCCGTTCAATCCCACCACCGAGACGAACTCGCGCTCGTGGACGTGGATCGACACGTTCTGCAAGGCCTGGGCTTTGCCGTATTGTACGCTGACATTGCTGACTTCAAGGAACGGCGTGGTGGCGTCGCGAAACGACGACTCCGGGCGTGCCGCGGTCTCGATGCTGCCACCGAGATAGACCCGGCGGACGGTTTCGTTGCGCATCACCTCGTCGGCGGTGCCTTCGGCAATGCGTTCGCCGACATACATCGCCAGCACGCGATCGACCAAACGCGCCACGCTTTTCACGTTGTGGTCGACCAGGAGCACCGCGCGGCCGTCGTCGCGCAGTTCGCAGATGAGATCGGAAAACGCCGCCGTCTCCGTCGAAGTGAGCCCGGCGAATGGTTCGTCGATCAAGAGCACCTGCGGATTGCGCGCGATCGCCTTGGCGACCTCGATTTTGCGCAGGTCGGCGAACGGCAGCGTGCCCGGGCGGCGGTCGAGCACGCCGCTCAATCCGACCCGCGCCGCGATGGCGCGCGCCCGCTCGTCGGTCTGCGGGTCGACCAAGAGCCGCGTGAGCTTGTCCGGCAGCAGCGCCAGCGTGATGTTTTCCAGCACCGTCTGCCGCTGCAGCGGCCGCGAATGCTGGAATACGATGCCGGCGCCCATGCGCGCGATTTTGTGCGACGGCCAGCCCGCGACTTCGACGCCGTTGATCCGCACCGAGCCGGCGTCGGGACGCTCGATGCCCATGATCAGCTTCATCACCGTCGACTTGCCGGAGCCGTTGGGGCCGATGAGGCCCAGAATCTCACCGGCGCCGACGCGCAAATCCATGTTCTTCACGGCGACCAGGCCGCCGAAGCGCTTGGTCAGGCCGCTGACTTCGAGATGAGTGCCTTCCGCCATCTCAGTTCGGTTCTCCGCTGCGCGTGAGCAGGCCGAAAAAGCCGTTGGGGAAGAACAGCACGACCCCAAGCGCCATGGTGAAGACCACGAAATTGGACAGGTCGCCGAGCGGGCGGAGCGCCTCGCTCATGGCGACGAGGAAGATGGCGCCGAGCACGCCGCCGAGGATGGTGCGGCGTCCGCCGAGCACCGCGGCGATGATGATCTGCACGCCGACCGTGATATCGACCAGGCTGCTGGCGGATGCCGAACCGACATAGAAGACGAGCAGCGCTCCGGCGAGTTCCGAGAAGAACGCGCTGATGATGAAGGCGGTGAGCTTATGCTTGGTCACGTTGAAACCGAGCGCGCCGGCCTGCACCGCGTCCTGGCCGCTGGCCTGCAGGATGAGCCCGACCGGCGAGCATGCCAGGCCGAACAGGATCACGCCGCTGACCGCCATGAACCACAGCGCGATCTCGTAATTGGTGGCGTCGCTGATCGAAATCACGTCCGGCACCGTCAAGCCGTTTTCGCCGCCGGTGAGATGGGCGTCGACCACGATGAAATTCTGCAGCATCAGCACGGCAACGAGCGTCGTCAGGCCGAAATAAGGTCCGCGCACCCGCAATGCCGGCAGCGCCAGCACCACTCCGCCAACCACGGCGGCGAGCGTGCCGGCGGCGACGCAAACCCAGATCGGCGGCTGATACAGGCTGTCGAGGATGCCGGCGGTGTAGGCGCCGGTGCCGATCAGGAAGGTCGGCCCGAAATTGACTTCGCCGGCGAAGCCGAACAGCAGATCCCAGGCCATGGCGAACACGCCGGAATAATAGGCCATCGTCAGCAGCCCGAGGATGTAGGCGTTGAGCCACAGCGGCAGGAAAGCCGCGAGGACGACCGCGGCGAGCGCGACCGACAGGATCTTTGCCGGCGACGCGCGCATCTAACGGCGCCCCAACAGGCCGCGCGGCCGCACATACATAACCGCGACCAAGAGGAGGAGCGCGGGAATGGTGCGGTAGGCCGGCGAGATCAGATAGGCGGTGATGGTTTCCAGATAGCCGACGACATAGGCCGCGATCAGCGCGCCGGACACGCTGCCGAGCCCGCCGAGCACCACGATCGAGAACGCGCTCGCGGTCAGCGGGCCGGCGCTGTAGGACGACACGCCGAGGAACATGCCGAGCAGCACGCCGGCGATGCCGACGAGCAGGCCGTAGATGGCCCAGATCGTGATGTAGACCCGTGACAGCTCGACCCCGAGCAGCGTGACGCCGCGCGGATTTATCGAAGCGGCGAGTACCGCCTTGCCGGCGCGGGTGCGGTTGACCAGAAGCCAGAGCAGCGCAATGACGAGCCAGCACACGATGGCGGTGAAAAATTCGTTTGCCGGGGTGCGCACGCCGACAACCGAAATGACGCCCTGCACGATCGGCGCCACGGTCTTGGCGTTGTCGGTATAGAGGTAGGCGATCAGCTGCTGGATCATGATGCCCCACAGCAGCGTCGCGGTGAGGATGAATATCTCCTTTTCCTCTTCGCGAATTTTGCGCGTGCGCTGCAGCGGCTGGACGACGATGAAATAGGTCAGCAGCGATATGCCGAAGCCGATGGCCACGCCGATGGCCGCGCCCGCATAGGGGCCGGCGTGCAATTGATCGCCGGCGGCCCAGGCCGCGACGACCGCAGCCACCATCAGCGCGCCGTGCGAGAGGTTAAGAACGCCGGAAACGCCGAATATCAGCGCAAAGCCGGTGGCGCCGAGCGCATAGAGCGAGCTGATGGCGAAGCCGTCGATCAGGATTTGCCAGAACACCGTCACTCAACAGGCTCCACGCAAAGCTCTCCCCCGCATGCGGCGGCAGGCGGGGGAGAGACTGCAGCGTTCCCGGTCGCGCGTCCGTCAGTCGGCCGAGCCGACCTTGATGAATTTCGGGAACTTCAGCTTGCCATTGGCGACGTTGGCCGGCCACAGATTGACCTGCTTGCCGTCCTGCCATTGCAGCATCAATCCCGTGATGTAGCCGTCACCGATCTTCAGCGCGTGCGGATTGGGCGAATCCTTGCCCTTGAATTCGATCGTGCCGATCGTGCCGACGTAATGGGTTTTCTCGAGCGCGGCGACGAGCTTGTCGGAATCGGTGCCGCCACGCTTGATCGCGTCGGTGAGATAATAGACCTCGTCATAAGCCGTGTAGCCGGCATAAGACGGGTTATTGCCGAACCGCTTGTTGAAGGCCGCCACGAACGGCAGCGTCTTCGGGGTCACCGCAACGCCGGGGCCGGAAACCGCCTGGTAGAGCACGCCTTCGGTGGCGCCGTTGGTGTCGTTCCAGAAGCTCGAATTGGTCGCCTGCGAGGAAATTCCGAACATCGGGATCGGCACTTCCTGCTGTTTCCACTGCACCGTCGGCTGCACGCCGACATGCGAAATACCGGTGATCATCACGTCCGGCTTTTCGCCCTCGATCTTGTTGAAGATCGGGGTGAAATCGGTGGTGTCGGGCGAGAAGCGGATGTGATCGACCACCTTCAGGCCGATCTGCGGCAGGCATTTCAAGTATTCGGCGTCGAGCGGCGTGGTCCAGGCGGCGTCTTCGCTCATCACCACGGCCGACTTCATGTGCAGTTGCGTAACAAGGAGATCCTTGGCCGCGGAACAGACCTGATCGGCGAGGCTCGTCGAGGTCAGATAGCCATGGAAGGTATATTTGAGGTGATCGTAGTCCTTGGCGATATTCTGGGTGATGACGTCCGAAGCGGCCCCCGGAGTCACCATCACGGTCTTGAGGCGGCCGGTCCACGGCTCGAGCGCCAGCACGACTTCGCTGATGTAGCTGGCGATGACCGCGTTGACGTGATCTTCGTTGACCGCGCGCTGGAAAGCGCGGACGGCTTCGGGAGCCGTCGAATGATCGTCGTAGGAAATGATCTGGATCTTGCGGCCGTTCACGCCGCCGGCGGCGTTTATTTCATCGGCGGCCAGTTGCGCCGCCTGCGGGATCGAGGAGCCGGCGACCGAGGTCGCTTCGGCGATCACTCCGATCTTGATCGGTTCGTTCGATTGCGCGTAGCCGGGCGTTGCCAGCGCCAGCGCGAATACCGCCGCGCCCGCCGATAGCAGCGCCGCCCGACCCCGGCTCATGGACTTGCTCATGGATACCTCCCTGAAACTGGCCATCTTTTAAGCCGATGGCGATATCGGATCAGTCTATCGCAACGGGCAGTCGCGGCAAGCCTTCAGCACCCTTGATTCCGGGCTTTCCGGGAGCCCGGCCGCTTTGTCGCATCGCGGTGGGACCGCTATAGTTGGGCCAACGGCAAGTCGGGAATCCAGGTCGGGCATCACTGGCTCGGGAGGAAAAATCCAAATGAAGGCTGCGTATATCGAACGGTTCGGCGGACCCGAGGTTTTGCAATACGGCGACCTGCCCGATCCCGTCGCCGGTGCCGGCGAAGTCGTGATCGATGTGGCGGCGGCGAGCGTCAACGCGGCCGATTGGAAATTTCGCGCCGGCCAGTACGGTCGGCACGCCCAGGTCAAATTTCCGCAGATTCCCGGCCGTGATTTTTCCGGGCTGGTGAGCGCCACCGGCAGCGGCGCCGATTTTGACGTCGGCGACGCCGTTTTTGGCGTCCTCGATGCCGGCCGGGAAGGGACCTATTGCGAAAAGCTCGCGATCAAGGCGTCGCTGATCGCCAAGAAGCCGGACGGCCTGTCGCATGTGAATGCCGCGGCCTTGTCGCTCACCGGCCTCACCGCGGTCAATTCCGTCGAGGACACGCTCAAGCTCAAGCGCGGCGAAACCATCTTGATTCAGGGCGGTGCCGGCGGTGTCGCGAGCTTCGCCATCCAACTCGCCAAGCATCTCGGCGCGCGGGTCATCACGACGACAAGCGCGGCGAACCATGACTACGTCAAAGGTCTCGGCGCCGATGAGGTCATCGATTACAACAAAGAGGATTTCACCAAACTCGTCAGCGGCTGCGACGCGGTGTTCGACACCGTCGGCGGCGACGTTGCGGAAAAATCCTTTGCCGTGCTCAAGTCCGGCGGCCGCGCCGCGTTCATCGCCTCCGGAATGGAGGCGCCGAAGCCCAATCGGCAGGACGTCACCGCGTTGCGCCCGCCGGTGCCGCGCTCGCGGGCGGCGATGGAACGGGTCGGCCAGCTCATCAGCACGGGCGCGGTGCGGCCGCCCGAAATCAAGCTCTACCGCTTGTCGCAGGCCGCCGACGCGCACCGCTTGAGCGAGAGCCGCCACTTCCGCGGCAAGCTCGTGTTTCAGGTGCGATAGGCTGGGGCTCCCGAACACGCAGCCGATGTTTGCTTTCGGATGGAGAGCGGACGTCGCAAATTGACGCCGCCGTGTCCCTTCATGACCTACGGGCGACGTTGACTTGCGTTTCGGTCGGTATAGCCTTTTGTAGTCAGCCAGTGGGCGATGGCCGCCACCAAAAGTGACTTGAGGCAGCTCAGGTTTTGCGCTGGGTGGCAAGAACGGTCTCGCAACCGGCGCCCTGGTGAAAGCCTTGTTCATGGTCGAAACGATCTCACCAGCCTTTCCGATCTATTTAAATTCGTTTCTGCCGTTCTTTATCGCAGGATGGTTCATCCGAACTGTCGTGTTGCCGTATAAAGTAGCGCGTCGCGTCGGAAGAAAATTTAGGTATGGTTACATCGGGCTCGAAGATCGTGCGACGCTGACGAAGGGCGAGCGAAGGCTGTTGATCGCTCAAAGAGCGTTAGCGATTGTTGGGCTGCTAGCCTTTGTCCTATGCGGGTTTTTTCTCTTCAGACTGGCGGGCCAACTGACGCGCTAGGAACAGATATCCGTGCAATTTGGGCTCAAGACAATAGCCGGCATTTTTTACAGTGGGCCATACGTGTGGGAGCTGATGGCTCCCGAGGAAGAGCTGGTGAGTAAAATTGAAGAACTGCACGAAGGCGGCCTGTTAGACCAAATTTTCTATCCTGGCATTTCGAGTTCAATCTCTGGGAAAAAATTCAAGGTGAGTTGTTGGGGAATTGGACACCTCCCAATGTCCGGCAATAGCTTTGTTCATGTATTCATTGGCAAGATTTGCCGCGACGGTTCCAAGACGATTGTGTGCGGACATTTTCGACTCAATGCTTTCGTGTTTGGATTCGCGCTGTTCTGGCTGACCATGGCTTATTTGCTTGGTGGCGCAGTAGCTGTCGGTTCAGCGGTGGCATATTTGCACGATGGCAGCATAGCTAGACTTTCGGGACTTCTTTTCGGACTAGCGTTTCCGATCTTCGGAACGATCATGCTGTTAGGCTTTAGACGCCTGGCTCAGTTCAACGAGAAAGAAATTCTCGACGGCCTAAAATGGAAATTCGGCGAGCCTGTCGTGAAGCTTAAATGACGGAATTATTAATTGTGCTTGGCCGTGTCCGGATTGGCGATTACGGTCGCACCGTTCCTCATCGAGCCTGCCATTCGCCGGCGCGTCCCAGCTTTTGAGCTAGGAAACGATGAATTTCCGGCGCTGATTTTAGCCCTGATTTGTCCTAAGCGGGCATTAAGTTTATCGCGGTCTGATGTCTGCTTTCGCGGGTCAAAGAGATTGGCCAACCGCCAACCAGCCTCGCTTGATGTTCCTTGCCTTTGGCTAGACGTGCTGGCCGCCGTTGATGTGAATCTCGGCGCCGTTCACGTAGGACGAGGTGTCGGTGCACAGCACGTAAATGATCTTCGCCACCTCGTCCGGGGTGCCGAGCCGGTGCAGCGGGATGTTCTCGACGATCTTGTCGGTTCCCGGCGACAGCATCGCGGTGTCGATCTCGCCCGGCGCGATGGCGTTGACGCGGATGCCGCGGGCGCCGAAATCGGCCGCCATTTCGCGGGTCAGTCCGGCAAGCGCCGCTTTCGACGTGCTGTAGGCGGCGCCGGCGAAGGGATGCACGCGCGAACCGGCGATCGAGGTGACGTTGACCACCGAGCCCTTGGCGGCCTGCAATTCATCGAGGAGGCCGCGCGCCAGCATGATTGGGGCAAAGAAATTGACCTGAAAGACGTGGTGCCAGTCGTCGCGCGAGGTTTCGATCGAGCCGAGCCGCTTGCCGCCGGCCGCCTTGGGCGAGATCGCCGCGTTATTGACCAGCGCATGCAGTTCGCCGTTGAGCCGCCGCTTGGTCTCGGCGATCGCCGCGTCGGTGTTCTGCGGGTCGGCGAGATCGACCTGGATGTGATCTTCCGGGCCCGCTTCCCACGGACAGTTTTCCGGGAACGGATGGCGCGAACAGGTGATGACGCGCCAGCCGGCGGCGGAAAATCGCTTCACCGTGGCGTGGCCGATGCCGCGGCTCGCTCCGGTCAGGAGTAGCGTTCGGCGCGGCTGGTTGCTTGTTGGCATCTGTGTCTTTCGCCAGTTACGGATAAAGCCGCGTCTTGGTCCACGGCGCTGTCACGCCGTCGCGGGTGAAGACGATACGATCGTGCAATCGGAATTGCCGCTCCTGCCAGAACTCGATTTCGATCGGCACCACCCGATAGCCGACCCAGTGCGGCGGCCGCGGCACGGTGCCGATGGCGAATTTGGCGGTAGAGCGCGCGATGGCCTTTTCGAAAGCGAGCCGGCTTTCCAGCGCCGCCGATTGCTTCGAGGCCCAGGCGCCGATCTGCGCCATGCGCGAGCGGGTGGCGAAATAGGCATCGGCTTCTTCATTCGATACCGGCTCGACGTCGCCGCGCAGCCGCACCTGGCGCTGCAACGACTTCCAATAAAACGCCAAGGCCGCTTTCGGCGCGGCGGCAAGTTCCCGGCCCTTGATGCTCTCGGCGTTCGAATAGAAGACGAAACCGCGGTCGTCGAAGCTCTTGAGTAGCACCATCCGCGCATTGGGCCGGCCGGCGGCGTCGACGGTGGCCAGCGTCATGGCATCCGGATTGACCGGCTCGGATCGCTTGGCTTCAGCGAACCATGCGGCGAACAGGCGCAACGGCTCATCGGCGGCGGTGAAGTCACCGCCCGTTAACGATGCCGGGTATTCTATGGAGGCCGCGTCGGACATTTGTCGGAGTACCTGGTGCTCGCGTGCGGCAATCGCAAAACGGGCCGCTGGTTTCAATATAATGGAACGGCGGGCCTGCGCCTATGTCGGGGACTGCGCGGTGGCGCGGTTATTGCCGCCATCCTGAGCGCGCTGGCCGTTTCCGGCTGCTCCTATCGGCTTGCCTCGCTGGTGGCAACGGACGACACCGGCACGACCGGATCGACCGCGCCCGCATGGCAAACCGATCCGGGAAGCCGGGCGGCACGGCCGGCCGAGACCGATCTTGCCTATGCACGGGCTGTGGCGTCCGATGTCCTCGCCCATGCCGGCAAGGACGCAAGCGTGCACTGGCAAAATCCGCAGACCGGCGCCGGCGGCAATATCCTGCCGCTCGATGCGTCCTACAGCGAAGACGGCCAGCCGTGCCGCGATTTCCTCGCCAGCTACCTGCATGGCGCGGCCCAGGACTGGCTGCGGGGCGCGGCCTGCCGGACTGCCGGCGGGAGCTGGGAGGTGACGCGGCTTGCGCCCCTCAAGTCGAGCTGAGGCCGTTATCGCCGGCCGCCGCATCACGATTCAGCCGTTGCATTGCGTGGCGAGCGCTTTAGTCCCACATTGAGGCCGGTGGGCGGGCGGGGCCAGCCCGAATTGAGCGGAGTTCGACGGGGATGCGTGATCCCTATGAGGTGTTGGGCATCAATCGCAAGGCAAGCGCCGCCGATATTAAGAGCGCTTACCGCAAGCTTGCGAAAAAACTGCATCCGGACGCCAATAAAAACGATCCAAAGGCGGCAACGCGGTTTGCCGAGCTTAATGCTGCGCACGAGATTCTTGCCGACGAAGACAAGCGCAAGGCCTTCGACCGCGGCGAGATCGACGCCGAAGGCAAGCCACGCTTCCAAGGCTTTGGCGGCGGGGCGCGGCCGGGCGGTCCGCAGGGCGCCGGGTTCGGTCCCGACGTGAATTTCGAAAACTTCAATTTCGGCCCGGAAGGCTTCACCCGGGCGACCCGGCGCGGCCGGGGGAGCGGCGGCGGCGGTTTTGGCGGCTTCGAGGACATCCTCAAGGAGGCGTTCGGCCGCGGTGGCGGCGGTGGCCGCGAGGCGCAGTTCGAATCCGCGGACTTCGGCGTCGGCGCCGACATGCAGGCTGAAATGTCCGTATCGCTGCCGGATGCGGCCAACGGCTCGACCCAGCGCCTGCATCTGCCGAACGGCAAGAATGTCGACGTCAAAATTCCAGCCGGCATCCTCGACGGCCAGCATATCCGGCTGCGCGGTCAGGGCATGCCCGGGCAGAACGGCGCCGGCGATTTGATCATCACGGTTTCGATCGCGCCGCATCCGGTCTTCACTTTGGAAGGCCTCGATGTGCGGCTCGATCTGCCGATCACGGTTTATGAGGCGGCGCTCGGCGCCAAGGTGCGCGTGCCAACCCTCGACAAGCCGGTCGAGATTACGATTCCGCCATGGACGTCGAGCGGGCGCACCTTCCGGCTCAAGGGCAAGGGCTTTCCCGCCAAGGCCGGCCGCGGCGATCTTCTGGCCACGGTGCGTATCATGCTGCCCGAACGCGGCGATGCCGAGTTCGAAGCGCTGATGAAAAAGTGGCAGGCCGAGCAGCCTTACGACCCGCGCAAAGGCATCTAATTCGCCTTAGGCTCTAGCCACCCTGTTGCACCGTGGGGTCCCGCCGATCGATCTGCTCATAGGCGGCTTGCGCGATCTCATGCAGCTTGTCGCGTTGCGCCGGACCCGAGAGCACATAGGCGAGATCGCCGTCGACCCAGTAATAGGCGGCGTTCTGTTCGCCCGTCGTGTAACGCAGCGCGGTGTCGTGATCGCTGGTGCGCCCGCAATAAAGCGTGAAGCGTTCGCCCGACGGCGCTTCGTACATGAAGAATGCGGTCGGTCCGGTCGGACCCGGCAACAGCCGGCCGCCGACAAGCTTTAATCCGATCTTGTCGAGCTCGGGCGCGCGCAACGGCGAGCCGACCCGCTTCGACAGCCATTGATCGAGATGCGGCCGCTGATCGCCCGGCACTTCGACCGGGTGGCGGACCTCGACGACATAGAGCCGATAGGCGTCGAGCGCGTCGCTGGTGAACAGCGCGAGATCGGTCGGGCGCACGGCTTCGATGCCCCGTGCGGTCCATCCCAACGCGCCGCCGATAAGGAATGCCGCGATCGTCGCGGCGATGGCCGCCGTCAGCACCCCATAACGCCGGCGTGTCAGGCGGCCGATATCGAACCTTCGCGGCGGCGGCTCGTCGGCAATGGCGCCATAGCGGGCGCGGATCAATTCGGCTTGCTGACGCCAAGCGGCAACGCGCGCCGCGTCGTCCGGATGCGTGCCGAGCCACGCCTCTACAGCCAATCGGCGATCGGCCGGCAATTCGCCATCGACATAGGCATTCAGCTCGTCTTCGCCGACAATGTGGTCTCGATCGATCATCGTTCGTTCTCTCTTTAGATCATTTTACGCGGCGCAATGGCGGTCGTTCGCCGTCGAGATACGCCTTGATTTGACTGCGAGCGCGCGCCAGCCGCGACATCACCGTGCCAATGGGAACGCCTTGGATTTCGGCGGCCTCGCGATAAGTCAGGCCCTCAAGCACGACGAGCAGCAAGGCGGAACGCTGATCCTCGGCGAGTTCGTCGAGAGCGCGCGTGATGTCCCGCCCGCCCGAACTCTGGTCCGCCGGTCGCCGCGTCGCTGTCCTTAATCGGCGTCAGCACCGGCCGCCGCGACAAGGTGCGCAGCCGGTTGCGGTTGAGGTTGGTCAAGATCGTGTAGAGCCAGGCGCGCGTATCGCCGCCGTGAAACAGGTGCTCGGACCGCAGCGCCCGCACCAGCGTGTCCTGAACGATGTCGTCGGCCGTCTCCGCGTCTCGGGTCAATGCGCGGGCATAGCGGCGCAAGGCCGGGATTGCCACCTTGATATGCTCGTGGAACTCGCTCAAGCAGGCTTCCTTTTGGCGGGGTTAAGAACGTCCGTAGGCCGGCCGGACCGCAACGACGCCCTTGACCACAACAACACCACCCGTCTCATCCTATTCCACCGCCGCGATTTTTGGCTCCGTCATGGGGCAGGCCAATGCTTGATGGCCCCTAGGCCCTATGTCATAGGAGGCTGGGGCTCAAATCGCGGAATGGGATCGTAAGCATGGCCGACGGTTCGGGCCTCATGCGCGGCAAGCGCGGCTTGGTGATGGGGGTCGCCAATAATCGTTCGCTCGCCTGGGGTATCGCCAAAGCCTGCCATGCGCATGGCGCCGAGATCGCATTCACCTATCAGGGCGATGCGCTCAAGAAGCGGGTCGGGCCGCTCGCCGATGAGGTCGGCGGCATCGTCGTCGGCCATTGCGACGTGACCGAGCCCAAGACCATCGATGCGGTGTTTGCCGCGGTGCAGTCGGCCTGGGGCGGCATCGACTTCCTGGTCCACGCCATGGCGTATTCCGATAAGGACCAGCTCGACGGCCGTTACGTCGACACCACCGAGGACAATTTCACCAAGACCATGCTGGTGAGCTGCTATTCGCTCACCGCGATTGCGCAGCGCGCCGAGAAGCTGATGCAAAACGGCGGCGCCATGCTGACGCTGACCTATTATGGCGCCGAGAAATGGATGCCGCACTATAACGTCATGGGCGTCGCCAAGGCGGCGCTGGAGGCCTCGGTGTGGTATCTCGCCGCCGACCTCGGCGCGAAAAATATCCGCGTCAACGCCATCTCCTCGGGACCGATCAAGACGCTGGCCGCCGCCGGCATCCGCGATCTCCGCTATATCTTCAAATGGAACGAATACAACGCACCGCTGCGCCGCAACGTGACCATCGAGGATGTCGGCGAGGCCGGCGTCTATCTGCTCTCGGATATGTCGCGCGGCGTCACCGGTGAGGTGCATCACGTCGACGCCGGCTACCATATCGTCGGGATGAAGCATCCGGACGCGCCGGATATTGCCGTCGGCAAGGAGTGACGCCGCGGCGCCGAATAGAGCAGCCGAAGACAGCCATGCCGGTCCTCTATTACATCCGTCACGGCGAAACCGATTACAACGTCGAGGGTCGCCTGCAGGGCCGCCGCGACGTCGGGCTCAATGCGCGCGGCTGCGAACAGGCGCGGGAATGCGGCGGGCTCCTGAGCGAGCTATTCGCCCGTGACCGGCGTGCCGCAACCGACTTCGCCTATGTGGCGAGCCCGCTGTTGCGGGCGCGCAGCACCATGGAGCTTTTGCGCGCCGCGCTCGGCCTTGATCCGCACGCCTACGCGGTCGACGACCGGCTGATGGAAATCTCCTATGGCGAATGGGAAGGGCTGACATTGCCGGAAATCGACATCCGCATGCCGGGGATGCTGGCGGAACGCCAGCGCGACAAGTGGGACTTCGCGCCGCCCGGCGGCGAGAGCTATCGCACGCTGACGCACCGCATCGGCGAATGGTACAGCGCTCTGACCCAAGACACCGTTGTCGCCGGCCATGGCGGCGGTGCGCGTGCGCTCATCGCCATGTTCGAGCTGCTGCCGCGCGAGGACGCCACCCATGCGCAAATCGCCCAGGGTGTCGTTTACGTGTTCGCCGACGGCCGGATGGACCGCTACGCCTGAACTGACGACAAGCGGACCCACAAAACGAAAGCGGCCGAACACTGTCCGGCCGCTTTGCAGGATCGAAGATCCCGCCAAGTCCGAAGTCGCTAGCGAAGCCCCATGCGAGGCCGCGCATCGCGACTTGGTTTTACTTGGACTTCTTCTTCATCTTCTTTTTCTTCGTGGCCATGATGATCACCTTGATGTTTGTGTGATGAACCGACGGCAGGGTTGGTTCAGTCGCAGGATAAGTCTCGGTCCCCTGGGCCCGCGCCCCCTTACCGCCATCGACCATGCCACAGCGGGCGCGGCTCCGCAATCGGAAAAACGAAAATACTCTATATTTTTCCGTAGCTTAACGGACGTTCAGGTTTTCATGAAGGGCCGTTCAGCGACATGAATAGCGCATGAACGTTTGCGGCAATGCGGAAAAAAGTGCTGCGTATTGCATCGGCAATAATCGTGACCGCGCCGTTGCAAGGGCAAACCGGAGCGCTGTTTTTGCTGCAGATGCGAGGGGCGCGCGGGAGACGGGCCTTATTTGACCCCACCGAGGGCACGGGGTACCAAACCCACGCTCAAGCCCCACTTGCGTTTGCTTTAGATTTCAGCGTCATCGGCGCGTCATGTCGTTCAATACGTTCGGTCATTTATTCCGGGTCACGACCTTCGGCGAAAGTCACGGGCCTGCCATCGGCTGCGTCGTCGACGGCTGTCCGCCGCGCCTTGCGTTGTCGGAAAGCGATATTCAGCCCTATCTCGACCGGCGCCGGCCCGGCCAATCGCGTTACACGACGCAGCGCCAAGAACCGGATGCCGTCAAAATCCTCTCGGGCGTCTTCGTCGACGAGACCGGCGCGCAAGTGACCACCGGCACGCCCATCGCGCTCCTGATAGATAATGTCGATCAGCGCTCGAAAGACTATTCCGACATCAAGGACAAATACCGGCCCGGCCACGCCGATTATACCTACGACGCCAAATACGGCCTGCGCGATTATCGCGGCGGCGGCCGTCAGTCCGCGCGCGAGACGGCGACGCGGGTTGCCGCCGGTGCGGTTGCGCGGAAGGTCGTGCCCGGTCTTAACGTGCGCGGCGCACTGGTGCAGATGGGGCCGCATCGCGTCGACCGTTCGCGCTGGGATTGGGCCGAGGTCGAGCGGAATCCGTTCTTCTGCCCGGACGCCAAGCTCGCCGCGGCGCTCGGCGATTATCTCGACGGCTTGCGCAAACGCGGCTCCTCCATCGGCGCGGTGATCGAAGTGGTCGCCGAAGGCGTGCCGGCGGGCCTCGGCGCCCCGATCTATGGCAAGCTCGACGGCGATCTCGCCGCGGCGCTGATGAGCATCAACGCCGTCAAAGGCGTCGAGATCGGCTCGGGCTTTGACGCCGCCGAACTCGCGGGCGAGCAGAACGGCGACGAGATGCGCATGGGCAACGACGGCAAACCGCTGTTTCTGTCCAACCATGCCGGCGGCATTCTCGGCGGGATTTCCACCGGACAGCCGGTGGTGGCGCGCTTTGCCGTCAAACCGACCTCGTCGATTCTCATTCCGCGCCGCACCGTCGACCGCTACGGCCGCGAAGCCGAAATCGCCACCACCGGCCGCCACGATCCCTGCGTCGGCATCCGCGCGGTGCCGATCGGCGAGGCGATGGTGGCGTGCGTGATCGCGGACCATTATCTACGTCAACGGGGGCAGGTCGGGGAGACGCCGGTATGGCCGTTTCCGCCGCAACAAAAAAAATGAACGAGATCCATCAGCGCATCGAAACCGTTGTCGCCGCGTTCGCCCGCGGCGAAGTCGTCATCGTCGCCGATGACGACGACCGCGAGAACGAGGGCGATCTCTTCGTCGCGGCAAGCCTGTGCACGCCGGAGAAGATGGCGTTTATCATTCGCAACACCTCCGGCATCGTTTGCGCGCCGCTGGCGCCGGAGGAGGCGCGGCGGCTGCATCTCGATCCGATGGTGGCGGTCAACGATGCGCCGCTCGGCACCGCGTTCACCGTCTCGGTCGACGTCCGTCACGGCCTGACCACCGGCATTTCCGCCGAGGAGCGCAGCAACACGGTGCGGGGGCTGGCCAACGGCAATTCCGGCGCCGCCGACTTCGTGCGTCCCGGCCATGTGTTTCCGCTGGTGGCGAAGGAAGGCGGCGTGCTGATGCGGTCGGGTCACACCGAGGCCTGCGTCGATCTCTGCCGGCTCGCCGGCCTGCCGCCGGTCGGCGTGCTTGCCGAATTGATGAACGACGACGGCACCGTGATGCGCGGGCCCGAGCTCGAGGCTTTCGCGCAGCGCCACAAATTGCAGCGCATCACCATTGCCGACCTGATCGCCTACCGGCAGGCGCGCGACAAGCTGATCGAGCGGGTCGGCGAATTCCCGGTCCAGTCCGAGGTCGGCACGCTTGGCGGCTATGCCTTCATCACGCCGTTCGACGCGGTGCATCACATGGCCTTCGTCTACGGCCGCGTCGGCGACGGCCGTAACGTGCTGACCCGTTTGCACCGCGCCGACATCATCGCCGACGTGTTCGGCGGCGCGAAGACGATTCATCAGGTGCTGGCCCGCTTCAAGGCGGAGGGCAGGGGCATTTTGATCCTCCTGCGCGACGGAACCGCCGGCGTGCCGGTGATCTCGATCCCGAAATCGGCCGACACCGCGTCCGGGGAAGCGCGGACCCAGCAGTGGCGCGAGATCGGTCTCGGCGCGCAAATCCTCAAGGATCTCGGCGTCCAATCGATCAGGCTGATCACCTCGTCGCGGCCGATGACCTATGTAGGGCTGTCCGGTTTCGGCATCGAAATCACCGGCACCGAGCCGCTCGACGGTTGACGGCCGTCGTCGTTGCGTGCGCTAATTGCTTCTCTGTTTTCATTGAGAGCGCTGTTCTACTATTGCCTCTAGATAGAAACTAATGATCGGGAGGGGACCATGAGCACTATTGCCGCCGTGCCGGGCGAAGGTCCGACGACGAATCAAATCTACAAAGTCGCGGTTGCCAGCATCGTCGGCTCGGTCATCGAGCAATACGACTTCCTGGTCACCGGCGTGATCGCGGCGACCGTCTGGGGCGGCATTTTCTTCAAGCTGCCGGGCCTTGCCGCGGTTGCCGCGGCGATCGGGGTCTACGGCCTCGGCATCATCATCCGTCCGGTCGGCGCCTTCATCTTCGGCCATATCGCCGACACTTACGGCCGCAAGGACGCCATGGTCTATGCGCTGGTGCTGATGGGCGTCGCCACGCTTCTGATCGGGCTGACGCCGACTTACGACAGCATCGGCGTCGCCGCGCCGATCCTGCTGATCGTGTTCCGGCTGTGCCAGGGCATCAGCTTCGGCGCCGAATTCGGCACCGCCTCGACCTGGGTGGTCGAGCAGGCGGCGCGCTCGAAGTTCCGCGCCTTCTGGGGCGCCTGGGTTGGCTTCGCCATCCCGATCGGGCTCCTCCTCGGCTTCGGCTCGGTGATCTTCGTGAAATCGCTGATGACGCCGGAGGATTTCACCGCCTGGGGCTGGCGCATCTTCTTTTTCATCGGCTTTCTGGTCGCCATCGTCGGCCTCGTCATCCGCACGCGCACCATGGATTCTTTCGTGTTCGAGCAGCACAAGGCGCAGATGGTCCTGAAACATCCGGCGAGCCAAGTGTGGCGGGAAATGCCGTGGACCATTTTGCGCACCTCGCTTGTCAACGCCATGTTCGGCGGCGCGTTCTTTCTCTATTTCGTGTTCGGCACCGGCTACATGAAGGCGGTCGGATTTACCGGAAACCAACCTGAAGAAATCGGGCTCATCGCCGCGGCCTTCATGCTGGTGTTCATGATCGTCGGCTCGTTCCTCGCCGATTACATCAGCCGGCGGGCGATCCTGCTGACCGCGGCGGCGGTGCTCTTGGTGTTCGCGCTGCCGTATTTTCACTTCGTCAATACCGGCAGCTTTCTCTGGGCGACGGTCGCGGAAGTCATCGGCTTCGGCTTCGTCTTCGGCTTCGGCTACGGTGCGATCCCGACCTTCTATACTGAAAATTTTCCGACCCGCTATCGCGCCTCGGGCGCCAGCGCCGGCTATCAGATCGCGCAAGTGTATGGCGGCGGGCTGATACCGATTATCGCCGGGCAAATCCTGCGCGCTTACGGCGTCAAGGACGCCTATCTTTATATCGGACTGCTGATCATGTGCTACGCGGTGGCGGCAATCGTCGCCATCCTGCGCACGCCGGAAACCAAGAACGTCAATCTGGAAAACTGACGGGCGGTGGGATTAGGATTGTTCGCTGGTGCATGATCGCCCTTTCGGATCATGCATCAGGGGCGTGCACTCATAAAGTCGGCTCGCCAGGCGCGGGGCGCTGAATGTCCGCTTCGCTCCGAAAGCGACCAAAATGTTGACTCGCCGCGAAATGTCGCGATGGGCCAACAGCAGACATGTCTGGAAAACACTCTCAGCTAGGCAACAACGTATGTGTTCGTGTTGCTAAAATACGACAGGTTGCGCGTCTCGGGCATGCTAACTTCATTGTTATATTCGAGGCTGTTACACGGATGGTTTGGGTCAAACAAATTACGCTCGTTGCGTTACTTGTGGCGCCAGGATTGGCGTGGAGCAGTCCGCTCAAACCGATAGTCTCTAACGATCCACCGGCGACTACTGTTTTCTCGTGGGAAGGCTTTTACGCTGGTGCCAACCTGGGATACGGGTGGGCGCGAGCAAACAACGATCTGAATGCTTTCGCTACCCAATTCGGTATCCCGGGCTCGACCATTTGCCCGCCAAATGGAGGCGCGTTCTGTCTGAGTGGCAGTGGCACCAACAAAATAGACGGTGCCATCGGCGGCCTTCAAACCGGATATAATTGGCAAGTTGGAAAGCTTCTCGCGGGCATCGAGACGGACGTTCAGGTTTCGAATCAGAGAAGTGCCCAAGGTATCGCGCCCAGTTTTGCCCTTGGTCCGGCATTAACTGAAAACGCAGCGGTGCTCTACACTCAAAGAATAGCCTGGTTGGGAACATTGCGCGGTCGAGTCGGCGTCGCAGTGGACCGCCTGATTTTCTATGGTACCGGTGGCCTTGCCTACGCCGGGATTGAGAGCACGGGTTCCGCGACGGCGCCCGCCTTCTTCGATCCCGCGCTAACGATTGCCGTCCCGTGCACTGGTTCTGCTTGTCCGCTTGCAAGTCCTTGGACGAACGACCAGACGAAACTTGGATGGACTATCGGGGCGGGGATTGAAGGGGCAGTCTTTGGTGCCTGGAGCATCAAGGTCGAGTATCTCTATGTGGATTTAGGCTCAGCACAGACGACATTCACAACGCTCGCCGGTTGCTACGGAAGTTTGGCCGGCGGTGCATGTACTCCTTCTAATCCTGGCACAGGAACGATCACCGGCAGGGTAACAGACAACATCTTTCGCGTCGGTTTAAATTATCGGATCGGAGGCCAATAAGGTCGCCCCGGATGAGTGCCACGCCACTACGTCGTGGATGGGTCATTTTCGACCGATCCAGCCAGTTTTGCCCGCGGGTTCATGTCCGCTACGCCGCGAAAGCGGACATGATGCTTGCAGCGGTTTCGCATTAATGAGTTTGCGCCGTCAGCTCGCCGGCTTCCGGTTCGGAAACAACTGCGGCCGCAGTTTCGGGTGGCAGGCCATCATCTTCGGCGCATAGGCCGTCTCGGCGCCGAGCTCTTCGGCGGCGTGCCAGGCCCAGCGCGGGTCCCACATCGCGCCGCGCGCGAGACACACCATGTCGGCCTTGCCGGCGGCAACGATGTCCTCGGCCTGCCGGTAGCCGGCGATCAGGCCGACGGTCATGGTGGTCAGGCCGGTTTCCGCTTTCACCTTTTCTGAGAACGGCACCTGATAGCCCGGCGCCAGCGGAATCTTCTGCTTCGGATCGAGGCCGCCGGTCGAGACGTCCATGTAATCCAGGCCGCGTGCTTTCAGTTCTTTGGCGAGCAGCACCGTTTCCTCCGGCGTCCAGCCGCCGTCCACCCAGTCGGTCGCGGACACGCGCATGCCGAGCGGTTTGTTTTCCGGCCACACCGCGCGCACTGCCTCATACATTTCGATGGCAAAGCGCATGCGGTTTTGCGTCGAGCCGCCATATTCGTCGGTGCGCTGGTTGGAGATCGGCGACAGGAACTGGTGGGCGAGATAGCCGTGCGCGCCATGCAGCTCGATCACGTCGTAGCCGATGCGGTCGACGCGTTTTGCCGCCGCGGCGAACTCGCCGAGGCAGCGCTTGATGTCGTCCTTGGTCATGGCGTGCGGCACCGGCCAGCCGGTGTCGTAGGGAATGGCCGAGGGCGCCTCGGGCGTCCACGCGTCCGGGCCTTCAAGGATCGGCTTGCCGCCGGCGGCCGGCGGCGTGGTCGGGCCCTTGCGGCCGGCATGCGCCAGTTGCACGCCGAGCTTGGCGACGCCGTAGGTCCTGCAGAAATCGTGCACGCGCTTGAGCGCCTTCTCGTTGTCGTCCGACCATAGGCCGGCGCATTTCGGCGTGATCCGCCCCTGCGGATTGACGTCGGTCATCTCGCACATCACGAGCCCGGCGCAGCCGAGCGACATATTGCCGAGATGCATCAGGTGCCAATCGTTGGCCGAGCCGTTATCCGAATTGTACTGGCACATCGGCGAAACCACGACGCGGTTGGGCAAGGTAAGCCCGCGCAATGTGATGGGGGAAAACAGGACGCTAGCCATTTCCGCGGATCCTTTGGTGCTGAGACGTAAGGGAAGGTAGCCCTGCAATATCACGATTTCCGCCGCCGCGTACACGTCCGGCAAGGGCCCAATTCGCCGAAAAGCCGCAGCTTAAGCGGTTCAATGAGTCGCAATCCCACGGCTATCCCGGCGGCGAAGACATGGGCTAGTCTCAGGCCAAAATTGCGTTTTAGGGGAAGCGGGGGGCAGGACGCGTGAATGCGCAGTTCTGGCTAATTCAGGCCTTTAACGGCATTTCCTATGGCGCGCTGCTATTCCTGGTGGGAGCCGGGCTGTCCCTGATTTTCGGCGTCATGCGCATCGTCAATCTGTCGCACGGCGCGTATTTTCTGTGGGGCGGCTATATCGCATTGTCGGTGATCTGGGCGACCGGGTCGTGGGCGCTGTCTATCCCGGTCGCGGCGCTCGCGGTGGCGGTGATCGGCCTCTTGATGGAGCGGCTGTTCCTGCGGCCGCTCGGCTTCGATCCGCTGCGGCAGGTGCTGCTCACGGTGGGTTTCGCCTATCTGTTCCAGCAGGGCGCGCTCGATATTTGGGGCGGCAATAATCTGGAAATCAATCCTCCGGACGTGCTGACGCACAGTGTCGTCGTCGGCGGACTGTATCTGCCTCTGTACCGCGTCTTCATGATCGCGGTGGCGCTCGCGATCGGCATCGCGATATGGCTGGTGATGGAGAAGACGCGCATGGGCGCCGCCGTGCGCGCCACCGTCGACGACGCGCAAATGGCGCGCGGCGTCGGTATCGACACCAACCGCATCTCGATGCTGATCTTCGCGCTCGGCGCGTTTCTGGCCGCGCTCGGCGGCGTCATCGGCGGCGCTTTTCTCGGCGTCTATCCCGGCCTCGATTTCGAAATTCTGCCGCTGGCCTTTGCCGTGGTCATTATCGGCGGCATGGGCTCGCTCGGCGGCGCCGCCATCGGCGCCATGCTGGTCGGGCTTGCCGACAATTTCGGCAAGGCGCTGTTTCCGGAACTGGCCTATTTCACGCTTTACGCGCCGATGGTGTTGATCCTGGCGATCAAGCCGACCGGCCTGTTCGGGCGCGAGTGAGATGGTCCTGGCGATGACGCAAAAGTCGAAAATCATCGCCGTCGCCGCCGCGCTTGCGGTGTTCGCCGTCGTCGTTCCGCACACGAGCTCCTTCATCGTGTTGCTGGCGACGCGCGCGCTGGTGTTCGCGATTCTGGCGATGAGCGTCGATATTCTGCTCGGCTTCACCGGGCTCGCCTCGATGGGGCAGGCCGCCTATTTCGCCATGGGCGCTTATCTGACGGCGATCCTGGCGACAAAATACGATGTCGGTCTCGGCTGGGATTTCTGGCTGGTGGTGCTGCTCGGCATGCTGATCGGCGCGGCAACGGCGGCGTTCTTCGGATTGTTCGCGGTCCGCGCTACCGGCGTCTATTTTCTGATGATCACGCTGGCGCTCGGGCAATGCGTCTGGGGGCTGGCTTACCGGTGGAATTCGCTGACCGGCGGCGACAACGGAATCAATGTCACCGTGCGGCCGAATTTCGGCATCGATCTGACCGGCGAGCGGGCATTTTTCTTCCTGGTTCTCGGGTTCTTCACCGTCACCTTGCTGCTGCTTTATGTGCTGGTGCGCTCGCCGTTCGGCCGCAGCCTGGAAGGTATCCGCGAGCGCGAGATTCGCATGCGAATTCTCGGCTATAATACCTGGCTGCACAAATACATCGCCTTTATCATCGCCGGCGCCGTTGGCGGCCTGTCCGGTGTCCTGTGGGCGCATACCAACGGTCTTGTCAGCCCCGACACCGCGGTGCTCACGACGTCGGTCGATGCCCTGCTGATGGTGGTTCTCGGCGGCGCCGGCACGCTGGTCGGCGGCGCGATCGGCTCGGCGATCGTATTCGGTCTGCGCGAATATCTCAGCACCCTGGTGCCGTGGTGGCAGTACGTGCTGGGCGGTGTCTACGTGGTGACGATTCTGTATTTGCCGATGGGGTTGATGGGACTTCCGGCGCTTCTTCGACAACCCCGCGCTTCGTCCGACACGGCGGACGAAACGGCGGAGCCGGGCAAACTTGCAGCCTAGCCTTCCCAACGACGGAAGGCGCCACACTATGGGAGGAACGACATGACAAACACATCGCGACGAATGGTTCCGCTCTTATTGGGCGGTTGTGTTGCGCTCGGCCTGAGCGCCGGCGCGCCGGCCCGCGCCGACGATCTGCGCATCGGCTTTCTTGCGCCGACCACCGGATTCCTGTCGCAAACCGGCCAGGACATGGAGCACGGCTTCGAACTTTATCTCAATGACCACGGCGGCAAGCTCGGCGGCGTCAAAGTGGATTTCATCGTCGAGGACACGCAGGGCAAACCCGACGTGGCGGTGACCAAAGCCAAGAAGCTGGTGCTGCAGGATCACGTCAACATGTTCGTCGGCGGCGTGCTGGCCTCGACCGGCTACGCACTGGCGCCGGTCAGCACCGAAGAGAAGACGCTCTACATATCGTCGGTCGCGGCGGCCGACGATCTGACCCAGCGTCAGCTCGGCAAATATCCGTATTTCATCCGCACCACCTGGACGAGCTCGCTGCCCAATCATCCCCTCGGGAAATGGGCCTGCGAGCAGGGCTACAAAAAAGTCGTCACCATCGCCGCCGACTATGCCTTCGGCTATGAATCGGTCGGCGGCTTCCAGAAGGCGTTCGAGGATTGCGGCGGCAAGGTCATCCAGAAAATCTGGCCGCCGCTCGGCAACAAGGACTTCGGACCCTTCATCCCGACGATCAAGAGCGACGCCGACGCCATCTACTCGCTGATGGTGGGTCCGATGGCGCCGCAATTTCCCAAGCAATTGCGCAATGCGGGCGTCAAATTGCCGATCATCGCCGGCGGCACCAGTTATGACGACTACAACCTCGCCTTCGACGGCGACGAGGTGATCGGCGATGTTTCGTCGCTGATGTACAGCGCTGCGCTGCAGACGCCGAAAAACGAGGCCTTCGTCAAGGAATTCCGGGCCAAATACAACGAGGTTCCGGGCTATTACGCGGAGGCCAATTATACCACGGCGCAAATGATCGACGAGGCCATGGCGAAGAACGGCGGCAAGTTCCCCGGCGCCGAGAAGTTCATCCAGACCATGCTGGGCTTGAAGATCGACGCCGCCCGCGGGCCGGTCGCCTTCGACGACATGCGCAATCCGGTCGAGAACGTCTATATCCGCAAGGTCGAGAAGGTCGCGCTGTTCGGCGACGCCAAACCGCAATTGTGGAATGTGGTCATCAAGACCTATCCGGATGTCGGGCAGTTCTGGACCTACGGCAAAGAGGAGTTTCTGAAGCAGCCGGTCTATAGCCGCGACTTTCCGCCGTGCAAATATTGCGAATAGCGAAATCGCGCCGGGACCCAATCGGTCCCGGCGCTTCCGTTAGCAGAGTGGGCGCGTGAATCAGTCTTGGGCGAACGGCGGCCAAAGCGAAGGCCCATTGCCGGTGCTGGAGCTGCGGAGCTTGTCGAAGTCGTTCGGCGGGCTCCACGCCGTGCGCGGCGTATCGCTGACAATCATGCCGGGCGACCGCAAGGCCATTATCGGCCCGAACGGCGCCGGCAAGACCACGCTGTTCAATCTCATCAGCGGCATTTTCCCGGCAACGTCGGGGCAGGTGCTGCTGTTTGGCCGTGACGTTACCCGCTGGTCCAGTCACCGCCGCTCGAGGCTTGGAATGGCGCGGACCTTCCAGGTCACCAGCCTGTTTCCGAAATTGACCGTGCTCGACAACGTACTGCTGGCGATCAAGGGGCGGCGTGCCTCGAAATTCGTGATGTGGCGGTTCTTGTCGTCCTATCGCGAGGTTCACGACAAGGCCCATGATCTATTGGAACGCGCCGCTTTCATCGACCGCAAGGACAGCGAAGTGCGCTATCTGTCGCACGGCGAGCAGCGTCAGCTCGAAATCGTGGTGGGACTGGCCGCCGATCCGGACATTCTATTGCTCGACGAGCCGGCGGCCGGCTTGTCGTCCGGCGAATCGGTGGAGATGGCGCAATTTCTCCAGAAGCTCGATTCCAAAATCGCGATGCTGCTGATCGAGCACGACATGGACATCGTTTTCGACATCGCCGACGAAATCTCGGTTCTGCACTTCGGCGAAGTGCTGGAAAGCGGTCCCGCGGCGCGCATCCGTTCCAGCGCCAAGGTGCAAGAAATTTACCTGGGAACCGGCTGACGGGCGGAGCTGCAATGGCGATTCTCGAGGTTCGGGACATCCACACCTATTACGGCGACGCCTATGTGCTGCAAGGACTGTCGCTCGAGGTGGAGCAGGGCCAGATTCTTGGCCTGCTTGGGAGGAACGGCGTCGGCAAAACCACGCTGGTCAATTCGATCGTGGGCTTCGCGCCGCCGCGCCGCGGCAAGATTTTTTTCAAGGGCGCGGAAATCACCGGCCAGGCGTCGTTCGCGATCGTGCGCGGGGGCGTCGGGCTGGTGCCGCAGGGGCGGCGGGTGTTCCCGACCCTGAGCGTCGAGGACAATCTACTGGTGGCCGGGCGCAGTGCCGAGCGGCATGGCTGGAGCCTGCAGCGGGTCTATGCGCTGTTCCCCCGGCTGCACGAACGCCGCGGCCAGCGCGCCAAGACGCTGTCCGGCGGCGAGCAGCAGATGCTGGCGATCGGCCGCGGCCTGATGACCAATCCCGACTGCCTGATCATGGACGAGCCGACCGAGGGTCTGGCGCCGATCATCATCCAGGGTCTCTGGGACGCCATCGCCAAGCTCAAGCAGGAAGGTCTGTCGATTCTCCTGGTCGAGCAGAATGCGGCCTTGGCGCTCAAGCTCGTCGATTTCGTCCACGTGATGAGCAAGGGCCGCCTGGTCTATTCGGCAAGGCCGGAGGAGCTGTGGGCGAACGACGATATCAAGTCGCGGTTTTTGGGCATCTGAAATTCGCAGATTTCAGGGCCGCCAATTGAGCTGAACCACCCTGTTGCCGCTGGCCTGATTATATTGAATGGCGTGGGACTTCATGCCGGCGATTGATTGGGCGCTGCCGAGCGGACATTGCACGCTGTCATGCTGCAGAAGCGCATGATCGAGGGCCTGGCCGAACTCGGCCTCGGTCACTTCCATCGATTCGTCATCGGCGAACGGCGGCGACATATAGACGGTGTGGCGGGCCGGCGAGACCGCGAGGCAGTATCGCCATTCCGTGGCTGCGGCGTCGCGCGCGTGGAACATGCCGATAAAGGCGGCGCAGGCCAACAGTCTCAGCGGCAGGCGTGGTCGCATGGCCATGCTTCGAAAACGAATCGCTGGGCGAAGTTTAGCGAATGCGTTTCCGTTTGGCACTGTGATTTGTGCGGCGGCCCGAGCCGGCCGAGATTGGCCCGTCGTCATGGCAGGTTTTAGGATCGTGGCGGAGAACTAAAGCCGGGGATGCGGTGTTAGAGACATGGTGCAAATGCAGTGTGAGGAGCGGCCATGAGAATAACACTGTTCGTCCTGGCGATCGCGGCGGCCGGTGCCGCCACGGCTGGTCCGGCGCAGGCGCAAAATTACCCGTGGTGCGCATATTACGATGGCGGCGAGGACCAGTCGGTGAGCTGCGGCTTTGTCTCGCGCGAGCAGTGCATGGCGTCGGTCAGCGGCATCGGCGGTTTCTGCATGCCCAATAACACCTATCAGCCGCTCCGGCCGCCCCACCGCGGTTAAAGCCGGCAAGGCGGCGCCAACCGGTCGCCGCCACTTTCGATATCCGGCCCGAACTCCGTAAGGGGCGACCCGCCGGGGCGTGTTCTTGACTCCGCCGCCAAGCCGTTCCCGAATGGCGGCGGGGTAGGAACACATGATCAAGAAATTCCACGTCCTCTATGTCGGCCAGATCGAACTCGACAATATCGGCTTAGGCGGCACGCCGGCGAACGACCGGCTTTATTCGGACGCGCGGTTGCGCGAGGCGTTCTTTACCGCCCGCGACGTCGCCCAGCTCATGGACGAGCTCGGCTTCGAGACGCTGTGGACCGCCGAGCATCATTTCCAGCGCGAAGGCTACGAGGTCTTCCCGAACCTTATTCAGCTCGGGCTCTGGCTTGCCACCCAGACCAAGCGCCTGAAGTTCGGCTGCGCCTTCAACGTGCTGCCGATGTGGCATCCCATCCGCATGGCGGAGGATTACGCCATGGCCGACATCGTGACCGACGGCCGCGTCGTTCTCGGCGTCGGCCGCGGCTATCACAGCCGCGAGGTCGAAATCGTTCGGCGCGCCGTTGCTTGACGCCGACAAGAATCGCGAATTCTTCGAGGAACAGCTGCGGCTGTTGCTGACCTGCTTCAACGATCAATCGTTCCATTTCAAGGGCAAGTATTACGAGGCGCCGCCGCCGGTCGATTATCGCGGCTACAAGCTTTCGGACATCACGCTGGTGCCGCGGCCGAAGCATCTGCCGGTGGAAATCTGGATGCCGGTCGCCAGCGGCGAGACCATCGACATGATGGCGCAATACGGGCTGAAGGCGATGGTGACGCTCAACGGCGACGGGTAATGTAGGTGCTACTGGCTTGGGCGATCGCGATCTGGACCGTCTGAGCACGAAGGCTGAAAGGCAGGAGTTTTTCTTGCCCGTGACAGGGTTTGCTTGGTTCTACCCTGAGGAACTTGAAGTCATTAATCATCCCGCCTTTCAGCGCCTTGGGCGAATCAATCAACTAGGACAAGCACACTTAGTTTTTCGCGGCGCGACACATAAGCGGGTTGAACATGTGCTTGGCGTTGTGGGCGTGATTCAGCGCATGATTTCGGCGGTACAGTTTAATTCCGAAAAAGCTCAAGTTAGGAACAGAACCGGTCTTTCAGCGCCTCTCAGCGCCTCTGAGCAACGCTTCGTGCGATTGGGTGCTTTGTTGCACGATATTGGTCACATTGCGGCGGGGCATACAATCGAAGACGAGTTGGAGCTGATCGGCAAGCACGACGCGGACCCCAGGCTGCAGGTGATCTTCGATAAGGCCGATTGGGACGGTACTCAGATACGTGGCGTAAGGACGTTACGCGAGGTGATCGACGGTGAATACACCAAATGCGTGCCAGCGAAGTTAGCCGACAAAGGAATAAGCGCAGCTCAAATAGTTCAGTTGTTGATCCGCAAACGACCTGCCGAGAACGATCCCTTGGCAAAAGCGCAAGCCGAGTTGGACCAAAGTGGCGAAATTCGCTATCATGTCTGCTCGAACATGATCGGCAATACCATTTGCGCTGATCTGCTGGATTATATCTATCGAGATTGGTATCACGTCGGTCGACCACGCTCCGCCGAAGACCGGATTTATCAGTATATGGAAATCCGGAGGCGCGGCCAAATCGTGCCGATGCTGCCAATAGCAACTCCGCGGCCGCACCCTGACGATCGTTTTGTAATATCTCTCGGTGAGAAAACCAAAATCCGCACCGACGGGGTGTCTGCGATCCTCGGCCTTCTCGAGTGGCGATATGAGTTGGCCGAAACGGTCTTGTTTCATCGGACGAAGACGGCCGCTGGCGCGATGTTGGATAGGGCGCTTTATGAGCTTTGGGAAGACAAGAATGAGCAAGACTTGGTGGATAAGCTGTTGCCGGTGAGTGACGACCAGCTTCTTGATAATGCTATTCAAGAGGCCGAGGCCCTGAAAATAACCCAACCGGAAGACGAGGCAAAACTTGAAGCTGCTGCCTCGCTGCTTCGCAAGCTGCGGGATCGCGCATTGTTCAAGGAGTTGGCGACGTTTGATGCGTCTAATATCGCGCCAACTCATGTCGATCCGATCAAAAAGAGTTACGCTGGAATTGGAGCCGCCACAAAGAACGGAGCGAGATGCCGGACGCAAACTGCACGTTTATTGGAAAGCGACTTTGACCTTCCGGCAGGCAGTATCGCGATCTATTGCTCGCACATCCGTCCGAAGATTGCTGAGGTATCAATTAATGTCGACGGCGATATTTCAACGTTCAGCCAGTATGAAAAAACGCATGACAATCGACTATCGGGCGGTCATCTTGAAGCTCAAATAAAACGTTTTGAGCGGCTGTGGCGAATTTATTTTTTCATTGATCCGCAAGTAAAGGCCGCGCTAGCGAAAGATCGCCTTCTCGTGCTGCAACAGACAATCGCTCAAGTCGTCCTATCAGTCGATGAACCTGAAAAACTGTTCCAGCTCGCTAAGGAAAAGGCGCTGGCCTATGTTCAGCAAGAGATTAAGAAAGGGAATAATGCAATTGAGTTTTCGGACGATATAAGGACGGCGGCACGTGGCGATCCCGGCGTTGCGAAACCTCGCGATTATCCGAATGGCGCTCCCAGTATTAGAACCTTTATAAGGCAGAGGTCGTGAGGGCGAAGGAAATATCGAACGAACTTTTTAGCTATAGAGATTATCTGCGGGACTGGGCCGCAGAGTTGTCCGCTCAGTCTTCGGGCGTACCTGTTCTTGTTAAGGACGTGTGCGACGCCCTTAAGATCGCTATCGTGAGAAGTGATAACATTCCGAAGTATAAGGCGTACTTGTCAGTTGATCCGACGCAAGATGTCGCAGCGCGAATTCATCTGCCGAACAAACACATTCGTGACTTCGAAAGGTTTTGTATTGCTCATGAAGTTGGGCACTATCTCTTAATTTCGAATTTCAAAGCCTCGCCCAAAAGCCAAGAAGAATACTGGGTGCACGAGAAACTGTGTGACGAATTTGCGCGATGTCTTCTAGTTCCCGATCGATATCTCAGGGCGCGGCTGGAAAACGAAGCTTGCGGCGTTGAGAGTTACTTGGTGGTTTGCCGAAACGTGCACCATTTAGCGCGAATACCATGGATCCATGTCGCCAAGCGCATAAACGAAATAAGAGCGGAGGCAACGTTTTTTCGATGCGAGATGTTTGGGCGTGATTTCGAGATTACATCAGCCGCAATGCCTGACAAGTTAGAGCGCAAGATCAAAATAAAAAGAAGATCAAAGCTTCATAACGCTTTTTCCGAATTGCTCCTACAGGCAATGAAAACTCGACGTCACGTTGTTTCTGATATCACCGGAATTCTCGCCAACTCAGAAGAGTTGTATCCATTCTGCCAACCAGCGTGTTTTCCGTAGTTGCCGAGGCTAAAGGCGGAAAGTTCCCGACATAAAAATCGCCGTTTTAAGCGATTGACAGCATCGTCGACGTTACACCCGCTCGACAAAACTAT
>CAWHBC010000004.1:0-58392 GCA_963827465.1 uncultured Alphaproteobacteria bacterium
CATACCCAACAGCATGTCCTTCTCCGGCGCGTGGGGCGTTTGCTGCGCAAGCCGAATGCACTCTGCTGCGTAATGCCGGTATTGCTCAGCCTTCCCCATGCGCGACCCCGCGTCTTACAGCAGGCGAACTGTGGCAAAACGGAATTGTTCCCCCAAGCTCATGAATTTGAACGGGAACTTTGCCTAAGTTCCATTTGTTTCCATTTGGAACAGCAGGGAACAATTACGATGTGGGACCCGCAATGGACAATAAATTGGATGACGGCAATCAATCGGATAATGCCAATTCGAATGCGAAGAAATTTCGCGACTACGCTGCCGAGTGCCGCCGGCTGGCGCAACGTGCATCGGAGAAAGACCGCAAGGTGCTGATGGAAATCGCCGCGGCTTGGACCCTCTGCGCCGAAGAGGCGGAACGAAAACAAAGCGCCGAGAAGGATTGAAACGGAACGAAGGGCGTTCGCCCGATCCATGCGCCGGGGCCGGTTGATTGCGGCGCTTTCCGACAAGCCATAGAGTGAGGCCGCCGAGGACATCGGCGGTGAGAAAACGCTGGTTTTGAGGAAACGCGATGGACGAGATCGGCCACGGCGCGGCGCCGCGCGATCGGCCCGAGCCGGTCGAAACGGCGAGCGTCGGCGAATTGCGCGCGCTGCAGCTCGATCGTCTCAAGGCGACGGTCGTGCGCGCCGCGGAGCGCGTGGAGCATTACCGCAAGGCATTCGGGGATGCCGGCGTGGCCCCTGCCGACATCGGCCATCTCGACGATCTGGCACGGCTTCCCTTCACCACCAAGGAGGATTTGCGCCGCAATTATCCGTTCGGCATGTTCGCGGTGCCGATGCAAGACATCGTGCGCATCCACGCTTCGAGCGGCACCACCGGCAAGCCGACGGTGGTCGGCTACACCCGCTCCGACATCGAGACCTGGTCGCAACTGATCGCGCGCTCGATCCGCGCCGCCGGCGGCCGGCGCGGCGACAAAATGCATATCGCCTACGGCTACGGCCTGTTCACCGGCGGCTTGGGTTTTCATTATGGCGCGGAATATCTCGGCTGCGCCGTCATTCCGGTCAGCGGCGGTTTCACCGAACGCCAGGTCCAGCTCATCGTCGATTTCGAGCCGGAGCTCATCGCGGTGACGCCGTCCTATTTGCTCGCCATCGCCGACGAGTTCGACCGTCAGGGCATCGATCCGCGCAAATCCTCGCTGCGCGTGGCGCTGCTCGGTGCCGAGCCCTGGAGCGAAGCCATGCGCGCCGAGATCGAACGGCGCATGGGTCTCGATGCCGTCAACGTCTATGGCCTGTCGGAAGTGATCGGTCCGGGCGTCGCCCAGGAATATGTCGACGCCAAAGACGGGCTGACGATCTGGGAAGACCACTTTTATCCCGAGATCATCGATCCGCAGACCGGCAAGGTGCTGCCCGACGGCCAAGAGGGCGAATTGGTGCTGACCTCCCTGACCAAGGAAGCGATGCCGGTGATCCGCTATCGCACGCGCGATCTCACCCGGCTGTTGCCCGGCAATGGGCGGGCCATGCGCCGTATCGAACGGATCAAGGGCCGCAGCGACGACATGCTGATCATCCGCGGCGTGAACGTATTTCCGAGCCAGATCGAAGCCGCGCTGGTCACAGAGCAATCCTTTGCGCCGCATTACATTCTTGAGGTGACGCGGCCCGATCGCCTCGACGAGCTCGACGTGATCGTCGAGACGCGCGACGCCTTGCCGGCGGACGCCATGGTCGTGCTGGCCGATCGCGGCGCCCACCTCATCAAGTCGCGTGTCGGCGTCACGGCAACGGTCCGCCCGGTGGCGCCGGGCAGCATCGAGCGCTCGCAAGGCAAGGCCAAGCGGGTCATCGACAAACGGCCGCGGAATTGAACGATGGCGATTGCAGCGGAGTTATCTTCCACCAGCCTCTATGAAAGTGCCGGCCTGCCGAACGAGACGGTGACGACGTGGCTCGCCAGCGGCGGCCTGCTCGACGGCGATCACCGGCGCGCCATCGAAACGTTTTCCCGGCAATGGCAGCTCGGCGCCGCGCTGCTCGCCCGATTGCCGGAAAAGCCGAAGCGCTCGCCGGCGCAGGCCGCCGCGGCCGCGGCAATCGTCGAACGCGATCGCGCCGCGCGCGAGACATTTCTCGGCGTTCACGCGGCGGCGCTCTACCGGCTGTTGACCGACGACTTCACAAAATTCGTCCGGGTCGAGCGGCTCGTTCGCGATGCCGCCGCGGCGGTGCCCGGTCTTGTTCCCGACGGCGAGACGCTGGCGCGTGAGGGCACGCTGCTGCAGCGCGACAAGGATGGCGCCGAGATCGATCAAGGGCTGTTCCTCTCCCATGTCCTCGCCCATCCCGCGGCCGGCATGCATCTGTGCCACGCCATGCTGTTGCCGCGGCCGGAAGCCGCCGAGCTCAGCCTTCGTTTCGCCGAACGCGGCAAGCTCGAGTTCGACGGCGCAACGCTGGAGCGGCGCGGCAAGGCGGCGGTCGTGACCATGCGCAATCCGCGTTTTCTCAATGCCGAGGACGAGGCGACGCTCGACGGACTGGAAACCGCGGTCGACGTCGCGACGCTCGATCAGCAAAGCGGCATCGCCGTGCTGCGCGGCGATGTCGTCGAGAACAGCAAATACCGCGACCGGCGGCTGTTCTCCGCCGGGATTAATCTCACGCATCTGTATCGCGGCATGATCTCCTTTGTCTGGTACATCAAGCGCGACATGGGGCTCGTCAACAAGCTGTTCCGCGGCGTGGCGCGGCCGGACGCAAGTCCCGACGAAATGGCCGGCGGCACGCAGGAAAAGCCGTGGATCGGCGTGGTCGAGGGTTTCGCCATCGGCGGCGGCTGCCAGCTTTTGCTGGCGCTCGATTACGTGCTGGCGGCGGCCGACGCCTATATGACGCTGCCGGCGCGCAAGGAAGGCATCATCCCGGGCGCGGCCAATTTGCGGCTGTGGCGGTTCACCGGCGACCGCATCGCGCGCCAGGCGATCCTTTACGGCCGCCGGCTCGATTGCGATTCGCCGGAAGGCCGGCTCATCTGCGATGAGATCGCGCAACCCGCATCGATCGAGCGCGCGCTCGACGTGGTCATCGACGGTTTCACCAGTTCAGGAGTCGTCAGCGCGGCAGGCAACCGGCGCGCCATTCGCGTCGGCCAGGAGCCGCTCGATGCGTTTCGCCGCTACATGGCCGTCTATTGCCGCGAACAGGCTTTCTGCCATTTCAGTCCGGCACTGATCGCCAATCTCGAGCGCAATTGGAATGCGCACCAGCGCGTGATTTAGCGCTCGGCGACGAAATTCATATGGTCGAGGCGGTCTTTCTGCGCCTCGTCCAATTTGGTTTGGAAATTCGCCAGCGCCACTTGGGTCGACAGGATCGAACGCCACGTCGCGTCGAGCCGCGCTTCGGCCGCTTCCAGGCGCGCGACGGCCGTCGACGCCAATGTCGTCGGGCAATGCGTTTCGAGGTCGTCGGCAGCCTTGGTGAAGGCCTTTTTGACATCGGCGAGCGCCGGCCGTTGTACGCCGGTCGGCTGCACCGCGCCGTCGATTTGACGGATCGTCCGATCGATCGCCGTGGCCGACCCGTCGCAGGACGGGCCGATCGCCGCCGTCTGATCCGGTCGATCGGTGTTGGCCGCCGCCGGGGCTGCCGGTCCGGCGAGTTTGGCTTTTTGCTCGTCGGTCAGCGATTGCTCGAACTCCTGCAGCGGCGCGCGGGCAATATCCACCGCCATGCTCAATTCCTCGATCTGCGACTCCATCAGTTGCAGCCGGGCGACGGGTTGGGCGGGGATATCGCTCGGGCAGGCTTTGGCCAAGAAGCCGGCCGAGGCGCCGAGCGCGCCGCCGAGCTTTTGCAGCGCCGGTTCCTGGTCGGGGGTCGGAGCGACTTCGCTGCGAAGGCGCTCGACGACAGCCTTGGCGTCGAATGACGGCTGGCACAGCCGGCGGTCTTCGCTCTCCGGCAAATGGGCAAACGCCGTGGAGAAAATCCGCTCGTAGCTGAACGGCCAGGACGTCGCTTTGTCCGGGAAGAAGACATCCTGGAAGAGTCCCGGCAAAGCCAGATTCGGATAAAGCAGCGCCGACGTTACGGCCGGCCCCGGTTCGGAACGCCGTTCCGAGTGCGCGATCTCGCCGCGGTGGGCATGCATGTAAAGACGGTGACGATGAAAGTGCGGCAGGTAAATCGGTATGCCGATATGAAACGGTCCGACGCGCAGGCCGAAGGCTGTCGCCGGCAACGGTGAAAAGGCAATCGCGGCGCCGAGCATGGCCGCAACGCAAGCGCCGACCTTTCGCATGATCAGGCACCCGAGGGTGTTTAGCGCGTGACCCGAAGGGAGACTCTGGACCGGGATTAGATCACGCCCGACTGGAACCTTCAACGCGCACCGGGGCCGGGCGGTTCCATCCGCTCGCGCATCTCGACCGGCTCGCCTTGCCGTTTGTCGCCGAGCCGCAAAAACGGCACCAGCACAAAGGCGAAGGCGGTGAAGGCCGCCGACAACCCGATCAGCGGCGTCAAAGCGCGGTGGAAAGCGTGCGTATAGAGAAACGAGCCGAGATTGTCGGATGCCGTCGTCGCTAGATTGATAATCGACATCAGAATGGCGAAGGAAAAACCCTCGGCGCGCTTCGGGCAATAGTCGGCCGCCAATGTCAGCGTCGCCACGGTCGCGAGCATGGCGGCAAATCCGGCACAGAAGCTGATCACCGCGGCCGCCGGCTCATTCCAGAAGAAAAAGAACAACAAACTCGCCGCCGTGCCGACGGCGATGCTCAGATTGAGCAGGTTTTTGAGGGTCAAGTCGCCGAAGAATTTTCGGTACACCAGCGCGCCGGCCACCCAGCCGGCCGAACCGATCGATCCCAATATGCCGATATAGGCCTGCGAGAATTTCAGGTCGTCGGTCATGTGGTAATAGAACGCGGTGCTCATGCCGGGACTGAAATAATAAAGAAAGACGAAAGCGGCGACGATCCACAGATGGCGGCGCCGGAACGCCGCCATCAGGCCGTGAAAGGTGTGCTTCATGCCTTTCAGGTCGGCTTTTGATTTGGGCTCGGAGATCAGAAACAAAGTGCCGCCGATGACGGCGAACGGTGCGCAGCCGACGATCGCGGCGGCGACATGCAGCGCCGTGGTGGGCGATAAGTGCTCCACCAACTGGCCGCCGATGATGGCGGCTGCCATCGCCGCGATATTATACCAAAGCCATTGCTGATTGACGAAGGTGGCGCACTTGCTCAACCTTTGCCCTTGCTCGACCAGCACCGCGCCGCACAGCGTACTCGAGATTGCCATCGCGTAGGCGGTGAGCATCAGCGCAAACGCGATGTCGGCCGGCTTGGTCAGCCGGGTGACCCAAAAATACCCGGCGATCGCGGCGGCGTTGGCGACGACCAGGTAGCTTTTCCGGCGATAGCCGAACAGCGGCAAGAAATCCGACACCATGCCGTAGAGCGGCTTGATGATCCACGGCAGATTGAAGACGGTGAAGAAGGCGGTGACCTGGACCGGCGTCCAGTTGTGCACTTCTTTCAGATAATAGGTCAGTGGCTGCGAGATCAGCCCAACGACCTGGCCCAGTCCTTCCACCACATAGACCAGCGAGAAAAATATGAGCAGCTGGCCGATGGCCTCCTTGCTCCTCGGAGCTTCGGCGGCGGGCAGGGCGAGCGGTTGTTCGCTCATGAGTTCGGTGAGTGGCCGTTGTTGGGTTGAGTTTTGAGTTGTTTCTTGAGTCGTTCTGGGTCGTTTCTTACGCTGTTTCTCGGCTTGTCTCTTGGACTGCTTCTGGCGTTGCGGAACTTAGGAGGGGGCGTCTGCCGCGTCGTGGAGGGCGCCGCGGTCAAGACCGAGCTTCCGCACGATGTTTTCCACGATTTCGCGGGGATGGGGGGCGACGGAAACCACGATCGGCCTTTCGTCCGCCGTCGGCGGTTCCAGCGCCTCGAATTGGCTGTCGAGCAAGTCCGGCGGCATGAAATGATCGGCCCGCGCGGCGATCCGCTGCCCGATCAGGTCGCGGTCGCCTTGCAGGAAGACGAGCCGCACATCGCGCCGCGCGCCGATTAGAACGTCGCGGTAGGCGCGCTTGAGCGCCGAGCAGGCGACAATGCCGTGATTGCCGCTTTGCCGCGTGGCGTCGATCCAATCGGCGATGGCGTGCAGCCAGGGCCAGCGGTCGGCGTCCTCGAGCGGCTCGCCGTGATGCATCTTTTCGATGTTGGATTTGGGGTGCAGCCAATCGCCGTCTTCGTAGATCCATTGCAGGCGATGCGCCAGCATCGCCGCGATCGTGCTCTTGCCGGAGCCCGACACGCCCATCACCACCAAAACGGCAACATCATCCGGCGATTTCGCGGCCATGCTCAATGCTCCGGCATTGCGGCGCGGACCACAAGCCAAACCAGATCGCCCCTGGCATCGGCGCGGGCCGCCGGCAGATCGTCGCCGCCAAGGACGCGGGCCAGAATCGCGCGCTTATCGCCATTGTCGACCAGAAACAGCATTTCGCGCGTCGAGGCCAGCGCCGGAAAGGTCAGGGTAACGCGTGGCACGAACGGTTCCATGCCTGCCTCGGCGACGCCGAGGACCCAGCGTTTGGTTTCGCCGAGCGCGGGGGACTGCGGGAACAGCGACGCCGTATGGCCGTCGCCGCCAACCCCCATCAGCACGAGATCGAAGAGCGGCCGCGACGGATCAAGCGCCTGCGCTCCATAAAACGCCTTGAGAACGTCCTCGTAGAGTTGCGCGGTACTCTCCGGGTCGCCGGCGTCAGTGGCCATCGGATGAATGTTCTGTTGCGGCGCCCGGACCCGATCGAGCAGCACCCGCCGCGCCGTGCCCATATTGCTCAACGGATCGCTCTGCGGAACGAAGCGGTCGTCGCCGATGAACCAGTGCACGCGATCCCACGGCACTTCGTCACGCCAAGGCTTCTCGCCGAGGAGGCGATAAAGCTGTTGCGGGCTCGAGCCGCCGGTCAGGCACACGGCGGCACGGGATTGCGCATCGACGCGGGCGATCAGGCGGCGGGCCGCCGTTTCCGCCAGCGCGGCTGCATCGTCGGCGACAATGATCTGGCGGTGAGATTGAGCGGCCATCGCCTGCCTCACGCGATCGGTCGCCAGCGCCGGCCGTCGCGAGCGAGCAGTTCGTCGGCTTCCTTCGGGCCGTCGCTGCCGGCCCGGTAAGTGGCGAGACCGTCCGCCGGCGCTTTAGCCCATGCGTCCAGAAACGGCTGCACCACCCGCCAACCGGCCTCGATGCCGTCGGCGCGCGGATAAAGAATGGCGTCGCCGATCATGCAGTCGTAAATCAGCGTTTCGTAGCCGGTCGACGGCGCGGCGTCGAAATAATCCTCGTATTTGAAAGTCATGCCGACACCGCCGATTTTGATCGATGGGCCGGGAATCTTGGCATTGAATTCAAGCCCGATGCATTCATTGGGCTGAATGCCGAGCACCAGAAAATTCTCCGCGAGCCGCTCCACCGGGGTGTCGCGGAACATGGCGACCGGCGCTTGCTTGAACTTGATCGCCACTTCGCTCTGCTTGGCGCGCAAGGCCTTGCCGGTGCGCAGATAGAACGGCACGTTGGCCCAGCGCCAATTGTCGATGATCAGCTTGAGCGCGACATAGGTTTCGGTCGTGCTGTCGGGATTGACATCCGGCGTGTCGCGGTAGGCCGTAACCGCGCGGTTTTCGACATAGCCGTCGCCATACTGGGCGCGCACTGCGTTGCGCAGCGCCTCTTCATGATTAGGCAATTGAATCGAATCGAGCACCTGCGCTTTTTCCGCCCGCACCGCGTCGGCGGCAAAACGCGACGGCGGCTCCATGGTGATGAGCGAGAGCAGCTGGAACAAATGGTTCGGCACCATGTCGCGCAGCGCGCCGGTCCCATCGTAGTAGCCGCCGCGGCGTCCGATCGAAAGCGATTCGGCCACCGTGATCTGCACATGGTCGATGTGGTCGCGATTCCAGATGGGCTCGAACAGCCCATTGGCGAAACGCAGCACCATGATGTTCTGGACGGTTTCCTTGCCCAGATAATGATCGATGCGAAAAATCTGATGCTCCTCGAGCACACTGAGGAGCTTGCGATTGAGCGCGCGGGCCGACGCCAGATCGGTGCCGAACGGCTTCTCGACGACGAGGCGCCGCCACGCGCCGTTCTCTTCGCGCGCCAGCCCGGATTCGCCGAGATGGCTGCCGATCGGCGCGAAGCCAGCCGGCGGGGTCGCCAGATAGAACAGCCGATTGCCCTGGGTAGCCCGCTCGCGTTCGATGCGGTCGAGCTCGTGCTTGAGTTTCTCGTAGGTCGCGTTGTCGTCAGGCTCGCCCTGGACATAGGCGACGCAGCCGAGCACCCGCTGCACCGCACTTTCGTCGATGGCGCGGGTGGCAAATTTCGGCAGGCTTTTCCTGAGGTCGGCGGCAAAGGCTTCGTTCGACGACGGGCTTCTGGCGACACCGATCAAGCCGAAGGCCTCCGGCAACAGGCCGTCGACGGCGAGGTTATAAAGCGCCGGCAGCAACAGCCGGTGGGTCAGATCGCCGGAGGCGCCGAAAATAACGAGACAGCATGGATCGGCGGGACGCGCTGCATTCGTACCGGCCGCAGCGCCGTTGCCGCCGGTCATGATGCCTTGGCCTTGCGCGCGACCGGCGCCGATTGCGGCTCGACTTTCGCTTCGATATGACCGCCAAAGCCTTTGCGCATCGCCGAGAGGATCTTTTCGGCGAAGGTGTGCTCGCGGCGCGACCGAAAGCGGGTGTAGAGCGCGGCGGAAAGCACATCCGCGGGCACCGCTTCGTCGATCGCCGCCATGATGGTCCAGCGGCCCTCGCCGGAGTCCTCGACAAAGCCCTCGAAGCTGTCGAGCTTCGGATCGGCGGCGAGCGCGCTTGCCGCAAGATCAAGCAGCCAGGCGCTGATGACGCTGCCGCGCCGCCAGACCTCGGCCACGTCAGTGAGGTCAAGGTCGAAACGGTGATCTTGCGGCAGGCTTTCGCTGTCGGCGTTCTTCAAGATGTCGAAGCCCTCGGCGAAGGCCTGCATCAAGCCATACTCGATGCCGTTATGCACCATCTTGACGAAATGGCCGGCGCCGTTCGGTCCGGCATGGATATAGCCCTGTTCCGCGCGCGGATCGCGGCCATTGCGGCCGGGCGTGCGCGGCACATCGCCGAGGCCCGGTGCCAGCGCCTTGAAGATCGGATCGAGATGATCGACGATGTCCTTGGCGCCGCCGATCATCATGCAGTAGCCGCGCTCCAGCCCCCAGACGCCGCCGCTGGTGCCGACGTCGACGTGATGGATGCCGTGCTCTTTGAGCATCTTGGCGCGACGGATGTCGTCCTTCCAGAACGTGTTGCCGCCGTCGATAACGATGTCGCCCGTCTCCAGCAATTTTCCGAGCTCGGCGATGACGTCTTCGGTGATCTTGCCGGCCGGCAGCATGACCCAGACCGCGCGCGGCGCCTTGAGCTGGCGAACAAGTTCGGCCAGTCCCGCCGTGCCGGCCGCGCCGGCGCTCGCCACTTCGGCGACCGCCTTCGGATCGTGGTCGTAAACCACCGCCTTGTGGCCGTGCTGCATCAGGCGGCGCGTAATGTTGCCGCCCATGCGCCCGAGGCCGATCACGCCGATCTGCATTACGCGCTCCGTTCCGCCATCGTGCGTTCGATCACGGCGCCGAGCGCCGCAAGCGCCGCTTCCGGCTCGCCGTTAAGATGAATGCGCAAGGCCCGGCGGCCGCGTTCGAGCAGAACGTCGAAGTCGCCGCGCGCCTGCGCCGCCTTGATGACGCCGAAGCTGGCGCGATGGCCCGGTATCGGCAGATCCTTGTCGTCGTCCGAGGTGATCTGGAGGAATACGCCGCTGTCGGGGCCGCCTTTGTAGGCCTGGCCGGTCGAATGCAAAAAACGCGGTCCGAATTCGAGGCACGTGGCGACGCGGCGGCGGTCGCGTAACGCAGTGCGCCAGCCTTGCAGCGACGCCGTGTTGGCATCGTCGCGATCCAGATAAGCAAGGATCGCGACATAGTCGCCGGAGCCGATGCGGCCGAAATGGGCGCGAAGCCAGCTCTCGATGCCGCCGTCGGCGCCTGCCTTGCGCAAGGCTTCGGCATTGGTGCGGTCGGTATAAAGTGCGAAAGCGCCCTCGGAGCAGACCGGCGTCTCGGGCGGCAGTTCGCCGGACTTTTCGAAGGCCGCGGTCAACTCACGGGTTTTGAGCTTGCTCGCTTCAACGTCGGGCTGGTCGAATGGATTGATGCCGATCACTGCGCCGGCGACGGCGGTGGCGATCTCGAAACGGAAAAACTCCTGGCCGATATGGCCGGACGACTTCTGCTCGATGTGAATGACGGGATGCCCGGCTTTCTCCAGCGCCTTGAGCTTCGCCTCGCGGCCGTCGTCACTTTCACCCTCAAGCGCCAGATCGATAAAGCAGCGATCGTCGCTGTAAACCTCCGCGCGCCCGAGCGGCTCGCCATTGACGGGAATGAGGCCTTTGCCCTGCTTGCCGGTCGATTCGGCGAACAGCTGCTCGGCCCAGGCGCCGAAACTCGACAGCGACGGCGAAGCCAGGATCGTGACCTTGTCGCGGCCGCGCAATGCCGCGGCGCCCAACGCCAGCCCGAGCGTGACACCGGGATTTTCCGCCGGCGGCACATCGGGCCCGCAGGACCGCATCATCATGCGCGCGGTTTCCACGAGGCCGGCGACGTCAATGCCGGCAATCGCCGCCGGCACCAAACCGAACGGTGAGAGCACGGAATAGCGCCCGCCGATGCTGGGCACGCCGAAAAATACATGGCGGAATTTTTGCTGCTCGGCTCTTTTCTGCAGCGCCGAGCCGGGATCGGTGATGGCGATGAAATGCCGGCCCGCCTTGTCGCCGCCGACCGCGTCGGCGACGCGCTTGAAGAAATAGTCGGCGAGCACATTGGGCTCGGTCGTGCTGCCCGACTTGGACGAAACGATGAACAGGGTCTTGGCGAGGTCGAGATCGGCTTCGAGCGCGGCGATCTGCGCCGGTACGGTGGAATCGAGGATGCGCAGCCGCGGCCACCCGGCTTTTTGTCCAAAGGTCAGCGCCAGGACTTCCGGTCCAAGGCTCGATCCGCCCATGCCGAGCAGCACCGCGTCCTTGAAGCCGTCGCCTTTGACGTCGTCGCGCGAAAGCGGCAAATTCCTTGAGTTCGGCGTCCGGGACGGCCTCGAGCCAGCCGAGCCATTTATCCTCGTCGGCATTTGTCCACAGCGTCTTATCGCGCCGCCACAGCTTGCGGATATTGCCGCGCTTGCGCCATTCCTCGGCGAGCTCGCCGACTTTGGTTTCGAGCGCGTGGCCGAGGTCGAGTTTCTGTTGGTCAACCTCTTTGTTCAGAATATCGGCGCGCTTCTTGGCGACTGCGGCGAGCAACTTGTCGGCTGCATCGGCAAATAGCCGCACCCCGTCCTCGACAAGCCTGTCGGTGACGTCGTCGAGCGAAATGCCGGCGCGTGCCAGACCGCTGAGAACGTCGCGCGCCTCGTCGATGTTTTCGGTGATGCTGTCGCGCAGCCGGCCGTGGTCGCGAAACGCATCCATCGTCGCCACCGGCATGGTATTGACGGTGTCACGGCCGATCAATTCCTCAACGTAGAGAACGTCGCTGTAAGCCTTGTTCTTGGTGCCGGTCGACGCCCACAGCAGCCGCTGCGGCTTGGCGCCCTTGTCCTTGAGCGCGCGCCAGCGCGCGCCGTCGAACAGGCGCAGATAATGCTGATAGGCGAGCTTGGCATTGGCGACGGCAACCTTGCCCTTGAGCGCGTTGAGGCGGCGTTTCTCGTCGGGGTCGTTGGCCCGGGCGATTTTGTCGTCGAGCAGGGTATCGACCGCGGTGTCGATGCGGCTGACGAAGAAGCTCGCCACACTGCCGATCCGCGACACGTCGCCGCCGCGCGCGGCCAGCATTTCCAGGCCTTTCAAATAAGCTTCGACGACGTCTTCATAAACCGATTGGGCGAACAGCAGCGTGATATTGACGTTGATGCCCTCGGCAATCAGATCGCGAATGGCCGGCAATCCTTCCGCCGTCGCCGGCACCTTGATCATGACGTTCTTGCGGTCGACCGCGCGCCACAGCTTTTTTGCCTCGGCAATGGTGGCCTCGGTGTCCATCGCCAGATAGGGCGAGACCTCGATGCTGACGAAGCCGTCGGCGCCGTGCGTCGCCTCGAACACCGGCCGCAGCACGTCGGTCGCTTTCTGAATGTCCTCGACCTCAAGCGCCTCGAACAGTTCGCCCGCCGAGCGGTCGCGCTGTTTCAGCATGCCGGCAATGGCGTCGTCATATTCGCTGGAATTGCCGATGGCGTGCTCGAAAATCGAGGGGTTCGAAGTCACGCCGCGCAAGCCGTCGTCGTCGACAAGCTTTTTCAGCCCGCCCTTGGCGAGGAAGCCGCGCGACACGAAGTCGAGCCACACCGCCTGGCCGTAGTCTTGCAGCGCTTTGAGAGCATTCATTGTCGGGCGTTCCTGCGATCTTCGGCGCCGGATTTCTTGTTCGCGGCGATCTGAGTCTTGACGGCTGCCATGATCTTATCCGGAACGAAGCCGAATTTCTCAAGGACGTCGGCGAGCGGGCCGGACGCGCCGAAGCTGTGCATGCCGACGATGGCGCCGGTCGGCCCGGCATAGCGATCCCAGCCGATGACGGCGCCCATTTCGACCGCCACGCGCGCTTTGATATGCGGCGGCAGCACCGTGTCGCGGTAGCCGCGGTCCTGCTGCTCGAACAGCTCCCAGCTCGGCATGCTGACGACGCGGGCCGCGATGCCCTCGCGCTTGAGCGTTTCGTACACGCCGATGCACAACTGAACCTCGCTGCCGGAGGCGATCAAAATAACCTCCGGCTCGCCGCGCTCCGCCTCGGCCATGATGTAGGCGCCGCGGGCGAGACCGTCCGCCGGCGCGTAGCGGCTGCGGTCGAACACCGGCAGCTTCTGGCGGCTGAGCACCAGACAGGCCGGCTGCGTTTTCAGTCCGAAGACGACTTTATAAGCCTCGCGCACCTCGTTGGCGTCGGCTGGGCGCAGCACGACGATATTGGGGATGGCGCGCAATGCTATCAGTTGCTCGACCGGCTGGTGGGTCGGGCCGTCCTCGCCAAGCCCGATCGAATCGTGGGTGAAAATGTGAAAGACCGGCAGCTGCATCAGCGCGGCCAGCCGGATGGACGGCCGCATGTAATCGCTGAAGGTCAGAAAGGTGGCGCCGAAGGCGCGCAGCTTCGACAGCACCAGTCCGTTGACGATGGCGCCCATGGCATGCTCGCGGATGCCGAAATGCATGATGCGTCCGCCGGGGTCGTCGGGTTCGAGCGATGTATCGCCGTCCAAGGTCGTCTTGGTCGAAGGCGACAGATCGGCCGATCCGCCGATCAGCCAGGGGATGGCCTTGGCAAGCGGATTGAGAACCTTGCCGGAAGCCTCGCGGGTGGCGAGCCCTTTGTCGTCGGGAGGAAATACCGGCAGGGCGGCATCCCACTGCGCCGGCAACTTGCCGGCCAGCATGGTTTCGATCTCGCGCGCGGCGTCGGCGAATTCGTTGCGGTAACCGGCGAAGATTTTGGTCCATTCCTCGCGCAGCGAACGCCCGCGCTCTGCCGATGCCGTCCTGGAAATGCTGATAGACACCATCCGGCACCAGAAATTGCGCATCCTCCGGCCAGCCGTAGGCATGCTTGGCGAGGCGCACTTCCTCCTCGCCGAGCGGGTCGCTGTGCGCGGCGGCGGTATTCTGCTTGTGCGGCGCGCCATAGCCGATGATGCTGTCGACAATGATGAGGGTCGGGCGGTCGTTGGTTTGCTTGAACAGTTCGAACGCCCGCGCCAGCGCCGCGGTGTCATTGGCATCGCGCACGTGCAGCACGTTCCAGCGATAGCCCTTGAAGCGCGCTTCGACGTCTTCGCTGAAGGCAAGCGGCGGTGTGGCCCTCGATGGTCACGGTGTTGTTGTCGTAGATCCAGCACAGATTGCCGAGTTGCAGATGCCCGGCGAGCGAGGCCGCTTCGCTCGCTACGCCTTCCATCAAGTCGCCGTCGCTGCAGATGGTGTAAACGTCGAAGTCGAAAATCTTCAAGGCGCCGCGGTTGTAGCGGGCGCCGAGCCAGCGCGAGGCGATGGCCATGCCGACGCTGTTGCCGCAGCCCTGGCCAAGCGGGCCGGTCGTGCATTCGACGCCGGTGGTATGGCCATATTCCGGATGCCCCGGCGTGACGCTGTCGATCTGGCGGAAGCTCTTGATGTCGTCGAGACTGATCGCCGCCGCAGCGGTGACGCGGGCGCCGTCCAATCGCTTGACGCCGGCGAGGTGGATCAGGGCGTAGAGCATCATGCAGGCGTGGCCGTTGGACAGCACGAAGCGGTCGCGGTTTGGCCACAGCGGATCGGCCGGGTCGTAGCGCAGGACGTTTTGCCACAGCGTATAGGCGACCGGCGCGAAGCCCATCGGCGCCCCGGCATGCCCGGATTTCGCCTTCTGCACGGCGTCGATCGCGAGCGTGCGGATGGTGTTGATGCAAAGCCGGTCGACGTCTTTACCGGCCTCCGCCGCGGGGGAGGGGCGCGGATGCGTCGAAGCGGCGTGGCTGGTCATCGGATCCGATCGTTTGATCGTGCGTGAATAAAATCAGGCCCCTAATATAGAAAACGATTAAGGCGGACGCCTGTTCCACAGTGGCCGGACGGATTAAGCGGAGTTCGCGGCGCTGACCGGCGCCTTAATCCTATGCCGCGGAGCGGCGCCATAAGCCCGCATGAAGGTGCGGACGGCGGTGCCGACGACCTGCGCGATGGCCTGTGCATCCGGCTCGTCGCGGAAATTGAACAGCACCGGCTTGAACAGCGTCGACTGGCAGGCATCGAGGAATTGGGCGGCGGCGAGTTCGCAATCGTCGACCGCAATCGATGCCAGCCTGGTTTTGGGCCCCCAGATAGTCCGCGAGCTTGGCGATGCCGATAGCCGGCCCGGTTTCGTAGAAAATCCTGCCGATCTCAGGCATCCGGTCGGCGATCGCCACCACAATGCGGAGCGCCGAGGCTTTATCCCGCTTGCACAGGAAGTCGAGATAGGACGTGCCAAGCCGGGTGAGAACGGCGTCGACGTCACGATCGGCCGGATCGAGGTCGAACGTATTCTCGGCGTGCACCTGGCATTCCTGGTGAACGATGGCCGCGAACAGCTCCTCCTTATTGGCGAAATAGACGTAGAGCGTGCCCTTCGACACCCCTGCCGCACGGGCGATGTCGTTCATGCTGGCGGCATCGAAGCCATGCTGCAGGAAGATGGCGCGCGCCCCCTCGATAATCTGCCGCCGCTTGGCGTTATCTTCGGCTGGTGGCGACTTTTGGCTGCTAGGGCTGTCATTGGGGCTTCCGCCAAAGCAAGAGCGTTTCTTTTCATCAGATCAAAGTCTTAGGTCAACCTGGTCAAATATTTTTGACCGAACGGTTCGGTCATATTGACTTCGAGTCTTGGTATTTATATAGGATGACCGAACCGTTCGGTCAATGATCTTTGGGACCGCGTAACGAAGGCCGCCAAAGGACGCCGCCAAAGGAACTCGCCATGTACCGCCCCCACGACGAAGACAGCGCATCCAGCTGCCGGCTGTTTCGGCAAAATTGCACGATAACCGCCCGTTCCGCGCCGAGCCGTCCCGCACCGAGCCACCCGCGCCCGTCGCGCCAGCCCGCAGGCCGAAAGCAACCCCGCGGCTTCGCCTCAACCGTAGGGCGTTCGCCGGCGCGGCGCTGGCAATTGCGCTGATCGGCGGCGGCTATGCCGGTTTCCGCTGGTGGCTCGAGGGGCGTTACATCGTTTCCACCGACGACGCCTATGTGCTCGCCCACAACACCACGCTCGCCTCGAAGATTTCCGGCTATGTCGAGCGCATTCCGGTCGGCGACAATGCCCGCGTCAAGGCCGGCGACGTCGTCGCCACCATCGATCCGGGCGATTATAGGCTCGCCGTCGCTGCGGCGCGCGACAAAGTGGCGACCCAGCAGGCGACGGTCGATCGCATCGGACGGCAGATCGTCGCCCAGGGCGCCGCCATCGATCAGGCCAAGGCGCAAATGGCCTCCGCCCAGGCCGAAGCCAAAAAGAGCGACCTTGAGTATCGCGCGCCAGCAGTCGCTCGCCAAGCAGCAATTCGCCAGCCAGCAGACTTTGGAGCAGGCGCGAAGCCAATCACGATCAGGCGGCGGCCGCGGTGGCAGAGCGCGCAATCGGTCATCGATGCCGCCATGGATAATCTCGATGTTCTCAAGGCGCAGCAGCGGGAGGCCGCGCGGCACGCTCGACGAGCTCAAGACCGCGCAGGCCCAAGCCGAACGCGATCTGTCCTTCACCGTGATCCGCGCGCCGGTCGACGGCGTGTTCAGCCAATCGCGCCGTGCAGATCGGCGACTATGTGCAGACCGGCCAACGCTCGCCAGCCTGGTGCCGCTGAGCGACGTCTATATCGACGCCAATTTCAAGGAGACGCAGCTCGCCCGCATCCGCCCGGTCAGCCGGTCTCGATCAGCGTCGATGCATTTAGCCCGAGGACGCGATCGAGGGGCGTGTCGAGAGCCTGTCGCCGGCTTCGGGTGCGGTGTTCTCGCTGTTGCCGCCGGATAACGCCACCGGCAATTTCACCAAGATCGTGCAGCGGCTGCCGGTGCGCATCGCCGTGCCGGCCGCGGTTGCCGCAGCGGCGGCAGCTGCGCCCGGGAATGTCGGTGGTGGTCAGCGTCGACACCAAGCCTGCCACGTGACCGTCAGGCTGGGCTGACATCCACAGCCGATGCCGCCGAGGCGGCTCCGCCCGCCGCTAAAGCACGAGCCCGGTGTCATGACCGACATCGACCATCTCCGCCGCGCGCGCCGAGGGCGAACACGGCCGATGCGATTCCGACCGCGGCGCATGATCGCCTTCCTCGCGATGTGCTTCGGCATGTTCATGGCGTTCCTCGACATTCAGATCGTGTCGTCGTCGCTCAACGATATTCAGGCCGGCTTGTCGGCTTCGGCCGATGAAATTCCCTGGGTGCAGACCGCCTATCTGATCGCCGAAGTGATCGCCATTCCGCTGTCCGGCTTTCTGTCGCGCGCGCTCGGCACGCGCATTTTGTTCGCAGACTCGGCCGCCGGCTTCACGCTGGCGAGCGTGATGTGCGGCACCAGTTCCTCGATCGACAGCCATGATCGTGTGGCGCGCGCTGCAGGGATTTATCGGCGGCGGCATGGTGCCGACCGTGTTCGCCTCGGCCTACGTCATCTTCCAGGGCCCACGGCAGAAATTCGTCGCGCCGGTGGTCGGCCTTGATCGCGACGCTGGCGCCGACCATCGGGCCCACGGTCGGCGGCTATCTGACCGACACTTATTCGTGGCACTGGCTGTTTTTCGTCAACGTCGTTCCCGGCATCGTCGTCACCGTCACCACTTATCTCCTGGTCGATTTCGATCAGCCGGATTTCGCGCTGTTGAAGAATTTCGACTGGTGCGGGTCTGCTCAGCATGGCGGGCTTTCTCGGCGCGCTCGAATACGTCCTCGAGGAAGGACCGCGCTACGAATGGTTCGACGACAACACGATTTTCGCCGTCGCCATCGTTTCCGCGCGTGTCGGCGGTGGTCTTCTTCGTCCGGGTTCTGACCGCGCGGGCGCCGATCGTCGACCTGCGCGCCTTCGCCAACCGGAATTTCGCGGTCGGCAGCCTGTTCTCCTTCGTGCTCGGCATCGGCCTTTACGGCCTGACTTATCTGTTCCCGGTCTATCTGGCGCAGGTGCGCGGCTACGACGCGCTGATGATCGGCGAGACCATGTTCGTCTCCGGCCTGGTCATGTTTCTGACCGCGCCGATCGCCGGCCAGCTCGTCGAGCGGTTCGATCCGCGCTTCGTTCTGATCGCCGGATTTGTCTTTTTCGCCGTCGGCACCTGGCAGATGACCTATCTCACGTCGGACTGGGATTTTTGGGAGCTGTTGTGGCCGCAAGTGTTCCGCGGCGTCGGCCTGATGTTCGCGATCATCCCGGTGACCAACACCGCGCTCGGCACGCTGCCGGTGGAGCGGGTCAAGAACGCCTCCGGGCTGTTCAATCTGATGCGCAATCTCGGCGGCGCCATCGGGCTCGCCGCGATCAATACCTGGTTCAACGACCGCATGGATCTGCATCTGCAGCGCCTGCATGAGGCGGTCAATGGCTCGAACATCGCGGCAACCGAACTGCTGTCGCAGCTCGCCGGGCGGTTCCACGGCTCGGACGCGCAAGATGCAGGCGCTTGCCGAGATGATGAAGATCGTGCGGCTGCAGGCGGCGGTGATGAGCTATGCCGATGTTTTCCTGATGCTCACGCTGCTGTTTCTCGTTCTTGCCGCAGTCGGCTTGCTGATGAAGCGGCCGCAAGCGCCCGGCCGGCGCCGCCGCGGGACATTGAAGTCCGCGCGCTTTCGCCGGCTGCGAAATACGCTAGACTGCGCGCATGCGCAGCGACGCCGATCCGACTCGCCTGGAACACGGGGCGGGCCAGCTTTACGGCGCCGTCATCGGCGCCGTCGCCGCCGCCTTCAAACTCTTGGCGCCCGACTCCTTGGGGTGAGGCATGCAACTCACGGCATCGCGGCGATGACGCGCGAGATGGTCGGCGCGGCGCTGGCTTTTGCGTTGCTGTGCGGCATTGCCGCGGCCGTCCGCAATTTCGCCGTGCGGCCGACTGACCGGGCCGAAAGCCCGATAAAAAAACGGGGCGGCCATTATCGCCGCCCCGCCGTTCGTCCGTTCGCTCACCCGAGATGCGTGATATCGCGGTCCTTGGTCTCGGGCAGGAAGATCAGCGCGACGACGAAGCTCATCGCGGCGACGACGATCGGATACCACAGGCCGGAATAGATGTTGCCGGTGGCCGCCGACGATGGCGAACACGGTCGCCGGCAGGAAGCCGCCGAACCAGCCGTTGCCGATGTGATAGGGCAGCGACAGCCCCGCTATAGCGGATGCGGGTCGGGAACAGTTCGACGAGCCACGCCGCGATCGGGCCATAGACCATGGTCACGTAGAGCGACCAGGATCGCCAGCAGCACACCGTCATGAGATAGTTGATGTCGTTCGGGTCGGCGCTCGCCGGATAGCCGTGCTGCCTTCACCGCCGCCGCGATCGCCTTGGCGAGGTCCGGCGTGTCGGCGGCGATGCGTCTGGTCGCCGATCTTCACGCTCGCTTTGGTGCCGGCGGGCGCCGCGACGTTGTCGTAATTCACCGACAGATCCACCAGCGCCGATTTGATGACATCGCATCCGGTGGTGTACTTCTCGGTTCCGGTCGCCTTGAACTGAAAGGAGCATTCGGCGCGGGTCGGCGGTCACCATCACCGGCGCCGCGGCCAGCGCCGCCTCCAGTTTCGGATTGGCGAAGTGCGTGATGCCCTGGAAGATCGGGAAATAGGTCACGACCGCGAGTGCGAAGCCCGCCAGCATGATCGGCTTCCTCCCGATGCTGTCGGACAGCGCGCCGAACAAGATGAAGCACGGCGTGCCGATGAGAAGCGCGATCGCCACCAGGATCTGCGCGGTGACACCCGGGACTTTCAGGGTCTGGGTCAGAAAGAACAGCGCATAGAACTGTCCGCCGTACCACACCACCGCTTCGCCGGCGGTGGCGCCGAACAGCGCGAGCGATGGCGATCTTGCAGTTTTGCCATTCGCCGAACGCTTCCGTCAACGGGCGCTTGGATACTTTGCCCTCGTCGACCATGCGCTGGAACAGCGGCGATTCATTGAGCTTGAGCCGGATCCACAGCGACACCGCGAGCAGCACCGCCGAGAGCAGGAACGGAATGCGCCAGCCCCAATCGCCGAAGGCGGCTTCGCCCATCGCGGTGCGGATGCCGAGGATCAGCAGCAGCGCCAGGAACAGGCCGAGCGTCGCGGTCGTTTGAATCCACGACGTGTAGTAGCCGCGCTTGTTGGGCGGCGCATGTTCGGCGACATAGATCGCCGCGCCGCCATATTCGCCGCCAAGCGCCAGGCCCTGAACCAGACGCAGGCAGATCAGCACGACCGGCGCCAAAACACCCCAGGCGCGAAACCCGGCAGCACGCCGATGAAGAACGTGCCGATGCCCATCAGCGACATGGTGATGAGGAAGGTATATTTGCGGCCGATCATGTCGCCGAGCCGGCCGAAGATCAGCGCGCCGAACGGCCGCACCGCGAAGCCCGGCGGCAAACGCGAGGAGCGCGAAAATAAAACCGACGGCAGGCGGCACATTGGAGAAGAAATATTTGGCGAGAAAACCGCCAAGCGTGCCGTAAATATAGAAGTCGTACCACTCGAACACGGTGCCGAGCGACGAGGCGAAAATGACGAGACGTTCTTCGCTGCGTCATGCCGCCGGTGCGTGGCGGATTCACTGCCATCGTGGTCATAGGCGTAGCCCCCCTGTATTTTACTTTGTTAGGACTTGGCTTTGTTAGGACTGGCTTTGCCGCGCTTCGGCATTGCTCGGATCGGCCCCGTCAGCAACCGCCGCCTGGCGAACGCTAGTGCGGCGACCAAGCAGCGCGGCGCAACTCTGTCTGTCCGCCAGAGGTCGTAAGCCGAAAGTCGCGGGCAGGGCGGCGGCGTAGCGGAATGTCCGGTCAGGCGCCTGCCGCTGCCGGCGGCGCGAAAGTAGCAGCAGTTAATGTTACTAAATAATTCAGCGAACAAAGCAGGCGCGTTTTAAACGAATTTCTCCTGGCGCTCTCCATAGAGTGACCGGCGATATGCGCTTTGACCACGGATCGTTCATGCGTCTGGTCTCAAGCGATTTTGCTCGCTGCCGTCACGGCTTCGCCTGCGTTCGCGCAACGCGCGCCGGAAATCGTCATTCCCGGCAAGCCCGGCGTGCCGGTCTACATCAACGGCATCGATGCGTCGTGGGGCATGGTCGAGGGCGACTTCGGCCTCGATCGGCCCGGCATGGTGACGCCGACGGTGATCTATCGTCCGCTGGACGTCGACGCTGCCGGTGGACGCTCCGAGCTACCATCCCGACGACCGGCAAGCGTCCCGGCTATGGCCGGTTCGAGATCGTGCCGCCGCCGGATCGTCCGCTGCCGCCGCCGGCGCCGACTTATTACCGCAGCTGGTCGAGCGGATCGGCTTCCGGGCCGGTGACCGAATACGCCCCTTACTACGGTCCCGCAGGCCGTCGGCTTCGGCAACAATTTACGGCCATCGCCGGCATTCGCCAAAACCTCCGGGCCCGAAAGGTCCCGGCGGTCCACCGAAGGGTCCATGAACCAGTCATGAATCGAAAATCATCTGCAGGCCGCGCATCAAGCCTGCTCTATCCGCCCCGAAGGGGTCAACCTCTGGAAGCAAGTCTCAGTAAGGAGTGTCATGTCTTTCCATCGGGTTGTCGTCGTGGCTGTCGCCACGTTGTTCAGTGTCGGCATGACGTCGATTGCGTCTGCCGGCTGCTGCGGCTGGGGCTATTCCGCGCCGGTCGCTTATGCCGCTCCGGCGCCCGCCGGGTACGGCGGCTGCGGCGCCTGCGGCGCTCCGGCGCCGGCCGTGTATAGCGGTTGCGGCACCTGCGCTGCGCCGACGGCGGCCGTGGTCTATGCGCAGCCGGTCGCGCCGGCGCCTATCGCCATCGTCGCTCCGGTCATGCCGACGGCTTTCGGCGGTCCGTGCTGCAGCTTTAACGGCTGCGGCAATTGCGGCTGGTCGGATTGGAGCGGTGGCTGCGGCTCGTGCGGTGCAGCGCCTGGAACGCCGGCGGTGGCTGCGGCAATTGCGGCGTGACGGCCTGACGGCGGTTGCGGTAATTGCGGCGGCTGCGGCGGCTGCGGGCAGGTCGCCTATGCCGCCCCCTACGTGGTCAATCAGGGTCCGGTCTATTCCGGCCCGGGCATCATGGCGTATCAGACGTATTCGCCGGAGACGGCCTACGTGCCGGCGACGGATTATCCCTACGTTCCCGGTCGGGCCTATGGCTACGGGTACCGCGCCGCGCCGCCTTATGCGCCGTATTACCGGCATCCCTATTATCGTCCGCGCTTTGCTTACCGCGCGCCGTACATGCATCGCTATTACGGCCCGGCGCGCCGGCGCTACTATCGCTGACCGCAAACGAACATCTGAAAGTCGCGAAGGCCCGCATGGTGCGGGCCTTCGTCTTTTTGAAACTATCATTCGCGGCTTACCTGCGCGTCAGTGTTCGCTGCGGCTCTGCTATGACGCGGTCGCGCGCGCGGCGATGTAGAGCGCCAGCGCCGCGGCATTCGACACATTGAGGCTTTTGATCGCGCCCGGCAGATCGAGCCGCGCCAGCCGGTCGCAGGTCGCCGCCGTCAATTGCCGCAAGCCCTTGCCCTCGGCGCCGAGCACCAGCGCCAGCGGCGCGGCAAGCGCGATCGCGGCAAGATCGTCCGGCGCGCCGCTGTCCAGCCCGACGATGAGAAAGCCGCGCTCCTTCAAGGCGGCGAGCCCGCGCGCCAGATTTTGCACGATCGCGATCGGCACCAGTTCGAGCGCGCCGGAAGCCGACTTCGCCAAGCACGCCGGTCGCCTCCGGGCTGTGCCGCGCGGTGGTGACGATCGCGGCGACAGCGAAGGCGGCCGCGGTGCGCAAGATCGCGCCGACATTGTGCGGATCGGTGATCTGGTCGAGCACCAGCACGATGCCGCTGTCCGGCAAATCCTCGATGCCCGGCGAGGGCAGGGGATCGGCCTCGGCCAATAGCCCATTATGCACGGCGTCGGGCGTGAGCTGCGCGTCGATCGCGCCCGGCCGCACCACCTCCGGCGCGATCGGCGGCGTGATGCCGTCTTCGGCGAGCCGCCGCATCGCGTTCTCGGTGACCAGGAGCCGGTGGAAATGCCGCGCCGGATTGGCAAGCGCCGCGGTCACGGTGTGCCAGCCGTACAGGATCGCGGTGTCGCTCGGCTCGCGCCGCCCTTGCGGACGGCGGCCGTGATGATGATCGCGGGATTTCGGCGGCCATGGCCTTTCGCGCATGCCCGCTTCTGTCACGCGGGCGGAACCTTGGCAATTCGAGCCAATTTCGATTGACTAGCCGGTACGGTCCAACCATATAGCGCGGTCGGCCGTGCCGGCCGTTGCACGGCCTCGGTGCGGGAGAGTGTCCCGAGTGGCAAAGGGGGCGGACTGTAAATCCGCTGGCTTACGCCTTCGTAGGTTCGAGTCCTACCTCTCCCACCATCCGCCTTCGCTTCGCTACGGCGTGATTGCAACTCTTGTCGCAGCGGGGCAAGCGAAGGCGGATGCCACGCCGAAGCGTAGCGAAGGCGGGCCTTCGTATGCACTACGTTTATATGTTGCGTAGCGAATCTCACCCTGACCGATTTTACGTCGGCTTGACTACCGACTGGCAGCGTCGGCTTGAAGAACACAATTCCGGGAAGTCGATTCACACCCAAAAGTACGGTCCCTGGAAAATCGTCACATACGTTGCTTTTTCCGACCGGCAGAAAGCAGAAGAGTTTGAGCGCTATTTAAAGTCGGGGTCGGGTCGATCATTTGCAAAGAAACACTTCTGAAATTCTTGACCGGCACGGTCCTCCTCGATGGCTGGCGCGAAATAGTACGGTGAACAAATGGTCGCCAAATCGCCCTGGTATTTTACGCGCAATACGCGGCCACAAAGGGGCGAATAAACGTTATTTTTAGCGTGTTATTTAAACTGATCTTAGACCCTGATCGGTAGGGTGACGCCATACGACGGGAAAACAGGGCCCGTCGATCAAAACAAGATTTTGACTTGGGAAAGGCGTCACAATGAAAGCCGTCGTCAAGACGGTCGAGCCCGCCGATCGTGAGGCGCGCTTCGACCATATCCGGCCGCACTATCTCGAGGCGCTGACCTTGGTCGAGCGCCTGCATCGGCGGCTGCTCGACGTCATCAAGGACGAGTTCGATCGCCGCGGCCGCGCCGACATCAATTCGGTGCAGGCACTGCTGCTTTACAACATCGGCGACAAGGAGCTGACCGCGGGCGAATTGCGCACGCGCGGCTATTATCTCGGCTCCAACGTCTCCTACAATCTGAAGAAGCTCGTCGAGATGGGCTTCCTCGATCACCAGCGCTCCCGCGTCGACCGCCGCTCGGTGCGCATCAAGCTCACCGAGAAGGGCCGCGAGGTCCGCGACACCGTCGACGCGCTCTATCAGAAGCACGTGCGCACGGTCGAGCAGGTCGGCGGCATCAATGCCGACGAGTTCTCGGTGCTCAACAAGGCGCTGCACCGGCTCGAGCGCTTCTGGACCGATCAAATCCTGTACCGGCTGTAAGGGCACGATCCCGAAAACCAGGCTCCGGTTTTCGGGAAAGATCATGCTCCACTAAGCACGCTCGGTTCCGTTCACCAGCGGTTTTCCGTCGTACTGGTGTAACTTCAGCCCCGGCGCAAATGCCGGGGCTTTTTTGCTGCCGGAAATTCTCGAATGCTCAGGCGGGCGCGGCCGGAACGCCGGCGAGCTGTTTGGCCGCCGCGCCCCGGCGCGCCGCGTAGTGCCGTGCGAGCGAGGCGCAGACCATCAGTTGAATCTGATGGAATACCATCAGCGGAATAATGATAAGCCCGATATTTCCCGCGAACAGCACGGTTGCGATCGGCAGGCCGCTGGCGAGGCTTTTCTTCGAGCCGCAGAAAACGATGGCGATTTCATCGGCGCGCGAAAAACCGAGTTGCCTGCTGCCGAAAGTCAGGATGGTCATTACGGCCGCGAGCAGCGCGGCATCGGCAAGGGCGACCCGGAACAGCTCGGCCGCATCGATGTGGTGCCAGATGCCGTTGACGACGCCTTCGCTGAAGGCCGCGTAGACGATCAGCAGGATCGAGCCGTAATCCACGCATTTGAGCGCGCGCGCATTGCGGGTGACGGAAGCGCCGAGCCATGGCCGCGACAACTGGCCCGCCAAAAACGGCAGCAGGAGCTGCGCGACGATGGCAAAGACCGAGCGCGCGGAGAGGTCGGCGCCGTGGCCGGTGAGCAGGAAGCCGGCGATCAGAGGGGTCAGGAAAACGCCCAGAAGAATTCGATGCGGAGGCGCTGCACAGCGCCGCCGCCACGTTGCCGCCGGCCACCGACGTGAAGGCGATCGAGGCCTGCACCGTGGAGGGCAGGGTGGTCAGCAGGATCACCCGGCCCAGAGCGGCGCAGACAGAAAGTTTGGGGCGAGCGCGTGCGCGGACAGTCCGAGCAGCGGAAACAGCCCAAACGTGCTCAGGAAGATCACGGCGTGCAGCCGCCACTGCCGCGCTCCAAGAAATGCGGCTTCGGGCGAAAGCCGCGCGCCGTGCATGAAAAACAGCAGCGCGATGGCGGCCTTTGTGAGCCAGCCGGCGGCCACCGCCGCATCGCCGCGTGCCGGCACCAGCGAAGCGAATGCGACCGTCAGCAAAATGGCGGCGAGGAACCCATCGATGCGCGACCAGAGAAAGCGGAATCCCGTCATGGCAGCCTCACTTTACGGCGATCCTTTGATATCAGAGCGGGTCTGCCATTGTGAATGCCGCATACAACTGTTACTGTAATCGTATATCGTGATGAGCACCCATGCTTGACCCGGTTCGGCTTCAGACCTTCCTGGCGATCGCCCAAACCCGCAGCTTTACCCAGGCCGCCGCGCGCCTCGGCCTGCGTCAGTCGACGGTCAGCCAGCACATCCGCAAGCTCGAGGACGAGGCGGGGCGCCGGCTGTTCGTCCGCGATACCCACTCGGTGACGCCGACCGCCGACGGCGAGGCCATGATCGAGTTCGCCCGGGGAATCCTTGCGGCCAATGAGCGGGCCGAGCGCTATTTTGCGGGCTCTCAGTTGCGCGGCCGGCTGCGGTTCGGCGCATCGGAAGATTTCGTGGCGTCGCTTTTGCCGGAAGTGCTGCGGGAGTTTGTTCGTACCCATCCGCTGGTCGAATTCGAGCTCACCGTCGGCATGAGCGGCGAGCTCAACGAGAAACTGGAGCGCGGCGAGCTTGATCTCGTCTGCGGCAAACGCCGGCCGGGCGAAGATCGCGGCCGGCTGGTGTGGCGCGATCGATTAGCCTGGGTGGCCGGCGATGGGCGAAGACTCGATGCCTCAACACCGGTGCCGCTCATTCTCTATCCACCACCGAGCATCATGCGCGAGATCGCTCTCGCCGCGCTGGAGCGGAGCGGTCGTGCCTGGCGGATTGCTTGCACGAGCGGCAGCTTGAGCGGATTGCGCGCCGCGGCCCTCGCCGGGCTCGGCGTCACGGTTGTCCCGGAAGGCCTGATCCCGGCGGCGCTTGCCGAGCTGCCGAGCGGCCACGGCCTACCCGATCTCGGCTCGGTCGAGTTCGTTCTGCTCGGCGCCGGCAAGACCCTGCGCGGACCTGCCGCCGAGCTCGCGGAGGCCATCCTGACAAGCGGTATTCGCGTTTAGCGGCAGTCCGGTCCCGGCGGCATTCCCGTTGAATGCGTCTTTGTCGGAAAGTGTCTTAAATCATTCCGGCGAGGCTTTTGAACCAGCTGAGAACCGGAAACGGCGTGAAGTACTGCAGCAGCACGGCGGCGCCGACAATGACGACAATGTAGCTGACAACGCCGTGCAGCATGCGCTCCCACAGCGGCGGATACGGCGGCCGGTTGTCCGGGGGCCAGGCGAAGGTCGCTTCCCATTGATCTTGCGGAATGTTGACCGGCCGGATCCGTTCGAGCGGCAGCCAGGCGCGATAGGCCTCGATGCCGCGCTCGTGGGCGATGGAGTTGCGCAGCCAGAACGCGTTGCTCCAGCCGACAAAATCGACAATGCGGCGGACCAGAAAACGCAGAAGCGCAAGGGCCAGGAGGCAGATCAGATACACGTAGCCGATCATCAGACCGGCCGAGAGTACCGATCGGGTGAAGGCCTTCACCGTGAACAGCTGCGACATCAGTTGCACGCTGTCCTCGGTGAGCTTGTCGAGCCCGTCGAACAGCTTGCCTTGGAGCGTGGTGTCGTCGGCAGCCTGGAAATACAGGATGATGGCAAAGACGACGGCGAGCTGAAACAGCGGAAACCGCAGGATGCTGCGGATCGGAGCCGCGATCAGCTTGATAAGACCCATGGTCGATCCTTCGGCGCCCACGGTGAACGTCCAGGGTGGGGCGACAGTTGCGATTCTGCAACGCCCCGGCTGCATTCGTCGCGCGCCGCTTCAGCGGCGTGGGGCTTTATGCTAATCCGGCGACCGGGGGCGGTTGTCGGCCTATGACCCGCCATGCACCGCTTTATCCGTTCCTGGGACCGGCCCTTTGTCCACGCCCTGGCCGAATTGTGCCGTAATGCCGCTCCACAAGATAAGTCCATGAGCCACCCCGGCGATTTCGCCTCACGTTTTGACCGGCGCGCCCTCCTGCGCCGCGCCGCCGGCATGACGGCGCTCGCGGCGGGAGGCTTTACGGCGTCCCGGGCGCTCGCGGAGCCGCTCGACGATCTCCTCGGCGACACCGATCGCGGCGATTTCGGCCAGGAATTCGACCAGGCCTCGCGCACCATTCACATGCCCAAGGCGACCGCGCCGACGCTGTCGCCGGCGACCGCGCAATTCACCGCAAATCGCGGTCAAGACCTATGACGACATCGTCAGCGAGCGGCGGCTGGCCGGTGGTGCCCAAGGTCGACGAATTGCGGCTCGGCAACCGGCATCCGAGCGTGGTCGATCTGCGCGAGCGGCTTGCTGGCCTCCGGCGACCTCGATCCCGAATGCCGTCGGCAACGACATCTACGACTCCTATGTCGAGGAGGCGGTGCGCCGCTTCCAGGCCCGCCACGGGCTCACCGTCGACGGCATTTTGCGCGAAGTGACGCTCGACTGAAATGAACGTGCCGGCGGAGACGCGGCGCGATCAGCTCAAGGTCAATATCGAGCGGCTCAAGACGCTGTCCACCAATCTCGGGCCGCGCTACGTGGTCGTGAATATTCCGGCGGCGCGCGTCGAAGCCATCGAGGATGGCTTGGCGGTGCAGCGCCACATCGCCGTGGTCGGCAGGCCGGACCGGCCTTCGCCCGACATCAACTCGAAGATCATCCAGATCAATTTCAATCCGTATCTGGACGGTGCCGGTCTCGATCGTGCGCAAGGATTTGATCCCGCTGATGCAGGACAAGCCGGATTACCTGACGCAGAACCACATTCGCGTTTTCGATCCGACCCACAAGGAAGTGCCGCCGTCGCAGATCAACTGGTATTCGGACGACGCGGTGCATTACACCTTCCGCGAGGATCCCGGCGACTCCAATTCGCTCGGCCGCATCCGCATCAATTTTCCGAGCCAGTACGGCGTCTATATGCACGACACGCCGCTGAAGAATCTGTTCGGCGGGGATTTTCGCTACGATTCGTCGGGCTGCTGCCGGGTGCAGAACGTGCAGGATCTGGTCGTGTGGCTGCTCAAGGACACCAAGGGCTGGGGCCCCGACCACATCCAGCAGGCGATCAACTCCAGCGATCAGATCAATGCCAATCTGACCAAGCCGGTGCCGCTGCACTGGGTCTATGTCACCGCCTGGTCGGCCTCCGACGGCATCGTGCAATTCCGCGAGGATATTTACGGCCGCGACGGCCTCGGCGCCGCCGGCCATTCCGCCGACGGTGAAGCTTTAGACTGCGACCTCAAAGCCGCGCAGGCCCGCCTCGGCGATGAAGCGCCCAATCAGCCCCGAAGCTTTCGCCTCGTCGACAAATTCCGAGACATAGGACAGCAAGCCGGTACGGTGCTTCGCCACCGCGATGCCGACGCGATTGATGCCGTAGCCTTCGTCGAGCACGCGCGAGCCCGGCAGCTTCTCGGAATAATCGACCAGGATGTGGCGCGGCGCCGCGAAGGCTTCGGCTTTGCCGACGCGCAGCGCAGCGAATGCATCGTCCGGCAGATCGAAGCCGACGAGCGCGGCATGCTTGGCCATGCGCGTGAGCGCCATGGTCGAGGCGTGATTGCGCACCACGGCAATGCGAATTCCGGCGCGGTCGACATCGGCAAAATGGCGCAAGGACGAGCCGGCCGGCACCAGAAAGCTGTAATCGAACTGGAACACCGCCGGCGTGAAATCGATTTCGGCGGCGCGGGACGGCTCGATGCCTAAGAAAGCGAATTCGCAGCCGCCGGCCTTGATGCAGTCCAGCGCCGCGCGCGGCGTCGGCTGTTCGACGATCAGAGAGTTTGGCGTTAAGACGCGCCGCAAGCGCGCGCGCGATGTCCAGCATGACCACGCCCGGCCCGAGCCCGCGCACCGCGCCGGTTGCGGCGTCCTTGGCGTATTGCGGCAGGAACAGCGCCAAGCCGGATGGCGCCGGCTTGGGCGAGGTCGGCGATGCGCGGATCGGCGGTCATGGCTCTCTGAAGGCGCAATGCGGCGGGCCTTGCTTTTCACACGAACGGCATTGGCGCTCAATCGCCTGGCCGAATTGCGCCTGGGCTCGGGACCGCCGCCCAATCCCCAATCCCTAAATATAGCGGCGTTATCCGCACAAATATCCCAAGCCCTTGCGGGGTTCGGCTGGTATGATGGGCGGGCGGGGTGTATTCAGCGGAGGCCGGAACAGGCCGGAACGGGACGAGGCGTAGAGGGCATTAAGGCGGAATGTCGAGTCAGTCAAAAAGCAAAAACCACGGACGAAGGGTTTTTCTCCGCCACGCTCGCCGAAGCCGATCCCGAAATCGCCGAGGCGATCAAGCTCGAGCTCGGCCGCCAGCGCGACGAGATCGAGCTGATCGCGTCGGAAAACATCGTCAGCCGCGCCGTGCTCGAGGCGCAGGGCTCGGTGCTCACCAACAAATACGCCGAAGGCCTGCCGGGCAAGCGCTATTACGGCGGCTGCCAGTTCGTCGATATGGCCGAGCGGCTCGCCATCGAGCGCGTCACCCGCCTGTTCGGCTGCGCGTTCGCCAATGTGCAGCCGCATTCCGGCGCCTCGGCCAATGCCGAAGTGTTCATGGCGCTGATGCAGCCGGGCGACACCTTTATGGGGCTCAATCTCGCCGCCGGCGGGCATCTCACCCACGGCTCGCCGGTCAATCTGTCCGGCAAATGGTTCAAGGTCGTGCCCTATGGCGTGCGCCGCGACGACCATCTGATCGACATGGACGAGGTCGTAGCGCTTGGCCAAAGAGCATCGCCCGAAGGTGATCATCGCCGGCGGCTCGGCCTATCCGCGCATCATCGATTTCCGCCGTTTCCGCGAAATCGCCGACGAGGTCGGCGCCTATCTCATGGTCGACATGGCGCATTTCGCCGGCCTCGTCGCCGGCGGCGCGCACCCGAGCCCGCTGCCGCATGCCCATGTGGTGACGACGACGACGCACAAGACGCTGCGCGGGCCGCGCGGCGGCGCCATCCTGACCAACGACGAGGAGCTGGCGAAGAAGCTCAATTCCGCGGTGTTCCCCGGCATGCAGGGCGGGCCGCTGATGCATGTCATCGCCGCCAAGGCGGTGGCCTTCGGCGAGGCGCTGCACCCGTCGTTCAAGCTTTACGCGAAGAACGTCGTCGAAAACGCCAAGGCGCTTGCCGAAACGCTCAAAGCCCGCGGCCTCGATATCGTCTCCGGCGGCACCGACACCCATCTGATGCTGGTCGATCTGCGCAAAAAGCGCCTGACCGGCAAAGTGGCGGAGGTGGCGCTCGGCCGCGCCCACATCACCTGCAACAAGAACGGCATTCCGTTCGATCCGGAAAAGCCCACGGTCACCTCGGGCGTGCGGCTCGGCACGCCGGCCGGCACCACACGCGGCTTCGGCATTGCCGAGTTCCGCCAAGTTGGCGAGATGATCGCCGAAGTGCTTGATGCGTTGGCGCAAAAGGGCGCCGACGAGGATGCGCTGGCGGAAGCCGCGTGCGCGAGAAGGTGAAGCGATCTGGTCGGCCGGTTCCCGATTTACGAGGGGTAAGGGATGCGTTGTCCGAGCTGCGGAAGCCTCGATACCCAGGTCAAGGATTCGCGGCCGACGGAGGATTCCTCCGTCATCCGCCGCCGCCGCGTCTGCCTGACCTGCAATTTCCGCTTCACCACCTTCGAGCGGGTGCAATTGCGCGAACTGGTCGTGATCAAGCGCAACGGCCGGCGCGTGCCGTTCGACCGCGACAAGCTTCTGCGTTCGGTCGAGATCGCCTGCCGCAAGCGGCCGGTCGAGCCGGAGCGGATCGACCAGATGGTGTCGAAAATCGTCCGCGAGCTGGAAAGCCTCGGCGAAAGCGAAGTGTCGTCGGAGGCCATCGGCGAAACGGTGATGGCGCATTTGCGCGACCTCGACGACGTCGCCTATGTGCGCTTCGCTTCGGTCTATCGCAATTTCCGCGAAGCCAAGGATTTCGAGGCGGCGCTTGCCGAATTGTCGGGGGACGAGGCCGCGGAGTGAGGGCGCCAGGTGGCGGGGCAAATCCGCTCAGGCAGCGCCCAGCAAATCCTCGACGGTAAGATTGAGCCCAGGTGGATCGAGCCGCAGCGGACCCTCGCGCAGTACATTCGCTGTCGCCGTCACGCTGGTGATGGGTCACGGTGCGAGCGTCGGGGTCGATGATCAGATAATGGGCGACGCTTGGCAGCTTGAAATAGCCGATGAGCTTGGCGCTGGTGTCGCTGTGCCTTGTGGTCGGAGAAAGCACTTCGACGAGAATGACCGGGTTCGGGATTAACATCGAAGTCTGGAGGCGGTGCGGCCCCGCAGAAAACCAGGGCATCGGGCTCATAGACGGTGTGTTCGTCGATTCGCACGCCCGGCCCGTCTGGCAAAACTTTGCAAGGCAAACCGGAAGCTACTATCGCTTGGCGAAGCGCGAGAAAAACGCTTGCCTTTGATGGACGTGTGAAGCGAGTTTTTCTGCCGGCATGGTGACAATCTGCCCGTTAATCAATTCCGTGCGCTGGCGCTCACTCTGGCTATCGCTCCAGGCGAGATATTCGTCGACCGTCATCGAACGGCGAAGGGCAATGTTCATAGGCAGAAGTCTATCATGAGACGCCGCTGTGCCGCAAAATTCTGACGCGCGCTTCATGGCGCTGGCGCTCAGCCTCGGCCGCCGCGGGCTCGGCCGCACCTGGCCCAATCCCGCCGTCGGCGCGGTCATCGTCAAAGACGGCGCGATCGTCGGCCGCGGCTGGACGCAAGACGGCGGCCGGCCGCATGCCGAGGTCGAGGCGTTGCGCCGCGCCGGCGCGGCGCGCGCGCGGAGCCACGCTCTACGTCACGCTCGAGCCGTGCTCGCATCACGGCAAATCGCCGCCTTGCGCCGATGCGGTGATCGCCGCGGGCATTTCGCGCGTCGTGTCGGCAATGGAGGATCCCAATCCTGAAGTGGCCGGGGCAGGGCCACGCCCGCCTGCGCGCCGCCGGGCATCGCCGTCGACGTCGGCATCGGCGCCGAGGAAGCGCGCCGCGATCACGCCGGCCACATCTTGCGCTTCACCAAAGGCCGTCCGCCCGTTCTGCTCAAGCTCGCGATCTCCGCCGACGGCAAGGCCGGCGCCGCCGGGCGCAAGCCGGTCGCCATCACCGGCGAGCCGGCGCGCGAGCGCGTGCATCTTCTTCGCGCCCAGAGCGATGCCATCATGGTCGGCATCGGCACCGTGCTTGGCCGACGATCCGCTGCTGACCTGCCGCTTCCCGGCATGGCCAAATATTCGCCGGTGCGCGTCATCGCCGACAGCCGCTGCGCTTGCCGCTCGTTCGCAGCTGGTGCGCGGCGCTCGCGAAACGCCGGTCTGGGTGTTGACGGCTTTGGACGTGCCGCAGGACGCCGAGTTCGGGCACTCGCGAGCCATGGCGTCGAGGTGCTGCGCGCGCCGGCCGGCGCCGGTCCGGCTCGATCTTGAAGGAGCATTGAAGGCGCTCGCCGGCAAGGGCATCACGCGCTGATGGTCGAGGGCGGACCGACGCTTGGCGGCGGCCTTTATCGCCGCCGACCTCGTCGATGAGGCTGTTCTGTTGCATTCCGCCACGACGATTGGGCCTGACGGCATCGACGCTCTCGACAGCGCGGCCGTGCCAGTGCTGCTTGGCAACGGCTCAAGCCTTTCACGAGCACAGCCGTCGGGCCGACCGGGAAGACCGTTACGGGCGCAGGTGAGCGATGTTTACCGGAATTATCAGTGACTTAGGCGAGCTTCTTGACGTTGAGGAAAAGGCCGAAGGCCTGCGCCGGCTGAAGATTGCCTGCAGCTACGATCCCGACAGCATTGCCATCGGCGCTTCGATCGCCTGCTCGGGCGTATGCCTGACCGTGGTCGAGCGCGGCCGCGCCGGCAATCGGACGTTCTTCGCGGTCGATGCGGCGGCCGAAACCCTGCGGGTGACCACGGCGGGCACGTGGCGGCGCGGCACCAAGCTCAATCTCGAACGCGCGTTGCGGCTTGGCGACGAGCTCGGCGGCCATATGGTCTGCGGCCATGTCGACGGCCTTGCCGAACTCATCAGCCGCGACGATTTTCTCGACAGCGCTGCCCTGTCGTTTCGGGTGCCGGACGCGCTCGCCCGCTTCATCGCTCCCAAAGGATCGGTCGCGCTCGACGGCGTGTCGCTCACCGTGAACACGGTCGACGGCGGCATCTTCTCGGTGCTGATCATTCCGCACACTTTGAGTGTCACCACGCTCGGCGCGCTGCAACCGGGCGCGCGGGTCAATATCGAGATCGATCAGATGGCGCGTTATGCGGCGCGGCTCCTTGAAACTTCCCGGCCTTAATTGACGGAATGCGCCTCCTTAGCTAACTTACTTAGCTAAGGAGAGAAGCGATGGCCACATTCACAATCCATCAGGCCAAAACCAACTTGTCGAAGCTGATCGCCCGCGCCGAGGCCGGCGAGGAGGTGGTGATCATGCGCGGCAAGGAACCGGTGGCGCGGCTGACGGGTATGTCCAACGCCAGGCCCAAGCCGACGTTTGGGATGTTGAAGGGCAAGATCAAATCCCCGCCTGAACTCGTTCTTTTTCGATCCCCTCCCGGAGGAGGAATTGCGGCTCTGGGAGGGTGAGGCTGAAGATCCTCTTCGATAGTCACGCCCTCGTCTGGTTTGCGCTCGGCGACAGGCGGTTTCCACCCCGGCTTCGCGGGACGCTTGGCGAGTCGGGCACTGAGTTCGTCATCAGTGCGGTTTGTATCTGGGAAATCGTGACAAAGGTTCATCGTGGCAAATGGCCGGAGGCCGAGCCTTTTGTTGCACAGCTCGACGTCACGCTTCGGGAGCGCGCTTACATCCCATTGCCGATCACCCTCGAGCACGCGCGGGTCGCGGGATTCTTCGCCTGGGCCCATCGCGATCCTTTCGATCGCCTGCTTGCCGCACAGTCGCAGATCGAAGGCGTGCCACTGGTGACGGCCGATCCAGTGTTTCGGGCATTTGGCACGACTGTCTTGTGGTAAACCGCGGCGGCTTGTTCGCGCATTGGCCGCTTGCTACGACGCTGCCCAGCGTGGAGTGATCGCAAATGGCCGGCCCGCGGCGAGGCAAACGGAACGTGAGCAAGGCCAAAGGCGCGCGCATTCTCATCGTCGAGGCGCGCTATTACGACGATATCGCCGATGCGCTTTTGGCCGGGGCCACCAAGGCTTTGCAGGAAGCGGGCGCGACAATCGAGGTGGTCAGCGTGCCCGGCTCGCTGGAAATTCCTGTCGCGATCGCCATAGCCATCGACGCCGCGCGCGGGCGGCGCCGCTATGACGGCGCGGTCGCGCTCGGCTGCGTCATTCGCGGCGAGACCCTGCACTTCGAGATCGTGTCGCAGCAATCGGCTCGCGGATTGATGGAGCTTGGCATCGCGCAGTGCTTTCCCATCGGCAACGGCATCGTCACCGTCGACACCGAGGCGCAGGCGTGGGCCCGCGCGCGTCCGGACGAGCAGGACAAGGGCGGCGACGCCGCGCGCGCGGCGCTGGCGCTGATCGCGGTCAAGCGCCGGCCTGGAACGCGCTGACATGGCGGGGCCGGACAAAGAAATCCGCAAGGTCAACAAGCGCGGCGCCGCGCGGCTCGCCGCGGTGCAGGCGCTCTATCAGATGGACATCGCCGGCACCGGGCTGAACGAGATCATGGCCGAGTTCGAAGCCCATTGGCTCGGCGGCGAGGTCGAGGGCGTGCAATACCGGCCGGCGGAAGCGGCGTATTTTCGCGACATCGTCGGCGGCGTGGTGCGCGAGCAGACCAGCCTCGATCCGCAGATCGACGCCGCGCTGTCTCGCGGCTGGCCGCTCAAGCGCGTCGAAACGATCCTGCGCGCGGTGCTGCGCGCCGGCGTCTACGAGCTTGCCTGCCGCGCCGACGTTCCGGCCCGCGTCGTCAACGCCGAATATGTCGACATCGCCTCGGCCTTTGTCGACAAGGACGAGACCGGGATGGTCAATGCCGTGCTCGACCAATTGGCGCACCAACTGCGGTCGGCCGAATTCGCGGCGGGCTGACGCCGCGGCCGCCACGCGCGGTCAGGACGCGGCCGGCCTGTTGTGGCCGATGGTCTTGAGATAGTGCAGCGTCTCGTCGAGCGACACGACGTCGGCATATTTGGCGTTCAAGTCGAACAGGCTCTGCTCGTGGGCGGCCACCGAGCGGTCGCCGACCGCCTCGCGCACCACCATCGGCCGGAAGCCGTTTTGCACGGCGTCGACGGCGGTGGCACGCACGCAGCCCGACGTCGTGCAGCCGACGATGATCAGCGTGTCGACTTGCCGGCTGGTCAGCCGCGGCACGAGATCGGTGCCGAAGAAGCATGAGGCGTAGCGCTTCACCAGGAGACTGTCGTCGGGCCGTCGATCAAGGCGGGGATCGATTTTCACCGCCTCGGAGTCCGCCGTCAGCGTCAGCGCGCCGCGTTGCTTGAGCCCCCAGATGCCGGCGTCTCTGACATCGGCCTCGTGGTACATGACCGTGGAGAATATCACCGGGATGCGCCGCTCGTGCGCCGCCGCCAGCAGAGGCTTTTGCGCTTCGAGCTCCGCGTCGAGATTGGAGCCGAGCGGCATGTCCGGGTCGGTGAAGCCCTTGAGCATGTCGATGACGATCAGGGCCGGCCGCTCGCCAAATCCGATTTTCAATCCGAAGCCGCGTCGGCGGAAGAATTCTTCGTCGTCCTTGCCGCTGGTCACGATGCACGCTTAAAGTTATTGCGGGCTGCTGTTATAGGCGATCGTTCGCGGAGCGAGAAGAGCCGATCGCGCGACCAACACGCGCGACGAATCACGGGAGGTCCGCTTGCCGCGCAAGCCAAAAAGAAAAAGCCGGCCACAGGCCGTGGTGCCGTCCGAGCACGATCGCTTCGATTATTCGCCGATCATCGACCGGCCGCGCTTGTCGTGGCCGAACGGCGCCCGCGTCGCGGTCTGGGTGATCCCGAATATCGAGCATTTCTACTTCGACCGGCCCGGTACCCCGCTCGAGCAGAGCGGGCTGAAACCGGACATCCTCAATTATTCATGGCGCGATTACGGCGTGCGGGTCGGCGTCTGGCGCATGATGGAGGTGATGGAAAAATACGGCGTCAAAGGCACGGTGGCGCTCAATTCCGACGTCTGCAGGCACTATCCGCGCATCATCGAGGAGGGGATGAAACTCGGCTGGGAATGGATGGGCCATGGTACGTCGAATTCCATCCTCATGAACAATCAGTCGCAAGCGGAAGAGCGCGCGCTCATCAAGGAGGCGGTCACGACGATTGCCAGGAGCGTCGGCAAGCCGCCGCGCGGCTGGCTCAGCCCGGCGATGAGCGAGACCGTGCATACGCTCGACATCCTGGCCGAGCACGGCATCGATTATGTCGGTAATTGGGTCAACGACGAGCAGCCTTACCCGATGCGGGTGAAGAAGGGCTCGATGATCGCAATGCCGTATTCCGCGGAGATCAACGACATCCCGGCGCTGTTGCGGCTGCATCAAAGCCCGGAGCGTTTCGGCCAGATGATCTGCGACCAGTTCGATGTTCTCTACGAGGATGGCGCCAAGACCGGACGGGTGATGGCGATCTGCCTGCATCCGTTCCTGGTGGGTTACCCGCACCGCAGCAAATATTTCGCCAAGGCGCTCGCGCACGTCACCTCGCGCCAGGAGGTCTGGGTCACGACCGGTAGCGAAATCGTCGACTGGTACAAGACCAATTATCTCGATCGGCGCTGAGCCGAAACGGTTCAATTGTGCAGGCGCTCCATCGGAACGGTGAGTTCCACCGCAAGGCCCGACAAATCCCATTGGTGCGTCAAGGTCCCGCCGAACTGCGTGCGGACACTGTGATTGGTGATCACGGTGCCAAAGCCTTGCGTCTTCGGCGAGCCGTTCAGTGCCGGGCCGCCGCTTTCTTCCCAGTTCAAGATCAGGGCGTCGCCGACGCATTTCCAGGCGACGCGCAGACATCCTTCTTCGACCGAGAGGGCGCCGTATTTGGCGGCGTTCGTCGCCAGTTCATGCAGGATGATAGCGAACGTCGTCACCGCGCGCGCCCCCAGCGGCACGGAGGGGCCGTCGAGAATAAGGCGCGCCGCAGAACCGGCGGATGTCATCTCGACATAGGGCGATAAAATCCTTCCCAGCAATTTTTCGAGCCGCGTCGGTTCGGCGAGAATATCGGCCTCGCCGCCGATACTTGGAAGTATCAGATCGTGGGCAACCGAAAGGGCGTTCAGTCTGCCGCGAATATTGCTGGCATACTCCTCGGGGCTGCCCGCGGAGCGGGCGCTGAGCGCGATCATTCCGTCGGTGATGGCGAATAGATTTTTGATCCGATGATTGAGCTCCCGGACCAGCAGGCCCTGTTGCTCCTGCGCGGCTTTTCGCTCGGTAATGTCTTGCGCGACACCGATCAATTGCTGCCGCGTCCCATCGGCGCTTCGCATCAGCGAGACATTGACGCTGACCCAGACCACCGACCCGTCCGGGCGCAAGTAGCGTTTCTCGACGAAGAAGGGAACGCCGTCGGCGACCAGGCGCTGCCGCAGCGCGGCGTCGGTGTCACGATCGTCGGGATGGGTTATGTCGGGCACGCGCAGCGTCAAAAGCGCGTCCGCGCTGCGGCCGGCAATCTCGCAGAACCGGCGGTTGACGAGGAGGAATCGCCCGTCCAATTCGCATTGAATGACGCCGACCCCGGTCTGCTCGAAGATGGCGGCGAAACGTCCCTCGCTGGTACGAAGCGCTTCCTCGGTGCGGACCCTGTCGGTGGTCTCGACGACCGTAACGAGCACGCCGCCGACGCCGGTCGGAGCTTTTTCGTCCGGTACCGGGCTGTAACTCAGGGTGAACCGGCCGTCCTCCCAATCGGACGTGCCGCGCCGCTGAACCTTGATCAGAAGGTCTTCGGCGAAGAACGCGCCGCTCGTTCCGTTCAGGATCGCCTCGTGCAAGGGACGGAGCTGAGCTTGCACTTCCGGCCAAGCTTCATTGAAGGGAAGGCCGAAAGCCGCCGGGTGCTTGTCGCCGAGAATCGAGCGGTAGCCGTCGTTATAAATCATGACAAATTGCGGCCCCCAGCGGACGCACATCGGGAAGCCCGAAGCCAGCATGACCTTTACGATCAGCGTCAAAGTCGGCGGCCAATTTTCGGACGCACCGAGGACGGTTGTCGACCAATTCTTGGAGCGCACCCGCTCCGCCATTTCCGGCGGGTCGGAAATGCCGAACGCGGTGGGGTGAGGAATGGTCGTCTTCAAAGAGGCCTCTCGCGTCCCTGCAGGCTCGATTTGGATCGCGCGACGGAACTGTATCATTTCGACGCCGGGCCGTCGCCTTGAGGAGAAACGGGCTTACTGCGTCAAAAGACGGGTAAATCACCCGTAGAGCGCAGCACGAGTACGCAGCAACCTGGGCCGTTTTCGGATCGAAGCGGCGATTGCCCGATGCTGTCAAAAGGCGCGGTTTATGGCTACACATCCTGCCGTGGCACATACGGAAGGCGACGCCATGGCCTCGGACGACGACAGTTCCGCCGAAGATCGCCTGATCGCGCGTTATTTCGCTCCGCTCGCCACCGCGCCCGGCGCCTTCGGCCTGCACGACGACGCCGCCATCGTGACGCCGCCGCCCGGCTGCGATGTGGTGCTCACCACCGACGGCGGCATCGCCGGCGTGCATTTTTTCGCTGACGACGCCGCTGAAGCGATCGGCCGCAAAGTTTTGCGGATGAATTTGTCCGATCTGGCCGCCAAGGGCGCGCAACCGCTGGGCTTTCTGCTGTCGGTCGCGCTGCCGGCCAGCATCGACGGACCCTGGCTCGCCGCCTTCGTCAACGGGCTCGGCGATGACGCAAGGCAATATGCCTGTCCGCTTCTTGGCGGCGATACCGATCACACGCCCGGACTGCTTTCGGTTTCGATCACGGCGTTCGGTGCGGTGCCGCACGGCGCCATGGTGCGGCGCGCGACGGCAAAGCCGGGCGACAGCATCGTCGTCACCGGCACCATTGGCGATGCCGCGCTCGGCGTCATGCTGCGGCGCGAGCCGGCGCTGGGCGAGCGCTGGCGGCTTTCGCCAACGCAAACCGCCGTGCTCAAGGATCGCTATCTGCTGCCGCAGCCGCGCACGGCGCTCGCCGGCGCGGTGCTCCACGACGCCGCGGCGGCGATGGACGTGTCCGACGGGCTCGCCGGCGATCTCGCCAAACTGTGCCGGGCCTCCGGCGTTGCCGCGGAGGTCGATGTGGCGCGCGTGCCGCTGTCGGAGGCAGCGCGTGCCGCGGTCGCGGCGCAGCCGGTTTTGCTTGAGACCCTGCTGACCGGCGGCGACGACTACGAAATTCTGCTGACGCTCTCGCCGGGCAAGGTCGGCACGTTTCGTGCCGCGGCGGAAAGGGTCGGCATTGCGGCGACCGAGATCGGCCGCATCGCGGCGGGGCAGGGCGCCCGCTTCCTTCGCGACGGCAAGGCGCTCACCTTTGCGCGGCCTTCCTACAGTCATTTCTAACGTGCCGATGACCCGCCGGGCCGCTCTCGCCTTGGCTGTGTTGCTCTTGCTTGCTGCGGCATTCGGCGCGCGCGCCGAAACGCTGCGCCGCTTTCTCGCTTCGCCGCTCGTCGAGGAAGGGTCGGACCCGGACGGCTGCACGCCGGCCCTGAGCGGCTTTGGCGGACCGCCGCATTGGCAGGTCCGTGTCGAGCGTTACCTGCCCGACGGTAAAGGTCTGATCGAGGCGAGCGATATCCCGCTGCCCAACCGCTATCCGCTTTGCATCGCCGATCAGCCGATGGCGAAAAATGCCGAGGTCCAATTGCCGTTTGTTGCTCATGACGGCGGCATCGCGCAGGCCGCCGGTGTTGTTCTGCGCTTTGCCGATCCGCAGGATTTCTACGTCGCCGAAGCCGACGCGTTGTCCGGCCGGGTGCGTTTGATCGGCATCGTCAACGGTGAACGCCGCGAGATCGCTTCCGCTGCGCTGCCGATCGTGCCCGGGCAAGCCCACACGCTCAAGGTCAAAGCCGAGGGCGAAACGTTCGGTGTAGCGCTGGATGGGGTGCCGCTGTTCACCGCCCATGACGGCGGCCTCCTCTCTTCCGGCCGTTTCGGGGTGCGCAGCCGGGCCGACAGCCGCACGGTGTTCGGTGACCTTTACGTGACCGTTCTCAATTGAAACCGCTATAATGCGCGGGGAGTAAACGCTCATGCACGACACGACGGCCATCAAGCCTGCAGCAGCCGCCGCGCCGCAAACCAGCCACTACGTCGGCAACAACGCCAATCCGCGCTACGCCGCGCTTTACCGGCATTATCCGACCATCGACTATCTGCGCCGCGCCGCGCGCCGCCGCCTGCCGCATTTCGCTTTCGAATATTCCGACGGCGGCTCGGGCAAGGACGACGCCGGCATCCGGCGCAACTGGGCGGCGCTCGATGCGGTGGAAATGGTGCCGCGCTACGGCGTGATGCCGTCGCTGCCGCCCTGCGATGTCGAATTGTTCGGCCGCCGCTACGCCGCGCCGATCGGCATTGCGCCGATGGGCGGGCCGGCCATCGTGTGGCCGGGCGCCGACAAGCATCTCGCCCGCGCCGCGCAGAAGGCGCGCGTTCCCTATACGCTTGGGCTCGGCCGGCGGCGCGACCATCGAGGAGATCGCCGAAGATCGCGCCCGATGTCTGCTGGTTTCAGCTTTACCGCGCCGCCAAGAACGATCATGCCATCGGCTTCGATCTGGTGCGCCGCGCCGCGGCGACCGACTGCAACGCGCTGATCCTCACGCTTGACGTGCCGGTGCGCACCACGCGCGCCCGCGAAGTGGTGGTCGGTCTCGGCGGCAGCGGCTTTCATCCGGATGCGGCGATGCTGACGCAAATGCTGTGCTCGCCGCGCTGGACCTATGGCGCTGATGGAAGAACGGCATTCCGCGCTTCGAAACGCTTGCGCGCCTATGCCGGCGACGATGCCTCGATCAACGACGTCATCGCCTTTGCGCGCGCGCGAGATGGGCGGCGCCTTTACCTGGGAGGAAGTCGCGCAAATATCGCGACCGCTGGAAGAAGACCTGATCGTCAAAGGCATCCTGCATCCCGAAGATGCCGAGAAGGCGGTCTCGCTCGGCGTCGACGGCATGTTCGTGTCGAATCACGGCGGCCGGCAGATCGAGGCGCTGCCGGGGCCGATCGATGCGCTGCCGGCGATCGTGCAAGCCAAGTCGGCAATCGCGCGACCGTGATGTACGATTCCGGCGTCCGCAGCGGCACCGACGTGGTGCGCGCCTACGCGCTCGGCGCCGCCGCGGCCTTTGCCGGCAAGGCGTATTCTGTGGGGCCTTGGCGCGCTCGGCGAAGAGGGGCCAGGCCACGTCATCGAGCATTCTCATCGAGGAGACGCGCGGCGGCCTTCGGCCAGTTGGGCGCGCACTCGCCGGAGGAGGCGCGCTCGGTCGTGATCCGCCACAACGGCGCGCTGAAGTTTTGATCGGACAGCGGGAGAGAAGTCATGGCGAGAGCGAAACCGGCAGGGAAAGGCAAAAAGGCCGCGAAGCCGGTCGCCGAAAAGCGGCCGCCGGCGGCGTCCGTCCACATCGGCGCGAAGCCGCGTCGCAACAGCCAAACGCAAAGCCAAACCGGCGCCGCGCAAGCAGACCTTCGTCGCCAGTCACCACAGTCCCGAGCGCTTTCGAAGCAGGGTTTGCGCCGCTACGCGCAGTATCGCGACCTCGGCATTGCCGCGGCGACCAACGGCTTGGCCCGCGCCCACGTCATCAAGATGATCCCGCCCTGCGATCCCGCCGAAGTGTCGAAGCGGCATTATCACGACGTCGAATTCCAGATGGTCTACGTGCTCAAAGGCTGGATCAAAGGCGAATACGAGGGCGAAGGTATCGTGACCATGCGCGAAGGCTCGTGCTGGCTGCAGCCGCCCAAGATCAAGCACACCGTGCTCGATTATTCCGACGACTGCGAACTTCTGGAAGTGATCCTGCCGGCGGATTTCGAGACGGTGGAATTGGAGTGAGTTAGCTGTCATGCTCCGCGAAGGCGGAGCATCCAGTATTCGCAGTCGGTGGGCCAGCGTAACACTGCTCCTGTGACAGCCAGATCGTTCTCGCTTCGCGGACGATGACAATGGGCTGGCTATTCTCACAATCATCGCAATGAGCAGCGAGCGCTACTATTGGGTCTATATTCTCGCGAGCATGATTGGTGGGACATCTGTACGTCGGCGTCACAAATAATTTGGTACGGCGAGTTTATGAACATCGCGAACGATGTGGTTGCCGGATTTAGCAAGGAAATACAAAGTTCATAAGTCTTGTTTATTTTGAACCTCATACGGATATCGAGGCGGCAATTCGCGAGAGAAAAGCGTCTGAAGAGGTGGAACCGGGCATGGAAAGTTCGACTCATCGAGGAGTCAGAACCCAAATTGGGACGATCTCTATCCGAAAATCTGCGCGCCTTAGGACCATATCATGCACCGCGAAGGCGCGAGCATCCAGTAATCGAGGCGGCCCGGAAAAAATTCCGCTTTGCGATTACTGGATCGTCCGCCTTCGCGAACGATGACATTATCATGGACACCTTACCCTCTCCTCCTCATGACCTCGCCATCCTCACCGAGCTCGAGCGCAAGATGCTCTGGCTCGCGACCTGGATGATCCATCACGCCAATCATCTGCCGCGACAATGACGACGGGCTGAAAGTCGGCGGCCATCAGGCCTCGTCGGCCTCGCTCGCCACCATCATGACCGCGCTCTATTTCCACACGCTGCGGCCGGCCGACCGCGTCGCGGTCAAGCCGCATGCGGCGCCGAATTTTCACGCCATCCAATATCTGCTCGGCCGGCAGACCCGCGAAAAGCTCGAGCGTTTCCGCGGCTACAAAGGCGCGCAATCCTATCCGTCGCGCACCAAGGACACCGACGACGTCGATTTCTCCACCGGCTCGGTGGGCCTGGGCGTGGCGCAGACATTATTCTCCTCGCTGGCGCAGGATTATGTGCGCGCCCACGGCTGGGGACTGGAGCGCCCGGAAGGCCGCATGATCGCGCTGTCTCGGCGACGCCGAGCTCGACGAAGGCAATATTTTCGAGGCGATCCTCGAAGGCTGGAAGCAGGGCCTGCGCAATTGCTGGTGGATCGTCGACTATAACCGGCAAAGCCTCGACGCCGTGGTGCGCGAAGGGCCTGTGGCAGCGCTACGAGAATCTGTTCCGCAATTTCGGCTGGGACGTCGTGGTGCTCAAATACGGCGCGCTGCAGCAGGCGGCCTTCGCCGAGCCGGGCGGCGAGGTGTTGCGGCGCTGGATCGATAACTGCCCGAACCAGCTTTATTCGGCGCTGGTGTTCCAGGGCGGCGCGGCCTGGCGCAAGCGGCTCCTCGACGAGATCGGCGATCAGGGCGCGGTGACCCGGCTGATCGAGAGCCGCAGCGACGACGAACTGGCGCGGCTGATGAACAATCTCGGCGGCCACGATCTGCCGGCGATCATCGAAGCGTTCGACGCCATCGATCACGACCGGCCGGTCTGCTTCATCGCCTACACCATCAAAGGCTATGGGCTGCCGTTCGCCGGGCACAAGGACAATCACGCCGGCCTGATGACGCCGGCGCAGATGGAGACCTTCCGCGCGGCGATGAACATCCGGCCGGGCCACGAATGGGATCGCTTCGAGGGCCTGCGCCAATCCGAGCCGAGCATCCAGGCGTTTCTCGATCGCGTGCCGTTCGCGCAGAGCGAACACGCGCAATCTGGCGGCGGCGCGCGTTGCGGTGCCCGATGCGCTTGCGGTGACCATCCAGCCGGAAATGTCGACGCAAGCCGGCTTCGGCGCGCTGCTCAATGAAATCGCCCGCGAGAAAACGCCGCTCGCCGCGCGCATCGTCACCACCTCGCCCGACGTCACGGTGTCGACCAATCTCGGCCCCTGGGTCAATCGCCGCGGCCTGTTCGCGCGCGAGGCGCTCGCCGACACGTTCAAGAGCGAGCGCATCCCCTCGACCTTCAATTGGGAATTCTCGCCCAAGGGCCAGCACATCGAGCTCGGCATCGCCGAGAACAATCTGTTCATCGCGCTCTCCGCGCTCGGCCTGTCGCACGCCATCAACGGCGAGCGGCTGTTGCCGATCGGCACGCTCTACGATCCGTTCATCGCGCGCGGCCTCGATGCGCTCAATTACGCCTGTTATCAGGACGCCCGCTTCATTCTGGTGGCGACGCCGTCCGGCATCACGCTTGCGCCGGAAGGCGGCGCGCATCAATCGATCGCCGAGCCGCTGATCGGCATGGCGCAGGACGGGCTCGCCGCCTTCGAGCCGGCCTTCGTCGACGAGCTCGCCGTGATCCTCGCCTTCGCGCTCGATTACATTCAGCGCAGCGGTGACAGGCGAAATCTCCGAGCGCAATTGGCTGCGCGACGAGACCGGCGGCTCGGTCTATCTGCGGCTGTCGACGCGGCCGGTCGAGCAGATCGCGCGCGAGATGACGCCGCGACTTGCGCCAGGCGATCGTCGACGGCGCCTATTGGCTGCGCGAGCCGGGGCCGAACTGCCAGGTGGTCGTGGCTTACAGCGGCGCCGTCGCGCCGGAGGCGATTCCAGGCGGTCGGGCTGATGGCGGAGGACCGCCGCGATGTCGGCCTGCTCGCGGTCACCTCGGCGGACCGGCTCAATGCCGGCTGGACCGCGGCGTGGCGCGCGCGCGAGCGCGGCCTCGTCCATGCCCGCTCGCATATCGAGCGGCTGTTCGCCGGCCTGCCGCGCCATTGCGGCATCGTCAGCGTGGTCGATGGCCATCCGGCGACGCTCGGCTGGCTCGGCGCGGTCAACGGCCATCGCGTGCGTCCGCTCGGCGTCGAGCATTTCGGCCAGACCGGCTCGATCGCCGAGCTTTATCGCCACTACGGCATCGACGCCAACGCCATCATCGCCGCCGCGCAAGCGATCGCGCCGGGGCGGCCGATCCGCTATCTCGGCGCGGCCTAGGTCTTCGCGCATTCAAAGAAGCAAGGAGCCCGCTGTGGCGATCATTGTTGTTGCGCACGGCGCCTGGTCGGCGGCCTGGGCCTGGAAAAAAATGCGGCCGCTGATGGCAGCGGCCGGGCACGAATTCTTTACGCCGACCTATACTGGCCTGGGCGAGCGCGCCCATTTGGCGAGCCCCGACAACGATCTCGAAACGCATATCCGCGACGTGCTTGGCGTTTTGGAGTTCGAGGATCTGCGCAATGTCGTGCTGATCGGTCACAGCTATGGCGGCATGGTCGCGACCGGCGTCGCCGATCGCGCGCCCGAGCGCATCGCGCAAGTCGTCTATCTCGATGCGTTCGTGCCGGGTGACGGCCAGGCGCTCGCCGACTTTTGGCCGGCGGCGGAGCGGCAGCGGCGGATGGAGGCGCTGAAAGCCGGCGACGGCTGGCGGATCGCGCCCAATCCCGTTCCGCCCGACACGGCGCCGGACGACGCCGCCTGGATCGCGAAATTCCGCCTGCCGCAATCGCGCAAGTGCTTCGAACAGCCGCTGCGGCTGCGCGGCAAACCGGCCATGCCGCGCAGCTACATTCAATGCATGCGCTATGCCGAGCGGGGACCGTTCGGTCAGTTCGCCGGGCGTGCGAGAGCCGAGGGCTGGCCGACTTACGAGCTCGATGCCAGCCACAGCCCGAATGTGACGGCGCCGCAGGCGCTGATGGCGGTGCTGGAACAGGTACTGACGCGATAGTCTGCCGCCGAGACGCCGTTGCCGCGAGAGATGACGGTTCCTAAGGTGGGTGGCGCTAGCTATTATCCCGGTATGCCCACGGTATCTATAAAAGAAGCCAAGAACCGCCTGACAGCGCTCGCCCGCCTCGTGGAAAAGGGTGAGACCGTGGTGGTCACTCGTAACGGCGAGCCGGCCTTCGATATGGTGCCGCATCGAGCGACAGCGTTGCGTCTGCAAGCAGGCGCGAAGTTTCTCAAAAGTCGCGGCGTCAAAGAGATATTTCCTTATATGGCGAACGATTTTGACGAGCCGCTTGCCGAGGATTTCCTGCTCAAGCCGCTGCCGTGATTGATGCGGGCGCTGCGATCGTGGCGGCATCGCTCAAAAGAAAGACGCAAAACATGCCGATCATCGACGCGCAGCTTCACGCCTATGAGCGCGACCGCCCGGAGCGGCCGTGGCACAAGGCGCTCACGGGACCGCCGGAAGCGACCGGCGAAGAGACGGTCGAGATTCTCGACAAAGCCGGCGTCGACGGCGCCATCCTGGTGTCGGCCTTCACGATGTATCGCTACGACGCGAGCTATGCGGTCGAAACGCGCAACCGTTATCCCGGCCGCTTCGCGCTGGTGCGGCCGGTCGATCCGGCCAATCCCACCGTTGCCGACGTCATCTCCGAATGGAAGCACACGCCGGGCGCGGTCGGCGTGCGCATGCTGCTCGTGCGCAGCGGGCTTGCGACCGACCCCGCCGATCCGGGGCTTAATGGCGTGCTGGCCGAGGCGCGGCGGCAGTCGCTGCCGGTCAACCTGCATATCGCCGGACGGCTCGATCAGGGCATCGAGCTCATCCGCCGCCATCCCGACACCCAGATCATCGTCGACCATCTCGGTCTGGTTCAGCCGCATGTGCCGCCAAAGCCGTCGCAGCCCTGGGCCGAGTTGGACAAGGTGCTGACGCTCGCGCAATTCCCGCATGTCGCGATGAAGATCACCGGCGCCTGCACGCTGTCGCTTCGAGAATTCCCCTATGACGACATCTGGGATCCGGTGTGCCGCCTGATCGACGCGTTCGGCCTCGACCGCTGCCTGTGGGGCACCGATTGGACGCGGGCGGTGAAATTCCTCACCTACCAACAGGGTGTCGATGCCTTCCGCCTCACGGGCCGCATTTCCGAGACCGACAAGGCGAAATTGATGGGCGGCACCGCGGCGCGTTTGTACGGCTGGTCCCCGGGCAGGGGGTGAATCTGATCCAGTGCTGAGACATCGTGCCCCTGCGGCGCCTCTTCCGCGAACGCTCCCGATTGGCGTAGCCTGACGCGATAGCCGCCGGCAGGACCAATGTCTTGTCAGCGAACGGCAGAAAATCCCGGGGGGCACGCCATGATATTTCCGCGCCGCAAATTCTTGCATTCGGCGGCTGCCGCCGCCGCGCTGCCGCTATTGTCGCGCATCGCGCGCGCGGATGACGCCTATCCGTCGCGGCCGGTGCACGTCATCGTCGGCTTCACGCCCGGCGCGGCGGCCGACGTCGTCGGCCGCGTGTTCGCCCAGGCCGCGGGGCCCATTCTCGGCCAGCAGGTGGTGGTCGAGAACAAGCCCGGCGCCGGCTCCAGCATCGCCGCCGAATATGTCGCGCATTCGGCCAAGGACGGCTACACGGTGTTTCTGGGCACGCTGTCCATCATCACCAATCAGATCATCAATCCCAATGCGGCGCTCGATCTGACCCGCGATTTCGAGCCGGTTGCGCTCATTCAGGACGCGCCGATCATTCTGGTCGTCAATCCGGCGCGAAACATCCACAGCGTCAAGGAGCTGGTCGCGCTGTGCAAGGCGCAATCCGGACCAGGCGCTCGATTCCAACGTCATCGGCAGCATGCCGCATTTTGCCAGCGAGTTGTTCGCGCAGAAGCCGCCGGCATCAAGCTGACGCAAGTGCCCTATCAAGGCAGCCCCCAGGCGGTCGAGGACGTCGTCGCCGACCGCACGCTGATGACCTTCTCGCCGGTCTCGACCGTCGTCGGCCTGATCGCGGCCGGCAAGCTTCTGGCGCTGGCGACGACGACCGCCAAGCGCGCCGGCGCGCTGCCGGACGTGCCGACCATGGCGGAAGCCGGGCTGCCCGCCGTCAACACCAGCCTGTGGTTCGGCCTCTATGTGCCGATCGGCACGCCGCGCCCGATCGTCGACAAGCTTGCCGCCGCGGCGCAAAAGGCGATGCATACGCCTTCGGCCATGGCGGCGCTCCGCAAGCAGGGCGACGATCCGATGGATGCCGGCCCCGATGAATTCGAAGCCTTCATGAAGAGCGAAATCGCCCGCTGGACCGAAGTCGCGCAGGTTGCCGGGATGGTGAAAAGCTAGAGGTCGGGGAACAAAGCGGAAGCCGCGTCATTGCGAGGAGAAAAGCGACGAAGCAACCGAAGTCTTAACCGCGGAACGACTTAGGAACGAGTGTTTAAAATTACTCGTCCTAATATCTCTCCGCGCGCCGGCAAATCGAAAAAGAGGAGAAGAGCATGGGCGGCAAGACGTGGCGTTACAAGCACAATCTGCTGATGCGGAAAATGCGGCGCAAGCACAAGCGGAAAAAGCTGACGGCGAAGGAACGGACCTGATCTCTTTGTCCTAATTTCCCCCAGCGCTTGTCCTAATTACACCAGTACCGGATCCAGCGAAGGAACAAATCGCGACCCCCGGCGTTCTTGTGGCGGCGGACGGCGGGGAGTCCATGTCAATATTCACATCGTTGCCGATGAAGCGCGTGCTGGCGCGGCTTGAGCGGTGCGCCGTCGCGCCAGTGGCCGGTGCGCTCTTGGCCGTAATGTTCGCCGCAGCCCCGCTGCATCCGGCGGCGGCACAGCCGCCCGCGCACAATTTCTCGGGGCTATGCGCCTATTACGCCGGCCGCGGCGGCGGGCTGACCGCCGCGCACCGGACGCTGCCGCTCGGCACGCGGCTTCGCGTGACCGACCCGAAGACCGGCCGCAGCGTCATCGTCACCGTCAACGATCGCGGCCCCTTCGGCCGGCACCGCGTTCTCGACCTGTCGATCGGCGCCGCGCGCGCCTTGGGAATGATCGATCGCGGCGTCATTTACGTGCAGGCCGAGGTTCTGTAGCCGGCGGCGGCGGCGCACGCCGCCTGACGCTTAGACGTTCGCCCGCGGCAGCACGATCCGGATTTCGGTGAACTGCCCCGGCGCGCTGTCGACCTCGATGGCGCCGGCATGCTGCTTGACGACGATGTCGTGGCTGATCGACAGGCCGAGCCCGGTGCCTTCGCCGGCCGGCTTGGTGGTGAAGAAGGGATTGAATATTTTCTCCTTCACCTCGGGCGGCATGCCGGTGCCGTTGTCGCGGATCCTGATCTCCACTTTGTCGCCGAGGCTTTTGGTCGACGCCGTCAGCACCGCGTCCTCGCCGCCGCGCTCGGCCGCCCGCTTGGCGGCGGCATAAAATCCGTTGGCGATGAGATTGAGCAGCACCCGCGTGATCTCCTGCGGAAAGATATCGGCTTGCCCGGCCTGCGGATCGAAGGCGCGCTCGAGCGTCACGTTAAAGCCCTGCTTCTCCGCCCGCGCGCCGTGAAAAGCGAGGTTGAGGCTTTCCTCGACCATGGCGTTGATATCGACCGGCCGGCGTTCGCCGGAGCCCTCGCGCGAGTGCTGCAGCATGTTCTTGACGATCGAATCCGCGCGCTTGCCGTGCTGGGCGATCTTGTCGAGATTGCCGCGCAGCGTTTCGGCGAGCTCGGCGATTTCGCCGCGGGTCGCCTCGTCGGCTGAGACGCGCTGCAGCGTTTCGCCCAATTCGTCCATGAGCTCGACCGACAGCGCCGAAAAATTATTGACGAAGTTCAGCGGGTTCTTGATCTCGTGGGCGATGCCGGCGGTGAGCTGGCCGAGCTCGGCGAGCTTTTGCGTCTGCACCAGCCGGTCCTGCGCGGTATGCAGCTCGGCGAGCGACGTGGCCAGTTCGCGGCTGCGCTCCTGCTCGGCTTCGAACAGCCGCACGTTCTGCTGCAGCGATTGGCGCAGCTCGTTGAGCAGCCGGGCGTTTTCGATGGCGATCACCGCCTGGGCGGCGAAATTCGTCACCAGCGCGATCTGCTTGTCGGTAAACGGCCGCACGACCTGGCGGTACAGGGCGAACGAGCCGATCAGCTCGTTGTCCTTCAGCAGCGGCACCGCGAGGACGGTGCGGACGCCGCCGAGTTCCACGGCCGCGACCACGCCGGGATCGCGGTCCTTGGTGTAGGTCTCCAGTTCCCGCCCGTCGGGGATGTGGACCAGCGCCTTGGTCGCCAGCATGCGGCCGGTGATCGTCTTCGAGCCGTGGGTGGGCGGCGCCGCCCGCCGCGCATTGGCGAACGCCGGCGGCACGTTCAAGGTGGCGACGACATGCAGCGCGTCGTTGTCCCAGCGATAGATGATGCCGAACGTGGCGTCGCAGATGCGAACCGCGTTTTTCAGCATGATGTCGAAAACCGGCTGCAGCTCGCCGGGCGAAGCGCTGATGACGCGCAGCACGTCGGACGTCGCGGTCTGCTGGTCGAGCGATTCGCGCAATTCGTTGAGCAGCCGCGCGTTCTCGATGGCGATGACCGCCTGCGCCGCGAAGTTCTCGAGCAGTTCGATTTGTTTGTCGCTAAACGGGCGCACCTCTTGCCGAAATATGTTGATGGCGCCGACCAGGCGGTCGTCCTTGATCAGCGGCACGGCTATCTGCGTCCGCACGGCTGCAAGCTTGGCGATGCGGGTAGGCGATGCCGCAGCGGCCATATCGATTGTATGAATAAGGCGCTTTGACCGCATCAATGTATCGAGATCGGACCCCGGTGTCGGTCTCTGCCGGCCGCGCGTCTGGAAAAATTCCTGCACGGCGTCAGGTAGATTGCGTGTCGCGATGACATAGGACAGATCGCCGTCGAAGCCGAAGATGACGCCGAAGGTCGCCTCGCAGATGCGCAGCGCGTTGGCCAGCATGGTGTCGAAGGCCGGCTGCAGGTCGCCGGGCGAGGCGGAAATGACCCGCAGCACGTCGGCGGTCGCCGTCTGCTGCTCGAGCGACTGGCGCAATTCGTTGAGCAGCCGCGCGTTCTCGATGGCGATGACCGCCTGCGCGGCGAAATTCTCGACCAGCGCGATCTGCTTATCGGTGAATGGCCGCACCGCATCGTGGAAAATGCCGATGGCGCCGATGAGCGCGCCGTCCTTGAGCATCGGCACGGCGAGCGCGGTGCGCATGCCGCCGACCTTGGCCAACGGCGAGCTTGCGTAAGGCTGCTCCGCGGTGATGTCGGCGACGTGGTTGACGGCCTTGGTTTTGACCAGAGGCCCGAGAATCGAGTGCTCCAAAGGAACGATCGGATTGCGCTGCCGCATCTCCTGATGGCCGCTCGGCGCGTTATGCATGGCGACGACGCGCATGTGGGTGCCGTCGAACAGCAGCAAATTGCCGAACTTGGCGCCGCAGAGCCGCGTGGCGTTCTCGATCAAGGCGTCGAACACCGGCTTGAGGTCCGCCGGCGATGAGGAAATGACGCGCAGCACCTCGGCCGTCGCGGTCTGCTGGTCGAGCGACTGTCGCAATTCGTTGAGCAGCCGCGCGTTCTCGATGGCGATGACGGCTTGCGCGGCGAAGTTATGCAACAGCGCGATTTGCTCGTCGGCAAAAGGCCGGACCTCCTGGCGGAAAATATTGATGGAGCCGATGAATTGGCCGTCCTTGCGGAGCGGAATGCCGATCACCGTCCGCGCGCCGGCCAGCTCGACGAAGCCGACGAAGGCGGGATCGCCCCGCTGGTAATCCGGATCCTGGGTGCAGTCGTGGATATCCAGCATTTGGCCGGTGTCGACCATGCGCGCCAGCACCGTGCCTTGCATCACCGGGACGCGGCGGCGCGCTTCGGCATAGGCCACGGGCGCGTTGTGCATCGCCACCCAGCGAAATCGCCCGTCGCCCTCGTAAAGCGTCATGGTGGCGAACTTGGCTTGGCAAAGCCGCGTCGCATTCGCCAAAAAAGCGTCGAACACCGGTTGCAGGTCGCCCGACGAGCCGGAAATCACGCTCAACATTTCGGTGATGGCGGCCTGCTGCTCCCGCGCCTCGTTGAGTTCGCGCTTCAGCCGCGCGGTCTCCCGGGCGGCGGGCGAGGGGCCGCGGCGCCCAGGCTTGGCAAGCCGCACGGTTTTGGCGCGCCGCGCCGGCTTGCGCTTCCTCCGAGTCTTGGCCGCTTTGCCGCGCGCTGGCGAACGCCGTGTCATCGCTGTGTGCCCAGGAGAGGCTTGGTCGTGCGGTAGCTTAGCATAGGGGAGGGCGAGCCTAAGGCGGCAATGTCTCGCCCGGATGGCGCCGTCTGCGCTCGTGCCTCAATATTCGCCGGAATACCCGATACGCTCACAGAAGCGCTTCACCGCGGTATCCACCATGTCCGCAGACACCTGCCCGATGGATTTGACGATCAGCGCACTGTTGAGAGTAACGATGCGATCGATCCGTATCCAGCTCGGCGCGGGAAGATGGCCGCGCACGACAGCGGAGGGAGCAAGCGGGATGCCGAGTTCGGCCTGCGGCCGCGAGGTCACCGGTAAAGCGATGAAATCGCCATAGCCGTCAGGCGACGTCAGCGCCAGCACGGGCCGGCGCTTTGCCGCCGACAAGTCGGTAAACGGATAAGGCACAAGCAACAGTTCGCCGCGCTCAAACATTATCCCAGACTTGATCTTCGGAATTCTCCCACACCGGCGCGAGCGAAGCCGATTGTGCGTTCAGCAAATCGCGCCAATCGGCGCGCTCGCCGCGCTCCCGGATATAACCGACAAAATCCAGCACCTCGCGCGCGGCCTGGTCTGGCAGCTTCTTGACCTGCTCGTAAATCAATTCGGCGATCGTCACATTATCCTCCGGGTGATCCGCAGCATCCTCCGGGTGATCCGCAGCGCCGGACCAGTCTCGACGGCCTGCGCCATGCCCCGATTTAGTTCAAAATAACCCCTCTCCGCCTTGACGCAAGCCATTGGCGTGGCCGGCCGGGGTTGAACAGCCGTCTCCCTGTCGGGGACAATACTTGACAAAAGTCCCCGTTTCGACTACATACCGTGACAAATCATTCCGCCCTCGAAGGGACGCCTTCGCGAGGGTACTCCGGAGACGGGGCGGGAGCGGTTCCCGGGGTGCAGCGATACACTGCACGTCCGGGCGGCCTTGGGCATCGAACCCTCCGGCGCGTGATCGGAGTGCGAGGTGCTCGCTGCACTGGCGCCGGGGAGGGTCCTCCCGTTTGCACCCGGTGATTCCAGGAAGCGCGGCCCGAGGCCGAGTCGGAGGGGAAACCCTTCGGCGCATGACCGCGGTGGGCGCCGTAAGGCGAGGGCGCCGCCGCTTTCATCCCGCACCGTCGCGGGAAGAAGCGATGGTGCTCGCCGGCCTCGCAGCAGGCTTTAGTCCTTCTGCGGCGAGGACGGATCCCCGGGGCGCGCCAAGCGGCGCCCGCCTCCCTTCTTTTTGAAGGGGAGGCAGATGTGATGGAAGGGCTTTCTTACCGTGGCGTGGGGAGGCTCGGATGCGAAGGGGCATCGCGGGAACGGTGGGGGCTTGCCTGTTCCCCGTCATCCTGAGGTGCGAGCCAACGGGTCCGCGCGAAGCGCGCGGCCCGATGACAGGCTCCGCGAGCCTCGAAGGATGCGGCCGAGGTGCCGGGGCCGTCTCCTTCGAGGCCCGCGCTGCGCGCGGGCACCTCAGGATGACGGGATGACATGAAGCGAGGTGACGAGGGTGAGGAGGTGCGGATTATGAGACGGCACTGCAGACTTCGCCGCAAGTCCGCGCCCGGCGGAGAGGCCCCCTCACCCCGACCCTCTCCCCGCGCGGCGGGGAGAGGGGAGGCGCAAGGCCTTGTGACGCCGCCGTTTTTGGCCGGTTCCGTCCTCCACAGGAGGGCACCGCCGCCGTTGCATGGGGGGGTATTTTGTGCAAACTCCGCGGCGAATTGCACTCCCATTTGTCCATTGTATGCGAGGCGCCCATTCTTCCGGGCCGGCGACGTTCGGCCCTCTCAAAAGACCGGGGATTTTCTATGGAAACGTTGTGGCTCATCGTTCTTTGCGGCGCATTGGCGATCGTTTACGCCATCTGGGCCACGCGCTCGGTGCTGGCGGCCGATGCCGGCAGCGAAAAGATGCAGGAGATCGCCGCGGCGATCCGCGAGGGCGCGCAGGCCTATCTCAAGCGGCAATATTCGACCATCGCCGGCGTCGGCATCGTGGTCTTCCTCATCGTCGGCTATTTCCTCGGCTGGCTGGTCGCGCATCGGCTTCGCGGTCGGCGCCATCCTGTCGGGCTCGGCGGGCTTTATCGGCATGAACGTCTCGGTGCGCGCCAATGTGCGCACCGCGCAGGCCGCGATCTCCTCGCTCGCCGCCGGGCTTGAAATCGCCTTCCGCGCCGGCGCCATCACCGGCCTTCTGGTGGCGGGCCTCGCGCTCCTCGGCGTCACGCTTTATTTCGGCTTCCTCATCGGCACGCTGCATATGGCGCCGAACGATCGCGAGGTGATCGATGCGCTGGTCGCGCTCGGCTTCGGCGCCTCGCTGATCTCGATCTTCGCCCGGCTTGGCGGCGGCATTTTCACCAAGGGCGCCGACGTCGGCGGCGATCTGGTCGGCAAGGTCGAGGCCGGCATTCCCGAGGACGATCCGCGCAATCCCGCCACCATCGCCGACAATGTCGGCGACAATGTCGGCGACTGCGCCGGCATGGCGGCGGACCTGTTCGAGACCTATGCGGTGACCACGGTCGCCACCATGGTGCTCGCCGCGATCTTCTTACGCGGACCGCCGGCGCCGACGCGCTGTTGAAAATGATGATGCTGCCGCTCGTCGATCGGCGGCGTCTGCATCATCGCCTCGATCATCGGCACGTTCTTCGTCAAGCTCGGCGCCAGCCAGTCGATCATGGGCGCGCTCTATAAAGGCATGCTGGCGACGGCGGTGTTTTCGCTGATCGGCATTGCCGGCGTGATCTATGAGCTGATCGGCTTCGGTCCGCTGCCGGGCGTCGCTTATTCCGGCGCAGACGCTGTACATCTGCGGCATCGTCGGGCTGGCGGTGACCGGCCTGATCATCTGGATCACCGAATATTACACCGGCACCGATTATCGCCCGGTGCGCTCGATCGCGCAAGGCTTCGGTCACCGGCCACGGCACCAATGTCATTCAGGGCCTGGCGGTGTCGATGGAAGCGACCGCGCATGCCCGCGCTCGTCATCATCGCCGGCATTCTGGTCAGCTACAATCTCGCCGGCCTGTTCGGCATCGCCATTGCGGTGACCACCATGCTGGCGCTCGCCGGCATCGTGGTCGCGCTCGATGCCTTCGGTCCGGTCACCGACAATGCCGGCGGCATCGCCGAGATGGCCGGCCTGCCGAAAGAGGTGCGCAAATCGACCGACGCGCTCGATGCCGTCGGCAACACCACCAAGGCGGTGACCAAGGGCTATGCCATCGGCTCGGCCGGGCTCGGCGCGCTGGTGCTGTTCGCGGCCTATAACGAGGATCTGAAATTCTTCATCGCCGGCTCCGCGCAGCATCCTTATTTCCAGGGCGTGGCGCCGGATTTCTCGCTGAACAATCCTTACGTCGTCGCCGGCCTGCTGTTCGGCGGCCTGCTGCCTTATCTGTTCGGCGCCATGGGCATGACCGCGGTCGGCCGCGCCGCGTCCTCGATCGTCGAGGAGGTGCGGCGGCAATTCAAAGAGCGGCCCGGCATCATGGCAGGGCACGCGACAAGCCGGACTACGGCCGCGCCGTCGACATGCTGACCAAGGCGGCGATCAAGGAAATGATCGTTCCGTCGCTGTTGCCGGTGCTGTCGCCGATCGTCGTCTATTTCGTCATCTATTTCGTCGCCGGCGGCGGCGCTGCCGGCAAATCGGCGGCGTTCTCGGCGCTCGGCGCCATGCTGCTCGGCGTCATCGTCACCGGCCTGTTCGTCGCCATCTCGATGACGTCGGGCGGCGGCGCCTGGGACAATGCCAAGAAATATATCGAGGACGGCCATTACGGCGGCAAAGGCTCCGACGCCCACAAGGCGGCGGTGACCGGCGACACCGTCGGCGATCCGTACAAGGACACGGCCGGCCCCGCCGTCAATCCGATGATCAAGATCACCAATATCGTGGCGCTGCTTGCTGCTCGCGGTGCTGGCGCATTAGTTCGTCGCCGTCGCTCCTCGCAATGACGAGGGTGGAAGGGCGGCGGGCTTAGGTGCCCCTGCCTTGAATGTTGTGAATGATGGTCGTGATCACGCTGAGGTCGTTGCCGCCGGTGGGCGTGGTCTGGCTGACGAAGTCGCACCGCCGATCGCGACAAAACCGTCAGGCATGTGCGCTTCCTCGGAGTTCCCGGCTTCGACCGTGCCCACACCCACGCTCTGGTGTCGGTTATCAAAATGTGCGGGCAGCTTCTGTGGCAGCGGGGGAATCTTTGCAGTCAGAAAACCGGCGCCACCTGGCAGCGCGCGGAAACCACCGACTTCACTCGCGACTGTAAGAAGCTGGGCCTATTAGCGGGTCAGAATCAGGCCCATTCATGTTCTCCTTGACAGCTTAGGAGTGTCCGCGAGTACTCTCCTAATCAAATTAGGAGACCGCATGCCCGATCACGGCCCAGCTTCTACCCGGTACTCTCGATCTGCTCATCCTCAAGGCTGTCTCGCTCGGGCCTGCTGCACGGCTACGGTGTCCTGCTCCGCATCGGCCAAATCTCCGGCAGCGCGCTGCTCATCGAGCAGGGCGCGCTCTATCCGGCGCTTTTTCGCCTGGTGCGCCAGGGCTTCTAAAGGCCAGCTGGGGCACCTCGGAGAACAACCGCCGCGCCAAGTTTTACGAGCTGACCGCGCCGGCCGCAAGCGCTTTCGCGAAGAAACCGAAGGCTGGAACCGTCTCGCCGCCGCCATGGCGTCCGTCCTCGCCGCGCAGGTGGAGGAAATATGAAAACTCCTGGCGTTTGGTTTCGTTCCGTCGCCGTAAGGGAGTTTTTCCATCGCTCTGCAAACTAACGCCGATGACATGGACGAAGAGCTTCGCTCCCACATCCAGCACCGCGCTGACGACCTGGAGCGTTCCGGACTCAACTCGCGCCGAAGCGGAACGTCGGGCACGCATCGAATTCGGTGGCTACCCGAGACGCTGCACAACAGGAATCCCACGAAGCTCTGGGCGGCAATCTCATCGAGCACCGCCGTTCACGATGCTTCGGCTTCAGCCTGCGCACCCTGCGCAAGTCTCCTGGCTTCACCTTCGCCGCTGTTGCCACCCTGGTCTTTAGCCATCGGCGCCAACGCCGTGGTCTTCGGCATCATGGATGCGCCGTCCTGCGTCCCGTGAATGTGCCGCAGCCAAAGAGTCTGTGGGCGATCGAACAATTCGAGTCGTATCCCAATTATGTCGATCTGCACGACCGCAACAAGAGCTTCGCCGGTCTGGCTGCCTGGAAGATGGTCTTTACCGGCATGGATACGGGCAACGATCCAGTCAGTGCCACCGGCTACGCGACCAGCGGGAACTACTTTGACGTGCTCCGGCTTCAGCCCAGTCTCGGACGTTTCTTCCACTCGACCGATGAGCAGGGTCCCAACAGCGCTCCGTATATCGTGCTCACCTGGGATTATTGGCACAGCCGTTTTCATGACGATCCTGGCGTCGTGGGCCGCACCGTCCAGCTCAGCAAGCATCCTTTCACGATCATCGGTGTCGCGCCGCGGGATTTCCGCGGAACGCTTCTGTTTGGCTTGACTTTTTTATGCCCATCGTGAATCAGGAACAGGTAGACGGGCAGGATCTCCTGCACGCGCGCGCCAACGTTCAGGGAATTTTTGAGACGCTCGGCCGTTTGAACCCTGGCGTGACGCCAGCGCAGGCCACGGCGGATTTGAAATCTGTCGCCTCGTATCTGGAAAAGACTTATCCGAAGGAGGCCGGTCACCGGGATTACACACTTGCGCACCCGGGTCTTTTTGTTTTTGGCAATCCCGCACGCGCGTTCCTGGCCGGATTGATGCTGCTGGCAGGCATGATTTTGCTGGCCGCGTGCGCCAACCTGGGCAGCCTCTTTGGTGCGCGCACCGCCGATCGCTCGCGGGAAGTCGCTCTGCGCCTCGCACTGGGTTCGAGCCGGAGACGCATCCTGCGTCAACTCCGTCCGAAGCCGTGCTGCTTTCGCTAG
>CAWHBC010000005.1:0-349224 GCA_963827465.1 uncultured Alphaproteobacteria bacterium
CCAACGCCGTAAAACTAAATGGCATCATTTAAGGATCTTCGGATTTGGCAAGACGCGATGAAGTTGACAATTGAAGTGTATCGATCCGCATCTGATTTCCCTAAGTCTGAAGTATATGAAGCGGCGGAGCTGGCTCTATGCGGCTGCTGTCATCGATCTGTTCTCGCGGCGCGCTGTTGGCTGGTCGATGAGTGCCGCGATGACGGCGCAACTCGTGACCGACGCCCTGGTGATGGCGATCTGGCGCCGCGGCAAACCCGACGCGCTGCTCCATCACTCCATCGCGGCAGCCAATACACCAGCGAGCAGTTCCAGAGGCTGATGTCAGATCACGGCGTCGTCTGCTCGATGAGCCGCTCAGGCAACGTCTGGGACAATGCGGCAATGGAGAGCTTCTTCTCCTTGCTGAAGACCGAGCGCACAGCGCGCAAAACGTATCGGACGCGCGACGAAGCCAAGGCCGACGTGTTCGACTACATTGAATGCTTCTATAATCCGAAACGCCGGCACTCGACGATCGGATATCTAAGTCCCGTGGAGTTCGAATTGCAGGCGGGATTCGCTTAGGCGGGTGTCAACCGAACCGGGTGCAGGCCACGGCAACTTTTTTCCGACAAATAGACATTCGTAAAATCGGCGTTGGTTTTCGGTTGGGTGGTCTGTCCTTATCTTCGGTATTGCATCTACCGCTTCGTTAACGTCGACGCGGGTTTCTGGAAGCCTCGATGCCCAACTGAGAATACCTGCTCCGATCTTTTCGGTTTCCTTTGTCCAATCTTCGTATTCCCGAATGGTTTCATCAGTGATGGAATCTCGACCGAATGCATATTGCCAATCCCATGAACTAGGATGGCGGATGGTTTGGCGGGTCGAAGTGTACCCGCTCCTGTCGATCCAAGAGTTTTCGCGAACGTATGAAAGTAGCATGCTCTCAATTTTGTCCTGATCGCGAATGCTTTCTTCAGCCAACCGGGTGAGCGAATGAATCGCGCCTAAGCGGACTTCAATGTTTGGAACCGTCCGAGTAATTATTTCAGGACCGGAGAACTCTTCGTTTTGCCGCGTCTCTTTTACTTCCCTTGTTTGGCCGAGTTGCTCGACACTCTTAGAGAAAATAGACGTGTAGTGGGTTTCGCGATCAATTTGGGTTTTGGCTTCGCTGATCTGAGTTTGTTGATTTAAAATTACAAGCCGCCAGATGATCAGCGGTAGACCGACTACGGCAGCGGCAATGGGCAGCAAAGACTTCACTGCCTCTGATGCGCGCTGGGCGTCGTTTCCAAGTAAATCGATAGCTAGTCGCGCGACGGCGACGGTCGCAAGAAAAAGCAATAGGAAGACAAGCAAAACGATAACTGAAGTTACCGTGTTGGCAAACCAAGTTGGCGGCGACTTGAGCGTCGAGAAATTGACCGGCCAGGACGTTTTTTGCGTGGGGCAGTCTTCGGCCTTCTGGTTTGAAATGTCAGCGCACATGCACGCCTACCTTGGCCGTGATTCTCCGTACCCGATATGTTCTTAAAAAACGGAGGCGACGCCACGCGCCGCCTCCGAGCTTTTCTTTACGAACACCCCGTCGTCCCGCCGCACGTATCGCACTTCAGACACGTGCCGTTGCGCACCAGCGTGAAATTCCCGCACTCGCCGCAGGCTTCGCCCTCGTAGCCTTTGGCTCTCGCTTCGGCGCGTTTTTCCGCCGCGGCGTGCTTGGCGTGGCTGCGGGCGTCGACGCGGTTGACTTGCTCGAGCTGCTGGGCCGGCGAGAGTTTTTGCTCGGGCTCGGCTTTCAGCGCCACCGCGCCTGCGACTTCGCCGCGCGGGCCGGAGGAGGCGAGCGCGGTGACGTTGCTCACCGCGCCGCGGCCGCCGTCGGCGGACGAGCCACCCGTGGCCGGGGAGGGTGACGTCGCGTCCGCGCCGCCGGACATGATTTTCAGCTTGTCGGTGCGCGAGCGGGTCAGCCCCTTCGACACATAGCGGGTCTCGGGCGCCGCCTTGCCTTCCTCGACGCCCTTGCCGAGCGCGTCAAACCCTTCGCCCGACGGATCGACATGGGCGAGATCGAAGCGCGACAGGTAGCTCACCGCGAGCTCGCGGAACACGTAATCGAGGATCGAGGTGGCGTATTTGATCGAGTCGTTGCCCTGCACCGGGCCGGACGGCTCGAAGCGGGTGAAGGTGAAGGCATCGACATATTCGTCGAGCGGCACGCCGTATTGCAGGCCGAGCGAGACCGCGATGGCGAAGTTGTTCAGAAGCGAGCGGAGCGCCGCGCCCTCCTTGTGCATGTCGATGAAGATTTCGCCGAGCTTGCCGTCGTCGTATTCGCCGGTGCGCAGATAAATCTTGTGCCCGCCGACCACGGCCTTTTGCGTATAGCCCTTGCGCCGGTCGGGCATGCGCTCGCGCTCGCGCATGACGACGATGCGCTCGACCACCTTCTCGACGATCTTTTCGGCAAGCCCCGAGGCGCGCGCCGCCGCCGGCCGGTCGAGGAAGGCTTCGATAACGTCGTCGTCCTCGTCCTCGTCGGCGATGAGCTGGCTTTGCAGCGGCTGCGAGAGCTTCGAGCCGTCGCGGTAGAGCGCGTTGGCTTTGAGCCCAAGCTTCCAGGACAGAATGTAAGCCGCCTTGCAGTCGTCGACCGTCGCCTCGTTCGGCATGTTGATGGTCTTACTGATGGCGCCGGAGATGAACGGCTGCGCCGCCGCCAGCATGCGGATGTGGCTGTCGACCGAGAGGTAGCGCTTGCCGGTGCGGCCGCACGGATTGGCGCAGTCGAACACGGCATAATGCTCGGGCTTCAAATGCGGCGCGCCTTCCACCGTCATGGCGCCGCAGACATGGATATTGGCGGCCTCGATCTCGCGCTTGCTGAAACCAAGATGGGCGAGGAGGTCGAAGCTCGGCGCGGCGAGATCGGCCGCGTCGACGCCAAGCGCATCGCGCAAGAAGTCGGCGCCGAGCGTCCATTTGTTGAAGGCGAATTTGATGTCGAAAGCGGTCGGCAGCGCCTTTTCCACTTTCTCGATCGCCTCGTCGGTGAAGCCTTTCGCCTTCAGCGTGGTGTGGTTGACGGCCGGCGCCTGGCCGAGCGAGCCGTGACCGACCGCGTAAGCGATCATTTCGGCGATCTCGCTTTCGCGATAGCCGAGCACGCGCAAGGCTTCCGGCACGGCGCGGTTGATGATCTTGAAATAGCCGCCGCCGGCGAGCTTCTTGAACTTCACCAGCGCGAAGTCGGGCTCGATGCCGGTGGTGTCGCAATCCATGACCAGGCCGATGGTGCCGGTCGGCGCCACCACGGTCGCCTGCGCATTGCGGTAGCCGTGCGTCTCGCCGAGCGCGATGGCGCGGTCCCAGGCGCGCTTGGCGTGCTCGACCAGCGCGCGGTCCGGGCAGGCCTTGGCGTCGAGCGGCACCGGCGGCGTCGCCATCGCTTCGTAGCCGGTGCGGTCGCCGTAAGCGGCGCGGCGATGATTGCGCATCACCCGCAGCATCACCTCGCGGTTTTCCGCATAGCGCGGGAAGGCGCCGAGCTCGGCCGCCATTTCGGCGGAGGTGGCGTAGGACACGCCGGTCATGATCGCGGTCAGCGCGCCGCAGATGGCGCGGCCGGCGTCGGAATCATAGGGAATGCCCGACGACATCAGGAGCCCGCCGACATTGGCATAGCCAAGCCCGAGGGTGCGGAAGTCGTAGGAGCGCTGCGCGATTTCCTTCGACGGGAACTGCGCCATCAGCACCGAGATTTCCAGCACGATCGTCCACAGCCGCACCGCATGCTCATAGCCGTCGACGTCGTAAAGCTCGCTCTTGAGCGTTTCGCCGGTGGCGGCCGCGGGCAGCGCCGGGGTGTGGAATTGCAGGAGGTTCAGCGAGGCGAGATTGCACGCCGTGTCGTCGAGGAACATGTATTCCGAGCACGGATTGGAAGCGACGATCGGCCCGGAATTGGCGCAAGTGTGCCAATCGTTGATGGTGGTGTGGAATTGCAGGCCGGGATCGGCGGAGGCCCAGGCGGCATAGCCGATCTTCTCCCACAGGTCGCGCGCCTTCACGGTCTTGGCGATCTTGCCCTTCTTGGTGCGCCAGAACAGATCCCAGTCGCGGTCGGCGTCGACCGCCTTGAGGAACTCGTCGGTGACGCGCACCGTGTTGTTGGAGTTCTGCCCGGAGACCGTGAGATAGGCTTCCGAATCCCAATCGGTGTCGTAGGTCGGGAAGTTGATGTCGGTATAGCCCTGCTTGGCGAACTGGATGACGCGCCGGATGTAATTGTCCGGCACGTGATTGCGCCGCGCCGCCTTGATCTCGCGGCGCAGCACCGGGTTCTTTTCCGGCGTGAAGCAGTCGTCGCCCGAGCCCTCGCAATTGATGCAGGCCTTGAGAATCGAGCGCAGGTGCTTCTGGTTGATCTTCGAGCCGGTGACGAGGTTGGCGACCTTCTGCTCTTCGAGCACCTTCCAGTCGATGAATTGCTCGATATCCGGATGATCGACGTCGAGGATCACCATTTTGGCCGCGCGGCGCGTGGTGCCGCCCGACTTGATGGCGCCCGCCGCGCGGTCGCCGATCTTGAGAAAGCTCATCAGGCCCGACGACTTGCCGCCGCCCGACAGTCTCTCGCCTTCGCCGCGCAAGTTGGAGAAATTCGAGCCGGTGCCGGAGCCGTATTTGAACAGGCGCGCTTCGCGCACCCACAGATCCATGATGCCGCCCTCGTTGACGAGGTCGTCGGCGATCGACTGGATGAAGCAGGCATGCGGCTGCGGATGCTCGTAGGCGGTGGCCGACTGCACGAGCTTGCCGGTCTTGTAGTCGACGTAGAAATGGCCCTGGCTCGGGCCGTCGATGCCATAGGCCCAATGCAGGCCGGTGTTGAACCATTGCGGCGAGTTCGGCGCCACCATCTGCATCGCCAGCATGTAGCGGTGCTCGTCGAAGAACGCTTGCGCATCGGCCTCGGCGGTGAAATAGCCGCCCTTCCAGCCCCAATAGGTCCAGGTGCCGGCAAGCCGGTCGAATACCTGCTTGCTGGACTGCTCGCCGACATAGCGCTCGGCTTCGGGCAGCTCGTTTAGGGCTTGTTCGTCGGCGACCGAACGCCACAGCCACGAGGGGACCGTCTCCTCCTCGACCTTCTTAAGGCGGGAGGGCACGCCGGCTTTGCGGAAATATTTCTGCGCCAGCACGTCGGAGGCGACTTGCGACCACGCTTCCGGAACTTCGACGTTCTCGGCATGGAAGACGATCGACCCGTCCGGATTGCGGATCTCGCTCGTGGTCAGACGGAACTTGATGTCCGCATAGGGCGATTGTCCCTCTTTGGTGTAGCGCCGCTCGATCCGCATTTTCTGCCCCTTAAATCCTGGTGTTTCGGTATCGGCGTCCTACCCACTGAATATAAGACGCCGACTGTTTCCCCGCGACGGCGCGGACCTATTCCGCGCCGCCGACCTCACCCCTGTTTCTGTCTGCCACCCAACCCCACCGGCTTTTCGCCGGGTCGTCTTTCTGCTTCGGCACGTCCGGACCGACCGTCAGGGCGCAAAAATCCACGCTCGCGCCACGGCGGCACGGAGCACTCCCGCAAACCCTTTTTGGAGAGCCCGGCGGACTTCGTTACCCGCGCGCCGAACTTTCGAAAACTAGGCCAAGCCGGGCGCGTGCGTCAAGCTTTAGTACGAGAATCTGAATCAACCACTAAATGTGGGGATTACGGGGACGAATTTTGGGGGGACGCGCAAGTATCGGAGATTCGTGAGGAATTCGAAAGGGCCATGGAAGAGCCCCAGCGTTTTTGCTGTTGGGAAATCCGTCTTCGGAGGCCGGTAGGTCATTTTTCGACCCTTGGATTCGCCGGTTCGAGGCTTGCTAGGCGGTTCCCCTTACGGGGCATCGTCATCGCGCTGTCACGCAATGGCGGGCTTTTTCGCCGATTCCGAGTGAGATAACCCGGTAAATCGCGGGTTTTTCCGCTGTCGGGCCGGCTCTTCTGACTTAAGCCATTGGAATCTCAGGCGGGACTCGCGCTGTGGATTTCTGCGGAGTGCGGCATTGGCAAGCGCGGCCGCGCCGCCTCGCGGGCAATCGCCTTCCGCCGCCACGACGAGCGGGGCGGATTGCCGATTAACCTTAAAGAAGTCTTAGTTTTGGCTTGGGCTCGGCTTTGCTTGACGGGATACGGGGAGCCGCGAATAACCTTTCATTAATGTGTGGGGCTATGTACCAGCGTGCTATCCGCGCGGGGCGCGTCATTGCCTGTGCCGCCCTGTTGGCAGGCTGCACCGCGGTCATCCACAACGATCCCGTCAACCAGCCGCTCACCGCCAATCCGGCGCAGGTCGATGCCGCGCTGTCTCCGAGCGTTCCCGACAATTACGACGACATGGTCGTGGCGCTGTCGTTTTCCGGCGGCGGCTCGCGGGCGGCGGCGTTCTCCTACGGCGTTCTCTCCGGCTTCGATCAGACGCGGGTGCCGTCGCGGAGCGGGCCGGTGTCGCTCCTCAACCGGCTCGACTTTCTCTCCGGCGTGTCCGGCGGCTCGATTCTCGCCGCCTATTACGGGCTGCGCGGCCCAGCCGCGCTCGGCGATTTCCGGGAGCGTTTCCTCTACGCCAACGGCGAGGAATCGCTGCAAACAACGCTGTCCATCGGCAACATTGCCAAGGGGCTACAAGGCGGCGTCAACGACGCCACCGAATTTCCGGTCTGGCTCGACGCGCATCTTTACAATCACGCGACCTTCCGCGACCTGTTGAGCCGGCAGCGGCCGCGGGTCTGGATCAACGCCTCCGATATTTATAACCGCACCGCCTTTATCTTCGCGCCGGTGACCTTCAGCGCGCTGTGCAGCGACCTGTCGAACTACCCGGTGTCGCTTGCGGTCGCCGCATCCGCGGCGGTGCCGGTGGTATTCGCGCCGATCGTCATCCAGAACTATCCCGGCGCTTGCCCGGTCGAGCTGCCGAGCTGGGTGCAGCGGGTGCATGACAATCCGACCGCCGCGCCGCTGATCAAATCCTATGCCGATGCGCTCGAGCGCTATCGCTCGGGCCAGATCAAATACGTCAAGCTGCTTGACGGCGGCCTGGTCGACAATTTCGGGCTGGCCGGCTTTACCATCGCCCGGCTTGCCTCGAGCACCCCGAACGGCCCGCTGGCGCCGGCGGAAGCGGTCAAGCTGCGGCGGTTTCTGTTCCTGGTGGTGGATTCCGGCCGCGATCCCGCGGGCAAATGGGCGCAGACCATTCCCGGGCCGACCGGCGTCGATCTGATCATGGCGACCTCCGACACCGCCACCGAATCCGGCGCGATCGGCAGCTATTCGGCGTTCGACGACACCATGAAAGATTGGCGCAATGCGCTCATTCGCTGGCGCTGCAGCCTGTCCGAAGCCGAACGCCGGCAGCTCGGCGCGCCGCCGGGCTGGAATTGCAACGACGTGCAGTTCTTCATCGGCCGCATCACGTTCAACGACCTGGGGCCGGATCGCGCCGCCGCGCTCAATTCGGTCGAGACGCGGTTGCGGCTGCCGCGCGACAAGGTCGACATGCTGATCGCCGCCGGCCGCGATGCACTCGCCGCCAATCCGACGTTCCGGGCGTTCATGGGGTCGCTGCCGCGCGTGCCGCAAGCACCGCCGCCGCATCCGCGGCCCCATGCGGTGCCGGTCGCGATCGCGCCGCAGCCGGCCGCCGCGCACGAGGCGAGCGCGAATTAGCGATCTTGTTCGCGAAGCACGCGCTCGGCGAAGCCTGTCAGCGGCGGCAGATCATTTTCAACGATATCGAAGACGATTTGCGGATCGACGCTGTGATAGGCGTGCCGGAGAAGATTTCCGAAACCTACCATCCGCGGCCAATCGATATCTTTCCGTTGTGCCTTGACGGCATCCGGTATGTGGCGGGATGCTTCGCAGATAATTCGGGATGCTTCGCAGATAATTTCAAGAGCGCGTTCGACTGCAAGCCGCGACTGAACGTCGTTCGCAAATTCTTCGCGCGTCTTGTTCGTCAATATCGCTTGTATGGTTTCGGCGGCAGCGAGGATGTGCGCCAGCCGGTCGCCCAGAGTCGGTGGCATTCTTAAAAAATTTCTATCAGATCATCGGCTATGCGTTGGGCAAACCGCGGCTCGATCGAGCGGCGCATCTCTGCCTGCGTTTCGAGACCGGTTGCTTCCTTTACAAGGTCTTGGACGCGAACCAGATCGAGGCCCTTAAAAACCCTGTCGTCGACGTCAATCAGCACGTCGAGATCGCTATCCTCGCGGGCGTTGCCCCGGGCGCGCGAGCCGTAAATGGCAAGCCGCGTCAAGCCTTTGGCCCGCAGCGCCGGCGCGCTTTCCTTGATCTTGGCAATAATCTCGTCGCGGGTCATAGGGCGATTATATCACAAACGGCCCGTAGCCTTCACTCTGCGGCTTCTTTGCTGTGGCCGAGCCGGCGGTTGAGCGAGGCGATCAGCGCCTCGGCGGCCTCGGCGATCACCGTGCCAGGCGGAAAGATCGCTTCGGCGCCGGCTCTTTTGAGCGTCTCATAGTCCTGTGGCGGAACGACACCGCCGACCACGATCATGATGTCGCCGCGGCCTTGTTTGGTGAGCTCGGCCTTGAGCTCCGGCACCAGCGTCAGATGCGCGGCGGCGAGCGAGGACACGCCGAGAATATGCACGTCGTTCTCGATGGCCTGCCGCGCCGCCTCCGCCGGAGTGGCGAACAAGGCGCCGATATCGACGTCGAAGCCGAGATCGGCGAAGGCCGAGGCGATGACTTTCTGGCCGCGGTCGTGGCCGTCCTGGCCGATCTTGGCGACCAGAATGCGCGGCCGGCGGCCTTCATTGTCCTCGAATTCGCCGACGAGTTTCTGCACCCGCGCGAGGGCATCCGTCATGCCGACCTCCCGCCTGTAGACACCGGAGATCGCCTTGATCTCCGCCCGGTGACGCCCGAACACTTTTTCCAGGGCCAATGAAATTTCGCCGACGGTCGCCTTGGCGCGCGCCGCGTCGATGGCAAGCGCCAGAAGATTGCCGTTGCCGCCCGCGGCATTGCGGGTAAGCGTGTCGAGCGCCTCGGCCAGCACCTTCGGATCGCGGTCGCGCTTAAGCCGGGTGAGCTTGTCGACCTGCAATTGCCGCACCGCTGCATTGTCGACCTTGAGCACGTCGAGCGGCGCCTCGTCGCGCGGCCGGTATTTGTTGACGCCGATCACCGCCTGAACGCCGCCGTCGATGCGCGCCTGCGTGCGGGCGGCGGCTTCCTCGATCCGCAGCTTCGGCAGGCCGGCTTCGATGGCGCGCGTCATGCCGCCGATGTTCTCGACCTCGACGATATGACCCCAGGTCTTGGCGGCGAGATCCTGCGTCAGCCGCTCCACATAGAACGAGCCGCCCCACGGATCGATGACGCGGGTCGTGCCGCTCTCGCGCGCGAGCACGATCTGGGTGTTGCGGGCGATGCGCGCGGAGAAATCGGTCGGCAGAGCGAGCGCCTCGTCGAGCGCGTTGGTGTGCAGCGATTGGGTGCCGCCTTGCGTCGCTGCCATCGCCTCGATGGCGGTGCGCGTGACATTGTTGAAGACGTCCTGGGCGGTAAGCGACCAGCCCGAGGTCTGGCAATGGGTGCGCAACGACAGCGAACGCTCGTCTCGCGGGTTGAATTGCTTCATCAGCTTCGCCCACAGCATGCGCGCGGCGCGCAGCTTGGCGATCTCCATGACGTAATTCATGCCGATGCCGAAGAAGAACGAAAGCCTTGGGGCGAACCGGTCGATCGCGAGATTGGCCGCGAGCCCGGCGCGAACATATTCGACGCCGTCGGCAAGCGTATAGGCGAGCTCGAGGTCGGCCGTCGCGCCGGCCTCCTGCATGTGATAGCCGGAGATCGAGATCGAATTGAACTTCGGCATATGCGCCGAGGTATAGGAGAAGATGTCCGAGATGATGCGCAGCGATGGCTGCGGCGGATAAATGTAAGTGTTGCGCACCATGAATTCTTTGAGGATGTCGTTCTGGATGGTGCCGGCGAGTTTTTCCGGCGCCACGCCTTGCTCCTCGGCGGCGACGATATAGAGCGCCAGCACCGGCAGCACTGCGCCGTTCATGGTCATCGACACCGACATCTGATCGAGCGGGATGCCGGCAAACAGGGTGCGCATGTCGTAGATCGAGTCGATGGCGACGCCGGCCATGCCGACGTCACCGGAGACGCGCGGATGATCGCTGTCGTAGCCGCGGTGGGTCGCCAGATCGAAGGCGATCGACAGGCCTTTCTGCCCGGCGGCGAGATTGCGCCGGTAGAAGGCGTTGGAATCCTCCGCCGTCGAGAAGCCGGCATATTGCCGTATCGTCCACGGCTGGGTGACATACATGGTCGGGTAGGGGCCCCGCAGATAGGGCGCGATGCCGGGATAGGTATCAAGTGCCTCGAGACCTTCGAGATCGGCGGCGGCGTAGGCGGCCTTCACCGCGATGCCTTCGGGCGTCTGCCAAGGCTCGGCTCGCGACGGCGCCGGCACAGCCGGCGCCGCAGACGCGCTGTCGGCGAACGCGATGTCCGAAAAATTCGGGATGCGGCTCATATGGCGCCTATGCTGCAATCACCCGGTCCCGGTCACCCGATAATATCGTAAGCGGCGGTCAGTGTCGCCCGGAGGTCGCAGCCCTCGTAAACAAAGGTCTGTACACCCGCCTCGCGCCATGCCGCCTCGCGCTCGCCCGGGCGCCCGGCTAGAAAAATGTGCTTGGCGCCGGCCGATTTCAGCGCCACGACGGCCGCCGGCGCTTCTTTTTCGTAGACTTTGTCGGAGGAGCAAAGACAGACCAGCGCGGTGCCGGTGGATTTGTCGATCGGAGCGAAGTCCGGACCGGGGCTCGAGACCGCCTCAATGCCGCCGACCTCGAAGAAATTCTTAGCAAACGTCATCCGCGCGTTGAACTCGGCCGGAGTGCCGAGCGTCGCCAGGAAAATCCTCGGCCGCGTGCCGGTCTCAGCCAGAATCCGATCCGAGCGATCGCGCAAGGCATCGAACGGCTCGGCCAGCCGGATCCGCGGCAGCGCTGCTGCCGACGCCGCATCGTCCGGGGTCGGCCGCGGGGCGACAGGAAGGACAGCCGGCAGCGGTTTCGTGAATGTCCGGGAACGCGTTGGTGCCGGTCAACATATCCTTGCCGCGCGCCACCGCTTTCTGCCGTTCGGCACGCACAGCCGCGACGCTGCGCGCGATGAGACCGCTTTCCAGCGCCGCCCAGGCGCCACCCGCCTTCTCGATCTCCTGAAAGATCGACCAGGCCGCGGCGCCAAGCCCGCTGGTCAGCGCCTCGATGGCGCCGGAGCCGGCGGCTGGATCGGCGACGCGCGCGAGGTTCGATTCTTCCAGCAACACAAGCTGGCAATTGCGCGCCAGGCGACGGGCGAGGGCATCGGGCAGCCCAAGCGGCGCGGTGTGCGGCAGCACGGTTATGGCATCGGCGCCGCCGAGACCGGCGGCGGCCACCGCAATCGTCGTGCGCAACAGGTTCACATAAGGGTCGCGCTTGGTCATCATCCGCCACGCGGTTTCCGCGGTGAGCAGGACCGGCTTCGGTTCAAGCCCGCAGGCCGCCTCGACCCGCGCCCACAGCGTTCGGGCGGCACGGAATTTTGCCATGGTGAGAAACTGATCGGCGTCGGCGGCGAGCCGGAAATAGATCGCGTCGCGCGCCGCATCGAGCGGCATGCCAAAGCCTTCGAGCGCGCGCAAATAAGCGACCGCGCTGGCCAGCGCAAAGGCAAGCTCCTGCGCTTCCGAGCCGCCGGCATTGTGAACGACACGCCCGTCGGCGACGGCAAAAGGTCCCCGAAAACCGCTGGCGGAAAGTCCGCCAACCATCCGCGCGAAATCGGCGGCCATCGCGGTCCAGTCCTTGGCGCTCTGGCCGCTCGCGGCAAATCCGCCAATCGGATTGATGCTGGTGCGCAGAATAATCGAGCCCGGTGCGATCCTTCGGCTTGCGATCAGCGCGGCGAGATCGTCGACGACGTGCCTCGTTTGCGGCGACAAATTGAGATCGATAACGATGCCGGCGTCGAGCACGATACTGTCGAGCAGGCGGGCAAGCTTTGCCGGCGCAGCGTCAAGCCCGAAACCATTGGCGCTGATCGAGCCGGCGAAAACCAGGACAAGCCCGGTCGCGCCGTTCTCCAGGTCTTCGATCGCCTGCTTATTGGCGGCGGCGGGATCGGGGTGGTCGACGCGCTGCATCACCGTCCAGGCGGCGCCGGGCGACCGGCCGGCAATGGGCGGCGCGGTGGCCGCGCGATCATAGAGCGGCTCGATGATCAGCCCGTCATAGCTGCGGCTTTCCAGGCGTGAAAATGGCGCCCCCTTGAGCACGGCGTCGACCAGCTTGCGCCAATCCTCGGACGTGGCTTTTGGAAAATCGCCAGTGAGCGACAGGGGTTCGGAGACCGTCATAACCGCAAAATGCCATGCCTCAGGGTGATGGGCCAGCAGGCTCACGGTGCAAGCCGCGTGCCGCTTACCGCGGCGGCAGCTTCGCGACGCCACCAATGTCGGTGAGCTTGAGTGCGTCGCTCACCTTAATGCCGGCAATGACCTCGTCGGGGGCTATTTCGGCAAGTGGCGCCAGGACAAAGGCGCGCTCCAAGAGGCGCGGATGCGGCAGCGTCAGTGCGGGATCGTCGCTGACGAGGTCGTCATAGACGAGGAGATCGATATCCAGCGTCCGCGGCCCCCAGCGGCGCTCCGTGTCACGGTCCCGCCCAAGCGCCCGCTCGACCTTAAGCGCCCTTGCCAGCAGTTCGTTCGCGGGCAGCATGGTCGTAACCGCGATAACCGCATTGATGAAGGGCGGCTGATCGGTCACGCCCCAGGGCGGAGTGCGATAATCCGACGAACGCGCCACCAGACGGATCGCTTTCCCGTCGCACAGGAGCGCGATCGCCCGCTCGAAGGTCGCGCGCACGTCGCCGACATTGCCGCCGAGCGCGAGGAATGCCGCAACGGACGTCTCAGCCATGTTTGCGGCTGCGCGCGCGCTCGATGGTTACGCCGACGTCGTCGAATGTCGCCGCGATCGGCGCGTGCGGCTTGTGCACGGTGACGCGGATGCCGCGCACCAGGGGACAGCGTTCCAGGACCGCGTCGGCGACAGCGCCGGCGGCGGCTTCGACCAACTGATAGCGGTGCGCACAGAATGCCTCGCTCGCCGTTTTCACCACGGCATCGTAGGACACCGTGTCCTTGAGCTTGTCGCTGCGCGAAGCGGCGCCAAGATCGATATCGAGGGCGAGGTCGAGGCGGAATGTCTGTCCGACCCTGGCTTCATGCTCCATGACGCCGTGAGAGGCATGCAGCGCCAATCCGGTGACGAAGATGGTATCGCTCATCGCGCGGTCCTGATGGCGGCGGCGATCGCAAGCGCCTGCGCCGTTGGTGCGACATCGTGGACGCGGATAATGGCAGCGCCATTTTCGGCGGCAATCAGATGCGCGGCGATCGAGCCGCCCAGCCGCTCGCTTGCATCCGACGGTACGATTGCATTGATGAAGCGCTTGCGGGAGGCGCCGATCAACAGCGGCAGATCGAAGCCGCGCCACTCGTGAAGCCGGGCGATGCAAGCGAGGCTTTGCTCCGAAGTCTTGCCGAAGCCGATGCCCGGATCGAGCACAATGCGGTCATGGGCGATGTTGGCGGCCCAGGCGATTTCGAGCGAGCGCGAAAAGAAGTCCGTCACGTCGGCGATGATGTCGATGCTCGGATCGGCGCTGTCGCGGTTATGCATGATGACGATCGGCGCACCGTGCTCCGCCACGACGCGGGCCATGTCCGGATCGCGCTGCAGGCCCCAAACATCGTTGACGATGGCCGCGCCGGCGCCAAGCGCCCAGGCCGCGACTTTAGCCTTCATCGTATCGATCGAGACCGGAATGCCGAGCGTGGCCACCGCGGGGAGAATCGGCTCGAGCCGTGCCCGCTCTTCCTCACTCGTGACAGGGCGCATGCCGCCGTAAGGCCGGGTCAATTCCGCGCCGATATCGATGATGTCGGCGCCTTCCGCGGCAAGGCGGCGTGCCTGCTCGATGGCCGCCGGCGGCTCCAGGAATTTGCCGCCGTCGGAGAAGGAATCCGGGGTCACGTTGAGAACGCCCATCAGCAACGGCCGCGACAGCGGCCGCGGCTTGGTCAAAAGCCGCGCCAGCACGTTGCCGGAGGGTGTGGCTGTGCCGGGGCCGGTGCGCTGGCTCTCGCTTGCGGCGGTGACATTGGCCATGATGCGGCTCATTGCGGCGAGCGCTGTCGCTTTGCGCGGTCATCGCGGTTTAGTCAAGCCGAAGCGCCAGGGCAAAAATCGTCGGTGCTCAGTAGCGGATGATGGGCTGCAGGCCTTTCGCGTCCTCGATCCAGCGCATCACCATAGCCACCGAGGGTAGAACCTGCACCAATTTGCGCTTGGTGTTGGCTTCTTTCATGGCGAGCGCGAGCCGTTGCGGGTTGCGAAAACGAAGTTCGTTGGCGGTACGCACGCCGGCGACGCGCAAGAGTTCCGCGTAGTCCCAGCCCACGCCCTTGATGCGCATGCGGTCGGCGGCCGTCACCCAGTCGAGAACCAGTTTTTCATCGGCGCCGGTTTTTTCGGCCAGCTTGAGCCGTTGCTTCGGCGTTTTAGCCGACCGCAACAGGCTGACAGTGGTGCGAATCCCGTCCGACCTGAGGATCGCGGCAATGTCGGTTCTGATCCCCTGAATTTCGGTAATGGGATACGCCATCGAAGTCTCCCCTCAAGAACAATAGCGTCGCGATAATCGGAGTCGTACTCAAACGAACTGCGCCAGGCCCGGAATGGCGCCGACAATTTCGCCGACCGCATCCTCGCCGGCCTTCTCGCGCGTGTAGGCGATGACGGCCCGAGTAACGCTTTGCACCTGACCCATGCTCAAGCCTGCGGACATCATGCGCATTCCTGCGCCCATCACACCCCCCATCGCGCCGGACATCAGCCCGCCGCTGTTTTCGCTCGCGGCCTTTTGCGCCAGAGCCTCCGCTCCGGGAAGCTTGGCCAAAAGCTGCTGTATTTTGTCAGGCGGTCCTTCCTTGACCAGAAAATCGAGAATGATCCCCACGGCCCGTTCTGCGGCCGCACGGTCAATCCCGATATCGGCGATGAGCCGTCCGATCAGTTCGTCCATATTCCCCAACGCCATCCCCGGATCCGCACTTTCGGCGGATTTTCACCATATTGTACGGCCCGCGCGGGCGTGACAAGCAATTGGGGGCGATTTGACGCGTAAGCGCCCGCGATGCGCGCCGGAGCGTTGCAAACATGCAACGCTTTCGCGGCGCTACGCGGTGGAATTGACGCCATCCGCGCATTATGAAAACGAAACTGTCCGCCGCGCGCTAAGATCGGCCGCGAATTCGAAGGTGACGCCATGACGGCTGCCGAAGCTTTGCCCCAGGTCCTGGAACGGGTCGATCGCGATTTGCAATCCAGCCTCGATCGCTTGTTCGCCCTTTTGCGCATCCAATCGATATCGACCGATCCGGCCTACGCGCCGCAATGCGCCAAGGCGGCCGAATACGTCGCCGCCGACCTCAAAAGTCTCGGCTTTTCGGTCAGCGTGAGGCCGACAGCGGGCCATCCGGTCGTGATCGGCAAAGGCGGCAACGGCCAGGCCGAGGGCAAGGCGCCGCGTGTGCTGTTCTACGGCCATTATGACGTCCAGCCGGTCGATCCTCTCGATCAATGGCGCTCGCCGCCTTTCGATCCGCGCATCGAGACGCTCGACGACGGCCGCAAGGCCATTGTTGCGCGCGGCGCCTGCGACGACAAAGGCCAGGCCATGACCTTCGTCGAGGCCTGCCGCGCCTTTAAGGCGGTCACCGGCAAGCTGCCGCTCGATATCACCATGATGATCGAGGGCGAGGAGGAATGCGGTTCCAAGCACCTCTTCGAGTTTGTCCGCAACAACGCCGCCGAGCTCAAGCGCGATCTGGCGCTGGTGTGCGACACCGGGATGTGGGACGGCCAAACGCCGTCGATCACCACCTCGCTGCGCGGGCTGGTCTACGAAGAAGTGAGAGTGACCTGCGCGGACCGCGATCTGCACTCCGGGCTGTTCGGCGGCGCAGCGCGCAACCCCATTCATGTTCTCGCCGACATTCTGTCGGCCTTGCACAAGCCGGACGGCTCGGTCGCCATTGCCGGGTTTTATGACGGCGTGCATGAATTGCCGCCGGACATCAAGGCCGACCTTGCCGGCTTGAACCTGACGCCGGAGAAATTTCTGGGCCAAGTCGGCCTGAAAATTCCGGCCGGCGAACAGGGCCGCTTGTTGATCGAGCAGATTTCGACGCGGCCGACCGCCGAGGTCAACGGCATCATCGGCGGCTATACCGGGGAGGGGGCCAAGACCGTCATTCCCGGCAAGGCCATGGCCAAAGTCTCGTTCCGTCTCGTCGGCGCCCAGGACCCCGATAAGATCCGCGCCGCCTTCCGTGAATTCGTGCGCGCCCGCGTTCCGGCCGACTGCCGTGTCGAGTTTGGCAATTTCACCAGCGCGCCGGCCTTCGAAGTGGCGTTCGACAGTTCGGCGCTGACCAAAGCGCGCGCCGCGCTCGGGCAGGAGTGGGGCAAGAAGGCGGTCACGGTCGGCGGCGGCGGTTCGATTCCGATCGTCGGCGATTTCAAGACCGTGCTTGGCATGGACACGCTGATGGTCGGCTTCGCGCTCGACGACGATCGGGTTCATTCGCCGAACGAAAAATACGACCTGAAATGCTTTCACAAGGGCATTCGCAGCTGGGCAAGGATCCTGGCCGCGCTCGCCGACTAGCCGCGAACCGCCGGCAACGGGGATCGGCCGCCCTCCGCTACAGGTAGGCGAGGTCGCCGGCCTGCTTACGCTGCTGGGCCGCCCGCCGTTTGCGGTTTTGCACAAACGCTTCCGGCGGAGCCGGACTGTCGTTACGCAGCACGATGCGCGCAATGTGCTCGTAAAGCGCTTTCGGCGAAACCGGCTTGACCAACAATTCGTCGGCGCCCGAGCTTCGAATGGTGAGCGCGGCGGATTTGGTCAGATATCCCGACAAGACGATGACCGGAGTGGCGCGGCAGGGCGATTCCGGGTTTTTCACCAACTTGATAAAGAGCAGGCCATTGAGATCAGGCATGATAAGGTCGGTGATGATGATGTTCGGCAGCGTGCTGCGCGCCAGCTCGAACGCCTCGGCGCCATTCGCCAACTCATAAATCTCGCGGCTGCCGAACCCAAGCAGCATCGAGTGGATCAAGCGCCGCGAAAAGGGCTGATCGTCGACGACCAGAAAACTGACCGCAGAAAGATCGAGCGGGAACGACGTACGGCTGGCGGGCACGGGGTTACCTTAAATTGCTTTGGCGGCGCCGATATCGCGCCCGGCGGGACGCTGCCGGGCCAGATCGGCGACAACGCGCGAAACCGTATCTCTGGCGTCGGCGAGTGCGCTGCAGATGCGCGCTTTGCTGGGCGAGTCCGGCCAGCCGGACAACGTCCTCTCCTGCTTCTCGAGCGCCGATCATCAGTGTTCGCAGCTTTTCCAGCGCGCCTTGCGACTCGCCATCGAGATTATGCGCCTGCAATGTGCGGGACAGAAAATGCAGAACGTCGTCCTCGGCGGAGTGTGGACGGGATATCCGGCGTCCGTCGCCGGCCTTTGCCGCCTTGATCATCACCCCTCCTCGGGCAGTCAAAAAACACCGTGATGCGGCTCCGGGAGGCCCGGCTCATCCGCATCGACCCCATGACCGAGGGTCATACCGCAGTCATCGTTATTGACGGAACAATGACAGCGCGACGGGCTGTCAGAAATTGCCTGACATCTTTACCCATCGTTCACCAAGAATTCGGCGGTATGAACGCGGCGCTAAAGCTCGAGCCAGCCTTGGGCCGCGGCGTAGCGCACCAGCTCCGCGCGCGTTTTCAGCCCAAGCTTTTCCAGGCCGCGCGCCTTGTACGTCTCGACCGATTTCACCCCGACGTCGAGCCTTGATGCGATCTCTTTATTGGTCAGGCCCAAGCCCGCCATTTTCAGAACCGCGGCCTCGCGCTCGGTCAAGGCGGGCGCGCTGCCGCTCTGCGGTGCGGTCCTGTTGCTGCTCCGCTTGCCGTCGTGGGTCCGCGCGGAAATCGACGGGTCGATATAAATTCCGCCGACCATAACCGCGCGGATGGCCTGCACCAGATTTTCAACCGCCGATCGCTTCAGCACGTAGCCGCGAACGCCGGCCTCGAGCGCCTGATTGAGATAGGCGCGGTCCTCATGGAGCGTCAGCATCAGCACGCTCACCTGGGGGGTCTCGGCGGCGAGCCTGCGGCTCAATACGATCCCGTTGAGTTCCGGCATCGAGATGTCGAGCACGGCGACATCCGGCCGTTTGTCGCGAATGGTCTTCAGCGCGGAGAGCCCGCTGGCCGCTTCGCCGACCAGTTCGAAATCGTCTTCGGCGCGAATGAGGTTGCGCAACCCATCGAGCACGATCGGGTGATCGTCGGCGAGAACGATGCGCGTTTTGCTCATGCCGCCGACCTGATGTTCTCGACGGCGATGCGCGCAAACAACGTGGTACCGATCCCGACCGCGGATTCGACCTCAAGCGTGCCGCCGATCAGCGAAAGCCGCTCGCGCATGCCGTCGAGGCCGAGCCCGCGCTGAGCGCCGGTCTTGGCGGTTTGCGCTGCGGCATCAAAGCCGCAACCGTTGTCCTCGACGATCACCTGCAGCGTCGCTTCGGCGCGGCGCACGACGACGCTGACGTTGGACGGCTGTCCGGCATGTTTGACGATATTGGTCAGTGCTTCCTGCACGACGCGATAGACGGCAGTGCCGATTTCGGCTGAGACCTCGTCGACGCCGGGATCGTCGCAGTGCAAATCGACATCGGTACCGCACTGCTCGCTCCATTCGCCGACGTAACTGGCAAGCGCCCGACGCAAGCCCAATTCGTCGATCGATGGCGGCCGCAGTTCCCAGGCAATCCGATGCAGCGTCTTGCCCATCTCTTCCATCCGCTTGCGCACGAGCTGCAGGCGCTCGCGTGCCGGCCCCGCCGTGAGCGCGTCTATCTCGTTGAGCTCGAGAATGGCCGCGATCAGGCTCTGGCCGGCCTGATCGTGCAGTTCATGCGACAGCCGCAATCGCTCGTTTTCCTCGGCCATCGACAGGTGGCGGCGCAGCCCGCTCACCAGGCGCGACTTTATCTCGCTGTCCGCGGCCAGCTGCAAATTGGCGTGCGACAGATCTTTAAGCAGATGATCGCGCTCGGTGAGCAGTGCCGCGGTCGGCAGGGACCAGAATGCGGTGATGGCGATGAAGCCCTGCAGGCCGAATATTCGCTGCGACACATCGGGCTGGTTCAAAAACAGCGGCTGTCCGACGTTCGATACTACAAAGAAGCTGGCAACGATCGCGACCATGCAGGTCGCCGCAGCGGCACCGATGATGCCGAACCGCACGGTCGCCAGCAGGATCGCCGGTGCGATCACAAAGATGATCGGCCGAAAATAGTCGGCGCAAACGCTGATGGCGATGAACAAAAGCAAGATGGCGACTGCTTCCGCAATCCGCTCCTTGACGCGTTGCGCGCGCCACTCGCTGGACATGACGCTGACCAGGAATGGAACCAGGATCACCATGCCAAGCGCGTGGCCGGCGTACCAATTTCGCCAAACCGGGGACCAGGCGACGTCGTGGGCCAAACCGTAAGCGCTGGCGCTCAATAACGTGCTGCCGATCGGCGCGATGCCGCCGGCCAGAAACATGAAAGTGAGCACGCCATTGAACGAGTTCAGATTGGACCGGTCAATTTGGAACGCCGCCAATAACGCCAAGGCGCTGACGATTTCGATGCAGTTGGCGATCGCGAGAACGGCACAAAACCCGTAGCTGTTGCCGACAAGCAAGCTTGCCAGCGCGGTTGCCGCCGATCCGCCGGCGATGACCGAAACGGAACTCGCGAAGCCGTGGCGATGGCAGATGAGCACGGCCAGCATCACGCCATTCGCCGGCCATAGCGTGGCGATGAGATTTGAATGGCGCGAAATCGAGATGGTCAAAACCGAAATCAGGAAAATAACGACCGGCAGTACGATCTGGAACAGCGGCCGAAGTCTCGGTAATGCCTCGCGATCGCCGGTCACGGCCGGTGCTTTTGGCTGCACGTGAGGCGCAGGCGCCGCCGCCATAGGCTGGGCGGCGGTGAGGGCAGCCAGGATGTGCGGCAATACGGGCATCGTCGGGTCACCGTGACGGATCGCTGGGACTGCCGTTCTGAGACGAATCAACCCCGGAGAGCGGCGGAATAATCCCATGTCGGACGGCCGCCGCAACGGGTGTAAACGGCCGCGCTCTCGTCACTTCGCTTACTCGGTCGCCACCGCGATCAGACGAGGACTGACAAAGCGATCCAACCGGCCGGCCTGCGGACGAATGCCCGACCAATCGTCGATCGGCAAATCGATGACCAACAGTCCCGATGTCGGCAGGTTTTCTTTGAGCTGGTCGCGCATCTCGACATCTCCGGACCCGATCAGTTGGCCCGCAAGCTCGTGGAGGCCCGGATTATGGCCGACGACGAGAAGCGTGTCCGCCTTGGGCGCCTCGGCGATGACGGCTGCGAGCGCTTGCGGCGACGCATTGTAGATGCGTTCGTCGCTGACCATGCGCGGGGGCGTGACAAGAGCGCCGGCTACCAGGGCCCAGGTTTCTTGCGCCCGTGCGGCCGGCGATACCATCGCCCCATCGGGCACGAGGCCGTGATGCGCCATATAGGCGCCGACGGCCAAGGCATCGGTGCGGCCGCGCGTCATGAGCTTGCGATCGCGGTCGCTTTCGCCCGGCGCGGCGCGCTCGGTTTTGGCATGGCGAAGCAGCATCAGACGGCGCATGACGGTAATGTCGTCTTCCGGGCGGAAGGAGTTTAGTCGGGTCGAGACGAACTCCTTACATTGCGGGCGCATGCCGCGGGAACTGTGTCGCAAAGCGTCTTCATGAACGAACCGGACAGCAAAGCCTATGGCGACAGCTGGTATGCCGCGACCATGGTCGATGTGCCGCCGCGGCCGCCACTATCGTTGGATCTCGACGTCGACGTCTGTGTGATCGGCGGCGGCTTGGCGGGATTGACGACGGCGCGGGAAATCGCTCGCCGCGGCTGGTCGGTGGTGCTGTTGGAACGGGGCCGCCTGGCGCAGGGCGCCTCAGGCCGCAATACCGGGTTTGTGCTGCCGGGCTTTGGCGCCGATGCCGACAAGCTCGTCGCCCGCGTCGGCTTCGAACGCAGCAAAGACCTCTGGTCGCTGGCGCAGGCCGGTCTCGATTACGTCCGGCGCAACGCGCATTCCGACGCGGCCGCGCGCATCGATGCGCAAAACGGCTGGCTCTATGTTTCCAAAAAAGACAATAGCGATGAATTTGTAGATTACGTCGCGCTGCTTGGCGAACTCGGCTGCGAGATCGAAGGATGGCAGACGGAACGGGTGCGGGCCGTACTGCGCAGCGAACGGTATTTCAACGCCATCAATTATTTGCAGGCGATGACTGTTCATCCCCTCAATTACGCGCTGGCTCTGGCCGCGGCCGCGGAGCGCGACGGCGCGCGTATTTTCGAACACACGCCGGCGCTGTCGATCGATCCGGCCGGCGTCCGCAAGCGTATTGTCACGCCCGGCGCGCGACTGCGCGCCAATCACGTGGTGCTGTGCGGCAATGTCGAGCTCGGCGGACTCCTGCCGCGGCTCGCCACGACGCTCATCCCGATGACGACTTATGTGATCACGACGACGCCGCTTGGCGAAAAGCTAGCGGAGACGGTGCGCTATCCCGGCGGTATCAGCGATTCCGATCATGCCGATAATCACTACCGTGTCGTCGGCGGCGATCGCCTGATGCTGTCCGGGCGCGCGACCGCCTGGGTGAGGGACGTGCGCCATTATGTCAGGGCGCTGGCGGGCGATATCAAAAAAACCTATCCGCAGCTCGGCGACGTCACCGCCGAATATGCCTGGAACGGCACCTTAGGACTGACGGTGCATCGTATGCCGCAGATCGGCGAACTCGGCCCGGGGGTGTGGCTCGCCAGCGGGTTCGGCGGTCACGGGCTCAATACCACTGCAATGGCCGGCAACTTGATTGCGCGCGCCGTCGTCGAAGGCGATCAGACTTGGCGGCAATTCACGCCCTTCGAACTGGTCTGGGCGGGCGGCGTTTTCGGTCGCGCCGCAGCCCAAGCGCGCTCCTGGATCAAACGGCTGCGCGGGCGCATCGAGGCGCGGCGCGCCAAAGCCCGCGAACTCATGCATCGCCAGTTGCAGGAGGCCGAAGCTGCCTGGGCGGCACGCCAGGCCGCGGCCACACAGTCGATCCAGAAAGAAGAGCAGGGGACAGCGGTGCCGGAAACGGTCCCCTCAGGGACTGCTCAGCAGGAGGGGGCTCTCCAGGAGCCCCTGCCGCAAGAGCCGCCGCCTCAGGAATCGGTCTGGCAGGAACCAGACTTGCCCACATCGCTGCCGGCCGACGTGGTGGCCGAAGCGGCGCTTGTTGCAAGTGAACAGCCGGGCCCCTTGGTTCCTGCCCCACTGCCCCTGCCGGTCGGTGGCGAAGAGCCAGCCCCGTCCAGGGCCGTGGATGCAGCGCCTCCTGCGGCCCCGCCAAAGCGCAAAAGACGGCGGGCGAGCGCCAAGCGGAAGGCGGAACAGGCTGCCAATCAGGATCTTAAGCCCTAGCGGGGAAACGGCGACCGGCGGCCGATCGGCAACAGTCCCTTCCAAAATCACCGTTTACCATTTTCTTCTCCTCGCCCCAGCTTGGCTCCTGCGATATGATGACGGTTCGGCCAGGACGAGGTGGGGGTATGATAGTGCGGAACGTGTTGCTTGCATCGCTTGGCGTGCTTGCCGGGGGCTCGGCCATGGCGGCGGATCTTCCTGCCCAGCCGATACCGCCGCCGACCGCGCCGGCGGTTTACGCACCCGCCGTTCCCGACTGGATCGTCACTATCGGACTTGAGGGCCGCATCGTTCCCGGTTTTCCAGGGGCACCGGCCAAGGAACTCGGCTGGTCGGGATTGCCGCTTTTCAGCATTCGCAATCAAGGTACGCCCCCGGACTTTTTCGGACCGCGCGACAGCTTCGGCTTTAGCGTCATCAATACCCCCGTGTTCCAATTCGGTCCCGCGGTCCAAATCGTCGACCGGCGCAAGGCGTCGGATTATGCGGAGACCAATGGCCTCGCCGACGTCAATTACGCGGCGCAGGTGGGCGCATTTGCCAATATCTGGCCGCTGCCCTGGTTGCGGCTTCGCGGTGAGGCCCGCCAAGGCATCGGCGGCGAGACCGGCGTGACCGGCGACGTTTTCCTCGATGCAGTCGTGCCGATCGGGCAGTGGACCTTTTCGGCCGGTCCGCGGATGACGTTGCAAACGGCGGCGGCAACATCGCCCTATTTCAGCATCACGGCGGCGCAAGCCATAGCCGCCAATGCCCTGCAGCCGGGCTTGGCACCGCTGACCGCCTACCATGCCGGCGGCGGTGTCTATTCCTACGGCGCCGGAACGCAACTGCAATACGCGTTCAATCAGACATGGACCGCGCATGCATTTGTCGAATATCAGCGGCTCACCGGCTCGGCGGCCAATTCGCCGCTGGTAACGCAGCGCGGCTCGCCCAATCAATTCATTTACGGCCTCGGCGCCACATATTCGTTCAATATGCACCCGCTGTGGTGAGTTTTGTTATTCTGAGCATGATCTTATCCGAAAACCGGCTTCCGCTTTTCGGCATCATCCCCTAGCGGCCCTCGCGCCGCGTCATAAAGGCGAGCCGCTCGAACAGGTGCACATCCTGCTCGTTCTTGATGAGCGCGCCGTGCAGCGGCGGAATGAGCCGCTTCGGATCGCGCTCGCGCAGCGTCTCGACCGAAATGTCTTCGACCATGAGAAGCTTAAGCCAATCGAGCAATTCGGAGGTCGAGGGCTTCTTCTTCATGCCCGGCACGTCGCGGATCTCGTAGAACAGCTTCAACGCTTCGGCGACCAGGCGATGCTTGATGCCGGGAAAATGCACCTCGACGATGGCGCGCATGGTGTCGGAATCCGGGAAGCGGATGTAGTGGAAAAAACAACGGCGCAAGAATGCGTCCGGCAATTCCTTCTCGTTGTTCGACGTGATCACCACGATCGGGCGGCGGCGGGCGTGGATGGTCTCGCCGGTTTCGTAGACGAAGAACTCCATGCGATCGAGCTCTTGCAGCAGATCGTTGGGGAATTCGATGTCGGCCTTGTCGATCTCGTCGATGAGCAGCACCGGCCGCTCGTCGGCGACGAATGCCTCCCATAATTTGCCGCGTTTGATGTAATTGCGGATATCCTTCACCCGCGCGTCGCCCAACTGACTGTCGCGCAGCCGTGTCACCGCGTCATATTCATACAGTCCCTGCATCGCCTTGGTCGTCGACTTGACATGCCACTCGATCAGCGGCGCCGAAAGCGCCTTGGCGATTTCGATTGCCAGCACGGTCTTGCCGGTGCCGGGCTCGCCTTTGACCAGCAAGGGCCGTTCCAGTGCGATCGCCGCATTGACCGCCACCTTGAGGTCGTCGGTGGCGACGTAGGAGCCGGTGCCTTCGAAGCGCATGCGATTTCCGCTCGACGTCTTATCGATAAAGCAAAGCTCGACACTGATGGCACAGCGCATCGCGCCCGGCAATTTTTGCCCGCAGAGCGGCATAAGTGCCCCAGGGGCAAATCCGTGCGGCCGCACAAAGTATTGAAATCAAACGTAAAATTTGTGGCATGCCGCTTGCTGCCGCCGCTGTTGGGTGCGGCTGTGTGCCGCTGTCGCGTTGAGATCGAGTTGGAGAGAAGTCATGGGTATCTTCGATGCGTTGACCACCGCAGTGGCTGGTCTACAGGCGCAGTCCTTCGCTCTGCAGAATATTTCCGGCAACATCGCAAACTCGCAAACGACCGGCTACAAGGAGACCGACACCAGTTTCCAGGATCTGGTATCCGCAGCCACGCAAAACCAGCAGACCGCCGATGGCGTGATCGCGAATTCGGTGGCGACCAACACGGTCGGCGGCACGATCCAGAGCACATCGGTATCCACCGACATGGCAATCAACGGCGACGGTTACTTCGTCGTCGCGCAACCGACCGGCTTCACCGACAACCAGCCTGTTTTCTCCGGCGTCACCGACTTCACGCGCGCCGGCGATTTTCAATTGAACTCCAGCGGCAATCTGGTCAACGGCGCCGGTTATTATCTGATGGGCATCCCGGTCAACGCGACCACGGGCAATCCCGAAGGCAGTGTCCCCCAGGTGCTGCAGTTTCAGAATAATTTCATTCCGGCGCAGGAGACCACTTCGGTCACCTATGAGGCCAATCTGCCGAGCACGCCGACATCCGGAATGCTTACTCCCAGCGATTTTGCCAACAATCCGATCGCGGGATCGGAAATCATCGGTACTGGCGCGACATTATTGCCCGATGCGGCAGCCGCCGGTACCGGCTCCGTCAACACCCTTACCGACGCCACCACGCTCACCTCGCTCGGCATGAGTGCGGGCGACATCATCTCCGTCGGTGACGGTACCAATACGACGCAGTATACGGTGACGAACACCAGCACCGTCGGCGACCTGATCAACGCGGTCAATTCCGGCAACGCGGGCAATGCGTCGGTCACGGCCACGCTCACATCAGGCAGCCTGGTATTGACCGGGAATAACGACACCGCGACGGTTTCCATCAGCGGCACCGGCGCCTCCGATGCAGCGGATCTCGGTTTCGGCGCTTCAAATAATACCTTTCAGCCGACCAATCTGCTGACTCAGGGATTCAGCGGGAAAACCCTGACCGTCTCGGTCGGCGGCGGATCGCCGCAAACGATCACCTTCGGCTCGGCCGCCGGCGATGTTGCGACGCTCGCGCAATTGCAGACTGCGGTTCAAGGTCTCACCGGCGTGATCGGTTCGGTGGATACCGGCAACGGTGACGTCAGCCTGCTGGCGAGCGATCCGACGGCAACGCTCGCTGTCGGCGGGACGGCTTCGCCATCGGCGTTCGGCATTCAAACTCCGAGCGTTTCTCCCGGCAACGGCACGGTTATCGGCAGCGATCTGACGACTTTCACCAACCAGTCGGTCTCCGGAGGCTCGATCACCGCTTACGATAGCGAGGGCAATCCGCTCAATATCCAATTCCGCTGGGCGCAATTGACCGACAGCTCCGGTCAAAGCACCTGGAACCTGTACTATCAGACCAACTCAAGCGCCACCGGCACGCAATCGGCCTGGCAGAATGTCGGCGAGAACTTCGTTTTCAACTCGAGCGGTCAGCTTACTCAGCCGACCTCCAGCGCGTTCAACATTCCGAGCCTGACCGTCAACGGCGACACGTTGAGCAATGTCGAGCTCAATTTCGGCACCAACGGGCTGACGCAGTTTGCCAATTCGAGCGGCACGCCGCAGGTCACCCAGCTGCAGCAGAACGGCTTCGCCGCCGGGCAACTTCAATCGGTGTCGGTCGACAGCCAGAACCGCGTGGTCGGCTCGTTCTCCAACGGCCAGACCATTCCGCTGGCACAGATTGCACTCGCGACGTTCAACGGCGAAGATTCGCTGCAGGCGCTCAATGGCGGCGCCTATGCCGCGACGGCCGAACTCGGGGCCGCCGATCTACAGCGCCACCGGCAAGATCGTCGGCAGCTCGCTGGAGTCCTCGAACGTCGATATCTCCACGCAATTCAGCAATCTGATCGTGGCGCAGCAGGCCTACTCGGCAAACGCGCGCGTCATGACGACGGCCAATCAGATGATCCAAAGCCTGCTGCAAGTCATCCAGTGACCAGTTTCGGTGGGATAGGCCGGTGAGGACCGCCGGCACATTGTTCTCGAACCGCGGGTTGCGTGAGCCGCTGTCGCCATGAGCATCAATCAGGCGCTGTCAGCCGCAGTGGCGGGCGTAAATACCACACAGCAGGCCTTGTCGGTGATCGCCGGCAATGTGGCGAACGCCAACACGCCCGGCTATGTCGACGAGAGCCTCGGGCAGCAAGAGTTTGCGGTCGTCGGCCAGCCGGGTACCAGCGTCGACGTCACCGGCATCAACCGCAATCTGAATACGCTGCTGCAGAGCCAGTTGTGGACCGAAACCTCCGGCGACTCCTATGCCGGCACGACATCGCAGCTCTATCAGCAGCTTCAGCAGATTTACGGCACGCCGGGATCGTCGACGTCGTTCGACGCGATTTTCAATAATTTCACCACGGCGTTGCAAACGCTGGCGACCAGCCCGAGTTCGTATTCGGCGCAGAGCGCCGCTGTCAGCGCCGCGCAAGGTCTGGCGCAAAATCTCAATTCGATGACGTCGACGATCCAGCAGCTACGCACTCAGGCCGAGCAGGGCATTTCCAGCGGCGTTCAAACCGCCAATACGATGCTGCAGCACATCGCCCAGATCAATCAGCAGCTGGTTGCCGCGACCTCCGACAGCGCTACGGCTACGCTCGAGGATCAGCGCGATCAGGACATTACCCAACTCTCGCAGCTGATGAACGTTACGGTAAGTCAGGGCACGGACAATCAGGTCTCGATCTACACCGGCAACGGCCAGCAATTGGTCGCCAATAATCAGGCTTCGCAACTTTCCTTCAGCGACGTCGGCTCGTTGTCGGCGGACTTCGCAATGGAGCGCCGATCCCAGCCAGGACAGTGCCGGCACGATCACGCTGACGTCGCCGAGCGGAGGGACCACCGACCTCGTCGCCACCAATGCGATACAGTCGGGGCAAATCGGCGCCTATCTGCAGATGCGGGACACGATCCTGCCGCAAGCGCAGACCCAGCTCGACGAAATGGCGAATCAGATGTCGCAAGCCGCGTCGAACGTCACGACCGCGGGCACTGCGGTGACGTCGGGAGCGCAGGCCGGGTTCAGCACGGATGTCAGCAACCTGCTGCCGGGTAACACGGTGCAGCTCACTTACACCGACGCGCAGAACCAGCAGCACACCGTCACGATCGTCGCGCTGGGCGCCGGCGGCACGTTGCCGGCCCAACAGGCCAATGCGACCAACCCGGTGATCGGCGTCAACTTGGCCGCCGGCATGAGCGCGGTGGTGTCGCAGCTCAATACCGCGCTCGGCACCAACCTGCAATTTTCCAATCCGTCCGGCACCGTCCTGCAGGTGCTCAACAACGGCGCCGGCAATATCGTCAACGCGATGTCGGCGACATCGACGGTGACGTCCCTGCAAAGTGGCGTTGCGCAACTGCCGCTGTTTACCGATGGCGGGGCGCCGATTACCGGCGCGATCACGGCTGGCGGCTCGCAGACGACGGGTCTTGCCGGCGAAATCGCGGTGAACGCGGCGCTCGTCGCCTCGCCGTCGAGCATCGTCGCCTATGCGGCGAACACCACGTCAGGCGACCCAACCCGGCCGAATTTTTTGGTCAATCAGATGAGTCAGGCGACGCTGACCTATTCGCCGGCCACCGGGCTTGGCAACGCGGCGTCGCCGTATAGCGGCACGCTGTCGCAATATATGAGCGCGGTGGTGAGCCAGCAGTCGCAGGCGGCCAACGCGGCGAGCAATCTCCAGCAAGGTCAGGACACGGTTCTCACCGCCTTGCAGCAGCGCTTCAGCGACCAATCCGGCGTCAATATCGACACTGAAATGTCGAATCTGATCACGCTGCAGAACGCCTACGGCGCCAATGCCCGGGTGATGAGCACGATCCAGCAGATGATGTCGGCCCTCATACAGGCGGTGTCGTAATGAGCATCACCGGGCCAGGATCGATCACCGCGGCCAATATTGCGGCGCAAAACAGTATGATGAACCAGCTCAACACGCTGGCTCAAGAACTCGGCACCGGCCAAGTTGCGCAAACCTATTCGGATTTGCAGGACCAGGCCGGAGTTGCACTGTCGCTCAACGGTCAACTCGCCGCTATCAACGGCTATAGCGCCACGGCGCAGACAGTCGGAACGACGCTGAGTGTCGCGCAGTCGGTGCTCAGCCAGCTCGACGGCGCCAGTAACGCAATCCAGCAAACCATCGGCGGGCAAAGCGGGTTCACGCTCAACGCCAACGGCCAGACGAATACGCAGGCCGGTGCGGCCACGCAGCTCGGCAACATCCTGTCGCTGCTTAATACCCAGGTCGGCGACAATTATATTTTCTCCGGCAGCGCCTCGAACCAGCCGTCGGTGGCAAGCGAGTCCGATATTCTCAACGGCAACGGCGCCCAGGCTGGGCTGACGCAGGTGATCTCGGAGCGTCAACAGGCCGATCTCGGCACCGCCGGGCTGGGGCATCTGAGCGCTGCTACTTCGGGCTCCACGGTAACGCTAAGCCAGGACGGCACGCCGTTCGGCTTCCAGCTCACCGGGGTCGATTTCGAGTTTGACCGGCGCGACAGCGACCGGGCCCTCGGGTTCGCCGCCTGCCATCACGATTAACCTGCCGTCCGATCCTAAGCAACGGCGACACGATCCAATTTCAGCTCACGCTGCCCGACGGATCGACGCAAACCATTTCGCTGCAGGCCACGACAAATTCGCCGGCGGGCGCCAATCAATTCACCATCGATCCGTCGTCGTCGGTCACAGCCGCCAATCTGCAAACGGCGCTGACTTCGGCGATCGGCGGCCTGGCGCAAACCGCGCTGCCGGCGGCATCCGCCATGGCGGCGGCGAACGACTTTTTCAGCGATCCGCCGCAGCGCGTCAACGGTTCGCCACCCGATACCTCGACGGCGCTGGTCAACGGCACGCCGGCCAATACGGTCTTCTGGTACACCGGCGAAAACGGCTCGACGCCGGCGCTACAGACCGCGACCGCGCAAGTCGGTCCCTCGATGACCATCAATTACGGCATGCGCGCCAACGAGCAGGCGCTCACCACGCTGGTCGCCAATGTCGCGGTGCTGGCGGCGACGACCTATTCGCCGAGCGATCCGAATGCGGAAGGAAACTATCAGGCGCTAAGCCAGGACGTGGCCGCCAATCTCGGCGGTCAATCGGGCACCCAGTCGATCAGCGATATCGAGGCCGACCTCGCCAATGCGCAGACGACCGTCAGCAATGCCGCGACGCTGAACACGCAAACGCAGACGACACTGCAGGACATGATGCAGAACATCGACGGCGTGAATCAGAATCAGGTCGGCGAGCAGATCCTCAATTTGCAGAACAACCTGTCGGCATCGATGTCGGTGTCGGCGCGGCTTGCGCAGCTCAGCCTGGTCGACTTTCTTGCCCCGGTCACGGGGTAAGCGGACTAGGCGGCGACTGTTGTGCGGATGAAAATCGAATCGGCGGCACAGGTCGCATTGCGGCCGAAATTGTCGGTGAAGCGCGTATCGACCAGGTAGGCGCCGGGATGCGCGGCGACGAATTGCCGAAGCGTCTCACGTTTTACATCGCTGTCTTCGACCACCAGATAGTCGCCGGACGAAAGATATTCGTGGAAGTGCTCCACGACACCGCCGACATTGTGGTGGGCGTCTTCGACGACGAGCCAGGGATGCGGCGCCGTGCGAAGGAGCTCGGCGTCGAATAGGTGTTCCGGATCGGAGCAGTCGCCTTCGTGGTATTCGACACCCGGATACTCCGCCGTGACTCTCACCCGGTCGACCGAGTGAACACGCCCGGCAATGCCGCAGAACGTCAAATTGTCGGCGAACCATACGGCGCTCGCTCCGAGCCCCGAGCCGACTTCAAATATGGTTTGCGGACGAAGTTCGGCGACCAGCATCGGGTACATGGCGAAATCGAAGACATTCTTCATCAGCGGTATGCCGCGCCAGCGCATGAGCGATGGAGCGCCCTGGCAGGTGAGCAATACGTCGACGCCGAACTCGGTGCCGAAGCGCGGGTGGTAATGGACAGACGACAATTCGCGCTGAGAAAAATCGACGAAACGTCCCTGCTGCCAACGATCGAGAAATAGGCGCAGCCGGTGCAGATCCCAGTGCAGGCCCTGGTCCTGTCCGGGAGAACGCAAGACGTAGTCGAGGACGCTATCCTCCCACGGCCGGTTCGGTTCGAAGCTCGTCAGCTGGGTGAGTACGCGGGTGAGCCAGCTGTCGAAGATGCTGCGGAGGCCGTTCTGTTCGTCTTCGATTCTCGCTCGCGATTCCTGGATAAATTGAAGCGCGGCCGCCTTGAGGTCGTCACCGGCGATCAGATCTGCCGCCTTGGTCATACTGCGTCCCTTGCGGCGCCCTGGCGTCGCGGAGCTCCGGGCCCGAGGACCCTAAAAAGCCATGGTAAACCGACCGTTAACCATACCGACCTACGCTATTTCGCAAGCTTGGTTGGAATTGGCGCGTTAATTTCCGGGGGCATCATGTGCGGTATAGCGGTGGCCATCGATTGGGATGGCGCCGAAGCCGCGGTTCGGCGTCTTATCGGGGGAATGCTGCATCGCGGAGACGTGACTGACCCGCTTGTGCGGGTCGGAAGCAACATCGCGATGTGCACGCGGCGTCTGCGGATTGTGGATGCGGCGCTTGGCGCGCAGCCGCAAGCCTCTTTCGACGAGCGCTTTCTCGTCTCGTTTAACGGCGAAATCTACAATCATGACGTTTTGCGTCGGGAATTGGCGGCGCTCGGCGTGCCGTTCCGCACCGAATGCGACACGGAAGTCGTCGCCAACGTCTTGCGGATATGGGGCCAAGCCGGCATCGGACGTTTGGCGGGCATGTATGCCTTCGTTGCGGTCGACACCGCGACCGGCGAGTTTCTTGCCGCGCGCGATCCATTCGGCGTCAAACCGCTCTATCTGATACGATCGCGCGAAGGCTTTTTGTTTTGCTCGGAAATCCGGCCTTTGCTGGAGGCGAGCGAAAGCGACGATATCCTGCTGCTGCCCCCCGGCTATTTGCTGACCCGCAATTTTTGCGGACGCCATTACAGTCCGCCGTCTGGCGAAAATCTCGACCGCTGCCTCGCCGCACGAGCTGGATCGAATTCTGTCGGAAGCCGTGCGCATCCGCGTGCCCTCGGATCTTCCGGTGGCGGCGCTGTTCAGCGGCGGCATCGACAGCACGCTGATCATGCACTATGCGCGGCAATTCCGCCCAACGATGCCGGGCTACATTGCCGATGGGCAAGAACGCGCCCGATTACATCTACGCCAAGCGCTACGCCGAGGAGACCGGCCTCGACCTGCGCGAAGTGAGCGTCGCCGCGCCTTGCGCCGAGACGCTTTCCCTCATCGAGACGGTGGTCGACGCCGTGGAAACGTTCGAGCCGTCGGTGATCCGTCCCAGCCTCCACACCTATCTGCTGTCACAGCGCATTCATCAGGACGGCTTCCGCGTCGCGTTGTGCGGCGAAGGCGCCGACGAGCTGTTCGCCGGTTACTCCCCGCTCGAAGACGCCTTTATGCAATCGAATGACGCCGGGCGCTATGTGCAGAAACAATGTCTGGGCATGATGCATCGCGCCAATCTGCAAAGGGTCGATCGCTGCTCGATGCAATTCCAGCTCGAAATACGCGAGCCGTTTTTGGACCAGACGGTGGTCGGCTACGCCAGTGAACTCGGCGAATCCGCTTTGCTCAAGCGGCTGGGCAGTGTGCCGGTCGGCAAAGCGCCGCTGCGCGCACTCTACGATCTATATCCCTCGCAACTGCCGGCTTGCATCCGCGACCGGCAAAAAATGCTGTTTCACGAGGGCGCGGGAGGCGATGCCGATGCATCCGGCTGGCTCGATCTGTTCGAAGAGGCCCTGTCCGATGACGATTTCCACGATGGGCAGCGCGAGTTTTCGGATTTCGCGATCGCCACTAAAGAAGAGCTGTTCAATCTGCGGATACTTGCCGCCAAGATGGATGTAAAACGCATCCCGCATTTACGCGGCCGGCTCCGCCTGGATATGCCGCGCGCCGCCTGAGGGCTTCGCCGTAAGCCGGCAGCCTTACGCTTTGCCGCGCAGGCCGGCCGCGATGCCGCGATTGATGTGAATGATCGACGTCAGGTGATCCGGCTTCGGGTTGGTCATGAGCGAATAGGTTTCCGCCATGATGTAGACGCCGAGACGCCTGATGTTGTTGCGGACTTCGGCGGGCAACTTGTTGGTTTCGCTGGTCACCGCGTCGAGAAACAAAATCCAAAGTCTGCGGTTGAAGAGGAGGGCTTCGTTGAGGCCGGATGGCTTTTTTTCGCGCCATGAGTCGTGAACGGCCTGCAATTTCGCGGCCGCCTGCAAAAGCAAATTCGCCTCGAGGTCACGCGGCCGCGCGGTTTCGATTGCGGTCTTTGCGTAGGCTTTGCTGGCGTAGTTCATGTCGAGAGAGTCCGCTGGTGGGCAATTGGCTTGCGCGCTTCCTTGCCGGCGTTATAGGGCCGCCGTTGTTAAGATTTGCTTGCCGGTATTTCTCTTTTTATGATTGTCTATATGAATTGCCGCGGCCGCCGAGCCTTGGTCTCTGCGTGCAGCCCGTTCAACAGGTAGGGACGAATTGGGACGATAGATTGCCGCGAAACGTCATTGGACCGACGTGGCTGAGTGTGCTTTTGCAATCCGCCCAGATTTCGCCTCCGATGTCGGTCCAGCGCTTGCAGAAGGCGAAGTCCTCGCTGAGATAGGTGCCGTCGGCGGCGATCATGCATTCGAACAAAGCGAAGCGATTGTCGCTTGCGGTCCCGGCGTCGACCGAGTGATCGCGTCGGTATTTGAGCTGCGTATAGTGCGCGCACATCCGCTCCAAGGCTTGGCGGCGGATCATCAGGAATCCGGTTCCCGCGTAGCGGACCTTGATAAAGCCGGCGGCCTGAACGACGGCGTTCGGGTTTTCGACTTCGAAAACATATTGCAGGGCGGCGGCGCCCGGATCGGGGCGGCCGGCCTCGATGACGTCTTTCACTTTGTCCCAGTCGATCCGCTTGATCGGATAGACGGCGGCGCTCATGTCGGCCCCACATTCGATGAGGCGCAGCACCTGATCGGGCTCGAAGCCGATATCGGCGTCGACAAAGAGCAGGTGGGTCGCCGCCGGGTCGTCGAGGAATTGCGCGACGAGGCTCGCCCGGGCCCGGGTGATCAAGGCGTCGCCATCCTTGAACAGCACGTTCAGTTTGAAATCCCCGAAGGCCCGGATCGCCTGTTGGAGCTTGAACAAGGATGCCGCGTAAACCACCGAGATCTGACCGCCGAAACAGGGAGTCGCGACCACGAGCTTGATGGGCGGTGCCGGCCGGCGCAAGCGGCGGCGATGCGGACGGAGCGATTGACGGGGAGGGACCGGCGTCGGGCATGGCGCATCACGTTCATTTTTTCGATCGGCAACCGCGCGAGCGTTCCCGGCCGATCGATCAGGCATCGGGCAAGTCTTCGATTATGGTTAACCAATAGCAAACAAAAATAGTTACCGCAGGGTTAAGCGGCGGCGCGAAATCTCGCAAAGCCGTGGAAATCCTTATGGCGCAAGCACGGCGCGATATCTCCGCAGCGCAGCAAAATACAGTTTCGAAAACCTGGATCAATTTCAAAAATACGCAGGTTTACGCGTCTTTAAGCGAATTGCGGCAAACCTTCGGCAACCGATCCGCCTGATCGGAACATGCACTCGCGGGTACAGCGCGTACAGCAAGTGCAAGCCAGTACGGCCTGTAACCAGAAGGGTACCTACTATGTCCGACATCACCTTGAGCAGTGGCATTCGGCAGAACTTGCTGGCCCTGCAAAACACCTCAAACGACTTGAATACTACGCAGGAACAACTTGCGACCGGCAAGAAGGTCAACACCGCTTTCGACAATCCGACCTCTTATTTCACCTCGCAGTCGCTGACCAACCGCGCCAACGATCTGAGCGCGCTCCTCGACCAGATCGGCCAGGCGCAGCAGACGCTGAACGCGGCGAACGACGGCCTCACCGGTCTGACGAGCCTCCTCGAGCAGGCGCTGTCGACCGCGCAGCAGGCGCAGCAGTCCGCGACCGGAACGCTGACCTACTCGAACATCACCGGAACCGGAACGATCGGGGCCGACACGACCCAGGCGACCAGCAACACTTTCTCGACTTCCGGTCTGACCGCGGCCACGCTGTCCACCTCCTCGACCACCGACACCGATCTTACCGGCCTGACAACCGGCCAAACGCTGGTTTTCAAGGTTGGCAGCGGCACCGCCGTCACGGCAACCTTCGGGGCGAGCGACAGCGGCGCGACGTTCCACACTACAGGTGGTCTGCAGACCTACCTGCAAGCCCAACTCGGCACCACGGCGACCGTCACGGACAGTGGCGGCAACTTCTCGGTGACGAGCAACAGCGTCGGCAGCAACGTGGTTGCCGTTACCGGCACCGGTGCGGTGGGCGCCAACTTCTCTGCTCCCACATCGGGCGTAGCGGGCAGCACCTTGACGCTGACGGACCAGGGCGGGCAGACCTCGACGTTGTACTACGTGGCGAGCGATACGAACGCGAATGCCACGGCGAACGGCACTTTTAACAACCTGGCCCAACTGGTGCTCGCGGCAAATAATGCCAGCAACACCGACGGCGAGATCACGGCGAGCTCGACCAACAGCGGCACGACGCTTACCTTGGCCTCCACTTCCGGCAATTCAATCACCGTCGGCGGCGACGTTGGCACCTCATTGGGCTTCAACTCGACGGCCTATAACAACAACTACAATGCAAGCCTGGCAACGGCGGTTTCGGGTAACCAGACCCTGACGATCGGGATCGGCACCGACACCGTGCATACGCTCACGTTCGGCACGGGGGCCGGCCAGATCTCGACCCTCGCCGGTCTGAATACCGCCCTGGGCGCCCTCGGCGATATTACCGCCACCGTCAACGGCAGCGGCAAGCTGCAGCTCGACTCCGACCAGCTCCAACACGGTGACGGTCGGCGGTTCGGCGCTTGCCACGTTCGGCGTCGCGACGTCGACGTCGCCGGTGGCCACCGTGGTTACGCCAAACTCCACGCGCGCCACGTTGCAGAGCAACTTTAACGCGCTGCTCACGCAGATCGATCAGCTCGCCGGCAACTCGTCGTACAACGGCGTCAATCTGCTCAATGGCGACAACCTGACGGTCGACTTCAACGAGAACGGCACCAGCGGTCTGACCATTGGTGGCGTGAACTTCAGCTCGTCGGGACTTGGACTGTCGGCGATCAGCGGCAGCGGCTTCCAGGACAACGGCAATATCGCAACCACGGAAGCGGCGATCAACAACGCGATCACCACTGTGCGGGCCCAAACCGAGACGTTCGGCACCAATTCGTCGACCATCTCGACCCGCCAGACCTTCGAGACCAACCTGATCAACACCCTGCAGACGGGCGCCAGCAATCTCGTGCTGGCCGATCAAAACCAGGCCAGCGCCAACCTGCTGACCGAGCAAACCCAACAGCAGCTGGAAATCTCCGCACTGTCCATCGCCAACGAGGCGAACCAGTCGGTGCTCAAGCTGTTCGGCTAAAATCTTCTGGCACAGGCCTTCTGGAGAAGGCGGCGGGGCGCAAGCTCCGCCGCTTTTTTATTTGCCGGCAGCGCCGGTTGCGCCGGTACGCAGCGCGCCGATAGCCCGGCTCCGGAACGGCGGATGGCTTCCAGCGAGTTTCAAACGTGGTCTTGGAAGATCGAGGTCAGGCCCAATGAATGGATTATGTTGGGCGATTGCCTATCCCGGCGGAAACGTCCCCGCTGGCGATCAAGCCGTTGCCGGATCAATTGACTTCAATCATCGGAATTCATCGCGGCATCGCCGCCGGGGCCTGCGCGGCGACGCGTGAAGGTCCGGTGCGTGAGCTGCGCTGTGAGGCTGACGATCGAACGTGCGGACGGGTGCCGTCGGGTCAGGCTAGCAAATTGAGCAACGATCCGCTCGAGCCGGTGCTCGCCAACAGGATTTCGGCGGTGCCGCCGGTTTGCAGTGCGAGCGCAGAATTGAACAATACGGCAGAGGGAGAGCTTGTCGAAACGGCGGTGGATGTGCCGCTCGAAGGGCTGGCGCTGCTCGATGAACTGGACGACGCCGAACTGGTCGAGGAACTGGCGGTCGTGGAAGCGGGGGCGGTGGGCTGGAAACTGGAATTCTGGGCGCCAAAGCCGACGTTCGATGCAAATAGACCGGCGACGGAGATGAAATCGGTAAGATTTTTGCCGGTGAGAACGAGCTCGCCGCTCGAGTTCAACGACGCCGTGACTTGCGCGTTGGCGGCAATGTTTGGATTGTTGATGGCATTGATCAAATCGCCCACCGTATCCGTGCCGGTCGACGCAAAAGTCGTCGTATTGGTGCCGTCGCTGACGGTGATAGTGCCGTTCTCGGGAATTCCAAGCGTCATGAGCGATGTGGTCGACGAGAGCGGCACCGTGCCGGTCCCGGTCGCCGCTGCGCCGGCCGCCGGAGCGCTGGCAGTGGAGCCGCCGGAACTGGCCTGTGAGGCTTGGACCGCACTTTGCAGCGCCGCGACCAACTGGGCGTGGACGCGGGTCGCGGCCTCGCCGGCGGCGATACTCGCCAAGCCCTTGGCTTGATTAGAGACAACGCTGCCCATTGCGGTAATCAGCGCATTGCTGAGCGAGGAGCTCTGGGCTTCGGATTGTGCCTGGCTCCAATTGGCTTGGTCCTGTTGCCAGAACGACTGGCTGCTGCCTACGCTGCCGATGCTCATGGACCGTGACGCTGTTCCAAGCCGCCCACCCGTCGTGCAATGTAGGCCATTGCCGTTAATGAGCCGTCTATTTCCCCGGAAGTTTATCATCGGTTAACCACCATCGCCGAACTTGGGTTGCGGCAACGCACGAGCCGTTCTTTTCGGTTTGGCGCCGCCGACGTCCACCCCAGGCTACAGGCAAGAATGGCATGGCGAGGCAGGCAACCGCGAAGCAATCGCGACTCGCCCGCTCGTTCGAGCAGGCGCTGGCGCGGCACCGCGCCGGACAGCTTGACGAGGCCGATCGGATCTATAGGGAAATCCTCGCCGCCGATCCGCGTCACGGCGATGCGCTGCATCTGTCCGGCGTCCTCAAAAATCAACAAGGCCAACCCGCGGAAGCGCTGCGTCTGGTCGCGGCGGCGCTGCGCGCCAAGCCCAATGCCGCGGACGTGCTGATATCTCATGGCGTGATCCTCGACGCGCTCAAGCGCCACGAGGAAGCATTGGCGAGCTTCGATCGGGTTTTAGCGCAGCGTGCGGGCGACGCCTTGCTTCATTACAATCGCGGCAATGCGTTGCAAAATCTTGGCCGTATTGCCGAAGCATTGGCCAGCTTCGATCGCGCGGTCGAACTCGCTCCCGATCTCGGTACTGCTCACCACAACCGTGCCTGCGCTCTTGCGGCGCTTGAGCGATCTGAAGAGGCGTTGCGGAGCTTCGATCGCGCTTTAACGCTCGATATCGGTCCGGCCGATCGCGTCAGCGCCTTGAGTAATCGAGGAAAGACCCTCGTTAAGCTTAGGCGTCCCGAAGAGGCGCTGGCGAGCTTCGATCGGGCGCTGGCACTAGCGCCGGACCACGTCGACACGCTGGTTCGTCGCGGCACCGCTCTGGTCAGTTTGGGGCACCACGACGAGGCGCTGGCCGCCTTTGCCGCGGCACTGCGCATTAATCCGGATTGCCTCGATGCCTACGTCAATCGTGGCAACGCTTACGCGGTCTTGAATCAATTCGACGCGGCATTGGCCGAATTCGCCTTTGTTACCGCGCGACAGCCGGACCATGCCGACGCCAACTTTAACGAAGCGCTGGTGCGGCTCTGCCTTGGCGATTTCGACCGCGGCTGGCGGAAGTACGAATATCGCTGGCGTTGCGCCCAATTTGCCGCGTTGCGGCCCAATATCGCGCAGCCGATATGGCTCGGTGATGGCGACCCTTGCGGCAAGACGGTTCTGCTGCACGCCGAACAGGGCATGGGCGACGTCATCCAGTTTATCCGCTATGCGCCCTTGCTCGCAGCGCGCGGGGCAACGGTCATTGTCGGGGTCCATCGGCCGCTTGCAAGCGTCATCGCCGGCGTTCCCGGCGTCACCCAGGTCATCGCCGACGGCGAGACGCTGCCGAATTTCGATCTGTACTGCCCGATGATGAGCCTGCCGCTGGCTTTCGCCACCGACATTGCGACCGTTCCCGCCAACGTTCCTTACATCCGGGCGCAACAGGAACGTGTCGATCGATGGCGCCAGCGGTTGCCTCAAACCGGCCGGCTGCGGATCGGAATTTGCTGGGCCGGAACCCGCGGCCACCCCAATGATCGCAACCGCTCAATGCCGCTCGATCGCCTGACTAAAATGCTGGCGATATCGGGTGTCGATTTCGTCAGTCTGCAAAAGGAAGTCGGCGAGGCGGACGCGGCGATCCTGCGGGAGCACGACGTTCCTCAGCTCGGCGGCGAATTCGAGGATTTTGCCGACACCGCAGCGGTGCTCAGCATGCTCGATCTGGTCATCAGCGTCGACACCTCGGTGGCGCATCTCGCCGGTGCGATGGCGAAAGCGGTCACCCTGCTGGTGCCGTTCTCGCCGGATTTCCGTTGGATGCTCGATCGCACCGACACGCCTTGGTATCCGACCATGCGGCTCTATCGGCAGAGCGCGGTCGGCGATTGGACGGCACCGCTCGAACGACTCCGGCAAGAACTGGAGGGTGTCGTGCGGAGACGCGCCGCGGCATCCTCTTAGATCTGGATAACAATCGAATTGGAAGACTCATACGAATGTCTCCGCCGATGAATCGCCATCAGCGTCGGGCGAATGCCAGGCTGACGCCCCGGAACCAGGGAAAAGGCGCCAAACTCCGGCGCTGCAAGCCTAGCGACGGCCGGCGGCAATGCAAGTCGTGCCGATATTCATTCGAATAGCGGGATAGCGCTGCACACGCAGGGCAAAATTGTCGAAGCAATCGCCGCCTTTCGGCAAGCGGTCGAGCTTCGGCCGGACGTGGCTCTATACCATTTCTATCTCGGTTCCGTACTGCACGAGCATCGCATGTTGGATGGCGCCGTCAGTGCGTATCGTGAGGCCATTCGTATCAATCCGGGCTATGTTGAAGCTTACACCAACCTCGGCGCTGCCTTGCGTGACCGAGGAAAAATAGAGGAAGCCGTCGCGGCCGAACGTCAAGCCATAAGGCTCAAGCCGACTCTGGTTCCGGCTTACGTCAATCTCGGGGCCGCGCTGAACGATCTGGGCAAATCGAACGAAGCAGCGAGCGCCTATCAGAACGCCATTGCGCTGCAGCCCGATTGTGACGTGGCGCTTGGCAATCTCGGTTCGGTGCTCATGGAACTCGGTCGGTTCACCGAGAGTCGCGCGGCTTTGGAGCGCGCCGTCGAACTGGCCCCGCGAAATATCAAGTACCGTCGCTATCTCGGCGAATTAGACCCTTATGTTGCCGGCGATGCCCGCCTTGCCGCGCTCGAACAACTGTCTCAGAACGCCGCGCGGCTGTCTGTCGATGAGCGGGTTGAACTCCATTTCGCGCTGGGCAAAGCCTATGCGGACACGGGGCAACACGCAAAAGCTTTCGGCAGCTGGCGCGATGGCAATGCGCTCAAGCATCAACAGGTCAAATATGACGAACCCGCAGAACTTGCGGCGCTCGCTCGCATCAGGTCGACGTTTACGCCGGAGCTCCTTCGAACTTGGCAAGGCGTCGGACACCCGTCTTCGGTTCCGATCTTTGTCGTCGGCATGCCGCGTTCTGGAACGACATTAGTCGAGCAAATACTTGCCAGTCACGCGCAAGTCTTTGGAGCAGGCGAGCTAACGTTCTTCGACGCCGCCATAGAGGGCATTCGCACGCGATTTGGAAGTTCCGAGCTCTTTCCAGAGATCGTGCGAAGCATGAGCGGATCTGATTTTTACGACCTCGGCGCGGACTATCTTGCCCAGTTGGAGCGCCGTTATCCGGCTGCGACGCACATCGTCGATAAGCTGCCGGGGAATTATCGCCATGCCGGGCTAATTCATCTGGCCCTACCGAATGCCGTGATAATTCATGTCGAAAGAAATGCGGTCGACACGTGTCTGTCGTGCTTTTCCAAGCTGTTCAGCGGCAAAGTTGGTTATACGTACGACTTGACCGAACTTGGAACGTACTACCGAAATTACCAGACACATATGGCGCATTGGCAGAGCGTATTGCCGGCGGGTCGCATTCTTCATGTCCGATATGAAGATGTAGTCGCCGATCTGGAGAGCCAGGTGCGTCGCATCCTCGGCCACTGCGGGCTTGAGTGGGACCCGAGGTGCCTGTCGTTCCACAAAACCGATCGGCCTATTCGCACATCCAGTTTGATGCAGGCTCGCCAGCCCATCGACAGCAGCGCCATCGGTCGCTGGCGCGCCTATGAGCCATTTCTGCAGCCGCTGCTCGCCGCCTTGGATCGCGGCGTATCCGCAGCGTAGCGGCTGTTTTCCGTCGGCGAGGCTAAAGCGTACGGCTGAGGGCAAGTGGCCGCCCTTGCCGCGGATTGGGCGCCGTGGTCCGCCCGGTCGCGCCGTAGACCTGCGGCGCCGCCTTGCGGGCGAGATCGCCTGACAGCCGCCGGACGATTCCTTCGGACACCGCGTGCGCCGTCGCCAGCACGATCATGTTCTTATGCAGAATGCCGCGGAAGCTTTCCTGTAACCGCAGCAGCGCCGCGCAGCGCGCCGGCACCGACTGTTGCAGAAATTTCGCGCTGGCTTTGAAACGTTCCCCGGCCGCGAACAGGCCGCCGGCGAGCTCTGCCTTGGACGCCGCGAGCGTGACGGCACTCCGCACCTTGCCGGCATGCACGAGCCGCGTCTCCTGCTCCAGGATCGCGGCGAGCCGCTGCAACAAGGCGGTCATGTCATCGACCGCTTGCTCCGCCTCGGACGCCGTCGCGATCGGTTTCATGGCTTCAATCCCTGTTCTTTGAGCAGTGCGCTGTACACCATCGGCGCGATGCCGATGCCGCCGGCCTTGGCGAACGACTTGGCTATCTGGTCGGTCATGAACGAGCGCCAGATTTTAAGCGCGCCGCTGCCGCCGAACGGCCCGTCGCCGTCGATGCCGGTGAACATTTCCTGGAACATGTTGCCGAGAAAATTCGCCTCGAAGTTCTGCGCGGCTTGCTTGGCCTTGCTTTTTATATTGAGGCCGGCCTGCGCCTGCTTGGTGGCGGCGTCACCGACCGAGGAGAGCGACGCCGAGAGGTCGATCGGGCTCAAGCTTGTCATCACATCACCTCGATATCGGCTTGAATGGCGCCGGCGGCTTTGATCGCCTGCAATATGGTGATGAGATCGCGCGGCCCGATGCCGAGTGCGTTCAATCCATCGACGACTTGCTGCAGCGAGACGCCTTCGTGCATCAAGGCGAGCCGCTTGCCTTCTTCCTGGACCCCGACCTGGGTGCGGGGCACGACGACGGTGCGGCCGCGCGACAGCGGCGCCGGCTGACTGACTTGCGGCGATTCCGAAATCGTGACCGTAAGGTTGCCCTGCGCCACCGCCACCGTGGATACGCGCACGTCGCGGCCGATGACGATGACGCCGGAGCGCTCGTCGATGACGATCTTGGCCTCCTCGTCGGGCTCGACCTGCAGCTGCTCGATCTCGGTCAGAAGCTGCACGATGTTCTGCGGAAACTTCTTCGGCAGCGTCAGTTGCACCGTGGACGGATCGAGCGGCTCGGCGATTGGCGCGCCGATATAATCGTTGACCGCCTCGGCGATGCGCTTTGCCGTGGTAAAATCTGCATTGCGCAAGGCAAGCCGGAGTTGGCCGACGCTGTTGAGCGCGAATTCGACCTCGCGTTCGATGATGGCGCCGTTGGGCAGCCTGCCGACGGTGGGAACGCCGCGGGTGATGCTGGCCGCCTGGCCCTGGGCCTGAAAGCCGCCGATCGACAGCGAGCCTTGAGCCACCGCATAGACATTGCCGTCGGCGCCAAGGAGCGGGGTGACAAGAAGCGTGCCGCCTTCCAGGCTCTTGGCGTCGCCCATCGCCGACGCGGTCACGTCGATGCGGGTGCCCTGGGTGGCGAACGGCGGCAGGTCGGCGGTGACCATGACCGCGGCGACGTTGCCGGTGCGGATCTGCTGGCCACGGATGTTGACGCCAAGCCGCTCCAACATGGCCTGCAGCGATTGCTTGGTGAACGGCGCATTGTTGAGCGTGTCGCCGGTGCCATTCAGCCCGACCACAAGCCCATAGCCGATCAGTTGGTTCTGTCGGACACCCTCGATATTGGCGAGGTCCTTGATGCGCGACATCGCCGCCGCAGGCGTGGCGGCGCAGGCAAATACTAGCAGCGCAGCGAGCGCTGTTCGGCACGTCCCCTTCATCTCTTGCTCCCCAAGAGGTCGGACAGCCCTAGGCATTGCCAGTTACATGCCAGCGCGACTGAAACATTTAAGCTATTGAATAGATGAGGCTTTTTTTGAAGGCGAGGGTCGGCCTGAGGCCGGCGGGCGAAGCATTCCTTGCCGGTTTCCGGCAATTCTTGCCGCCGACATTTTACCGGCCATTAACCATAAGCGCCCACGATCGGGGCATGCGGGTCGATGGAACAAGCCGGACCGGAATGGCAGGGGCGCCTGCGGCTTCGCGGCGCGCGCCGGGCGGCGGCTTTTCGCTGACGCAGACCGACGCGCCGCCGCCGCAAAATTCCGCCGTGGCGCTGCGAACTGTCGGCGGAATCGACGCCCTTCTAGCCCTTCAAGGCGTCGAAGACCCGACGGAGCGCCGGCGCCGCGCGGTCAAGCATGGCCGCCGGGCGCTCGATGCGCTGGACGAGCTCAAGCTCGGCCTGCTTGCCGGTACCCTCGACCAGGCCACAATGCTGCGATTGAAGTCGGTGGCGGTCGACCTGCACGACCTCTCGGGCGACGGCCGTCTCGACCAGGTCCTGGCCGAGATCGATCTGCGGGTAGCGGTCGAATTGGCCAAGGCCGGACTGTCATAATCCTCCGGTAAACGGCCCATTGGTGGCCGTTACCACGCCGGATCGACCGGCCGCCCATCAGCCGCACATATTATATGTACGGCCAGGTCCGGTATCGGACGGAACCGCCATGGCCGTTTAGCCGGCTGTTCGGCCACCGGATCATTGTTGTCACTGTCATGGAGCTTGGATATAAGCCGCCGCGCGGGGGATACCTCGCGGGCAGTGGGGTGGGAGTAAGCGAAAAATGCAGGCGATAAAGGGCAGGAACGGCCGATCCGCCGAGAGGCCTGAGAGAAACGGAAAGAGTGAAATAAGGCTCCAGCCGGACGCGATAGGGTACCGGCCTACCGACAAAGAGCCGTTCATGAGCGAGCGCCAGCGCGAGTATTTCCGGCTGAAATTGCTCGACTGGCGTGAGGACATCCTCAAAGAGGCCAAGGAAACGCTGCAGCATCTCCAGGACGAAAGCCAGAATCACCCCGATCTCGCCGACCGCGCGTCGTCGGAAACCGACCGGGCCATCGAATTGCGGGCGCGGGACCGCCAGCGCAAGCTGATCGCCAAGATCGACGCTGCGCTGCAGCGTATCGAAGACGGCACTTACGGCTATTGCGAGGAGACCGGGGAGCCGATCACGCTAAAGCGGCTCGAGGCGCGGCCGATCGCGACGCTGTCGATCGAAGCTCAGGAGCGCCACGAGCGGCGCGAGCGCGTCTATCGGGACGACTAGGCTTCTCTCCCGGTTTCCATTTGCCAGCGTCGGGGACAAAGCCCGGCGCCCGCGCCGGACCGTGCGTCGTGTCCTTAATGATGGCGGCACATTTTCAGCCTTCGTCAACCGTGCTCGCGACCGAGGCGCGGCATTCTTGATCTGTATCAGCACCGCAGAGAGCCGCGCTAATAAGATCGTTGAGCTCCGCGCCGTACGACGAGGTGCTGGAAGCTGACCTGGATGTGACCCGTGCGCATCCGAACCGTGACCGATGTCATCGGTCGTCCGCCATGCGAGGAAGAAAAGCCGCAATGATCGAGCGCCGCACTCATCCCCGGCACAAGGTTTTCATCAAGGGCCGTATTTACTTCAACAATCGGCTGTCGAGCATGAATTGCATGGTTCGCGAGATGGGCGAGCAGGGCGCGCGTCTTGAGTTCTCCGAGAACGTCACCCTGCCGGACATGTTCGAGCTCTATCTACCCAACAAAGACGAATATTTTCGCGCCCACGTCATGTGGCGAAAGGGCCGTGACATCGGTATCGCCTTGACCCCCGAAGTGAATTCGAACCCGCGCACGGAGGCGGGCCGGACCGATGCTGATCTCGCCGATCGGGTGACAAAGCTTGAACGAGACGTGGCTTTGCTCCTGAAACAGATGGACGCCTTAAAACGCTAGTCCAATCTCGGCAGCTTTCCCTCGTCGGCCCGTTAAGCCTTTGTTTACCGCGTTCGTTTACCGATCGTTAAAGATCGGGCACGGGGTTCATGCCGAACGGGCCGATACAAATCAATCGCAAGCCGGAATCCTCGCGTTTGCTGCGCCGCGCATTGCGCGCGCATGAGAGCGGCGAACTCGCCAAGGCGGAGCGGCTATATAACGGCGCTGTTGCAGCATCACCCGGACAATTTCGACGCACTGCACGGGCTCGGCCGGCTGCACTGCCAGCGCGGCCGTTACGACACCGCGCTGGTGCTGATGCAGGCGGCCCTGCGAAGCGACGGCGGCCGCGCCGACGGCTTCGCCAGCCTCGGCCTGGTGTTTTCATTTTTTGCGCCGCTTCAAGGAGGCGCTGGTCAGCTATGACGCCGGACTGGCGCTCGACCCGGACAATGCGCGAACTGCTCAACCGGCGCGGCGTGGCGCTGCTTGAAGTTAAGTCGGCCGCTCGAGGCGCTGGAGAGTTTCGAGCGCGTTCTTGCCCGTCGATCCCGATCATCTCGATGCGCTCGGCAATTACGGCAATGCGCTGATCAAGCTCAATCGGCCCGCAGAGGCGATCGCCGCCTACGATCGGGCGCTGGCCGTGGGCGCCGGCAAATGCCCAGTCTTCTGACCAATCGCGCCGTGGCGCTGCGCCGGCTCGATCGGCCGCAAGAAGCGTTGATGAGCGCAAGCCGCGCGCTCGTCGGCAATCCAGAGTTTGCCCAAGCCCGCTTTGTCGAGAGCGTCGCGCGGTTGACGCTCGGCGATTTTGCCGCCGGCTGGCGCGGCTATGAAGCGCGCTGGTCGGTCGGGCTGTTGGCGTCGCAGCGCCGCGGCTTCACCGCGCCGCTATGGTCGGGCAAGGAAAGCCGCAGCCGCTCGACGGCAAAACAATTCTGCTGCACGCCGAGCAGGGCTTCGGCGACACCATCCAGTTCGTGCGCTATGCGGCGCTGGTGGCCGAGCGCGGCGCCGCAAAAGTCGTCATCGAGGTGCAGCGCGAGCTCGTAGCCGCTTGCTCGCCGGGCTTGCCGGCGCCGCGACGGTGATCGCGCGCGGCGATCCGCTGCCGGCTTTCGACCTGCATTGTCCGTTGCTCAGTCTGCCGCTCGCTTTCGCAACGGAGCTGCGGCCGATCCCGGCGCGACTGCCGTACATCGCGCCGCGGAGCAGAATCGCGGTTTGGCGCGATCGCCTGCCGCGGCGGCGGCCGCTCGTCGGCGTGGCATGGTCGGGCGACCGCGTCCACGACAACGATCTCAACCGGTCGATCGGCTGGAGACGCTGGCGCCGTTGCTCGACTGCCGGACGTCGCTTTTGTCAGCCTGCAGCACGACATGCGCGAGCGCGACGTGGCAGGTGCTGCGCAGGCTTGCCCAACCTGTTGCGCCTTGAAACGAAATTTTCGCGATTTTGCCGATACCGCGGCGGCGATCTCGCTCGTGGACGCGGTGATATGCGGTGGACACCGCGGTTGCGCATGTGGCGGGCGCCATCGGCAAGCCGCTGTTGCTGTTGCTGCCATTTGCCGCCGATTTTCGCTGGCTGCGCGAGCGACCAGGACAGCCCATGGTATCCGACCGCGCGGCTTTACCGGCAGCCGGAATTCGGCGACTGGCAAGGCGTCGTCGCTTCGCTGCGGCACGATCTGGCGCGAGCGGACTGGGCGCCGCCGCGGCGCAGAATGTCGGCTTGATGGTTTTTGCCTGACTGCCACGCCGGGGTCGCAAATGCGTCATCGACCGCGGCGATGCTTGAAACGATAACAAGACCTCACCACGGGAGACGACAATGAACAGTCATGACATTCACGAACATCACGAACTCGCCGCGGACCACCACGAGCACGCAGCCAAGCACCATCGTGAAGCCGCCAAGCACGCCAAGTCCGGCGACCACGAAAAGGCCGCGCACCACTCCAAAGTGGCCCACGGCCATACGCTGCACGCCACCGAGCATCACGAGCATGCTTCGAAGCAGCACGCCGACCAGCACGGCTGATTGCGGCAGTCGCGTGATTAAAACGTTGCGGCCTCCGGCGGGGAGCTGCCGGAGGCCGCGGCAGTGTCGGGATCGAACGCTAGAGTTACGCACACAGACCCCGGGGAGAGGAAACCTAGTCGGAGCACGATCCTTTCGGAAAGCCGTTATCCATTTTTCCGGATCAGCTCTAGAACGGCAGCAGCACGTTGAGCGCCTGCTGGCCCCACGGCGGCTGTTGAATGTCGGACAGCGTGCCTTTGCCGCCATAAGCGACGCGCGCTTCGGCGATCTTGGCCAAGTCGATCTGTGTTGTCGCTCTCGATGTCCTCCGGACGCACCACGCCGGCGACTACAAGCACGCGCATTTCCGAATTGAGCCGGACTTCCTGCTTGCCTTCGATCACCATGTTTCCGTTCGGCAGCACCTGCGTGACCACCGCCGCGACGTTGGTCAGCAACTGATCCTGCCGGTTGATCGTGCCGGTGGCATTGCTCTGCGTAGTCGGTGTTCGCGGTGATGATGCTGCCCGGCAGCATCGCCTTGGCCGGATTGACGATGGTGTTGGCGCCGATGAAATTGGTGATGCCGGAATCTTCGGTCGAGGTGCGCTGCACCTGGGTCTGGTCCTGAAATTGCGCGGTGTCGTTGATGTTGACCTTGACCGTCAAGATGTCGCCGACCTGATGGGCGCGCTGGTCCTTGAAGAACGCGCGCGAGCCGTTGCGCCACAGCGAATTGGGATTGAACGTGGCAGGCTGCGGCGTCGGCATCGGCATTTGCACGGGCTTGTAACCGGGCGACGTCGTCGGGTTGGACACCGGCGAAAGCGGCGGCGGATTGCCGATATCTTTCAATCGGTCGAGCGATGCGCAGCCAGAAGCGCCGATCGCGACCGATCGACAACAGTGCACAACGCAGCAGCAAAACGCGTTTCGACATCGAACTACCCCTCACTCACGCGGTACGCGCGCAACTCACTCCGACAACGCTCCGCGCATTATCGACGAGCTGGCTCGAAACCGGCCCGACCATGACGCGGTCCGGACCCGAAACGACCGCTTGCACCACACGCTTGGTTTCGATGTTGACGACGCTGATGGTGTCGCCGAGCGCGCCGGCGTCCTTGGCCTGGCCGCGCAGCGTCAGCGTCACGCCCGGCACCTGATAGACGATGGTCACGGTGTCGTTGCGGGCGACGATTTCGGGTTTCATCAGATCGCCGGCGGCGAGCGGCTGATCCGGCCGCAACGAATGCCGCGCGGCAAGCCCGATCACCGCCTTGGCGTCGGTCAGCGCCGTGCTGCCCTCGGTCTTGCGGCCGCCGCAGCGTCGTGAGATCGGACGCCTGGATAAGCTCGCCGCGTTCGATCGGACGATTGACCGCAAGCGTATCGACGGTCGCGATCGCCGTGCCGGTGTAGCGCGACCGGCTGCCGCACAGGCGCCGCTTCGGCAAATTGAGGGTGATGTCGAAACGCGCCGTGCGCGGATCGTAGGACAGCGCCAGTCACTTGCAGATCGCCGGTCGTATTTGGGCTCGACCTGGAGAGTGTGCACGTCACCGTCGAAATTGACCATGATGTTGCGCGCCGTGCCGAAGCCGTGCTGGCTCGACAGCGCTTGCGCGACGCGGGCGGTAATGTCGCGCGGGGTAATCGCGCGGCTCGCGCGTGTTACGATGACTTCGGCAGAGGCCGTGGGTGTCGATGCCGATGAGCTGGTGCGGCCGGATGGCGTCGAGGATGCGATCGGTCGCCACCGCGCCGGTGGTGCCGAGATCGGGCGCGCGGAAAATCGGCACGTCGGCGACGGGACCGGCATTTTCGACCAGGTCGCCGATCGTGACGATGTCGCCGGAAACGGTGACGCTGGCTTTCAGCGCCGGGGCCGCCGGGGCCGACGGGGTCTGCGCGGCGGCGGCGCCGCCAAGCGCGACCGCGAACGCTACACCTGCGAACAAGAGCCGGATCGATGTCGGAGAAGTCATGGCCTAGAGCCTTCTCATTTCATCAGTTGCGAGGTCGTCTGCAGCATTTCGTCGGCCGCGGTGATGACCTTGGAGTTCATCTCGTAGGCGCGCTGCGCGGCGATCAGATTGGAGATTTCGACTCACCGCTTCGACGTTGGACTGTTCGAGGTAGCCCTGCTGCAGCGTGCCGGCGCCGTCGGTGCCGGCCAGCGTGTCGTGCGGCGTGCCCGAAGCCGGCGTCGCCGTGAACAGATTGTCGCCATTGGCCTGCAGGCCGGCATTGTTGGCGAAGCGGGTGATGGTGAACTGGCCGAGGATGGTCGACGTGGTGCTGCCGGGCAGCGTCACCGAAACCTGGCCCTGCTGGTTGATGGTCAGTCCGCTGGCGTTCGGCGGGATGGTGATGGTCGGCTGGACGACATTGCCTTCGGCGTTGACGATGCGGCCCTGCGCGTCCTGCTGGAACGAGCCGTCGCGCGTGTAGCTGAAAGTGCCGTCCGGCATCTGGATCTTGAACCAGCCGTCGCCCTGAATCGCGACGTCGAGCGTATTGCCGGTCTGCTGCCAGCGAGCCCTGCGTCATCAGACGCGGCGTGCCGACGGTTTTCACGCCGGAGCCGAGTTCGATGCCGACCGGCAGGATATTGCCCTGCTCGGAGGCTTGCGCGCCGATGCGCTGCACGTGCTCGTAGAGCAGATCCTGAAATTCGGCGCGTTGGCTTTTGAAGCCGGTGGTTGTCATGTTGGCGATGTTGCCGGCGATGACCTGGACCTGCAGGTCCATGGCCGCCATGCCGGTCGCTGCAGTATCAAGCGCACGCATCTGTGCGTCTCCCCGAACCTTACAACTTACGAACTCGGCGTTTGCGACAACTGCGTCAGCGCGCTGCGGCGCTCGTCGCTCTGCGCTTGCAGAATATTGGCGATATCGGTGTAGCTGCGCGTGATCTCGATCAGCCGCGCCATCGCGGCGACGCCGTTCACGTTCGATTTCTCGATCGCGCCCTGCACGACGTAGGTGTTGGCCGGCGCCGGATCGGGCGGCGACGCCGGCGGGCGCCGCGAAGGTCGAGCTGCCGTCCTTCTGCAAAAGCTGCGGCTGCGCGAAGTTGACGAGTTGAAGAGTGCCGCGCGGCGAATCGGCCGTGCTGTTGCCCTCGCGCACCGTGATGATGCCGGTCCGGCTGATGGTGACGTCGTGATCGGTCGACTGGAAGGTGATCGGCCCGGAATCTGCCGATCACCTGATTGCCGTCGCTGGTGACGAGCTGGCCGGTGCCGTTGATCGAAAACGCGCCGTTGCGCGTATAGCGTTGCTGTCCGTTCGGCGTTTGCACGACAAAATAGCCGCTGCCGTTGATGGCGACGTCGAGCGGATTGCCGGTGCTGCTGGATCGCGCCTTGGCTCATGTCGATCCAGCTCGCGCGGTCCTCGACGTATCTGATGCGCCGATCCTGGCCGATGAAACTCTGATCGCTGGCGCGCGGCATGAGGTATTCCTCGAACATCGCGTTGTCGGACTTGTAGCCCGTGGTGTCGATGTTCGCGATGTTGTTGGCGATGACGTCGAGTTCATGCGTGAGCGCCATCTGCCGCGACAGGCCGACGAGAAGGGTGTTCTCCATCGGTACTCTCCCCTGATCCGATGAAGCTGCCGGTCGGCGGCAGCTTCGGCTGCGCGCTTAAGCCGCTCTCCCAAGCCGCTTGCAGCGCCGATTACGCAGCGTCGGATTGCAGAAGCCGTGCCAAGCGAAAAATCCGTTAAAATCAATGCGTATGGCTTAGATGCGGGGCCGTGCAGCGGGCAGAAAAGGCCGCTGCGGCGGTGCAGCTCGGCAAATAATTCCCGGTGCCGCGGCCGCGGCAAGTATCCGTTAACCATTCGTCCCTAGCTTCGAAAAGTACGGCGCTGCATCGGCGCCGCGTAGCGCTCGCAACATTGGTATTGCGTTCTGTCCGGCCGGCTGCGTGCGCCCCACGCCAGCGGGAGCGGTGATGGCAACGACAACAAGAAGCTCAGACCGAAGACGACAAAGCCGAAGCCGAGGGCGAGGAAGGCAAAGCCAGCTCCCGCCAAGCGCAAACTATCGCTCAAGCTCATCCTGATGGCGGTGGGCGGGCTCGTGGCGATCGGTGGCCATCGGCGGCGGCGCCTATTTCTTCTTGTTCGCTCACAAGACCGAGGAAGCGGCCGGCGCCGCCAAAGGTCAAGCCGCCGGTCTTTCTCGATATGCCCGATGTTCTGGTCAATCTGTCGAACGGCGGCGGCAATGAGCGCACGCAATATCTGAAAGTTAAAGTGGTGCTCGAATTGCCGGACCAGGAGCTGTCGGCGCAAATTCAGCCGGTGATGCCGCGCATCATGGACACTTTTCAGACCTACTTGCGCGAATTGCGGCCGACCGATCTCGACGGCTCCGCCGGACTCTATCGTCTGAAGGAAGAACTGACGCGGCGCGTCAATGCCGCGATCGCGCCGAATCACATCAACGCGGTGCTGTTCAAGGAAATCGTCATCCAGTGACGAGCGCACGCCTGAGATTTAGCCGGACATGGCCGGCGAAAGATCAAATCGATAACGACGCGCTCGCCGCCGAGTGGGGCGTCGCGCTCGAGGCCGAGCAGAGCGCGGCGGCGACTGCCGCCGCCGAAGCGCCGGCCGCGGAAGGACAGAGCGCCAGCGAAGCCATGGCGTCGCAATGGGCGACCATGGTCGACGACGGCCATTTCATCCAAACCACCAAAGGCGGCGCCGAGCGGGTCCTCACCCAGGACGAAATCGATTCGTTGCTCGGCTTTTCGCTGACCGACATTTCGCTCAACGACAATTCCGGCATCCGCGCGATCATCGATTCGGCGATGGTCTCCTACGAGCGGTTGCCGATGCTGGAGATCATCTTCGACCGGCTGGTCCGGCTGATGACGACCAGTCTGCGCAATTTCACCTCCGACAACGTCGAAGTCTCGCTCGACCGCATCACCTCGGTGCGCTTCGGCGACTACCTCAATTCGATTCCGCTGCCGGCGATCCTCGGCGTGTTCAAGGCCGAGGAGTGGGACAATTTCGGCCTCGTCACCGTCAATTCGAGCCTGATCTATTCGATCATCGACGTGCTGCTCGGCGGCCGGCGCGGCCAGACCGCGATCCGCATCGAAGGCCGGCCCTACACCACGATCGAGACCAATCTGGTCAAGCGCATGATCGAGGTGGTGCTGGCGGACGCCGAGCTCGCGTTCAAGCCGCTGTCGCCGGTGAAGTTCAATATCGACCGGCTGGAGACCAATCCGCGCTTCGCCGCCATTTCGCGCCCGGCCAATGCCGCGATTCTGGTGCGGCTGCGGATCGACATGGAAGATCGCGGCGGCACCATCGAATTGCTGCTGCCTTACGCCACCATCGAACCGATCCGCGACGTGCTGTTGCAGATGTTCATGGGCGAGAAGTTCGGCCGCGATCCGAACTGGGAAGGGCATCTGGCAACCGAGCTCGGTCAGGCGGAAATCGCGGTCGATGCCGTGCTTTACGAGGCGCGGCTGCCGTTAAAGCAGATTATGAAACTCGAAGTTGGCGACACGCTGATGCTGGAGCTTAAATCGGACGCGCCGGTGATCGTGCGCTGCGGCGACGTCACGCTGACGGAAGGGCCGCATGGGCCGCGTCGGCGACCGCGTCGCGGTGCGCGTCGGCAAGCCGTTGCGCAAGCCGAACATGACCTTCGCGATGTTCGAATCGGCGGCCGGCTCCGGCAATCGGATGGAGGCACCATGACAAACGGCATCGGAATCATCATCGACGGCCTGGTGGCGATTCTGCTGGTGCTGACAATCGGTTATTGCATGATGCTCAATCGCCGGCTGAAGCTGCTTGAAGGCCGACGAGCAGTCGCTGCGGGCGACGATCTCGGAACTGGTCACCGCGACCGAAATCGCCGAGCGCGCCATCGGCGGCTTGAAGCTCACCGTGCACGAATGCGACACCAGTTTGGGCGAGCGGCTGCGCAAGGCCGAACGCGTCACCATCGAGATCGAGCGCAGCCTCGTCGCCGGCAAGGAACTGCTGGGCCGCCTGTCGCAGATCGTGACCGCCGGCCGCGGCACCGATCATGCGGCGACGCCGCCGAGCGAGGCGCGGCACGGCGCCGCCAAGCCCGATGCCAAGCTCCGACGCCAATGTCCGACGCCATGGCGGCGACGCCAAAGCGAATGCGCAAACTCGGCGCCAAAGCCGTGGCCGCCGCGGCGGAAGCCTTCGCCGAGCGGGTGCGCACCAAGGTGCATGGTCTCGCGGCATGATCCGTTACATCCGCGATCTGCGGCTCATTCCGATCGCGCTGATCGCGAGCGCCTGCCTGTTGACGCTCAAGGTCGCCGATATCGCGCTGCATGGTTCCGTGCTATTTGCCGGCAATAGCGTGCTCGCCGGGCGACGGCGATGTGCCGTCACGCATCCCGATGCCGGACGGCACCGTGCCGGCCGGATCGAAGTCGTCCTGGGCGCAGCAGATGTTCAACTTTCCCGACGGCGGCGCGCGCGGCGCAGCCGCGATACCATCGATCGCGCCGATGGCGCCGCCGCAGATCGCCGACGCGACTATCCGGACATCACCGGGTCGGTCGAAGACCGAGCCGGCGGGCGGCAAAGCCGGCGCGAAGACCGCCGCCAAGACGGCGGCGAATGCGGGCCCGTCGGCCGCGCCGGGCAAGGGCGCCAAGCCGCCGCCGCCGTCGCCGAACGGCATGGTGATTCCGACCGACGGCGCCGCGCTGCCGACCGGCGCCGAGCGCGCCATCCTCGAGCGGTTGCAGCAGCGCCGCGAGGAGCTCGATAACCGCGCCCACGAGCTCGATATCCGCGAAAGCCTGATCCAAAGCGCGGAAAAGCGCATGGACGCCAAGCTTGCGGAGCTCAAGGAGGTCGAGGCGCAGATCAAGCAAGCGACGCCAGCAGAAAAACGACGCCGAGAAAGCCCGCTCAAGGGCCTCGTCACCATGTACGAGAACATGAAGCCGCGCGATGCGGCAAAAATCTTCAACGGGCTCGACCCGAATGTGCTTGCTGGAAGTGGCGGCGCAAATCAATCCGCGGACCATGGCGGACATCGTGGCGCAAATGTCGCCGGACGTCGCCCAGCGCCTGACGGTCGAGCTTGCCGACAAGGCGCAGCAGCAGAGCAAGGACGGCGACGCCGGCACTGCCGCACCTGCCGAAGATCGAGGGCCAGCCGACGGCGCAGTAGGCGGCCGGAGGCCAATGCGCGGCCGGGCTGCGGACGTACGGCATTCGCCGCGCTCAGCCGAACAGGCGCTGGTGCTCCTTCTTGATGATGCGGTAACAATCGCAGGCCGTTGCCTCCAAGGCCTCGGCATCGGCGATTTCGACGAGACAGCGCGACACCGCGATGAGCTTGCGCCGCTCCATGTGCCTGAGGCAGTCCGAGATTGTCGCGCGCCGCACGCCGATGAGGCGGCCCAGCACCTGTTGCGGCAACGGCACGCGTCCGGATCCTAATGCATCGCGGGCGACCAGCAGCCAGCGGGCCAATCGCTGCTTGACGCCGTGCTGCGCGTTGCAGGCGCCCGACTGTGACGTTTGCAGGAGTGCCAGATGAGCCGTCTTGAGGACGATCTCGCGCAGCGTCTTGTGGCCTTGCAGCAGGCCGCGAAAAACCGGGGTCGGAATGCGCAGCGCATTGCCGGGAATTTGTACGACCCTGCGGTGCGGCGAATAACCGTCGCCGAGAATCACCGGAATTGCCGTGGTGCCGTCGGATCCCATCAGCCAGACTTCGACCCACTGCCGCTCGCCGATCTTCGCCATCACCGAGATCAGCCCGCTTTCGATGAAATAAACATGCTCCATCGGCAGATAGCGGTGATGCAGGACCTGCTTGGGCGCGATATTGACGCGCTCGAACAGCGGCAGGAGGCGGTCGCGCTCGTCTTGGGGCAAGCGGGTCAGGAGGCGGTTGGTGGTGATCGCGTGCGCACTTTCGGCGGTGTGTGCCGCCTGGTGCTCGCTCGCATCCGTGAAAATCCGAGTATCCATGCGCCGGCCTGCGCGGAGATCGAAAAAGAATCCCCGTTGGCGCAACCGTGCAATTGCGCGGAAGTTCCGATTGTCGACTGTCGGACAAAGGGACGAGGCTGGGCTCTTTAGAGCGAATGCCGTGCGGCGTCGGGTCATGGCGCTGGCCAGCAGGCTTGCCCGCGAATTGGCGCGGACGGCCCGAAACCGGCCAAAGGCATAAGGGCTGCTACTTAAGCTACTGTAATCGTTGAATTAAGCGGCCATTAAGCACAACAACCTACAGTGCCGAGGCGGCGGGCATCGGGGACGAGGCCTTCGGCCGCGAACGTGCTTGGCCTGGTCGGTCGCATTCAGTTGTTTGAGTAGAGTTTCGAGTTCTGCATGGCGTGCGGTCGCACCACCCCAAATCTTGGCCTGCGCAAGCGCCTCTGCCGCAAAGCCGTTGCTCTTGATCCTGTTGGCCGGTCTCCTCGCCGCGCCGGCAGTGGCCGCGCCGCAATCGGCGACGCTGACCGTCACCACCAAGGACGGCTATGCCCGGCTGGTGTTTACCGCTAGGGAATATATCGACGCCTCGGTGCGGCAGGCCGGCAATGTCCTGATCATCCGCTTCAAGGAGCCGCTCGATGTTGCGGTGAGCCGGATCCCGGAACAGGCGCCCGACTATATCGGCGCGGCGCGGCGCGATCCGGACGGCAAGGCGGTGCGCATGGCGCTGTCGCAGAACGTCACCGTTCATACCATCGTCCGCCGGCGAGAAATTTTTTGTCGATCTTCTGCCGACAGTCCTGGAGCGGCATGCCGCCGGGCTTGCCGCAGGACGTCGTCGACGAACTGGTCCGGCGCGCCCGCGAGGCGGAAAAAGTGCTGCAGCGCCAGCGCATCGCGGTGCAGGCCAAGAAGCTCGCGCCGATCCGCGTCCATGTGGCGAGCCAGCCGACTTTTACCCGTTATGTTTTCGCTGTGACCGAACCAGACCGCGGTGTCGGCCGACCGCACCAAGGATCGGCTGGTGCTGAAATTCGACCAGCCGCTGACGTTCGATCTGGCCGATGCGCAGGCGGCGTTGCCGCCGGGCGTCGCAGGAAATCTCCAGCGAAGTCGACCGGCGATACCGCCGCGGTCCGTTTCATCCTCGCCGCCAAGCCGACATGCGCACGTTCCGCGACGAGTTGGGCTATGTCGTCGACTGGTCAAGCCCAGCGCCGCCGGCGACGCAGCGGCGACCTGCAGCAAGACGCGCCGCCGGCGACCGTGCCGGCGGCCGGCGTGAACAATCAAGCCGCAGCCGGGGAGGGCGACACCGTGCCCGCCAGTGCGGTGCCGAGCCTTGCCGATGCGGCGGCGAAAATTTCCGCGGCCGCGGCCGGCGCACCGGCGGCGAACGCGCCGATGCCGGCGGCTCCGGCAGAGACAAATCCGGCAGCGACCGCGCGCCCGGCCATGGCTCCGCCGAAACTGGAAGCGCGTCCGGCCGCCGCCGCGCCGCCGGTGCAAAAGCCGGCGCCCGTGCCACCCGCCGCGGCGGCGATGCCGGCACCGGCGCCGCCCAAACAAGCCGCGGCGCCGCCTGCCGCGGCATCGCCCGCTGCCGCGAGCATGCCATCGCCGCGCCGGCGCCGCGCCGCCGCCGGCAATCAAACAAGGCAGCGTTGCCGCGCCTGCTGCTGCCGCAGCCGACGGCGAGCGCGTCATCGCCGCCTCCGTCCGCCGCCGCCGCCGCCGGCGCCGAAAACAAGACCGCGGCGGCGTCCGAAGCAGCCGCGGCCAGTCCGCCGGCGCAACGCTGCCGCGCCGCGGCCGCCGAAGCGAAGACGACCGCGCCGCGCATCCGGTCGGCAACGAGCGACAGCGCCGGCAAGTCGCCGCCGAGCTCGAGCGAGCAGGGCGCCGATCTCAAGCTGACCTTTGCCTTCAAGACGCCGGTCGGCGCGGCGGTGTTTCAGCGCGCCGACACGCTGTGGCTCGTGTTCGATGCCAAGGCCGCGATCGATTTGAGCGCGCTCGACGGCGAGCCGAGCCGCACCATTCGCAGCTATCGAGTTCTCCCATTCCGGCGACGCCGACGTGGTGCGGCTCAAGCTCGACCGTCCGCGGCTGTCGAGCGTCGCCGCCGACGGCGGCGGTCTGGACCGTCAATATCGGCGACACCGTCATCGATCCGACCCGCGCGCTCGACGCTCACGCGCAATCTGATCGGCGCCAATCGCTCGAGCGTCTCGCATCCCGTTCGAGCAACGCCGCAGCACGTTTACCGGATCGCCGATCCCGACGTCGGCGACACGCTGTTCGTCGTCACCGCGCTGGCGCCGGCGCGCGGCATCATCGCCGAGCAGGATTTCATCGAATTCCATGCGCTGGCTTCGACGCAGGGCGTGGTGATCGAGCCGCTGGCCGACGACCTCAGCGTGAACCTCGTTCCCGACAAAATCGTCGTCACCCGTCCGCTTGGGCCTGACCTTGTCGACATCGATGCAGACCTTGATGCACGGCTCGGGGCTGCGCGCGGCGATGTTCGATTCGCAGGCCTGGGGCTCCGACTCGCAAGGGCTCCTATTTCGTCGCGCCAGGATCGATCTCATCGGCGTCGCCGCCGCGGCGCCGCCGCACCAGCGCCTGGCGCCGCGGCTCGAACTGGCGCGCTTTTACATCGCGCGCGGCATGTATCCGGAAGCCAAGGGCGTGCTCGACGTCGCGCTCGCCGACGAGCGCAAATCGGCCGAGAGCATGCTCGGCGCTGGTGCTGCGCGCGGTCGCCGAAGTGATGATGAACCGGCCCGACGACGCGCTCAAGGATCTCGTCCGAGCCCGGCGTCGGCGACCAGCACGACGCGCCGCTGTGGCGGGCGCTGGCTTATGCGCGGCAGGGCCGCTGGGCCAAGGCGCGCGACACGTTCAAGACCATGGCGGCGGCGATGGCGACTTTGCCGATCGAACTGCAGCGCGTCGCGCTGCAAGGACGACATGCGCTCCGCCATCGAGGTCGGCGATTTCAACGCCGCGTCCGACGACCTCAACGATTTCCAGACCATCGGCATCCCGCACGCGATGGAGCCGACCGCTCGCCGTGCTGATGGGCCGGCTCGCCGAGGGCCTCGGCCGCAAGGAGGACGCGCTCGCCGCCTATCGCACGGCCGCGGATTCGCTGGGATCGGCCGGCGGCGGCGCAGGGCCAGTTGCGCGAGACCGTGCTGCGCTATCAGCTCGGCGATCTCAAGCGCGACGACGTGATCTCCCAGCTCGAATCGCTGACCACGATCTGGCGCGGCGACGAGACCGAGATCGAAGCGCTCAAGGTGCTGGCGCATCTCTACACCGAGGACGGCCGCTATCGCGACGCCTTCTATGTCATGCGCAGCGCCATGGCGGCGCGCCCGGATTCGGCGCTGACCCGGCAGATCCAGGACGAGGCCGCGGCGACCTTCGACGCGCTGTTCCTCACCAACAAGGGCGACACGCTTGCCGGCGATCGACGCGCTGGCTTTGTTCTACGATTTCCGCGAGCTCACCCCGATCGGCGCTCGCGGCGACGAGATGATCCGCCGGCTGGCCGACCGCCTGGTGTCGGTCGATCTGCTCGATCAGGCCGCCGAGCTTTTGCAATACCAGGTCGATCATCGCCTGCAAGGCGCCGCGCGCGCGCAAGTGGCGACGCGGCTTGCCGTCATTTATCTGATGGACCGCAAGCCCGACCGCGCCTTGGCGAGTCTGCGGGCGAGCCGCACCGGCGGGCTATCCAACGATCTGCGCGACCAGCGGCTGCTCCTCGAAGCGCGCGCGCTGTCCGATCTCACCCGCCACGACCTGGCGCTGGAAGTGATCGCCGACGTCTCCGGCCGCCCGGCGGAGCGGCTGCGCGCCGATATTTTGTGGGCGGCGAAGCGCTACGACGAAGCCGCCGAACAGATCGAGCTGATGCTATGGCGACCGCTACAAGGATTTCACGCCGCTCAACGACGACGAGCAGGCCGACATCATGCGCGCCGAGGTCGGCTATGCGCTGGCCTCAGGACCAGCTCGGGCTCGGCCGCTTCCGCGACAAATACGCGGCCAAGATGGCGGCGACGCCGGACGCGCACGCTTTCCAGATCGTCTCGGCGCCGCTCGGCTCGAGCGGCGACGAATTCGCCGCCGTGGCGCATGCCGCGGCCTCCGCCGATACGCTGGAAACCTTCCTGCGCGAGATGAAGACGCGCTATCCGGATTCGCGCGGCAGGCGCCGCCGCCCGCCGCCGCCGCGCCGGCGCGCCGAGCGCATCGTCTCGCCGCTGCCGCCGGACATGCAAGCCCGCGGCGCCGTTCTGCCGCCCGCTGCCGCCGGCCCGCGCCGCCGGCCGCACCGCGATGCGGTAGTTTGCCTGGGGGCGAAATTCGGTCACGCCCATAGCCTCCTCGTCACCGCCGGGCTCTCGACCCGGCGGTCCATGCTGAAGTGCGGCGACTTCAGCCATCCCGACACTTTGTTTCGCCTCTTCGCCGCAGGATTGCCGGATCAAGTCCAGCAATGACGAAGGCCCGATGCCTGTAGCCCGGATGGAGCGGAGCGAAATCCGGGTACGATCTCTCGAGCCTTTACTGCCGTTCCCGGGTTTCACTTCGCTTCACCCGGGCTACGAAGACATAAAAGAGAAGGAAGTGGAACGCCGGCAGACGCACTGCGGTCAAACGCGGACCGCAGGGAGAACCTGTACGCAAGCGGCGCACAGGGCGCGCCACGGAAAGGCGGCTTGCGCCGCCCTTCCGCTTCGGGCGCGCTCGCCTGCCGGCGTTCCACCACGGCACTTGCGGGCGCGACCGAACGCCCCCGCTCAGCTCCAGTTCACGCGCTTCCTGGGGCGGGACTACGCAGGGACGGGCGTTACCCGCTCCCTGCCGCCCCAGTGCAGCGGGGGCTTTTCATCCCCGCAGACCGGTCATAGTGCCGGCCGGGCGTTTTGGCCCGGAGCCGCCCGGGAGCGAGGCTGACAACCCCGCCCGCGGGAACCGACCTCGCCCCTGCCCGCCGGCGTCACCCGGCGGCGTCCTTCTGGGCGAAGTGTCACTGCATGTATCTATGGAGGGGACCATTGTCAATAGGCGGGTGACGATGTTTTCCCGGGCGCGGCGCAGCGCGAAGCGGTGCGCTGCAGACCCGGGATCGTTACACACTCTGAAACTGCGACGATCCCGGATCAGCGGTGCACCACTGCGTGCTGCACCGCATCCGGGAAACGCGCCGCTTAGAGATGCCTCGTGCACAAGACGTGGATAGCCGTGGGACAAGTCCAGCCATGACGACGCTGCCTTCGCTGTTATAATGACAGGTCCGATCGGCGAGGGTCGTCTTCAATAGGGCGGCCGGGGCAGGGGGCCTCGCAGCATGGATGCGTTGACCGCGATCGCTATTGTCGTGCTCATCGGCGCGCTTGCGCTTGGCGCGGCGGCGTTTCTGACCGCGAGCGCGCGGATCGGTGTTTTGCCGGCGGCCGTCGGTGCGGCCGCTTCGACCCCTTCCACCCCGTGGGCCGGCCTGTCGGAAAACGCCAAGCAGTCCCGGGTGTTCGGCTGGATTCTTGTGCTCCTTTATTATCTCGCCGCGGTGTTCTGCCTGCTGCAGGGCATCAACGCGGCGATCGTGCGGCACCACTGGGCGGTGTGGCAGGCGGCGTTCGGCGACGCGCTGTCGGCACCCGGTGAGATCGCGCTTTATTCCCGCTTCTGGTTCGCCATCGCCGTCGTGCTCGCGCTCATCGGCTCGTGGGCGCTGTGGCGGCTGCGGCGGCGTGCGGGATAAGGGGCTCGCGAAATCATTTCGATAATCATCGAAATATCCCTTGACGGCGGACTGATATTTCAATAATCATTGAAATATGAAAAAGCCCGATGTGGTGGCGGCCTTGGCCGCGCTGGCGCAAGACAATCGTCTCGACGTGTTCCGGCTTGCTGGTCGAAGCCGGGCCTGACGGGTTGCCGGCCGGGCCAGGTGGCGCAAAGGCTCGATCTCGCGCCGAATACGCTGACGTTTCATTTCGACCGCTTGCGCGACGCCGGCCTCGTCACCGTGCGGCGCGACGGCCGCTCGATGATCTATGCGGCGCGGTTCGAGGCGATGAACGCGCTGATCGGCTTTCTCACCGAGAATTGCTGCCAAGGGTCGCAACAACGCCGCGGCGGACGCCTGCGCGCCCGCGGCGCTCTGCAAGCCAGCGCGCGGCAAGCGCGCCAAGGCCGAAGCTTAAAGGAGCACGTCATGAAACGCATGCATGTCCATGTCGCCGTCGAGGATTTGACGCACTCGATCGGCTTTTATTCGGCGCTGTTCGCGGCGCAGCCGGCGGTCATCAAGACCGATTACGCCAAATGGATGCTCGACGATCCACGGGTGAATTTCGCCATCTCGACGCGCGGCCGGCAGTCCGGGCCTCGATCACCTCGGCATTCAGGTGGAGACAAGGCGACGAATTGAAGGAGGTCTATGCACGGCTGCGCGAGGCCGGCGGCGCGGTGATCGAGCAGGGCGAGACCAATTGCTGCTATGCCACGTCGGAGAAATCCTGGATCGACGATCCGGCCGGGATTTCCTGGGAAACCTTTCTCACCACCGGCGAAAGCACGGACTACGGCGACGGCAGCGGCGAGCGCGAGGCGCGCGTCGCGCAGGCGAAGTCTTGCTGCGCACCCGCCGCGGCCGCTGTTCCGGAAACCGCAGCCGCATGTTGCCGTTGATGCGGGCGTTGCCTTTCCGGGGAGGAGCATATGATCGAATTGGGGGAGAATAAAGTGTTCAACGTGCTGTTTCTCTGCACCGGCAATTCGGCGCGTTCGATCATGGCCGAGGCGGTGCATCAATCGCGCCGGGGCCGGCAAGTTCAAAGGCTTTTCGGCGGGCAGCCAGCCGAAAGGGCAGGTGCATCCTTACGCGCTCGATCTGTTGCGCAAGCTGCATTACGACGTCACCGGCTTGCGCTCGAAGAGCTGGAAGGAGTTTTCCGGCCCCGACGCGCCGAAGCTCGATTTCGTCTTCACCGTCTGCGACAACGCCGCGGCCGAAACCTGCCCGGTGTGGCCGGGCCAGCCGATGACCGCGCATTGGGGCGTGCCCGATCCGGCGGCCGCCACCGGCACCGAGGCGGAAATCCGCTTTGCCTTTGCCGATGCGCTGCGCATGCTGACCAACCGCATCAACATTTTCGTCAGCCTGCCGCTGCGCTCGCTCGATCAGTTGACGCTGCAAAAACAGCTCAACGCGATCGGCAAGACCAAGGACGCGGGCGCGCCGCCGGCCTCGGCGGCGTGAGCTTAATTGCGCCGCTGCGGCGCCGCGCGCGCCGGGCGCGATCCGACCCACTCTGACGAAGTCCGACCATGTCCACATTCGAACGCTATCTCACGATCTGGGTCGGGCTTTGCATTGTCGCCGGCATTGCGCTCGGGCACTGGTTTCCCGCCGTTTTCCACGGCATCGGCGCGGTCGAGATTGCCAGCGTCAACCTGCCGGTCGCGGCGCTGATCTGGCTGATGATCATTCCGATGCTGGTGAAAATCGATTTTGCGGCGCTGTCGCAGGTGCAGGAACACTGGCGCGGCATCGGCGTCACGCTGTTCATCAATTGGGCGGTCAAGCCGTTCTCCATGGCGCTGCTTGGGCTGGCTCTTCATCGGCTGGCTGTTCCGGCCGTATCTGCCGGCCGATCAGGTCGAGCAGCTATATCGCCGGGCTTATTCTTCTGGCGGCGGCGCCGTGCACGGCGATGGTGTTCGTCTGGAGCAATCTCTCCGACGGCGAGCCGCATTTCACGCTCAGCCAGGTCGCGCTCAACGACGTCATCATGGTGTTTGCCTTCGCGCCGATCGTCGGGCTGTCTGCTCGGCATATCGGCGATCACGGTGCCGTGGCAGACGCTGCTCCTCTCGGTCGTTCCTCTACATCGTCGTGCCGGTCGTCCTGGCGCAGATCGTTCGCCGCAGCGTGCTTGCGGGCGGCGGTGCCGGCGCGCTGGCGCGGCTCCTCGCTACGCTGCAGCCGCTGTCGCTTGCGGCGCTTCTGGCGACGCTGGTGCTGCTGTTCGGCTTTCAAGGCGAGCAAATTCTCGCCCAGCCGCTGATCATCGCGATGCTGGCGCTGCCGATCCTGATCCAGGTCTATTTCAATGCCGGGCTCGCCTATGTGCTTAATCGCGCCGCCGGCGAGGCGCATTGCGTCGCGGCGCCCTCGGCGCTGATCGGCGCCAGCAATTTCTTCGAACTGGCCGTCGCCGCCGCCATCAGCCTGTTCGGGTTCAACTCCGGCGCGGCGCTGGCGACCGTGGTCGGCGTGCTGATCGAAGTGCCGGTGATGCTGTCGGTCGTCAAGATCGTCAACAATACCCGCGGCTGGTACGAAGCCGGCGCAGCCGTGCATCGGCGCGTTGTGGCGGCCCGCCCTAAATAGGCGAGGTTGCCCGGGCGCCAAAACGATCACGGGCCGGTTATTTGATAGCCGACGTACCAGGACAACAGATTCGTCGACGAGGCGTTTTGCAGCGCCCGTCCGGCGGAAAACAGCAGATGGTTGCGGTCGTCGATGTCGTAGACGCCGCCAAGGTTGAAGCCGGTGGTCTGTTTGCCGCCGATGGTCTGCGCGGTCTGGTGAAACAGCTCGCCGCCGAGCGCGAGCTGTTTGGTGACTTGTTTTTGCAACAGCCAGCCGACGAACCAATAGTCCTGGTCGAGCGTGCCGCCGCCGTGATTGATCCAATAGCCGCCGCCGCCATAGGTCAGCCAGTCGTTGCCGAGATCCTTTTGCACCCAGACCGGCAAAAAGGCGCGCACATGGCCCGCGCCTAAACCTGAGCCTTGGTCGCCGGTCGGCAGTTCGACGAGCGGAAACATGCCGACCATCGGCGTCGCGACCGTTCTTGTCCTCCTGAATGAAGCGATATTTGAAGCCGAGCTCGGTGTCGCCATAGCCGAATTGTGACGGGCCGCCGGTCGGGCTGTCGAACGCCATGGGCGCGATGACGTGAAACTGGCCGTTGGGGATGATTCCGTAATTGAACTCCCAGGCCGGTCCGACACCGGCGGTGTCGCCGCTGACTGCGGTGCCCGAGCTGAAGGTGTAAAACTCATAGTGCTGATAATCGACCGGCTCCGGGTCGTCGGTCATGAACGGCGGCCCGGCGAGCGCCGGGCTTGGCAGGCAGATCGAGAGGCCGAGAAGGAGCCAGGCGGTGCGGACCATCCGACGTTGGCGACGCATCGTTGCCGTTTCCTTCAACCCTTCGCGGCCCGCGGGCCGCCATCCGGCATTCAAAACATCCGCGCCAGCAGTCCGAAGGCGTAGCCCAATGCGGCACCGGCGGCCGGGCCGACGATCCAGCCGCGCAGGATGCCGAAAATGACCTTGTTGTCGATGGTCTCGCGGCCACGGGCAAAGCCGGTGCCGGCCATCGCGCCGATCAGCGCCTGGTTCATCGAGGTAAAATAGCCGAAGACAACCGCGGTCAGCACCACCAGCGCCTGAACGAACTGGGCCGCCGTCGCCATCGGCATGTCGAGCCTGACGACGTCGAAGGCGACGCGTTCGAGGAGCGGTCTGCCCCAGGTGAGCACGCCGACGGCGAGGCCGGCGCCGCCGATCACTCCGGCAAGCAGCGGGCCGGAAAATCCGGTGGTCAGAAACACCGCCGTTGCGTTCGACACGTCGTTGGCGCCCATCGCCAGCGATGCCACGCCGCCGACAATGACCAGCGCGCGGCCGATGTGGCCGGTCACGCCGCTATTGGCAAAACCCGCCATGGCATCGAACAGTTTGGTGAAACCATAGCCGAGCGCAAAGGCGATGAACGGCGCGATAACCCACAGGACGGCGAGGCGAAAAACCGTGTCCCAGCGAACCTCGAGGCCGAGGGCGGCGCCGGTGCCGATGATGCAGAAAACCAGGATCTGGATCGTCGAGGATGGAATGCGCCGCTGGGTGAAGAGCGTCGTCAGCAGGAAGGCCGCGGCGATGATGGCGATGGCGGGCGGCGCATCCACGCGGCTGGCGACGAGAATATTGTGCCCGACATTGACCAGCACCTTATGGCTGAGAAAGGCGGCGCCGATCAGCGTCAGCGGGGCCATCGTCCACAGGGCGGCAGGAAGGCTGATGCTCCGCGTGGCATAGGGCATGCCCATGCAGGCGCCGGTGTAATGCGCGCCCATGCTCCAGGCGAAGGCCAGCGCGACGAGCACCAGGATGATGTCGACAGGAGTCATCGTGCCTTTGCCGCGGGGTCCCGTGATTCTTTTTCTATCGAGCGCGAGCGATCTCTTTCAAAGGCAATCGCATGCCGGTCAGGCGCAGCAGCCGCAAACATCCCCCGACCAGGCTTCGCGTCCTTCCTTGACCAGGAAGTATACGATTGCCAGTGAACCGATGCCATCGATCCACCACGCGCCCACCAGCCACTGCGCCGCGAGACTGACGACAACCACGAATGACAGCCATCCGCAGGTCACGGCTTCCATGGCATCGGCGCGCAGCGCACGGCTGCCGATCTTCTCGGCAATGGCGATCTTGTGTTGCGCCAAATAGCGCATGGCCGGGATGGCGATCAGCGCGACGAGGAAGCCCGGCCAAGAGAATTGCTCGCCGGTTCGGTTCCATAATTGCCACACGGCCGCTGCCGTGACGTAGGCCGCCAAGGCGAACAGCAATGCGCCGCCGATGCGGCTGGCGATGCGCTCGGCGCGCTCGGAAAACTTCTGCCCGTGGCGAAGTTCGACGGACAAGCGCCACATCAGCACGCTTGCCGATATCAATTCGATGACGCTATCGAGGCCAAAGGCGACCAGTACAAGGCTTCCGGCAGTCGCTCCAGCCGCAATGGCGACGGCGGCTTCCACCGTCATCCATCCGATCGTCAGCCATTCGAGCCGGAACGCCTCACGAATGAGCGGCAGCCGGCCGGACCGTGGCGGCAGGACAAGCGGTGGCGGGGCACAAGAGTCTGCCATGCGCGAAAGATAGCCCAATCCGGGCCGCATGTCCGCCACGGGTCATTTGGCTGAAATCCGCCGGCGCGCCGACGCGACGCATGACGGCGCGCATCGCAACCATGGTAGAACGCGACCGAACTTTTGCAGGGAGTGACGATGAGACCGACACAATGGCTTCTGGCGACCGCCGCCGCGTTCATGGGGCGCCGCGTTGCCCGCAATGGTGACCGCGCAGGCGGCCGAACCGACCGTGCTGACGGTGTTTGCCGCCGGCACGCTGGCCGTGCCGTTCAAAAAGATCGACCGCGCTGTTCGAGAAGCCAAAACGCCGGCGTCACCGTGCAGGCGCAATTCGGCGGCAGCGTCAAAATGGCGAAACAGATCACCGACCTGCATCAGGACGCCGATATCCTGGCGGTCGCCGACTACAACGTCATTCCCAAATACATGTTCGCCGCGCCGCCGCATGCCTCCTGGTATGCCGGCATTGCGCGCAACGCCATCACCTTCGTCTATACCGACAAGAGCAAGTTCGCGGGCGAGATCAATGCCGACAACTGGTACAAGGTGCTGGCGCGCCCCGGCGTCGAGATCGGCCGCTCCAATCCGGATACCGATCCGTCCGGCTATCAGACCGTGCAGATGCTCGATCTCGCCGAGAAGGACTACAAGGCGCCGGGGCTGGAAGCAGGGCGTGCTCGCCAACGCGCCGCTCGACCAATATGCGCGACACCGAGACCTCGCTGATTTCGGCGCTGCAGCTCGGCCAGATCGATTATCTGGCGATCTACCGCTCCGACGCCTGCAGCATCATCTCAAATTCATCGACCTGCCGGCCAAGATCAATCTGAGCGATCCGGCCGCAGGCGGCCGCCTACAAGCAGGGCGTCGCGCACACCAAGAACGGCGATCTCGCCGGCAACGCCGATCGTCTATGCCATCACCATGGTCAACGGCAGCAAGAAGGCGGCGCGGCGGAGAAATATGTCGCGCTGGTGCTGGGGCCGCAGGGCCAGGGGATGATGAAGGACAACGGCTTCGGCGACTTTCAGCCCGGCCTATGCGGTGCATGTCGAGGCGATGCCGGCGGATTTGCGAAACTGGTGCGCCGTGGCCTGGCTCGTGATCTCCCGGCTCGTCATTGCGGGGCGGCTCGCTTAAAACACCCCCATGATCGGGGGCCTGGTTTCGAGCGCGGCACGGCAGGCGGGGCGGCCCGGCGGCGCCGAGCCGCCCGTGCGGGCTTTATCTGTTGTGCTGGTTTCTCGGCAGCCTGTTGGTCGGCGTTCTTGGTCGTTCCGCTGATCGCGCTGACGCTGTCGCAATCATGGGCGAGTTTCGCCGCAGTCGCGCGCATGGCCGATGTGCGCGACGCCATCGCGCTCAGCCTGGAAGGCGCGTTGCTGTCGGCGACGCTGGCGGCATTGGCCGGCGTGCCGCTGGCTTACGTACTGGCGCGGACCGAGCTTTCCCGGCAAAGGCGTGATCGAGGCGTTGATCGACCTGCCGCTCGCGGTGCCGCACACGGTCGCCGGCATCGCGCTCTTGATGGTGTTCGGCCGCCAAGGCGTGCTGGGCGAGCCGCTTCAGGCGCTGGTCGGGCTGAAATTCTGGGGCACGCTCGCCGGCATCGTGGTGGCGATGCTGTTCGTCTCCGCGCCTTATACGGTGAACGCGGCGCGGATCGGCTTTGAGGCGGTCGATCCGCGGCTGGAGAAGATCGCGCGCACGCTCGGGCTTGATCCGTGGCGAACGTTCTGGCGCATCACGCTGCCGCTGGCCCGGCGCGGCATCATGACCGGCGTCACGCTGACTTACGCCCGCTCGATCAGCGAGTTCGGCGCGGTGGTTATCCTGGTTTATTACCCGATGACGGCGCCGGTGATGATCTACGAATTGTTCCTGCGCTTCGGGCTCGATCAGGCCGCCGAGCGCCGCGGTGCTGTTGCTCGCGGTCTCGCTCGCTTTGTTTCTGATGTTGCGCGCGCTGTCGCGCGAGCGCGCCGGCGCGGGAGAACCGATGAGCGGCGCGCGCAGGGGTCGCGGTCGAAGGGCTGACGCTGACGCTCGGCGCGTTTCCGCCTCGACGCGCATCGATTTTGCGGTCTCGGCGCCGGCGAAATTCTGGTCGTGCTCGGGCCGAACGGCGCCGGCAAATCGGTCACGCTGGAGACCATCGCCGGCTTTCATCGGCCCGACCGCGGCCGGGTGCGCATCGGCGGCCGCGACGTCACCGCGCTGCCGCCGGAGCGGCGCGAATATCGGCTTTGTGGTCCAGAACTTCGGGCTGTTTCCTCATCTCGACGTTGAAGCCAATGTGGCGATCGCCCGCCGCGGCGCGAGCGGGACCGCCCGGCAAGTCCGCGTTGCCGGGCGGCGGCGATCCGGCCGCGCTTTTGCATCATTTCGGCGTCGCGCATCTGGCGCGGCGCCTGCCGGCCGATCTGAGCCCCGGCGAAAAGCAGCGCGTGGCGCTGGCGCGGGCGCTTGCCGGCGCGCCGGAATCTGTTTCTGTTCGACGAGCCGTTCTCGGCGCTCGATACGCGAGACCCGCAGCGCAACTGCGCGGCGAGCTGAAATCGTTCCTGCGCGCCTTGGCGATTCCGGCGATCTTCGTCACCCACGACCATGCCGAGGCGCATACGCTCGCCGACCGCATCGTGGTGCTGCGTCGGGGCCGGATGGTGCAGAGCGGGAACCGCGGCGGCGGTGTTCGCGCAGCCGGCCAATTCCGCGATGGCGCGTTTCGTCGGCGTCGACAACATTCTCGATGGGCGAATTCTTGACGGCCAAGCGGCCGAGAGGCTGGGCGCGATGGCCAGCATTGCCGTCGGGCCGCGTGATGCTACGGGCGGCGGCATCGTGCGCAATGGCGGCCGGGTCGCCGGTGCGGCTTGCCATCCGCGCCGAGGAGGTGGCGCTCGCCGGTGCTGCCGATGGCGGCGCGGAGCACAATCGCCTCGACGGTACCATCACCGGATTACAGGGGCAGGGACCGCTCGTCACCGTGACGATCGACTGCGGCTTTCCGCTCAAAGCCTATGTGCTGGCGCCGCAAGCCCGCGCGCTCGGCATCGGCGACGCGGTTTCCGTCACCATCGCGCCCGAGGCCATCCATGTGATGCAAAGCTGAAAGCGCGCGGCGGCAACGGGCCGCCTCAGCGCCGCGGGGCGCCGGCCAGCAGCGTCGCCTTGCGGTCTTCGTATTCTTCTTTCTGGATTTCGCCTTTGGCGTAACGCTCGTTGAGGATTTGCAGCGCCGAGCGAGTGCTGTCGCTCCACGGCGCCGCCCAGGGGTCCTGACCGCTCGACGAGCGGGCGAAATAGTAAACCACGAGGCAGACCAAGATCACGACCACGATCATCATTGCCAGTCTCTCCGTGACGCGTGCACAACGGCTGCCGCTTATCTAGGGAGCGCGCTGCGCCAGCACCATATAGTGCTCCGGGCTTTGCCCGCGCTCGTCGCGCAGCGTCAGCCCGGCGTCTTCGCACCAGGCCCGCACCTGCTGCCGCGTCAGCCGATGCTCGCGCGGCGGGCCTTGTTCGCAGGGGCCATCGGCATCGAATTCGGCGATCAGCGTCAACCCCTCCGGCTTGGTGAGCCGCGCGACATTGCGCAGGATGGCGGCCGGGTCGTCGGTATGATGCAGCACCATCGCGACCAGCGCCGCATCGACTTCGGCGCCGGGCAGTTCCACGGTCGCGGCGTCGGCGGCGACGGCGCGGATATTGCCGATGCCGCGCTCGCTCTGCAGCCGTTGCAGATAGGCCAGCGCTTCGGCGGACGAATCGACGGCGTAGACGAGGCCGTCGGAACCGACCCGGCCGGCCATCAGCAGGCTGACGAATCCGGGGCCCGGCCCGACGTCGAGCACCCGGTCGCCGGCTTTCAGCTTCAGCGCATCCATCCAGTCGCTGACCAGAACGCTACGCTGCACCTGCCGGGCATAAACCTGGTCCCAGGTGAGATGGCTCAAATCCCGACGGTGCGTCTCCTGCATTCCATTCCCCCAACCCGACACGACATATGCGCCGCCCCCAGGCATTGCCGTGAGAGCGTAGAACCCCGCAGCCTGGGCTCTATTCCACGCGCAAGCGCGCCGTGCCCAAAGGTGGGCAGAGCAGTAGCAGGGTCGGCGATTGCGACTTTGATCGAGGTCAAGGACGAGGCGCGAGCGAAGCGGCAGTCGCGCGAATCCCGAAAGAAGGAATCAGCTGCCGTAGCTCTGGATCAGCGAGCCGGCAACCAGGGTCCAGCCGTCGACCAGGACGAAAAAGATCAGCTTGAACGGCAGCGACACCACGACCGGCGGCAGCATCATCATGCCCATCGACATCAGCACCGAGGCGACGACCAGATCGATGATGAGGAACGGCAGGAACAACAGAAAGCCGATCTCGAAGGCGCGCTTGAGCTCGGAGATCATGAAAGCGGGAACCAGAATACGCATCGACAGGTCTTGCGGGGTCGCCGGCGGCTTGTCGCCCGACAAGTCCTGGAACAGCTGCAAATCCTTTTCGCGGACGTTCTTCTCCATGAAGGCGCGCAACGGCATGGCGCCGCGCTCGAACGCCTGATCGACGGTGATCTGATTGTCGACCAAAGGCTTGACGCCGGTGTTGTAGACATTGGTGAAGACCGGTCCCATCACGAAAGCGGTGAGGAACAAGGCAAGCGAAATGACCACCGAGTTCGGCGGCGCGGTGGCGGTGCCGAGTGCTGTGCGCAACAGCGACAGCACCACCACGATGCGGGTGAACGAGGTCATCATCACCAGAATCGACGGTGCCAGCGACAGCACCGTCATCAGCGCGATCAACTGAATGATGCGCTCGTTCAAGCCGCCGCCGCCGCCAGCGGCGGCGTTCTGGCCGAAATTAATGCTGATATCCTGCGCGGCGAGCGGCGTCGCCGAGAACAAAAGTGCCGCTACAGAGGCCGCTACGGTTGTGAACCGAACACGGCGGCCCCATGGTGCGAGCATCAGGTCTTGGTTGGACGGCCGAGCAAACTCGCCATCTCCTGTTCGAGGCTGTCATAAACGGTGGTCTTGCCGGATGCCGGTGCGGCGGGCTGGGCCGGTTTGGCCTCAGGACGTCCTTTGGGCGGAGCCGGCCGCGGCATGCGCGGAGGCATCGGGGGCGGAGCGGGTTCCGCGCGCTCGGTTTCGGCCGGGCGCGGCGAGGCGGCTTGGGGCCGCAATTCGGCAAGCGGCTTGCGCAAGGCCGCTTCCAAACGCTGCGCCATGTCGGCGAGGCTTTGATCGGGCGCGGTCGCCGCTTCGGCCGCGGGAGCGATCGGCGGCGCGGGCGTCGGCGGCGGAGCGGGGATTGGAGCCGCCATCGGCGGTGCCGGCTTGCGTGGTTCCGGGCGCGAAATGTCCGGACGCGGCGCTTCCGCCTGCGACTCGGCTTCCGGCGGCGCTGCGGCTTGCTCTTCCTCTTGCGTTTCCGGCGCGGGCCGGGAGGGCGCCGGACGCCGCGGCGGCAGTGGCGGGCGCGTGGAGAGTTCGTCGGCGAGTGCGGCAAGCGTATCGCGCTGCGGGCGTGCCGGCGGCTCGGCCAGCGACGACAAGGGGCGGGGGAGTTCGTGGCGCGGCAGTTCGGGGCGCGGCGGCTCCGGCCGCGGTGCTTCATCCGGCAGCGGCTCGAATCGCGGCGAGGGCCGCGCGCCGGCGGCCGGCTCCGGCTGCAGCGGCCATCCGGCGCCGGGGCCGTTGCCATGACCGTTGCCGGCGTCGGGCAGCGGGATCGCGCGCGGCAGCGCTTCGATGCCGACGGGCGGCCGCGCCGGCGTCGCGCGGGGCGGCGACCGCGCGCACGATGTTAGGTTCGACCACGATGTCGGACGGGCCGCCGATCATCAGCAAATGCTCGACATTGTCGCGCCGCACCAGAATGAGCCGGCGGCGGCCGTCGACGCTGGCATAGTCGATCACGGCGAGACGCGGCTGGCGGCCGCGCGCGGCGCCGCTGCCAAGCCGGCCGGCGCCGAATCGCCGCACGACCCACGCGGTGACGCCGATGAGTCCGAGCACGATCAGGAAGGCGAGGAAGAAGCGTACGGCGAGCGGCATCTCCGCCCCGAACAACGTGTCAAACATCCGCACAACTCCCGTTCGCATAGGGCGGCGCTGTCAGCCTGCAAAGGTTAACGGCGCGGGTAACATTTGCCGCCGTGATTACTAATAAAGGATTAAAAATTCTAGCAGATTTTCCCGCCTAAGCCGATGGCTTAAGCATTCTCATGGTAAACGGCGGATTAATGGCAAAAGCTGCGCCAGCCGGACTTTAACCGTGCATTAACCATGATCCCGGCAAAGTCTGCCGGTCGCCGAGAGCGATCTTGAGGACTTGCTCACCGCCAACAGGCTGGAACCGGGGCCGCAAATGCCGATCACCGATATTCCGATTCTCAACATGCTGCGCGAACGCATGCAGTGGCAGCAGGCGCGTCAGGAAGTGCTGGCCGAGAACGTCGCCAACGCCGACACGCCGGACTACCAGGCCAAGGATCTCGCGCCGCTCGATTTCTCGCATCAATTGTCGGCCGCCTCATTGTCGCTCGAACGCACCAATCCCGAGCATATCGCGTCGACGTCGGCCAATTCGCAATTCGCCAGCAAAAACGCCGGCTACGAAATCCGGCCGCGCGGCAATTCGGTCAGCCACGAAGACGAAATGATGAACGTGGCGACCAACCAGATGGACTACGAGGCGGCGACCGAGATGTACACGCACAGTCTCAACCTCATCAAGCTCGCGGTCAAAGAGTGAAGCGGGGCGGCGCAACACCTTGCCGATGACGGAGCACTGACGTGATGGACTTCATGAAATCGCTGCACATCGCCGCATCCGGGCTGCGGGCCCAGATGGGGCGCATGGAAGTTATCACCGAGAACATCGCCAACGTCGATTCGGTGGCGACGACGCCGGGCGGCGACCCGTACCGGCGCAGAATCGTCACCTTCTCCAGCGAGCTCGACCGCTCGATCGGCGCCGACGTGGTCAAGCTCGGCAAAGTGGAGCCCGACAAGTCGGATTTTCTGGTCCGGCACGAGCCGGGCAATCCGGCCGCCGACGCGCAGGGCAACGTCAAATATCCGAACGTCAATACGCTCGTGGAAATGACCGATTTGCGCGACGCGCAGCGGTCCTATGAGTCCAACCTCAACGTCATCACCGCGACCCGCAAGATGATGCAGCTCACCATCGACATGCTGAAGGCCTGACCATGGCGACGCCAACCATTGCCGCTAACGCCTATGCCGCGCTTTCGAAAATGCGCGACGACACCGCCAATATCGCCGGCGGCCTGGGCAAGACCGAAGGCGCGGGGCCGAACTTCGGCTCGATCCTCAAAGACGTGATCGATGCCGTTTCGGCGGCGGCGAAGAATTCCGATGCACAGGCGCAGGCCGTGGCCGCCGGCAAGGCCAATATGGTCGACGTCGTCACCGCGGTCGCCGAGACCGAAACCGCGTTTCAGACGCTGGTCTCGGTGCGCGACAAGGTGATCGCCGCCTACGAGGACGTGCTGAAAATGCCGATCTGACGCAACCGTCGCCTTTCCCGCACGAGGAAAGGAAATGAAGCAACGAGGCGAGGACAAATGACAGGCCCGGAAGTTCTGGACGTATCGCGCGACGCGATCAAAACCCTGCTGATCGTCTCGGCGCCGCTGATGCTGGTGGCGCTGGTGGTCGGCGTCGTGGTTTCCCTTCTTCAGGCGCTCACCCAGATCCAGGAATCGACGCTGGTCTTCGTGCCGAAGATTCTCGCCATTTTCGTCGCGCTGTTGGTGGCGCTGCCGTTCATGGCCGACGCCCTGCAAGCCAATTTTCTTCGCATCGCCGCGCACATCACCAACGGATAGCGCCCTTTGCGGCCCGCACACATGCGCGGGCTCATCGGACGACGGAGACGAGGCGGCGTGACCATCGATATTTCCAATCTGCCGGCGATGGGTGCGGCCTTCCTGCTGATCTTTGCCCGCACCGGCACCATGGTCATGCTGATGCCGGGGCTCGGCGAACAGATGATTTCGGCGCGGCTGCGGCTGACCATCGCGCTGATGCTCGCCGCGGTGCTGTGGCCGCTGCATCGGGGCGACTACCACATCGAGCCCGGCGCGCTCGCGCCCGCGATCGTGATGCTGATCGAGGAGATCATCATCGGCGCGGTGCTCGGAATGACGGCGCGGCTCACCATCTCGGCGCTGGAAGTGGCGGGCTCGGTCATCGCCCAGCAGCTGGGCTTAGGCTTCGTCACCGCGGTCGATCCGACCCAGGGCGAGCAAGGCGTCATTCTCGGCACCTTCTTCACCATGCTCGGCATCACATTGTTCTTCGCCACCAACATGCATTACCTCGTCATTGCCGCGCTCAACGACAGCTACACGCTGTTCGCGCCGGGCCAAGTGCCGGCCACCGGCGACGTGGCGGCGTTGATGACGAAGACGGTCTCCGGCGCATTCAAGATCGGCATCCAGCTCTCGGCGCCGTTTCTGGCGTTCGGGCTTTTGTTCAATCTCGGTCTTGGCGTGCTGTCGCGGCTGATGCCGCAATTGCAGGTGTTTTTCATCGCCCTGCCATTGTCGATCCTGATCGGCTTCCTGTTCCTCTTATTGGTGATCGGCGGGATGATGGGACTGTTTCTCGATTATGCCGGCGGCGTCATGGCGCAACTCGCGCCCCACGCTTAACCCTGGCGGCAGCGCGCGATGGCTGACGAACGCGACGATACCGACCAGACCGAAGACCCGACACCGCGCCGGCTCGAAGAAGCGATCCGGCGCGGCGACGTGGTCAAAAGCGTCGAAGTCTCCACCTGGTTCACCATCGGCGGCGGCACGCTGATGCTGATGGTGTTCGGCGGCCCGATGGCCGCCAGTCTGGAGGCGACGCTTCCGCGGCCTCTTGATGCACTCCGGCGATATTCCGACCGACGGGCGTCGCTCGATAGTCTCGCCAGACGTCCTGGCGACGCGCGTGCTGGCGGCGCTCGGCATTCCGATCCTGCTGCTCGCGCTCGCAGCACTTCTCGGCAATGCCATCCAGCACCGCATTCTGTTCTCGTTCGATCCGGTCATGCCGCAATTGTCCCGGATTTCGCCCGGCGCGGGGCTGCGCCGGCTGTTCTCCCGGCAGGCGCTCGCCAATTTCGCCAAGGGCCTCACCAAGCTGGCGCTGTTCGGAACGGTGATCGGCGCGCTGTTGTGGCCGCAGCGCCAGCGCATCGTCAGCCTGGTCACCGTCGACCCGGCCTTGATCCTGCCGTTTACGCAGGCGCTCGCCATGAAAATGCTGGGAACGGTGGTGGCGATCCTCGGCATGGTCGCGGCGGCCGATTACCTGTTTCAATACCGGCAGTGGTTCGAACGGCATAAAATGTCGCTGCGTGAAATGAAGGAGGAGTACCGCCAGAGCGAGGGCGATCCCGCCGTCAAGGGCAAAATCCGGCAGTTGCGCCTGGCCCGCGCGCGCAAGCGCATGATGGCCCAGGTCCCCAAAGCCTCGGTGGTCATCACCAACCCGACGCATTTCGCGGTCGCGCTGCAATACGAGCGCGGCATGAACGCCCCGCTGTGCGTCGCCAAAGGCGCCGATCTGATCGCCCGCAAGATCCGCGAAGTTGCGGAAGCCCACGATATTCCGATCGTCGAGAATCCGCCATTGGCGCGGGCGCTGCACGGCACCGTGGAGATCGATCAGGAAATTCCGCAGGAGCACTACCGCGCGGTTGCCGAAATCATCGGTTATGTGATGCGGCTGCGCCGCGCCGTGCCGAGGGGGTCTTAAGCGTGGCCGATCGGCGCTCTAACGATTTGGCAGGGCATGATGTTTTCGGAAAGCCGGTGTCCACTCCGGATCGTGGCCGGAGCAGGCGTTTTCCGGATCGCGCCCTAACCGTGTAGATTTGTTCCGATCCGTCGCGCGATTCGAGCGTGGAAGGCTGAAAGCGGGGCATGACACAGCAGGCCAAGATCGAGCGGGCCGTAACCGAGCCGGCCGTGATCCCGCCGAAGTCCGCCGCCGCGGAAAAATCCGCGGCGTCGATCGGCAAATCGCCGGCCGGCGCAGGCGTGCGTCCATCGATCGACCGCAGCGCCGGCGGCGGCCACGGCGGCAGCATCGTGTTCGTGCTTCTGGTGGCCGCCTTCCTGGTCGCCTCGGCGACCGCCATGGCCTTCCTCGGCACCGCCAATGCCGAGCCTTATATTCTCGTGTTCCTTGCCGCGCTCGCCACCGTCGGCGTGTTTTCGCTGTTCGCTCTGGCCGCGGGCTTGTTGCAGGTCGCCGGCGCGCCGGCCGCAAACCCGCTGGTCAAGACCATCGTCGACGGGGCCGCCGACGGCATTGTCGTCACCGATCATGACGGCCACATCGTTTATGCCAACGCCGCCTACCTCGATCTCATCGACGCCACCGACGCCAACGACATGCGCCCGGTCGAGCGTGCCTTCATCGGCGACGCCGACGCCTCGGAGGCGATCTACCGGCTGCTCAAGGCCGCGCGCGAGGGCAGGCGGCTCGAGGAAGAAGTGCGCATCGGCGGCCTGCACGGCCGGCCGGCGCGCTGGCTGCGATTTAAAATTCGTCCGCTTGGCGCGAGCCGGAGCGAGTTGCGTTTGACGGTCTGGGCGCTTGCCGATGTGACGGCCGAGCGCGGCCGCCAGGAGAACGTGTTCCAGGTGCTGCAGCATTCGATCGACTATCTGGATCACGCGCCGGCCGGGTTCTTCTCGGTCGACGACAAGGGCGACGTCGTTTATCTCAACGCGACGCTCGCCAATTGGCTCGACCAGGATTTGGCGCAGGTCGGCTCAGGCGGGCTGAAGCTTAACGATCTTATCGCCGGCGACGGCGCGGCGCTGATCACGACGCTGCGCGGGTCGCCCGGCGACGTCAAGACAGAAGTGCTCGATCTCGATCTGCGCACCCGGTCGGGGCGGACGCTGCCGGTGCGGGTGTATCACAAGCTCGCCTTCGGTTCCGACGGCACGGCCGGCGCCTCGCGTTCGCTGGTGCTCAATCGGGCCCGCGACGACGGCACCGATCCGCTGCGCGCGGCGGAAATCCGCTTCATGCGCTTTTTTCACACCACCCCGATGGCGATCGCCACCATCGACCGCCAGGGCGGCGTGGTGCGCACCAATCCGCTGTTCGCCAAGCTGTTCCTCGGTGCGCGCGGCGGCGACGGCCGCAGCGAATCCGAAGACCGCTCCATCCTCTCGATCGTCGCCGAACGCGACCGCGACACGCTCGGCGCCGCCATCCGCCAGGCGGCGCTGGGCAAGAGCGACATCGCGCCGGTCGACGCCGCGCTCGCCGTCGACGGCGAGCGTTCCGGCCGCTTCTACGTGACCGCGGTCGAGGAAGAGGAACGCGATCAGGAAACCGCCATCGTCTACATGCTGGAGACGACCGAGCAGCGCGAGCTCGAGAACAAGGTCACGCAGCAGCAGAAGATGGAGCTGGTCGGCCAGCTCGCCGGCGGCATCGCCCACGACTTCAACAACGTGCTGTCGGCGATCATGATGGCGACCGACTTTCTGCTCAACGCGCACAAGCCGACCGATCCGTCTTTCGCCGACATCATGCAGATCAAGCAGAACGCCAACCGCGCCGCGAGCCTGGTGCGGCATCTGCTGGCGTTCTCGCGCAAGCAGACGCTGCGCCCGCAGGTGCACGATCTCGGCGAAGTGCTGAGCGACCTCACCATGCTGCTGCGCCGGCTGATCGGCGAGAAGGTGACGCTGGAGGTGGTGCACGGCCGCGATCTTTGGCCGGTCAAGGCCGATATTTCGCAATTCGAGCAGGTGATCGTCAATCTTGCGGTCAATGCCCGTGACGCCATGCCCAATGGCGGCCGCCTCAAGGTGCGCACCGCCAACGTGCCGGCGGCGGACTGCGCGCGGTTCCGCGCCAAGGGCATGCCGGCCGCCGACTATGTGCTGGTCGAGGTCGCCGATACCGGCACCGGCATCCCGGCCAAGATCGTCGACAAGATTTTCGAACCGTTCTTCTCGACCAAGGAGGTGGGCAAGGGCACCGGGCTGGGGCTCTCCACCGTCTATGGCATCATCAAGCAGACCGGCGGCTTTGTGTACGTCGAATCCGCGGAGAACAACGGCGCCACATTCCGCATTTTCTTGCCGCGGCATGTCGCGACCGCGCAGGAGATTGCAGTCGAGCAGGCCGAGACCGCGGCGCTGGCGGCGGCGTCGGCGGTTCCCGGTGCGCCAGCCGCGGCCACCGATCTCACCGGGCAGGGTACGATCCTCTTGGTGGAGGACGAGGACGGATTGCGGCAGCTCAATGCCCGAGGTCTCGCATCGCGCGGCTACACCGTGCTCGAAGCAGCCAATGGCGTGGAAGCCATCGAGGTCCTGGAACGGCACCAGGGCGGCATCGACCTGGTCGTTTCCGACGTGGTCATGCCGGAAATGGATGGGCCGACGCTGTTGCGCGAACTGCGCAGCCGCAACCCGGACCTGAAAATCATCTTCGTGTCCGGTTACGCCGAGGACGCGTTCCAGAAGCACCTGCCCGCCGACGGGCAATTTGCCTTCCTGGCCAAGCCGTTCACGCTCAAACAGCTGGTCAACGAGGTGAAAGAGACTTTGGCGGCATAAGCCTCTGCACGCCGGGGCTGATGGATGCAGATTTCACGATTTGGCGGCGTTATTTTCCGATAAATCGATCTTTTTTGATAAATCGGCGTCGCGGGCTAATCCTGTGACGCAGCTCTACTCTGCGACATGCGCGCGTGCGACGCTTTGCGCAGGCCGTACTCTGTCTCCGTGAGCGTAAATAATTGGCGGCGCCGCCGGAAGCCGTTGGGTGCGCGGCGTCGCTGCTGCACGGCGTGTCTGGCGACAGAGAAGGTTCCATTGGAGCGATTTTTCCTCGGTAGGGCGCAAATGCCGGCACGATGGCTGCCGTCGCTGGCGACGCTCATCGCGCTGACACTGGGGCTGTTGCTCTGGGCCGAAGACGCCGATGCCCGGCGGCTCGGCGACGCTCTGAGCTTGGCCAGCGCCGGCGCCACCGCCGTCTTGGTCATCGACGGCTTGACCAGCGGCAACCTCGCCGATTTTAACGAGCCGCTTCTTCCCGCCGCCGCGCAGCCGAGCTATCCGGGCGGCACGCTTGGTGAATTTTTCAATCGCGGCGACCTGATCGGGGCGTTTGCCGCGGGTTTCCTCGGCGCCGGCCTCATCGGTCTCTTGTTCGGCCACGGCGTCATCATGGAGTTGAACAGCGTCGCATCCGTACTCGGACTTCTGTTCCAGCTTGCCCTGATCGTCATGCTCGGCCGGCTGATCTGGACCTGGTGGCACGACGATAAAGCTGTCCCCGGCGCCGACATGTCGCCGCGGGAGTTGGCCGACGCTTACGGCAGGCCGCGCCACGAGGCGCTGCCCGATTTCGACGAAGCGCCGAGTCTGGAAATGACGGCCGATCAGCCCGCCGACGATGGGCTCGGACATCCGAAATAATCGGCGGTCTTGAGCTTTCGGTTTTCGCGCGCCCCGGCCGCTGAACGACGCCGGCGTTCCTAGGATTGCGGGCTCGGACCGTCATGGCACGATTGCGGGCCGGCTTGGCGCGGCAGCAGATTCGGCACATCGCATTTCGAGCAGCCGGCGAGGGCAAGGCCGAAGCCGGCGAGCGCGATCAACGGCAGGACGCGCCGCGATCCCCACCGGCTCGCGCGGCGCGCGACTCCGCACCGCAAAATATGACAGGCTGTGCGACATAGAGGCTCCCCGCTCCGCGGGACGATAATACCACTCGGCCGCACGACAATGAAGCAATGGGGTTACGAATGAGCAAATTACTGGCGATTGCCGCAGCCCTCGCCGGAGTGTTTTATTGCACGGCCTTCCATTCCGCAGCCGATGCCTCGCCAGCCGTTTCGCGGACTTATAGCGCGGACTTTTATCTGTCGGGCTGCAAGGACTATCTCGCCGGCAAGTCCGATTTCTTCAGCGGGCGGTGCGTGGGCGCGGTCGAGGTGCTCGACGCGCTTAATCTGGACACCAAGATGTTTTGCCCCCCGGAGGCCGCCAGCACCCTGCAGCGGGTACAGGCGATCGTCGCCTATATCGAGGCGCGGCCGCAGCGCAAGGACGAGGATTTCAGACTTCTCGCCAACGAAGCCATGGCGAAGACGTGGCCATGCAAGAAATGAGACGTCTGTCGCAACGATAAAAAATAATAATGTGAAATGAGGGATCTAGGCTGAGGAAACACCATGAAAAAACATCTAGTAGCGGCGTTGTTGATGATCGCGGCGTGTGTTGTAGGCGGGGCTGCCGCCATGGCCGCAGCGGACACCTATCCGGATCGGCCGGTCAAGATCATCGTCGGCTTTGCAGCCGGGCGGCCCGACCGATCTGTTCGCGCGGCTGATCGCGCAAAAGCCTCAGCGCAGGAGAGCGGCAAGAATTTCTTCGTCGAGAACGTGCCCGGCGCCGGCGGCAATGTCGGCGCGGTGCGCGCGGCGCAAGTCGGCGCCGGACGGTTACACGCTGCTGGTCACCGGCGGCAATCTCACCAACAATCCGTTTCTCTTCAGTCACGGCCGGCTACGATCCGCTGAAGGACTTCGACGCGGTGACGCTCGGCTCCTCGACGCCGGTGGTGCTGGCGGTCAATCCGTCGGTGCAGGCCCACTCGGTCAAGGAATTGGTGGAGCTCGATCCGGGCCAACGCCGGGCAAATACAGCTTCGCCTCGCCGGGCACCGGCACGCCGCCGCAGCTCGTCGGCTCGCTGTTTACGCAAGCGTTCAAGCTCGATCTCGTGCATGTGCCGTTCGGCGGCGGCGAGCGTCGCGGTCGGCGCGACGGTGGGCGGCCACACGCCAAATTTCGTTCGGCGCGCTGGCGCCGGCGCTGCCGCTGATCAAGTCCGGTCGGCTTGCGCGCGCTCGCCGTGACCGGCAAAGAGCGGGCGCCGACGTTGCCCGACGTGCCCACCATGGCGGAAGCGGGGTTTCCCGAAGTGGTCGGGCGCGACCTGGACCGCGGTGGTGGCGCCGGCGGGTACGCCGAAAGACATCATCGCCAAGCTCAACGGCATGATCGTCGAGGGCTTGGCGCGCCGGACATCAAAGCGAAATTGGCGTCGATGGCCTATGTCGGTATCGGCAATTCGCCGGAAGAATGCACGCAATTCTTCAAGGAGGAGATGGCGACCTGGAGCAAGGTCATCAAGGACGCCGGCCTGCACGCGGAGTGAACACGGTCGTACAGACCACGGTATTCGGGACGGTTTTTCATTAGACTTGTGATTGCCGGCGGCTCGCTTAGCGAGCCATCGGCCATGCAATAGGGAGAAAAGCGTTATGGACATCAAAGTGTGCGGTTCGGTGCCGTCGCGGCGGGGGCCGCCCGATAGTTTCACCGGCGTGGTCTGGCAGGAGCCGATCATCGAGGCGCCGGCGCCGGCGCTGCTGCGCTCCGGGCTGGTGCGGTTCGAGCCCGGCGCGCGGACCCACTGGCACACCCATCCGCTCGGCCAGACGCTGTTCGTCGTGTCCGGCTGCGGGCGGGTGCAGACCTTCGGCGGCCCGGTGCGCGAGATCAAAGGCGGCGACGTCGTCTGGATCCCGCCGAACGAGAAGCACTGGCACGGCGCCGCGCCGACGACGAACATGGTCCATGTCGCCATGCAGGAAGCGCTCGACGGCAAGCACGTGACCTGGATGGAGCCGGTGACCGACGAGCAATACAAAGCAGCGCCGTAGCGATGCGCTACGAGCTTTATTACTGGCCGACCATCCAGGGCCGCGGCGAGTTCGTGCGGCTGGCTTTGGAGGAGGCCGGCGCCGATTACGTCGATGTCGCGCGCACCGGCAAGCGCGGCATGGCGAAAATGACGGCGCTGTTGGACGGCAAAGGCATCGCGCATCCGCCTTACGCGCCGCCGTTCCTCAAGGCCGGCAAATTCGTCGTCGCGCAGACCGCGGAGATTTTGTTCTTCCTCGGTCCGCGCCTGAAACTTGCGCCGCGCGACGAAGCGGGGCGGCTGTGGGCGCATCAATTGCAGCTGACGATTTCCGATCTGGTGGTGCGCATCCACGACACCCATCATCCGGTGTCGGGGTGGCTCTATTTCGAGGAGCAGCGGCCCTCCGCCAAGCGGCGGACCAAGGATTTCTGGCGCTACCAGGTGCCGAAAATGATGGGTTATTTCGAGCGCGTGCTGCAGCAGAACGGCGGCCGCTATACGGTCGGCCGCTCGCTCAGCTACGTCGACCTGTCGCTGTTCCAGATCGTCGAGGGCCTGCGCTATGCCTTCCCCAAGCGGATGAAGCGCTACGAGAAGAAAATTCCCGGGCTGGTTTCACTGCGCGACCGGGTGGCGGCGCGTCCACGCATCGCGGCCTATCTCGCCTCGAAGCGGCGCATTCCGTTTTCGCAATGGGGCATCTACCGGTATTTCAAGGAATTGGACGCCTGAGGGCCGACGAGCGCGTGCCGGCGCAATGGCAATCCCGCGACGGCCAGGCTAAGTAGGGTCCGAGGAGAACGTCAAAGCCAACGGGGGAAGCTAAGCCGGGGAGGGCCAAGCGGACGATGCCGGGGTATCTGGGCGGATTTCGATCTCACCAACGGGCTCAATATTCTGCGGCTGATCTGCGGGCTGTTTTTCATTCCGCATATCTCGCCAAATTTTTCGTACCCGAGACGCTGGGTTTTTTCAAGGCCGCCAAGTTCAATCCGCCGGCGGTCTGGATGTACATCGCCTGCATCATCGAGACCTTCCTGGCGGTCGGCTTGATCTTCGCCATCCTGCCGTTCTACGCAGCGCTTGCTGGCCTGCATCCATCTACTCGTTGCCGGCGCGGCGGTGTACAAGGTGAGCAAGCAAATGGTTGTGGGAGATCGGCGGCATCGAATATTGCGTGTTCTGGGCGATATGCTGCCTGATCGTCGCCATGATTATTCCGCCGTAAGTCCATGCCGTTTCGCCCGCTCAAATGCCGGAGCTGGTCGTCAGGGAGTATGCAATGATCAGAGCGGCCATCGTCGGGCTCGGCTGGTGGGGCAAAACGGTCGTCGAATCGGCGGAGAATTCCGACGCGATCCGTTTCGTCGCCGGCACGACGCGCACCGTCACGCGCGGACACCGAGGCCTTTGCCAAGAAGCAGGGCTTCAAGCTCGAAGCCGATTACGACGCCATCCTTGCCGACAAGACCGTCGACGCGGTGGTGCTGGCGACCCCGCATTCGATGCACGGCAAGCAAGTCGTGGCCGCGGCGGCCGCCGGCAAGCACGTGTTCTGCGAGAAGCCGTTCACGCTGACCAAGCGCGAGGCCGAAGACGCGGTGGCCGCGGTGCAGAAGGCCGGCGTGACGCTGGGCCTGGGCTATAACCGGCGGCTCCACCCCGAAATCGTCAAGCTGCGGGAGATGATCCGCACCGGCGAACTCGGCATCATCTTGCATGTCGAAGCGACCATGACATTCCCCAATGTACTGTTCATCAATCCGGGCCATTGGCGCGCCGATCCGCACGAGACCCCGGCCGGCGGCCTGATGCCGATGGGCGTGCATGCGGTCGACGGCATGATCGACCTGTGCGGGCCGGTCGACCACGTGTTTGCGCAAAGCTTCCGCCGCGCCGCGCCGATCGACGCCGACGACACCACCTCGATCCTGTTCCGCATGAAAGAGGGCATGTCGGGCTATCTCGGCACCATGACGACCACGGGGCCGGGCTTTTCCTTCCAGGTGTTCGGTTCCAAAGGCTGGCTGCGGCTCGAAGGCGTCACCCATGTCGCCGGCGCATCCTCGGAGGAACGCCGCACGAATTTGTTCGGCACCTGCAAATTCCAGCCGATCAAGGGCGAGGCCAAGACCTGGCAGGCGGCAAAGCTCGACGTCTCGCGCGCCGCGCTCGAAGCCTTCGCCAAGGCGGCGGCGGGCGGGCAGGCCTATCCCATTCCCTACGACCAGATGATCCACGGCGTCGCCGTGACCGAAGCGATCGTGCGGGCGGCCAAATCGGAGACGGTCGAGAAAGTGGATTAGAGTCCCATCGCAGTGGCCGCAGTCGGCAGAAACGTGGAAGGAAACATGATCCCGGACCTTGCCGTGCACAAGGACTGGATCCCAATTTCCAGTCCGGGGGCTCCATGGACGCTGATGAAAAGGATTCGGCAAGATAACAACGCGCTTCAAATTAGTTTTATGGAAAACCCGCAACGCACCAGGCTGAAGCCGGAGCCGGACGTGAAGTTGATAGCGGCCACGATGGCGGCAAGATTTGCAGCAGAACTTGAAGGGACGGTGCACGAAACATCGTCGGGGACGGCTACGTTCGGACGCTATGGCATAGCGGTTTTTTCCAGCCCGAAATTTCCCTATTGTCAAATTTGGTCTTTGACGAACGAAATCGATTTGATTACGGCAACCTACATTTGCGACTTTCAACCTGCACCGCAAGAAATCGAGGACGTTCGCCAAATGGTGCTGTCGCTCACCCTGGTTGCGGAACGAACCGATCACTAATTGCATGCGGAGCTCGATGTGAGAGTCCAAATGCGTATAACGGAATAAAGAAAAGCTCAGGAAATCAGAACATGGATCTCGGTAACGGCCTCGGCCATCTGACCTATTCGACGCTGGTGCATCCCGCCGACAATTGGGAGCAGCTTTACAATTCGCTCGTCACCTATCTGCCGAAAGTCAAAGCGCGGATCGCCGGCAACAAAGCGTTCGGCGTCTGCATCCGGCTGTCGGCAAGCTCGGCGGAAACGCTCGCCAACAGCGCCCCCGAGCGCGCCAAGCTGAAAAAGTTTCTCGATGACAACGATATGTACATCTACACCGCCAACGCCTTCGTCTACGGCCATTTCAAGGGCGACAAGGTCAAGGAGCAGGTCTACGAGCCGGATTGGCGCGGCGAGGAACGCACCCAATACACCATCAATGTCGCCAATGTGCTGGCCGACGTCTGCCCGGCCGGCATCGCGCCGTCGATCCAGAGCGCGCCACTCGGATTTAAGCCGCGGGTGACCGGCACCGACGTGATCGACAGCTATACCGACCACGTGCTGCGCGTGGTCGCCCACCTCATCGCGCTCGAGGACAAGACCGGCCGCTGCGTGCAGCTCGCGCTCGAGCCGGAGCCGTATTGCTTTCTCGAGACCACCGACGAGACCATCGCCTATTTCCGCGATCGGCTGTATTCCGGCGCGGCGGTCGAAAAGCTCGCCAAGCTCGCGCATGTGCCGATCGCCGATGCCAACGCCGCGCTGCGCCGCCATGTCGGCATCGTCTACGACATCTGCCATCAGGCGGTCGAATACGAGAATATCTCGGAGTCGTGCCAGAAGCTCATCGACGGCGGCGTGCCGATCTTCAAATTCCAGGAAGCCGCGGCCCTGCATATCCCGGAGGTGACACAGGACGTCGCCAATACGCTCAAGCGCTATGCCAAGACGATTTATCTGACCCAGACGATCCAGAAGAAAGACGGCAAGCTCACGAAATTCCTCAACGTCGACGACGCCATCGCCGAATTCGAAAAGGATCCGGGGCCGCGCGAATGGCGCACCCACATCCACGTTCCGGTGTTTCTCGACGATCTCGGCGCCTTCCGCACCACGCGCTTTGCCATCGAGGACGGCCTGCGCTTCCACAAGCAAAAGCCGTTGTCGCGTCATCTCGAAGTCGAGACCTATACCTGGGACGTGCTGCCGGAAAACCTCAAGAAGGGCGACATCGTCGATAACGTGTGCCGCGAGCTCGAATGGGTGCGCGGGCAGTTGGTGTGACGGGCAGGGCGGGTTAGCCGAAGGCGCAGCGCCGCGTGCCGACGAGCGATCACGCTTCGCTCATCCGCCCTAACTTAGGATTTAAGAGGAGTTGCGTCATGAAAGTGGGATTCATCGGGCTCGGCCGCATGGGCACGGCCATGGCGCGGCGGCTGATCGAGGGCGGACACGACGTCGGCGTCTACAACCGCAGTCGGGAGAAGCTCAAGCCGCTGACGGACGCCGGCGCCAAGCCGCTCGAATTCGATCGAGGCGGCGGCGAATTTCGGCGAGGCGGTTTTCACCATGCTTGCCGACGACGCGGCGGTGACCGAGGTGGTCGGAAGGCCGGACGGACTTTTGAAGTCGTTGCCCAAGGGCGGCATTCACATCTGCGCCGGCACCCACAGCGTCGCCTGCATCACCGGCCTGAAAAAGCTGCACGGCGATGCCGGTCAAATCCTGCTGCACACCCCGATGCTGGGCCGGCCGGAAGTCGTATCCTCGGGCCAGGCCGGCATGGTGCCGGGCGGACCGCAGGAGACCGTCGAGCGGTGCCGGCCGCTGTTCGCTGCCATCGCCCGGCGCACCTTCGAGGCCGGCCCCGATCCGGTCGCGGCCGCCGCGATCAAGATCGCCAATAATTTCGTGCTCGGCTGCGCCATCGAAGCGATGGGCGAGGGCTTTGCGCTCACGCGCAAATATAATGTGCTGCCGGACGTCTTTCTCGACGTGATGACCGACGGGCTGTTCGCCTGCTCGGCCTATAAAATCTACGGCAAGCTCATCGCCGAACAGCGCTATCTGCCGGCCGGCCAGCGCGCCATTCTCGGCTTGAAGGATGCCAACCTCGCGCTCGAAGCCGGCGGCGCGGTCGGCGTGCCATTGCCGTCGGGGAACGTCTGGCGCGACCGTTTGGTCGGCGCCGTCGCGCATGGCGAAGCCGAGAATGACTGGGCGGTGATGGCGAAGGATCAGGCGCGCGCCAGCGGGCTCGATTGATCCAGACCGGTCGAGTGAAGCCTTAATCCAACTAAAATTGCTCTGTGTCTTGAGTTCACAGCGATCGTCCGGCCCGCGTCCTATGTTGCAGGGGCGACGGGGAGTCGGAGATGCGCCATGACCATCTTCTCACTCGAATTTTCACGCTTGCCGGACTTGGTTGCCGGACAGTTTTCGCGCTGGAAGCACGGACATTCCGGTCCTCACCTGGAGGACTTGAGTGACCGGACGCTTGCCGACATCGGCTTGGCGGAACCGCTCAAGCGCGATCTCGACCCGGTAAAGCCGTTCTGGATGCCGTGAAGCGGGGTCTGGAATTAGGCCGCTTTGCCCAGGCCCGCCAGCGCCTCCTGCATCGTTCGGGCACTCTTTGCCAGGGCCGCGCGTTCTTCGTCGGATAGCTCCGGCTGAAGAACCTCGATGACGCCGCCGCGGCCGACGACGCTCGGCAGCGACAGCGTGACGCCGAATTCCTTTTGCAGGCTGCCGACCGGAATTACCGCGCGCTCGTCGCGCAAAATCATCTCGGCGATCCGCGCCGATACGATGCCGATGCCGTACTGGCTGGCATCGTGGCCTTCGATGATGGTGATGTTGGCGTAGCGCACGTCTTTTTCGAGCTTTTCGCGCAAGGCCGCGAGCGTCTCGCCGCGCTTTTTCAGGAGCGCCGCGAGGGGCACGCCGCCAATGCGTGCCGACGACCACAGAAAGACCTGGGACGTGCCGTGGTCGCCGATCACCTGCGCTTCGACCGCGCCGGCATCGACGCCGAAATGGCGCGCGAGATGGACCTTGAAGCGCAGCGAATCGAGGAACGTGCCCGCGCTCAAGATTTGGCCTTTCGCTTGGCTTTGTTGTCCGCCGTTGACCGCCTCGCGGGCGACATCGGCGAGCGGATCGGGCGGATCGGTGACGACCAGCAGCACCGCTTGCGGCGCGGCGCGCACGATGCGCGGCACGATATCGCGATAGATCTCGGCGTTCTTGTCGAGAAGCCGCAAGCGGCCTTTGGGATCGCTCCGGTCGGTGGCGCCGCCGGTCTTCTCGTTGACGCCGGAGGTGATCATCACCACGCCGGCGCCGTCCAGCGCATCATAATCGCCGTCGGTAATGTCGACCCTGGGGCCGAGCGGCGTGCCATAGCGGATATCGGTTGCCACCGCTTCGGCGGTCTTGCGCGTGCGGTTGACCAAAATAATTTCGCGCGCGCTGCCGCGATTGACCGCCGCCATGGCGCAGGCGGCGCCGACCGCTCCGGTTCCGACGATGCCGATTTTCATGGTGCTTCAACCCGATGGTGCAAGCAGCGTTCCATTTACCCGCCTTCGCACCCTGCTATGGTAAGGCTGCCAATCTGAGCTGCCCCCAATTCATATAATGTGCGTCCGGAACACGGCATGGACATCCTGCGCGACACCGATTTCGACTTTCTCGGGCCGAAGATCACCGGAAAGGTCCGCGATATCTACGATCTGGGCGACCGGCTCGTTTTGATCACGACCGACCGGCATTCGTCGTTCGACCGGATCATCGCGCATGTGCCGTGGAAAGGCCAAGTGCTCAATCAAATCAGCGCCTATTGGTTCGATGCCACCAAGGATATCGTGCCGAACGCCATGCTGGCGGTGCCCGATCCCAACGTGACGGTCGCGCGCAAGTGCCGGCTGGTGCCGATCGAGGCGGTGGTGCGCGGCTATCTGACCGGCGTGACCGATACCGCGATCTGGACCCGCTACGGCAAGGGCCAGCGCGATTTCGGCGGGATGACACTGCCGGACGGCATGCGGAAAAACCAGCGCTTGCCGCATCCGATCTTCGACCCGACCACCAAAGAGGCGGCGCACGACCGCGCGCTGTCACCCGAGGAAATGATCGCCGAGGGTTTCGTCAGCAGGGATTTATTCGCGCGCATCAAAGAGACCGCGCTGCGGCTGTTCGCGCGCGGGCAGGACATCGCGGCGCGGCGCGGCTTGGCGCTGGTCGACACCAAATACGAGTTCGGCACTCGATGCCGGCGGCGAACTGGTTTTGATCGACGAAATTCACACGCCGGACTCGTCGCGCTATTGGCAGCTCGATTCCTATGACAAGCGTTTCGCCGCCGGCGAGGAGCCGGACTATTTCGACAAGGAATTCTTGCGGCTGTGGTTTCGCGAGCATTGCGATCCCTATGCGGACAAGGCGCTGCCCGACGCGCCGGCCGAACTCGTCGGGGAGCTGTCACGCCGCTACGTGCGCATGTACGAGCAGATCACCTGCACAAAATTCGAGCCCGGTGCCGCGCCGATTCTGCCGCGGATCGAGCGGAATTTGCGGGGCATGCTCCAGCCGTAACTTCGCCGGTAGCCGGCTGCCTAATCGATTTCCATATTGAGTTGCGGCACTGATTCCTTTTCGGTCATCGTGCCGATTTCGCCGTCATGCCCCGGCGAATTGCGGCAATTTTTCTTCGATGGCACGCGTTTTGCTAAATCATCGACGATGACACGCCGATGCTGCGTTTGCGGCCGTGCAATGAAATTATAAGTGATCGCCCGCATGGCGAAGATCGTGACGCGGCGTCAAATCTTCGACGCAAACGCCGCGTAGACAGTCGGGCGATCGGAACAGTTGGCCGCCGAATCGGCAGCGGTGTCGTCGCCGGTCGCAATCAAAAATCAAGGGATGAAATCGCCCGTAAACGTTCAACAGTTACGGGAGATCGACCATGTCCACTCAGTCGGTTACGTCGCGTTCGCCGGTATTGCGTGAAAACGTTCTGATCGAGCCGCGACAGATCGGTTCGCTGGTAGGGCGGCTGATCGAGACGCTTCGCGAATGGCGGCGGCGCACCCAGTCGCGGCGCGAACTCGCAATGCTGTCGGAGCTCGATCGCAAGGACCTCTGCTATCCGGAGCGCATCCAGGCCGAAATCGCCAAACCATTTTGGCGTCCATGATGGCGCCAGCCGAGAGGACCATCCCATGATTCTGACAGTCGTGGCGGCGATCTGGCGCGCCAAGCGCGATTCGTCGTTCGAGGCCGTGTGCCTGTTTTCCTTGCTTGGCCTGACGCTGACGCTCGCGGCTATGCGCTAAAGCACGATCCCGAAAAGTGGATACCGGTTTTCGGAAAAGATCATGCTCCATCAAAAAGCCAGAGGCCGGTTTTGATTCCATCAAAACCGATTAGGCTCTGGCGCGCCGCCGGCCGATCACTTGAGTGAGAATCGGATCGGCACGGTCAGGTCGAGCTTGGCTTCCGTCATGGCCGGCGGAAACGGCGGCAAAGGCTGCGCGCGCTCGATCATGGCCATGACCTCGTCGTCGAGCGCGGGATGTCCGGAGGAGCGCACGATACGGTGTTCCAGCACGTGGCCGGTGCGGTCGACGGTGAAGCCCAAGAGCACCACGCCTTCTTCGCCGTGCTCCTGCGCGTCGCTCGGATAGCGTTTGTATTGTTCGAGATGCCGGACCAGCGTCGTCTGCCATGCCGGCGCGATATGCGGTGCGCCGCCCTTGGAACGCGCCGGCATCGGCGGTGTCGGCGGCTTTTGCTCCTCGACTTTCGGCGGCGGAGGCGGCGCTTCCGGCGGCGCGACGGCCTCGGGCGGCGGCGGAGGCGGGGGCTTCTCGATTGGAGGCGGCGGTGGCTGCTGCTGCTCCGGCGTCGGAGCGACTTCCGGCTGGTCGATGGTGTCGTCGGTCGGCGAAAAATCCACCGCTATCGGGGTCGTGTCGTCGCCGATCACGTCGGGCTTGTGGACATAGACATAAGCGGCAATCGCCGCCAAATGCACGCCGAGCACCACCGCTGCCGCGAGCGCCCAGCGGCGCAGATCGCGCGCGTCTTCATCCTCGAACCAGGTGAACGAGGCCACGTTCATTTCGTCTCGCGCGATTCCATGCCGACCAGCGCGATTTTGAGATAGCCGGCGTCGCGCAGCGCATTCATCAGCTCCATGACGTCGCCATAGGGCACGGCGCGGTCGCCGCGCACGAAAACGCGCTGCTCCTTGTCGCCGCCGGTGGCCGCCGCGATGGCGGCCGGCAGCGCGTCGCGGGTCACGGTATTGTCGCCGACCGCGAGGCTGCCGTCGGCTTTGACGGTGACATAAACCGGCTTCGGCGGCCGCTGGTTCTGCGGCGCCGAAGCCGACGGCAGGTCGACCGGCACGTCGACGGTCGCCAGCGGCGCCGCCACCATGAAGATGATGAGCAGCACCAGCATCACGTCGATAAACGGCGTGACGTTGATGTCATGCACCTCGGTGAGTTCGTCGGTACCGTGATCGAGGCGGATGGCCACGGGACTACTCTGCGGCCTGGGCGGCTTGGATCGGCGTCTTGGCGCGGTCGAGATCGCGGCTGACAAGCCGCATCAGCTGCGCCGAGGCGTCGCCGAGATAAGCGCGGTAATGCGCGGTCTGGCGGGCCAGCACGTTGTAGATCATCACCGCCGGAATGGCGGCGACCAGGCCGAACGCGGTGGCCAGCAAGGCTTGCGCAATGCCCGGCGCTACCACGGCGAGGTTGGTGGTATGGGCGTTGGAAATGCCGATGAAGCTGTTCATGATGCCCCACACCGTGCCGAACAGGCCGACGAAGGGCGCGGTCGAGCCGATCGTCGCCAGCACGCCGGTGCCGCGCGAGATTTTTCGGCTCACCGCCATTTCGATGCGTTCGAGCTGCAGCGCGATGCGCTCCTTCAGGCCTTCCGCGCGTAGCGTCGCCGACAGCCGGATTTCCTGGGCGGATGCCTGCATCATTTGCGACACCGGGCTGTTGCCGTCGTGCAGCTGCTCGTGGGCCTGCGCAAATGTCGTCGCGCCGCTGAGCGCACGGATATCGCGCCGCACCGCGCGCCGCGCGCTGTTCAGTTCCAGCGTCTTGGCAAGCCACACCGTCCAGGTCACCAGCGAGGCGAAAGCGAGCCCGATGATGACCGCCTTCACGATAATGTCGGCGTTTTCGAACATGCCCCAGGGCGAAAGGTCTTCCGGCAAGTCGGCGGCGCTGACCATGTGCTGGGCGGGCGCGGTTTCGGCGGCCGCGGCGGGCGGCGTGGCCGGCTCTGCGGCCGGAGCAGCGGTGCCGCCGGAGGGCGCGGCAGCGGGAGCCATCGCGCCGGACGGCGCTGGCGCGGGGCTGGCGGCGTTGGGGGCACTCATCGCCGGGGTGGCCGAGGGCGTCGACGGCGTTACCGGCGAAGCCTGAGTCGTCGGCGGGGCGGTCGCGGGCGCCGGGCTTGCGGAGGCGGGGGCGGATGGCGCGGTTGCCGCATCGGGCGTCGCCGGATTGCTTTGCGCGAATGCCGCAGGCGCCAGCGACAATGTGGCCAGCACCGCAAGGGCTATCAGAGCTCCGGCGCCCGTCCACGGGCGCGGGCGTTCTATGGGGATGCGAACCCTGCCGGTCATTGGATGTGTCACTTTATATGTCCCATTTTCGCCGCCGCGATCGCCGCCGGCGGCCCCAACCCAGGCCCGTAGATTTAATTTGGAATAAGGAAAAACAGCCGTGTTGCCAGTATCTTCCATCGCCAATTCGGGCACGGGCATTGAGCTAGCGTAACGAGAACCGAAAAGCACGGGATTTTTGTTCCGAGACTGGCTGCCGGCGTTGGCCCGGCTGTTCCGTCTGGCGCATTTAACGCAGCGGGCGGCCAAGCTCCACGCCCGCGATTGGCACATTATTGTGTCACGATGCGGGCAGGCCGCTGCGCCGCATATTGCCGCGCGGAACATCCGCTGCGGGCGCCGGAAATCGAACCGGCTTATGGCGGCTTGTTGTGGATCTCGCCGGTTCGTCGGCAAGTCTGGCCTCCTACCAGGCAATGGGGAAGCGATAATTCAGTCCGGCCCGCACCAAATTATCTTGCAGACGGCTGGTGATCGCGGTGGCGGGAGGACCGATCGTGCCCGTGTTGACGTTGCCGGTGTCGAGATAAAGATATTCGAGGCGCGCGCTGAGATTTTCGGTGATGCCGTATTCCAATCCGCCGCCGGCCGTCCACGTGCCGTAGGTGACCGTCGTGCTGGTCGTGCCCGCCGGTATTGCGAAACTCGACCTCAATTCGCCGGCGCCGCCGCCAGCGGTCCCATAAACAAGGAGCCGGTCGAAGGCCAGGCCCACTCGGCCGCGCAGCGTTCCAAACCACGGTATCTGGCTCGTTCCCGACAACACGCCGGAGGCCAGCGATTGATTCTGCGTCGAGGCGTCGAAATCGCCTTCAAACCCCCAGACGATTATGCCGGTCTGATAGTTCACGCCGAGCTGGGCACCGCCGATAAATCCCGGAACGTTTGCGCTGGCTGCCGCGCTTACGCCACCGCCTGAAGCGGTGGTCGTGTCCGTACCGAATCCGGAACCGGCGTTGAGACCAAGATAGAGTCCGCTCCAATTGTAGACGGCCGGCGCGGCAGCAGAGACGGTGGCGGGCGACAGATCGGCGCCCGACGCATATCCGGTGGCGCCGAGGAGGCCGACCAGCGCTGTCACTGCCGACACCAGCGAGGTCGTCACCGCTGCCGCACGGTTATTTTTGATGCTTGACCCCATAACACACCTCTTATCTCCACGCTTCATGGCGGACGCGCTCATATTTTCTTTTTGATGCCGACGAAAAAGCCGCGACGCGGACCGTATTGCGACGCGAACACGCCGATGCCGCTGCCATTTCTGATCTGATAAATCGTGTCGAAGATATTGACGACGTCGAAGCGCACGGTAAGCGGCTTGCCGTCGGGCATGGCGAAGTCGTGCGACAGGCCAACGTTGAATTGCGCGTAGGGCGCTTCGGTATCGATGTTGGCGTCGCCGGTACGCAAGCCCGAACCGTAGATCATGTCGGCCGAGACCGTCGTGCCGCACAGCGAGTCCCACCAGTTCTCGCCCCGATAGGATGGCCGCCCGCAGAATTGATAGGAGGCGCCGGCCGAGCCGGTCACCAACTGGGTGTGATCGGTATAGATCCAGTTCGAATCGATGTACTGCAGCTCCGTCAGCCCGCCGAGATCGGCGAGCGGCGTGGCAGTGTCGAACAGATACTGATTGGACACGACGTCGGTGGCCTTCTCCTGGCTGACGGCGAGGTTGCCATAGGCCTGGAAACTGCCGCTGTGATATTTGGCGGAGAATTCGACACCCTGCACCACACCCTTGGCGTAGTTGAAGGCGCTGAGCACCAGCGCCTGGCCGAAAGTGCCGTTGTCGATCAGGTCGGTCGCGATCTTGTAATAAGCGTCGAGGCCGAGATCGAGGGTGGTGCAGTCCTTGCCCGCGGCGTCATAGCAGCCGAACGGGATTTTCTGATCGATGCCGGCGTCGAAATAATGCGAGCGTTCCGGCAGCACCGGGCTGTTGCCGTCGTTGCTGGCGGCGCCGCTCGTGGGGTCGAACGGGGCGGGATAGAACGGCGCCGCCTCGACCATAACCGGCGGCGTGAAGTAGCGCGCATAGCCCGCGTGCATGGTCGTGTTGGCGAACGGCTTATAGGTGAAGCTGATCCGCGGGCTGAGCTGATTGGCGTCGGTGTATTGCCACATCTGATCGAAGCGCAGTCCGGCGTTCATCGTCAGCTTGTCGGTAATCTTCCACTCATCCTGGGCATAGACGCCGGCGAGCCACCCGAGCTTGGCGGAGTCCTCGGTGATGGAATTCACGGAAATGGCGCCGGTCGCCGCGTCTGGACAAGCGACGTATTGTCGACCCAGGCCTGTTCGGCGCTTAGCGTAAATCCCATGCGGAGCGTATGCGCCGGGGTCAGGATATAAGAGGCGTCCCCCTGGATGCCGTTGGTGTAGGCTTGACGGCTGATGTCGGAGGCGATGCCGTTCAACAACAGGTCGCCGGTCGGATCGGGCACGAAGTGCAGCGCGTCATAGCGGGTGAAGTAGGACAATTGCCCGTCGAAGCCATTCACCGACCGCTGCAAGGCCAGCACGCCGAATTGGGTGTCCTCGTACTGGTTGTCGTTAAGCATCGATGAGTCGAAAGTGCCGAGTCCGAACACCGGCGGTGTAATCGCTGCGGAAATCGGCGCACCCGGCACGTTGGGAATCTGAAAATTGCTGGTCGCCGTTCCCGCCATCAGCGTGAGGCGCGTATAGGGATCGAGAAAGGTCGAGGCGTAGGCGAAGCCTTTTTCCTGCGACGAGAAATCGTGAATGGCGTTGAGCGTCGGCAGCGGATTCTCGATGCCTTCGGTGGTCTGCAGATAGCTGCCGGTCAGGAAATATTGCACGCCGCCGATGCAGGCGCCGCCCGAAGCCGCCGGCTTCGTTGCGCCGGCAGCGGCCGGCGGGCAGATAGTGCCGCCATATTCGAAGCTCGGCTCGATGGTGCCGCGGCTGCCGCCGTAATAACTGATACTGCCGGAATTATCGAAAATGTCATTGCGCGTGGTGATGTCGAGCAGCCCCGTGCTGCGCAGCCCGTATTCGGCCGGCAGCGCGCCGGTGACGAGCGAAATGCTGCCGATCAGGTCGGTGTCGAGAAAGCTGCCGAAGCCGGTGACGCCGTCGGGCAGCATGACGCCGTCGATACGGAATTGCACGTTGGCGTGATCGTTGCGGACATGGAACAGGCCGCTCGCCGCGGAATCCTGCGACACGCCGGGCGCCTGCAAGATCACCCGCTCGACCGGCGCGTTGGCGCCTTGCGGCAATGCCTCGATGGAGTCGTGGCTGATTGTGTCGGAGGTGGTGCCGATGGTGGTGTAGAGATTGCTGCGCGCCGCGTCGAAGCCGTTTTGCTTCTCCGTGAGCGCCTCGGCCGGCGTCACCGGCGGCACCGTCGGCGGTGGCGAGCGTCGCACCGTCACGCGCGGAGCGGCTCGCTTTATGATCGGCGCCCGCACATTGATTTGCGGCAGCTGGTTTCCGCTTCCGCTTATTTTCGGCGCGGGTGTCGGCGCCGCGGGAGCGGGAGCCGCAGGCGCGGGTGAAATCGGCGGCGCTGGTGGGGAAGTGGTCGCAGGAGTTGGAGGCGACTCCTGCGGCGCTTGCGCCGGTGCCGGCGGATTTGGCGTGGACTGATCCTGGGCACGCGCAATTGGCGCGGCAGCGAGCAGCGCAATAAGCGCCGAACTACCGACAATCTGCGCACGACGCGCACGGTAAACATGAATCGACATAAGGACTCCGCCAAACAATGCTGCAGGGAAAAACCCGGCTCACTGGCGGCCGTGCCGACGCGGCGAATGCAAAGACAATAACGTGTAAATCAGTGCACTGCCGCGTTTCCGCTTGCAGCGCCGCTACAGAAGCGCAGCGGCGCGCAAGTTTCGCATCGACCGCTCGCTAGGCGGCAGGCGGGGCCCGCGAACGGAAGGCAAGGCGGAGCGGCGGCGAGAAGCCGTGGGAGACGGTGACGGAATGCTTGATCCGATAAAAGCCTTCCGGCACCGGCAGCGGCGGCGGCGTGGAGACGAACGAGGTCGAGATCAGAAAGATCGAAGCGCAGATCGGGCAATAGCCGTCATCGCTGTTCGGCGCCGGCGCATGCTGCGATGTCTTGGCGACGACCGCGATCCGATGCGCGCCGCCGAGCGCCAGATGGTCGCCGATCACGGCGCCGTCGAGATCGACATGGCCGAACGAAATGGCGATCTGCAGCAACAGCGCCGCAAGCGCGAAATATGCGCCGCGCCGCTTATGGCGGTGAACCCATCCCATGCGGCGATGCTAATGTTATAATGTTACATTTGGCAAGTGGATTTGTTTGAGCAGCGCCTGCCGTATTTCTCGGCGTCGCCATCGCTGCTTCTCTGTTGCCTTGATTGGCGCGATCGGACGCCGTCACGCATTGGCGCCGTGGATGGCGTCGATCACGGCCGCAGTTACCTCGGCGGTCTTGGCCTTGCCGCCGAGATCGGGGGTATGAAAGCGGGTGTCGGCGGTCACGCGCTCGATCGCCGTCATCAGCCGCGCGCCCGCGGCCTGCTCGCCCAGATGATCGAGCATCATCACCGCCGACCAGAATGTGCCGACCGGGTTGGCAATACCCTTGCCCATGATGTCGAAGGCCGAACCGTGGATCGGCTCGAACATCGAGGGGAAGCTGCGTTCGGGATTAAGATTGGCCGTCGGCGCGATGCCGAGCGAGCCGGCCAAGGCGGCGGCAAGGTCGGACAGGATATCGGCGTGCAGGTTTGTCGCCACGACGGTATCGATGGTTTGCGGCCGCATCACCATGCGCATGGTCATGGCGTCGACCAGCATCTTGTCCCAGGTGACATCCTTGAATTCTCCGGCGATCTCGGCCGCAATCTCGTCCCACATCACCATGGCATGGCGTTGCGCGTTCGATTTGGTCACGACGGTGAGGAGCTTTCGCGGCCGCGACCGGGCGAGGGCGAAGGCAAAGCGCATGATGCGCTCGACGCCGGCGCGGGTGAACATCGCGACGTCGGTCGCCGCTTCCAAGGGCGAACCCTGATGCACCCGGCCGCCGACGCCGGCATACTCGCCCTCCGAATTCTCCCGCACGATCACCCAGTCCAGCTCTTTTTGCTGCACGTTGCGCAACGGGCTGACGATGCCGGGAAGAATTCGCGTCGGGCGGACATTGGCGTACTGATCGAACGGCTGGCAAATCGCCAGCCGCAGCCCCCACAAGGTGATGTGGTCGGGAATGTCGGGGTGGCCGGCCGAGCCGAACAGGATCGCGTCGTGATGCCGGATCAAGGCGCGGCCGTTCTCCGGCATCATGCGGCCGTGCGTCTTGTAGTATTCACCGCCCCAGTCGAAGACGTCGACCTTGAATTGGAAACCACCGTCGCGCTTGGCGAGTGCATGGAGCACGTCGACGCCGGCCGCCACGACTTCCGTGCCGATCCCGTCGCCGGGAATGGCCGCGATCTTGTAGGTCTTCATCGGTGGTCTCCGCGATGCGTGAATGGCAAATCGCCGAGCGTGCCGCGGCCGGCTCTAATGTCCGGCCCGCATGCGCGCCAGCAGTTCGGCGGTGGGATAGGAATCGGCCGGCAAGCCGTATTTCTGCTGCATCGCTTTGACCGCTTGCCGCGTTTTCAAGCCGAGAAAGCCGTCGATGGCGCCGACGTCGTAACCGTCATGCGCCAGCATGACCTGCAGGGCTTTGACGTCGGCAAACGGCAGCGCCGGCGGCGGATTGCCGCGATGCAGCGGTGCTGCTCCGGCGATCCGGGTGGCGAGATAGGCCGCTGTCGTCGAATAGATGAGCGAGTTGTTCCACTGCAGATAAACCTGGAAATTCTGATAGACGAGAAAGGCGGGACCGAACCGGCCCATCGGCAACAGCAGCGATGCCGGCAGATTGTCCGCCGGCAGCGCCCGGCCGTCGGCGAGCGTCACGCCGTAGCTCGCCCATTTCGAGCGCGGCAATTGGATGTCGAGATCGGCCTGCTGCCATGGCAGATTGGCGGGCACGCGCACCTCGGTGAGCCACGGCTCGCCGCGCTTCCAGCCAAGCCCAAGCAGATAATTCGCCGTCGAGGCGAGCACGTCCGGCACGCTGCGCAAGAGATTGCGCTTGCCGTCGCCGTCCTCGTCGACGCCGTATTTGTAGTATTCCGACGGCATCATCTGGGTCTGGCCGAGTTCGCCGGCCCATGAGCCGATCATCTCGGCGGGTGCGAGGTCGCCGTGCTGAATAAGCCGCAGCGCGTCGAGCAGTTGGGCGCGAAAGCGGTCGGCGCGGCGGCAATCATAGGCGAGCGAAACCAGCGACGGCAGGGAATGGTAATTGCCCATATTGGCGCCGAAGTCGCTTTCCAGGCCCCAGAAGGCGACGATCACCGGCGCCGGCACGCCGTAGCGCGCCTCGATGCGGCTGAACTCCGGCTGATATTTCTTGATCAGCGCCTGGCCGCGTTGGATGCGATAGGCCGCCGCCATGCGGTCGGAGAATTCCAGAAACGTTTGCGTAAAGACGCGCTGGCCGCGATCGATATAGACGATGCGCTGATCGTAAGTGAGGTAGGGGGCCGCCGCGGCGATGGTTTGCTGCGAAATGCCCTGTGCCATGGCTTCGCGCTCGAAATCGGCGAGCCACTGATTGAACGGACCTGAGGTGCGGCAAGGCGCGGCGGCTTGCGCGGCGGTGGCGGCGAGAAGCACGGCGCAAAGCGCGGCTGCACGGATCATTTCGCGGCGGCGCATTGCAAATACCAATCCAGAATCTCGTCGCCGGTCCAATACACCACGCCGTCGAAGCGGCGGGTGTAGTCGTAGATCGCTTCGAGATATTTGATGCGATGCGGCTGGCCGCTGAGATAAGGATGGATGGCAAGCGAAACTATCTTGGCGCGCTGTGTCGCTTTCGGCATAGAGCCGGTCGAACTGATCGACCGCGCGCTTGAACAAATAGTCGGCCTCGTGGTGGGCCACCGCCATCATCGGGATGTCGTTGAGCTCCATGGTGTAGGGCAGCGTCACCAGCGGGCCATTGGCGGTGCGGATCGTGGTCGGCTCGTCGTCATAGACCCAATCGCCGATATATTTGATGCCGGCCGCAGCAAGCAGGTCCGGTGTTTCGAGCGTCTGCGTCAGGCCGGGGCCGAGCCAGCCCACCGGCCGCTTGCCGGTGAAGCGCTCGACGATATCGAGCGAGCGCCCGATCATCGCCTTCTGGTTCGGCTCCTTGTGAATTGGGCCCTGCTCATAGGAATGGCCCATGAATTCCCAGCCGTCGGTCTTTGCTTCTTGCGCGACGCGGGCATAGTCCTCGCAGACCCGCGCATTGATCGCGAGCGTGGGGCGGATTTTCTGCCGCTTGAACAGGTCGAAGAAACGCCACACGCCGACCCGCATGCCGTATTCGTGCCAGCTCCAGTTCGGCACGTCGGGAATCTGCGTGACCCCGGTCGGCGGCGCCAAAACCTGCCGTGCCATCGGCTTGCCGATGTCCCAGACTTCGAGGTTGACGATCGACCAGAACACGATGCGGGCGCCGCCCGGAAGCCGAAGCGGCGGCCGATCGACGATCGCCGAGAAATCCGCGCGCTGCCGCGGCACCATGGTTTTTGCACGCAACTTGGTCCTTGCAGGCAACTTGGGCTTTGCAGGCAAGTTAGGCGCGCCCGATTTCCGTTTTGCGATTTTCGCCATCCTCTCTTAGTCTCCCTCCCTCGAATCGCGCGCCCCTCGCCGCCGGACGCAATATGACGAACTGCATAGCCGAACCGGCGGCAAACCATAAGTCGGGCTATGGATTTAAGCCAAGTTTGCCCTACGTTACTCTGCACCGAGGTAACGCGATCACTTCCGCGTTAGGAGGTTTCCATGGGCATTGCAGTCGGCGGTGGATCGATCATCTTTGGAACCAACCGGCCCGGGACCTGATTATTCTCGCAGTCTTTGAAATTCCTCTGTTAATCCCGCCTTTTGCGGACATCGACAATGCCAACTTCGGTTGTTTCGACGCGCGTTAGGCCCGCTGAAAGGGCCGCTCCGGCTGCCGAAAGCGCCGCCGTGGCGCCTTTGGCTTTGCCCGACCCGCGTGAGGTTTGGCTCCAACGCTTTCGCGAGGTGCGGGCCGAGACAGAACGCCGCGCCGGCTTTTTGTCGCCGGAGGACCAGGTCGTCCAATCGATGCCGGATGCGAGCCCGACCAAATGGCATCGGGCGCATGTCACCTGGTTCTTCGAGCAGTTTCTGCTCAAGTCCTATGCCAAAAATTACCGTCCGTTCGACGAGCGCTTCGCTTACCTCTACAACTCTTATTACGTTTCCGCCGGACCGCGTGCGGCGCGGCCGCAGCGGGGTCTGGTCACCCGGCCAAGCGCGGCGGAGGTCGCCGCCTATCGCGCTCATGTCGACGCCGCGGTCGCGGCGCTGATCGAAACCGCCGACAATTTCGGCGAGATCATTCCGATCATCGAGATCGGGTTGAACCATGAGCAGCAGCACCAGGAGCTTTTGCTCACCGATATCCTGCACGCTTTCTCGCTCAACGAGACGCATCCGGCCTACGATCCGGATTGGCGGTGGCCGCAGGTGAAATCCGGGGAGCCGGCCGGTACGACGCTGTCCGGCATCGAAACGATCGGGCACGACGGCAATGGCTTTTGTTTCGACAATGAACTGCCTGCGCACCAGGCGCTGCTGACGCCGGTGAAATTGGCCTCACGGCTTGTCAGCAATCGCGACTGGCTCGATTTCATGGCCGACGGTGGCTACACGACGCCGACCTTGTGGCTCTCGGATGGCTGGGCGACGGTCGAGGCGCAAGGCTGGGATGCGCCCGGCTATTGGCGCAAAGTCGACGGCGCCTGGTCTGCCATGACACTCGGCGGCTTGCGCCGCGTCGAGCCGCAGCGGCCGGTGTGTCACGTCAGCTATTACGAGGCGGACGCGTTCGCGCGCTGGGCCGGCAAGGATCTGCCGACCGAGGCGGAATGGGAAGTGGCGGCGCGAAACGGCGCATTGGCCGACGCCTTCGGCGTCGTCTGGCAATGGACGCGCAGCGCCTATTCAGCCTACCCGGGCTATCGGGCAGTGCCCGGCGCGCTCGGCGAATATAACGGCAAGTTCATGGTGAGCCAGATGGTCTTGCGCGGCTCATCGCTGGCGACGCCGCCCGGTCACTCGCGCGTGACCTATCGCAATTTCTTCTATCCGTCCGCCCGATGGCAGTTTTCCGGATTGCGGCTCGCGGCCTATCAACACTGAGAAAAACTTATGGCAAGCGCCACTCAAGCCGCGCTGCGCGCGGTGTCACCTGTCGAAAGTCCCGAACCGTTCGCTGCGGATGTGCTGGCCGGGCTGTCGGACAAACCAAAACATCTGCCGCCGAAATATTTCTACGACGCGACGGGGTCCGCGCTGTTCGAGCGTATCACGCAACTGCCGGAATATTATCCGACCCGCTGCGAACTGGCGCTGTTGCACGAGCATGCGCCGGCGATCGCCTCGCTGTTCCCGCCGAACTGCGCGCTGATCGAGTTCGGCGCCGGCGCGAGCAAGAAAGCGCGCATTTTGTTCGGTGCCGCGGCGACGATTGAGTCTTACGTTCCGGTCGACATTTCCGGGGATTTTCTGCAGCAGGAATCGGCCGCCCTGCGGCGCGATTTTCCGAGACTTGCCGTCCACCCGGTGGTCGCCGATTTCACCCAAAGCTTCGCCGTTCCGTCGCCAATCGCGTCGCTGCCGCGGGTCGGGTTTTTCCCCGGCTCGACCATCGGCAATTTCGAGCCGCACGAGGCGGCGAAATTCTTGCGCCACGCCGGGGCCATCCTCGGTTTCGGCGCGGTGCTGGTGGTCGGCGTCGATCTGGTCAAGGACACCAAGATCCTCTGCCGGGCCTATAACGATTCCGAGGGAGTGACGGCGCGCTTTAATCTCAATCTCTTGGCGCGGATCAACCGCGAGCTTGGCGCCAATTTCGACCTGACCGCGTTCGAGCATCACGCCTGCTATAACAGCAAGCACAGCAGGATCGAGATGCATCTCGCCAGCACCAAGCGGCAGAAGGTCAAGGTCAGCGGCAAAGCGATCAGCTTCCGCGCCGGCGAAACCATCCATACCGAAAACAGCTACAAATATACGGTGGAATCGTTTCAAGCGCTGGCTCACGGCAGCGGCTGGACCCCGCTCCAAGTCTGGAGCGATGGACAGTTCAGCGTGCACGCCTTCCGGCTGACCGACGAAAAATGACGGAAGGCGGGTGGAGGCTGCTAGTATGCGCCAGCTGTCCTCCGTTGTCCGCAGTCTGAATTATGCCGATCTGCGAAGCCGATCCGTGGCGCCTGCAATATTTCGCGCAGGTCGATACCGCGGCCGATATTCCGACCGAGGACAGCGACGCCTGGCAATGGTATCCGGCGCACCGCTTCGTCTATGACAAGCTCAGGCTGGCGCTGTCGCAAAATCTGCAAGCCGCGCCGCATGGCGTGGCGCCGCCGCGCTATCCGGTGTTCTCCAAGCCGATCGTCAATCTGCGCGGCATGGGCGTTGGCTCCCGGGTGCTGACCTCGCAAGCCGATTACCTTCAGCATTACGCGCCGGGCCATTTCTGGATGACGCTGCTCGAAGGCCGGCATGTGTCTTCCGACGTCGCCGTGGTCGACGGCGCGCCGCGCTGGTGGCGGCATGTCACCGGCAAGCCGGCGGGCGAGGGAACCTTCGACTATTGGATTGTGCACGCCGATCCCGCCCCCGGCATCGAAACGCGTTGCGGCGCCTGGATAAAGAAAAATCTGGCCGGCTATACCGGCATGCTCAATCTCGAAAGTATCGGCGAAACCATCATCGAGGCGCATTTGCGCTTTTCCGACCAATGGCCCGATCTCTATGGCCCGGGTTGGGTCGATGCGGTGGTTGCTCTCTACGAGACCGGCGAATGGAATTTTGCCGACGACGACCGCTGCGAAGGCTACAGCGTCGTTCTGTTTGCGCCTTACGGGCGCCGCTACCGCCATCCGCCGCCGGCGCTGATCGAGGACGTCAAAGCCATCCCCGGCGTCACCAGCGTTCAGGTCACATTTCACGACGATCGGCCGCCCGAACTGCACGCCATGCCGCCGGGCGGTTTTCGCGTCGCCATCGTCAACGGCTTCGATCTGCCCGCGGCGATGGCGGGGAGGGAGCGGCTGAAGGACTTCTTCTCCAACCCTCCCGCTGCCGGCAAGGCTCCAGTATAGTTGCCGCCCCGGGACTGAATTTCGTTCACCACAGGCCGCCCATGCTGTCGCGTTGCTTCGTCGCGTTGGTCTTGCTCTGCGCCGCGGTCGTCCCTGCGTTGGCGCAGGAGCAACAGGTCCGGATCGGGCTTGGCTTCGGGCTGGCGTTCCTGCCGCTCTATATCTGCGAAGACCTCAAGCTGATCGAGCAGCAGGCCAAGGCGGTTCACCTCGACGTCAAAGCAAGCTTTCCGCGGCTGATGGGGGCGGGGCAGGCGCAGGCCGAGCTCGCGTCCGGCACCATCGACATCGCCCCGTTCGGCACCGCGCCGCTTCTTGCCGCTTGGGACAAGGGCAACGGTACCCCGCAGCAGGTCTTTGCCGTTTCCGGGCTGACGTCGTTGCCGCTGGTGCTGCTCAGCGACCGGCCCGACGAGCACAGCATTGCCGATCTCAAGCCGGGCGACCGCATCGCCATGCCGACCTTGACCTCGCCGCAGATGCAGCTCCTGGAAATGGCATCGGAGAAGGTTTTCGGCCACTACGATCACCTGCGCGGCCAGGTGGTGGCAATGTCGCATGCCGACGCCGTCGACGCGCTGGGTGGCGGCCAAGAAGCTGCGAAATCCAACGACACCGTGACGGCCTATTTCTCCTCGCCGCCTTATACCGAGTTCGCGCTGCGCGATACCAACGTGCACGCGATTCTGAAATCCACCGATGTGATGAATGGCAAATTCTCCTTTCTCATGCTCGGGGCGACCAAATCGATTATCGCGCGGCAGCCGCAAATCTCGGGCATTGTCGCCGGCGCGATCGACCAGGCGGCGCGCATCATCCACGACGATCCGCGTCGCGCGGCGCAAATCTTTCTCACCCACGAACCGTCCGGGACGCTCAACGGCGCGGCCGCAGCCGCCGTGATCGGCGACATCAAGGACGAATTCGGCAGCGCGGTTTTTGGCGTGCAGACCATGGCGGAATTTATGAGCCGGCACGGCGAATTGAAAGCGCCGCCGAAAAATTGGAAAGACGTCGTTGCGCCTGCCTTATTGAATTCGTCGAGCAGTTGAGGGATCGAACATGTCGAACGTCATCAGCATTTGCGGCAGCCTGCGTAAGGGTTCGTACAATCGGATGGTGTTGAACCTGTTGCCGGGCTGGGCACCGGCAGGCATGACCATCGCCGAGGCGCCGCCGTTCACCGAATTCCCGCTTTATAACGCCGACATTCAGAATTCGGCGGGCTTTCCCGCCGCGGTGCAAAAGCTCGCCGAAGCGGTGCGTGCCGCCGACGGGATCATTTTCGTTTCCCCGGAATACAATTTTTCCATCCCCGGCGGCTTGAAGAACGCCATCGACTGGGTGTCGCGGGTACCGAACCAGCCATTCGTCGGCAAACCGATCGCGATCATCTCGGCGACAGGCGGCATGCTCGGCGGCGGCCGCATGCAATACGATCTGCGCCGCTGCATGATCTTTCTGGATGCCTTGACCATGAACAAGCCGGAAGTGTTCATCGGCGGCGCCGCGCAGAAATTCGACGACCAGACCGGGCAGATCAAAGACGAACAGGCGACAGGTTTCATCAAGCAGCAGCTTGCCGCCTTTGCCAAGTTCATCGCCGATCACGGCGGCAAGAAGTAAGTCTCAAACACCACATAAACAGGGAGGATATCATGGGGCGTCTTGACGGCCGGGTCGCGATCTTGACCGGCGGCGCCAAGGGGATCGGCCGGCATTACGCCGGCGCGCTTGCCGCGCAAGGCGCGCGGCTGATGATCGCCGACGTCTCCGACGGCAAAGACGTCGCCGCCGATATCGCGCGGCAGCACGGCGCCAATTCGGCGGACAGCACCGTGACCGATGTGTCGGACGAAGGCGCGGTCAGGGCGCTGGTGGCCAAGACCATGGAGCGCTTCGGCAAGATCGATATTCTGGTCAACAATGCGGCGCTGTTTGCGCCGCTGCGGGAGCAGAAGGTCACCGACATCGACGTCGCGCTGTGGGACCGGGTGATGGCGGTCAATATCCGCGGCGTATTCTTGATGACCAAGCACGTCGCCCCGCACATGATCGCGCAGAAATACGGCAAGATCGTCAATATCAGTTCGGGAACCGTCGCGCGCGGCATTCCGCACTTCGCGCATTACGTGACGTCGAAGGGCGCGGTAACGGCGTTTACGCGGGCGACGTCGCGCGAGCTCGGCGAGCACAATATCTGCGTCAACAATCTGGCGCCGGGCTTTACCTTGAGCGACACCGTCGTCGAGGAGAATCCGCAGCACCTCGAGCACTCGCGGCAGCCGTCGATTGCGCGCCGCGCGCTCAAGCGCGATGAATATCCGCAAGACCTGCTCGGCGCGCTGGTGTTCCTGGCTTCCGCCGACAGCGATTTCATCACCGGCCAGACCATCGCGGTCGACGGCGGCGCCACCAACAATTAGTGCGGGGCGCTTGCCGTCAATGAAGCGGCAGCCGGTCGAGGAGGGCCTGCGCGGCTTTGACAGCGTCCGCGAAGCCGTGCTGCTGCGGAGCCTTGGCGGCAAAGCAGCGCAGGAATTCCGCATCGGCCTCGGCACTGAGCGCTTCGGCTTTGTCTTGGGCCGCTTGTTCCGCCTTGTCGTCCGCTCCGGCGCCGTTCGCCACGGTCGCCGCCGCGGCGGCCTTGCCGGCCAGATCGCGATGAATCGCGTCGCAGGCCGGTATCGGCCCCGCGGCGCGGAAGTCCCTGGTCGTGGCGACAAACACGCGGCCGCCTTGCTCAGCCGCGACGAAAATCTCATCCGCCTTGGACGGCAGATCGCTTTGCGTGCGCGCCGCCAGCATGGCGTAGGCAAAACCGGCATTGGCCGGCTGGCGGATGGGGATATCGGCGAAGCGCACGATGGCGGCGTCGGTCAGCACCGCCTGCGTATAGAAGTCGTTATCGCGCACGGCGGCGCTCGGTTCCTGCGGCAGAGGAGGGGAGTCCTTGCCCCACCAGTCCTTGTGCTCGGCAAGCCAGTGCGCGAACAGGCCGTCGGTGGTCACGATGATGCGGGTTTTGGCGTCGACGCCGCCATAGACCATGCCGTCGAGCAGGCCGAAATCCTCATCGCCCTCGACCAGCGTGTCGAGATTGAGCCCTCCTCGATCGTGCAGGCCTTTGATCGCGACCGGACCGACGATGGCGCGCATCTGTCGCGCGAGCGCGGCACGTGCATCTGTGTCGAGAGCGAGGATTTTATCGTCGAGCTTGTCCGTCGGGCCGTGGGGTGCTGCATCCGAGGCGGCTTTGATCGTGGCGATTGCCGCATCGCGCGCGGCGATATAGGCCTGTTCGGGCGGTGTCGCGGCAGCGGCCGCCGCGGCGACAAGTCCGAAAAGACAGCCGAAGAGGGAGCCGGCGGCGTAGCGCTTCATGGCGTTTGGTCGCAGGAGGCGGGGCCGATGTTCATGCTTTTGCGGCCTGCCGCATAGCAGCCCCGCCTTTTGCTTGCCGGGACGCTATTTCCGCAACCCGCGGCTTTGATTATATTCCGCTCAAATTCCGGCTATTCGCAGGTCAGGAGGACGCCATGGTGGTCGCCACCCAAGAGAAAACCAAAGAGCATACGGCCAACCCCAAACACAATATCGAGGCGATGCGGGAGGCTTTCTACGAGCGGATTGCCAAAAAGGACATGGCGCCGTTGTGGAAGGTGATGCGATCGATGGTTACCAAGGAGCCGGTGTCGCGCTGCCAGCCGCATGTCTGGCACTTCGACGACGTCAAGGCGCTGGTCATGGAATCCGGCGGCCTGATCACCGCCGAGGAAGCCGAACGCCGGGTGCTGATTCTGGAAAACCCGGCGCTGCACGGCGAATCCAAGGTCACCAATTCACTGTTTGCCGGAATCCAGATGATCATGCCCGGCGAGGTCGCGCCGGCCCACCGTCATGCGGCCTCGGCGATCCGCTTCGTGCTCGACGGCGAGGGCGCCTATACTGCGGTCGAGGGCGAGCAGGCTTTTATGGCGCCGGGCGATTTCGTCATCACCGCCAATTGGGCGCCGCACGACCATGGCAATCCGTCGAAAAAGCCGATGCTGTGGCTCGACGTGCTCGACGTTCCCGCGGTCAACTTCTTCGAGGCGTCGTTCTCCGAACATTTCGACGACGCCATGCAGAAGACGAAAAGGCAGGACGGCGATTCGGTCAGCTTTTATGGCTCCGGCGTGCTGCCCGACGGCACGCCGAGCACCAACCGCACGCCGATCATCAATTACACTTATGCCCGCACGCGGCCGATCATCGCCCGCATGGCAGAGGCCGGCGACATCGACAAGCGTCATGGGGCTCGTGTGCGCTACGCCAATCCGGTGACCGGCGGACCGGTGCTGCCGACGATGAGCGCCAATCTGGCGCTGCTGCCGAAAGGCTTCAAAGGCGAGCCGTATCGCGCGACCGACGGCACCATCTTCGTCTGCGCCGAAGGCCAAGGCACCACCACGGTCGACGGCAAGGTGATGGAATGGGGTTCGCAGGACGTCTTCGTCGTGCCGTCATGGAAGCGCTACGCCCATCACGCCGCCAAGGAGTCGGTGCTGTTCTCGATCTCCGACCGTCCGGCGCAGGAAGCACTCGGCATCTGGCGTGAGGGCGCGTAACGATCGCAAGGGCGTGCGCGAACTCAAGCTGCGCGGTTCTCAAATCGCATGCAAAGGACTCGTGGCGGCAACGCGCCGCCACGATTTCGTCTTGACGATGGACCGATCAGCGGCGCTTAGGCGGCGGCCGATTGGCGCGATTTTGCCTGGATGAACGATAACAGATCGGCATTGATCGTTTCCGCCTGAGTGGTCGGCATGCCGTGCGGAAAATCCTTGTAGGTTTTCAGCGTTCCGTTCTTGAGCAGTTTCGCCGACATCGGACCGGCGGCGACATAGGGGACGATCTGGTCGTCCTCGCTGTGCATCACCAGTACTGGCACGGTGATTTTCTTGAGGTCTTCGGTGAAGTCGGTCTGCGAGAAGGCGACGATGCCGTCGTAATGCGCCTTGGCGCCGCCCATCATGCCCTGCCGCCACCAATTCGCGATGATGGCCTCCGACGGCTTCGCACCCGGCCGGTTGTAGCCATAGAAGGGGCCCTCCGGAAGCGCGCGATAAAATTGCGAGCGATTGGCCGCGAGCTGGGTCTGAAGTCCGTCAAACACGTCTTTGGGCAAACCGTTGGGATTGGCCGCCGTCTTGACCATCAGCGGCGGCACCGCGCTGATGATCGCCGCCATCGCCACCCGGCCTTCGCCGTGCCGTCCCAGATAATGCACCACCTCGCCGCCGCCGGTGGAATGGCCGACGTGAATGGCGTTCTTCAGATCGAGATGCGCGGTTACCGCGGCAAGATCGTCGGCGTAATGATCCATGTCATGGCCGTCGGCGGTCTGGCTCGAGCGGCCGTGGCCGCGCCGGTCATGGGCGATGACGCGATAGCCGCGATTGAGAAAGAACAACATCTGATTGTCCCAATCGTCGGCTGAGAGCGGCCAGCCGTGGCTGAACACGATGGGCTGACCCTTGCCCCAGTCCTTGTAATAAATCTGAACGCCGTCTTTGGTCGTGATCATTGACATTGTCGTCTATCCTCTGTTGCCGCCGTGACTTTCAGGCGTTGTGCGCTTTGTTCACGGCGAACGACTACACCCGGTGCCCGCGAAAGCGGCCACCTGCGACAGCTATCGATGTCATTGCGTATTGCGCCTACCGATGGCACCGGGGATGCGTCAGAAACGGCGGAGACCTCGGTCCTTCTCCGTCTGGGGGCACCTCCCAGGCAAGCCGCGGCTTGCCATGTTGAGAAACGTGGGGCGCCGCAGGTAAAACACAATGGGGTTCGATGGATGAACGTGGAGCACGGTGTTACCGCCAAACCGGTTCGGATGGCGGGGCAGGTCGGAGAACTTACAACCGTGGCGCGTTGCGCAACACACGCGGAGTTTTTTCAATGAAGTGGCTCGTCCCGGCGGCGTTACTGCTCGCTGCGTCCGTTCATGCGGCGCAAGCCAAAGACATGGACTGCATCAGTACGACGTTCAACGCGCTGTCGCCAAACGACAAAGTATGCGTCAGCGTGTTTGAAGACCCGAAGGTGCCCGGCGTCGTGTGTCACATTTCACAGGCGCGAAAGGGCGGCTGGGGCCAGCCATTGGGGCTGAACGAAGATCCGTCGAATTTTTCCATTTCGTGCCGGCAGATCGGTCCGATCAACGTCGACCTGTCGAAGCTTGAGAACAAAGAAGAAGTGTTCAGCCAGAAAACGAGCATCTTCTTCAAGACGACCCGCATCTATCGCCTGCTCGACATCCCGCACGCCACGATCGTCTATCTTGCGATCAGCACCAAGATCGTCAACGGCTCGCCGGCGAATGCGATCAGCACCGTTCCGGTCATGCCGTGGCCGCACTGATCCGCGCGGCCGGTTCATGCTCTAAAACCTTTGCCGATACTGCGCCGGCGTGGTGCCGACTTGACGGCCGAAGGCGCGGCGCAGGCGTTCCTCCTGGAGAAAGCCGCAGGCTGCCGCGATCTGTTTGATCGGCATGTCGGTTTCTTCCAGGTGCCTGCGCACCGCCTCGACGCGGATTTTCTCGACCATCCGCGCCGGCGTCACGCCCATTGTCGCGGCATAAATTCGAGCGAAATTGCGCGGGCTCATGCCAGCCTGTTCAGCAAGCCGTTCGACGCGCAAATCGGCGCCGACATGCTCGGCGATCCAGTCGTGCAGCGGCGCAAAATGGTTCGGCGCATTGCCGGCGGCTGCGGCGGCTTGCGCCTCGAGCGTGGCGGAAAACTGCGATTGGCCGCCGGGACGGTTGAGAAAGACGACGAGATGGCGTGCCACCGCCATCGCCAGCTTGCGCCCAAGGTCTTCCTCAATCAGCGCCAGGCTGAGATCGATCCCGGCGGTGACCCCGGCGGATGTCCAGATGCGCCCGTCATGCAGATAGATCGGGTCGGGATCGACCATGATCTGCGGGTATTCGCGCCGCAGACGGTCGCAGAACTTCCAGTGCGTGGTGGCGGTGCGCCCGGCGAGCGCGCCGGCTTCGGCCAATAGGAACGCGCCGGTGCACACCGAGGCGGTCCGGCGCGCGGCCGGGATGTGCCGGCCAATCCATGCCATGCAGCGTTTATCTTTCGCCGCGTCGTGGACGCCCGGCCCTCCGGGCAGGATCAGCGTATCGATGCTGCCGGCGCCGGCCGCCTTGGCCATCGGCTGGGTGAGGAGCGGCAAACCCGATGAGGATCGGACGGCGCCGCCGCCCTGGGACACCACGGCGATGCGGTAAGGGGCGCTTTCGCGCGGCGGCCCGCGCGTGCCGCAGGCCAGTTCGTTGGCGGTAGCGAAGACTTGAACCGGCCCGGCCACGTCGAGAAGCTGCACATCCTCGAAGGCAAGCACCACGACCAGTCGCTGGGTTGGCTTCGATCTCGGCATGCTGCGGCCTGGGCAGGGTTGGCAGAAAATAGCAGGTACAATGACATTGCTGCCACACCCCATCGGCAAACACAATGTGCACCTTCGGAAGGACCAAGCATGCCCAGTCGCGATGTCGTGGTGCTGGCCGCGGGCCAGGCGCTGACCAGTACCGTCGTTTCGCTGCTGACATCGGTGTCGAGCCTGTCGGGCGCTTATCTTGCGCCGGAGCCGGCATTGAGCACGGTGCCCGTGACCGCGACCGTTCTCGGCACCTTGGCGATGATCTATCCGGCTTCGAGCCTGATGGGCCGGCTTGGCCGCCGCGGCGGTTTCATGCTCAAGGCGGGCGTCGGCGTCATCGGCGGCGCGATTTGCGTGATGGCGCTCTTCCTCGGCAGCTTCGCGACGCTGATCGCCGGGACGTTTCTTCTCGGCATTTTCAGCGCCTTCGGCCAGTATTATCGCTTCGCCGCCATCGATGCCGCCAAATCACCCGAAGAGCGCACGACGGCGGTCGCCGTCGTGACCGGCGCCGGCGTGATCGGCGGTGTAGCGGGTCCGTTCCTCGGCGGTCATTTTGCGACGCTGTTCGGCGGCGTCCTTTACGCCGGCGCCTTTGTGGCGCTCAGCGCCGTCTGCGTTTGCTTGGCGCTGTCGCAATCCTTGCTGTCGGCCGACCTCGGCCGCGACGAAGCCGCCCCAACCAAGTCACGCGCGCCGGTAAAATTCTCGATCAACATCGATTTCATCAAGGCCAGCGCCATCTGCGCGGCCGGCTTTGCGGTGATGACCCTGACCATGAACGCGGCTCCGCTGTCGATGTCGCAATGCGGCTATTCGTTGCCCGAGTCGGCGTCCGTGCTGCAGATTCATTTCGCCTTGATGTATCTGCCGTCGCTGTTCAATCCGGCCTTGGTGGCATTGCTTGGCCTGCGCGGGCTCGTGCTCTGCGGCGTTCTCGCCAGCGGCATCGGATGTTTCCTCACGCTGGTGCCGGATCAGACCGTCCTCGTTTACGCGCTCGAACTCGGCCTCTCCGGCATCGGCTGGAATTTCATTTTCAACGGCGGCACGCTGTTGTTGGTCCATACCTACCCGGCGGCCGGCAAAACCGTGGCGCAGGGACTGAACTCGCTGTTCGTTTACAGCGCCAATCTTGTGGCGTCGTTTTCCGCCGGTGCGCTTTTGGCGTTTTCCGGCTGGGCGACCGTGAACCTCGTCTGTGTGCCGCTCCTGCTCGGCGCCGTCATCGCGGTTTGGCCGCGCCGCGACCCTGCGCGGCCGGACCAGGATGCGGCCGCGCCGGCCGCGGAGACACATCGCGCCTGAATGCCGCCCCGGCGAAAGGAGAATGCCATGCTGGAACTGCGCCCAAGCTGCGAATGCTGCGACAAGGCCCTCCCGCCCGCTGCCGCCGACGCGATGATTTGCACCTTCGAATGCACGTTCTGCCGCGACTGCGTCGATCACCGGCTCAAGGGCGTCTGCCCGAATTGCGGCGGCAATTTCTCGCCGCGCCCGATCCGGCCCGCAGCCGAGCTCATCAATAATCCGCCGTCGACGCGGCGGGTGTTCAACCCGGATGGCTGCGCCGGTGCGATCCGCGGCTGACCGACGCGGCCGCGAGGGATCAGGGCTCGAGTGCGTCCAGCAGCCGGCCGAGATGGGCCGGCACCGCGGCCTCGCCGCCAAGCTTGTCTTTGAGCCGTTTCAGGCAACCCCACAGCACCGCCTGGTTGCTGTTGACCACCGGCTTGCCCAGCGCCTTCTCGATCGCGGCCACCGCTTCGATCTGGGTGGTGTTGGTGCAGCTTAAGAACACGCCGTCGGCTTCCGGCGTGTCGTTTTCCAGCGCCAGCTCCAGCCAGCGCTGCGGCGTCACGGTCTCGAAGTCGGCCGGCGTTTTGCATTTCAGCGCCACGTCGCTCACCACGGTGAACCCGGCCGCGGCGAGGTAATCGATGATGCTTTGGTTCGACATATAGGGGCTGAGCAAAATGAGCTTCTTCAGCCCGAGCGCGTGCATGGCGTCGTTGACCAGGCTCGACGTCGACAGCGCTTCGATGCCGGTGGTGCGACGGATGAGATCGATAATGCGCGCCTCGCCGTCGGCGCCTTCCTTCATCGAGGTATGGGTGCAGTGAAAGACGATGAGGTCGGGCGCGGCATCGGCCAGCGTGCCGGCGGCGTGCGCGATCTCGTCGGTCAGTTCGGCGACGGTCCGGTTGGGGAGCCCGGCGACCCGGCCGCGGGCCACCAGAATATCGAGACCGTCGGGGGCATAATGATTGAATTGCCGTTCGGTCATCCGGTTCACCGACGGGATGATCAGACCGATCCGCGCCCGGGGCTGTGGCAGCTCGGCGATTTGGCGATCCGTCTCGGCAATGGCGTCCATGGGGTCCTCCGCTCGGCGGCTTGCTGGAGCTATTCTATCAAGGCGCGGGCGGCTGCGCGATTGTCTTGCACCGCGGTTCCGCCGCTGTAAGATTACGCAGGGGCCGAATTTTTGGGGGCGCGAATTTTGGGGGATTCCATGCGCGTGATAGCCTTTGTGAAGATCGCTTTGCTGGCCGGCGCCGTGGCGCTGCCGTCGTTGGCTTCGGCCAAGATGATGAAGGCGCCGCCCGGCTCGTGCGCGGCGGACAAGACGCACTTCGTCGCCGCCAATACGATGTGCTCGTACAATTGCAATGCGCAGACGAAGTGGTGCAGTCAGCAAATGTGCGTGAATGGAACATTCACCGCCATGCTGCCTTGCTATACCGGCTTCTGCACCACCAAGTGCGGCGGCTAGCGCAGCACTGCGGCGGTTCGCCTGATCCTTCAAGCGGCGCGAATTTCACCCGTCCCGCTGGCGCGGCGGCGGGTCTTGCCGCGTTCGGCACCAAGGGCGTAACCGGATCGCATGGACGCACCGGCGCGAAAATCCAAGCTGATCAAGGGGGCAAGCGGCGACTGGGAAGTGGTCGTGGGCCTGGAAGTCCATGCCCAGGTCGCCTCGCAGGCCAAGCTGTTTTCCGGCGCCTCGACCGCCTTCGGCGGCGAGGCCAATAGCCATGTCTCGCTGGTCGACGCCGCGATGCCGGGCATGCTGCCGGTGATCAACGCAGAATGCGTACGCCAGGCGGTGCGCACCGGACTCGGGCTCAAGGCGCGGATCAATCCGCGATCGGTGTTCGACCGGAAGAACTATTTCTATCCGGATCTGCCGCAGGGCTACCAGATCAGCCAGTACAAGCAGCCGATCGTCGGCGAGGGCGAAGTGACGGTCGACATGGCGGACGGCGAGGTCGTGCGGGTCGGCATCGAGCGGCTGCATCTCGAGCAGGACGCCGGCAAGCTCCTGCACGAGCAGAATCCCGACTATGTCGCTGGTCGATCTCAATCGTTCAGGCGTGGCGCTGATGGAGATCGTGACCAAGCCCGATCTGCGCTCTGCCGACGAGGCCAAGGCCTTCATCGCCAAGCTTCGCAGCGTGCTGCGCTACCTCGGCACCTGCGACGGCGACATGGAGAAGGGCAATCTGCGCGCCGACGTCAATGTTTCGGTGCGCAAGCCGGGCGCGGCGTTCGGCACGCGCTGCGAGATCAAGAACGTCAACTCGATCCGCTTCATCGGCCAGGCGATCGAGCATGAGGCGCGCCGGCAGATCGACGTCATCGAGGACGGCGGCACGATCGAGCAGGAGACCCGCCTGTTCGATCCCGACAAGGGCGAGACGCGCTCCATGCGCTCCAAGGAAGAGGCGCACGACTATCGCTATTTCCCCGATCCGGATCTGCTGCCGCTCGAACTGTCGCCGGCGCTGGTCGCCGAGCTGCAGAAGGGCCTGCCGGAACTGCCGGACGAGAAGCGGTCGCGTTTCATGCGCGATTATGCGCTGTCGGCCTACGACGCCGACGTGCTGGTGGCCGAGCGCGACATGGCGGATTATTTTGAAACCGTGTCGCGAAAGGCGGCGCGTCGCGCCGGGACCCGAAACTTGCCGCCAATTGGGTGATCAACGACCTGTTCGGCCGGCTCAACAAGCAGGCGATGGAGATTGCCGCCGCGCCGGTCTCGGCGGCACAGCTCGGCGCCATTCTCGACCTGATGGCCGACGGAACCATCTCCGGCAAGATCGCCAAAGACCTGTTCGAGATCGTCTGGGCCGAGGGCGGCGACCCGCGGACGATCGTCGAGCGACGCGGGCTCAAGCAGGTCACCGATCTCTCCGCGATCGAAAAGGTCGTCGACGACATCGTCGCCGCCAACCCGGACAAGGTGGCCGACGCCAAGACCAACCCGAAAGCCGTCGGCTGGTTCGTCGGTCAGGTGATGAAGGCGTCGGGCGGCAAGGCCAACCCGGCCGCCGTCAACGATCTGCTCAAGAAGAAGTTCGGCCTCTGAGCGCGGCGCTCGCCGCCGCGAGCCAAAGCGCGCCGCGACGCAGCACAAGTCGAGAATGAAATCGAAAACCGCGCGCGTCGCGACGTCGCCAGGAGCGCCGCCGGGTACGATTCCGGCCGCACCGCCGGTCGTTTGGCGAATTGCTTGCGCACCGATTCGTGCGTTTTGCGTGTCGGCGAGACCGAAAACCCGTCCGTAAAGCGGGTCCGGTGCATAATTTTTTTCACAAGGCGGCAAGGCGTCGCGCGGACTGTCGGCGCGCACGCGCTTTAAGTCTGCGGACGTTAAGGAATTGCACTTATCTTTTAGCGAGACAAAATTCGCAGTGTGTAAGTAATGCCTATTTTATCGGCATTTGTACGCCATGGGTAAAATTGTTTGTTTGCCGCTGCGCGGCGGAAATTTTTCGGCGTTGCGTCATGCCGGCGTGCCGCACGCAGCGCACGCGTCAACGCGGGCGGCGGCGTTTACACACAAAATTAAGTGGAGTCACTGTTATTTTTTTTCCTGTGTAGTAATCGGGATGTAGTGCGGATCGATTTGCGACTGCACTGCACCGATACGCCATCCACTCAAGCTAGGAGGGCAGCAATGGCGAAGAAGAGAAAAGCGAAAGCTAAGGCGAAGAAAACAGCAAAGCGTCGGAAGAAGAAGTAGCCGACGCCGAAACGGTTTTCGACTTCATCTAGTCGAAGATCGCGTCACACGGACCGGCCGGCGTCGAAGGCAGATCGACGATCTGGCGGAGGCGGGCCGGTACCGGTGAACGGCAGGGGGCGTCGGCGGGACGGAGGTGCAAGCTTTGCCAAGCGCTTTTAAACGAGGCGCAACAGCAAAGATGAGCGATGGGAATCCTGACCTCGCGCTGGACGAAAGTCCAGCGAACTTGCCCTTCAGCCATCCCGCCGACGCCCTCGGTGTGTTGGCAATCCTCCCGAACCTTTCACCGGCGTCGTGGGTCATTCCGCGGCGCCGTTTTTTTGTTCGTCACGACATGAAACGCGCAAGCAAACTATCAAATAGACCTTCCCGAAAATCCGCCGCGCCAGGCCGCCCCGGAGAAAAGCCGATCGAGCTGTTCTACTGGCCGACCCCGAACGGCTGGAAGATTTCAATCATGCTCGAAGAATGCGGCCTGCCCTACGTGGTGCGGCCGGTCGACATTTCCAAAGGCGAGCAATTCGTGCCGGACTTTTTGGCGATCTCGCCGAACAATCGGATCCCGGCGATCGCCGATCCGGACGGTCCGGGCGGACGGCCGATCTCGGTGTTCGAGTCCGGCGCCATCCTGCAATATCTCGGCCGCAAGACCGGCAGATTTTATCCGGCCGAGGAACGCGCGCGCGTCTCAGTCGAGGAATGGCTGTATTGGCAGGTCGGCGGCCTCGGACCGATGGCCGGGCAGGCGGTGCATTTCCGCCGTTACGCGCCGCAGGACAATTTCTATGCGATCGCGCGCTACACCGACGAGGTCAATCGCCTCTACGGCGTCATGAACAAGCGGCTCGCGGAGCGCGAATTCCTGGCCGGGCGCTATTCGATCGCCGACATGGCGTGCGTCGGCTGGGTGCGGCTCGCCGAGCGGGCGGGCCAAAAGCTCGAAGAGTTCCCGCATCTCAAGCGCTGGTTCGAAACCATCCGGGCGCGGCCGGCGGTCAAGCGCGCCTTCGACATCCGCATCGAAGCGGCTTCCGCCGTCGACATGCGCGATACGAAGGTGCGCGCCGTGTTGTTCGGCCAGCGCGCGCGGTGAGGCGAGTTAATTTGCCGGGGATTCGACTATTTTGCCCGGGTCCAAGTCTGCGATTTGCACAGCACGGCCATCACGCAGCCTTTGAGATCGGCGGTATTGTCGCCGGTCATGGTGAACGATCCGGAATAGGTCTTGCCGTCGGACGCGTTGTAGACGTTGCCGCTCCACGCATTGGGTCCGCTCGGCTTCATGCCGAGCACGATCGGCGTGCCGATCAGCGGCCGGCTCTGTTTTGAGGCGTCGGCATTGTGCTTGTCGAGCTTCGGCTTGCCGGTCGCCGGGTCGTTCGGTTCCTTGAGCCAGACCAGATTACCGCACAGCGCACCGCCGCAATTGGTGATGCGGACCTGGCTGTCGTTGTCGGCGGTATACCAGGTGCCAAGCGGGCTCGCGGCCGAAGCCGGCTGCACGCTTGCCCCGCCGATAAACCCAATCGTCGCCAGCCAAAACAACGCCGTCGCCCTGCGATAGGTTCTCATAGCAACCTCAATGCTCGTTGTCCGGAAGGTGGCGACCATAACCGAGGCGGCGGCGGTTGCCTAGTGGAACGGATCTGAGCTTTTCCCGCGATTTGGCGGCGCGGTTCCCGGGCTCCTTGCCTAACGAAACGTTGCCGAAAAAAGCGCGGACTGCCGCGCGCAATTCAGAATCGATTCATCGCATTGCTTAAACCACCGTTCAAATTTTCTGAGGATTATCCCGTATCGGCTGGGGGCAAAGAGCCGGCGAAAGCGGCTTGCTCGCGCAGGGACAGGACAGGGGAGTGTGTGATGGCTCGTTATGAACTTCTCGACAGCAATACGGCGCCGCTCGGCCAAGGGCCGGCCGCCTCCGACATGCTGTTCGAGCTCGGCATGATGTATTCGGTCGGCCGCGACGCGCCGGTGGATCTCGTTGCCGCGCATAAGTGGTTCAACCTCGCGGCGATGAAAGGCAATATCGACGCGATCCGGCTGCGGCGCGAAATCGCCAGTCAGATGTCGGACGTCGAAATCGCCTCGGCGCAGCGCGCGGCGCGCGACTGGCTGCGCGGCAACGCGGTTGAGCCGGCGCCGGCCATCGCGGCGTGACGGCCTGGGGGCCGGCACGCTCTATTCGGCTGCCGGTCCGGGCGTCTGAATCGGCGGCTTGCGGACCTGAAACAAATACATTCCACGGAATGTATTGGGCGCTTCGGTTTCAAAAGCGTGCCAGCAATCAAGATCGCCAAGTCGTCCCGGAAAGCGCGCGGCGAATTTTTGCAAGATAGCGGCCTCCAGGCTGAAGCCGCCGAAATACAAATTCTCCGCCGCCAAGAACGATTTGATTTGCGGCAGCGTTATTCGGATCTCCTGCACGTGAAAAAGCAGGTCGCGGCATTCGCTGGTCGTGTAGAAATCGTGGGCCCCGGTCAAAGTCTTCAATAAAGCGCCGTCGGACCCGATAATGTCCTGCCGGCAGCGCCTGATGTCGTCCGGGGTCGGCCGATAGCCGCGCTGGGCGATCAAGTCTCGCGCGGCGACGACGTTGCGGCGCGCCAAGTCGCTGTATAAGCCGACATGCATGGCGCCGCCGGACTGCAGCAGCGACAGCAGCACGCGCCAGCCCTGCCACGGGTCGGCCATATGATGCAGCACTCCGGAGCAGTCGATGAAATCGAAGGTCCGGCCGATTGAACCGAGCTTGCGTGATGTCGGCCTGGGCGAATTCGATATTGCCGAGCATGAGTTGCTTCGCCATGCGCTTGGCATAGCTCAGGCTGGCGAGGCTCAGATCGACGGCGAGAATGCGCGGACTGGGGATGTTGCCGCGCAAACTCCGTGGCGGAAAAGCCCGTGCCGCAGCCGGCGATCAGGACATCGCGCGGCTGGTCCGCCGCGATCGCGGCGCCATGGGCACGCATGCGGGCGCGCGGGATGGCCCAGCGCGGGTAGGGGTTCTCCTCGTATTGCCGCCGCACCGCCCGCGAGACGTCGTCGTCGATGCCGGTCAGCGCCGGCATGGTGGCCGCAAGCCGTCGTTCCTCCAACGGCTCGCCGATTTGCTGCTCGATGACGGCGGCGACGGGTTGCGGCCACGCCCGCTCGCGCAGGCGTTCCCCGTCGGGCAACGCGAAAAGCGGGCCGTACGCGCCGGCGACAAGCGGCCAGAGCGGCGGCACAGCCGTACCGGCGGCGATCTTTTCGCTCAGCGCGGATTGCAACGCGCGCACCTCGTCCGCCTCGGTCTCCAGCACCGGGTAGACGTACTCATTGATGAAACATTGCCGGGTCACGGCGCCGAAGAATTCCAGCTCATGGTCGCCGGCCGCGGTGTGCTCGCCGCGCGCCCGCGCCAGCATTGCGAAGCGCACATTCGTCAGAAATCGCTCCAGTCCGACGTCCATGGTCGGATCGCATTCCAACAGACGGCAGAAAAGCTCGTCGCCGGATAGACGGGCCGCGCTTGAAGTGCCGAACAATTCCGCCGCGGCGAGGCGAGCGGGCCACGCGGCTTCGGCGCGGCGCACGCACGCATCCACGACGCCGTTACACGCGATAAGACTGACGGCGGTGCGCGTCAGTTCACGCGGCTTCGCCCAGCCCTCGACCAGCGCGCGCACCACCAATCGGCGGATGCGCGCGTCGACCTCGCCTCGAAATTGGATGGATTTGACCCAATCGGCAAAGAGCGCCTGTCCTTGCGGCGTTGGCTGGATCTCGAGCGCACGGGCGAGCATATGGACCGCCGGCTCCATGCGTCCCGCGATCATGTAGGCCTGCGCGAGATTGCCATAGGCCTCGAACAGGCTGGAATTAAGCGACAGAGCGCGCTCGAGATGGCCGATGGCCTCGCCGATTCTGCCCTGCGCCATCAGCACCGCGCCCATCCGGCTTTGCGCCTGGGCATGGTCGGGAACGCGCGCGAGAAAACGGCTATAGGCGCGCTCGGCTTCGGCAAATGCGCCGGCACCGTGGAGCGCGACGGCCTCAGCGAACAATTTTGCAGCATTGCCGTCGGGCGCGCCTGTCGCGCGTCCGATCCCGCCGCCGGACCGCCCCGAGGCTCGGCTCTGCTTGCGGTTCATGGGCGGACCGGACCGTTCACGGCGACTGTTGCGGCGAACCCGCCGCCTTCTTCACCTGGAACTGATACATGCCGGCGAAGGTATCCGGCGCGCCGGTTTCGAATGCGTGCCAGCGGCCGAGATCGGTCGACGCCGTCTGGCCGGGAAAGCGCGCAGCGAATTTCTGCAATGTGGCCGTATCGAGATTGAAGCCGGCGAAAATCAAGTCATTGGCGGCGATAAACGCCTCGATCTCCGGCAATGTGATGCGATGCTCTTGCACATGGAACAACAGGTCGCGGCATTCGCTGGTGGAGAAAAGATCCGCGCCGTTTTGCAACGATGTGAGCAGCGCATTGTCGCTGGCGAAGATGTCCTCGCGGCAGCGGCGGATTCCCTCCGGCGTCGGCGTGTAACCGCGCTCGGCGATCAGCGCCCGCGCCGCGACGACGTTGCGGCGAGCGGTCGCGCTGTAGAGGCCGACCTGCATGGTGCCGCCGGGCCGCAACAGTGACAGCAGCACCTGCCAGCCCCGCCATGGATCGGCCATGTGGTGCAGGACGCCCGACGCATCGATAAAATCGAACTGCCGCCCGATTGCCGCCAGGTTCAAAATGTCGGCCTGGCAGAATTCGACATTGGCGAGATTGAGTTCCCGCGCGATCCGCTTGGCGTAGCTCAGACTCGCCAGGCTGAGGTCGACGGCGAGAAAGCGCGCTTTGGGCGCCTGCCGTCCGAATTCGATGGTCGAAAGGCCGGTGCCGCAGCCGGCCACCAGCACATCCATGCCGCGCTCCGCCGGGCGATCGTCGAGCACAATCGGCTTGCCCGGTGCCGCGCTATTGACCCAGCGCGGATAGGGATTTTCCTCATACTGTCCGCGAACGGCACGCGAAACCTCGTCGTCGATGGCGGTGAGGGCGGCAATGGACTGGGAGATGCGGCGCTCTTCCGCCGGGTTGTTGATTTGCTGGACGATGACAGCCTCGATGCATGCCGGCCATTGTCCTTGGCGGATCAAATCCCCGGCCGGCGACACGTCGAGCGCGTCATAAGCGCCGGCCGCGGCGATCCACAGCGGCGGCACCGGCTCGCCGCGCTTCAGCCGATCCGACATTGCGGACTGCAAGTCGCGCGCCTGCGCCGCCTCGTCCGCGGACAATGAGTAAATATACTCATTGATGAAGCATTGGCGCGCGACCGCGCTGTAGAACGCAAGGTCGTCCGGCTCGACGGTCGCTTCGGCCAGCGCCAATGTCAGCATCACCGTGCGCACCCCGGCGAGAAGGCGTTCCAGATCGACATCGGTCAGCGGATCGCGTTCCAGCAAACGCGCAAGCAATTGATCTTTCGCCAGCGCGGCAGGTCCGGCCGTTCCAAATAATTCGTCGGCAGTCAGGCGCGCCGGCCACGCGGCGGCTGCTCGCCTCATGCAGGCGTTCACGGCGGCGTCAAGCTTGATCAGGCTGACGCAAACGGTCGTGAGTTCACGCGGCCGCGCCCAGCCTTCGGTCAAGGCGCGCAGCATAAGCTTGCGCATTCGCCCGTCGTTGTCGGACGAAAATCGCGCGGTCTTGCAGCACATCGCCAGGAGCGCCTTGCCTTGCTGTGTCTCCCTGACGGCGAGCGCGCGCGCGGCGGCATGAATCGCCGGTTCCAACTGACCCGTGGCAAGATAGGCTTGAGCCAGATTGCCGAGAGCCTCGAACAGATCGGGCTTGATGGCGAGCGCGCGCTTGATTTCGACGATGGCTGCCGCGATCTCGCCGCGAGTCATCAAAAGGGCGCCGAGCCGGCTTTGCGCGTCGGCATGGTCGGGAGCCAATTCGAGAACATGCCGGTAATGACGCTCGGCGGCGGCTAGCTTGCCGGCGCGATGATCGGCGACGGCGGCGGCGAAGGCTCGAGCGATGCTATCGCTCGGCAAACCCGGTGCCGATCCGGCGCCGGAACGCCCCAAGGCTCGCCGTTGCTTACGGTTCATTGGACGCAGGAATGGCGCCGTGGCGAAAGCCCCGCAGGGCGAAGGTGGCGGAGAGGAAGGGATTCGAACCCTTGATACGGCTTTGGACCGTATAACGGTTTAGCAAACCGCCGCCTTCAGCCACTCGGCCACCTCTCCGTTTGCGAAAGACCCCTATTTTACGGGCTATGCTTGGTCAAGCTGCGGGTTTGTCGCGATTACGGCAAACTCAGCCTATCACAAAAGCCGGCCGAAGTTTGAGCCCGCGGACGGCGGCATTCTGGACTCCGGCGTTAGTCATTTTCGCGGGCAGCGGGCTCTCTCGCTCTGGCTTCTCATATAATGTGTCGGCACGCGATGCGCTTGCAATTGATCCGGCGACTGGGCGGATCGGCGGGAACCGGCGATGAGGCGATATAAATCCGCGGCGGCTTTGCTGGTGATGGTCTTGGCTTCGGTGCGGCTTGCTTGCGCGCAATCGAGCTTGCTCGATCGTGCCGTGAAAGCGGTGCCGGGCCAAAACACGCGCGTCGGCATCTACACCGACATTCGGCCCGATTGCACCTCCGGTCCGCTGCCGGCAATTCGGCTTGCGCACGCGCCGGCGCACGGCACCGTCAGCGTCAAGCGCGGTATGCTCAAGGCCACCAACATCAAACAGTGCTTGGCGATCGACGTGCCGGCCTTCGTCGCGTTTTATCGTGCCGCGGCCGATTTCAGCGGTGCCGACGAATTCGAACTCGAAATCACGTTCGCCAGCGGGCACAAGCAAATTCAGCACTTTCAAGTGATCGCGGCAGGCAGCACGAATGGCGCTCAAGGAAAAGACCGGGCAAACGCTCAAGGCATCTGACGAGAATCGCATCGGGCCGGGCGGCGAGTTCGCCTGGAAATTCATCTCACGCGAGTCGCGAGGCATAGGCGCAAGCCTGCGCGGCATCGACATCAGGACGGCGCCGGCCAATTCATCCGCGAAAGCGGGCGTTATCGGTGTCCCGCACGCCTCAACGGGCAGTGCCGATAGAGGTCGGGCGGCCGGAGAATCGATGGTGTCAAGGCGCTAGCGCGGCGTGCGTCGCGGCGTTGCTCATTTCGCCGCTTTCGATCGGCCTGTGGCTGAAATCGGCGGAGAGCTTGTCCCGGCCGCGTCACCGGGCGGTCGTTCAAGCGAACCGAGCATATTTTGTAAGCCTTTGACCCAATGGATATAATACAGAACCAGCGTGACTGCGGGCGAGCCGGAATTGACGCTTAACAAGCCATCACCGGCTGCGTGTTTTTTACGCAACACCCTCTGGAAATCGGTCAAACCAGCCTGTGCGTAGACCAGTTCCTCGTTGCACCCTGGAACCCGTCGGCTAAGGTAACCATGCGACGGAGGGGGGAACCCCAAGTCGACTCGTTCGGTGTTTTCGGGAAGTGGAAAGACCGGGCGGTTTTGGGGACTAAGGGGACCTTCTTGGGGTGCGTGTCACCCGGCGGAAAGAACCCTCCCACGGCAAACAATTGGAGGTTCAAAATGAAGATGGTGAAAAGCCTCCTCCTCGGCTCCGCGGCCGGTCTGGTTGCGGTTACTGCGGGGCAGGCAGCTGATCTTCCCGTTAAGGCCAAACCGGTCGAATACGTGAAGATCTGCAGCCTCTACGGGGCGGGATTCTACTATATGCCGGGTACCGACATGTGCATCAAGGTCGGTGGCTGGGTGCGCTTCCAGGTGACTGACGGTCAAGACAACGGCAGCACGACCTGGGGACCGTACGCTGGCAATCCGAATCTGCGCACGACGTCGAATCTGGACTACCTGGAACGCGGTTACATCACGGCGGACGCCCGTGAGCAGACCGCCTACGGCACGGCGCGCGCTTACATCGACGTCGGCATCAACGACGCTGCCGTCACCGGCGAAGGTCTCGGCACCGGCACGTTCAACTCAAACCGCGCCTTCTTGCAGTGGGCCGGCATCACCGCGGGTCTGACGCAGTCGTTCTACGACTTCTACAGCGCCCCGGCTGTGGCCTACAACGCAGCGCAACTGCCGATCGAAGACACCGGCAGCGGCGGCACCTCGGTCATCGGTTATACCGCCCAGCTCGGCAATGGCCTCACGGCCACGCTCTCTGCCGAAACTCGGCGCGTGAACCAGATCATCGGTGTTAACGGTGCTGCTGCTGTGATCGCCGGCAGCGTGGCTCCAGGAGGAGCTGCCGTTGCGGGTGTTGGTTACGGTGGCAATCAGTCGCCCGATATCGTCGCCAACCTTCGCCTCGACCAGACTTGGGGCAGTGCGCAGGTCATGGGCGCGTTGCATGACGACAACGCATCGTACTACGAGCCCGCTTTGGCGAGCGGCAACGGCGGTGGCCATCCGGGCGAGCAGTGGGGTTTTGTCGTCGGCGCAGGCCTGCGGCTGAACTTCCCGATGATCGCTCAGGGCGACTACTTCCAGGGTGAAGTGAACTACACCCAGGGCGCCCTCGGCTACCTCCATCAGGCCCAAGGCCAGAGCGAGTACGAAGCCGAGCAAAGCAATACCGGCGCGTTCGGTCAGATCGCCGACTGCGTCTATGGCTCGACCAACGCGGCAGTGCCGGCAACCGGCGGTACCGGGTGCAATCTGACCACGGCCTGGAGCGTCAACGCGTCCTACGAGCATTACTGGACGCCGTCGGTGCATGAGTCCCTCTATGGTGCGTACTGGGCGGTCAACTACAACTCCCAGGCCAACGCGATCCTTTGCACGGCCGAAGCCGGCGGCAACGGCGCGGTCGGCGCCGGTGGGTTCGTTGCTGCGCCCGGTTGTGCCAACAACTGGTCGAGCTGGGGTATTGGTTCCCGTCTGCAGTGGGACGTGACCAAGTCGTTCTATCTCGGCGTTGAGGGTCTCTATACCCACCTCAACAGCGCGGGCCTGGTCGGCAACGTGATGACGGCCGCAGTTGCCAACGGCGTTCCGTCGCCGGCGGCCGGCACCGTCACCATCGGCGGCGCGGCGGAGAACGCCTGGCAGGTGAGCTTCCGTATGCACAAGGACTTCCTGCCCTGATCGGCTGATCGAGGCTTGAATTCGAGAACCCCGGCGGGGCACCCGCCGGGGTTTTTCTTTGTGCCGGATCCGGTTCGCGGCGAACTGCAAAAGAAGAACTGCCGCGCGTCGGTTACCCTTGCGGCTGAGCGGAGGCTGCGCCTTCTGCGGACGTCGCCGAGATTGGCCGCCCGGCACTGGCGTCGCAGGTCAGCAAAAAATCGCCGATGCGCTGGATGAGATAAGTGCCGTCGAGCGCCGGCACATGCCCCTGATCGGAGACTTCGACCAATTCCATTCCGGAGTGCCGCTCGGCCATCGCGGCCGCGGTAGCGGCCGATAGAATGTCCGAGTTGGCGCCGCGGATCAGCAAAACCGGAACGCGCTTGAGCGCGTCGAATTCGTTCCACATTGCCGGCAGCGGCCGTTCGATGTCGATTTCGGCGAGCGTTTTGGACAAGCGGACGTCATAAGTCGGCACCAGGCGGCCATTGTCGCGTTTCCAGGTGCGCTGCGCGGCGGCGAGCCACTCCTCGGCCGTAAACTTGGGAAACTGCGCATCGAACAGGCGGCGCAGAATTTCGCCGCCTTCGGCATAGTCGCGCGGCTGCGGCAATTTTCCGACATAGCTTTTGATGCGCGCCAGGCCCTTCGGTTCGATGACCGGGCCGATATCGTGCAGCACGGCGCCGGCGACCATAGTCGGATGCGCGACGGCGAGCAGCATGGTCAAAAGTCCGCCGCGCGAACTTCCGACGAAAACCGCCGGCCCGATTTCGAGCGCGGTCAGAACGCTGACCACGTCGCCAAGTTCGACGGCGAGGTTGTAGTTTGCCGGATTGCGGTCGTAGTCCGACTGGCCACGTCCCCGCGAATCGATCGCGATCACACGCCGCGGCGGATTGCCGTCCGCCAGCGCCGGCGCCAGTGCGTCGAAATCGGCGACGGTGCGCGCCAGGCCGGGAAGGCAGACGACCGGCAGTGCCGGCGCGATGCGCGGACCGTATTCGCGCACATGCAGCCGCAGCCCGTCCTGCGCGGTGATGAAAATATCTGCGCCCGCGATCGATGCTTCACTCTTCGACATTCTGATAACAACCTACAGGGACCGCACCGCCTGCGCTACCCGCCCCGCCGCATGTCCGCCTCGATCGACAGCCGCGGATTGTTTTCAAGGAGCGCGCGGTACACCTGCATGTTCTCGAGCACGCGCTGCACATAATAACGGGTCTCGGAAATCGGGATGCGCTCGATCCAATCGATCGGATCGACATGCGGATCGCGCGGATCGCCGTATTGCTCGATCCACTCCTGCGCGCGGCGCGGTCCGGCGTTATAGGCGACGAAGGCGAGGATGTAGGAGCCGCGCCAGGAGGCGATATCCCTGCCGAGCTCGGCGGTGCCGAGCTGCGCATTATAGGCCACGTCGTCGGCGAGACGGCGCTGATTGAAAGTGACGTTGAACCGCTTGGCGGTGTCGCGCCCGGCCTGCGGCGTGACTTGCATCAGGCCGTAGGCATTGGCGCTGGACACGACGTGCGGGTTGAAGGCGCTTTCCTGCCGCACGATCGAATAGACGACGCACGGTTCTACCGCCGGCCCGATCTGCTGGTAATTCGGCACGCCGAAATCGGGAAACGCATAGCGTTCGAACGGATAGCCGCGGCCCAGCATGGCTTTTCCGATCAGCAAGGTGGCGCGCGCGTCGTTATGGTGCATGGCGATGCCGGCAAGCGTCGCCAGCGCCGCGGTGTCGGTCGCCTTGTCGCCGAGATCGGCCGCCATGGTCGCGACCAGGTCGCGCTCGTCGACGGCATAGAGGATGTCGAACGCGCGCGCGATTTCCAGCGTGCGGTATTCGGGCAGCGGATGCGGCGCGGCGCGCAGCGTCACCTCGTCGACGCCGAGCCGGGCGCGCGCCAATTGGCCGTAATAGGCCGTCGGATAGCGGGCGGCCTCCTGGTAATAGCCCCGCGCGTCCTGCTCGCGCCCCAGCGCCTCGGCGGCGCGGCCCTGCCAGTAGAACGAGCGCGCCAGCGTGATCGGATTCGATACGCCGTCGGCGATACGGGCGAAGTGGGCGAGCGCAATGGCCGGCTGCCGCAGGAAGCGCAGCGCGATCCAGCCGGCGGTAAATTGCTGCTCGGCACGAGAGTTCTCGTTCTGTGGCGGCGCAGCGCCGTTGGCGACCTCATAAGCGAGCCTGAAATCGCCGAGGTCGAGCAGCTTGCGCGAAACCAGCCGCCGCTCGACCCACCACTGATCGACATCGATCAGGGCGGCGGGATCGCGCGGCACTGCATTGAGCCATTGCGCCGCTTCGGGAGATCTTGTCGGCGCGGCGCAGCCATTGGATGCGGCTGAACATGTAGCCGGGATCGTGCCGCGCCGCTTGCGGCACCGCCTCGAGGAGTGCCGGGGCGTTGGCGGCCTGATCGATCACGGCGGCGCGCGCCTTGGCGATGGCGAGCGCGGTCGCGTCGAGATGATGCGCCGCGCGCAATCCGGCGTCGTCGTCGCCGGCGTAGAGCCGCGACTGCATGCGTATTTCATCGTCCGCGGTGGTGATCAGGCCGGCGAAATCCTGTCGCGCCTGTTCTTCCAAATCGGCCGAAAAGCCGTCGCTGCGCCAAGCCTGGCGCAATGTCGCTGCGGCGCCGGCGACGTCGCCGCGTGCGAGCAGCGCCCGCGCCAGCGCGAAATGCCCCTTGGCGGTGTGCGGCGGCTCGGTCCGGAAGAAGTCGATGACGGTTTGCGGCTCGACCTGCTGCTGCCACAGCACCGCTTCCGCGTGGCGCCGCATGGTCGTCATTCCCGGCCAGCTCGGATTGGCGGCGAGAAAGGAAGCGTAGCGCGAAAAATCGCTCGAGCCGTCTTCGCCGTGCAGGATCACCCATTCGACGACCTTGCGGGCGACCGGATCGGAAATGCTGCGTTCGACGTCGGCCGCCTGGCCTTGCTGGCCTTTGCGCACGAGGTCGATGGCCTGCTTCACGGCCGACAGATCCAAAGGCGACGTCGAAGTTGCCGTCGTGGTGGGGAAGGGCGGGACTTGCCGCTCCGATGGCGCCAAGACCGGACCCTGCGGCACCACGGTGTCGAGCCGCGCCGCAGCCGGAGCCTCGGGAGGCTCGCCCGGCCTTGCCGCGACCAGCGCCGGCGCAATGGACAATGGCGTAGCGTGACCCGAGCGCTGCGCCTTTGGCGTCGCCGGGCGCTCTTTTTCTCCCTTGATCGCCGGCCGATGCCGCGGCAGGGGAACTGGCCCCCGCAGCGGCGCCGCCTGTGCCTGCGCCGTCAGCACGGCAAAACCGGCCACCAGCAAAACGGTTCGGAATCCCGGCACGGTCCCTCCCGATGGGTCGGTCGCCACCTTACTAGAGATTCTCTTCGGCCGGGCCCGGTTGAAGAATTGCTAACCTTCGCAGGCCGCCGCGACATTTTACAGTTTTGCGGCGAAAGCGGGGCCGAAAGCCGGGCCGACGCGGGGGAATGGCCGCGCCGGGGCGGCGGAAACGCCGTCGTGAAGGGGCTTTCAAGCCCGGCCCCGACCCGATATCTATGCGCAGGCGGGGTCGTGGCCGTTGGCGCCATGGTTGTAGGGTGCCGGCCATAGCCCGCTTCAGATCGTTTACTCAGACCGTTTCGTGGATCGTGTCATGGCCGCCAAGACCCGCTTTCGAGGCTCTTTCACCGCGCTCATCACCCCATTCAAGAACGGCTCGCTCGACGAGAAAGCATTCCGCGAGCTCGTCGATTGGCAGATCGCCGAGGGCACCAATGGGCTCGTGCCGGTCGGCACCACCGGCGAGAGCCCGACGCTGTCGCACGACGAACACAAGCGGGTGGTGGAGTGGTGCGTCGATCAGGCGCGCGGCCGCGTGCCCGTGATCGCCGGCGCCGGCTCCAATTCGACCAAGGAGGCGATCGATCTGTCGCGCCATGCCGAGAAGGCGGGCGCCGATGCCGTGCTCGTGGTCACGCCCTATTACAACAAGCCGACCCAGGACGGCCTTTACGCGCATTACAAGGCGATCAACGACGCCATCGGCATCCCGGTCATCATCTACAATATTCCGGGGCGTTCGGTGATCGACATTTCCGTCGACACCATGGCCCGGCTGTACGAGCTTAAGAACATTGCCGGCGTCAAGGATGCCACCGCGAATATGGCGCGCGTCACCCAACAGCGCGCGGCGATGGGCGAGGATTTCAATCAATTGTCGGGCGAGGACATCACAGCGCTGGGATTCATGGCCCACGGCGGCCATGGCTGCATCTCGGTGACCTCGAACGTCGCGCCGCGGCTGTGCGCGGAATTTCAGGCGGCCTGCTTGCGCGGCGATTATAGCGCGGCGCTGAAATTGCAGGACAAGCTGGCGCCGCTGCATATCAATCTGTTCGTTGAAACCAGTCCGGCGCCGGCCAAATATGCTTTGTCGCTGATCGGCAAATGCGCCAATACGCTGCGGCTGCCGATGGTGCCGGCGAGCGACAAGGCGCAGGCCGCGGTGCGCCAGGCCATGGTGCATGCCGGCCTGACCAATTAGGGGCTCATTCCCGCGCAGGCGGGAATCCAGTGCGGGTTCCCGTCTCCGCGGGGACGAGCGGAAACGGCAATCTCCGCTGCTCGAGAGGGATCAATGCTTGAAGAGTTCAAGAAATTCGCCATGCGCGGCAATGTCGTCGATCTCGCCGTCGGCGTCATCATCGGCGCTGCCTTTGGCGCCATCGTCAATTCGCTGGTCAATGACATCATCATGCCGCTGATTGGAGCGGTGACGGGCGGTCTCGACTTCTCCAATTACTTCCTGCCGCTGTCGGCGAAAGTCACGGCGACTTCGCTGGCGGAAGCCAAAAAGCAAGGCGCGGTGCTCGCCTGGGGCAATTTCGTGACGCTTGCGATCAATTTCCTGATCATCGCCTGGGTGCTGTTTTTGGCGATCAAGGGCATCAATCGCCTGCAAAAGCCCGCACCGGCGCCGGCCGTGCCGGCGCCGACGCCGGAAGTGCAGCTCCTGAGCGAGATCCGCGATCTGCTCAAGAGCCGTTGAGCGTAAGGATCCCACAGTGGCGGCAAAGCCGGAACGCAAGCTTCGCATCGTCGCCGACAATCGCAAGGCGCGGTTCAATTACTTCATCGATGAGACATTCGAGGCCGGCGTTGCGTTGACCGGCACCGAGGTCAAGTCGCTGCGCCTGGGCAAAGCCACCATCGCCGAATCCTATGCCGATTCCCGCGGCGGCGAGATCTGGCTGATCAACTCGAATATTCCCGAATACCAGCAGGCGCACCGCTTCAATCACGCGCCGAAGCGGCCGCGCAAGCTCTTGCTGCATAAACGCCAGATCAACAAGCTCGCCGGCGCCGTCGAGCGCGAAGGCATGACGCTCGTGCCGCTGAAGCTTTATTTCAACGAGCGCGGCCGCGCCAAGGTCGAGCTCGCTTTGGCGCGCGGCAAGAAACTTTACGACAAGCGCGACACCGAAAAGAAGCGTTCGTGGGAACGCGAACGCGGCCGCCTGCTGCGGCAAAAAGGTTGAAGGTGCTGTCATGGCCGTCCCGACCAGGCTCGATCATTGTGTCATCCACGTCACCGATTGGGAGCGTTCGAATGCGTTCTATACGAGCGTGCTCGGCGCCGAACTTGTCGCGCGGCCCGCGGGCTTTGCTTATCGCTTCGGCGACAAGCAGCTCAATGTGCACGGCCCCGGCGTCAAGCCGGCCGAGGTCGCCCGGCTTCCGGTCGCGCCCGGCAACAGCGACCTGTGTTTCGAATGGTTGGGACCGATCGGCGACGCCGTCGCCCATCTCGGGCGCTGCGGCGTTGCTATCGAGAGCGGGCCGATGCAGCGCTTCGGCGCCAAGGGGCCCGGCACCAGCGTCTATTTCCGCGATCCCGATGGCTCACTGATGGAATTCATGTCTTACGCGTGACGGTAGGCGCGTCCAAGACCGCGCCGCCGGCCGCTTGCGCCGCGCGAAGCGCCGCGCCGACGGCGTCGCGGAACATCTGCGGGGTGAGCACGCCGGTATTGGTGTTGTAGCGCGAGCAGTGATAGCTATCGACGAGCGTCAGGGCGCCGAGCTTGTGGCTGCGGCCGTGACCGAACGGATACTCGGATCGCCGCGCGCCGCTCGTCACGACGAAAGTATCGTGCGCGATGCGGCCGAGCGCCATCACCGCTCGAAGCCGCGGCATTTCCTTGATGGTGGCGGCGAGGAAATCGCGGCAGGTGGTGATCTCCTGCGGCGTCGGCTTGTTTTCCGGCGGCACGCACCGCACCGCGTTGGTAATGCGGCAATCGACAAGCTCAAGACCGTCGTCGGGATCGGCGCGATAAGTGCCGCGGGCGAGGCCAAACTCGAGCAGGGTGGCGTAGAGCAAATCGCCGGCATAATCGCCGGTGAACGGCCGGCCGGTGCGGTTCGCGCCGCGCAGGCCAGGGGCCAGTCCGACAATCAGCAGGCTTGCATCGCGCGGGCCGAACGAATCGACCGGCGCATTGAACCAGGCCGGCTCGCACTCCCGCCACGTCTGGCGAAAGGCGACGAGGCGCGGGCAACGTGGACAATCGCGGCCGGGCATCCCGCTCGGGCGCGCCGCGCGTTGCGCCATGACTCGATCCCCCTGTCGCGCTGCGTCCGTGAGGCCGGCTGTCGGCGCCGGTTATTCGTCTTCGAACTCGTCTTCTTCGACTTCGACGCGGCTCGCGGCCGGGCTGCGCTGCAGGAATTGCGGGGTGTGGCGCGGCTCGCCGCGCGGCTCCCGCATGCCCTCGCGCGGTTCGCGTGCCGGCCGTTCGCCGGGATCGCGGCCGATTTTGTTTTGCAATTCGACGATGTCGACGAATTGATCGGCCTGACGGCGCAATTCGTCGGCGACCATCGGCGGCTGGGTCGAGATCGTGGAGATCACGATGACGCGAACGCCGCGGCGCTGCACCGCTTCGACCAATTTGGTGAAGTCGCCGTCACCCGAGAACAGCACCATCTGGTCGATGTGCGGCGCGAGCTCCATGGCATCGACCGCGAGTTCGATGTCCATGTTGCCTTTGACCTTGCGCCGGCCGGTCTGGTCGACGAATTCCTTGGTCGCTTTGGTGACCACAGTATAGCCGTTGTAGTCGAGCCAATCGATCAAAGGCCGGATCGACGAATATTCCTGATCTTCGATCACGGCGGTGTAGTAGAACGCGCGCACCAGGTAGCCGCGCGATTGGAACTCACGCAATAGCCGCTTGTAATCGATGTCGAAGCCAAGGGATTTCGCCGTGGCGTAGAGATTGGCGCCGTCGATAAAGAGCGCGATTTTTTCGTTTTGTGTCGGCATGGTGCTCTCGTCTGGTGATAAAACCGGCTCGCTGCAATCAATGAAACGATACCGGCTTTTTTAAATAAGCGTTTCGCCATCGGAAACGTTCGACGGTCAAAGTCGTTGTCGCCACAAGTACTACCGGCACATTATGCGGTGGCAAGCTTTAGCGGCGCGAAACGACTTGCGGCACGCCGTCGCGGCGCTTCCGAAAGTATGATTCGGAACCTCGCGAGCGCGTTTCCGAATTTTTCGGTAACAGAGCGGCGTCGCATCGCCAAGTTAATTATCACCCGCAATATCGGGGGGGCGGCAGCAAAAGCCGCGGCCCGCAAAGGCGGGAACCGAGGCGCTCCGCCGGGGTTCGCGTTGCCTGCCAAAATCGCACTTGCGCTTTATGGCCCGGGACGATACCTAACCGCCATATTGTGGACAACGTCCCGTTGCGGGACCCTGGGACAGGTCTGCCGGAGACCTTAACTTGGCTCCCTGGCTCCCCGGCCTAGCCGGATAACCCTAAGGAATACACCCTATGGCCCGCGTCACCGTTGAAGACTGCATCGACAAGGTAGAAAACCGGTTTGATCTTGTCCTGCTGGCCGGCCACCGCGCCCGTATGATTTCGTCCGGCGCGCAGATCGTGGTGGAGCGGGACAACGACAAGAATCCGGTGGTCGCGCTCCGCGAGATCGCCGACGAGGCGGTGTCTCCGGAGGACCTCAAGGAGGAGCTGGTCCACTCCCTGCAGAAATATGTCGAGGTTGACGAGCCCGAGCCGGAGACCGTGCCGCTCATCGGTGCGCCCGGCACCGGCGTCGACGCCGACGATACCGACGTCACCACCGACCGCATGTCCGAGGAAGAGTTGCTCAAGGGCCTGGAGGGTCTGACCCCGCCGGCAAGCCAGCCGGAGCCCGACGCCGGCGACGAAGAGGAATAGGCCCGCCGTTTTTTGCGGCGTTCGTCGTATCTGTCCACATCGCGCCTTTAGCCGAGATCGGCCCGGGCCGGCGGTCGTAGCCGCCGCCGTTTTGCTTCATTTCGATTGCCGGCGGGGCGCTTGTGGCGCTCGCGCGCCTGCATGATATCCTTGTGATGGAGCCAACTCCGCGGCGCGGAGCCGGCCGCCGGACCATTGCCAAAGGGCCGTCATGGCGCGTTCGCCGATCGATCTGCCGCGGATGCAGAACCAGCCGAGAACCCGGCTGGCGCCGGCACGCGCACCGAATCTGGTTCCGCTGGAGGACGCGCCGCCGCCAAAAGCGCCGCGCAGGCCGCGCCGGATGCGGCAGTACGACCTCATCGAGCGGGTCAAAGAATACAATCCCAAGGCCAACGAAGACCTGCTCAACCGCGCCTATGTTTATGCCATGCGCGCTCATGGCGAGCAGAAGCGGGCCTCCGGCGACCCCTATATTTCGCATCCGCTCGAAGTCGCCGCGATTTTGACCGAACTCAAGCTCGACGACGCCACCATTGCGGCGGCGTTGCTGCACGACACCATCGAGGACACCGACGCCACCCGCGCCGAAATCGATCGCCTGTTCGGCCACGAGATCGGGCTCCTGGTCGAGGGATTGACCAAATTAAAGCGCCTTGAGCTCGTTTCCCGCGAGGCCAAGCAGGCCGAAAACCTGCGCAAGCTTCTCCTCGCCATCGCCGACGACGTTCGGGTATTGCTGATCAAGCTCGCCGACCGGCTGCACAACATGCGCACGCTGGCGCATCGGCCGCCGGAGGCGCGCCGACGCACCGCCGAGGAGACGCTCGACATCTATGCGCCGCTCGCCGGCCGCATGGGCATGCAGGAAATGCGCGAGGAGCTCGAGGATCTGGCGTTCCACGAGCTCAATCCGGACGCCTACCGCGTGCTCAGCGAGCGGCTCGAGACGCTCACCGCGCGATCGAGCGAGTGGATCACGGAAATCGAGCAGCAGCTCACCAAGAAACTCGCCGATCGCGGTATCGCCGCCGAGGTCAGCGGCCGCCGCAAGCGCGCTTATTCGATCTGGCGCAAGATGGAACGCAAGGCGGTCGGCTTCGAGCAGTTGTCGGATATTTTCGGATTCCGTGTCGTCGTCGGCAGCCTTCCCGAGTGCTATCAGGCGGTCGGCATCGTCCATACCAGCTGGCCGGTCGTCCCCGGGCGCTTCAAGGACTACATCTCGACGCCGAAGCAGAACGATTACCGCTCGATCCACACCACCGTGATCGGCCCGGGCCGGCAGCGGGTCGAACTGCAAATCCGCACCAGCGAGATGCACCGGATCGCGGAGTACGGCATCGCCGCGCATCCGCTGTACAAGGACGAGCAGGGCTCGCCGACCGAGCAATTGGTGCGCGAATTGGGCGCCTATGGCTGGCTGCGCCACACCATCGAGCTTCTGGCCGAAGGCTCCGACCCCGAGGAGTTCCTGGAGCATACCAAGCTCGAATTGTTCCACGACCAGGTGTTTTGCTTCTCGCCGAAAGGCAAGCTGATCGCGCTGCCGCGCGGCGCCACGCCGATCGACTTCGCTTATGCTGTGCATACCGATGTCGGCAACATGGCGATCGGCGCCAAGATCAACGGCAAAATTGGCCCGCTTAGCGCACCGCTGCAGAACGGCGACGAGGTGCAGATCCTGACCTCGAAGGCGCAGACCGCGCCGCCGAGCGCCTGGGAATCCATTGTCGTGACGGGAAAGGCGCGCGACGCCATCCGCCGCGCCACCCGCGATTCGGTTCGCAACCAATATGCCGGGCTTGGCCGCCGCATGGTCGAGCGGCTGTGTCAGCGCGCCAAGATCGAATACTCCGACGAAAAGCTGCAAGGCGCGTTGCCCCGGCTCGCGCGCGCTTCGATCGACGACGTCATGTCGGCGGTTGGGCGCGGCGAGATGAAAGCCTCCGACGTCGCCCGCGCGATGTATCCCGACTACAAGGACGAGCGCGTGGCGCCGGTGATGTCGAAGTCCGAAAGCGGCTGGTTCGGGCTTAAATTCGCGCGCGCCTTGAAGTTCAAGGTGCCGACCGCCGGCGAGGCGATCCCGATCCGCGGCATCAACAGCGATCTGCCGGTGCGGTTTGCGCCCAAAGGCGGCGCCGTGCCGGGCGACCGCATCGTCGGCATCATGACGGCCGGGGAGGGGATCACCATCTATCCGATCCAATCCGACGCGCTCAAAGCGTTCGAGGACGAACCGGAACGCTGGCTCGACGTGCGCTGGGACGTCGACGACAAGCTGCCGCAGCGGTTTCCGGCGCAGCTCGCCGTGCAGTCGGTCAATTCGCCGGGCACCTTGGCGCAGATCGCGCAGGTCATCGCCGAGCACGACGGCAATATCGACAACATAAAAATGACCCGGCAATCGCCGGATTTCACCGAGCTGACCATCGATCTCGAAGTTTACAATCTCAAGCACCTCACTTCGATCATCTCGCAGTTGCGGGCCAAGAAAGTGGTCGCCAACGCCGAGCGCGTGAATGGATAGGGCCTGAGGTTTTGACTTCATGACCGCATCTGCCATCCGCCTCGGCGTCAACGTCGACCACGTCGCCACCGTGCGCAATGCGCGCGGCGGGCATCATCCCGATCCGGTCAAGGCCGCCGAACTGGCGATTGCGGCCGGCGCCGACGTCATCACCGCGCATCTGCGCGAAGATCGCCGCCATATCCTCGACGACGATATCGTGCGGCTGAAGGCACGGATCAAAAAGCCGCTCAATCTGGAGATGGCGGCGACGGCCGAAATGGTCGGCATCGCCTGCAAGCTCAAGCCGCATGCCGCCTGCATCGTGCCCGAGCGGCGCGCCGAGCGAACCACGGAAGGCGGCCTCGACGCCGCCGGACAGCGCGAGGCCTTGCGCGGCGCGGTCGCCGAGCTTGCGGCGGCCGGCATCCGGGTGTCGCTGTTTATCGCCGCCGAGCCGGCGCAGATCGAGGCGGCAAAAGCGGTCGGCGCTCCGGTCATCGAGATCCACACCGGCGCCTGGTGCGATGCGCTTGCCGGCGGCAATGGCGCGGCCGCGGCCGCGGAGTTCGACCGCATCGTGCGCGCCGCCGCCCAGGCCAAGAACGCCGGTCTCGAAGTTCATGCCGGCCACGGCCTCGATTTCGTCGCCGCCGAAAAAATCGCCGCGCTCGACGAGATCGCCGAGCTCAATATCGGCCACTTCCTGATCGGCGAGGCGATCTTCGGCGGGCTGCCAGCCGCGGTGCGGCAGATGCGTTCGGCCATGGATCGCGGCCGGTCGCGCAGCGGGGCAGCATGATTCTCGGAATCGGTTCCGACATCACCGATGCGCGGCGCATCGCCAAGGTCATCGAACGCCATGGCGAACGCTTCCTCGACCGCATCTTCACGCCGATCGAGCGCGCCAAAGCCGATAAGCGACGCAACCGCATCGAGACCTATGCCAAGCGCTTTGCCGCCAAGGAGGCCTGCGCCAAGGCGCTCGGCACCGGCTTTCGCCGCGGCGTATGGTGGCGCGATCTCGGTGTCGTCAATCTGCCGGGCGGCCGGCCGACCATGGAGCTGACCGGGGGCGCCAAGCGCCGGCTGCAAGCGATCACCCCGGCGGGCCACGAAGCGCGGATCGACGTCACCATCACCGACGAAGGTCCCATGGCGCATGCCTTTGTGGTGATCTCGGCGATTCCCATGCACGACTAGGGTCGGCGCCCAATTGTCGCTGACCCGCCGGTGAAAATTTCGCCTCCCGCGTTTTGCCCAATTAAGCCAATGAAATTGCTCGCTAAATTCTGGCAGACGGGCGCCACCCCCTTGTTCCCTCACAATTGCTTTGCTGCCGTTGCAAAGGCTACAACGTCGCCGGCGGGGCACATGACAGGCGAGACGATGAGCCGATGAGCGTGCAGACAGGATCGAAGCGGAAAGAAGGGGGCTTCGCCGAAACGGTGCGCGTGGTGTTCCACGCCCTGATCATCGCCGTCGTCATCAGGACGTTTCTGTTTCAGCCTTTCAACATTCCGTCCGGCTCGATGATCCCGACCCTTCTGGTCGGCGATTATCTGTTCGTTTCCAAATATTCCTACGGCTACACGCATTATTCCTTGCCGTTCTCGCCGGACCTCTTCTCCGGCCGAATTTTCGGGTCGCAGCCGCATCGCGGCGACGTCGTGGTATTCCGGCTGCCCAAGGACGACAGCATCGACTACATCAAGCGGCTCGTCGGACTGCCCGGCGACCACATCCAGATGATCGACGGCGTGCTCAATATCAACGGCACGCCGGTCAAGCGCGAGCGTATCGACGATTACGTCACCGACGACGACGGCGTCGTTCAGCGCGTCAAGCGCTTTCGCGAGACGCTGCCGAACGGCGTCAGCTACACCACCATCGATCTCACCGACAACGGCTTCTACGACAATACGCCGGTCTACACCGTGCCGCCCGATCATTATTTCATGATGGGCGATAACCGCGACAACTCGACCGACAGCCGCGTGCTCAGCCAGGTCGGTTACGTGCCGTACGAGAATCTCATCGGCCGGGCGCAGGTCATCTTCTTCTCGATCCGCGACGACACTCACGCCTGGGAGATATGGCGTTGGCCCTGGGCGGTGCGCTGGAACCGGCTGTTCACTTTGGTACGATGAGCGGCCGCAAGAAAAAAAAGCCTGCCATAGAAAGCGAGCCGGCCGCCGCGCGCAATGCGGCGGTTGTCGCGCCAAAGGCGGCCGATGCCAAAAACTCGGAGCCAAGGCTCGGACGCAAAAGGCACCGACGCGAAAAGCGCCGACGGCAAAGCGTCCCACGCCAAGAAGGCCGAGCCCAAAGCGACTCCGCTGCAGCGCCGGCGCAAACGCGCCGCATCCGACCTGGAAACCCGCATCGGCTATCACTTCGAAGATGCCGCGATGCTGGAGAGCGCGCTCACCCATATTTCGGCGCTGCGAGGCGGCAATCGCGCCAACAGCTATCAGCGGCTCGAATTCCTCGGCGACCACGTGCTGGGGTTGGTCATTTCCGACATGCTCTACCGCGCCTATCCCAAGGCCGACGAAGGCGAACTGTCGCGGCGGCTGGCCGACCTGGTGCGCAAGGAGACCTGCTACGAGATTGCGCGCGCGGTCGATCTCGGCACCGCGCTGCGGGTCGGCGCTTCGGAAGCCAATGCCGGCGCCCGCTCGCGCATTGCGATCCTCGCCGATGTCTGCGAGGCGCTGATCGGGGCGGTCTATCTCGACGGCGGCTACAAGGCCGCCGAAGGATTGGTGGAGCGGCTGTGGGAGGTGCGGCTCAGGGCCACTGCGCCGCCGCTGCGCGATCCAAAAACCGTGCTGCAGGAATGGGCGCAGGCGCGCGGTCTGCCGACCCCGGCCTATCGCGAGATCGCCCGCTCCGGGCCCGATCACAATCCGGAATTCCGGGTCGCCGTTCAGTTGCCGGCGCTGGCGCCGGCCGAAGGTTCCGGCCGCTCCAAGCGCGCCGCGGAGCAGGCCGCCGCGGCGGCCATGCTGACGCGCGAGGGCGTCCGCGCGACATACGCCAATGGTTGAGCCGGCCGAGGCCGACAAGCGCGCCGGCTTTATTGCACTGATCGGCGCGCCGAACGCCGGCAAATCGACGCTGATCAACGCGCTCGTCGGCAGCAAGGTCTCGATCGTCACGCCGAAGGTGCAGACGACGCGCGCGCTCATTCGCGGCATCGCCATGGCCGGGCCGGCCCAGCTTATTTTCGTCGATACGCCGGGCATCTTCTCGCCGCGCCGCCGGCTCGACCGTGCCATGGTCGGCAGCGCCTGGGCGAGCACGGCCGACGCCGATGTCGTCGCGCTTTTGATCGACGCCAAGAAAGGCGTCAAAGACGACGACGAGGCGATCCTGCGGCTGATTGGCGATGTGCGCGCGCCCAAGGTGCTGGTGCTCAACAAGGTCGACCTTGTCGACAAGCCCGCGCTGCTCACGCTGACGCAGACGCTCAACGACAAAGCAAGCTTCGCCGCCACGTTCATGATCTCGGCACGCTCCGGCGACGGAGTTGCCGCTCTTAAAGACTGGTTCGCCGCCCATGTTCCGCCGGGTCCGTGGCTTTATCCGGAAGATCAGATTTCGGACGCGCCGTTGCGCCAGCTCGCCGCCGAAATCACCCGGGAAAAGCTCTATCTGCGGCTGCACCAGGAATTGCCGTACCAGTCCACCGTCGAGACCGAGGTCTGGAAGGAATTGAGAGACGGCGCGGTGCGTATCGAGCAGACCATCTATGTCGAGCGCGACAGCCAGCGCAAAATCGTGCTCGGCAAGGGTGGCCAGGCCATCAAGGCGATCGGCGCCGCGGCGCGCGCCGACATTGCCAAAGCCATCGAGCAGCCGGTCCATCTGTTTCTGCACGTCAAAGTGCGCGAAGGCTGGGGCGACGATCCGGAGCGCTACCGGGAAATGGGATTGGAATTTCCGAAGGAGTAGCCCGTCATTCCGGATGGAGCGCAGTGATTATATGGTGGTGACGCAGGAATGACAGCGCCATGCAGTGGACCGATGAAAGCATCGTGCTCGGCGTCAAGCGCCACGGCGAATCGAGCGTCATTCTCGAATTGATGACGCGGGCGCATGGCCGTCACCTCGGTCTGGTCCGCGGCGGCGCCGGCACGCGGCTGCGCGGCGTGCTGCAGCCGGGCAACGGGCTCGACGCCACGTGGCGGGCCCGGCTCGACGAGCATCTCGGCCATTACACGGTCGAGCCGCTTAATCTGCGCACTGCCCGCTATCTCGCATCGGCCCACGCCGTCCACGGCGTCATCCATCTCGCCGGCCTGTGCCGGCTATTGGCCGAGCGGGAGTCGCATCCGGCGATTTTCGCGGCGCTGGAGGCGATTTTGGATTGCCTGCACGATCCGCATGCCGCGGCGCCGATGATCGCCCGTTTCGAGCTGAATTTCTTGGCAGAGCTTGGGTTTGGTCTCGATCTTTCGAGTTGCGCGGCAACCGGCGTCACCGACGATCTGATTTATGTCTCGCCTCGCTCCGGGCGCGCGGTGTCGCGCGGCGCCGGCGAAGCCTATCGCGACCGCCTGATGCGGCTGCCGGCGTTCCTGCACAGGGAGGGGGAACCGGAATCGGCCGAAGAGCTCGCCGACGCCTTTGCGCTGACCGGCTTCTTTCTCGATCGCCACGCTTTCGCGCCGCGTGGCCTGCTGGTGCCGGAGGCGCGCGCCCGCTTTGTCGCCGCGCTCGGCTCCCTTGTTCAGACGAGGCAATAGGGGTAGCGCTCAGGTCCATGAATAAGAAGGTGATTCCCGCCGAACCGACCGGCGTACAGGACATCGGGCTGCGCGAGGCCTTGGAAGAGCGCTATCTCGCTTATGCGCTCTCCACCATCATGCACCGCGCGCTGCCGGACGCCCGCGACGGGCTTAAGCCGGTGCACCGGCGCATCCTTTACGGCATGCGGCTGCTGCGCCTCGACCCCGGCGCGGCGTTCAAGAAGTCGGCCAAAATCGTCGGCGACGTGATGGGCAATTTCCATCCGCATGGCGACCAGGCCATCTATGACGCGCTGGTCCGGCTGGCGCAGGATTTTGCCTCGCGCTATCCGCTGGTCGACGGCCAGGGCAATTTCGGCAATATCGACGGCGACAATGCCGCCGCCTACCGCTACACCGAAGCGCGCATGACCGAAGTGGCGCGGTTACTGCTCGACGGCATCGACGAGGACGCCGTCGATTTTCGCCCCAGCTACGACGGCGTGATGCAGGAGCCGGCGGTATTGCCGGCGGCATTTCCCAATTTGCTCGCCAACGGCGCCCAGGGCATCGCGGTCGGCATGGCGACCTCGATCCCGCCGCATAATGTCGCCGAGCTGTGCGACGCCGCGCTTTATCTCATCGAGCAGCCGAACGCGCGATCGAAGACGTTGCTCAAATACGTTCCGGGACCGGATTTTCCGACCGGCGGGCTGGTCGTGGATCCGCCGGAGGCCATTGCCGAGGCCTATGCCACCGGGCGCGGCTCGTTCCGCGTGCGGGCGCGCTGGAAAACCGAAGACACCGGCCGCGGCACCTACCTGATCGTCGTCACCGAGATTCCGTGGCAGGTGCAGAAGATGCGGCTGGTCGAGCGCATCGCCGAATTGATCAACGAAAAGAAGCTGCCGCTTTTGGCCGACATGCGCGACGAATCGGCCGAGGACGTGCGGCTTGTCTTCGAACCGCGTTCGCGCTCGGTCGATCCGGCGCTGCTGATGGAGAGCCTGTTCAAGCTCACCGAGCTCGAGAGCCGGGTGCCGCTCAACATGAACGTGCTCATTCACGGCCGGGTGCCGAAAGTGGTCGGACTGGCCGAAGCGCTGTCGGAATGGCTCGCCCATCGCCGCGACGTGCTGTTGCGCCGGGCGCGCCATCGGCTCGGTGAGATCGAGCATCGCCTGGAAATTCTGGGCGGCTATCTCATCGCCTATCTGAACCTCGACAAGGTCATCAAGATCATCCGCCAGGAGGACGAGCCGAAGCCCGTCCTGATGAAGTCCTTCAAACTGACGGAGGTGCAGGCCGAGGCCATTCTCAACATGCGGCTGCGCAATTTGCGCCGTCTGGAGGAGATGGAGATCCGGCAGGAAGAAAAGAATTTGCGTGCGGAGAAGAAGTCGATCGAGGAATTGCTCCGCTCCGAAAAGCAGCAATGGAAGAAGATCGCCGACGAGATCAAGGAGCTGCGCGACAAATTCGGCCCGAAGACCCCGCTCGGCAAGCGGCGCACCGGCTTTGCCGAGGCGCCCGCCCACGACGTGGCGGCAATCGAGGAGGCGCTGGTCGAGCGCGAGCCGGTCACGGTTGTCGTCTCCGAGAAGGGCTGGATTCGCGCGCTGCGCGGCCAGGTCGCCGATCTCGCCAATCTGACTTTCAAGACCGACGATGAGTTGAAGCTTGCGTTCTTTGCCGAGACCACCTCGAAGCTTTTGATCTTCGCGACCAATGGGCGCTTCTACACCATCGATGCCGCCAAATTGCCGGGCGGCCGCGGCCACGGCGAGCCGATCCGGCTGTTCATCGATATCGAGCAGGACGTCGATATCGTTTCGGTGTTCCGTTATCAGGGCGGCCGCAAGTTCATCGTCGCGAGCCGGCAAGGCCGCGGTTTCATCGTCGCCGAGGACGATTGCCTCGCCAATACGCGCAAGGGCAAGCAGGTGCTCAACGTCAAGGCGCCCGACGCCGCCTGCGCCACGGCGCCGGTCCAGGGCGAACTGGTCGCGGCCATCGGCGAGAACCGCAAAATGCTGGTTTTCCCCATCGATCAAGTGCCCGAGATGACGCGCGGGCGCGGCGTGCGATTGCAGCGCCATAAGGACGGCGGGCTTTCCGATCTCAAGACCTTCGAAGTCGAGAAGGGTCTCGGCTGGACCGACAGCGCCGGGCGCGCCTTCAATCTGACGTTGAAGGAACTGTCCGATTGGCGCGGCAACCGTGCCGATGCCGGGCGGCTGGCGCCGAAGGGCTTTCCCAAGACCAACAAATTCGATGATTCCGGCAACCGCGCCGCAACACCCGACGGCGGCGGAGACGGTTCCTAAACCGATAAAGCTTCAATCCGCCCGCCGGCATTAGCGAAGCATCAATTCTGTTTGTGAAATCGCACCGCGCGGGTGCGTAATTGCGCGGACAATTTCCAAAATATTCAAATGCTCCGCGTTAAGGGCAGGGTGGGGTGTCATGTTCCCGTATGATTGGGATTGTGAGTGCCATGCGCGTTCGTCAGACCAACTGGAGCAAACAAGCGGGCTGGAGCGGAGCCGACGGCCTATCGGACGGCGCTGCGCTGGTGCTTTATTTCGGTGGCCGTGAAGCCTTGGCGTGCGGGGCCCGTTACGACGAGCTGCGGCGCGCTTTTCCGGACGCGCATATCGTCGGCTGCAGCACCGGCGGCCAGATCAGCAACGACGACATCAACGACGACGAGATCGTCGCCGCGGCGATCAGCTTCGAGACGACCAGGCTGCGGCTGAGCCGTCAGGAAATTTCCGATCCGCGCTATTCCAGAGAGTGCGGCGAGGCCATCGGGCGCGACCTTTTCGCCGGCGACCTCGCCGGCGTTTTCGTGCTGTCCGACGGATTGAACGTCAATGGCAGCGAACTGGTCGGCGGCATCGGCAAGATCATCAGCGCCGATACGCCGCTGACCGGCGGGCTTGCCGGCGACGGAGCCGATTTCAGGCAAACTTTGGTCGGCGCCGACTGCGCGCCGCGCGCTGGCACCATTGCCGCGGTGGGCTTTTACGGCTCCGCCATCCGGGTTGGGCATGGCTGCGCCGGCGGCTGGGATTTGTTCGGCCCGCGCCGCCAGGTCACGAAATCCGCCGGCAATGTTCTGTTCGAACTCGACGGCAGGCCCGCGCTCGAACTCTACGAACGCTATCTCGGACCGGAGGAGTCCAAAGGACTGCCGGGTTCGGCGCTGTTGTTTCCGATCCAAGTGCACGACGTGGCAAAGCCGGAAACCGCGGTGGTTCGCACCGTACTGGCGATCGATCGCGCGGCGGGTTCGATGACTTTTGCCGGCGATATTCCGCAGGGCTGGACGGCGCAGTTCATGCGCGGAAATCTGGACCGGCTGGCGGCCGGAGCGGCCGACGCGGCGCGGCAAGCGCGCGGCGGGGTCGGGGCCGATCAAGGTGGCCAGATTTTCTCGATTCTCGTCAGTTGCATCGGCCGGCGCCTGCTGATGGGGCAGCGTGCCAATGATGAAGTCGAGGCAGCCGGCGGCGAACTGGGCAACGATACGGCGCGTGTCGGCTTCTATTCCTACGGCGAGATTTCGCCGCATGCGGTATCCGGCCGGTGCGAACTGCACAATCAGACGATGACAGTCACCACTCTGGCCGAGGTCGCTTGACGGCGCGACATCGACGAAAGGCGAACACGGTGCACAGGCTTTTCGCAAAGCAGATCGCCAGGGCGACCGACCGGGCCGGATCGGTCGACCTGCCAAAGCTGTCACAGCTTGTGATCGGGGCCTATGAGGACTTCGACCGCGATCGGCTGCGCACCGACCGGTCGATTTCGCTCATGATCGAGGAGCTCGATCAGATCCAGCGCAATCTCGAGCACACGGTGGTCGAACGCACCCGAGAATTGCGGGCAAGAGAGGCGGAGCTGCAGGCGCAGAATCTGCGCATCGATGCCGCCCTCTCCAATATGTCCCAAGGCTTGGCGATGTACGACGCCGAGGCCCGGCTTGTGCTCTGGAACGACCGCTTCGTCGCGATGTACCGCTATGAGCCCGAAGAAATCCATTGCGGCATGTCGCTCGCCGAACTCATCAGGCTGCGGGCCGCCAATGGCAGCTTCGCCGGCCATCCCGACCAATATGCCGAGAATCTGATCGCTCAGCTCAAGGTCGGCCAGGCGACGAGCCAATTTGCCGAATTGCCCGACGGCCGCACCGTCGCGATCACGCGGCAGGCGATGGCGAACGGCGGCTGGGTGGCGACCCACGAGGACGTTACCGAGCGGCGCCAGGCGGAGATGAAGATCGCCCACATGGCGCGGCATGACGCGCTGACCGATCTGCCGAACCGCGTGCTGTTGCGCGAGCGATTGAACGACGCGCTGGCGCAGGTCGAGCGCGGCGGGCAATTGGCGGTGCACTATCTCGATCTCGATCTGTTCAAGAACGTCAACGATTCGCTGGGGCATCCGACCGGGGACGAGCTGTTGCGGCTGGTGGCGCAGCGGCTGCGCGCCTGCGTGAAGGAAACCGACACGATCTCGCGCGTCGGCGGCGACGAGTTCTTCGTTATTCAAACCGGCGTCGGCAGCGCCTCCGACGCCGAGCGGCTGGCGCGCCGCATCGCCGAGGCGGTGCGGCTGCCTTACACGCTTCACGGTCATTCGGTGGTGATCGATGCCAGCATCGGCATCGCGCTCGCACCGGACGACGGCAAGGACGCAAACGAGCTGCTGAAAAACGCCGACATGGCGCTCTACGGCGCCAAAGCCGCCGGCCGCGGCATCTACCGGTTCTTCGAGCCGCAGATGGACGCCCGCATGAAGGATCGTCGGGCCCTCGAAGTGGCGCTGCGCCGCGCCTTCGATAACAACGAGTTCGAGCTGTATTATCAGCCGGTCGTCAATCTCGGCCGCGACCGGGTGCGCTGCTGCGAAGCGCTGCTGCGCTGGCACCACCCGGAACGCGGCATGGTTTCGCCGGTGGAATTCATCCCGGTCGCGGAGGAAATCGGGCTGATCGTGGCGCTCGGCGAGCGTGTCATACGCTGGGCGTGCCGCGACGCGGCGCAATGGCCGGACGACGTGTGCGTCGCCGTCAATTTGTCGCCGACCCAGTTGGCGAGCAAGTCGCTGCTGCCGACCGTGCTGAGCGCGCTGGCATCGTCGGGCCTGTCGCCGCAGCGGCTTGAGCTCGAGATCACCGAAGCGGTGCTGATGCAGAACAGCGAAGCCACGCTGCGCACGCTGCACCAATTGCGCGCGCTCGGAATCAAAATCTCGATGGACGATTTCGGCACCGGCTATTCGTCGCTCAGTTATCTCCGCAGCTTTCCCTTCGACAAGATCAAGATCGACCGCTGCTTCATCAAAGGCCTCGGGGAGGGCTCGGAATCCGACGCCATCGTGCAGGCAGTCGCCGGGCTTGCCAACAGCCTCGGCATGACCACGACGGCCGAGGGCGTTGAGACGCGCGAGCAGCTCGACCTGGTTCGCGAACTGGGCTGCACCGACGTGCAGGGCTTTTATTACAGTCCGGCGGTACCGGCCCGCGACCTGGCCAAGCTCCTCAAAACCGAACAGAAGATCGCGGCGGCTTGAGCGGACTTCGGCGGCCGCGGTCTGCGGCCGCGGCATAGGCGCCCTTTCATTTTTCTTGATCCAGGTTAGTCGGCAACGGTTTCCGCGGGCCGCGGATGCGCATTTTTTACTGCTGGACTCCTAAGGACATTGCGGTCTGCCGGCGCTCGCTTGCCGGCAGGAGTTTATTTTTCGGTGAGCGGATCACATGACATTCGGCATACGCGCGCGCCTCTACGGCATCGTTTTCGTCTTCATCGTCGGGCTCATCGCCGTGTCCTGGCTGCTCCTCAACTTGGAATTCGACGCGCTGAAAAGCCGGCGGCAGCAGGAATTGAAAGAACTGATCGAGACCGCCATGAGCACGGTGAACAGTCAATATGCCGAGGCCAAGAGCGGCGCCATCACCGAAGCGGAGGCTAAATCGCGCGCCGCGCAGGCGGTCGGGCAGATGCGTTACCAGGGCGACAATTATTTCTGGATCAACGATTTGCATCCCACCATGGTGATGCATCCGGTGCGGCCCGATTTGGACGGCAAGGATTTGACCGCAATCAAGGATCCCAACGGGCTGGCGCTGTTCGTTGCCTTCGCCGACGTCGCCAAAGCCCACGGCAGCGGCTTTGTCAATTACATGTGGCCCAAGCCCGGCGCCAAGGAGCCGGTGGAAAAAACCTCCTATGTGGCGTTGTTCGAGCCGTGGGGATGGGTGATCGGCACCGGCGTCTATAACGACGACATCGCCGCCGAGCATGACCGCGCGCTCAAAGCGGCCGGCTACGCCGGCATTCCCATCGTGCTTCTGGTCGCCGGCATCGCTTTTTGGTCGGCGCAAAGCTTGAGCCGGCGCATGCGCAGGCTCAATGCCGCAATGGCGGCGGTGGCCGCCGACAGCCTCGACATCGAAATTCCCGATCGCAACCGCCGGGACGAGATTGGGCTAATGGCGAAGGCGCTCGAGCGCTTCCGGCGCAGCGCGGTCGAGGCAAAGGCGTTGCGCCAGGCTATCGACATGAAATCCGGGGCGCTCGACGCCGTGCGTTCCAATGTCATGCTGGCCGATGCCGATTACAAAATCTTCTTCATGAACCGGCCGCAGCTTGAAATGATGCAGCTCGCCGAAGCCGATCTGCGCAAGGAACTGCCGCATTTCGACAGCGCGAGCCTCATCGGCAAATCGATCGATGTGTTCCATAAAAGTCCGGCGCACCAGCGCAAAATGCTCGATGCGTTGACGGCGACTTTCGAAACGCAAATCAAAGTAGGCGTTCGGACGTTCCAATCTTATCGCCACGCCGCTGTTCGACGGCGACAGGCGCATGGGCACGGCGGTTGAATGGCGCGACATCAGCTTGGAAAAAGCGATCGAGGGCGATATCGGAACGATTGTGGAGGCGGCAACAAAAGGAGATTTCACGGCAGCGCGTCGAGACCGCCGGAAAATCCGGATTTCATGCTGACGCTGGCCAATCTGATGAACGATATGTGCGAGACGGTCGACCGCGCCTTGACGGATATGGGCCGCATGTGCGGAGCGATGTCGGCCGGCGACCTGACGCAGCGCATCACCAAGGACTATGCCGGCAACCTTCTGCAGCTTAAGGAGGGCGCGAATTCGCTGGCCGAGACGCTCGCGGCGGTCATTTCCGACGTCAAATTGCGCGCCATGGAGGTATCGAACGCGGCAGCGGAGATTTCGCTCAGCACCACCGATCTGTCGCAGCGCACCGAGGAGCAGGCTGCAAGTCTGGAGCAGACCTCCGCATCGATGGAACAGATTTCGGCGACGGTGAAGAAGAATGCCGAGAGCGCACAGCGCGCCAACGACCTGACGTCGGCGTCGCGCGACGCCGCGGATCGCGGCGGGGCCGTGGCAGCCGACGCGGTCAAGGCGATGGCCAGGATCGAGGAGTCCTCGCGCAAGATCGCCGACATTATCACGGTGATCGACGAGATCGCGCGGCAGACCAACCTCTTGGCGCTCAACGCCGCCGTGGAGGCGGCGCGCGCCGGTGACGCCGGGCGCGGCTTCGCCGTGGTGGCTTCGGAAGTGCGCGCGCTGGCGCAGCGTTCGTCGCAGGCCGCCAAGGACATCAAGGATCTGATCACCAATAGTTCGGGGCAAGTGGACAATGGTGTCGGGCTCGTCAATCAGGCCGGCAATTCGCTCGATGAAATTGTCGGCTCGATCAAGGAAGTGGCCGATATCATCGCCGACATCGCCACCGCCAGCACCGAGCAGGCCGAGGGCTTGGAGCAGATCAACAAGGCGCTGACGCAGATGGACGAGGTGACGCAGCAGAATTCGGCGCTGGTGGAAGAGAACGCGGCGGCGGTGAAGACGCTGGAGGACCATTCCAAGGCGATGGACGAAAAGGTCGCCTTCTTTGTCACTGCGCGGGCAGGCGAGGGCGGCCGGCCGGTGGCAAAGCCGGCGCCTTCGTTGCGCCCTGCCGCCGGCTTCGAAAGGCCGCCGGCGGTGCGAAAGCCGCAGCCCGGCGCGAGGCCGCAGGCGCCGCGGGCGGAGAAGCCGGTCCCGGCTTCGCGGCCTGTGCGCGCCGGCGGCGGGACCATGGCGCTCGCCAAGGCGGCCAAGGCGGCCAAGGCGGAGCCGGATTGGCAAGAGTTTTAGATCCGGCTTGAGTCCCGGTTAGCCCCGCTGGCCGAAACGCCGATCCGGTTCCGGCGTGCCGAGCTGCGTTTCGGGGAATTTTCGCCCCGCTTTTCCGGTCTTGGCAGCATCTACCGCGGCGTGGTGGGATACTGCGATGACCCCGACCTTCCAATCGTGGCGGGCAAGCTTGCGGCTTTCCAGCGCGCTGGTGCTGCTCAGCTTCGTCATTTGCCATCTCAGCGCGCATTGCCTGTTGCTTGTCTCCTTCGAGGATGCCGAGGCGACGCGCAATGTCCTCATGTATCCGTGGCGGACCCCGATCGGCACGGCCGTTCTGGTAGGCGCGTTCGTCGTTCATTTCAGCAATGCCTTGTGGTCGATCTATATCCGCCGCTCGCTGCGCCTGACCCGGTGGGAGTGGACGCAGCTCTCGCTCGGCCTGACGATTCCCGCGCTCTTGATGTTCCACGTCATAGCGACGCGGATTGCCGAGCAATTGCTTGACGTCACCACCTATTACACGACCGTGTTCATCGTTCAGTGGCTGATCTTTCCATGGCTCGGCGCGGTTCAGATGCTCGCCGTGATCATCGTGTGGACGCATGCCAGCATCGGGATTCACTACTGGCTGCGCACCAAGCGCTGGTACCCGAACTGGCGGCCGCTGTTGTTCGGCTTCGCGCTGCTGCTGCCGGCCTTGGCGCTGGCCGGCTACGTCACCGGCGGCAACCAGGTGCTGCGCTTGGCAAAGAGCGATCCCAATTTCGTCGCGTCGTCGCTGGGCGACTCCAATGTGACGCCGGAAGCGACGGCCGCCATCAATCGGATGGTGGCGGTCGGATGGAGCGTTTGGCTCGCTCTCGTGCTCTTGCCGTTCGCCGCACGCGCCGTCCGGGAGTGGCGCTACCGCCGCCGCAAGCCGCCGATGCTGTCGCACGCCAGCGGCCGCAGCGTCCCGATCCTGCCCGGGGCAACCGTGCTGGAAACGCTGCGCGCCCATGGCATCGCTCACGCCTCGGTCTGCGGCGGGCGGGCGCGCTGCACGACATGCCGGGTTCTGGTGACCAAGGGGCTCGAGCGGCTCGCCGAACCGGCGGGGCTGGAAGCAAAGGCACTGTCGCGCATCGGCGCGACGCCCGGCATGCGGCTTGCCTGCCAGATTCGTCCCATGGCCGATATTGCGGTGATGCCGCTGTTGGCGGCCGACGCCAGCGCCGCCGACGGCGCGGTGCGCGGCGGCCTCGAAGGCAGCGAGCGGCTGATCACGGTGGTGTTCGTCGATCTGCGCGGGTCGACGACACTGGGCGAAGCCAGGCTGCCCTACGACGTCCTCTTCATTCTCAATCAGTTTTTCCACGAAATGACCAATGCGCTCGCCGCGACGCACGGGCATTACTCGCAATTCACCGGCGACGGCCTGATGGCGCTCTATGGGCTTTAGCGCCGACCCGGCGGGCGGGGCCGCCGACGCCGTGCGCGGCGCGCGCGAAATGCTGGCGCGGCTCGACGTCCTTGAATCTTCGACTGCGCGCCGACCTGCGCGAGCCGTTGCGGATCGGCATCGGCATTCATCACAGCGAAGCCATCGTCGGCGCGATGGGGCCGCCGCGCTCGCAAATCATCACCGCCATCGGCGACACCGTGAACACCTGCGCGCGGCTTGAAAGCCTGACCAAGGACTACGGCTGCGCCGTCATCATTTCGCGCCAGGCGGCCGAGGCTGCCGGGCTGCGGCTCGTTGGCCACGAATTGCATCAGGCGCCGGTCAAGGGCCGAAAGAGCCGGTGGAATTTTACGCTTTGCAGTCGCTCGACAGCTTGCCGATCTGACACGACAAAGGCGGCCGCCCGATTGAGAGCAAGCCGCCTCGGCTGAATTTGCCTGGCTTAATTGCGGCACCCGACGAGAGTGCCTGTTTTTATCCTCTTGGCACTCAGCCGGTATAGGCCGCGCGCTCTTGCGCTGCCGCTTCGACGGCCGTTTTCGGCTGCGCCGGCAGCTGCAGAACCGTCGCCTGTTGGCCTTCGCACAACAACGTCAGCAGCACGATCCGCCCGTCCGGAAATTCCAGCGCATCGTGATGCGCGGCGAGCTTGTCCGTATTGATTTGCCGGAAGATGGCGGTCTTGTGATTGATCATGCGTTGACGCCAGGGAAACAGCCCGGTCTGCTTGCAGGCGACTTCCCCGGCAAAGGACAATTCCGTGCCGGGCAAGAACGCAGACCGCCGTGCCGGCATCTTCCGCCGCGGCAAAAGCCGCGCGTTCCGGTGCCGAAGTCGCGCGTGGTGAGGCGGTCGCCAACCTTGGCCGGCCGCGAGCTGACATTCTGAAGGCTGTAGTCGCACATGGGGGCTATCTCCAATTGTTCAGACAGCCCCATCTGCGCAAACGGCCGTAACACCTCTTTGGTTTCGCGCCGGCTGGCGAATTCGCGCAATTAATGTCGGAAAGATCGCTGCGGCAAAGCGTAGTTGATTAAAATGTGGCGTCGTGCCGGCGCCGTTAGGGCGCGGCGATGTGCCAGACATTGTTGACGCCGTCGCCTTTGGCATCGCCGGGATTGCCGTCGTGATAGAAGGTATAGAGCGGCTTGCCCTTATAGGCCCATTGTTTGCTGCCGTCTTTGCGGATGACGATGGTCCAGTCGCCCGACGGCTTGGCGTCAGCGGGCGCATTGAACGGCGGCCAGTTGTTGGCGCAGACGCCGTTGCAATTCGAGGCCCCGGCGGTGTCGCGGTCGAAATTGTAAAGTGTCATGCCGGCGCCATCGATCAGCGCTTTGCCTTTCGACGTGTCGCCGACATTTGCCGGCGCCGCTCTGGCGCCAGCGCGGCAGCAGCGCCAAGGAATAACAATCCGGCGGCGAGGAGCGCCGGGACGGGATGTTCGCATGGACTGCCTCCGATCACGATCGAGCCTGGCGCGGCGATCGATGACGGCGCAGGGTTCACTCCACTCTCGCCCAGCCGTCCGGCATCAGCCGTTCCTGCGGCAGGAAGCGGCTCTTATAATCCATTTTGCGCGAGCCGCGCACCCAATAGCCGAGATAGACGTAAGCGAGCCCCATGCGTTGCGCGCGCGCGATGTGGTCGAGCACCATGAAGGTGCCGAGCGACCGCGCCGCCTCGTCGGGTTCGAAGAACGAATAGACCATCGACAGCCCGTCGCCGAGCACGTCGGTCAAGCCGATGGCGACCAGATCGCCGCCGCGATGCGCGGTCGGCGCCGCATCCGCGTCACGGCGCCGGTATTCGATGATGCGGGTTTCGATGTGGCTGTCCTCGACCATCATGGCGTAGTCGAGCACCGTCATGTCGGCCATGCCGCCGTCGCGATGGCGGGAATCGAGATAGGCGCGGAACACCGAATATTGCTCGGAGGTCGGGCACCGCGATCCGCATTTCGCTGGCGATGTCGGCGTTGCGGCGCAAAATGCGGCGCATGCTCTGGGTCGGGCGAAAATCCTTGACGACGACGCGCACCGAGACACAGGCGCGGCAGCCCTCGCAGGCCGGCCGGTAGGCGATCGACTGGCTGCGGCGGAAGCCGCCTTGGGTGAGGATGTTGTTGAGCTCCGGCGCGCGCTCGCCGACGAGATGGGTAAAGACCTTCCGCTCCTCCTTGCCGGCCAGATAGGGGCAGGGCGAGGGGGCGGTAAGGTAGAATTGCGGAGTATCGCGCGAGTGCTGGGTCACGACGAGGATCTACAAGCTGTAAGCGCTTACGCGGCCGCCGCGCAGCCGCAAATCCGGCCGATTCCGGCCCCGTAAGCATCGCGCCTGCGCGGTCCGCGCGTCAAAGGCCGTTTGCTGCGCTAGCCGGCCGCGGGGCCCGCAGCGAGGCCGCCCGCGCGGGTTATTGATCAGGACGGTGCCCACCAGCATATCGTGCAGCAGCCGCCGCCGGTCATTGAAGAAGCCGACGACCAGGATAAACGGGGTAAGCACGCTGACCGTGATCCAGAAGACGATGGCATGCACGGCGCCGAGCACGAAATAGGACGGCGCGCCGTACCAGGTGCGCATTTCGATTTCCATGGCGCGCATGCCGATGGTGGCCGAGGCCGGGCCGCCCAGCGTGACCCCGTAATAGACCAGCGCCCAGATCACCGAGCCGGGCGACATCAGCCAGAACAGCGCCCAGCCCAGGCCGAAAGTGATCAGGCCGAACACGAAGATGAACATCCAGCCCACGATCAGCGGGATGGCGATAATGACGACGTCGATAATGAAGGCGACGACCCGGCGGGCGAGCACGCCCTCGAACAGTTCCGGGTTGGCCGCCGGATCATAGGCATGCGGCTTGACGTCGAGCGATACGCCGATCCGTCGGGGACCGAGGGCTCAGGACCTGAGCCTTCAGGCGCTGCGCCGCTATCTGGGTTGGGCCGGGATCTGTCATGATCGAATTGGCATTATAATGCCGCCGGCCATCGATCCAACAACGGCAGTCCGATGCGATCGGCAGAGACGAGAAAAATCCCGACAGAAAGTCACGCTCGCCGAGATCGAAGCGGCCCGGCGCACGCATTGCCGGCCATGTGCTGCGCACGCCGATGTTGCCGGCGCCGCCGCTCTCCGCGCTCACCGGCGCCGAGGTTTACGTCAAATACGAGAATTTGCAGGTCACCAATTCATTCAAGGAGCGCGGCGCCTGCGTAAAGCTTGCCGCGCTGACCGCGCGAGGAGCGCAAGCCGCGGCGTGATCGCCATGTCGGCCGGCAATCATGCGCAAGCCGTGGCCTATCACGCGCGGCGGCTCGCGATCCCGGCGACCATCGTCATGCCGGTGACGACGCCGTTCGTGAAGGTCAAGGCGACCGAGGCGCATCGGCGCCACAGTGGTGCTTTACGGCGAGACGCTCGCCGAAGCCCAGGCGCGCGCCGAGGCGATCGCCGCCGAACGCAACCTGGTCTGGGTGCATCCTTACGACGATCCGCACATCATCGCCGGCCAAGGCACCATTGCGCTGGAAATGCTGGAGGAGGCGCCGGAGCATCGAGACATTGGTGATCCCGATCGGCGGCGGCGGACTGATCGCCGGCAACGCCATCGCGGCGCGCGCGGTCAAGCCGTCGATCGAGATCGTCGGGGTTGAATGCGCGCTTTATCCGTCGATGTGGAATGCGATCCATCGCGGCCGCGCGGCCATGCGGCGGCGCCACGCTGGCCGAGGGCATCGCCGTGAGCAAAGCCGGCGCGCTGACCTTGCCGGTGGTGCGCGAACTCGTGCGCGACATCATTCTTGTCGACGAGCCGCTGATCGAACGTGCGGTGAACGCCTTTCTCACCTTGCAAAAGACCATGGCGGAAGGGGCGGGCGCCGCGGGCCTTGCCGCCATGCTGGCCGAGCCGGCAAGCGCTTTGCCGGACGCAAGGTCGGCCTGATCCTGTGCGGCGGCAATATCGATCCGCGCATTCTCGCCTCCATCATGGTGCGCGAACTGGAACGCGACGACCGCATCGTCTCGTTCCGTCTGACCATTCCCGATCGGCCGGGAATTTTGGGCCAGATCGCCAGCCGGCTCGGCGAGCTCGGCGCCAATATTCTCGGCGTCGATCATCACCGCCTGTTCCTCGACGTTCCGGCCAAGGGCGCCAAGCTCGACATCACCATGGAGACGCGCGACGGCGCGCACGCCGAGGAGATTTTCCGCGTGCTCGCCGCTGAGGGTTATCAGCCGGTGCGCATGGAGGGCGGCGCGGCGCTGGAGTGAAACTGCGCCGCGACTTTAATGTCGTTCAATAATGGCCCGGGTCCATGCCGGGGTCGTAGCTCGGGGCCGCTGCATCGGTTGCCGGAGCCGGTGCGGCGGGAGCGTCGAGGGGGCGCGGCCGCGGCAAGGGAATGGCGCCCTGCGCCGAAGCAAACAGCATCGGCCGGTGGCGCGGCAGCGGAATCGGGCCCGCGATCGGTGCGCCGGGCGGCAAATCTTGTGACAGGTCCGCGCTTGCGGTATCCGCCGCCGGGGCGGCAGGCCCGGCAGTATTCGCCGCCATCGCGCCGGCGCTGTCTGGCGCGGTCGCAGCAGGTGGGCCGCCCTGGCCGATATCCGGCGGCGCGGTGGTCTTCGGGTTCGGCCACACAATGCTCTTTGGCGAAGCGGCCGCGGCCGCTGGCGTTGCTGCGGCACTCTTGGCCGCCGCCGCTGCTGGCGTCGGCGGTGCAGGGGCCATTGTTGCAGGGGGCGTCGTCGCCGGCGCCAAAGATGCGGATGCCATTCCTGCGGACGCGGCTGCGGGAGGGCCCATGGATGCGGGCGCCATTGATCCGGAGGCTCTAGCCGCCGCGACCGGCGGCGCGGCGCCGGTCGGAGCCAAAGTCGTTGCAGCCGGTGACGGCGCGGCAATTGCGGCCGCGGGCGGCGGCGGCCGGCGGCGGCGCCGATGGCGACGGCGTGTCCGCCGGCTTTTTGATCTCAAGCAGCGCGGTTCGCGCCTGCGTCGCAGCCGCCTGGGCATCGGCCAATTGCGGGGTCGGGGGCGCCAATTGGGCCGGCGGCGTTACCGAGGCGGGCGCCGCGGCGCTCGTATCCGACACGGCATCCCCTGGCGGCTGGGTGTCGGTCATGCGCTGGAATGTCGGCGCCTTGGGCGCCGCGACATAGGTGCGGACCATCGTGGTGATGGTCCACATCACCACCGGCACGGCGATGATCACCGCCAGCAGATGATCACCCGCTGCAGCACCGGCGTATAGCGCCGGATATCTGTCGTCGTAGTACTCACGCATCGCATCCGCCTCGGTCCTTGCGTCCCGGCGGGGCCGGTTTGTCAGCCGCCCTTCTTCAGTTTCTCCGCGACCTTGCCGCAAAATAAGTCAGAACGCCATCGGCGCCGGCGCGCTTGAACGCGATCAGGCTTTCCATCATCGCCTTGTCGCCGTCGAGCCAGCCGTTTCCCGCAGCCGCCATGATCATCGCATATTCGCCGGAGACTTGGTAGGCAAAGGTGGGCATTCCGAAGCTGTCCTTAACCCGCTGCAGGATGTCGAGATAAGGCAGGCCCGGTTTGACCATCACCATGTCGGCGCCTTCGGCGATATCGAGCTCGACTTCGCGCAGCGCTTCGTCGGTATTGGCCGGGTCCATCTGATAGGTGCGCTTGTCGCCGATCAGCGTGGCGCTGGAGCCGACCGCGTCGCGGAACGGGCCGTAGAACGCCGAGGCATATTTGGCCGCATAGGCCATGATCTGCACGTCGCCAAAGCCGGCGGCATCGAGGCCGGCGCGGATGGCGCCGACGCGGCCGTCCATCATGTCGGACGGCGCGATGATGTCGCAGCCCGCTTCGGCCTCGACCAGGGCCTGGCGCACCAGAACCGCGACCGTCTCGTCGTTGAGGATGACGCCGTCGCGCAGCAGCCCGTCATGGCCGTGGCTGGTATAGGGGTCGAGCGCCACGTCGCAGAGCACGCCGATCTCCGGCACCTCTCTTTTGATGGCGCGAATGGCGCGGCAGACGAGATTGTCGGGATTGAGCGCCTCGGAGCCGGCGTCGTCGCGCCGGCCGGGCTCGGTATAGGGAAACAACGCAATGCAGGGAATGCTGAGCTTGGCGGCCCGCTCGGCGGCACGCACCGCCTCATCGACCGACAGCCGGTCGACGCCGGGCATCGAATCGACGCCGGCGCGGATCCTGCTGCCGTCGACCAGGAACAGCGGCCAGATCAGGTCGTCGGTGGTGAGCACATGTTCGCGCACCATGCGCCGCGCCCAATCGGCGCGGCGATTTCGGCGCGGCCGGACCGCCAGATCGAGGCGATCGGACGGCGTTTCGGCTTCGACCGGGGCGAGCCGGCGCTTTTCCAAGCGGCCGGCCGAATTTGATCGCCATGGCGGACTCCGTTGTTCCCGCTCTCTTTTACCCCTTCGAGGCCTAAGCTGTCACTTAAGCCGGCATAGGGACTTTTAGCCCCGGTAGGCGCCGATCCCGTAGCGTTGACCGGCTTGCGGCGGGCCTCTAACGCTTCCGGGCAGGCTCACCTGCCACGAAATGGCCGCGTGCCTCTGCCTCTTGGTCTGTCCGGGGACATCATGAGCGACCAATCGCAGCGGCAGCCGACCCGGCCCAGCGACCTCTTGGAGCCGGTGCGCGTCACCAAGGCCGGCAGCCGCGGCACCTGGACCGAATATCTCGTCCTGTTCCTGCGCATCATGGCCGCGGTGTCGCTGGTCAAGGGGCTTTATCACTGGGGCCAAGTGTGCGGCATCGGCGCCGGCCCCGACGGCGGCTTCGAGAGCCACACCATCGCCTGGCAGACATCCACGGTATTCTTTGCCGTACTCGATCTCGTCGCCGCCGTCGGGCTGTGGCTCGCGGCGGCATGGGGCGCGGTGGTGTGGCTGACCTCGGTCGTGTCGATGGCGGCGGTCGAGGTGTTTTTTCCGCAAGTCTATGGCGGCAGCATTTTCATCGTCTTCATCGAGATGACGTTGCTCGGCGTGTACCTTTACCTCGCGATCGTCTCGGCGCGCGAGCATCAGTGATCGGTGTTCTCCTGATTTACCGGCCTCCGGCGCCGCGCAGCGCCGCGCGGATACGCTGCGGCGTTGCCGGCATTTCGTCGATCGAGACGCCAAACGGCGACAGCGCATCGTTGACGGCGTTGAGCACGGCCGCCGGCGCGCCGATGGCGCCGCCTTCGCCCAAGCCCTTGGCGCCGGTGACGGATGAAGCCGCCGGCGTTTCGATATGGTGCAGTTCGATCGGCGGAATTTCGCACGCCGTCGGCGGCAGATAGTCGGCCAGCGTCGCGGTCTGGATATTGCCGAGCTCGTCGTAGACGATCTCCTCGAACAGCGCGTTGCCGATGCCCTGCGCGATACCGCCATGCACCTGGCCGTCAGCGATCAGCGGATTGATGATGCGGCCGGCGTCTTCCACGGCGAGGAATTTCTCGATCCTCACGCGGCCGGTTTCCACGTCGACCTCGACGATGGCGACGTGGCAGGCATTGGAGAAGGTGCCGGGCGGATCGTAATGCGCGCTCTCGCATAGCCCCGGCGTCATGCCCTTGAAGCGATGCGATTGGTGATAAGCGGCGCGCGCCAGCGCCGCGATCGTCACCATGCGGTCGGTGCCGGAGACTTTGGCGCTGCCGTCTTGCAGCACGATATCGTCCGGCGACGCTTCCAGGACATCGCCGGCAATGACGAGAAGTTTTTCGCGGATTTTGCTGCGCCGCCAGCATCGTGGCGCCGCCGGAAATCACCAGCGAGCGGCTGGCGAAGGTGCCCCAGCCGTAGGGCGTGCGGTCGGTGTCGCCGTGCAGCACGCGCACGTCGGCCGGCGCGATGCCGAGCTGGTCGGCGACGATTTGCGCGAGCGTGGTGCGCAAGCCCTGGCCGTGCGGGCTCGCGCCGATGCGCGCTTCGACGCGGCCGGACGGGTCCATGACGACCTCGACGGTCTCCCAGCCCGGCGTGATCTCCATGCCGCGCGCGGCAAAGGCCGGACTGCCGTAGCCGGTGCGCTCGGAAAATGTCGCAAAGCCGATGCCGAGATAGCGGCCGGCGCGCGCGCGCCTGCTGCTGGCGGGCGCGGAACGCCGGCAGATCGACATGCGCCGCCGCTTTGTCGAGCGTCTCGATATAGCTGCCTTCGTCGAACACGAGCCCGGTGGCCGATGTATAGGGAAACCGCGCGATCAGATTGCGGCGGCGGATTTCGACGGGGCTTAATCCGAATTCGGCCGCGGCCTTGTCCATCAGCCGCTCGATGGCGAAGGTGATGACCGGCCGCGATACGCCGCGATAGGGCGCCATGGTGCAGGTATTGGTGGCGACGCCGCGCGCGCGGCAGGAATAGGCGCGCACGTCATAGGGCCCCGGCAACTCCGCCAACGCCATCAGCGGCTCGACGCCGCAGGTGGTCGGAAAGCACGAATAGGCGCCGATATTGGCGATCACGTCGGCCGCCAGCGCGACGAGCTTGCCGCGCTCGTCGAAGCCGCCTTCGAGCTCGATATGCTGGTCGCGGCTATGGAACGCGGCGATCAGGTTTTCGCGGCGGTCCTCGCTCCAGGCGACGCTCGTCCGCAGTTGCCGCGCCAGCCACACCAGCACGGCATATTCGGCGGCGAGCGACATTTTCTGGCCGAAACCGCCGCCGACGTCGGGCGCGATCACGCGCAGATCGGATTCCGGCAAAATCGAGCACGTCGGCGATCGCGGTGCGCGTCAGATGCGGCATCTGTGTCGTGCAGGTGAGCGTGACGCGGCCGGTCGCGGATCGAACGCCGCATGCGCGGCGCGCGTTTCGAGCGGCGTCGCGTTCTGCCGGTGCGAGCGCACATCGAGCCGGATGCGGCGATGCGCCTTTGCCAAGCGCGGCGTCGAAATCCGGCGGTCTTGATGCGGCCGTCGACCACGACATTGCCGCTCTCATGGACGCGCGGCGCATCGGGCGCGAGCGCGTCGCGCGCGTCGACTACCGCCGGCAATTCCTCGATCTCGATCTCGACGCGATCGGCGATGTCTTCGGCTTCGGCGGCGCGTCGGTGCATAGACGGCGGCGACCGGCTCGCCGACAAAACGCACCACGTCTTTCGCCAAAAGCGGCTGCTCGATCGGCCGGTAGCCGAATTTGTGCAGCATCGGCCGGATCGGCCGCGTGCCGGCAAGCTCCGCAGCGGTGACGATGCTGGCGCCGGCCGGCGCGCTGATGCGCACGATGCGTCCCGCGGCAACCGGGCTGCGCACGAAGCGCAGATGATGTACGGCGGCAAGATCGGCGGTGAAACGCCCGCGCCCGGTCACCAGCGCCGGGTCTTCCAACCGCCGGATGGCGCGGCCGACCCATTTCATTCCCGAGCCGGCGGTTGCGGTTGTCATGGCGGCAAATGTATCAGAAACGCGGCGGCTCGCCCGCGTAGGCCTGCGTGATGATGTTCAAAAGGTCGGCCTTCGACACCGGCTTGGGATGGTCGATCTCGACCGCGGCGACCACCTCGACGGCCTTGCCGATATCCTCCTCGCGCATGCCCAAGCCCCTTCAATCCCGTCGGCAGGCCGAGCCGGACATTGAGATCGTAAAGGCCGCGCGCCGCGTCGCCGACGCCGAGCGCCCGCGTGATGCGCCGCATCGCCTCCGGCGCCGCGTCGGCATTAAAGCCGATCGCATAAGGGGTGGCGATGGCGTGGGTATGGGCGTGGTCGAGATCGAACCATTGCCGCACCCGCTGCGCGATGGCGTGTTCGAGCCCGACCTCGGCGCGGAAATTGGCGGCGAGCCAGGCGCCGTAGAGCACATCCGTTCGCGCGCCAAGATCGCGCGGGTTTTTGCATAAGGCGCGGCAGGCCCGAGCCCGAGCAGCCGAATGGCTTCCTCGGCCATGGTCTGCACCACCGGATTGGTATCGGGGCCGTAGAGGCTTTCGACCGCATGCGCGATCGCGTTCATGCCGCTTGCCGCCGAGACGCGCGGCGGCAGATCGAGCGTCAGTTCGGGATCGTAGATCGCGGTCGCCGGCAGTGCCGCCGGACCTTCGCCGGTGATGCGGTTGGCGGCGACGCCGATGCGCCAGCGCGCCGCCATTTCCGAGCCGGAATAGGTGGTGACGATGGCGATGTAGGGAAGCTTGGTGGTCGCCGCCGCGGCCTTGGCCAGCCCGATCGGCGAGCCGCCGCCGACCACGACAAACCCGTCGGCATTGTGCCGCTTGAGATCGGCGAGAAACCGCTCGAACGCTTCGCGCGGCATATTGGGTTCCGACGCGTCGCAGAAGCCGACGCAGCGGTCGGCGATGCCGGCGGTGACGCGGCGCGCGAAATCGAGGCGCGATTTCGAGCACAGCACGACGAGCCGCGACATCTTATGGACATCGGCTTCGGCGGCGAGCGCGCCGATGGCGCCGGCGCCGAACACGATGCGCACCGGATCGGAGTGATAGGTGAAACGTGCGATCATGGCGTTACTGTCGCGGTGGCCCGGCGGTAAGACGATCATACTGCAATTCGCGATTGCGAGATTCGCCGGCAAGCGGGAACCGGCCGTGGCGCATTTGCGAACCGCTTAGCTGTGGAAAAGCATCGATTGCCGTTATTGAATCGCCAGCGTGCCTGTCCGATGTTCGCCGCGCCTGCGGCCGTTGTGTTCTCAGGTCGCAGGAGTGCAATGTCGGTACTAGAGCGGTTCGTCAGGATTCGGCGATTTCGCGCGCATGCCGCTGACAATTACGATCTGGCGTCGGAATCGCTTCGGCGACAGCGTTCGCGCCCGCTATCTGGCGATCGCCGATCACTATACCGCGCTTGCCGACGCGGAATTGCGTTCGGACAGACTGCGAGCGGCAAGCTCAGGCTTGCCGAAATGCAGGCCAAGCGCGCCGCGGCGCTGGCGCAGAAAGCACGCCTGCCGGCGCCGGCGCCGGCCGCACCGCAGCCGGCAGCCATTGCCGCGGCACTAACGGCGCGGCGCGAAGATGCGCCTAATACAAGGCGACCGCGCCACCGCGGGCAAGCATCGGATTGTCCTGCCGGCGCGGTCGGATCTTGTCGTCGCCGGCGTCGGCGCTACCAAGCGCGAGCGCTGACGGCGCGGCCATCCGCTAGGATTAATTCGCCGTTCAGCTCGATCTCGCGCACCTCTTTCGCCTTCGCCGTGCAGGCCGCCAGCAGAAATCCGAGATCGGTTCCGGTCGAGACGTAGCGCGCGCCCATGCGCACGAATTCGGCGGCGAGCTCCGGCCGCGACGACAGGCCGCCGACGCCGACATGCTTGCCGTGCTTGCGGCAGGCGGCGATGGTTTTGGCATAAGCCTCGCGCAGCCGCGGATGGTCGTATTGGCCGGCAAGCCCGCAGTCGGCGAGGAGATCGTTCGAGCCGATCATCACCATGTCGACGCCGCTCGACGGCTGCGATCTCGTCGGCGTTGCGCCACGGCTTCTTCGCTCTCGAACTGCACCATCAGCAGGGTCGCGGCGTTGAGCGCGGCATCGGCTTCGGCGGCCGGGAACGAGCGGTATTGCAGATGGGGCAGGGGACCGGCGGCGGAGCGGTCGCCGAGCGGCGGGAATTTCGCCGCCCGCACATAGTCCCGTCGCCTCGGCGGCGGAGCGGACATGCGGTGCGATGATGCCGAGTGCGCCGCCGTCGAGCACCCGCGACACCTCGGCCACGCCCGGCACCCGCACCAAAGGGCGTGACGCCGGCTTCGAGCGCGGCCATGCAGATCTGGCCGGTGGTATCGAGCGAGAAGCTCGCATGCTCCATATCGACATAGAGGCTGTCGAAACCCGCGGTCTTGGCGATGCGCGCGATCTCGATGCCGCGGACGAGCCGCACCGTCATCGAGGACACAACCTCGCCGCGGGCGAGCTTGTCCTTGACGTGATTACGCAGAATGTCGTCGATCTTGCCGCGGCATCGGATCGGCTCGCTTCAACCGTTTTCTTAAAGGGCGGCGTCCTCAAGTCATTTCTCGAGCCGGTCGTCGGTTGGCTTCTGGACTGACATTTATCACCTGGCACGCTATGCTGGAGGAAACGGAGGAACGCCCGTGAATTACTCGACCGACTTCAAGTCAATCCGCAACGAAGTGTCGGCGCAAGAGTGGCAGACCCGGCTCGATCTTGCCGCCTGCTACCGGCTGGTCGATGCCTACGACATGACCGACCTCATCTACAACCATATCACGGCGCGCATTCCCGGCACCGAGCATCTGCTCATCAATCTCTACGGCCTTCTCTACAAGGAGATCACCGCGTCGAGCCTGGTCAAGATCGATGTCGAGGGCAACATCATCTATAAGCCCGACACCGATTACAGCCTCAACGTCTCCGGCTATGTCATCCACGGCGCCATCCACAAGGCGCGGCCGGACGTCGCCTGCGTGCTGCACACCCACACCCGCGCCGGCATGGCGGTCGCGGCGATGAAATGCGGGCTGCTGCCGCTGTCGCAGACCTCGATCCGCTTCGTCGGCCATATCGGCTATCACGACTATGAGGGGCCGGCGATCGACACCGACGAGCGCGAGCGCATCGTCGCCGATCTCGGGCCGCACGATGCGCTGGTCATGCGCAATCACGGGCTGCTCACCTGCGGCGCCACCATCCAGCAGGCGTTCAACACCATGTATCAGCTCGAAATGTCGTGCCGCTCGCAGGTCGACGCCATGGCGGCGCGCACCGAACTGACCATGCCGGGCGAGAACGTGCTGGCGCACACCGCGCATCTCTATCAGCCCGGCACGCGGCGGCCCTATGGCGTGCTGGAATGGCCGGCGATGCTGCGGCTTCTCGCGGCGCAGGAGAAGACGTCCGGCTATCCGCCGTATTGGCACTAAAATTCGAAAGCGGCCGGCCGATGCCGATGCAACGCGCCAGGAATTATGGACCCGCCGTGGCCGCGGCAGTGATGTTGAGTGCGGTACTGCCGCACGCGGCGCATGCCGCGGACCCGCCATGGCGGGGCTGCCGGCCGGCGGCGAAACTCGAATATCAGAGCGCCAAGCGGCAATATCTGTTGCGCAACAGGTTCGGCGAATACGTCAGAACCGGCCACTTCTGGCACCGGTCTTATTGGTATTGCCCTGGCTAAGACCGCAGGCGGAGACAGAAAAAAAACATGAAACGCAGTACCGATCGGATTCTCACCACCCATACCGGCAGCCTGCCGCGCACCGCCAAAGTGGTCGAGCTCTTGCTCGCCGAACAGGACAAGCCCGGCGCGCGCAAGGCCGAGCTCAACGCCGCCGTGCGCGAAGCGATCGCGCATGTGGTGGGCAAGCAGATCGAATGCGGCATCGACGTCATCAATGACGGCGAGCAGGGCCGGACCGATTATACCGTGCATGTGCTCGACCGACTCTCCGGCTTTGCCGGCGAGAGCACGCCGCCGCTCGGCACCGGCGATGCGGAATTCCCTGAACTGGCGGAGTTGCTCACCCATTTCGCCTCGCCGTTCCAGCACCGGCCGGCCTGCACCGGCGAGGTGGCGTGGAAGGATTGGGCCGCCGCGCAAGCCGACATCGACTTGTCCAAGGCGGCGATGGCCGGCGCCAAGGCTGCCGAGTTTTTCATGACCTCGCCGTCGCCGGGCCAGATCGCGCGTTATCTCAAGAACAAGCACTACAACAGCGAAGAGGCCTATGTGTATGCGTTGGCCGACGTGATGAAGCGCGAATATAAGGCGATCGTCGACGCAGGCTTCATCCTGCAGCTCGATTGTCCCGATCTCGCGATGCTGCGCCACACCGTTTATCTCGACAAGAGCCTCGCCGACTTCCGCAAGATCATCGCGGTCAATGTCGCGGCGCTCAATCATGCGGTCGCCGACATCCCGGCCGAGCGCATGCGCATGCATGTCTGCTGGGGCTCGACGGTGGCGCCGCATCACACCGACGTGCCGCTCCTCGACATCATCGACATCGTATTGACCGCGAAGCCCGTTGCGGTGTCGTTCCCCGCCGCCAATGCCCGGCATGAGCACGAATGGAAAATCTGGCGCGACGTGAAACTGCCCGCCGGCAAGGTGATCGTTCCCGGCGTCATCGATTCGACCGTCAACACCGTGGAGCATCCGGAGCTTGTCGCCGACCGGATTTTGAATTTTGCCAACGCGGTCGGGCGTGACAACGTCATCGCGGGCGTCGATTGCGGCTTCGGCACTTTTGCCGGCCGCGTTCAGGTCGATACCAAGATCGTCTGGCTCAAATTGCAGTCGCTCGCCGAGGGCGCGCGCCGCGCCTCGGCGCAGCTCTGGGCCAAGGCGGCTTAAATCGCCGCGATTGGCAAGACGTCGATCAGGCGAAGATGCGCTCAAACAGCTCGACGAAGGCCGCGGCCGCGACCGGCAGGACGCGGCCGCGCCGCGTCGCAAGGTAGAGCTTGGCCTGCAGCAGCGGCACGTCGGTGAGCGGCACCGCGACCATGTCGCCCGGCGCGACGACGGTCTTGCCCGGCCGGCGAAACTGAAAGCAGACGCCGCGATTCATGCGGGCGAACGCCTTCATGGTCTCCACCGAATTGGAAACGAGCCGGGGATCGAGTTCGAACGAGGCCTGCGCCAGCACCTGCTCGATCAGGGCGCGGCCGGCGAGCGTGGCGTCGCCGAGCGCCAGCGGAAAGGCGAGGCAATCGCGCAGCCGCAGATCGGCCCGCCTGGCGAGCGGATGGTCTGTCACCATCAGCGCGCACAAAGCTTGCCCGGCCGTCGCCACGATGGCCGCGTCCTTCTTCGGTGGCGGGTAATGCGTCAGTATGAGATCGACCTGATCGGCGACGAGAACGGCGAGGAGTTCCTGCGGCGCGCCGATGCGGACATTGAAGCGGACGTGGGGATGCGCCGCCTGAAACTCGGTGATGGCCGACGGCAGCAATTCGCCGGCGACCGATTCGACGGCGGCGACGCTGACCCGGCCGCGCACCAGGCCGCGCAGTTGCTCGACTTGCGACTCCACGGTTCGCAGATCGGAGAGCGCCTGCCGGGCATAGGCGATGAAGACTTCGCCGGCGGCGGTCAGCCGGACGCCGCGCGGCAAGCGCTCGAACAAGGCCGAGCCGAGGTCGGCTTCCAGATCGAGGATTTGGCGGTTCAACGCCGAGGACGCGACATTGAGCGCATCCGCGGCTTTGCGGATCGATCCATGGCGCGCCACGGCGTCGACATAGATCAGAAGGCGCGGCGGCCGCAGCCGTTGCTGCCGCACCGCTGCCGCCGCGAGTGCCGGTGCGGGCGACGGCGGCGTGCGCTTTAGGGCGCGGCTCGATGTCGGCTTCGGAATGTCCGTTCCCCTGGTCGCCGCATTCCCGGCAACCTCACTGTAGCGCATCGGCGGCGAGCCGCGCTCGTTTTTTCCGCTCGCTGCGGCCGAAATTTGCTTCTGGTGGCGCTCGCTCGATCTGCCAGATTACCGAGGCCGGGCTCGTTCAGAAGGGGCAGCGATCATGCGCTATCGAGCTATGGCTTTTGTCATCGGGCTGGCATCCTGAGCAGTCTGTCCACGGTTGGACATGCCGCCGATGCAGTCACTGTGCGCCTGAAATGGTACAATCAGGCGCAGTTCGCCGGGTTTTACGTCGCCCAGGAGAAGGGCTTCTACAAATCCGCGGGGCTGGATGTGAACATTCAACCGGGCGGCCCCGACTTCCCGGCCATCCAGATGATCGCCGGCGGCAGCGAGCAATTCGGCGTCACCGGCGCCGACCAGATTCTGATCGCCCGCAGCAAGGGCGTTCCGGTCGTGGCGCTCGCCGTGATCTACCGGGCCAATCCCTTCGTGCTGTTCTCGCTGGGTCAATCCGGCATCAAGTCGCCGGCCGACTGGGTCGGCAAGAAAGTCGGCGTCAAGATCGGCGGCAATGAAGAGCTGATTTATCGCGCCGTGCTGGCCAAGGCGCACATCGACAAATCGCAGGTCACGGAAATTCCGGTCAAGTTCGACATGACGCCGCTTTTGGCCGGCAGCATCGACGTCTGGCCGGGCTATCTGATCAACGAGGTGCTGGAGGCGAAGGAAAAGGGCTTCGCCGTCAATGTCGTCAATCCGGCCGATTACGGCGTCGCGCTATACGCCGATACGCTGTTCACCACCGAAGCCATGCTCGCGCAGCATCCCGATATCGTGCACCGCTTCGTCGCCGCCACGCTCAATGGCTGGAACGCGGCGATCGCCGATCCTTCGGCGGCGGCAAAGATCACGGTGAAATACGGCGACAAGCTGAACTACGATCACGAACTGGCGATGATGAAGGCGAGCGTGCCGTTGCTCAAGCCCGACAGCAAGCCGTTCGGCTATATGGACGCCGCCGGCTGGAACGGTGCGCAGAAGCTTCTGCTCGCGGCCGGATTCCAGAAGGAGCCGATCGACGTCGCCAAGGCCTTCGTTGCGCCCGTTACGCAATGAACGCGATCGTTCTGACCGGCCGGCTTGAGCGCGCGCAACCGGCAATGGCCGGGCCGGTGCTCACGGTCGAGAACCTCGATGTCCGCTTCGGCGACTTGGCGGCGGTCGACCGGCTGAGCCTTGCGGTGCGGCGCGGCGAATTCGTCGCTCTGCTTGGACCGAGCGGCTGCGGAAAGTCGACGCTGTTGAAGGCGATCGCGCTCCTGATAAAGCCCAGCGGCGGACGGATCGTGCGGGCGGAGCCGGGGCTGCGGGTCGGTTTCATGTTCCAGAAGCCGCTGTTGCTGCCGTGGCGCACGACGCTGGATAACGTGCTGCTGCCGGCCGAGCTTCACCGCGGCGGCGTCGAGGAAACCGACCGGCGCAATGCGCTGCGCATGCTGGAACTGGTGCGGCTCGGCGAATTCGCCGGCGCCTATCCGCACCAATTGTCAGGCGGCATGCAGCAGCGCGCGGCGCTGGCGCGGGCGCTGATGGGCGATCCCGACGTGCTGCTGCTCGACGAGCCGTTCGGCGCGCTCGACGAACTGACCCGCGACGTTCTCAACGAGGAAATGATCCGCATCTGGCAAAGCCGGGAGACGCGGCTGTCCACCGTGCTCATGGTCACGCATTCGATCCCCGAGGCCGTCACCATGTCGGATCGCGTCGTCGTGCTGTCGGCGCGTCCGGCGCGGATCATCGAGGACGTGCCGGTTGCGGCGGCGCGGCCGCGCGCCCCGGAGGACAGCGAGGCCGGTGCCGTGATCCGCCGCATTCGCACCATGCTCAGGGGCGGCCGATGAAGTCTCGCGCCGTCGCTCCCTTGCTATTCGGTCTCCTCATCCTCGCCGCCTGGCAGGCGGTCGTGACGCTCGGCCATATTCCGGAATATCTGTTGCCGGCGCCGACCGCGATTCTGGCGTCGGTCGATCGCGCGCTGGCCGCATCCTTCGCGGTGACGTTCGCCGAAGCGCTGGCAGGCTTTGCCATCGCCAGCGTTCTGGCATTCGTCTTCGCCACGTTGTTCGTGCGCTTTCACGCGCTCGAGGACGGCCTGTTTCCCATCGCCATCGCCGTGAAGACGACGCCGATCGTGGCGATCGCGCCGCTCCTTGTGATCTGGTTGGGCACCGGCTGGTGGTCGAAAATCGTCGCCGCCATCCTGATCTGCTTTTTTCCGGTGCTGGTGAACACGGTCAAGGGGCTCAAGGCGGCCGATCTGGAATTCCGCGAGCTTTTCGAAACGCTCGGCGCCAGCCGCGGCCAGGAATTCCGCAAGCTGCGTATTCCATTCTGCCTGCCGTATCTGTTCTCGGCCCTGAAGATTTCCTCCTCGCTTGCCGTGATCGGCGCCATCGTCGGCGAATTCGTCGGCGCGACGCAGGGCCTGGGCTATCTCATCATCATTTCCTCGTCGCACCTGGAGACCGCCACGTTGTTTTCGGCGATTTTCGCCGCGGCCTTTGCCGGCATCATCATGTTTTACGCCATCGGCTTTGCCGAGCGGCGGCTCATCTTCTGGTCGAGCGGAGATTCCGAATGAACGATCGCGCGATCTTGGTCGACGTCACGCGGATTCCGACCAAGGGGCCGGGCGACGTCTCCGGGCTCGTCGGGCTGATCGAGACCGGCCGCCTGGATCCGGCTTCGATTCTCGCGGTGCTCGGCAAGACCGAGGGCAACGGCGGGGTCAACGATTTCACCCGCGAATACGCGCTCGCCGCGCTGCGCGAGGCGCTGGCGCCGCATCTTCGTCTGCCGCCCCGCGAAGTCGACGATAGGATCGCCTTCGTCATGTCGGGAGGCACCGAAGGCGTGCTGTCGCCGCACTTGACCGTGTTCGCGCGCCGCTTCGTCGCCGAGGGCGAGAAACCGGCGCCGGCCGGCAAACGGCTCAGCATCGGCATTGCCCATACCCGCGATTTTCTGCCCGAAGAGATCGGGCGGCAGGCGCAGATCGACGAGACCGTCAATGCCGTGCACCGCGCCATGACCGACGCCGGCATCGCGGATCGGGCCGACGTGCATTTCGTTCAGATCAAATGCCCGCTCCTGACCAGCGAGCGTATCGAGGCGGCGCTGCATCGCGGACGAAAGACCGTGACAACCGGCGCCTACAGTTCGATGGGCTATTCGCGCGGCGCATCGGCGCTCGGCGTCGCTGCGGCGCTGGGTGAGCTCAAGGTCGAGGCTCGCGAAGATCAGGTGCTCAGGGATTGGGGCTTGTTCTCTTCCGTCGCCTCGGCGTCGGCCGGCATCGAGCTGATGCACAATGTGGTGATCGTCATGGGCAATTCGCCGGCGTCGCGCAGCCGGTTCGTCATCGGTCATGCGGTGATGCGCGACGCGATCGATCTCGACGCGGTGGTCGAAGCGTTGCGCGGCGTCGGGCTCGCCGCCGGCGATGCGCCGACACAAAGCCGGCTGGTCAACATATTCGCCAAGGCGGAGGCGTCTCCCGACGGCCTGGTGCGCGGTTTCCGTCACACCATGCTCGACGATTCCGATGTTGGCTCGACCCGCCACGCCCGCGCCGCGGTCGGCGGTCTGATCGCGGGATTGTCGGGAACCGGCGCCGTCTATGTCTCCGGCGGCGCCGAGCATCAGGGACCGCCGGGCGGCGGTCCGGTTGCAGTGATCGCGCGCGTTTGATCGAGGCGCATGCGACGGGCGTGCCGCCAGTGGCGTTGCGGACTTAGGCGTCAGCGCAGCCGTGCTGCCGCGGCGGTGTTGGCGCGGCTCGGCAGCTTGGCGATGATGGCGTCCGCCAGCGCGATGACTTTGGCGGCGGCGAGAGTTTTCATGCAGGCATGATCGTTGGGGCAGTCCTCGAGCCGGCGCAAATAGCAGGGCGAGCAGGCAAGCTCGACGCGCAGCACGGCATCGCCGCGGCGATACGGCCCGGCCCACACCGGATCGGTCGGGCCGAACAGCCCGATCACCGGTCGCGCCAGCGCGACCGCCAGATGCATCGGCCCGGAATCGTTGGCGATGCAGAGCGTGGCGCGGCGCAGCAGCGCCGCAAGCTCGGGCAGCGTCGTCTCGCCGGCGAGGTCGACGGCGCCGGGCGCGAGCTTGGCCACGTCCTCGCACAGCGCGCGTTCGCTGTCCGAGCCGATCAGGATGACGGCCGTGCCTTTTTTCAGGAAATGCCGCGCCACCTCGGCGAAACCGTCGCGCCGCCATTCCTTGGTCGGCCAATTGGTGCCGGGCGCCATGACCACGAGCGGCTTGGCTTTGCCGATATCGTAGTAATCGAGCAGCGCATCGATCCGGGTGGCGGCTTGCGCCGGCGCCGGAAAGGAAAAATCCGGCGCCGCCGTGTCGAGGCCGATGAGCGCCGCGACGCCGAGATAGCGGTCGACCGGATGCAGATCGAGCGTCGGCAGCGGGATATGATGGGTATAAGCGAGCCAACTGCCTTCGCGGGCGCCCTGCCAGGCGTGCTTCTTGGCTTCGTCGGGAATTTTTCGCGTCAGCGTGTTCCAGATGTCCTTGCGCGGCTTGTCGAAGCCGATCCGCACCGGCGCGCCGCAGGCAAAGGCGAACACGGCGCTGCGCAACTGGCCTTGCAGGTCGATCACCAGATCGTATTCGGAGGCGCGCAGCTCGGCGATCAGCCGCGCGGCGGCGACATAAGGCGCCGCGCGCCACGGCGTCGACCAGTCGCTGCGGGAAAATACGATGACATTGGCGGATCGCCGGATTGTCCGTGAACAGTTCGGCGAAATCGACCGCGCGACCAGCCAATCGATCTGCGCCTTGGGATAGCGGGCGCGCAATGCGTTGAGCACCGGCAGCGTTTGCACCACGTCGCCCAGCGCCGACAGCTTGATCAGCAAGATCTTTCGGAAATCGCGGCTCGTGAGGTCGTCAGCTGGCACAGTTGGTTCCTGTCGGACGACGCTAGGCGCCACGATTCGATTCTCACACCTCGGGAATGACGCATTATTTATCACCCACCCGGGCGAATTGTAAGCGAAGGCGGCTTCGCTCGATAACCCGAAGCGGGCAAAGCAACTTTCGCTATATGCCTGCCGCTCGCCACCGCCCGCTCGATCGGTATACTGAGCGCAAGCCGGCCATTGAGAGCTGGAGCACGAGGGAGCGATGGAATGCGTTACAGCAAAGACCGGATTCTGACCACGCACGCAGGAAGTCTGTCGCGCCCGCCCGACCTCATCGCCTTGAGCAAATCGGTCGCGGTCGGCGAAACCAAAAGCGGCGATCCCGCCTACGCGCAGGTGCTGGGCGCCGCCGTCGCCGACGTGGTCAAAAAGCAGCGCGAGCTCGGCGTCGATATTCCCGACGACGGCGAATTCGGCAAGCCGGTGGGCGGCTCCTACGACTACGGCGCCTGGTGGAATTACGCTTTCGCGCGGATGTCGGGATTTTCGCCCGCCGGCAGTCCCGAGGCGTCGGCGCACGAGACCCAGCACAAGAAATCGACCGTTGCCGAGGTGGCGCTGACCTCATACGCCAATCGCCGCGACTGGCAGAAATTCCGCGAATTTTATCTCGATCCGGAATCGAGCGGCAGCCTGATGGGCAGCGCGGCGCGGCGGCCGGTCGGCCGGCCGGCCTGCACCGGGCCGATCAAATATACCGGTCACGCCGCGCTGCAGGCCGACATCGACAACCTGAAGAAAGCCATGGCGGCGTCCGGTGTCGAGGAAGGCTTCATGTGTTCGATCGGGCCGGGCAGTTTCGCCCGCGGCGTCGATCTTCACTACACCACGGAAGAGGAATTCCTGTTCGCTTCGGCCGACGCCATGCACGAGGAATACAAGGCCATCGTCGATGCCGGGATCGTGCTGCAGATCGACGATCCGAGCCTTCCCGACAACTGGGACATGATCAACCCGGAGCCGCCGCTGCGTGAATTCAAGAAGTTCGAGCAGGTGCGCATGGAGGCGCTCAATCATGCGCTGCGCGGACTGCCGGCCGACCGCATCCGCTTTCATATCTGCTGGGGTAGCTGGCACGGCCCGCATACCACCGACATTCCGTTGAGCGACATCGTCGACCTGGTGCTCAGCGTCAATGCCGGCGCCTATTCGGTGGAGGCCGGCAACGTCCGCCACGAGCACGAATGGCGGGTGTGGCAGGACGTCAAACTGCCGGACGGCAAGCTCCTCATTCCCGGCGTCGTCAGCCACGCCACCAATATCGTCGAGCACCCGCAAGTGGTCGCGGACCGCATCCTGCGCTACGCCAAAATCGTCGGCCGCGAGAACGTGATCGCAGGCACCGACTGCGGCCTCGGCGGCCGCATCCATCCGCAAATCGCCTGGGCCAAACTGAAGGTTCTCGCCGAAGGCGCCGCGCTCGCAACGAAAGAACTTTGGCGATGACGCGTTAGGGGAGGCCGGCCATGAAGCGGAGCACGGAGCGGATTCTGACGACGCATGTCGGCAGCCTGCCGCGCCCGGACGATCTGGTCGCGCTTTACCGGGACGATGCGCCCGATCAGAAGCTGTTACCCCGTCTGCGCTCGGCGATTGCCGACATTGTTCGCCAACAACGTCAAACCGGAATCGACGTCGTCAATGACGGCGAGTTCGGCAAGGCGATGCGCAGCGCGATGGATTTCGGCGCCTGGTGGTCTTACGTCTATCCGCGGCTCGCCGGCTACGCGTTGAGCGACGAGGAGAAGAAAAAGGGCCGCGGCGCCTGGACCTTCGGCAGCAAGGAACGCAAGGAGTTCGCCGCGTTCTACGCCGCCGAGGCGAGCGCCGCCGCGACGGCGTCGCAGGGCGGCACCAGCACGGCGCGGCTCTACGGCCTGACCTGCACCGCTCCCGTCACCTATGTCGGGCAAGCCGCGCTCAAGCGCGATATCGACAACCTTGCGGCCGCGGTGCGCGCCACGCGCGTGGACGAGGCGTTCATGACGGCGGTGTCGCCGGCGACGCTGCAGATCTTGCCCAACGCGTATTACAAATCACAGCAAGATTACACCTGGGCCTTGGCCGAAGCGATCGGCGAGGAATACAGGGCCATCGTCGATGCCGGTTTCATTCTGCAGATCGACGATCCGGCGCTGGTCGACATCTACGATTGGTGGTTCTCGATGAACGACGATATTGCGGGTTTCCGCAAGTGGGCGGCGTTTCAGGTCGAGGCGGTGAACCATGCGCTCGAGGGCATTCCCGAGGATCGCGTTCGTTTTCACATCTGCTGGGGAAGCTGGCACGGCCCGCACAAGGGCGACGTCGGGCTCGAGCACGTGGTCGACCTGCTGCTTCAGGTCAAGGCGCAAGCCTATGTGATCGAAGCCGGCAACGTGCGCCACGAGCACGAGTGGAAAGTCTGGCAAACGACGAAGCTGCCCGAGGGCAAGCTTCTCATTCCAGGCGTCGTCAGCCACGCCACCAACGTGCTCGAACATCCCGAACTCGTCGCCGACCGCCTCGTCCGATTTGCAAAAACGGTCGGCCGTGAGAACGTTATCGCCGGCACGGACTGCGGCCTGGGCGGGCGCGTCCATCCGCAAATCGCCTGGGCGAAACTTGGCGCTTTGGCGCAGGGCGCCGAACTGGCATCCAGGGAGCTGTGGCCCTAAGTCCGACGTTCCAGCCGATTAGGCAGCATCGCGGCTCACGGCAACACCCGCTCCTGGGCTATCCGATAGGGGTGGGTGGACGATAAGGGGTGAGCGAAGAACTGGCTCACCGAGGACGCACCGGTGCCGAAAGCGATGAGAAGAAAGCCCGCTCCGAGCGCAAAGTTCTTGAAAAAGTCCCAGAACAGCGTCCGGCCCTGGCCGGTCGCCGAACTCCAGAAATCTCCGGGTTTCCAGAACTGCTTCCACAGCAATGCGGTGACGCCGCAATAGCCGGCCAAGACGAAGGCGCAGGCGCGATCCGCGATGCCGGTGACGACGCCGAGCGACATGAAAACTTCGACGAACAGCCCGGCGCAGATCAATGCGGTCGCCACGGCGGTGGTGTCCGCCACTTCGCGGGCCTGGGCGACGGCGCCACGGAAGTTGAAGATCTTGTCGACTGCGCTAAAGGGAAGAAACAACAAAACCATGGTCACGCGGATGGCCGCGGCGATAGCGATGCTAAAGACTATCATCGGCTCACCTCGAGATCAGGCAAAAGTTATAGCGAAACGTGGGACTTTCGTCGGGGTTCGGCGTTATCAACTCCGGTTGCATCTGGTCCGACAACGCAGCCGCACCTCGATTTCCGGCCAGAAAGTCAATTTCCATCCTCATGACCACCAGCGAACATTATGACGTCGCCATCATCGGCTCGGGGCCGGGCGGCGGCACCATGGCGTGGCGGCTGGCGCAGACCGGCAAGCGCGTCCTTGTTCTGGAGCGCGGCGACTATTTGCCGCGCGAGCGCGAGAATTGGGACAGCCAGGCGGTGTTCGTCGACGCGCGCTACCAGACCAAGGATATCTGGCACAGTTCGGACGGCAAGGCGTTCCATCCTGGACTGCATTATTACGTCGGCGGCAACAGCAAGGTCTATGGTGCGGTGCTGTTGCGGCTGCGCGAGCGGGATTTCGACGAAATCAGGCATCCCGACGGAATATCGCCGGCGTGGCCGCTGAAATACGACGCCTTCGAGCCCTATTATCAGGCCGCCGAAGAACTCTATTACGTGCACGGCCTGCGCGGCGAAGACCCGACCGAGCCGCCGTCGCGCAAGCCCTATGCCTATCCGCCGATCAGCCACGAGCCGCGCATCCGGCAACTGTTCGATGGGTTAAAGCGCGAGGGCCATCATCCGTTTCATCTGCCGGTCGGCGTTCTGCTCGACGAGCGCGACGGCAAGGCGCTGCCGCATTCGCCGTGCATCCGCTGCAATGCCTTCGACGGCTATCCGTGCCTCACCAACGGCAAGGCCGACGCGCAAGTCGTCTGTATCGACCCGGCGCTGCGGGCGCATGCCAATTTGACGCTGCTGACCAACGCCTATGTCGACAAACTGACGACCGATTCGCACGGGCGGAGAATTTCCGGCATCGAAGTGGTGCGCGGCGCAGAGCGAACGGCCTATACGGCCGATATCGTCGTCGTCGCCTGCGGCGCGCTGTCATCGGCCTTGTTGATGTTGCGGTCGGTGAGCGACGAGCATCCCAACGGCCTTGCCAACGGCTCGGGATTGGTCGGGCGCAACTATATGCGGCATAACAATTCCGTGGTGCTCGCCGTTTCGCGCACGCCCAATCCGACCAAGTTTCAGAAGACGTTGGGACTGAACGACTTCTATTTCGGCGCCGACGACTGGGATTACCCTCTCGGCCATATCCAGATGGTCGGCAAGTCGGACGGCACGCAGATCAGAGGCGATGCGCTGCCGAACCTCATGCAATGGTTTCCGGAAATGCCGTTCGACTGGATCGCCGCGCATTCGCTCGACTTCTGGCTGACGTCGGAAGATCTCCCATTGCCGCAGAACCGGATTTTCTACGACCGCGGCCGCGTCATGCTCGATCTTGAGCAGACCAACATGGAAGCGCACCGGCGATTAAAGGAGAAGCTGCGGGTGTTGTGCGGCAAGCTCGACGTTCATCCGCATCTGTTCGACCGCTCGATTTATCTCGGCCAGAACATTCCGATCGGCGGCACCGCGCATCAGGCCGGCACCATGCGCTTCGGTTCCGATCCGGCGACATCGGTGCTCGACCTGAACTGCAAGGCGCACGAGGTCGACAATCTGTACGTGACCGACGCGAGCTTTTTTCCCTCGATCGGCGCGGTCAATCCGACCCTGACCATCATCGCCAATGCCTTGCGGGTGGCCGACCGGATCGTGTCGCGATTGCAGTAGTCGCCGGGCAAAGCTTGTGCGCCGCGCATGACTCACCCGCAATTCCGCACCGGCCGCTCTGCCGGGACCCTCTCACGGATTGCCATTGCGGTGGAAGAACGCCATCAGGGTCTTTACTCCCACAGCGATGGCGCCGGTGACAGCGGCGAGCAGGGCAAAAAAGAGCAAAATTTCGAGAATGTGCATGGCGTAATGCAGTCTTTCGATCTTCGCCTAAAACCATCATGAAAGACCAGCGGCAACCGAACGGTTGTCGCGGCGATCTGCCGATGCCCCAATCAATCCGTCCCTCTTGCGTTGCCTCAGCGGACATTCGCTGTGGTTACGATGCGCGCGCAATATACTTACAACCATTTAGGTGGCGGACGGTCACCAAGAGTTGGGCCGAGAATTCCGATTGCGGCTGCAAGAAGCTGAGCAGAGGTGGCGCGATCGCCCTTACCGGCATATGCGATCGCCGCTCCAGCGAGAACGTAACCAACAATCAGCGCACGATCGCCATTTTGAGCCTTAAAGATTTCCAGTGCTGGCTTGAAATGGCTTATTGCGTCATCGAATTGCCGCGCTCTCAGATAGTTCAATGCAAGATTGCACTCGGATAGGCCTACCTGAAAAGACGCCGGTCCGCCGTATTTTGTCGCGACGGCGATGGCCTGCTTGAATGTCCTTTGGGCTTCTGCGGCATCGCCACTGTCCGCATTGAGCATCGCTTTGAACTCCAAGAAATCGAAAAAGCCCGGTGATTGCTCTGGAGGATTTGCACCAATTAGAGTTTTTATTCGGTCCATAACCCGCACGGCATCCTTCGGGCGGTCAGTGAATAGATAAAATTGTCCAAGCCGCGCCAGGGGCGCAGCGAGAGCCGGACTGTCCGCACCAAGCATTTGCTGGGCAACATCGATCATTGCCTCCATGTGGATCAGCCCTTCGGCAGGATCTCCCGAAGTGCAGCCAGACGTGAAAGCCGATCCAAGACCGAAGCCTTGAATTGGGAGTTGCCCTGAGCCTCACCAATAGTGCGACTCGCGCGAGAGCCATTTCGGCTTCGTCGAATTGTCCAATCGCGACGAAGGCCAACTCCAGGCCGAGTTCATCCCATGCTACCTCGCGGCTTGACGATCCCGCTACACGCTCGTCAATTTCGATGGCTTGCCGGTAAACGGATATCGCGTCGTCGATGCGCGCAGAATTGACAAGGATTGCAGCAAGATTTCTCATCGCACGCGACTTAGCTAGACCTGCAGTACCGGGCTTTTCTTCGATTTTGGCAAGTTCGCTCCTGCGAATTTTCTCTGCCTCCGCGCGCTTTCCATCTGCCCATAGGACAACCACCAGCCGATCGACGGCCTGGATGTGGATAGGATGGTCCGGTGCAAACAGTTTGTCGGCGAGCGCCACTGCCTGACGATCGTCCTGTTCGGCGCCCGCCAGATCGCCCCGTGCCGCGGCAAGGTCGGCATTGCCTTGAAGCAGGTCGATGTAGAACGGGTGTCCGGCAGGCAGTGCCTTGCCGGCGATCTGAGCGGCGCGCTCCACGGCGGCGCCGGCTGCATCGAGCTGACCTTGGGCAATGTCGAGCCGGGCGGTGAAGAGCCAACTGCCAACGAGCGAACTGTGGTCGGGGCCGAGCGTATGCTCCTGCACTTGCCGGATGTGATCCACCAACTCGCGCGCCTTGCTATATCGCGCTTCCTCATAGGCCAGGTTCGCCGATCCCAGCATGGCGCCCGTCGCCATCAGGCTATCGTTGCCGAATTGAGCCGTAACGATCGTCAGCGCACGGTCAGCGTCGGCCTTAGCCTCCTGACGTTTGCCCAATCGCTGCAGGACTGGAGCAAGCACAACAAGGTCGCCGCCCACCACCGGATTGTCGGCCCCTAAGACCCGTTCATCGATGGCGAGCGCGCGACGGTAATGCGCCTCGGCATCCTCATCCTTGCCACGAAGAACCTCTATAGAAGCTAGCGTTCTCAGAGCCGTACCAGCGCGAGGATTGTTCGATCCAAGTCGTTCTTCGTAAATGTCGAGCGCGCGCTTACTGAGTTGTTCGGCGTCGTCCAGCTTGCCGTTCGGTATCAAGGCGTCGGCTAATAGAACCGAGTGCAAGGCAACCTCGGTCGATCGTGGAAGTCCGCGCAATTCCACGAGGCTCAATATGCCTCTACGTTCGGTCTCAGCTTCGATGTAACGGGCGTTGAAAATATCAAGTTGTGCAAGATTGGTTTCCGTGTCGAGCGTCAAAGTAGCATCGTTTGGCAGAGTTTTTTGCTCGATACCCAACGCTTCGGTAAGAAGCGTTGCGGCTTTGGCATATTGTCCCATCGTGGAGTAGATTAACCCAAGCGCGTTCAGCGATTCCGCGCGATCCCCCTCGGGAATAGGCATTGTCAGCGACCGCAAGAGCGTTGCTTCTGCATCGGAGTAGCGTGCTTCACGCCGCAGGACAGAAGCCAGGCCCCTAAGCCCATTTGCCAAATTTCTTAGATTTACCGTCCCCGCAGCTTCATCGATCTGAACGGCCTCTGAGAACAGTTGCTCAGTCTCATGGTATCGGCCGGTTTCGCGATAAAAAGTGGCCAGACCGGCAAGGGCAGACGAATGTATGGACGTATCGCGATACGAGTACTTCTTCGCCAACGCCAGCGCGGCTTGATACTGTGTTTCAGCCTCATCGTATCGCTCCTCATCTATTCGGAGGGATGCGACATCGATCAGTACGCTTGCTCGCAGCGGATCATCCTCTTTGGTGAGGCGGTCGACAACGTCCAATGCGCGCGCGTAGGTTATGTCGGCTTCCGGATAGTGATTTTGTCTTATTTGCGCTCGCCCTAGCCAGAGCAGTGCCGAGACGAGTGTCGGGCTTTCTAGCTTGCTCTGGTCGAGCGCCGAAATGATACGGTTTGCATAGTTTGTAGAGTCGCTGGGTTTTTGAATCAGATCGTAGTGCCCCGCCAATGCCGCCAGAATTTGCAATAACAGTGGATCAGCGGGACCGGCTGACTTTGCGCGATACTCCAGCGCGCGCAACTCGTACGGCTCTGCCTCGCCGTACCTACCGCTCAGGTCATAAATTGTCCCAAGCTCAACGAGCGATTTTGCGTATAAAGTCTCCCAACCGTTCAATGGTGGATCGAATAGGGCAATTCCTTCGCGAAGGGATCGTTCCGCTCCGCCGAGCTTTGTTTCTTTGATCTGGCGGTCTGCTGAGGTCAGGAGCGCCGCGCCGAGGTAACGCTTGACGATTGGAATAGTCGGTCCATTAGGTCCCTGAACGGCAGTATAGACATCGACCGCCCGGCGCGCGGTGTCGACGGCCTCGGGACGATCTGCTGCGATATAGATCCGTGTCAGTTCGAAAAGTGCGACACCAAATTCTCGTTCTGGAGGTGTCCGCTTTTCGAAAATGCCCACTGCACCTTTGAGGGCTGTCTCAGCCTCCGCATCATGATGTAGAGCGGCTTGCGTTCGGCCGATTTTGACTTGAATTAGAGCTATGGCGCGATCATCACCGGCAAGCTGTTGTTCACGAAACCCCAAGGCTTGCTGATAATATTCCAACGCCTTCGAATATTGCGTCTGCGCCACCGCAACATCACCTAGTAATTCATTAAAAAGCCCGAGACACTGGCCCTTCAATGCGTCCAGGCCGGTGCATAGCGCCAGGCCCTTGCTTGCCAGTGTTTCCGCGTCCCCGAATTTCTTTGCATTAAACAGGTCAATCGTCTGTTCGCGGAGTGCGCGGATTTCGTCTGCTGCGTCTGCCTTGGCGGGACCACCTGTCGTGGAGAAAAGCGCTATTGTTCCCAGCAAATACATGCATGCTGCCCGCTGCCGCGTCGCAAAATTTCGCAAAATCTTCGCAGAGGGCGGCATAGACTCTCGCTTGCTGAGTTTGTGTAGTGCTCGGCTAAGTATACACTAACCTATTTTTTTCCGTTTTGAATTGCCCGCCATACCCGTTCCGGCGTCGCCGGCATCTCGACGTGGCGGACGCCCAAATCCGACAGCGCATCGACGATGGCGTTGACGGTGACGGCGAGCGCCGGGACCGTGCCGCCTTCGCCGGCGGGGCGGATGCCGAGCGGGTGCGTGGAGGAGGGCACTTCGCTGATCTCGGTGATGTAGTTGACGAGATCGGTGGCGCGCGGCATGGCGTAGTCCATCAGCGAGCCGGCCAGCATCTGCCCGCTCTCCGGATCGTAATAAGCGTGCTCCAAGCAGCGCCTGGCCGACGCCTTGGGCGATGCCGCCATGGACCTGGCCGTGAATGATCATCGGGTTCACCGCACGGCCGACGTCGTCGACCGCGACGTAATTGATCAGCGCGACTTTGCCGGTGCCCGGATCGACCTCGACTTCGCAGACATGCGCGCCATAGGGATAGCTGGCGTCGAGCACGGTCTCGTCGCATGCGGCATACAGCGGGCCCTGCAAATCCGTCCGGCAAATCCTTGCGCTCGGCCGCGGCGCGCGCCACCGCGAACAGGCCGACGGCGTGGTTGGTGCCCTTCACCGCGAAGCGCCCGTTCTTGAATTCGATATCGGCGGCCGCGGTTTCCAGAAGATGCTCGGCGATGCGCAGGCCTTTCTCGATGATGCCGTCGGAGGATTTTTTGATGACGATGGAGCCGAGCCGCATGCCGCGGCCGGAATGGGCGCCGCCGCCGACCGTGACGCGGTCGGTATCGCCGGCGACGAAGCGCACGCGCCTCGATCGGCACGCCGAGCCATTCGGTGACGAGCTGCGCGAAACTCGTCTCGTGGCCCTGGCCCTGCGAGACAATGCCGATGACGAGTTCGACAAAACCGTCGGGCGACACCGTGATCTCGGCCTTCTCGCGCGGCACGCCGGTGGAAATATCGACGTAATTGCCGACGCCGATGCCGCGATATTTGCCGCGCTTGCGCGCTTCCTTGCGGCGCTTCTTAAAGCCGTGCCCAGTCGCCGAGCTTGAGCGCCCAATCCATGCCGCCGATATAATCGCCGTTGTCGTAGACGACGCCGAACGGATTTTTGTACGGCAGCTCCTTTTCCGTCACCAGATTCTTGCGGCGGAGCGCGACGCGGTCGTAGCCGCATTCGCGCGCGGCGAGATCGATCAGCCGCTCCATGACGAAAATCACTTCCGGCCGGCCGGCCGAGCGATAGGGCCGCGTCGGCGAGGTGTTGGACAGCGTGGCGCGGGCGCGAAAATGCGCCGCCGGCACCCGGTAGATGCTCGACATCATCTGCACGCCCTTCTGCACCATGGCGAAATTGGTGGTGTGGGCGCCGAGATTGCCGAGGTTCGAGCCGCGCATGGCGAGGAACTTGCCTTTGTCGTCGAGCGCCAGCTCCGCTTCGACGACGAGATCGCGCGCCTGGTAGTCGCTCAGAGAAGGATTCGCTGCGCTCGATGATCCATTTCACCGGCCGGCCGAGTTTTTTCGCGGCCCAGGCGACCAGCGCGAATTCCGGATAGATCATGCCGCGGGTGCCGAAATTGCCGCCGACGTCCTGCATGAAGACGCGCACTTGCTCCGGCGCCACGCCGAGGATGGTGGCGAGATCGTGCTTGAGCCGCACCGCGCCGCCATTGCCGGCATAGACGGTGAAGCGTCCCGTCGCGGCGTCGAAGTCGGCGAGCGCGCCGCGCGGCTCCATCGGCACGCCGGTGACGCGCTGCACCCAGGTCTCGAAGCGGGTGACATGCGCGGCGCGGGCGAAGGCGGCGTCGGTCGCGGCGGCATCGCCGAGCTCGGAATCGAAGCAGACATTGGAGCGGATGCCGTCGTGCACGATCGGCGCATCCTGCCGCGCCGCCGCGGCGGTCTCGACCACCGCCGGCAGCACGTCGTAATCGATCGCGATCGCCTCGGCGCCGTTCTTCGCCGCATAGACGGTCTCGCCGACCACCATCGCCACCGCCTCGCCGACGAAGCGCGCTTTGTCGGCCGGCAGCGGCCAATGCGGCGCCTCGAACGGCGGCTCGCCGCTCTTGTTGGTCAGCGTGGTCTCCGCCGGATGCGGCGACCATGGCTTGTGCGGAATGGGTTTAAGGCCGTCGGCGAGCAAGTCGGCGCCGGTGAGCACCGCGAGCACGCCGGGCATGGCCTTGGCTGCGGCGGTGTCGATCGCGCGGATGCGGGCATGCGCATGCGGCGAGCGCAGCATCGACCGCATAGACCTGGCCGGGCAGGTTTTCGTCGGCGGTATAGCGGCCGCCGCCGCGCACCAGCCGTAAATCTTCGCGCCGGCGCACCGGCTGGCCGATGCCCGAACCGTTGGCAGGTTGATCCATCGGTCCTCGGATTCGGTCCGATCGGCGCCGGACTGTTGAGTTGGAAGCGCACCGGCGACGTGCGGACTAGTCTCCGTCGCGCCGCGCGTGGCATGACTGACAATAGCCGATCGGCACTGTACACAGGGGGCGGGAGGAGCGGCAAATCATGTCCGAGCAACTCGGCAAACCCCGGCCGTCATGCTGCGCAAGGAAGACGCAAGCCTGTTGTCGGGCCGCGGCCGCTATGCCGACGACCTGCCGGTCGCGGTCGGCACGCTCTGCACGCCCACGTCATCCGCTCGCCGCATGCGCATGCCGAAATCGTGCGCATCGATGCGGCGCGCGCGCTGGCGCATGACGGCGTCTGGGCGGTGCATCACCGGCGAGGAGGTCCGCAAGCTTTCCGATCCGTTCCTCGCTCGCGGTCAAGACGCCGGTGCGGCAATGGGCGCTGGCGGTCGAGCGCGTGCGCTATGTCGGCGAGCCGGTGGCGCTGGTGGTGGCCGAGAGCCGCTATATCGCCGAGGACGCCGCCGAACTGGTCGAGATCGACTACGCGCCGCTCGCAGCGGTGATCGATCCGGTCGCCGCCTGCCAAAGCGACGCGCCGCTCCTGCATCCCGAAGCCAAGACCAACGAAGTCTCGGTGCGCGATTTCACCTATGGCGATCCGCAAGCCGCCTTCGCCCGCGCCGACCGCCGCATCGCCATGACGGTGCCGTTTCACCGGCTCTCGTTCACGCCGATCGAATGTTACGTCGTCGTCGCGCGCACAATCGCGGCCGAAAACAGCTACGACGTCACTGGCGAATTTCCAGGGGCCGTTCTCGATGCATCCGGTGATGGCGCGCGCGCTGCGCGTGCCGGGACCGAAACTGCGGCTGCGCATCCCGCCGGATTCCGGCGGCAGCTTCGGCATCAAGCTTTCGGTGTTTCCGTTTGTCGTGCTCATGGCGCTCGCGGCGAAAATCACCGGCCGCCCGGTGAAATGGGTCGAGGACCGCATCGAGCATCTGGTCGCCGCCAGCTCCGGCCCGAACCGCGTCACCGAGATCGAGGCGGCGGTCGACAAGGACGGCCGCGTCCTCGGCGCTCAAGCTCGATCAGCTCGAGGATTACGGCGCGTTCCTGCGCGCGCCGATGCCCGGGCCCGCTCTACCGCATGCACGGCGCGGTGACCGGCGCCTACGACATCGAGCATGTCGAGGTGAGAAACCGCGTCGTGCTGACCAACAAAATGCCGGCGAGCCTCATTCGCGGCTTCGGCGGCCCGCAGCTTTATCTCGCCTTGGAGCGGCTGATGCACCGCATCGCGGTCGAGCTGAAGCTCGATCCGCTCGACGTGATCCGGCGCAATCTCGTTCCGGCGCAGAAATTTCCCTACCACGCCGCGGCCGGCGCGCTCTACGATTCCGGCGACTATTTGCGCGCCGTCGAGATGACGACCGGCGGCAGGGCCGGCTCGACGAGTCTGAAGCGCCGCCGCGACGCAGCGCGCAAAGCGGGCCGCATCTACGGCATCGGCTTTGCCGCGGTGGTCGAGCCGGCGATGTCGAACATGGGCTATCTGTCGACGCTGATGACCGCCGCCGCGCGCGAAAAAGCCGGGCCGAAGAGCGGCGCGGTGTCGATGGCGACGGTGAATATCGATCCGCTCGGCGCCGTCACCGTCACCGCCGACGTCACCGTGCAGGGCCAGAGCCACGAGACGGTGCTGGCGCAGATCGTCGCCGAGCAGCTTGGGCTAAAGGCCGACGACATCGAAGTGGTGCTGGAGATGGATACCGCCAAGGACCAATGGTCGATCGCGGCCGGCACTTATTCGAGCCGCTTCGCCTCCGGCACCGCGGTCGCCGCGCATATGGCCGCGGTGCAGATGCGCGACAAGCTCAAAGGCATCGCCGCCAAGCAGCTCAACGTGCTGCCCGACGACGTCGAGCTTGCCGGCGGCAAGATCAGGAGCCGCTCCAATCCCGACAATGCGCTGCCGTTCGGCCGCGTCGCCGGCACCTCGCATTGGTCGCCGCTGTTGCTGCCGGAGAGCATGGCGCCGGCCTTGAGCGAAACCGGCATCTGGTCGCCGCAGGAACTCGAGCCGCCGTCGCGCGACGACCGCATCAACACCTCGCTGACTTACGGCTTCATCTTCGACATGTGCGGCATCGAGATCGATCCGGTCACCTATGCGGTGCGCGTCGACCGCTATGTGTCGATGCACGACGCCGGGCGCATCATGAATCCGACTGATCGCCGAAGGCCAAATCCGCGGCGCCTTCGCGCAAGGCGTCGCCGCGGCGCTCTACGAGGAGTTCACCTATAACGAGGAGGGCGCGTTTCTCACCGGCACCTTCGCCGATTATCTGGTGCCGACGGTGAGCGAAATCCCCGACGTCGAAATTCTGCACATGGAATCGCCGTCGCCGTTCACCCCGCTCGGCGCCAAGGGGCTTGGCCGAAGGCAATTGCATGTCGACGCCGGCCTGCCATCGCCAATGCCATCGCCGACGCGCTGTCGCGTGCCGCGACGTGATCCTGCCGGCAACGCCGCGGCGCATCCACGCGCTGCTGCAGGATATGAAGCGATGAAACCGCGGCCCTTCGATTACGTCGCGGCCGGATACGGTCGAGGAGGTGTTGGCGCTGCTCGCCGACTACGGCGACGACGCGCGCATTCTGGCCGGCGGCCAGTCGCTCCTGCCGATGCTCAATCTGCGGCTGATCGATCCGGCGGTGCTGATCGATATTTCGCGCATCGCCGCGCTCGACGCCATCCGCGACCGCGGCAACATCATCGAGATCGGCGCCGCGGTGACGCAGAACAAGCTGATGGCGTGGCCAGAGCTCAAGCTCAAAGCTGCCGCTGCTCGCCGCGGCGCTGCCGTTCGTCGGCCATTTCCAGACCCGCAACAAGGGCACGGTGTGCGGCTCGATCGCGCATGCCGATCCGAGCTCGGAAATTCCGCTGGCGCTCGCGGTCGCCGGCGGCGCGGTGGTGCTGCGCTCGCAAAAAGCGCGGCGAGCGCGTGCTCGCCGCGGAAGCCTTTTCAGCAGGACATGCTCACCACCGCGCGCGCGCCCGACGAGCTGGTCGCGGCGGTGCGTTTTCCGGTCATCGAAGGCAAGGGCACGGCCTTCGACGAAGTGGCGCGCCGCCACGGCGACTTCGCCATCATCGCGGTCGCGGCCATCGCCGACACGCGCGGCGCGGTGACGCTCGGCGTCGGCGGCATGGCCGGCCGGCCGATGGTGCGCTCCATCGACGGCGACGCCCCGGCTGCGATGCCGCCTGGGCCGAAGAGCTCGAAGGCTACGAGGATTTGCACGCCAGTCGGCGGCGCTGCGGCGCGATCTGCTGCGCAATCTCGGCGCCGCGCGTGATCGAGGAGGCGATCCGATGCGCCGCGTGAGCAAGAACGAACGCATCCGCATCGACGCTCACGCTCAACGGCCGCAAGCTTGCCGCCGAGGCCGAGCCGCGCACGCTGCTGTCCGACTTCCTCCGCCAAGGGCTCGGCGCCACCGGCACCCATGTCGGCTGCGAGCACGGCATCTGCGGCGCCTGCACGGTGCTGATCGACGGCGTCGCCACGCGCTCCTGCCTGACGCTCGCGGTGCAGGCCGAAGGCCGCGACATCAAGACCGTGGAATTGCTCGCCGCGCCCGACGGCGCGCTCAATCCGCTGCAAACCGCGTTCCGCGCCAATCACGCGCTGCAATGCGGCTTCTGCACGCCGGGCATATTGATGTCGTTCACCGATTACCTCGCGCGCAACCCGCATCCGACCTCCGCCGAAATCCGCGAAGTGCTTGACCGGCCATCTCTGCCGCTGCACCGGCTATGCCGGCATCGTCAAAGCGGTCGAGGAGGTGGCGAAGGGCGTCGTGCTATCCAATCTGTCACTCTGAGGCGGCTCCAGGTTGCGTGGTGAGCCATGCCCATTCACTGTCATGCTCCGCGGAGGCGGAGCATCCAGTAATCGCAAGGCTCCGAATTAAATTTGTACGCCGAAGTCTACTGGATCACCCGCCTTCGCGGGTGATGACATGCCTTTGCCTCGCTCAGCCTTTCTTCGGCGACCAGCGATAGGCTTTGGGCAGGCGCCGCCCATCAGCATCGCCCGCTCGCTGTCGCTCAAGCGGTCGGTCTTGAGAAACGGCTCGACCGCCTGCTCGTAATTGACCACGGCGTAGGCGCGCGTCCAGTCGGTGCCCCACAGGCAGCGCTCGAAACCCCAGGCGTCGAACACGCGCGCGAGCGGATCCCAGATGTCCGGGAACGGATAGGGCTTTTGCGACAGCGTGCAGGCGCCGCTCACTTTGATCACCGCGTTCTTGCGCTTGGCGAGCTCCAGCACTTTCGGCAGATCGGCCCATGGCTGCGGCGGCGCCGGCGGCGTGCGCGGCTGCATGATGCCCAGATGGTCGATGATGAAGCGCGTGTCGGGATGGCGGTCGATCAGCGCCGTGCCGGCATCGAGATTGCCCCAGCACAGGATGTTGACCGGAAAGTCGTGCTTGACGGCCGAGCGGGCGATGCGGTCGAGGCCCGGATGGGCCGGGTCGCGGTCGCGTCCCGGCTCCTTGGTCAGCATGATGCGGATGCCGACCGTGCCCGGCGTCTTTTTCCATTCGGCGATGACCTCGTCCACCGCCGGGTCGTCGGGATCGACCGGCTTGACGATGGCGAAGCGGTCGGGATGCGCGCGCTGCACCTCCACCGCATAGCTCGCGTCATAGCGGTACAGGCCGAAGGCGGAGATGAAGATCGCGCCGTCGACGCCGACCTTGTCCATCGCCGCCACCATCTCGTCGCCGGTGGCGTGCGGCGGCCAGTTCGGCATGGTGTGCCAGGGCCGCTTCGGCGTGTTCGCCTCATAGGCGTGGACCTGGGAATCGATGATCGTCATGGGGAAGGCTCCGCAAATTGCCAAGCAAGCCCGCTATCCAGCAGGTCGCGCCGGGCGTGTCCAGGACTCTCCGGGCCGGCCGGTCCGTGGGCACGCGCCCTCTGCGCCGGGAGATGACGCTTGGCCCGGGGCTTGCTATAAATCCTTGAGCCAAATTCCGGCCCGCCGGGGCTGTGCGGAGCGGACCCATGAAAGACATTCTCGACAAGCTCGACGACCGCCGCGCCAATGCGCGCGCCGGCGGCGGCCAGACCCGCATCGAGGCGCAGCACAAGCGCGGCAAGCTCACCGCGCGCGAGCGCATCGAGCTCCTCATGGACCGCGGCTCGTTCGAGGAGCTCGACATGTTCGTCGAGCACCGCTCCACCGATTTCGGCATGGAGAAAAGCCACATCGCCGGCGACGGCGTGGTCACCGGCTTCGGCACCGTCAACGGCCGCACCGTGTTCGCCTTCGCCAAGGATTTCACCGTGTTCGGCGGCTCGCTGTCGGAAACCCACGCGCAGAAGATCATAAAAATCCAGGACATGGCGATGCGCGCCCGCGCCCCGATCGTCGGCCTGTTCGACGCCGGCGGCGCCCGCATCCAGGAAGGCGTCGCCGCGCTCGGCGGCTACGGCGAGGTGTTCAAGAGGAACGTGCTCGCCTCGGGCGTCATCCCGCAGATTTCGGTGATCATGGGCCCCTGCGCCGGCGGCGACGTCTATTCGCCGGCGATGACCGATTTCATCTTCATGGTGCGCGACACGAGCTACATGTTCGTCACCGGCCCGGACGTGGTCAAAACCGTGACCAACGAGATCGTCACCGCCGAGGAGCTCGGCGGCGCCTCGGTGCACGCCACCAAATCCTCGATCGCCGACGGCGCCTACGACAACGACGTCGAGACGCTGTTGCAGATGCGCCGGCTGATCGATTTCCTGCCGGCGAGCTGCGCCTCGGGCGTGCCGGAATGGCCGTCGTTCGACGATGTCGAGCGCATCGAGCCGTCGCTCGACTCGCTGGTGCCCGAGAATCCGAACAAGCCTTACGACATCAAGGAGCTGATCCTCAAAACCGTCGACGAGGGCGACTTCTTCGAGCTCTCCGAAGCCTTCGCCCGCAACATGGTGATCGGCTTCGGCCGCATCGGCGGCCGCACCGTGGGCTTCGTCGCCAATCAGCCGATGGTGCTCGGCCGGCGTGCTCGACAGCGACGCCAGCCGCAAGGCGGCGCGCTTCGTGCGCTTCTGCGACGCGTTCAACATCCCGATCGTCACCTTCGTCGACGTGCCGGGATTTCTGCCCGGCACCGCGCAGGAATATGGCGGGCTGATCAAGCACGGCGCCAAATTGCTGTTCGCCTATTCGCAGGCCACGGTGCCGCTCGTCACCGTGATCACCCGCAAGGCCTTCGGCGGCGCCTACGACGTGATGGCGTCAAAGCACATCGGCGCCGACGTCAATTACGCCTGGCCGACGGCGCAGATCGCGGTGATGGGCGCCAAGGGCGCCGTCGAGATCATCTTCCGCGCCGACTGCGGCGACGCCGACAAGATCGCCAAGCGCACCAAGGAATACGAGGAGCGCTTTTTGTCGCCCTTCATCGCCGCCGAGCGCGGCTATATCGACGACGTCATCATGCCGAGCGCCACCCGCTCGCGCATCGCCCGCGCGCTGGCGATGCTGCGCGGCAAGACGGTGGAGATGCCGCGGACGCAAGCACGATAATTTGCCGGTGTGATCCCGACGCGTCGAACGAACAGGGCAGCAGGAAAAGCCTACAGGACAATCTTATGGCCAATGATCGTATCGTCGTCACCCGCAGCGGAATGGAGAACAGCGATACCGGCCCGTCCGGCGGCTTGCGGATGATTTCGGGGGTCGGGCGGGCCCATACGCCGGCGACCAAAATCTGGTTCGGCAAGGCGAGCAATCCGCCGGGCTTTCGCTCGCTGCCGCATCACCACGGCGAGGCGGAGACCGGAGCCTACCTGCTGTCCGGCCGCGCCCGCATCTATTTCGGCAAGGACTTCGCTGAGTATATCGACCTCGCGGCCGGAGATTTCATGTTCGTGCCGCCGCTCTTGCCGCATCTCGAAGCCAATATGAGCACGACCGAAGAGCTGTGGTGGCTGGCCTGCCGGTCGCCGGACAACATCGTGATCAATCTGCCGGACGTCGACGACGCGCAGCTTGCCGGATACCGCAGGGCTTAGATCGCGATGCTGCGCGGCAAGACGGTGGAGCTGCCGGCGCGGAAACGCGATAATTTGCCGTGCGATCTCGCGGGGAGAGGCCGTGACCAATGCAGCGGGTGAGGGCGACAGATGTTCAAGCATGATATGCCTGAGTATTTGCCAAAGTCGTTAGGGATCGGCGAGAAATGCAAGGTAACTATTAGAAGCCGCCCGCGCAGAGCCACAAGGCTCTTTTTCAAGGAGCGAGCCGATCATAGTCGCGACGCCGAGATTGCTGACTGTTGGGTTTTGGGAACGCTACTCGCTCTATATGGCAGGAAATCCTTTCCGAGAGGAAACTTAGATGCGGGTCGCCTCAATAGGTTGTTCGGACGCGAGATCATTCCTGCCGAAACTGATGCCTTCGATCCAGAATCGCTTGATGGGAGATTAAAGGTCGATGTTGATGCCGCTATGCGGTGCTTCCGGTCTACCGAGTGAAAGGCGGCTGCGCGCGGTGGCCGCCGAACGCGGCTATGTCGACGACGTAATCATGCCGAGCGTCACCCAGCCGCGCATCGCCCGCGCCTGGGCGATGCTGCGGACCAAGACGGTCGAGTGCGGCCAAGGAAGCACGATATTTGCCGTTGGTGAGCAATTCTCAATCGTTCTACAGCGAGCGTAGGGTGGGCAAAGGCGCGAAGCGCCGTGCCCACGCTTTCTAACGGAACACGCAGAGTACAAAAGCCGCGTGGGCTTCGCTCGCGCTCAGCCCACCCTACAAATTACAAACTGTCATGGCCGGGCTTGTCCCGGCCATCCACGTCTTTGCAGCGTTCTCAAGCAAACAAGACGTGGATGCCCGCAACAAGTGCGGGCATGACGTTCCCAAATCGTCACCACCGGGCTTGACCCGGTGGTCCATGCTGAACCGTCGTTCGTTCTGCACCGCCGCTGATTGCCGGGTCGAGCCCGGCAATGACGAAACAGGGTCGGCCTAGCGAGCGTAGGGTGGGCAAAGGCGCAAAGCGCCGTGCCCACGCTGTCGAACTCGGCACGCAGAGACCCGCGTGGGCTTCGCTTGCGCTCAGCCCACCCTACAAAGCCGCCCGGCTTATTTCGACGCATCTTCCGTTCTCGACCAAGGCTTGCGCGGCAAGGCTCTGCTTTCGACCGGCCAGACTTTTTGGATGAGGCCGTACATCAGCGCCGTGGTCAGTCCGATCAGGATGACGCCGTTGAGCGCTTCCAGCGCGCCTAACGGCCGCCAGGGATCGGCGAGGAAGATTTGTGAATGGCCGTAGGTCGTAATGGCGCTGAGCGAATAAAGCATCGCCGCCGCGCCGTCGGGCAGCGCGCCGAGGAGCCAGTATGCGGCCGCCCAGATGCCGGCCTCGATCGCGTGCAGGAAGATCGCCCAGATCGCCGTTCCGCCGATGCCGAGCGCAAAGATCAGGAGGAAACGCGGGCGGGTTTTGGCACCGGTGAGGATTTGCACCATTTTGACGTTGAACAAGCCGAGCCCGATGACGTGAATGATCACCGTCATCACGATCAAGGGGATGCTCCACGCCCAGCTCTCGATCCACACGTGTCCGTCGCCCCGTTGCCGGCTCGGCCGTGGTTTTCGGCTCGCGTACAAATCTTACACCATTCGCTCGGCCGGGTGAGGGATGGCGCGCAGGACGGATTTGCGAAGCGCAGTCCGCCGCCTCAGGCATGGGGCGCAATATTCTTCGCCATTGCGCCCCACAAGAGTTCGAAGTCAGCCCAATGTCGCGGAACGGACGCTCCGCCGCGGCGTTTTCCTAAAACGGGCACCATCCGGTGCGCCGGAAAGGAGCCGTCATGACGCATCCCGCGACCAAGAAGCGAGGCGCCGATCCGCAAGTGCCGCAAAAGCCGGCGCACGAGATTCCGCAGGACGCGGCCGAGCGCAAGCTCGAGCAGGGCCTCGAGGAGAGCATGGCCGGTTCCGATCCGGTGAGCATCACCCAGCCAGCGGTGTCGCATCCGCCGCGACAGCGGCGCCATTAGCGGCCTCCGCCGCCGCGATTTGCCGCTTGGATGGAACGCCCTTTCCCGCGCTCGCCGGGCAGTAAAAATTCGTCACCGTTCGTCTCTGTCCACTTGACATAGGTCTCGTCCATAGTTACGTGGCAAATCAGCCTGCCCAAGTCAGGGACGTCAACCGGTGACGCCGGCTGATGGGGCGGGTGCGGTTCCCGGGGCTGGGGTTCGTCACCTTGTCCCGGGCGGCCTGGGCATCGAACCCTCCGGCGCGTGATCGGAGTGCGAGGTGCTCGCTGCACTGGCGCCGGGGAGGGTCCTCCCGTTTGCACCCGGCGATTCCAGGAAGCGCGGCCCGGGCCGAGTCGGAGGATCAAACCTTCGGCGCATGACCGCGGTGGAGCGCCGCAAGGCGAGGGCGCCGCCGTTTTGATCCCGCGTTGTGCGGGGAAGAAGCGATGGTGCTCGCCGCGTCCGCAGCAGGCTTTTGTCCTTCTGCGGCGGGGGCGGATCCGAAGGCGCGCCGAACGGCGCTCCCCTCCCTTTTTTAAGGGAGATGATGGAAGGGCTTTCTTAAAGCGTGAAGCAAACCTCGGATGCCAAGGCGCATCGCGAGAACGAGAGGGCATGATTTCACCTCTCCCCGCGCGCGGGGAGAGGTTGCGCGCATCGCGAGAACGAATGGCGTGCATCCGGGGGCGGGGGAAGGCGTCGCTGTTTGAAACGTGAATCGGAAACGACGCCCCGCCGGAAGGCCGTAGCCAAGCCGCGCCGGTGACGCCATGCTGTCTTTCAACAGGACAAGGGAGGGCCGGATGCCCAAAGCCTATTTCATGGTGCGCGCGGTGGTCGAAGATTCTTTGCGCCAGAAGTTCGACCGCTGGTATTCGACCGACCATCTGCCTTGGGCGCTGAAGGATTTCAAGGCCGAGAAGGCGTGGCGGTTCTGGAGCACGGTGGATGCCGGCGTGCATTATGCCGTCTATCAATTCGCCGACGAGGCAAAGCTGAAAGCGGCGATGCGCGACGAAGTGCTCAAGCCGCTGATCGCCGATTTCGACAAAAGCTGGCCGTCGGGCGTCACCCGCTCGCGCGATCTGTTGACGCTCGCCGAGGAGCGAAGCGCAGGCTAAAAGCGCCGTGACGCCACAGGAATCGGAATCATGCCGCGCCGAATCGAAGACTTCGCCATATTCGCGGCGCCGGGCGTGTTCGTGCTGCTATGGGCGTCGGGCTTCATCGGCGCCAAGCTCGGTCTGGGTTATGCCGAGCCGCTGACGTTCCTGGCGCTGCGCATGATCACGGTGGTGGCGCTGGTCGCCATCGTCATCGCGGCGACGCGGCCGAAATGGCCGAACGCCAACGGCATGATGCATTCAGCGTCATCACCGGGCTGCTGGTGCACGGGCTTTATCTCGGCGGCGTCTTCGTCGCCATCGAGAATGGCTTGTCGGCGGGGCTCGTCGCGCTGATCGTGAGCCTGCAGCCGGTCCTGACCTCGACCGTCGCCAATCGCCTGTTCGGCGAGCGCGTCGTGGCGCGGCAATGGCTCGGCCTCGCGCTCGGGCTTGCCGGCGTCTATCTGGTGCTGCAGGCGAAGATCGAAAGCGGCGAGGCGACGCCGCTCGCCTGGATCGCGGCGACGGTGGCGCTCTTCGGCATCACCGTCGGCACGCTTTATCAGAAGCGCTTCGGCGGCGGCATCGATTGGCGGCCGGCGCTGTGCATCCAATATGCCGCGGCGGCGGTCTTGTTCTCGCTCGGCGCCGTTGCCTTCGAGACCCGCGTCGTGCAATTGACGCCGCAATTTGTGTTTGCGCTCGGCTGGCTCGTTCTGGTGCTCTCGCTCGGCGCGGTGTGGCTTTTGTATTTCCTGATCCGCCGCGCCGCGGCGACGCGCGTGGTGAGCCTGTTCTATCTGACGCCGCCGGTCACCGCGCTGATGGCCTGGGCGCTTGTTCGACGAGCGGCTGGCGCCGCTGTCGCTTCTCGGCATGGCGGTCTGCGTCGCCGGCGTGTTTCTGGTGAACTGGCGGCCGCGTGGCGCGACGACGTGATCGTTATCGCCAGCCGCCGCCGCCGTTCACATAGACCGTGTCGGCGGTCATGAACGGGCAGGCGTCCGAGCACATGAACAGGACGAGCTCGCCGATTTCCTCCGGCTCGCCGAAGCGCTTCATCGGGATGTCTTCGAGGAAGCGCTGCACCAGTTCCGGCGACGAGCCCGCCGCGTCCTGGAACGGCGTCTTGATCGGTCCGGGCGAGATCGACAAAGCGCGGATGCCTTGGGCGGCGAATTCGCGCGCCACGCCCAGGGTCATCGACACCACCGCGCCTTTGGCCGCGGCGTAGTGGATCGACGAGCCGGGGCCGCCGCGCCGATGCGCCATGCTGGCGACATTGACGATGACGCCGAACTTGGCTTGGAAAGCATGTGCGGCAGCACCGCCTGCATCGCATGGAACGTGCCGTTGAGATTGAGCGCAAAGGTCTTGCGCCATCAGCGCGTCGTCGATGTCGAGGAATTTCGAGCGGCGGAAAGCGGCGCCGGCCGAATTGAACAGGAACTGCACGCTGCCGAAGGCGGCCAGCGCGCGCGCCGCCATGTCGTCGACCTCGGCGCGCGCTGGTGACGTCGGTCTTTGAGCGCCAGCGCCTGGCTGCCCTTGGCGTTGACCGCGGCCGCTGTGTCGCGCGCGCCGCCGTTCGTTGATGTCGGCGCAGACCACATTGGCGCCTTCGCGCGCGAAGATCAGCGCGGTGGCACGGCCGATGCCGCTCGCGGCGCCGGTGATGACGATGGTTTTGCCGGCGAAATAATCCGGTGTCTTCGGCATGGCGTTCCGTCCCGTTCAGCGTGTTGGACGGAGTGTGCCCGGCAAACGCCGCGGCGGCAATGCAGTGGCCGCCGCGCTAACACGCAACAAACGCCGATGTCATCGTGGGAAAGTCATGGCCGGCCGCGGAACAGCCAGCGCTCCTTAAAGCCGCCGGATTATGCGGCAGCCAGGAGCCGCGCCGAACGCAGCTGCAGCATCGCCGCCTTGGCCGCGGCGGGTGCGACCTGCGTCGGGGCGACGGCGCCGGCCGAAGCCGGACGCACCACCGCATTGCGCAAATAGGGCGGCCGCTCGAACCACAAATATTCAAAAATGTGGCCGCTTGATTTGTGAGCCAGCCGGATGGTCGGGCCCTCGATCGCCACGTCGAAGCTCGCCTCGCTGCTTTTGACCTTCAAATTGGGCGACCGCAAGCCGAAGGCGGCGTGCAGCACCTGGTCGACGTCGCCGGAGGTGAACGGCTTGTGCAGGAAGGCGGACGCGCCGGCATCGTAGGCGGCGTCTTCGGTGGCCAGGCTTCGTTCCGCGGAAATCATGACGATCTTGGCCGCGGGCTGAACGAGGTGCAGCCGCTTCATGGTCGCGATGCCGCTGAGCCCCGGCATGTTGCAATCGAGGAATACGGCGTCGTAACGGGTGATCCGCGCCAAGGCGAGCGCGCCTTCGCCGTCGCCCGCCTCGTCGACATCGCAATTAAAGACGCTGCCTTGCACGATCTTTTGCACGATCTGGCGGACCGCGGAAGAGTCGTCGACGATCAGGATCTTGGTCGGCGCCGTGATGCGGTTGTAGGTCTTCATGATGGCGACGGCGTCGGCGATGCCGAACGGCTTGAACAGAAATTCGTAGGCCCGCAGCTTGATCGCGACTTCGACCGCTTCCGCCGCCGGCGGCGTCGACATCAGCGTGACGAAAGTCTGGATGCCTTGCTTGCGCGCCGACCATACCGCTTCGGTTCCCGAAAGCTCCGGCATGTGCACGTCGACGAAAGCGAGATCGATATGGCCGCCGTTGAGTAGCGTCAGGCAATCGCGGCCGTTGTCCGTTACACTCAATCGCACCGGCAATTTCGACAGGTGGGCGGCTTCGGTCAGGACTTGCTGCGTGACGCTCGCATCGTCGGCGATCAGCATGCCTATAGTACGCATCATGGCCTTTCCAACTCCAATTCACCAAGCCGGGCGGCCGTGCCTGCCGCGACACAGATTAAGTGCACCATGGATGAAAATCGGCAGTGGCCCTTCGGTTCGCCGCCGGATGAGTTCCTGTTTGACACCCGGTCAATGCGCCGCAATGAAATCAATTCAAATTTGCCCTATGGCTCGTCTGACTGTTTCCGCCAGCCGTGCGGAGCCGCTAGAATGTTGCAGGAGAGTTTGACAATGCGGGAGGGAAGTATCGCGCCATGCCACGCCAACCCATCGAGTATCGCGACGCGTCAGCGGACGTTCGGGCCGTTTACGACGACATCAAGCGCACGCGGCAGGTCGAGGACGTCAATAATTTCTGGAAATACCTGGCCCACGATCCGCAAAACACTCAAGCGCACCTGGGCGAGCATCAAGGAGATCATGACGCCGGGCGCGCTCGATGCGCTGACCAAGGAAATGATCTATGTCGCGGTGAGCGTCACCAACGGCTGCGGATATTGCATCGCCAGCCACACCGCGGCGGCACGCAAGGCGGGCATGAGCGAAGCGATGTTCGGCGAGCTGATGGCGGTCGTCGGCATGGCCAACGAAACCAACCGCCTCGTCAACGGCTATCGCGTGCCGGTCGACGCGCGCCTACGAAGTGAGGCACTTTCGCGTCGCGCGAAGCTCATGGCGGCGGCTTAGCCTTTGGCGTTGTTGGTGGTCTGCGGCGCGGTCGGCGCCGCCGGCCGGCCATGGCCGCCGGCGGCCGGCGCGCTCGATGCGGCGGCAGCCGGCGGCGGCGCGCTGGGCGCCGCCGTGCGCGTTGAGCCCGTAAAAACCACGGTGAGGATGGCGACCGCGACGACGGCGAAACAGGACAACCCGCCGATCCCCGATATGGCCGGTCGTCATTTGCAGAAACGGGTCGGGCTGCTCTTTCACGGGTGGGCAAGCTGGCGCGCAGCTCCGCGTCGCGATCGCGTTTGGTTGATCATAACTGGCTCCGTGCGGCGTTCGCTCCGCGAGGTAAATCCCTTGCAAGAACAACGGCGAGCATGACCATCGAGTTCCACGGTGAACGATCGTGCGGGTAAAGGGCGCAAATTTCCTTCAAATCCGCGGAAAATGCCGCCGAGCGCTTTAGGCCCGCCGCAAGCGCCTTTTGTTATTTCATTCCGTTGCCCTGTGGCGGCGGCATGCTGGAACCAAGTGCGATCCGGCGGCCATGGGAATAAAAAAGCTCGTTCGCATAAGCGCGCCTTCCGACCGGCGCGAAGCGCCGCGGCGTCTGATCAACCGCCTCGCCAAAATCCAGCTCGGCAGCGGCGCGCTGCCGCGTGACTGCCTGATCACCGATATCTCCACGGGCGGCGTGCGGCTTCACGTCGAGGGTTATGACGTTCCGGACCGGTTTGTGCTGCTGTTATCCGGCGAGGGACTGGCCAAGGAATGCAGCTATCAAGTCGTCTGGCGGCTTGGCCATGAAATCGGCGCCCAATTCATCGGCGTCATCCGCCGTACCGGTGGAACTAGCGCGCGGATGAACCGAAGAGTCTTCACGAAACGAGCGAAGCGGCCCCGGCAGAACCGGGACCGCTTTACTTCACTGACGACCGGTATTACCGGTCGGATCGACGTTCTCGACCGCTAGTGCGCCGCGCCCGGCGCCGCCGGGGTGGTGGGCGCAACAGCCGGCGGTGTCGGCGTGGCCGGCGCCGGCGTAGCGCTCGGCGGCGTCAAAGCGGCCGGCGGGGCCATGTGGGTCGCGGCCGGCGGACTGACGTTATTGGACGCGGTGTCGGTGCCTAATTGTCCCGGCTTATGGCCGAAGCCGAAGGCGACGGCCAGAACAAGGACCAGGAACACAGCCGCGGCAACCCAGCCCCACGCCGCACTTGGCGCGCGCACATTGGGGTCGAGATTGGCGTCAGCGCGAAACGGGTCGTCCGGATTGCGGTATTCGTAATTCGAGTTGCGAAAGTCGGACATGGTGATGGGTCTCCGTCCATCGTTGGATCTCGCTGTTAACCGAAAGGAGGGCGGAAACGTTCGGGGGGCATAGCCGGTCAGCAAGAAAGGCATGTCTACGGAACCGCAGAAGGTCCGGTCATGCTGCGGCGCAGCCGATTTCAGGGACCGATGCCGCGCTGCAGCAGACACCGTGACTTTTGCCCCGAAACCATTATGGTTCCACCCGCCGCGCTCGTAGCTCAGCTGGATAGAGCATCAGACTTCGAATTTGAGGGTCGGGAGTTCGAATCTCTCCGAGCGCGCCAGCGGCAGCCGCTTCACGCGGCGCCTGCTTCGCGCCGTTCCCGATCGGCCTGCAAATAATATAAGCGCTTGGCGTGAAGCATCTTCAAGTCGGCGCGTTTGACCACCTGCTCCAGCCGGTCGCCTGATCGGCTGGTGGCAATTCCGGCCGAGATGCTCAGGGCGAGATCCGGATAGTACTGGTTGTTGAGTTCGATGAGATCCATAAGCGACGCAAGAATGGTCTCCCCGGCGGCGGCCTCGGTGCCGGGCAACAGCACCGCGAACTCGTCGCCGCCGATACGCGACACCGAAGCCGGCTTCTCGACGAGCGAAACGAACACTTCACCCGCCCGGCGCAGCAGCGCGTCGCCGGCGCCGTGGCCGAATTCGTCGTTCGCGGCCTTCAATCCATTGACGTCGGCGATGATGACGGTGACGGGCTTCGGCCCCTTGCGTTCGAGCCGGTTGAGCTCATCAACGAAGAACGAGCGGTTCAACGTTCGCGTCAACACGTCATGGGTGCCGAGATATTCGAGATAGGCCTCCGCCTTCTTGCGCGCGGTAATGTCGGTGAGCGCGACCTGCACCAGCGACCAGTTTCGTTCGTGGCCGGGCAGCACCGAAAACTGCAACAAGAGATGCAGCTTGGTGCCGTCGAGCGCGTAGTTCACCACTTCGCGCTGCTGGAACAGCTTGCCGTCCCACAGATCGACCAGCTGCTCGCGGAAATGCGGCTCCATCTCGTCGCGAAACACGGCGGGGAGATTGCGCAGCAAGGTCTCTTTATCGATGGCGCCGAACAGTTCGAGCGTGCGGCCGTTGACTTCGAGCACGCGGATTTCGCTCATGCAGCGCGGAACGAACTCATTGTGCACATCGGTGAAGACGCGGAAATCTTCGACGCCGCGGGCGCGCACGTCGTCGATCAGACGCTTGACCCCGCTGAAATCCTCCACCCACAGCGAAACCGGCGAATGCGCGAACAGGCCGCAGGCGTAGTTCTCGCTGGCGACGAGACGGCGACGGGCGTTTTCCCGCTCGGTTACGTCCTCGATCACGATCATGACGCGATCCCAGCTTTGTTCGTGGCCGGGAAGTATGGTGCCGTGGAGCTGGATATCGAGACGTTCCCCGGCCAGCGTATAGTTGACGGTATGACTGGAAAAGCTCGATCGCCCGTCCCAGAGCTGGGTCAGTTCATCGATGTGGCCCTTGAAGGTGTCATCGCGCAGCACCTGGCCGAGATTGGCCATCAGGTGGGACAGATCGCGGGCGCCGAACAGCGACAAGGTCTTGCGGTTGACTTTGAGGATGCGGATGCGCTCGGAGCACTGCCGCACGCGATCGTGGTTGGCGGCGAGAAACGCCCTGATGTCGCTTACGCCGGCGGCCCGCCACTGTTCAAACAGCGCCCGCACTTCGCTGTAGTCCTCGATCCACAGCGAGACCGGCGCGACCTCGAACATCTTGGAATCGTTTTCTGGATCGGCGGACAGGAGGGGCATGACAGCCTTGGTGAAATCGGAACGATACGTAGAATGCCCGACCGTTTTGTACAATTCGTTAAGAGTTCTCTCGTTTCCTGGGCAACGAGCGGCACCGCAGGTGGGCCGCCGCGATACTGCCGCTGGCCTAGAAAGGGCTGGCTGCTGGTTCTCGCCAGCCAGGGGGCTCCGGCGGTGCTCGGCTCGCAGAAGCGGCCCTTCGCTGCCTGTATGAAAGGCGCCGCATTGCCGGCGACGGTAGCCGACCTCTGGCGGCGTTTCCGTCGACGCGAGCGGTGGCGTCCGCAGGCATGTTCTTCCCACCGCCGTTATGTGAACTCGCCTCCTGAAGCGTGCAAATTTGGACGTGTTCGCGAATATCGTTGGGTTGTCGAAATGAATAAAGGCGTGCCGCGAAGCCCAACCATAACCAGTTGTCCCGACTATGGGCTGCCTCGCGTTTAGGTTGCGCCCCTCGGTAATAATCGGCTATCCTATTCTCAGCGACGCTTCGACCACTAATGGGGCTGGTGCTATGGGGGCAATTGCCGGCTTTATGGGTCCATTTCTCGACTATTTGCGGCCCACGAAATCTCCGTATCTCGTGATCCAGTTCGTCGCGGTGTTAGTCACTTGCTTCAAAGTTACCCATCAGGATCCTGACCCTGCGAGCTATGATGTACCCCGATTTTTCCTTCCAATATTCCTCTTGGTATTAGCACTGGTTCCTCTTTCATTTATCCGTCGCGATTTTCTGGCGCAGGCTCAGTCAAACGCAACTTCCGACAGTTCCACAGAGGTGATTAACTCCAAATACGAAAACGATCTGGATAGCGTGTTCAAATTCTCTCGCGCACTTTGCTTGGCGTCCGCCGTTGTTATGCTTTTTGTATATTTTCAAAATCCTCCCGCGGATAATTGGTACGCAACAATCGCCTACGCGATGATTATTGTTCAGATGATTACTTTTTTGTTGTACACTGCTTTCAGACATTTCAAAGGTGAAGACCTATCAAACGTCAACTTATTTCAAATCGCCTTCATTACGGCTGTCTTCTTTGTCGGATCGGCGTTTTTAGGCACTCAGATCAAAAACACCGAACCAACATTTCATTATATGTATTATTGTCAAACTAAGACGATGGCATTCGCGGACACAAATATCGCACCGATCGTCAGCAAATGTAATGATAGTCCAGCCCATTCTGAAGATAGTTCAAACATCACTTTGCAATACTCATTGGATTACCGACAAATTTCCTTCTTACTCTTTGCTGTGTGCTGGCTCATTTATGAGCTATTTTGGCTAAAGATACTCTTTAACATGGTCTCGCCCACAACAGGAAAATCGAAGTCGAGTGAAAAATCCTGAAAATGCTTTCAGCTAACAAAACAGCTGGTTGGAGTCGCTCTATTGGGTTTGATATTTAAACCCACTGTCAGCGGTGTCGTCCTGTTCAGGCGCCCCGGAGACGTTGAACATTTCGCAGTTCAGTCCGCTAGTAATGCTCTTCGAAAAAGTAAACGTCACGCAACGCAGTTCGTTGGTACAGGCCGACTTGCAGTCTGCTTCATTAGCGGCATAGATTTTAATCACGGGCGTGTCGTGAAAGCGCCTGTTTGGTAGAGAGTCAATTTTAAGTGGTGCGGTCTGAGAAACGTTCGGTAGTACCGAAGGTTTCTTGATCCCAATTATAGAACGTGCATCGAGAATGCTGCTCTCCGGCAATGAAGACTTCGGATAGCACACATTCTTCCAGCGATCGAATGCGAATGCTGTGCATGCAGGATTGTCGTTGCATTGAGCAGCACAGTTGTCCATGTCGGCTACCGAATTTCCCACGCGGCCGTTAGGCATTGGGATATCATCACCCCAAATGTCCCAATTCAGCCGCACAGTAAAGTTGGCAACAGGTGACGTTGCAGGTGCTGTCGGCGCCGGAGGACTGCTGGCTTCTATTGGAGGAGGCGTTGCCTGTGCGGGTTGGTGAGCTTCTGTGCCGACCATGGATGCACTGTGTTGAAGTGTGCCAACTTCGGATGCCATGTCGACACAAGAGAGCAAATGCCCAATACCTCCACATTTGCCATCGCAGGGTACATCTAGGTCTGCACTCGCTTCAATTTTGGCCGATATGGTCGCACCAAAATCCTCAGTTACGATTAGCGTAATCTCGTCCGCGCATGAATTGTGATATCGATAAATCTGGCCGCCCTGCTGGGAGAACAAAAACACCTCTGATAACGGTATTTTTGTTTTGAGATGGACGCAAATATTAACAAGTCTTTGTCCGAAGTTACAAGATTGTGCGTCCCCGCCGAACAACGGCAAGGACATGCCCGCTATGGCGAATGATATGTTTCGCAGAATGGCCTTCATAAGCCCATCCCCCGGTGAGAGAAACAAGTCATTCTATCATCCTTAGGTTGAGCCTAAAAGTGCCAAAATAGAATATTAGTGTTGCTCCTCGTTTGGAATTGACATGCGCGAGTTGACTGAACCAACTACCTACTGCCCATTTAAACTTTACCCGTCGGGGTTTCCCTAGCGTCAAGCTAGAGCCAAGGCTGCGGTGCATGTATCACGAGCGAAGAATCAAATTTATGTGACAGACTTCAAATCCGAAGTTGGCGAGCCGAGCGCGCCTAAATCCGGCACGGAACGAGCTGAGGTCCCATCCGTTGCCTTGCAGGAACGGAGGACACGATGGCAGGTGAAAATCGCACGCCAGACAAGGCAATCGGCGAAATAAAACATGCGCAAGAGCAGGCCGACCGCACGACCGGCCATCAGCCGCCGCACCATGCGGGTGCCGCTCGTGAGAAGGAAGCCGTGGGAACTAAGCCGGACCAAGACCCGCAAAAGAAAAAAACCGGCGAGTTTTGAAATTTACGGTTTCCGGCGCGCGTTTGCCGTTGGACGGAACCGGTTGAAGATTGGGCGGTCGCGTTGGCACGCGGCCGCCCAATCTTCAGGTCCGCCTTCAAATCGTCGCCAAGTGCGCCGTCTCTGATCCGGCGCCGGCTCCTTCAGGTCACCGATTCCGGCGCCAAGGCTGGCGAAGCCTGTTGCGCACCGGCCTCCTCGGTCGGGCGCGCCGGCAATTGCAGAACGGTCATCGTCTGGCCGGGAATGAGCCGACGTCACCATCACGAGCCGGCCGTCGGCAAACTCAAGCGCGTCGTGATGGACATGCGGATCGTCCATATTGATCTGGCGGAAGCGAGCGACGCGCTGGGTCAGGCGGGCCCGGCCGAACAGAGCGAAAGCACGGTCGTATTGCACGTCCCGATCGAAGGCGACTTCGGTGCCGGGAAGGAGGCAGACGGCCACCTCTGGTTCGCCGAGCGCGGTGAAACCGCGCGTGATCGACTGAATAAAGTCGGTGGAAACAAGCCGGTCCGCTATTTGGGCCGGACGCGAGGCGACGAGGTGCAGGCTGTAATCGCACATGTGAAGGCACTCCTGATGAGGCCGCCCGATCGGCTGTTTGCGATCGGCTGTTGCTGACCTGCAAACCCGCCGGTTGCGCAAATGTTCCTGTCGCCAGGGCGCTCCCGTTTGCCAACCGGGTCGCAACGGCATAGACGGCTGACCAAGGATAAACCGGAGCCAACGGCACGGTCGGGGGGATGGACGATCTAACCGCCGCAAAAACCGCGGATATTTCCAGCGGATCGATTGCCGGGCGCGGCAAGGAGAGCAAGGGCCGCACCGAGGACATTCCCCGTGGCATTCTCATGATGGTGATCGCGACGGTGCTGTTCGCGAGCGCTTCGGCGGCAAGCAAATGGCTGGTCGCGTCCTATCCGGTCGGAGAAGTGCTGTTCCTGCGTTCGCTGTCGTCGCTTGTGGCCTTCGGCATGGTCATGCTGCCGGTCACAGGGCTTTCGGTCTTTGTAACCGCGCGGCCGCGCGATCACATTCTGCGCGGCCTGTCGCAATCGATCTCGCAGCTGGCGCTGTTGCTTGCCTTCAGCCTGATGCCGCTCGCCGGCGCGGTCGCCATCAATTTCTCCTCGCCGCTGTTCGCCGCCCTGGTGGCGATTGTCTGGCTCAAGGAACGCGCCGGCTGGGTGCGCGGCATCGCGCTCGTCATCGGCTTTCTGGGCGTGCTGATCGTCACCAACCCGGGCGCCAATTCGCTCACGCTCGGCGCGTTGTTCGCGCTTATCAATGCCGTCATGTACGGCAGCGTGACGGTGGCCGTGCGCGGCATGACCCGGACCGAGTCCGCCAATACGCTGGTCATGTGGCAACTGGCGGTGCTGGCCTTCTTCCATAGCTTTCTTCTGCTGTTCGGCTGGCGCTGGCCGTCGGCGATCGATGGGGCGATGCTGTTCGGCACCGGCTTTATCAATGCGGTCGGGCAATGGTTCTGGACCCGGGCGCTGCATCTGGCGCCGGCCGCTGCGGTGACGCCGTTCTATTACCTGATGCTGGTTTGGGCGCTGGTGATCGGGTTTCTGGTCTGGGGCGATGTGCCGACGCTCAGCCTTCTGGTCGGCTCGGCGATCGTTGTGGCAACCGGGCTGTTTCTGTTTCTGCGCGAAGCGCGATTGCAGCGCCGGCTGGCGTAACGCCGGTGCCTGCGACGGTTCGGCCTCTGCTGACAAGGCGCAGAATACGGATATAGTGCCGCGCGAGCGCTGCGGTGTCATAAGCGGCGCCGGACAAACGAGGGGGAACATCGACGTGCAACGCCAATCGCAGGGCCATTTGCCGCGCCGGCACTTTCTGCAACTGGGCGCCGCCGCGGCGCTGCCGCTCCTGTCGCGCGCCGCGTGCTTGCCGCGGATTATCCGACGCGGCCGGTGCATGTCATCGTCGGACAGGCCGCCGGAAGCTCCTCGGATATTACCGCGCGGCTGTTGACGCAGCCGGTGTCCGAACAGCTCAAGCAGCAATTCATCGTCGAGGTGCGGCCGGGCGCGACCGGCAATGTCGCGACCGAGGCGGTCGTCCATGCGGCGCCGGACGGTTACACGCTGCTTCTGGTCAACTCGCAAAACACCATCAATCAGGCGCTGATCCCCAATTTGCCGTTCGACTTCGTTCGCGACATCGAGCCCATCGTCGGTATCGACCGGGTGCCTCTGGTGATGGAGGTCAACCCGTCGTTTCCGGCAAAGACCGTTCCCGAATTCATCGCTTACGCCAAGGCGCATCCCGGCAAGATCAACATGGCGTCGGCAGGGCGTCGGCGGACCGCAGCACGTCGCCGGCGAGTTGTTCAAATACATGGCCGGCGTCGATCTCGTGCACGTGCCTTATCACGGCTCGACTCCGGCGCTGGTCGATCTGATGGCCGGTCAGGTGCAGGTGATGTTCGACGTCACGCCGTCGTCGCTGCCGCAGATCAAGGCCGGCAAGCTGCGGCCGCTCGGCGTCACCACGCCGCAGCCGCTCGACGTATTGCCGGGCGTGCCTGCCGATCGCCCAATTTCTGCCGGGCTATGAAGCGTTCGGCTGGATCGGCTTCGGTGCGCCCAAAGGCACGCCCGCCGAGATCGTCGCAACGCTCAACAAGGCGTTCAATGCGGCGCATGGCCGATGCGAACGTAAAAGCGCGCCTGCTCGATCTCGGCGGCATCGAGATGGAGCCCAATACGCCGGCTGAGTTTGCCAAGTTCATCGCCGCTGATACGGCGAAGTGGACGCAAGGTGGTGCAGTTCGCCCATCTCAAGCCGGAATGATCACGGGGTGAATCGCCGGCACAACAAACAACATCGTCATGTCAGGGGAGGGACCATGAAAGCTGTCACGCCGAGAACTCTGATCAACTCGCCGGCGGCGCCGCTGCCGCGGCGCTTGCGTCCAAACCTCGTGCTCGCCGCCGATTATCCGACGCGGCCGGTCACGGTCGATCGTGCCGTTCTCCGCCGGCGGTGCAACGGACGTGCTGGCGCGCGATGATCGCCGATCCGATGGGCAAGTCGCATTGGGGCAGACGGTTATTGTCGAGGACCTCACCGGCGCCGCCGGCGCCATCGGCGTCGGCAAGGTCGCGCATTCGCCGCCGGACGGCTACACGCTATGCATCGGTACGCTGACGACCAATGTGCTGATCGGCGGCCTCTACAAATTGGATTTCGACGTGCTCAACGATCTCACGCCGATCGCCGAGCTCGCCTACGAGCCGCTGTTGATTTGCGTCAAGAACAGCCTGCCGGTGCATAATCTCAAGGAGCTGATCGCCTGGCTCAAGGCCAATCCCGGCAAAGCCAGCGTCGGAATTCCCGGCGTCGGCTCGACCGGCAATCTTGCCGGCCTGTCGTTCCAGAAAGCCACCGGCACCACCTTCCAGTTCGTGCCCTATCGCGGCGACGGTCCCGCGGTGCAGGACATGATGGCCGGCCAGATCGACATGATGATCGAGCCGTCGTCGAATTTCACCGCCCAGGTGAAGGCCGGCACCATCCGCGCCATCGCGGTGCCGTCCAAGACCCGCATGACGAGCTTGCCCGAGGTGCCGACCACGGACGAGGCCGGGCTGCCGGGCTTCTACGCCTCGATCTGGTTCGGCATGTGGGCGCCGAAAGGCACGCCGAAGGACGTTCTCGACCAAGATCCACGCCGCAACCGTCACCGCGCTGAAGAATGACAGCGTGAAGGACAAGCTCAGCGCGCTCGGCCAGCAGATCGCCTCGCCCGAGCTGCAGCGTCCGACGGCGTTTGCCGCCTTCCAAAAATCCGAGGCCGACAAATGGTGGCCGATCATGAAGGAGGCCGGCATCAAGGTCCAATGAGCGGTCCGTCGTCGTCCCGCTCAGGCGTCGTATTTGGCGGGCTTCGGTCTCACTAACGAACGCCCAGATCAGCACCGTGGCGGCGCCTGCCACGGCGGCGATGGCGATAAATCCGCCGAACGGTCCGACGCCTTGAAACAGGAAGCCGGTAATCAGGGTGCTGAGCGAAGCGGCGATGCCGATGGCCGCGCCGACGGCGCCTTGCGCCAGATTAAATCGGCCGGTGCCCGCGGTCAGATCGGTGATGACGATGACGGTCAGGACGCCGATGACGGCGCCGGTGATACCGGACAATATTTGGGCGACGACCAGAAAAGCATAGGCGTTGCTGAAAGCGAGCAACGCCGCGCGCACCGGCTCGGCGGCAAAGCCGAGCAGAAGCAGCGGTTTGCGGCCGCGTTTCTCGGAGTGATAGCCGACCCACGGCGCGAATATCGCGACCACGATCTGCGGCACGATGATCAAGCCCGACATCCACAGCGACGATTCGGTCGGGATGGTCGTCGCTAAATTCTCGCCGATCAGCGGCAGCATCGAAGCATCGGCGAGTTGAAACAGCACAAGAGCGGCCGTGAACAGTACCAGCCGGCGATTGGTCAGGAGATCGGCGACGCGGCCGACCTGATGCGCTTTGGTGCCGGCTGCGGCATTGCGGGCGCGGGCATAATCGATCTCGTCAGGCCGGATGAAACCGAGCGCGATCAGGGCAGGGATGCACAGGGCCGCCGCGGCGATAAAAATCGTGCCCATGGCGAAATAAGCGCCGACCAGTCCCATCAGCGCCGCGGTCGCGGCGTGGCCGCCGGCCGCATAGCGGTAGTTGCGCCCGGTGCGCACCGACATCGCCCGGCGGCCGACCAGACCGAGGCTGATGGCGCCTATCGCCGGCGTGATAATCCCGCCAGTCACGCCCTGCAGCAGCGCGGCGAACAGCACCATGAGGTAGGTTGGCGCCAGCGCCAGGATCAGCGCCGCGGCGCCGATCATGACAATGCCGACCGCGATCAATCCGCGCTTCCATGGCAGTGCGTCGGCCAGCGCGCCGCCCGGGATTTGGCTGGCGACCCCCGCAAGCCCGCCAAGCGTCAAGGCATAGCCGACGTCGCGCTCCGACCAGCCCAGATGGGCCAGATAGAACGCAACGAAGGTGCCGAAGCCGGTCTGCACGTCGGCAAGGAAGAAATTCATCCAGTCGAGGCCGTAGCGGCTCTGCGGCGACGCCGGGCTATGCAGCGACTTTCTGGCGTCGTGGTAGCGCGCTACGGCGTGGCGCACCCGGCGCAAATGGGACTTGCGGGCTTTCGGCATCGAAATGGCTTTTGCGCGAGAACAGGACGGGGCGCCGCGATAGCAACGGCGAGCCGTGAAGCGAAGTTCCGTGCGTGCGGCGGTGCCGGAATTGGCCGCCAAACCGCGACCCGAAGGCAATTTCGATTTGTGCTAAGATCGGCCTTGCCGATCCAGCGCGGCGAACCGGTCACGACGGTGATATTCCTCGCCTGGATCGGCGGCGGTCGCACAGGTCCGAACCAAAGGGCATCATCATGACGGTTGGCTCCTGGCCGGGGTCGTTTGACGCAAAGCAGATGGCGGTGACCGGCGGGACGCAATATGTCCGCGTCGGGGGGAACGGACCGGCCGTTCTTCTTCTGCATGGCTTCGGCGACACCGGCGATATGTGGCTGCCTCTCGCCAACGCGCTGGTCAAAGACCACACGGTCATCGTTCCCGATCTGCGCGGCATGGGCCTGTCGTCGCATCCCGAAGGCGGATACGAAAAGGTCGCGCAGGCCCGCGACCTTGCCGGCATTCTGGATCAGCTTCATTGCCGACAGATCGCCCTCGTCACTCACGACATCGGCAACATGGTGGGTTACGCCTTTGCGGCGCTGTTTCCAGCCCGGGTGACAAAGTGGGTCGTGATGGACGCGCCTTTGCCGGGAATCGGTGACTGGGACGAGCAGTTGAAAAACCCGAAAACGTGGCACTTCAACTTCCGCGGCCCCGATGTCGAGCGCCTGGTGGCGGGTCGCGAGCGGATCCTGCTCGATCGCTTCTACAACGAGCTTTCGGCCAATCCGTCTCGCATCGACGAACAAACCCGCGACCACTATGCCGCGCTGTACGCGCGTCCTTACGCCATTCACAACGCCTTTGGCGGGCAGTTTGCCGCCTTCGCGCAAGACGCCGTCGACAATCAAGGGCTCGCCGCGAAGGGAAAATTGCAGATGCCGGTGCTGGCGATCGGCGGCGATCACTCTTACGGCGCCCATCTCGCGGCTGAGATCGGTTTTGCCGCCGCGAACGTGCGCGCCGCGGTGATCAAGGATGCCGGGCACTGGATCATGGAAGAGCAGCCGGAGCAGGCGACGTCGATCATCCTGTCTTTCCTGAAGGAATGACAGGGCCGTCCCTCAACCGCCGGGCCGAGCGGCGAATTCCGCCGGGCGGCGCCGACACAGCCTGTTAATAGATGACGACGCTGCGGATCGATTTGCCCTCGCGCATCAGCGTCGAACGCCTTGTTGATGTCGGCAAGCGGCATGGTGTGAGTGATCATCGGATCGATCTCGATCTTGCCGCTCCATGTACCAGTCGACGATTTTCGGGACGTCGGTGCGGCCGCGGGCGCCGCCGAAGGCGCTGCCGCGCCAGACCCGGCCGGTGACGAGCTGAAACGGCCGCGTCGCGATCTCCTGGCCGGAGCCGGCGACGCCGATGATGATGCTCTGGCCCCAGCCGCGATGGCAGCTCTCCAGCGCGATCCGCATCAGGCCGACATGGCCGACGCATTCGAAGGTGTAATCGGCGCCGCCGATCTGATCGGCGCCGCTCTTGGTCATGTCGACGAGATGGGCGACGAGATCGCCGCCGACCTCCTTCGGATTGACGAAATGCGTCATGCCGAAGCGTTCGCCCCAGGCTTTTTTCTCCGGGTTGACGTCGACGCCGATGATCATGTCGGCGCCGACGAGGCGCAGGCCCTGAATGACGTTGAGCCCGATGCCGCCAAGGCCGAACACGATCGCATTTGGCGCCCGGCTCGACCTTCGCGGTGTTGATCACCGCGCCGATGCCGGTGGTGACGCCGCAGCCGATATAGCAGACCTTGTCGAACGGCGCGTCGTCGCGGATTTTCGCCACCGCGATCTCAGGCAGCACGGTGAAATTGGCAAAGGTCGAGCAGCCCATATAGTGGTGGATTTTCTTGCCCTCGATCGAGAAGCGCGAGGTGCCGTCCGGCATCACGCCCTGACCTTGCGTGGCGCGGATGGCGGTGCACAGATTGGTCTTGCGCGACAGGCACGACGGGCAAGTCCGGCATTCCGGCGTGTACAGCGGAATGACGTGGTCGCCCTTTTTGACCGAGGTGACGCCGGGACCGACGTCGACGACGATGCCGGCGCCTTCGTGGCCGAGGATGGCGGGAAACAGGCCTTCCGGGTCGGCGCCCGAGAGCGTGAATTCGTCGGTGTGGCAAATGCCGGTCGCCTTGATCTCGACCAGCACTTCGCCGGCGCGCGGGCCGTCGAGCTGGACCGTCGTCACTTCCAGCGGCTTGCCGGGCGCATAAGCCACGGCGGCGCGAACATCCATGCTATCCTCACTCGCGTTTGGCTTACGATGACATTGCGAGGTTGCGATGGCAAACCTGGAACCGGCGGCGCCGCGGATTGGAATTCATCTGCGATGCACGGGTGACGGTCGGCGCGCCGCTCGATCTCGGCGACGTCGGCAAAGGCGGCCGCCGCATCGTTCCGATCACCGGCGGCGACTTTTCCGGGCCGCAGCTCTGCCGGCGAGGTGTGCCCGGCGGCGCCGACTGGCAGGTGTTGCGCAGCGACGGCGTTGCCGAACTGGAAGCGCGCTACACGCTGCGTACCGACGACGGCGCCTTGATCTATGTGCGCAATCACGCGCTGCGTCACGGGCCCGCCGCGGTCATGGCGGCGCTGGCGGCGGGCGAGGCGGTCCCACCGGGCGCCTATTATTTTCGCGGGGCGACGTTTTTCGAGACCGGCGCCATGCGCTATGTGTGGATGACGCGCCATATTATGGTGTGCGCCGGCTACCGCGAGGCGGCGCGCGTGGTGCTGAAGTTTTACCAGGTGACCTGAACGGGCGAACGATGTATCAGCCGGACCACTTTCGCGTCGACGATGCCGCGCAGATGCATGCGCTGATGCGAAAGCGCCCGTTCGCGGCGCTGGTCTCGGCGGGACCCCTCGGCCTTTATGCCAGCCACCTGCCCACGGTGCTCAAAGACGAAGGTGCTTTCGGCACTATCGAATGCCATCTGGCGCGCGCCAATCCGCATTGCAAGGAATTGGGCGGCGTCGGCGAAGCGCTGATGATCTTCCAAGGTGCGGAGGGCTACATCACGCCGAACTGGTATCCGACCAAGGCGCAAACCGGCAAAGTCGTCCCGACCTGGAACTATGCCGTCGTGCATGCCTATGGCCGGCCGGAGGTCGTCAACGATCCGGAATGGCTGCGCCGCCATGTCACCGAACTGACCGCCCAACAGGAAAAAACCGAAGCGAGGCCATGGGCGGTGTCGGACGCGCCGGACACGTTCATCGCAGCCATGGTGCGCGGCATCGTCGGATTCCGTTTCGTCATCGCTCGCCTGGAAGGCAAGTGGAAGATGAGCCAGAACCGCGACATGCAGGATCGCGAAGGCGTTGTGAAGGGACTGCGGTCGCGCGGCGCCGGCGACGATCTGGAGATCGCCCAGTACGTCGCGTCGCAGACAAAAGCCTCCGACTGAAAAAGTTCAAGGCGCCGCGGTGGCATTGGCGGCGGGTTTGGCCGGCGGATCGCTCGCATCCGCTCCGCCAAGAACCATGATGGTCGCCGTGCCATGGGCCAGGATGCGGCCGGCGGAATCAAGCACGCGCGCCTCCGCCGAAATGATTCTTCGGCCGCGGGCCACCACGCGGCCCTCGGCCCGAACGTGGCCGGTATCTTTGCTGATCGGCCGCGAGAAATTGCCCTTGGTTTCGATCGTGGTCACGCCAATGCCGGCAGGCAACAGCGAGAGCGCGGCGCAGGTGGTGGCGCTGTCGATCAAGGTCAGCGCCCAGCCGCCATGCACGGTGCCTTGTGGGTTCAGCAGATGCGCGCCGGCTTCGCCCTCGAAGACCGCATAGCCGTCGCCGACCTCGATGAGCCACATCGTCAGCGGCTGCATGATCGGCGGAGCCGGCAGCCTGCCGTCCCGCAAAGCCTCCAAAAACTCCTTGCCGGTCATGCCGGCCGAGTCTTTGGGATTAGCGATACCGTAAGTGAGATTGGCCGGACGCATTTTATTGGCTTTCCGGGGTGATCACGATCTGCGTTTGGATGACCAGCGCGCACAGCCGGCCGTCGCGCCGCGTGATGCGGGTCTGCCACACCATTGTCGAGCGTCCGCGATGCAGGGGCGTGCATTCGGCATAAGCCGTATCGCCCAGCGGAATGGCGGCAAAAAAATTGGTCTTGCTCTCGATGGTCGCGGTGCGGCCGCCGGGCGGCAAGTTGGCCATGGTCGCCGTGCCGCCGAGATTATCGGCAAGCGCCATCACTGCGCCGCCGTGCAGCGTGCCGTAGCGGTTGTTGAGTTGGTCGCGTAACCGGCATTTCCGCCGAGACTTTGTCCTTCGAGACATGGGTGATCTTCATGCCCATATGCGCGGCGAACGGCGGCTGGTTGTGGGCGTCCGGATTCATGCTGATCCTCAAACGAAAAGGCGCGGCCTCGGATTGGCCGCGCCCCGCTCGATAAAAGCAGAGATTTGGACATGTTGCTACCGCGGTTGCGGGACCACGCGAATATAGGGCTTGGGTGTCTTCCAGCCTGCCGGGTAGAGCTTCTTGGCCTCTTCGTCGCTGACCGCGCCGGTAAGGATGACGTCCTCGCCCTGTTTCCAATTGGCCGGCGTGGCGACGCGATGCTTGGCGTTGAGCTGAAGCGAATCGATGACGCGCAGCACCTCGTCGAAATTGCGGCCCGTGGTCATCGGATAAACCAGCACCAGCTTGATCTTCTTGTCCGGTCCGATCACGAAGACGTTGCGCACGGTCTGATTGTCGGCCGGCGTGCGGCCCTCCGACGTGCCGCCGGTCGATGCCGGCAGCATGCCGTAGAGCTTCGACACTTTAAGGTCGGTGTCGCCGATCATCGGGTAGTTTGGCGCGAAACCGACAACATCCTTGATGTCGCTCGCCCACTTTTGATGATTGTCGACGGGATCGACCGAGAGGCCGATGATCTTGACGCCGCGCTTGTCGAATTCCGGCTTGAGCCGCGCCATGGTGCCAAGTTCGGTGGTGCAGACCGGGGTGAAATCCTTCGGATGCGAAAACAGCACCGCCCAGTTGTTGCCGACCCAGTCATGGAAGCGGATTTTGCCTTCCGTGGTTTCGGCTTCGAAATCCGGAGCGGTATCGCCAATCGCAAGTGCCATTGAAATTCTCCGTGGAACTGATGGTCGCTATGGCAGTTGAAGGGGGCGTCGGGCAAATTGTCGTCCTACTTATGTACGGCGCGCGGGCCTCCAATGCCAGCCGGGGCCGGGTAATATTCCATTGAACCGAAAGCATTATTTGCTCGTGACGGCGGTCAAATGGCGAAAAATCGCCTGCCGCGGGCGCAGAAGCCGGAAACTTATTTGCAGCAGTTCTCGATTTGGAAGGCGTTTTGCACGCGGCGCGTCTCGCGCGATGAAATGGCAGTTGCCGAAACATTGTGCGGGATCGCCGCGAGATTGCCGCAGTGCTGCCCTTCCCCGGCCACGCTGAGCATTGAAGCTTTGAACCGGTAAGGCGAGCCTTCGCGACTAATTGGAATGAGGCTCGGAACAAGCCTGGATTGGCCGAGTTTGCCTTTACGGGCGGTCACCGGAGACGGTCAGTGGCAGTTCGAGAACGCAATATACCGATATCGAGACGCTGGCCGCCGTTATTGCGCGCTCGCAAATCGTTATGCCGAAGGTTGTTATGCCGAAGGCGATCACGCCAAGATCGGCGCTGCGCCGGTGCTTGCCGGCGGGTTTCGACGACGTCGACCTCGCTATGCTCGAATGGATTGCCGGCCGAGGGCCGCCGCACAGCCGCAAGCTTGTTCCGGATTTAGCCGCCGCGCGCAGCGATCCGGAGCTATTTTTCCCTATAACCGTCGACCAGCGTATTGAGAAAGGCAATGATGTCGGCTTCGTCCTGCTCGGTCATCGCCGGCGCATCGCCGGGTTGCGGTCGAACGGCGGATCGGCGACGTCGACATTGGCGCGGTAGCGCGGCGGCAGGTCGTTGAATTTCTGCAACCGTTCCGTCGGCGCCGCGCGGATAGATTTTGTTGCGGCGCGGTGTCGCGGAAGTCGTAGAAATCCAGAACTTGCTTGAGGGTTGAAAATACGCCGTTGTGGAAGAAGGCGTGGCGGGTCGCGGCGTTGCGCAAAGTCGGCGTCATGAACAGCCCGCAATATTGCGTGTCGGCCGCCATGTCGCGTCCGATAGGGCCCGCAAATGCCGAGATCGAAGAACGCCGGATCGGCGTTGACGGCAAGCGCGGTATTGCGCGGCGCGCCCAAGCGCCTCGAACTGATGATCGGTGAATAGCGGCGGCAGGCCGTCGCGCGTCGGCTGGTCGACATGGCAGCCGGCGCAATTGGCTTTGGCCGGATCGTTGAACAGCGCATAGCCGCGCAGCTTCGCTGTCGCGTAAAGCGCGCTTTGCCTTCCAGCCAGAAATCGAACTTGCTGGTATAGGGATGAAAGCTCGGCGTCCTCGATCTGGTAACGCGCCACCGCGAACAGCGCCTCGCTGACGGCAAGCCGCGTGATCGGACCACACCGACGCTGCCGAACAGCTGCGGTAAAGCGCGCGCGCGTAGGCCGCGCGCTGCAATTTGCCGGCGACCAGGTCGATCGAGCCGCCGTCCATCTCGCGCGGATCGAGCAAGCGGCGAGCAGCGCCTGATCTTGCAGCGTGTCGGCGCGGCCATCCCAGAACAAGCCGCCTTGCGGCACCATATTGGTCGCGGACCGGCTCGCCTGCGGCGCGATTTTTTGCACGCGCACCGCGTTTCGGCTCGAGCGCGACGAGCTGCGCGACGCTGACGTTTTCGTTTTCCTCATTGTCGGGTCCGATGGCGAAGCTCGGCTGACGCTCCAGATAAGTCAGCGACGGCACCGCGCGCGTGCCGGGGCGCGACAGTTGCGGGCCGCCTTGCATGACCGGAAGATCGCCGGGCGGCCCGTAGGCATGCTGCGGACTGTGGCAGGATGCGCAAGCGAGCTTGCCGGATGACGACAGGCTTGCATCGAAGAAAATCAGCCGGCCGAGCTCCGCCATGGCCGACAGCGGCCCGGCCGGCGGACGCATCAAGCACGATCGGATGCGGGTTGGTCACCGAGTCTCGAGATTTTCTCCCGCTTGCGGCACCGCCGCCGCATGCGAGTGCGCTGAAGCGCGGCCGCCGCACCCACAAGCGCGGTCGCAGCGAAGACGGTGCCTGGGGCGATGACCAAGCCGGCTTGCCACTGCCGCTGCGTTGCCGCGTGCCGGTCAGTGCGCGTCTCCCGCTGGCGGCGGCGCTTGAAGCGGCGTGCCGTTCTTCGGATCGAGATAAAGCGCCGCAGTCTTGCCGGAGCCGGAGAAGTCGAACAGGCCGTTGATCGATCCGGCGGTGGCGTCGAACGAGCCGCCGCCGAGGCGTCGCGCCGTGCAGCCAATTGTCTTCGATGAAGCGCACCACGGAGGCGAAAGAAATCTGCCCGTGGCCGACATAGTTTGGCTTCGCCCATGGCGAAATGACAAGGAACGGGAATCCGCGTGCCGGGACCGCAGCGGCCGTTGACCGGTTTGCCGCCAGCGCCGGGCAGCGCGGTGCCGGTGCCGCACTTGCCCGGCCCGTCGAGCTGATCGGCTTCGCGCGTCGAACGATGGGCTCGTCACTTTGGTGAAGACGTGATCGTACCAGCCGTCGGAATCGTCCCAGGTGATGACGACGGCGGTGTTTTTCCAATCCGGCTGCTGTTCGAGGAAATTGATCAGCGTCACCGTGCCGTCCTGCTCGTCGAGCGGATCCGAATAGGCGGCATGGCCGTCCTCGATAGGCCGGCATCTTGATGTACGACACCGACGGAAAATTCCCGGCTTTCACGGCGTCGTAGAAATCGGTCAGGTCGTAGTTGTGATTGGCCGGGTCGCGCGTCGTGCCGTCGTGCTCGAGACTATAGCCGATCGCCGCGAGCGAGCTTGGCCGCTCGTGCTTCGGATTGGCGGTCGAGGCGTAATATTGAAACCAGGCGTGATGCGGAATGTAGTCGACGACGTCGGCGCCGACGACGGCCGAATGCGTCGTGCGCTTGCAGCCGGTCGAGCCGTTGGCGTTGGTGGCGTCGAGGCGGAAGCCGCCCATGAACGAGCCCCAGGTGACGCCGCGCGGCATTGAGCAGATCGCCGATGGTCTTGCCGGACATCATCGCCTGGTCTTTCGGGTTCGAGCAGACATCGTAGCCCGGATCGACGTCGTTGATCATGGTCAGGCCGCCCTGGCCGTCATCGATGTAGTAGGAAACGGCGGCGACCGTGGACGGCTTTTTGGTCGTGGCGACGATGGTCATGCCGTTGGTCTGGCCCGGAAGAGATATTGAGCATGCCCGGTGTCGACGGACCGTAAGTGTCGCCGAAGGCGTTGTCGCTCATGGCGAAGGCTTGCGCGTAATTCCACATCGCCGCGACCGTGTTGCCGTCGTAATAGCCCATCACTTGGCCTTTGGTGCCGAACGCGCCGGCGCCGCCGCTGCTGGCCTTGCCGGTGATATTTGGGAAACAGGTCGGCTTTGCCGCCGTCATAGGCCTGTTGTTCGGCGGTGTAGGCGTGGTTCTGATCGGCGGTGAAAGCCTGGCTGCGATCGAGCCGGAACGGTTCGGCGGCGTCGCCGCCATTGGCCTTGTTGGTGAAATTCGGATTGTTTCGCAACAGATGCCGGCATTGGCGAGATTGTTGACATTCGGCGTTGCGGGCTTGGCGGTGAATGCCGGCTCGCCCGGCGGGTTGGCGGCCTTGGGATAGGTCGCGAAATAATGGTCGAACGAGACGTTCTCGTTGAAGATGATCACGAGATGTTTGATCGGCGTCGCGGTCGGCGCGGCGTCTTGCGGACCGGCGCGACGCGCTCGCGGGCGCGACCGATTCCGCGGCCATGGCGCTGGTGCCAAGACAGAACCTGGCAGGGCGATGGCAATCGCGGAAGCCGCGACCGTTGAGAAGAGCTTGCTGGTCATAGGAGATCCCTCGAAATCGTGCTGGCGTTCGGGAGGGAAGCTAGTCTGCGATATATGACCTGCCACGTGACAACGCATGTGTAGGGGAATCGGCCTGAACCGGTGGGCTGCGTATGCGGCCACAAAAAAGGCGGCCCCGTTGGGGCCGCCATGGGTCCGCGCTACTATAGAGGCGCGGACCCTGACTTGCGAGCGGCCATCATGCTCGCAAGGAAGTGGCGAGGGGGTTATTCGCCCTCCACGCCGATCGCGTAAGCGGTCTCGCCGTGCACCGCGTCGTCGCCCACCTTCAGGGTGGCTTCGTCCATACGCAGGCTGACGAAGATCGAGATCACCTTGAGGATGATGAAGGTCGCGATGACGTTGTACACGATGATGAAGGCGGCGCCTTCGGCCTGCAGCAGGAGCTGGCTCGGGATTGCCGTAGAGCCAGGCCGGTGATGCTCACGCCGGGCGCATCCTTGTCGGTGCCGATGTATTCGAGCATCGCCGGGTTGGCCAAGACGCCCGTCAGCAGGCCGCCCATCAGTCCGGCCACGCCGTGGGTCGAGAACACGCTCAGCGTATCGTCGACCTTCTGCATGAAGCCGAGCTTCTGGAACTTGTTCATGCTGAGCCACGGAATGATGCCCGCGCAAATGCCGATGATGATCGCGCCCCAGCCGTCGACATAACCGGCGGCAGGGAGTGATCGCCGACCAGGCCGGCGATCATGCCGTTGACGGCGCCGAGAACCGACGGCTTGCCGTAGGCCATCTTGTCCATCAGCGTCCAGACCAGGAGGCCCACCGCGGTGGCGGTGTTGGTGTTGAGGACGGCCGCACCGGCATCAGCGTTGGCGAAGTACGGGTCGCCGCCGTTGAAGCCGTTCCAGCCGATCCACAGGATGCCGGCACCGACCAAGGTGACCAGCAAGCTGTTCGGCGGGAAATGATCGCGGTCAGCCTGAATACGCGGGCCGATAACCCAAGCCGCGACGAAGCCGGACGTACCTGCGGCGAGATGGATGACGTAGCCGCCCGAGAAGTCCGCGATGCCCAAGGCCTGCGAGCCAGCCGCCACCCCAGAGGCTGAACGCGCCCACGGTGTAGACCAGCGTCATCCACACCGGGCAGAAGATCATCCAGGCCGTGAAAGTTCATGCGGCCCAAGCACCGATCCGGCCAGGATGATGACGGTGATCGCCGCGAACACGAACTGGAAGTACATCAGCGTCGCCATGGGAAAGGCGAGCGGCGGAAAGCCCGCAGCCGCGGCCGGAACTGTCGCTTGTCCTAACGTAAACGCGGCCGATGTTGCTAATTCTGGTGTGCCAAGAAACGGAAACCACTGCGGCCCGAAGGCCATGTTGTAGTCAAAGAGAACCCACACGACCAAGAACCGATGCGAACGCGTACATCGACATGAAAGCGGAGTTGATCGCCCACTTTTTCTTGACGATGCCGCCGTAGAGAACCGTCAGCCCGGGAAGGCTTTGCAGGCCGACGAAATGTTGCGGCCGCCATTTGCCAGGCATTATCGCCTTCATTGAGCCAAGTCGGTGATGGAACGAGTGCCATATCCTGTCCTTTCCCCCAATAAACTGCCGCCCTGAGCGCCAATGTTGACTAGGCGAGCGCTCCACAAGTGGCAAAATTTATGCCAGTCAAACGGACATTGACTGTTTACAATTTCCATGAAGGATTTGATGGGACTGCGGGCGGTGTGACTAAAAAAGCTGCATCTTGATCACTGAATAGGCAGGGGGAATTGATGCCACTTTCAGCTTTGGCTAGGCCATTGGCCGCGGCAACTGGGCTGCTGGCTCTGAGTTTAGCTTGCCGCTTTCGCCGCCGAAGGAGGTCATGGCGAAAAAACGATCATTTGCACAAATCTGACCAGCGGCGCGAACTGGCAGATCATGGTCGACTACGACCACAACACAGTGGACAGTCATCCGGCCAGCATCCGGGCCGATCAGATCAAGTGGTCCACGACGGACGGCGCGCACTATGCGCTTGATCGCAAGTCGGGAAATCTTACGGTAACGGTCGCTTCAACCACCGGCGGCTATTTCCTTTATGACCACTGCAAGCTCGACAACTAACGCGGTGAGTGCGGGACCGCAGTCTGCGCGAAGCCGCGGTTTCGGCTCGCCGCGATCGCTGCCGCCAGAGCGCCCATGATGGCCGAGCAGCGGATGTCCGGCGTAAGGGCCAGCGCCGGTTTTGCCTCGGAAGCCGGGCCGCGCGAGCGCAACGAGGATTTTGGCGGCGTCGTTTTCGGTCTCCGAATTGCCGCAGCCGCGCCGCGATGTCGTCGCGGCAATCGCCGACGGGATCGGCGGCGCCAAAGGCGGACGGATCGCGGCCGAGACCGCGGTGCGCGGCTTTCTGGACGGATTTTGCGATCTGCCCGAGACCATGGAGGTGCGCCGCGCATCGGCGACGGTCCTCAATTCGCTCAATCGCTGGATTTATTCCGAAGGGCACCGCAACGCCGAGTTCGGCCGGCATGGGATGCACCTTCACGGCGCTGGTGCTGCGCGGGCGCATCGCCCATGTGCTGCATGTCGGCGACAGCCGCGCCTATCGGCTGCGCGGCGAGCGGCTGGCGCTGCTGACCACCGATCACGTGCGCGAAGAGCGCGCTACCGGGCGTTCCAATATTCTGACCCGTGCGCTCGGCGTCGAAACCGAGGTGCGGCTCGATTATGCGGCGCAGCCGGTGGCGCTGCACGATCGTTTTCTGCTGTGCAGCGACGGCGTCCACGGTTATCTGACGCCGGAAGGCATCGCCGATATTCTGCGTCGAGCGTTCCGGATCGGAGGATTCCGCCAGGGAGCTGGTGAGGGCGGCGCTTGATGCCGGCAGCACCGATAATTGCACGGCGCTTGGTGCTCGACGTCGTCGATCTGCCGACAGCGGGGGATCGCCGACATCGGCGCCGAAGTGGCGGAACTGCCGCTGATCCCGGTGCCGATCGACGGCGAAACGGTCGACGGCTTCGTGCTCAAAGTGCTGATTTCGGACGGCCGCTACACGCGGCTGTTCGGCGCGGTCGGACGAGGTGGAAGGCGGCGAGGTGGCGCTGAAATTTCCCAAGCCTCAAGTCGCCGCGGTCGCCACCTACCGCGCGGCTTTTATCCGCGAGGCTTGGGTCGGGGCGCGCGTGCACAGCCCCTGGGTCGGGCGCACCATCGAATTGCCGCCGGGCCGGCAGACCTGCCTCTACACGGTCATGCCGCTCTATCAGGGCGAGCTGCTGGAAACGCGGCTTTCAAGGCCGCCGGCGCTCGGCTTGGAGGAGGGGCGCAATATCGCCATCAAGCTTGCGCGCGGCGTGGCGGCGCTGCATCGCGCCGGCATCATCCACCGCGACATCAAGCCCGACAACATCATCCTCGAGGGCGAAGGCTCGCTCAAACTGATCGACCTCGGCGTCGTGCGCGTGCCCGGAATGGAGGATTTTCCGCCCGACGACATCCCCGGCACGCGCAGCCTACATGGCGCCGGAAATGTTTGCCGGCGAGCCGGGCAACGAGGCGACCGACATTTACGCGCTCGGCGTCACCATGTTTCGGGCTTTCACCGGGGAATATCCCTACGGCAATGCCGACGCCACCAGCCGGGGGCGCCGCGACCGCCCTAAAGTTCTCGCCGAACTCCGCCCCGATCTTCCGGCATGGCTGCAGGCCGCGTTGGTGCGAGCCATCGCCATCGACCCGGCCAATCGTTTTCGCGACATCATGGAGTTCGCGGTCGAGATGGAGGAGGGACCCGCCCGCGCCCCGCACAGCACGGCCGGTTCGCGCACGTTTTATCAGCGCCATCCGCTCCAGGTCTGGCAGGCGATTTCAGCCTTGCTGGCGCTCGCGCTCGCCGCCTCGCTATTGCTACGACATTAAGGAGAAAATCTTGGTTCGGATTATCAGTATTGTTCTCGCGCTTCTCGGTTTTGCCGCCGGTCCCGCCGCGGCCCAGGATTATCCGACACGGCCGATTAGGATTTTGGTGCCTTACGCACCCGGCGGGATTTCCGACATCGCCGCGCGTATCGTCGGCGCCAAATTGAGCGAAGCATGGGGGCAGCAGGTCGTTGTTGAGAACAAGCCGGGCGGCAACGGCTTCATTGCGGTCGGATATACCGCGAGATCGGCGCCGGACGGCTATACGCTCGTCATGGTGACGACCGGCGATGTCGCGATCAATCCGGCGCTGTTTAAAGACGTCCCTTATGACGTCGAGCGCGATCTGGCGCCGATTACCGCCGTCAGCGACGCGCCGATGGTGCTCGCGACCAATGCGGACAGTCCTTACAAAACAGTCGCCGAGGTCATCACCGCCGCCAAGGCGCGACCCAACGTGCTCGGCGTCGGCACGCCTGGCTATGGCAGCATCAATCAGCTGGTTTTGGAGTCGATCGCGCTCAATACCGGCACCAAATTCGTGCACGTCCCGTACAAGGGCGGTGCACCGGCGGCGCAAGCGCTGGTGGCCGGTGATATACCGCTCGGCATCTTGGCGAGCTCGAGTGTGGCGCCGCATGTCGCCAGCGGCCGCATCCGCGTGCTTGCAGTGACGACAGCGCAGCCTTCGCCGTTCAATCCGGAATGGCCGACACTGGCGCATGAGGGCGCGGGTGACATTAATGCCTCGAATTGGACGGCGCTTCTTGCTCCCAAGGGCACGCCGCAGCCGATCATCGATAAGCTCGCCGCCAAAGTTGCCGAGATTCTCGCGATGCCCGACGTGAAGGCGCGTTTCGCCGCGGGCGGAGTGGCGACCATCCCGTCGAACCCCGCCGGGCTCGACGCCAAGATCAAGCGTGAGGCCGCGACCTATCGGGACATTATCGCCAAGGCCAACGTCCATGTCGATTAGGCCGCGACCGTCTTAAGTCATTGACATTTTTCCGCCGCCGCCGCAAAGCGGAAGGCCGGTTCGCGGGTTCGTGAGCTTCAATGTTCAAGCGCATCCTGATTGCCAATCGCGGCGAGATCGCCTGCCGGATCATCAAGACCGCACGCCGCATGGGGATTGAAACCGTTGCGGTCTATTCCGAAGCCGACCGCGATGCGCTCCATGTCGAGATGGCGGACGCCGCGGTTGCCATCGGGCCGCCGCCGGCGGCGCAAAGCTATCTGGTGATCGACAAGATCGTCGCGGCCTGCAAATCGAGCGGCGCCGAAGCGGTGCATCCGGGCTACGGTTTCCTCTCCGAGCGTGCGGCCTTCGCCAGCGCGCTGGCCGCCGCCGGCATCGTCTTCATCGGGCCCAATCCCAAAGCGATCGCCGCAATGGGCGACAAGATCGAGTTCGAAAAAGGCCGCCGCTCGCGCCAAGGTCTCCACCGTCCCGGGCCATCTCGGCGTCATCGAGGACGACAATCAGGCGATCGCCATTGCCGAACAGATCGGCTACCCGGTGATGATCAAGGCGTCCGCCGGCGGCGGCGGCAAGGGCATGCGCATCGCGTTTTCAGCAAGGCGGAAGTGGCGGAAAATTTCGCCCGCGCCCGCTCCGAGGCGAAATCGAGTTTCGGCGACGACCGCGTGTTCATCGAAAAATTCATTACCGATCCGCGCCACATCGAAATCCAGGTGCTGGGCGACAAGCACGGCCACGTCATCTATCTCGGCGAGCGCGAGTGCTCGATCCAGCGCCGCAATCAAAAGGTCATCGAGGAATCGCCGAGCCCGCTGCTCGACGAGAAGACACGCGCAAGCCATGGGCGAGCAGGCGGTCGCGCTGGCGAAGGCCGTCGGCTACGACAGCGCCGGCACCGTGGAATTCGTCGCCGGCCAGGACAAGAGCTTCTACTTCCTGGAGATGAATACGCGGCTTCAGGTCGAGCATCCGGTGACCGAACTCGTCACCGGCATCGATCTCGTCGAGCAGATGATCCGGGTCGCGGCCGGCGAGCCGCTCAAGCTCAAGCAAAGCGACGTAAAGCTATCCGGCTGGGCGGTGGAAAGCCGCATCTATGCCGAAGACCCGTACCGCAATTTCGCGCCTTCGATCGGCCGGCTGGTTCGTTATCGGCCGCCCGCCGAAGGCGTGCATGACGGCATCACCGTGCGCAACGACACCGGCGTCACCGAAGGCGGCGAGATTTCGCTCTATTACGATCCAATGATCGCCAAGCTCGTCACCCACGCCAAGACGCGGCTGGCGGCGATCGAGGCCCAGGCCGAAGCGCTCGATGCCTTCACCATCGAGGGCATCCGCCACAACATTCCGTTCCTCGCCGCGATCATGCAGCATCCGCGCTGGCGCGCCGGCAAGCTCTCGACCGCCTTTATCGCCGAGGAATTCCGCGGCGGCTTTGAGCGCATCGCGCCGGACGGCGCCATGGCGCAGCGCCATCGCCGCGGTCGCCGCCGCGATCGATCACCTGCTCGGCGAGCGCAAGCGCAAGATTTCCGGGCCAATTGAACACGACGCTGATGCGCGAGCGGCGGCGCGCCATCTGGCTCGGCCCCGACGAATACCAAGCCGACGTCGAGCATGACGGCAAAACCATCGCGGTAACCTTCGAGGATGGCGCGCGGCATGTTTTGGCGTCGGACTTGGATGCCCGGCATGCCGGTCTGGTCCGGCACCATCGACGGCACGCCGGTCGCCATGCATGTGCGCACGATCCCGAACGGTTTCGAGCTCGCCTATCACGGCATCGAGGTCAAAGCCTTCGTCTATACCGAGCGCGAGGCGCGCTATGCGCGGCTGATGCCGGTGAAGAAGCTGTCCGACAGCGGCAAGGCGGTGCGCTGCCCGATGCCGGGCCTCGTCGTCTCGCTCGCGGTCGCCGAGGGCCAGGAGGTCAAGGCCGGCGAGACGCTGGCCGTGGTCGAGGCCATGAAGATGGAAAACATCCTGCGCGCCGAGCGCGACGGCACCATCAAGCGGGTCCGCGTCAAGCCCGGCGACAGCGTCGCCGTCGACGCGGTGATCATGGAATTTGCATGAAGGCCAGTGTCCTGTCCCACATCGGGCATGATGGAGCGGCCATTCGCCGGGACAGCCGAGGATGCAGCCGATCGCTTCTCTTCTCGCTCCGAGCGGGCGGCTGCGGCCGCAAGCCTTTCATCTATGGCGCGGTCGCCGTTTATCTGTTCGGCGCGGCTTCGCATCTTTTGACCACGCCGGACGTCATCGGGCGCGGCGGCTTGTGGCCGTTCGTCGACGGCACAAATTCTGCTGGTCTGGATCTGGTTCGTGCTTGCACGCCAGGCGCTTGCACGATGCCGGCCGCGGCGGCGGCTGGCTGTCGCGGTCGGCATGCTCTACGTACTGTCCGTCGTCTTGTTGATGTTCATCGCCGACAGCTTCTTCAACACCTCCGGCGGTCTGATGGCCAATGCGGGCGCGACGCGGCGCGCTCGAACTCATTCTCTTGCTTTACGTCATCGTGACGCTGATCGGATCGCCGCATTACGATCTGGCCTGGCTGATGGTCGTGGCGCTGATGCTGGTCGGCTTTGCGCCGATCGTCGTGGCGCTGATCTTCACCGTATGGGCGGCGCGCCGGCCGAGCGAGGGTCGCGAGCCGGGAAAACGAGCCAGGAGCAGTGATGCTGCATTTCGCTTACGGCTCGAACATGCACCGCGGCGGTCATGCGCAGGCACGCACCGACAGCGGTGCCGGTCGGCGCGGCGCAGCTCGCCGATTTTCGCTTCGTCATTACCGCCGATGGTTATGCCTCGATCGTGCCGGCAGCGGGCGGGCACGGTGTATGGCATGCTTGTGGCGGCTGACCCCGCGCGACCGCGTCACCCTCGACATTTGGGAGAATATCGGCGGCGGACTTTATCGCGCCGAGATCCTGGCGGTGCGAGCAGGGCGGCGTGCGGCGTCCGGCGCTGGTCTATCTTGCGCGGCCGCGGCCGGCCGGCCGGCCCAAGCCGGGCTATATGGAAATCGTCATTGCCGCGGCGCAGGCGTGGCAGCTGCCGGAGAGCTACGTCGATTCCTTACGGCGTTGGTTGCCGACGCGCGAGGGTGCAGCGGGGCCGCGCGACCTCAGATTCGATCAAGCGTGATTTTCGAGACCCATACCGTGAGCGGCTGATCGGGCGTTGGAAACGAAAGGCCCCGTCAGGCTTTTGCGGAGGGCGCTAAGCCTTCGAAAATGCCGCTGTAGGACTTCGGCAAAGGCCACGCCCACAAGCCGGACTTGGAGGTGGTGAGGCGGAGCCCGACCAGCACTTCGGCGAGGCCGATGGCGGCTGCCACACCTTCAATGACCGGCAGGCCGTGCGCCGCTGACAATTCGCCGGGCAGGTTCGCCATGCCGGCGCAGCCGAGCACAACGCCGTCGGCGCCGTCGTCGCGGACCGCGGCGACGATCATCTCCGAAATTCGCGCGCGCGCGTTGCTTGGGGGGTCATCCAGAGCCAATACCGGAATGTCGGTCGCGCGCACGCCCGCACAACGCGCCGATAGTCCGGTGAGCGCCAGATTGCGCTCGATGATCGGAACAGAGCGCGCCAGCGTCGTAATCACCGTGAAGCGGCTCGACACCAGGCTCGCAACGTGAAACGCCGCTTCGCCGATGCCGATCACCGGTGTGGCTACGGCGGCGCGGGCGGCATCGAGCCCGGTGTCGTCGAAGCAGGCGATGACATGGGCGTCGGCGCCCGATGCTTCGGCGCGAAGAATTTCCTCGATGACGCCCGGCACCGCGATGGCGCCGTCGTAAACGCCCTCGATCGACTCCGGTCCGGACGACGGCTGCGTAGCGACGATCTCGGTCGCCGCGCTTGCCGCCTTGCGAGCGGCAAGCGCGATCGTCTTGGTCATGGCACGCGAAGTGTTGGGATTGACGACGGCTATGCGCATCGTCAGATCATGCCGTCGCCGGCATCCGAGCCGTGTCGCCGGCGGCGATGCTGAACGATGAAGACCGTCGCCAGAGCGACACCGATGACCAGGAAGGAAATCGCGGTGGTCGTGGTGCCGAGCGCATAGATCGCCGGCGTCGTCACTGTCGTGGTCAATGCCTGCAGCTGGATCGGCAATGTGTTGCTGGACCCCATCGCCTGACTGGAGCGCGCCAGTTCGTCCCAGGACAGCGTAAAGCCGAACAGCGCGACGCCGATCAGCGAGGGTGCGATCATCGGCAGCACGACGTAGCGGATGGTCTGCCACGGCGAGGCGCCGAGATCGCGCGCCGCCTCCTCATAAGCGCGGTTGAAGCGATTGAACACCGCGAACATGATCAGAAGTCCGAACGGCAGCGTCCACGACAGATGGGCGCCGAGCCCCGATGAGAACATGTCCATCGAGGTCGTGTAATTGTCCTGGATCCATCCGATGTTCCAGGCGTCGCCCAAAGCCTTGATGCCGTCGTCGACGATGCGGAACTCGAGCGCAATGCCGAGCGACACGACGATCGACGGCATGATGAGGCTTGCGATCGCGGCATAGAACAGGGCCGACGAGCCGCGAAAGCGGTGGCGGAAGGCAAGGCCGGCCATCACCGACATCACCACCGTAAGGATCATGACGACAACGCCGAGCTCGAGCGAATTCCAAAGACCCTGACTGATGTCGATGAGCCCGATTCCCTGCCAAAGCCGCACAAACCAATGGACCGACAAGCCGTTCATCGGAAACGTCAGGCCGCCTTGCGGCCCCTGGAACGACAGCACCAGGATGGTGATGACCGGACCATAGAGGAACAAGACGAACAGCCCGAACACGCCCGCGAGCCAATAGAACGACGCTGGCCGCTTTTCGCTCATCGATCAGAGCTCCTTGCGAATGTCGATGAAGCGGGTCAGGCTGTAAATGATGGCAAGCACGGCGGCGAGCAGGATCACTGCGTTGGCGGCGGCAATCGGAAATTGCAGATATCCGGTCTCGACGTTGATCTCCTTGCCGACCGAGGCGATCTGCTGGCCGCCCATGACGCCGATGGTCACGAAGTCGCCCATCACCATGGTGATGACGAAAATCGACCCGATCGCGATGCCGGTCTTCGACAGCGGGATGACGACGTTGACCAGGACCTGCCAGCCGCTGGCGCCGGCGTCGCGGGCCGCCTCGATCAGCGATTTGTCGATGCGCAGCATGGAGTTCAGAATCGGCACGATCATGAAAGCGGTGAGCAAATGGACGAAGGCGATCGTCACCGCGAAGCCGGAGTAGAGCAGCCATTCAATCGGCTGACTGATCAGTCCGAGCTCGAGCAGACCCTTGTTGACCAGACCATTGCGGCCGAGCAACGGAATCCAGGAAATCATCCGGATCACGTCGGAGGTCCAGAACGGAATGATGCATACCAGCGCCAGCACCAGTTGCATCGTCAGCGTGCGAATATGGAAGGCGAGAAAATAGGCAATGGTGAAACCGAGCACCAGCGTGACGGCCCAGACGATGGCACAAAACTTCAAGGTCGAAAGATAAGTAGAGAAGGTGGTGCACAGACTGGGCAGGCCGCTGATGCATTTGTCGAACACCGCCGCATAGTTCTCCGGCGTGAAGGCGGGGATGATCGTGTATTCGTTGTAGTGCCAGAAACTGACGATCAGCGTGACGACCAGCGGCAGTATGAAGAAGATGAAGAAGACCAGCGCCATCGGCGAGGCTTGCCAATAGGGCGTCAAACGCGGCCGTCGGGTTCTACGGCCACGGTCGGGCACAGGTTTGGCGGCTGCCCCCGAAAGGCTCACGCGGCTCGGGGGCAATCCGACCTCGAGCGTCATGCTGCGATGAACTGATTCCATTTGGTGATCAGGTATTCGTTCTCGTCCATCACCGAGTTCCAGCATGCGATGCGGCTCATGCGCGTTTCATAGGAACCACCGTCACGGACGGCGCCGACTTTTTCGATCAGTGTGCCGTCGGGTGCGTGGATGTCCTGGGTGGCCGGCTGGCCGTCGTACCAATAGCTCCACTCATAAGGCGCCAGGAATTTCTTGGTGGTGGCGAGCACGGCCGAATAATAGCCCTGGCGGCTCAAATAGGCTCCGGCCCAGCCGGACAGGAACCAATTGATGAATTCATAAGCGGCGTCCTCGGTCTTTCCGGAGAGCGTGCGCGTCAGCGCAAATCCGGAGCACCAGCCGCGATAGCCCTCGGCGAGAGCGGTGTAAGTGCACTTGATGCCCTTGGAACGAACGGCGGTGACCGCCGGCGACCACATCGATTGGATGACCACCTCGCCGGAGGCCATCAGGTTCACCAACTCGTTGAAATCGGTCCAGAAGGCGCGGAATTGACCGCTTTTCTTGGCCGCGGTCAGGATATCGATGGTCTGATCGATCTCGGCCTTGGTCTGGTTGCCCTTGTCGCCGTATTTGATCTTTCCGGCCAATTCGATCGCCATGGCGGCGTCCATGATCCCGATCGACGGCACGTTGATCAGCGCGGACTTGCCTTTGAAGTCCGGGTTGAGCAATTCCGACCAATGCTCGATAGGTCGGCCGATCAGGTCGGGGCGGATGCCGAGCAAGTCCGCATTGTAGGTCGTCGGGATCAGCGTGAGCCACTCCGTCGGCGTCGTGGAGAACTTCTTCGAATGTTTGCCTTCAAGGTAGAAGACCTTGAACGGGGCCGTACCCTGGCTGCCGATCTTCTTGCCGTCGATGATGCCCTTGCTCAACACCGTCGTGATCTGGTCGGACAGCTTGATCTTCTTGGCATCCATGCCGACGAGGTTGCCGGAAGGCACCAGATTGGGCAGCGAAAAGTATTCGCTGTCGACCAGATCGAACGAATTCGGCTGGGTGATGATCCGTTTTGCCACCACATCCGTGGTCACCGGCTCATACTGGATGTTGATTCCGAGGTCTTCCTTGACCTTCTTGGCGATGTCGGTCGACTGGTTCACCGCAGTGCCGAGATAACGCAGCGTCACCGGCTCGGCTGCATGCACGGCCGGAAAGCCGGTGACGACGCTGGTTGCCGCGAGGCCCGCCGAGCCCTGCAATAGAGTGCGACGCGTCACGCCGCGGCGTTTGATATTCCTCATGGGGTGGTTCCTTCTTCGCTATGGATGGATCGCTGTGCTAAGGCGAGCCTGCGAGTTCATGCAGGTCGGCCGGATCCCAGGACACTGTGACATGCTGGTCGATGGCGACCGGCCGGTCGTTGAAACTTCGCTCGGCAACGATAGCTGTCAGATCGAGGTCGCCTTCGGCGCGCAAGCTGACGAGAACGAAAATGCCCTGGTATTCGACGTCGCGGACGGTCGCGGCGAGGCCGGGCGGACCGCTCTGGAGCCGCAGGCGGTCTGCGCGCATGCCAAAGCGCCGCCCGTCGATCGGCAGCACATTGTTGCCGCCGATGAAGCGGGCCACGAATTCGGTGCGCGGCTTGTTGTAGATGTCGCGCGGCGCGCCGATCTGCTCGATGCGGCCGCCGTTCATCACCACGATCATGTCGGCGAGCGCCATCGCCTCTTCCTGGCTGTGGGTGACGTGAATGAAGGAAATGCCGAGTTCCCGTTGCAGCCGCTTTAATTCCGCGCGCATGCGGATGCGCAAAAACGGGTCGAGTGCCGAGAGCGGCTCGTCGAGCAGCAGAATTTGCGGATCGGTGACGAGCGCGCGGGCGAGCGCGACGCGCTGCTGTTGGCCGCCCGAAAGCTGTGCCGGCAGCCGAGCCGCATAAGTTTCCATGGCGACCAGATGCAGTGCCGCGCGGGCGCGCGCGTGGCGGTCGGCTTTGCCCATGCCCTTCATCTTGAGCGAGAAGGCGACATTGTCGATGACCGACAGATGCGGAAACAGCGCGTAGCTCTGGAACATCATGGCGGTGCCGCGCGCCGCCGGCGGCGTATCGCCGACAACCTTGCTGCCAATCATAATGTCGCCGCCGCTGGCGTCTTCGTGACCGGCGATCATTCTGAGCGTGGAGGTTTTGCCGCAGCCGGACGGGCCCAAGAGACAGCAATAGGTGCCGGCCTCGATCTTCAGCGAGATGTGGTCGACGGCCACGGTGTCGCCGTAGCGCTTGACGACCGAGACGAGTTCCAGATCGGACGCACGGCTCATGTCGGTCTCCGCTGTCGCCCCACACGCAGTTGGCAATTGGCATGCCAACCAGCGGGCCTGCGCTGCGGTGACGCGGCCGACGGCGGGTTTCCGGGAAAATCGACCGATTGCCGATGGGATCCGCCCGGTAGAATTCAGCAGCAACGGATTGTGATTGAAGAAACGGCAATCCTGCACAATCATGCGCCACGGTCCGAAGGATGACCGCGGCACGGATCGCTCACGTCAATCTGCGTTGGGAATCGAGATGTGCGTGGGCGATTACGGGCGCGGCCCCAATTGGTTCGTCAGGTTTGCGTGTGAGGAGAGTCCGGATGGCGGTCATGCGTATTGTTGTCATCCGCGGCCGCGTCCAGGGCGTGGGCTATCGCGCTTGGACTGAAGTGGCGGCGCTTGAGCGCGGGCTCCAAGGCTGGGTCCGTAATCGCCGCGACGGTACGGTCGAGGCGCTGTTCATCGGCGTGGAAGCGGCCGTGTCTGGCGATGATCGACGACTGCCGTTCCGGTCCGTCCGGTGCGCGCGTGGACTTTATCGATCAGCGCGAGGCCGCGGCCGACGAAGTGGCGTTGCGCCGCGGCGACGAGCTGTTCTCCGTGCTCGCCACCGTTTGAGTGTCGGCAATTGCGCCGAACAGCGGCTCGAAGGCGCTGCGCAGCGCCATGTCCACCTCCGGCATCGAGACGGTCAAGCCGAGATCGGCGAGCGAGGTGACGCCGTAGCGGCTGTCGGTCACGCCGCATGGCACGATGCCGGAAAAATGCGACAGGTCCGGTTCGATATTGAGCGAAAAGCCGTGCAGCGTCACCCAGTGCCGCACGCGGATGCCGATCGCGGCGATCTTGTCTTCACTGCCGTCGCCCTTGTCCGGCCGGCGGACCCAGACGCCGACGCGATCGTCGCGCCGTTCGCCGCGGATATTGAAGGCGGCGAGCGCTCCGGATGATCCATTGCTCGATCGGTGGCCACGAAGCGGCGAACGTCCGGGCGCGCGCCGCTTGAGATCGAGCATGACATAGCCGACCCGTTGGCCGGGCCCGTGATAGGTGAACTGGCCGCCCCGCCCGGTCGTATGGACCGGAAAGCGCGCCTCGATCAGTTCCGCCGGCCGCGCCGACGTGCCGGCGGTATAAAGGGCAGGGTGCTCGAGGAGCCAGACCAGTTCCGGCACCTCGCCGCGCGCAATGGCCTCGGTCGCGCGCCGTCATGGCGGCAACCGCTGCGTCATAGGCCACCGGCCGATCGCTGATGAGCCATTCGATCGGCGGCGTTGCCGGCTGACGGCAATAGCCCGATCGTCAGATCGTCGCGCGTGTTAACCACCTCGTAACCATGGCGGGTCCAACACATATGCACCGCCAAAGCAAAAACCGAAACGGGGGGCTTGCCGTGCCGACACTCGATAAAGTCTCGATCGATATTGCGGTGGTATTGGGGACGAGCGCAATGCCGATCCACCAGGTTCTGCGCCTTGGCCGCGGCGCCATTATCGAGCTCGACGCCTCGGAGGAGGATGAGGTGAGCATCCTCGCCAACAATCTGCCGGTGGCCAAGGGCACCGTCATCGTCAGCGGCAACAAGATCGCGGTCGAGGTCAAGCAGATTCTGCCGCGGACGCCGGTAGATGCCTGAAACGGCGGGGAGTTTTAGGCTCCGGCGGCGGCCGGCGGGCGGGCTTGTCCCGCCACATGCTAGCTGTTACATCGGCGCCGTCACGCATCGTCCTGGTGCGTGTCCACCCCACATGCGGTCGTGGCGGAATTGGTAGACGCACTAGCTTGAGGTGCTAGCGGGGCAACCCGTGGAGGTTCGAGTCCTCTCGACCGCACCACTCCCTGAAGGCCGGCCGAAGGACGGGCGATCTCAGCGCGCCGGGACGAGCCCGCGGCAGGATCAAAACCGCGGCGGCCGCGGCGGCCGGCCTTGGCCGGATGCATCCGGAACCACGCGCTTCTTCATCGGCAGCAAACCCTCGCGCTGCAGCTTTTTGCGTGCGAGTTTGCGCGCGCGACGGATCGCTTCGGTCTTCTCTCTCACCCGTCTCTCGGAGGGCTTTTCGTAACGGCTGCGCAGCTTCATTTCGCGGAACACGCCCTCGCGCTGCATTTTCTTCTTCAGCACCTTGAGGGCCTGATCGACATTGTTGTCGCGGACGAGAACTTGCACGCTGCATTCCTTTCGGTCGAGTTGGAAGTACCTGCTGGCAAGCCGGGCCGCCAATAGGGCAGAAACGGGATAGCAAGAACGGCTTATTTCGTGTGCCACGAATACGGCAAACAGACAGGCGCGGCACGGACAATCAGGCGAAGCACAAAATCCGAGCCGAAATTTTCAATCGTGCAACAGATGCGGGCCATGCTGCCGATGGTGGAAGGGCGCTCTCTTCGTTGCCGTGATATACACGGCTTTTCAGAACGCGCCCTTTGCTTGGCTTATAGACATTAATGGTTTTGTCAACGTGCAGCTCGCCGAGCCAAATTCGTCAGTCGAGGTGCTCGCTCAGCAAAAGGTGCAGCGCCACTTTCCCCGCGCGGCTGGCTTCCGTCATGGTTTCGAAAAAGACGTCGGAGCATTCGATCGCGCTGTTCCTGCCGGCCCGATAAATCTCCCAGCGCCATGATTTAGGCGGCGGCGCCCGGTGCTTTACAACAACGGAAAAGTCAGGATGGTCGATCATTTGATCGCTCCGCGAGCGCTTTAAGCGTCTGCAAAAATCTCAAGCTCTTGTGCGCAAAATGCCGGGCTCGAAACGCCGGCCGCCGCATCGATGGACAGCCACACGATCGATACCGGCAGGCTCCGTTGCTTGGCACATAAGAAACCGCCCCGAGGGGCGATTTCTATTTGATGCGTTCGGCGAGGCGTCGCGCTTGAGGACGCTATGCCGCCTGGATGTTGGCAACGGCGATCTTGCCGGTACGGCGATCTTCTTGGGTATCGAAGCTCACCTTCTGGCCCTGCGCAAGGCCGCGCATGCCGGCGCGCTCGAGCGCGGTGGCGTGGACGAAAACGTCCTTGCTGCCGTCGTCCGGCTGAATGAAGCCAAAGCCTTTTTGGTCGTTGTAGAACTTTACGGTGCCCGTGTTCATGGGAATATCCTTTCGCTGATCCAGGTGCACTTAATCCCAAGACGCGCGTCCATGGGGCGCGCGACCTGGGGGATGACGTCGATGTTTGGAGGGTCTGAACGTGCGCCTGGCTAGCAGCGTAGGCGAAACGGCCTGATTGTCCGGCCAAATGTCGATTGGGAACGTTACGGGAAAAGCGCGGCTTTTGCAAGGCAGCGAAAAATCCGACAGCAAAGCCGCGCGCGCAATCGGGACGGATTTCATCGGGTTCGAAGCCGGTTTTGCGCTCAAGTAACAAACGTCGCGCGCCGACACTGGTTACGCCGGTTTTTGCCCTTATATACTGTTGTGATCGTTGAATTATGTTTTCTTGGATGGTGCTTCACCCTATTTGCGAGGCTCGGTGCGATGGTCGAATTCGATTACAACGCGGCGGCCGAATTGTTCGCCACCCGCAAGCGCCTCCCGCGCCACCGGCCGTTCGGCTATAAGCGATTTGATCAAGCGGCCGACGCCATTCAATTCGCGATTGAGGACCTGCCGCCTGAATGTCTCGTCGGCGCATTTCTTGAAGTCGACGAGCAAAGATACGGCTGCGACGACATACGCCGTTTGTACGAAAGCACCGAGTATCCGCTCGATCGCCGGGCCGTTCGGTCATGACCGACAAGACGATCGACCTCGATTTGCGTCGCGGGATGGCGGCGCAGAAGGCGACGGAGCTTCGCCGGCTGTTGGCCGATGTGGATGCCAACGAAAAAGCGCTTCGCCGCCGACAGGACGAACTGGAAATTCACCTCCTCGCGGCGCCGGCGGCGAGCTGGGATGAAGCGGCCGACAAGGCCAGTTATCTGCTCAATCTGTTCGCTGCAACGCGCGCTGCGGAAGACCCGCGCCGGCAAAAACTGATCGCGGCGGTTCTCGCCGACTTCAAACGGCTCTCAGGTCAAGGGTAAGTCGACCGTGGCGTGACAGGCGCGCTTGGACTTGCAGGCCCCGCGAAGGTGATCCGTTTTAGAGGGCGCGCGACGAAACTTCCTGCATCAAAAATCCGCCGCCGCCAGTTCGTAGGAGCCCTTGCGCCCTGTTTTGAAGGCCTTGGTGGCCGCGGCCTGGATCGCCGCTCGGTTGGCGTCGAAGGCAAGCAGCAAGCTCGCCTCATCGCGTTCCATATTCGGCTGGAGCCGTCGCAGCGCGTCTTCGGTCACAAAGAACGACCACTCCATCGCGCTGTCATGCCCCCAAAATCGAACAGCGCGCCTGGTCGGATCGAAGATGCGGCTTCGATTGGGGAAATTGAGCATGGCGCCCTTGCCTCACTCCCTTGGCCCGCCTTCAGTCGGCGCTCGCGATCCAGCATTTTCTCAAGCCTTCGGCATCGCGCACCCACCAATAGTCTCCTTCGGGATTGTGTCCCGATATCTTGAAGGTCTTCAGATGAGTTTTAACCGCCGCCAAGGCCTGCTCGCGCGTGGAATATCCACGACCCAATTCCACCACCGCTGCGGAAGCGACGCTTTTGAGCTCAGAAAATCTTGAACATTGTCAGCTTTCTTTCCGCCGCTCTCGAACGTCGACGGTGTTCGACGGCGCGGATCTCGCCCAGTCAGTCGATGTTCGCATGCGACGATAGAATAAGGTCGCTTTCCGCAACCACGCGCTCGTGGGATTCGCTCCTGCTCTTGATTCGATATTGCGGAATTTCGCCGTCGACCGGCCGCAGTCCGATGATCTCATACTGGCCAGTCGCGGCGGATCGAAACGTTGATTGGATGAGATCGACCGTTTGCCCGATCTTGAACCTGTGGATTTGGTCCGTCATGGCAAATGCGCCTCAGGCAGCATGCTCGGCCACCGTGCAGCGAGCCGGAGCATGGGCTGGTGCGATTGTTCGCGACGTCGCTTCGTCAAGGCCGAAGGCTTCAATAGAGGTCAACGATAGAGCTTTCTGTTTGCGCGCCAGCGCGGCTGTCACCGTTGTGCCGCGGCTTGCCTTGCAGGTGGCGCAAGAGCACCCGCGCGATCTGGGTGCTCGTCGAATGCTGAGGAGTGAGCCGAAAATCCCTCTGTGTCCGTGTACCACGCGGCTCGCTAAATCCCAGAGGACTTTCGCCAACATAGGCCAAAGACGCGGTGGTTTCAAGACAAAGCGTGGCGCTTAGCGCGTGGCTTGCGCCGGCGAGAACAGCGCAGCGACGGCGCGGATGCGGCTCATCAGATCGGCGCGATGGCCCTCCGCGCTGCCGCGGGCGCGGCTGCGCGCATGCTCGGGACGGCGATGCCGCTCGGCCCGTTCATGTTCCGCCGCGCGCGTGAGGTGAACCGTCGCTTCCTTCGTCTGCTCTTTCCGCTCCGTACGCTGCGCATATTTCCCATGTTTGGCGCGCCGCGTTGCCGGCTTTGGCGTGAGGATGGCCGCGATTGACGGCTGGGCCTCGGGCCACTGCACCTCGCGCGCTGATCGCCGCTGAGACCGGCATCGGGCTCGAAAGCCGCAGCGTCGGGCACCGGCAACGCCGCCGTATCGGGCGTGCTCTGATCGGCGGTATGGCGGCCAAACCGGCTGCGCGCTTCGTTATTGTCGATGGAAAGCTCGCCCGGAATTGCCGAAGCGAGCATCCGCGGCGGCCGGTCGGCGCGCCATCGCCATCTCGTAGGCCGCCGACGGCACCACTTGCACGACGTGGAAGCCCTGCTCCTTGAGCTGTTGGAGCAGCCCGGGCAACGCCGCCGCCGTTTTCGGATGAATGTCGTGCAGCAGCAAGATGCCTTTGCCGCGCTTTTCGAGCCGGCTCATGGCCAGCGAAATGATCTTCGCCGGCGTGATATCGCGGTGCCAGTCGTCGGCCACCACGTCGGCGGAAAAGATGATCAGCCCGCGCTCGGGCCAAGCTCGCTCTCGAGAAGGTCGGAGCGTTCAAAGCCGGGGATGCGGAAGAACGGCGCGAGGTATCTGGGATCGCCGCCGAACGCGGCGCTGACGTCGGCAATGCCGCCGTCGATTTCCTGGCGCATCCGGTCGAGCGGCAATTTGCCGAAGCCGATCGGATGATGGTCGCTGTGGGTGCCGATGGTGTGGCCTTCCTCGTAGACCCGGCGCACCGTCGCCGGAAACGAGTGCGCCATTTCGCCGACCATGAAGAACGTCGCCTTGACGCATTGCGCGGCGAGAACGTCGAGGACTTTGTCGGTGGAAGGCGGCAGCGGGCCGTCGTCGAAGGTGATGACGACTTCTTTGTCGTTGAGCGGCAGCGAGTCCGGATATTGCATGCGGCCGAGCTGCTGGTAGGCGCCGAAATCGATCGGCAGCACGCGGCTGGTGCCCAGCGCGTCCGGGTTTCCGGGACAGGCTTGACTGAGCGCCGGGGTCTGGCTTTGGGTCGCGGCGGCGGCCGAACTTGGCGCGGGCGGCTTTGCGCTGGGGATCGGCGTGGCGGAGCTTGGTGCCGTGGAACTTGACGTTGGGGAACTTTGGCTTGGATCTAACGCTGGCGGGTTGGGCGCCGGGATTGTGGCTTCGGGCGCCTTTTGCTCCTGGGCGGCAATGTTCTGGGCGCGCGCGGAAACGGCGGCGAGCGGCAGGCTTGCCGCCAACGCCAGAGCCGCCGCCAAACGCCGGCTCTGCAAACTTGTCATTCCCGTGCTCCTCCGAAAGCGGCGTGACCGTCGTGCCCAATCGCGACAACTGCCATCCACCCGCGCAAAGCGACTAAGAGTTTCGCTGGTTAATGTCATGTTAACATTACATATTCGCTGGGCCGCTTCTGTTGATAACCGCCGTTACAATTCGTCGCGCTGCGCCTATCCGGCGCCTTTCCTTGCCGTTAATCACGCTCGCTTACCTTGCGGCTTTGGCGTTGCGTGAGGGGCGTGGGAAATGAAGGCCGCTGGGGAGGCCCGCAAATACTGGGCGCGGCGGCGATGCGGCGGGCCGCCTGCGCATTGCCCGCCGGCAGTACTCGCGCGCGTCGGCGCGGTCGCGTCGTTGATCCTGGCGCTCTGCGGTGCTGGCTTGCGCCGCCATTGGTCTTATCGAAACGCAGCGCAGCGACAGCCGGCCTGGCGGCCGAGCAGCATGCGGCTTTGCAGGCGGCGCTTGGCGAACTCCATGGCGGCTCGGGCGACGCCGATCAATTCGATGCCGGCGCAGCTCAGCCTGATCGAGCGGCGCGCCGGCCTGCGCGATCTGCGCTTCGACGCCGAACTCGACCGCCGACCGCGGCCGCGAAGTGCAGTCGCTGCACGACGCGCAAGGCCGCATCGTCGGCTGGTTCAGCTGGGCGCCGGATCGCGGCTTTATCGGCGCGATGGCTTGGCTGTGGGGGCTGCTCGGCCTGGTCGGGATCACGCTGGCCGCGGCGCGCCTATGTGTCGATGCGCGCGACGCGGCGGCTCAGCGGTTTCGTTTGCGCGCAGCCTGGCGAAACGATCCGCAAGCTGACGACGCAGGACCGCTGACCGGGCTGCCGAACCGGCGCGTCATGCTCGAACGTCTGGACGAAGCGATCGCGACGCGCGGCTCGCGCTTCGTCGCCTTCGCGCTGATCGATATCGACGGCTTCCACGAAATCAACGATACGCTGGGCCGCGCCGGCGGCGACACCATGCTGTGCAGCATCGCCGAGCGGCTCAAATCGGCGCTGCCGCCCGGCGCGGTGTTCGGCCGCTTCGAGGACGACGCGTTCGCCGCCATCGCCGTGGGCGAGGATGCCCGAGCTTGCGGCGCAAGCTCGCCGACAAGCTGTCGGCGGCGCTCGCCGCGCCGATCTACATGGATCAGACGTGGCAGATCAGCGCCAGCATCGGCATTGCGCAAGGCGCCGCAGGACGGCACCACCGGCGACGAATTGCAGCGCCATGCGAGCGCTGGCGCTGCGCACCGCCAAGCGCGGCGGGCGCGGCGCGGTGCGCCATTTCGTGCCGGAAATTCACGAACGAGCATGCCGAGCGCCGGTTTTTCCTGCGCGAGCTGGAAACGGCGATCGCGCAGGATGCGTTCGACGTGCACTATCAGCCGGTAGTCGCCGCCGAGGGCGGCGGCATGGTCGGCGTCGAAGCGCTGATGCGCTGGAACGCATCCGACGCGCGGCGCGATCGCGCCGTCGCTGTTCATTCCGCTCGCCGAGGAAAGCGGCCTGATGATCAGGCTCGGCGAAATCGTGATGCGCCGCGCGCTGGCCGACGGCGCGCGCTGGCCGAGCCTGTTCGTCTCCGTCAACCTGTCGCCGGTGCAGATGCAGGAGCCGCGGGCTCGCCGAATCTCGTCGCTGCGGTGCTGGCGGAAACCGGCATGCCGGCCGCGCGCCTGGTGCTCGAAATCACCGAAGGGATTCTCATCGACGATCCGGAAGATACCCAGCACAAGCTCGAGGCGCTGCGCGCGCTCGGCGTGTCGACCGCGCTCGACGATTTCGGCACCGGCTATTCCAGCTTGAGCTATCTGCAGAAATTCCAGTTCGACCGGCTCAAGATCGACCGCAGCTTCGTCGCTTCGCTCGGCACCACCGGCAATGCCGGCGCCATCATCCAGTCGATCGTCACGCTCGGTCACGCGCTCGGCATGAAAGTGCTGGCCGAAGGCGTCGAGACCAACGAGCAGCGGGTGTTGCTGCGGCTCGCCGGCTGCGACGAGATGCAGGGCTTCCTGTTCGCCAAAGCCTGTCCGGCCGAGGCGATCGACAAGATATTGGCGCGGCGCCGCTGGCGGCCCGCGCCGGCGCGGCGCGTCCGACAACGGTCCAGTGACGGCCGCATCCTGACAGGGCGACGGCCGAGCCGCTATCTATAAGCTGACGAGTTTGCGCTTCCGGCTTGCGATCGGAAGGACACGCTCGATGCTTACCAACAGCCTGCCCGGCCTCGATTTCGGCCTCGGCAGCGAGCTCGAAATGCTGCGCGACACCGTGCGCGCTTTCACCCAGGACAAGATCGCGCCGCGCGCCGACGAGATCGACCGCTCGAACAGCTTTCCGCGCGAGCTGTGGCCGCAGCTCGGCGCGCTCGGCCTTGCTCGGCATCACGGTCGAAGAGGAGTGGGGCGGCGCGGGTCTCGGCTATCTCGCCCATTGCGTGGCGATGGAGGAGATTTCGCGCGGCTCGGCGGCGGTCGGCCTGTCCTACGGCGCGCACTCGAACTCTGTGCGTCAATCAGCTCCGCCGCAACGGCAGCGACGAGCAGAAGCAGCGCTATCTGCCGAAGCTGATTTCCGGCGAGCATGTCGGTGCGCTTGGCGATGTCGGAGCCCGGCGCCGGCTCGGACGTGGTCTCGATGCGCACCCGCGCCGACCGCAAGGGCGACCATTACATCCTCAACGGCTCGAAAATGTGGATCACCAACGGCCCGGTCGCCGACACGCTCGTGGTCTATGCCAAGACCGACCGCACCGCCGGCGCGCGCGGCATCACCGCCTTCATCGTCGAGAAAGGCTTTCAAGGGATTTTCCGACCGGCAAGAAGCTCGACAAGCTCGGCATGCGCGGCTCCGACACCAGCGAGATCGTCTTCCAGGACTGCGAGGTGCCGCGCGACAACGTGCTCGGCGTCGTCGGCAACGGCGTCAACATTCTGATGTCCGGCCTCGACTACGAGCGCGCGGTGCTGGCGGCGGGACCGCTCGGCGTCATGCAGGCCTGCCTCGACCTCGTCATTCCCTACGTGCATCAGCGCACGCAATTCGGCCAGCCGATCGGCCGCTTCCAGCTGATGCAGGCCAAGCTCGCCGACATGTATGTGACGCTCAATGCGGCGAAGGCCTATGTCTATGCCGTGGCGCGGCGCCTGCGATCGCGGCGAGACCACGCGCGAAGACGCCGCCGGCGCCATTCTCTACGCCGCCGAGCGCGCCACCTGGATGGCGCTCGAAACGATCCAGTGTCTGGGCGGCAACGGCTATATCAACGACTATCCGGCCGGGCGGCTGCTGCGCGACGCCAAGCTCTACGAGATCGGCGCCGGCACCAGCGAAATCCGCCGCATGCTGATCGGCCGGGAGATTTTCGAGAAGACGCGGTGAGCTTGCTTGCCTGCCGCCGCGGTCTGCGGTTGCCATTGTCCCAATCGCTGTTGTTATTGATTGGTCCGACCTGAGAGAAACTCGGCTAGCGGAACTGAGAGAGCGTGGGTGTCGTCGCAGCCGAACAAGGATTGCAATTCGTCGAGCGCTGCGCCGCGAGCGACGCCGCCACGGCGGCGGCCGATTTCCTGGCGACGATCAAGCGCATGGGGTTTGCCTGCGCGGCATGCGGCGCCTGGGCTGGGCATCGGACGGCACCGCCAAAACCGCTTTTTCTTCGTCGACTGGCCGCGCGGACTGGCTCGATTTCTATCAAGACAACGGCTTCGTCGTTCACGACGTCTTGCCGATCGAAGCCCGCCGCCGCGTTCGGCCGTTCTGGTACGGCGATGTCGTTTCCCGCCTCAAGCTCAGCGCCAAGCAGAAGGAGCTTTACGAGGCCGGCGTGGCCTATGGCTGGAAGGACGTTTTCGGCGTTCCGATCCACGGTCCGGGCAGCCTGCAGGGCCTGGTGACGATGGCGACGCGGCAGGAGCTGAAACTCAGCCTCGCCGATTGTGCCGTGCTTGAAGCGATGGCGCGCGCGGTGTGGGAACGCTGCCGCACCGCCGAAGGTTTTGGCATGTGCGATCGCGCGCTCTGCGCAGCTCAGCCCGCGCGAGATCGAGTGCCTGCAATGGGCGGCGGCCGGGAAGTCGGATGCCGATATCGCCGACGCTGGTCGGCATCAAGCCGGCAACGGCGCATTTCCATATCGAGCGGGCGAAGAAACGACTTTGGCGTGCGCACCCGCGTCGAAGCCGTCGCGGTCGGCGTGCTGCGCGGGGTTATTTGATCCGTTGCCGCTTGGGCCGGTTTCGGCGGGGCGCTGGCGCGGCGCGCGACCGCGTGACGGCCCCAAGCGATACGGTGGCGTGCGCTCATCGAGCATTTTTCTCCTCCAAGGCCGCCGCGCCTCCCTCGCCCCACCTGCGAGGGGTGGGGGAGGGGCCACTCCGCCGGGTGCGGACGGGCGGTGCGGCGCATGGCAATCCGTTCTCGCGACGCACTTGCGCGCGAGTCTGGCCGACGCCACTGCCGTTATCGTTCCTCGGAGCCCGATCGCGTCATGCCGTAACCGGCGGTGGGACCGGTTTTGGGCTCGATCACGCTCCGATAAGCCAAGAAAAAAGAAAGGAAGCGGAACGCCGACAGACGCGGACTCCACGAAACCACCCCTCCGGGGGCGGCCGCGCGCGAAGCGTCGCGCGCTCGCCTATCGGCGTTCCACCACGGCACTTGCGGCAGCGACCGAACGCCACCGCTCAGCTCCAGTTCGCGCACTTCCTGGGACGGAACGACTGAGGAACGGGTGTTATCCGCTCCCTGCCGTCCCAGTGCAGCGGGGGATTTTATCCCCGCAGGCCGGTCATAGTGCCGGCCGGTCGCTTTGGCCCGGAGCCGCCCGGGAGCGGGGCTGACAACCCCGCCCGCGGGAACCGCGCTCGCCCCTTTCCGCCGGTGTCACCCGGCGGCGTCCTTGCGGGCGACGATGGGACGTATGTAACCTCAGTGGGGACATTTGTCAAGATCACGTCTCTGTTACCGAGACGATGCCGCGAGGCGTTATATGGATCACGTAATTTTCGAAATGCAAAACGGTCTGTATGCGTGCCCCACGGCGTAGCCAGCACGCGAGACGATGCCGGTCTACGCCGCGGCATCGAGCGGCTTGGCGCGTCCGATGCGTTTGCGCTGGCGCGGGTTGTTCATCGCTTCCCATAGATCGCTGCGGCGCTGGATGTTGAGCCAGAAGTCGGGGCTGTTGCCGAAGACGCGCGCGAGGATGAGCGCGGTCGCGGCCGTGATCGTCCTGCGGTCATTGCACAGTTCGTTGACGTGCTTGCGCTGAACGCCCATCGCCTTGGCGAGCGCGGCCTGGGTCAACGCCATCGGCTGCAGGAATTCCTCGACAAGAATCTCGCTGATTGTGGCCGGCTTACGCTTGGTCATCAGCATGGTTTGGCTCATCTATAGCTATGATCGTTCCGATAGATGCCTTCTGCCTCGCCGCGGCCGCCGTGCCATCGGAACACCATTCCCGTTCACCCCAGCCTACGATCGAACTCCAGCACCGCATTGAGCAGCACCTGCGCGCCGGCGGCGCATTCGTCGAAGCTTGTCGATTCCGCTTCGTTGTGTGAAATGCCGCCGGCGCAGGGCACGAAGATCATGGTGGTCGGCGCGACGCGGGCGATGTAGGCGGCGTCGTGGCCGGCGCCGGAGATCATGTCGCGCGAGGTGAAGCCGGACTTTTGCGGCGCCGATCCGCACGCAATCGATCAATTCGGGCGCGAATTTCACCGCCGGCGAATTCCAGATGCGCGTTTCGCTGTAAGTGAGCCGCAGCGGCGGCAAAATGTCGGCGAGCGCGGCACGGAATTCGGCCTCCATGGCGTCGAGCACCTTCTCGTCCGGGATGGCGGAAGTCGACGGTGAAAAACACTTCGCCGGGAATGACGTTGCGGCTGTTGGGCTTGTTGTCGATCAGGTCCGACCGAGCCGACGGCGTCGGGTGCGTGCGCGCGGGCAATCGCATCGATGCGCTCGATCATGCGCGCGGCACCGACGAGTGCGTTCTTGCGCAGCCGCATCGGGGTCGCACCGGTATGCGCTTCCTGGCCGGTGACGGTGACCTCGTACCAGCGCATGCCCTGCACGCCCTGCACGACGCCGATCATGCGGCCTTCGTCTTCAAGGATCGGGCCTTGCTCGATGTGCAGCTCGAACAGCGCGGAAAATTTGCGCGCGCCGGACTTCTCCGCGCCCCGGTAGCCGATGCGCGCCAGTTCGTCGCCGAAGGTTTTGCCGTCGCGGTCGGTGCGGGCATAGGCGTAGCCGGCCGTGAACACGCCGGCGAACACGCCCGAGGCCAGCATCGCGGGAGCAAAGCGCGAGCCTTCTTCATTGGTCCAATTGACGATCTCGATCGCGGCGTTGGTCTCGTAGCCGGTCTCGTGCAGCGTGCGCATCGCTTCGAGCGCGCCGAGCACGCCGAGCGTGCCGTCGAACTTGCCGCCGGTCGGCTGGGTGTCGAGATGCGAGCCCATGGCGATGGGCGCAAGGGCCGGGTTCTTGCCCGGGCGGCGGGCGAACATGTTGCCGACCTCGTCGACGGCAACGCTGCAGCCCAGCGCCTCGCATTGCGCCTTGAACCAATCGCGCACCTGACGGTCGAGATCGGTCAGCGTGAGCCGGCAGATGCCGCCCTTCGCCGTGCCGCCGATCTTGGCGGTGTCCATCAGCGAGTTCCACAGCCGCTGGGGATCGATGGTGAGGTTTTGCAGCGCCACGCGTTTTGTCCTTACCGCTTAAGGTGTCACCTCGGCGCGCGTCACGGCGCGCGGGGCGGTCAATTCGCGCCAGGTGGTGTTGGCGACGTGCACGGCGGGGAAGGCCGGCCGCGCCACGTAGCTGCCGGCGCCGGCCTTGGCGCGCAGATCGCCGTCGAGCCAGGCGAGTGCGCCGCGCGACAGCGTCGCCCGCGGCAAGCCGGTACAGGCGAAGCCTTCGAACACATTGTAGTCGATCCGGCTGACCTGGCGCTTGGCCGCGATGGTCTTGGTCGCCGCCGGATCCCAGATGACGAGATCGGCGTCCGCGCCGACGGCGACGGCGCCTTTCTTCGGATAGATGTTGAGGATGCGCGCCGCATTGGCCGAGGTCACGGCGACGAATTCCTCCTTGGTGAGCCGTCCGGTGTTGACGCCCGCGGTCCACAGCACCGGCATGCGGTCTTCAAGCCCGCCGGTGCCGTTCGGAATTTTGGTGAAGTCGGTGCGCCCGAGGCGCTTCTGTTCGGTGGTGAAGGCGCAATGATCGGTGGCGACGACATGCAGCGAGCCCGACTGCAAGCCCGCCCACAGGCTCGCCTGATGCGCCTTCGGGCGAAACGGCGGCGACATCACGCGCTGCGCGGCATGATCCCAATCGGGATTACGGTATTCGTCTTCGTCGAGCACCAAATGCTGGATCAAGGGTTCGCCGAACACGCGCTGGCCGGCGGCGCGCGCCCGCGCGATGGCTTCGTGCGCCTCGCGGCTCGAGGTGTGGACGATATAGACCGGGCAACCGGCCATGTCGGCGATCATGATGGCGCGGTTGGTGGCTTCGCCTTCGACTGCGGGCGGCCGCGAATAGGCGTGAGCTTCGGGACCGGTGACGCCCGAGCCGAGATAATGCTGCTGCAGGTGCCAGACGACGTCGCCGTTCTCGGCATGAACGATCGGCATGGCGCCGAGCCCGGCGCAGCGCTGGAACGAGTGGTAAAGCTCGTCGTCGTTGACCATCAACGCGCCCTTGTAGGCCATGAAGTGCTTGAAGGTGTTGATGCCGTAGGTTTTGACGCAGGTTTCCATCTCGTCGAACACCGGCTTGTCCCACCAGGTGACGGCCATGTGGAAGCCGTAGTCGCAGGCGGCGCCTTCGGCCTTGCGGCGCCAGTCCTGATAGGCGGCGAGCATCGACTGGCCGGGATTGGGGATGCACATGTCGACGACGAGCGTGGTGCCGCCGGACAGCGCGCCCTTGCAGCCCCATTCGAAGTCGTCGGCCGAGGTCGCGCCCATGAATTGCAGTTCGAGATGGGTATGCGGGTCGATGCCGCCGGGCATGACGTAGCAGCCGCCGGCCTCGATCGTGGCGGCGCCGGCCGGCGCCTCGAGCGCGGTGCCGACCGCAGCGACGATGCCGTCGCGAATGAGAACGTCGGCGCGGCGCGAATGGTCGTGATTGACGACGGTGCCGCCACGGATGAGCGTGGTCATTGTGGTTCTTTCCCAATACGGCCCGGCGGTTCGATTGTTTACGCCGGGAAGCCGCCGATGCAAATGGTGTGGACCGTATCGGGGAACTCCGGCATGAACCGAACCCGCCGTGGCGGCGACATTCGGAGCAGGCTGAGAGCGATGTTCCAGACGAGGAACCCCATGACCGATCTTATGACCGGCACAGGATTTTCGCGCGCTCTTTGCGGCTTCGCTCTTGTCGTCGCGGCTTTGGCGGTCGGCGCAACGCACGCGCAATCGCGTGCGCCGACCGTGCAGCAGGTCAACGCCATCCGCGATTGCGCGACCAAAAACCAGGACGATCTCGATGCCGGCGCCGAGCAATGTCTGTTCAAGCTGGTCGCCGATCCGTGCATGGGCGAGCCGGGCGGGCAGGGCGACGGGCCGACCGCGGCGTGCTACGAAATCGAGGGAGCAATCTGGGACAAGCTCCTCAACGCCAATTACAAGACGCTGCTTGCCGCGCTGGACGCAGCATCAGACGGAAAAAGCCAAGGCCATGCAGCGCGCCTGGATCGCCTATCGCGACACCACCTGTCATGTTCTACCACGATAAAATTCAGGGCTCGATGGCGTATCCGATGATTGCCGCTTGCATCGCCCGCGAGACGGCGCGGCGCGCCATGCTGCTCGCATTCTTCAGCCGGCTGTAGCGGCCGGCCTGCTCCGCCAATGGCCTATCTGCCTTTGGCCGACTAGGCCACTGGCTGGACTCGCGGCGCTTCCGGCGTACTAACTCATTGAATCCACGGCGAATCAGCTATGATAGCGGCGAGCCCAAATGCCGGGGCAACCGCCGGGGCCTGCGCCATGCTGCGCGTGCGATTAAAAGCGGACGGACGTTTGGTCGAAGTGCTGCCCGACGGCAGCGAGCGCGCCATCGCCACCGATCCGCGGGCGATCGCGACGGCGGCGCATAATGCGGCGCGCGCCGCGGAGCGGGTCAACGACGCCGCTCTATGCCCGCAATATCCGCAGCCGCACCGGTCTTACCCAGGCGGCTTTCGCCGCGCGGATCGGCGTGCCGGTCGAAACCGTGCGCAATTGGGAGCAGGGCAAGCGCTCGCCGCGCGGGCCGGCCGCGCGCGCTTTCTCAAGGTCATCGAGGAAGCGCCCGAGGCCGCCTTCGCCGTGCTCGGCAAAGCGCGCTGAGTTTTTCGTGGCATCGCGGGCAGCCAACGGCGCGAAGCGCGCGGTACGATGACAGGCTCCGGAACGAAGCCATCCAGTGCCGCAGGAGGGTATTGCCTGCGCCGCGGCGGATTGCTTGGCTGTCGCCCGCAATAACGAAGGCCGGTAATTCCATGGACAGGCTCGAAATTCCCAGCATCGAGGCCAACGGCGCAAAAATTCCGCTGGTCGGGCTTGGCACTTGGGAACTGCGCGGCCGCAGCTTGCGCGCGGGTCGTCGAGCAGGCGTTGCGGCTTGGCTACCGCCACATCGACACCGCGGAAATGTACGACAACGAGCGCGACGTCGGCGACGGCATTCGCGCCTCCGGCGTCAAGCGCGGCGAGCTGTTCGTCACCACCAAGATCTGGCCGTCGCATTTTGCGCCGCGCGCGCTGGAGCGCGGCGACGCGCGACTGCCTGATGCGGCTGCGCTTGAGCGAAGTCGATCTTTTGCTGCTGCATTGGCCCAATCCGCAAATTCCGCTGTCGGAAACGCTCGCCGGCTTTGTGCAAGATGAAGAGCGACGGGCTTGCCCGCCACATCGGCATTTCCAATTTCACCGTGGCGCTGATCGAAGAGGCGGTGGCGGATCGCGACCGAGCCCTTGGTCTGCGATCAGGTCGAATGCCATCCCTATCTCGACCAGTCCAAGGTGATCGCGGCCTGTCGCGCCCACGGCATGGCGGTGGTGGCCTATAGCCCGATCGCCCGCGGCAATGCCAAGAACGATGCGGTGCTGGCGCGCATCGGCGCCGCGCATAAAAAGACCGCGGCGCAAATCTGCCTGCGCTATCTGGTGCAGCAGGACATCGTCGTCATTCCGCGCACCAGCAAGGTCGAGCGGCTGTCGGAGAATGCCGCGCTGTTCGACTTTGCGCTCAGCGACGAGGAAATGGCCGAGATCGCCGCGCTGGCCAAGCCCGGCGGCCGCATCGTCGACTGGTCCTATTCCGGCAGCGCCAAGTGGGATTGAGGTGGCGTTGAAAATGCAAGTGTCCTGGCCGGACTTGTTCCGGCCACGCCCGTCTTTGCTCCCGCGGAGAGTTTAAGACGTGGATGCCCGCGACAAGCGCGGGCATGACAAGATGGACGTGCGGTTACGCCGCCTTGCTCTCCGCCGCGACCGTGCGCGCCATGAAGTCGGCGAACACCCGCGCGATCTCCGGCTCATAGGCGCCCCAATCCGGAAACGAAATGAGCGGCACGTCCTGATCCTCGATCGGCAGCCGATGCAATTCGCTGCCGGCGATCAGCTCATGCGCGACAAGGCCGCTCTTGCTGGAATGGGTATTGTCGTTGCCGGGAATGATGATGCGTCGGCACCGCAATGGAGCGCAGTTGTTCGGCGGTCACGCCCATCACCGGATAATGCGCGCCGGCGACGAAGACGCTCGTTCCAGCGTCGTCATGACCTCGAGGAATTGCTGCACCGGCAGCCGGGCCATGTAATCGGCGCCCGCCGCATTGGCGGCGAACCGCTCCTTCCAGGCGTCCATGGCGCAGACCGCGGCCATGCCGCCCTGTTCGGCGGTGCGGATGAACTGTCCATAATATTGCTCGGGCAGCCGGCCGGCGGCGAAGGGACCGCCGGTGACGCGCAGCAGCAGCAGGCCGCGCACGTCCTGCGGGTAATTGAGGTAGATACAGCATCGAGGTGCGGGCGCCGGCCGACGAGCCGCTGAAGAAGGCCGGCAGCGCGTTCTGCTCGGCAAGCAGCGCGTGCATGTCGCGCGTCCAGATCACTTCCTCGCCCTCGTCGCCGGCGATGAGGATGTCGGAAGCGCCGGTGTTGCGGCGGTCGTGCAGCATCACGCGATAGCCGTAGGCCGCGATCTTTTCCGCCAGCGGCACGAATTCGTCATGTCCGCGCCGGCCGCCGGTCGTCATCACCACCCAAGGATGGTTGTCCCTGCCGCGGTCGCCGACGACGCGCCAATTGATGTTTACGCCATTGATCTTGCTGACCGGCATCGCGCGTTCCCTCCGTTTATGGAGGACAGTTCAGCACACCGGCGCAGTGACGGAAAGCCGGGCAGGCGGGGCAGGCCGACGGTCTGGCGGCGGGTCAGAACTCGACGTCGAGCTCCTCGAGCTCATCCGGCTCGGTTTTGGCGCCGGCGATCCAGTCCTGCATCAACGGCATGGCCATGATGGTGCGGCAAAAGCTTTTGGCCGGGCCTTCCAGCGCCACGTCGTAGGTGGCAAAGCGCGAGCAGACCGGCGCATACATGGCGTCCGCCGCACACGGCTTGGGGCCGAACAAATAAGGGCCGCCATATTGGCCGATGCACTCGCGCCAGATCGTGGTGATGCGCTCGATGTCGCCGCGGGCGCCGGCCCAGGATTTGAAGCCGGGAAAGTGTGCCTTGATGTTCATCGGCAGCGCGGCGCGCAGGTTGGCGAAGCCGGAATGCATCTCGCCGCAGATCGACCGGCAATGGGCGCGCTGCGACTGATCGGCGGGCAGCAGGCCGGCGTCGGGACTGATCTCGTGGAGATATTCGGCGATCGCCAGCGTGTCCCATATTTTCAGCCCGTCGTGGATCAGGCACGGCACCAGAAACGAGGGCGATAACAGCAAAAGCTCGGCCCGCGTCGAGGGGTCGTCGGTCGAGACATGCTGCTCCTCGAAATCGAGGTTCGCCATTTTGCATAGCAACCAGCCGCGCAGCGACCAGGAGCCGTAATTCTTGCTGGCAAGTGTCAGAATGGCCTTGGACATTCCGGTGCTCGCTCTGAAAAATCAGTCCTGACTCAATCAGTTAGCGACCAAAGCACGGATTTGCGGCGGCCTGCTGATCCTTCTTTGGGCAGCCTCGACCTCGCCCCCGTCCCAGATGTGCAGGATGTTCATATTCTTGTCGCAGCGCAACAAAAAATGCACTAGCGTGGGTCCGTTAGGGGGGTGAGTGTGTTCGCTGTCGGGGCGAACGCAGCACCCGTGGGACCTGAACTGTACGCCGGGATGCTGTATCTCGCTTATCAGCTGCAATCCGACATCATGACGCCGGTTCGCGCTTGGGCCAGCATGGCGGCGGGCTCGGGCGTCGCGCCGCTCCTCTCCGACCATCCGGCGCTGCGCAATCTGACCGCGGTCTATGAACTGATCGCGCGGGCAGGGCTCACCCACACCCGGCCGCCGTTCGGCATCGACCGCGTCACCGTCGGCAACCGCGAGGTCGAAGTCCGCGAGGAGGCCGCGGCGGTGACGCCGTTCGGCACGCTGTTGCATTTCAAGAAGGATATCGCCACCGTACAGCCGCGCGTGCTCCTGGTGGCGCCGCTGTCCGGCCACTTCTCGACGCTGTTGCGCGCCACCGTGCGCACCATGCTGCCGGACCACGACGTCTACATCACCGACTGGCACAACGCCCGCGACGTCCCGCTGACCGCGGGCCGGTTCGGCATCGACGAATATACCGACCACCTGATCAAGTTTCTCGAAACCATCGGACCGGGCGCGCATATCCTCGCGGTGTGCCAGCCCTGCGTCGCCGCGCTCGCCGCCACCGCGGTGATGGCGCAGGCCGGCAATCCGGCGCAGCCGCGCTCGATGACGCTGATGGCGGGCCCGATCGACACCCGCATCAATCCGACCAAGGTCAACGAGCTCGCCAAGAAGCAGACCATCGAATGGTTCGAGCGCACGCTGACCGCGTCGGTGCCGCTGCGCTATCCCGGCGCCTTCCGCCGCGTCTATCCGGGTTTCGTCCAGCTCGTCGCCTTCATGAGCATGAATATCGAGCGTCACATCAAGGCGCATAAGGAGCTGTACGACAATCTCGCCGCCGGCGAATTGGAAAAGGCGGCGGTGACGAAAGCGTTCTACGACGAATATTTCGCCGTGCTCGATCTCACCGCGGAATTTTATCTGGAAACGGTGCAGCTTATTTTCCAGGACTACGCGCTGCCGCTGGGCAAGCTGGAATGGCACGGCGAGCGCGTCGATCCGAGCGCTATCCGCAAGACCATGCTGCTGACGGTCGAAGGCGAGCGCGACGACATCTGCGCCGTCGGCCAGACGGTGGCGGCGCACGACCTGTGCAGCAAGCTGCGGCCGTATCTCAAGCGCCACCACATGCAGGCCGGCGTCGGCCACTACGGCGTGTTCTCCGGCTCGCGCTGGGAAAAGCAGATTTATCCGATTTTGAAGAACGTGATTTTGTCGAGCGACTGAGCGGGCGGGGCTGCCGTTGTCTGGCTCGCTTTGCCGTCGGCAAGGGCGTAGCCTTGCGTCCGCCAAGAGCAAAGAACAGCAGGGGCAGGAAATAATTATGGCCACGACCGTCAAGCAGATGCTGGAAGCCGCCAACGCCATGGTGCCCAAGATTACCCCGGCGCAGGCAAAGGAGATGATCGCCAGGGGCGACGCGCTCGTTGTCGATATCCGCGACGCCCCCGAAGTGGCGGCGACCGGCAAGGTCGCCGGCGCCGTGCACGTCTCGCGCGGCATGCTGGAGTTTCGTGCCGATCCGGAATTGCCGTCTCACGATAAGAATTTCGCCAAGGAAAGAACGGTGATCGTTTATTGCGGCTCCGGCGGCCGCGCCGCATTGGCGGGGCGGATGCTGAAAGATCTCGGTTACGAGAAGGTATTCAACCTCGGCGGCTTCAAGGACTGGGCCGACAGCGGCGGTCCGGTCGATAAGGCCTAGGCTGTCCAGGCGAAGCAGGGGGGCGGCGGTTTGTCCACGCCGGGAACGGAACCCGCGCGCCGTTGTTTCAACCTCGTGTGCGCCGTGCCGGCTGCGCTCATTCTTTCAAGGTTGACCCGGTCAAATTGAAAGCCGGCTCCCGGCTGTTTAGACGCCGGGACGCGGTTTTCGACATTCCATTGCGAACGGTGACCCTCGGGCATGCCGATGCGCGACTGTGTTTTTGTGCGAGCTTGTTGAATGTTGAGACGCGGTCGCCATGAATTGGTGCCACTCCCCGCGATGGAAAAGGCGCCGCCGGCGGGCGTCGAATTTGCGTCGCTGCTGCGCCTTCCGGTGAGACCGGACGGCTATTTGCCGATCGCCGATTATGCGGTGATCGGCGACACCCGTACTCTGGCCGTGGTTGGCCGCGACGGATCGATCGACTGGCTGTGCTTGCCGAACGTCGACGACGCCTCGGTATTCGCCGCGCTGCTCGATCGCGAGCGCGGCGGACATTTCTTGGTCGGCGTATCGGGTCCGGCCAAGATCGAGCGCCGCTACGCGCCGGATACGGCGGTGTTGATAACGCGATTCACCACCGCGGACGGCATCGTCGAACTTACCGACTTCATGCCGCTGGCGCTGCACGATGCCATAGGTCCGATAGAGCCGGCACGGCGCGTGGTGCGGATTGCCGAGGCCATTGCCGGCAGGCCGCGGCTTTGCGTCCACTTCGCCCCGCGGCCCGATTATGGAGCGGCCCTGGCCGATCCGCGCCCCGCCGGTGCGAAAAGTTGGGTGATTGCCGACGGCCGCGATTTCCTCCTGCTGCAATCGGATGTTCCTTTGGCCGCGCCGATGCGCGGCACGCTTGTCGGCGAGAAGCGATTGGTTGCCGGCGAAAAATGCCGCTTCACATTGTCGTTCTGCCGCAATGCGCCGGGAATAATTCCGGCGGGCGGTGAGGCGGCCGATCGCGAACGCGAAAGCACCGGGGACTTCTGGCGGCGGTTTTGCGAACGCATCGACTATAACGGCTTGTTCCGCGATGCCGTGATCCGCAGCCTGATAACGCTGCGGCTGTTGTCATTCAGCCTTTCCGGCGCGGTCGTCGCGGCCGCGACGTCGTCCTTGCCCGAGGCCATCGGCGGCAGCCGCAACTGGGATTACCGCTTCTGCTGGTTGCGTAACTCTTATTTCGTGCTTCACAGCTTCCTGGAGTTCGGCCTTCAGGAAGAAGGCTCGGCATTCTTTCGCTGGCTGATGGTGGCGACGCAACTGACGGCGCCGCATCTGGAAACGCTCTACACCGTATTCGGCCGCACCAACGTGGCATCGCACCAAATCAAGTCGCTGGAAGGATATCGGCGGTCCGCGCCGGTCCATCGCGGCAATGGGGCGACGCGCCAGCTTCAGCTCGACGCCTACGGCGCCGTGCTGAAATGCGCGCTCGTCCTTGCCGAGCACGGCGGCGACATCGGCAAAAGCGAGCAGGCCCGGCTGCGCGGATTCGCCGATGTCGTGCGCAGCGAATGGACCTTGCCGGACAATGGTCTTTGGGAAATGCGCGGCGGACGCAAGCACAACACCTACTCCAAGGTGATGTGCTGGGGCGCACTCGATGCCATGGTCCGGCTTTGCGAGCGCGGCTCGATCGATGCCGATGCGGCGGTTTACGCGCGCGACCGCGACGTGGTGCGCGAGGTGGTCCTGGGGCAGGCATGGAACAGCGAGCGCCGCGCCTTCACCGGCGCGTTCGGTCACGATTTTCTCGACGCCAGTGTCTTGTTGATGCCGCGCCTCGGCTTTTTGGCCGCCGGCGATCCCCGCATGGTCAGCACTTTCGACGCCATCGAGCGCAGCCTCGGCCACGGCGCGCAATTGCGCCGCTACCCCAAAAAGCTCGACGGCTTCGATCGCCCGGAAGGAACCTTTACCGCCTGCGGCTATTGGGCGGCCGACTATCTGGCGCGCCGCGGCGATACGGACGCGGCGCGCCGGCGGATCGCCGATCTGCTGGCATTCGCCAACGACGTGCATTTGATGTCCGAGGAAATCGATCCCGATAACGGTGAGCAACTCGGCAACCTTCCGCAGGGCCTGTCGCATGCCGGCTTTCTCGGCGCCGTTTTCGCGCTCAACGAAGCGGTGGCGAAAGAGGCCGCCCGATGAACGTGATCGGCGCCATCGGCACCAACCTCGTCGCGCTCCTGCTGTGGGGTTTTATCGCCAGCGCCGTGATGGCAACGCTGCTCGAAGGCGCCCAGCTTTCCGGCCGCACCCGCATGAGCCTGCCATTTTTGTTCGGCGCCTTTGTCAGCGGCAACCGGCGCTCCGCGACCGTTTTCGGCTACGTGCTTTATCTGCTCGGCGGCTGGGCGTTCGCGCTGCTTTACGCGTTGTGCCTGCAGACGCTGCACCTCCGCTCGGTCTGGGAAAGCGGCCTGTTCGGCCTGGTGATGGGGCTGGCGCATGGGCTGTTCCTGATCGCGGTGTTTCTTCCCTTGTTGCCGTACATCCATCCCCGCCTCGCCACCGATTATGACGGTACCGCCGCGCTGGCGCGGCTCGAGCCGCCCGGACCGTTCGGGCTCAATTACGGCTGGGCGACGCCGCTGGTGACCGTACTGGCGCAGGCGCTGTTCGGCGTGATCTTCGGGCTCGGCTATGGCGCCGCATTGGCAACCGGGTGAAGACATGCGTGGCGCAAAGAAAATCAGGTCGCGGCAGCGCCGGCGGTGTTGGCACTTCCGCTCTTTGTGGGTCCTGCCGCTCGCGCTTGCGCTCGGCGGGAGCTCAAGGTCGATCGATGTAAGCTTTCTCGATCCGCGCGGACCGGTGGCGGCGGCACAACGGGGTCATTTCATCGCAGTGATCATGCTTTTGTTGATCGTCGTCGTGCCGGTCTTGGTGCTGACGCCGTGGTTCGCCTGGCGCTATCGCTACGGCAATGTGCGTGCATCCTATCGGCCGCATTGGTCGTTCTCATGGCCACTGGAAATCGCGATCTGGGGGATTCCGTTCGCCCTTGTGACCGTGCTCGCCGTTTGGCTGTGGCAAACCGCCGTGGCACTGGACCCCTATACGCCGCTCGTTTCGGCGGAACAGCCGTTGCACGTCGAGGTCATCGGCTATGACTGGAAGTGGCTCTTCATCTACCCGGATCTGAAGATCGCCAGCATCGGAGAATTCGCCTTTCCGGCCGGCCGGCCGCTGGCCATCGATCTCACCTCCAATACGGTGATGCAGTCGTTCTTCATCCCGGCGCTCGGCAGCCAAATTTATGCCATGGCCGGCATGACCACGCATCTGCATCTGCAAGCGAGCGGTCCCGGAAGCTTCCAAGGCGAGAATACGCAGTACAACGGCGACGGATTTTCTCGACAGCAATTTGTCGCCAGAGCCTTGGCGCCCGGCGAGTTCGCGGCCTGGAGCGATCTGGTCGAGCGAAAAGGCATCCCCTTGTCGGCCAAGACTTACACCACCATCAGTCAGCGCAGCACGGTGGCGCAGACGCGCAAATCCTTGAATGCCGGCGATCTGCCGAACGGCGTTTTGTATTTCACCGGCGTATCGCCGCGCCTGTTTCACAATGTGGTGCAGTCGTTCCACGGCGGCCCGACCGACGCCGCCTCGATCTGCGGCGCGAACGATCTGACAGCCAAGGCGCCTGCCGGCTATCGGACCAAACACCAGCAAACAAGCGCAGCGGCAGGATGACGATGTCGGCCGTTCATTTCATATTCGGACGATTGAGCTTCGACGCGCTGCCGTTCTGGGACATGCTGCAGCATCCGACGACGGCAAACATCATCAACGGGTCGATCGCCACTTTTGCCGCGTCGATGGTCGTGATCGGCGCCGCTGTCACCATTTTCCTCATCACTTACTACCGCAAATGGACGGTGCTCTGGTCGGAATGGCTGACCAGCGTCGACCACAAGCGGATCGGCATCATGTATGTCGTCTTGGCCTTCGTCATGCTGGCGCGGGCTTTAATCGAAGCGGCGCTGATGCGCGGCCAGCAGGCCGACGGCCTCAACGGCGGATTTTTGTCCGCTCACCATTTCGGCGAGCTGTTCAGCACCCACGGCTCGATCATGATCTTTTTCATGGCGATGCCGTTTCTGACCGGGCTCATCAACTACGTGATGCCGCTGCAGATCGGCGCCCGCGACGTCTCATTCCCGGTCCTGAACTCGATCAGTCTCGGGCTCACCACCGCCGGCGCGGCGATCGTCATGGTGTCGCTGCTGGTCGGCAAGTTCTCGACCGGCGGCTGGAGCGGCTATCCGCCCTATACCGAGACGGCGTTCAACGCCGGCGTCGGCCCGGATTATTGGATTTGGGCGGTTTCGCTCTCATCGGTCGGCTCGACCATGACCGGCATCAACTTTGCCGTCACGATCTATAAAAAACGGGCGCCGGGCATGCACTTCCTGCGATTGCCGCTGTTCACCTGGACGGCGCTCTGCACCAGCATTCTCATGATTTTCGCCATGCCGCCGCTGACGGTTGCGACCGGTCTGCTCGCGCTCGATCGCTACCTCGGCTTTCATTTCTTCACCAACGGCTTCGGCGGCAACATGATGAACTACGCCAACCTGTTTTGGCTGTTCGGCCACCCCGAAGTCTACATTCTCATTCTGCCGGCGTTCGGCGTGTACTCCGAGGTGTTTTCGACCTTCTCCGGGAAGGTGTTGTACGGCTACCGCTCGCTGGTCATCGCCACCATGTCGATCGCCGTTCTGTCCTTCACGGTGTGGCTGCACCACTTTTTCACGATGGGACAGAGCGCGCATATCAACGCCGTGTTCGGCACAGCGACGATGCTGATCGGCATTCCGACCGGCGTGAAGGTCTATGATTGGCTGTTGACCATGTTCCGCGGGCGCGTGCGCTTCACGGTGCCGCTGGTTTATTCGCTGGCCTTCATGATGCTGTTCGTCATCGGCGGCTTGACCGGAATCCTGCTTGCCAACCCCACCATCGACTACCAGGTCCACAACACTCTGTTCCTGGTGGCGCATTTTCACAACATGCTGGTCCCGGGCCTGCTGTTCGGCATGCTCGCCGGCTACCATTTCTGGTTTCCGAAGGCGTTCGGCTTTCGGCTCGACGAGCGCTGGGGCATGATCTCGGCGTTGTGCTGGATCGTGGGCTTCGTTCTGGCGTTCTTTCCTCTCTACGCGCTCGGACTGCTCGGCTTTCCGCGCCGCACGGTTTCGTATTTCGATCCGATCTATCTTCCCTACATGATCGTGGCCCTGCTCGGCGCGTGCGTCGTTCTCGCCGCGCTCGGCAGTCTTATCGTTCAGCTCGTGGTCTCGATCCGCCGCCGCGAGCAAAATCGCGTCACCGCCGGCGATCCCTGGGACGGCCGCAGTCTCGAATGGGCGATCGCCGCGCCGCCGCCGGAATATAACTTTTCCGTCGTGCCGGAAGCGACCAGCCGCGACGCCTTTATGGCCGCCAAGGAACACGGCACGGCCTATCAGATGCCGCGGAAATTCGCCGATATCAAAGTGCCGAAAAACAGCGCCATGGGCATGATCGTTTGCGTCTGCGGCGCGCTCATCGCGTTCGGCCTGGTTTGGTACATGTGGTGGATGGTGGTTTTGGGCCTCGTCACGGTTGTCGCCGCCGTCATCGGCCGCGGCTTCGTCCGCGATACCGAAAAAATCATTCCGGCGCATGAGGTGGAGCGCTTCCACAGGCATTGGCTCGACGTCGTTGCGGCGGCGCGCCCGGTGTCGCGGGCCCGCGAGGTGGAGCCCGTCAATGCCGGCCTTGCCGCCCATCGCTTTCGGGAGGCCGCGGAATGAGCGCCGAACAAATGCTACATCCGGGAATCAATCTCGGAGCTGCGCATCCGGATTCGAACGAGAATGCCGAGGAGCTCTTGTTCGGCTTCTGGGTGTTTTTGATGAGCGACGCCGTCCTGTTCGGGCTGTTGTTCGCCACCTATGCGACGATGCTGCATTCGCGAGCCGGCAGTCCCGGGCCGGCCGAGCTGTTCGACATCAAGAGCGCCTTCATCGAGACGCTGGCTTTGCTGTCGAGCAGCTTCACTTACGGCATGGCCTCGGTGTCGTTGAAATACGGCCGGAGCCGGGCACCGCTGATGGCTTGGCTCGGCCTCACCCTGTTGTTGGGTGTGACGTTCCTCGGTTTCGAGGTGCACGATTTTGTGTCGATGGTCCACAAAGGCGGCCTGCCGACCCGCAGCGGCTATCTCTCGGCTTTTTTCGCGCTGGTGCCGCTGCACGGACTGCACGTAACGGCAGGCTGTATCTGGATGGTCGCGCTCATCGCGCAGATGACGGTCTACGGGATCGACAAGGACGTGAAGCTCGGCTTGTTGAGGCTCGGGCTGTTCTGGCACTTCCTCGATATCGTCTGGGTGGCGATCTTTTCGGTCGTCTATCTGGGAGGTCTGACGTGAACGGCGAACCGCAGGGTGGTCCGCGGCACCGCCGGCGCGGGCTCAAATCATTGCTTTGGGAGCTGTCGATTGGCGCACTGGTGGCGCTCATTCCCGTGATCGTAGCCGCGCTGTTGCGCGAAGCACCCGCCGGCGCGGCCGCGGCCTCGGATCAAACCGCGGAAAATTACCGGCGCGACCTGCATTCCTATTTCTGGGGCATCGGGCTTGCGCTCGTGCTGACGCTGGTGCCGTTCGCGCTGGTGTACTGGAAGGCGATGTCGCCGTTCAGCCTCGCCATCGCGATCGGCGCCTTCGCGCTCGTTCAAATGGTGGTTCACTTCCGCTTCTTTCTTCACATCAATCCGCCACGGCAGAAGCGGGACGACCTTTATCTCATCCTTTTCTCGAGCCTCGTTGTCGTTGTCATGGTGAGCGGCACCATCTGGATTATGACCAATCTCGCCGCCCGCATGATGTAGATGCATTCGTTCAGGCGGGATCTATCCGCGCATGCGGTTTCATCGCATCGCCGCGGCGATATTGCCGCCGTCGACGGTGGTGACGCTGGCGGTGGTTTTCAGTTCCAGCGCCAGGTGCAGAAACGCCTGCGCGACGTCCTCGGCGGTGACTTCGCGGGCCAGCAGATTGCCGCTCATGTAATCTTTTTCCGAGACGCCGCGCGCCTTGGAGCGCGACGCGATCATGTCCGGCGTCAGCAGGCCGGAGCGGATGCGGTCGGCATTGACCGCGTTGGCGCGGATGCCGTCCGCGCCATAATCGAGCGCATATTGGCGCATCAAGGCGAGCGCCGCGGCTTTCGGAATGCCGTAGGGACCGAAATTGGGTCCCGGATTGACCGCTTGCTTCGACACGTTGAAGAGAAGACAGCCGCCGGTGCCTTGCGCGCGCATGATCTTCACCGCCGCCTGCGCCACGCGCTGATGGCCGTAAAAATTCAGCTCGAAGCTCTTGCGCAAAATGTCTTCGCCGACCTCGCCGATGCGGCCCTGCCAGGCAGCGCCGGCATTCGACACCACGATGTCGAGGCCGCCGAAATGCTTGGCGATGATGTCGAAAGCGGTGCGCACCGACTCCGCGTCGGTCACGTCGCAGGCGACCGGCAGCGCGGTTGCGCCGATTTTCCCGGCTTGGTCGCCGGCGGCAGCGATGTCGAGGTCGAGCAGCGCGACTTCGGCGCCGGCGGCGGCAAATAGTTGTGCGGCTGCCGCGCCGATGGCGCCGCCGGCGCCGGTGACGGCGGCGATCTGACCGGCAAGCGGCAATAGCTTTTCCGCGTTTTGGCGCTGGCCGAGCTTGGCTTGCTCCAGCGGCCAGTATTCGCAGTCGAACATGTCGGCCTCGGAAATCGAACTCGAACTGGCCGATCGCCTCCGCGTCGTGCACGCCTTCGACCCAGGCTTCGGCGATATCGGCGGCGATGATCGCGTCGTGCTTGCTGCGGCCGAGACCGAACAGGCCCAGGCCCGGCACCAGCACGACGCGGGGCAGGGGATCGAGCTCGCGCTTGATGCCGCCGGCGCGTTTGTTGTTGCGCGTCGAAATAACGGTGATAGCGCGTGGCGAATTCGGCCACCCGCGCGCGCGCCGCGCGTTGCGAATTCATCGAGCTTGCCGGTGTCCGGCACCGGCAAAACCAGCGGCCAATTCTTGGTGCGGATGGTGTGGTCGGGCGTGATGACGCCCAATTGGCTGAGACGCGGGCCAAATCCTTGGCATTGACGAAATTGTGCACCGCCTCGCCGCTGCGGAACTCAAGAACGAGCCGCCGCCAGGCGCCTTCGCCGCGGCGTCTTTTTCGCTGCAAGCCCCGCGGACGATCGGGTGCAACATGGGCAATCGCCGGCGACGTTGCCGGGTGGGGCACCAATCGCGACCGATTTGCGCTGCCGCGCGATAAAATCCTCGGCAAGCGTCACCATCGCGATCATGCGCTCATAGGCCTCGCGCGCGGTATCGCCGAAGGTGACGATGCCGTGCTTGCCAAGAATCAATCCGTCGCTCGGCTTGGCGCGCTCGAAAACCTCGATCGCTTTTTTGGCAAGCCCAAAACCCGGCATGACATAGGGCACAAAGCCGAGACGTCCGGCCAAAAACCTCGTCGCATTTTTTCTCGCCGTCCGGCTGGTCGATCACGCTGAGCACCGCGGTGGCGTGGGTGTGGTCGATGAATTTGTGCGGCAGAAAGGCGTGCAGCATCATCTCGACCGACGGATTGGCCGCCTTCGGGTCGATGAGATTGGCGCGTTCGATGCCGACCAGATCTTCGTCGGCGATCGCGTTCAAGCGCGCGCAGATTGCGCATCGGCTCAAGCCGCACGGCGACAAAGCCGTCCGCTCCGATCGTTCGCCATGTCGGAGCCGGTGGATTTGACGCAAAGCACCTCGGCTTCTTCACCGAAGCGATCGCGCATGCGCGGTCTTCAGCGAGGTATTGCCGCCGCCATGCAGGACGAGTTTCGCGATCGCGGCCGAGCAGGCGCGTGGCTGTAGATACGCAGCGCCAAGATCGCGGCCGATGCGCCGGCGCGCCCGCGCCGTCGCAAGCGACAAAGCCTTCGGCGTCACGATCGACCCAGCCGCTTTCATCAAGCAGGTCCGGAAAGGAGATGCCGATTTTCCGAAAAGTCCGATCCGCCGTTCAGCCGCCGGCAAAGCGGCGCGACCACCATCCGGTGCGGCGCGGCCGGTCGGCTCTGCAGCCTCGCCGATCTCGGTAATCACCGGCTCCGGCGTCGGCCGACACTGGCTGCTGCGTTTGCGGCGGCGGCGGCGCGTCGTCGGCGCCGCCGATCGGCGCGCGCTCGCGCACCGTCGAGCGCCGGCGCACCGGCTCTTCCGGCGGCGGCGGCGCTGCGGCGCTTCGGCCGGAGCGGCGGCGGCGCGGCCGCACGCGGCGCTGCATCGAGATCGGCGACGGCTTCCTTGAGTTCGGGTTCGGTCGGAGCCGGCTCGATCAAGCCTTCGGCCGGAGCGAATTCCTGCGGCGGCGCATAGGGCTCGCGATCACCGCCGCCGTGTGCCGTGTCGCCGTTACCGCCTGCATCGGCTCGCCGTTACGGTGGCGATTGCGCCGGCCGCCGCGGCGGCCGCGCCGCCGCCGCCGCTCGCCGTCGCGGTGCGGTTCGCCGGCCGGTCCTGCGCTGCAAATTCGCCGGCTGCTCGGCCGAGCTCGTCGTCGGCTACCGTCTCGTGACCCGGCTTCCGCCGGCGATTCATCACCGGTCTCGCCGATCGCGATGTGCTCCGATGCGCGCTCATGCGGCTGCTCGTCGATGTTCGCGCATGGCCGCCGTTCGCCGCCATTGCGACCGCCGCGCCGCCGCCGTCGCCGCCGCCGGCGCGGCCCGCCTTCGTCTTGCTCGGGCGCCACTGCCGGCGCGCCTCGGCTCGGCTCGGTCTTCCGCCGCCTCGACTGCTTCTTCGCCTTCCGTGGCGCCGAAGTCTTCGAGATCGTCCTCCTCTTCAAGCGGCGCCGGCAGCGCCTGCGGCGCGCTCGGCGATCGCCTTGGCCGCTTCGGCCGTATGCACCTGCTCGCCGCGGTCGATGATGAAGGCCTGCGGCGCCCGCACCGATTCATCCGCGGAGATCGTGATGGTGATGGCGAAGCGCTCTTCCAGGCTGCGCAAATGCGCGCGCTTCTGGTTGAGCACGTAGAGCGCGACGTCGGGCCGCGTGCGCACGATGAGATTATGCGTGGCGCCCTTGATGAGCTGCTCCTCGAGCGCGCGCAGCACCTGCAAGGCGAGCGAGGACACCGAACGGACATGGCCGCTGCCGCCGCAATACGGGCATTTCTCGGTCGAGCTTTCCAGCACGCTCGAGCGGATGCGCTGGCGCGACATTTCGAGCAGGCCGAAATGCGAGATGCGGCCGACCTGGATGCGCGCGCGATCGTGCTTGAGGCACTCCTTGAGCCGGCGCTCGACGGAGCGGTTGTTGCGCTTCTCGTCCATATCGATGAAGTCGATGACGATCAGCCCGGCAAGATCGCGCAGCCGAAGCTGGCGGGCGATCTCGTCGGACGCTTCCAGATTGGTCTTGAGCGCGGTGTCCTCGATATGATGCTCGCGCGTGGCGCGGCCGGAATTCACGTCGATGGCGACCAGAGCCTCGGCCTGGTTGAGCACGATGTAGCCGCCGGAGCGCAGCTGCACGACCGGCGAGAACATGGCGTCGAGCTGATTTTCCACGCCGTAGCGCGACAATAGCGGCTGCGTGTCGTTGTAGAGGTGAACGTTCTTGGCATGGCTCGGCATGAGCATGCGCATGAAGTCCTTGGCCTCATGATAGGCCTCGGGTCCGGCGACGATCACCTCGTCGATGTCCTTGGTGTAGAGATCGCGGATCGAGCGCTTGACCAGCGAGCCTTCCTCGTAGACGAGCTTCGGCGCGGTCGATTTCAGCGTCAGGTCGCGGACCGTCTCCCACATCCGCAGCAAATATTCGAAGTCGCGCTTGATCTCGATCTTGGTGCGGTTGGCGCCGGCGGTGCGCAGGATGACGCCCATGCCCTCCGGCACTTCGAGCTCGGCGGCGGCTTCTTTGAGCCGCGCGCGGTCTTCGGCACTGGTGATCTTGCGGCTGATGCCGCCGCCGCGCGCCGTGTTCGGCATCAGCACCGAATAGCGGCCGGCGAGCGACAGATAGGTCGTCAGCGCCGCGCCCTTGGTGCCGCGTTCCTCTTTGACCACCTGCACCAGCATGACCTGGCGGCGCTTGATGACCTCTTGGATCTTGTATTGGCGGCGGTAGCGCGGCGCGCGATCGGGAACTTCCTCCATCGCGTCGGCGCCGCCGACCGACTCGACGACTTCTTCGGCCGCTTCTTCATCCTCGCCGTTGTCGTCGTGCTCGCGGGCTTCGACGGCACGTTGGATTCGCCGTTCTCGGATGCCGCCGAGGTCTTCGGCGGCATCGGCATGCTCGCGCTCGCCGCTTGGCCGCCGTCCGGCCTCGTCCGCCGTGCCGGCTTCGGGTGGGGACGTGGCTTCGCTCAATACGGCCCGGCTTCGGCATCGCTGCCGAGCGGCGGCTTCGCGCCGGCGATCTTCCTCGCCCGTCCGGTTCGCCGCCTCGGTTTTGGCTTCGGCGGTGCCGCCTCCTCCACGGGCAGGCCGGCATCGGGTTCGAACTCCGCCGCAGCAACGCTCGTGTTCGTCCGCACGGCGTCGAATCCGGCGTGCGCGGCTCGGCCGAAGGTCGCCGGCCGGCGGTTTCGGCGATCTCGCCGCGCATGCGTGCGTCGCGGCGCGCGGCGAGCATGGCCGCCGTGATTGCGATGGCGCCGCGAACGGCGATCGACCTCGTCGTCGGCGGCGCGCTGGGCGCGCTCTTCCTCGTCGATCAGGGCCTGCCGGTCGGCGACCGGAATTTGGTAGTAGTCGGGATGGATTTCGCTGAAGGCGAGGAAACCGTGACGATTGCCGCCGTAATCGACAAAGGCGGCCTGCAGCGACGGCTCGACGCGCGTCACTTTCGCCAGATAGATATTGCCTCTTAATTGCTTGCGCTGCGCGGACTCAAAGTCGAATTCTTCGACGCGATTGCCGCGCAAAACGACCACCCGGGTCTCCTCGGGATGGGTCGCGTCGATGAGCATTTTGTTGGCCATTGGCAAATCTCTTGAGGGCCGGCACGCCCGCTCGCGCTGCGCCGCATCGGCGGAGGCGGAGGGCATGGGCCCGATTGTCGGTGAATGGAACGGATCGGAAATCGCGAGCGCGGCAAGCGGATAGGTCGCGCAGTCCGGCGAGTGCCGCATGAACGCTGCCGTGATTGGTAAAGCGACCCTGGCCGTTTTGAACTGAAGACTTGCGCCTCGAACATGAACTCCAAACCGCGATGAGGCGGCAGCGCGAGGCGCGGCCGCAATTTCGTTCGTTTGCTCACGGGGCGTGACCGACCGCGCCAGCAGGCTTATGGCACGTAGGGGCAGTCCGCGCGGGTTCCGGCTGGCCCATCTTCGAGGGCACGCGGCGTGCGCTTTCGCCGTCGTCGGCGGCCATGTTCCTTGGGCAGCGTCGCATGTCAAGCGAACATGGCGCCGCGAGCGGTTCGAAAGCGGCGTCCGCCTCGCTCCCGTCATCTTTCTCGGGGAGCCAAATTCTTGCGGACGTCACCGGATGCCCTAACGCGACACAACCGGAACCTTTCACCGTCAGCGCCTTCTTCTTAAGGCCGCCGGCACGGAATTGGCAAGTCGCCTGTGGGCTTTGCCGTGGAACGGGGCGAATCTCGGTCCGTCCGCCGGACGGTATTGCCGAGGCTTAAGATGTCGGTTAACCACGCGTGCCTAATGGAGTAAGAGGGGCTCGATGGGGTGGAAGCCGATGCCTGTCCAAGCCGTGCGCTGGGCTCTCCTCGGTGCGCTCTTCGCCGGCTACGGCAGTGGCGGCCGCGGCGCCGGCGACGATTCCGGGCGGCCGACTCATATCCGGTCGCGACCGATGTCCGGCTCGGCGGCGACGCCACCCAGACCCGCTTCGTCATGGATCTCGATCGCAAGATCGACCTGCACGTCTTTACGCTCGCCGACCCCTACCGCCTCGTCCTCGATATTCCCCAAGTGACTTTCCAGTTGCCGCCGCATGCCGGCGATGACGGGCGCGGCCTGATCAAGGCGTTCCGCTTCGGGCTGGTGATGCCCGGCGGCTCGCGGATGGTGTTCGACCTGACCCAAGCCGGCCCGCGTCGACAAGGCCTTCGTCATGGACGCGGCCGCCGGCGTGCCGGCGCGGCTGGTGCTCGATCTCGTCGCCACCGACCGCGAGAGCTTCTTGCGCAACATGGCGAGCGAGGAGAAACTTGCCCGCAGCGAGGCGCCGCCGCCGCCAGCGCCGCCGCCGGCGCCGTCGACCGATCCGCGGCCGCTTGTCGTGCTCGATCCCGGGCACGGCGGCATCGACACCGGAACGCGGGCGCCGAACGGCGAATGCGAGAAGGATATCGTCCTGGCATTCGCCAAGCGCTTGCGCGATCACCTGGAAAAGTCAGGCAAATATCGCGTGCTGATGACGCGCGACCGACGATACTTTCGTGGCGCTTCCCGACCGCGTGCAGATCGCGCGCCAGGCCGGCGCCGCGCTGTTTATCTCAATTCACGCCGATTTCCTGCCGCATAAGGAGGGCGATGCCGAGGGCGCGACCGTTTACACGCTGTCCGATACGGCCGTCCGATCCGCAGGCCGCACGGGTCGCCGCCGAGGAAAATCGCGCCGACGTCATTGCCGGCGTCAATCTCAAGGACGAGCCCGACGACGTCGCCGGCATCCTGCTCGATCTGGCGCAACGCGAAACCAAGACGTTCTCGGTGCAATTTGCCCATAAACTCGTCGCCGACCTCAAGCCGGTGACGCACCTGAACAAGGATCCCGTGCGTTCGGCGGGATTTCGCGTGCTGCGCTCGCCGGACGTGCCTTCGGTGCTGATCGAACTCGGCTACGTGTCGAATAAAGCAGGACCTGCAGTCGATTAATTCGGACAGTATGGCGCGATCGGACGGCGGATTCGATCGCCGCCGCGGTCAACGACGTATTTCGCCACGCATCTCGCCGGGGCCGCGCAATTCGTCGCGGTAGAGCGGCCCATACCGGCCTCAGTTTGAACAAAAACCGGAGCGACGAGACGCCTTGAAGACGCTAATGTGGGGCGGTCGTGCCGGTGCCGCGACTCGCCTCGGCAATCGGCGGTTAGGGTTTAGGGCTTCGCCGGGCAACTCTCGATGAAATCGGTGTCGCGGTGAAATTGTTGCTGCGCTTTTTCGGATTTCTCTTCGCGGCGGGAACGATCCTGTTCATCGCCGGCATCGCCGGCACCGCGGGCCTGTTGTGGCATTATTCCAAGGATCTGCCGGACTACACTCAGCTTGCAGGACTACGAGCCGCCGGTGATGACGCGGGTGCACGCCGCCGACGGATCGCTGCTCGCCGAATACGCCAAGGAGCGCCGGCTTTATTTGCCGATCCAGGCGATCCCGAAACTCGTCACCAACGCCTTTGTCGCGGCGGAGGACAAGAACTTCTATCACCATCCGGGCATCGACATTTACGGCATCATGCGCGCCGGCATGCTCGTATGTCGAAAATTACGGCAGCGGCCGCCGTCCGCAGGGCGCTTCGACCATCACCCAGCAGGTCGCCAAAAACTTTCTGTTGAACAACAAGGTTTCGTTCGAGCGCAAGATCAAGGAGGCGCTGCTGGCGCTGCGCATCGAGCGCACGTACTCGAAGCAGAAGATCCTCGAACTCTATCTCAACGAAATCTATCTCGGCTTCGGCGCGTACGGTATCGCCGCCGCCTCGCTGCTCTATTTCGACAAATCGGTGCACGAACTGAGCATTGCCCAGGCCGCCTATCTCGCCGGCCTGCCGAAGGGCCCCAACAATTACAATCCGTTCCGGCACGCAGGAAGACGCCATCGCGCGCCGCAATTATGTCATCGACCGCATGGTCGAGGACGGCTTCATTTCGGCGGCCGACGGCGCCAGCGCGGAAAAAGAGCCCCTCGACGTCACCATCCGCACCGCCAATCCGCACGTCTACGCCGCCGAATATTTCACCGAAGAAGTGCGCCGCTATCTCTATGACAATTACGGAGAGAAGAAGCTCTACGAGGGCGGGCTCTCGGTGCGCACCACGCTCGATCCCAAGCTGCAGATGCTGGCGCGCAACACCATGGTCAACGGTCTCGTCAATTTCGACGAGAAGCAGGGCTATCGCGGTCCCGTGACCCGCATCGACGTCAGCGGCGACTGGGGCGTCAAACTCGCCGACGTCAAATCGCTCGACGACATCGATCCGTGGCGGATGGCCGTGGTGCTCCAGGTCGACGACCAGTCGGCGCGCATCGGCCTGCAGCCGGGGCGCGATCCGTCGGGTGCGGTGCTCAAGGACCGCGAAGTCGGCATCGTGCCGCTCGATGGCGTCAAATGGGCGAAGCCGGCGACCGGACCGTCGAAGCCGATCCAGCGACGTCAGTCAGGTGCTTTCGGTCGGCGACGTGATCTATGTCGATCCGATGGACCAAGCCGGCCAGTATCAGCTTCGCCAGATTCCGGAAATTTCCGGCGCCATGGTGGTGATGGACCCGCATACCGGCCGCGTGCTGGCGATGGTCGGCGGCTTCTCCTTCGATCAGAGCCAGTTCAACCGCGCCACCCAAGCGCTGCGGCAGCCCGGGTCGTCGTTCAAGCCGATCGTTTACGCCGCCGCGCTGGACAACGGCTACACGCCGTCGACCATCATCATGGATGCGCCGATCGAAATCGACATGGGCGCCGGCGGCGGCATCTGGAAGCCGGAGAACTACGGCGGCAAATTTTTCGGTCCATCGACGCTGCGCTTCGGTCTCGAAGAATCGCGCAACGTGATGACGGTGCGGCTCGCCCAGGACATCGGCATGCCGCTGATCTCCGAATATGCCAAGCGGTTCGGCGTCTATGACGAATTGCCGCCGTATCTGTCCTACGCGCTCGGCGCCGGCGAAACCACGGTGATGCGCATGGTCACCGCCTATTCGATGTTCGACAACGGCGGCCGCCGGGTGATTCCGACCTTGATCGACCGCATCCAGGATCGCTACGGCCATACCATCTACAAGCACGACCAGCGCCAATGCATCGGCTGCAACGCCAAGGATTGGCACGACCAGCCGGAGCCGACGCTGGTCGACAAGCGCGAGCAGGTCATCGATCCGATGACCGCCTATCAGATCACCTCGCTGATGGAAGGCGTGGTGCAGCGCGGCACCGGCGTCGCGCTGCGCGCGCTCGGCAAGCCGATCGCCGGCAAGACCGGCACCACCAACGACGAAAAAGACGTCTGGTTCATCGGCTTTTCGCCGGACATCGTCTGCGGCGTCTATATGGGCTTCGACAAGCCGCGCCACATCGCCAATCGCGCCACCGGCGGCAGCCTGGCCGCGCCGGTCGTGCGCGACTTCCTCAAGGTCGCGCTCGCCGACAAGCCGCCGATCCCGTTCTCCGTGCCGCCCGGCATAAAGCTCATCCGCGTCGACGCCAAGACCGGGATGCGCGCCGGGCCGGGCGACCCGCGCGTCATTCTCGAAGCGTTCAAGCCCGGCACCGCGCCGCCCGACAGCGAGACCGTGGTCGGCGCCGATACCACCAACGGCGTCTCCAACGTGCAGCAGGGCACGCCCGATGCCGGCAATGTCGTGCGCAGCGGCACCGGCGGGCTTTACTGAAGAACAGCGATCGGTAATCAGTGATCGGTAATCGAAATAAGCAGTTGTGGAAAGCATCGGGCTCCCCTATCTGATGACCGATTACTGACATCTGAAATCTGAACCATGCGCGCAGAAATCACCACCATCGTCGAAGAGATCAAGCAGTCGCTGTCGCTGCTGAGGAGGCATCTTTGACGTCGACAAAGCGCGCGCCCGGCTTGCCGAGCTGAACCGCCAGGCCGAAGACCCCAATCTGTGGAACGATCCGCAGGCGCGCCAGCCGCGTGATGCAGCGAGCGCACCGCGCTCGACGACAACCTCAGCCGCGCTGTCGCGCATCGACGCAGGAGCTTGACGATCAGGTGATGCTGATCGAGCTCGGCGAGGCCGAGAAGGATCAGAAGGTCGTCGCCGAGGCGGAAGCCGCGTTGCGCACGCTCAAGGCCGAAGTAGCGCGCCGCGAGCTCGAAGCGCTGCTGTCGGGCGAAGCCGACAACAACGACGCTTATCTCGAAGTCCATGCCGGCGCCGGCGGCACCGAGAGCCAGGACTGGGCCTCGATGCTGTTGCGCATGTACACGCGCTGGGCCGAAGCGCACGGGTTTCAAGGTCGATTACATCGAAGAGACCCAGGGCGAAGAGGCCGGCATCAAGTCGGCCACCGTCGAGATCAAGGGCCGCAACGCCTATGGCTGGCTCAAGACCGAGAACGGCGTGCACCGCCTGGTGCGCATCTCGCCGTTCAATTCCAACGCGCGCCGCCACACCTCGTTCGCCAGCGTCAACGTCTATCCGGTGATCGACGACCGCATCAAGATCGACATCAACGAGGCCGACGTGCGCGTCGACACGCTGCGCTCCGGCGGCGCCGGCGGCCAGCACGTCAACAAGACCGAATCCGCGGTGCGGCTCACCCATATCCCGACCAACATCGTGGCGTTTTGCCAGAACGACCGCTCGCAGCACCGCAACCGCGCCCAGGCCTGGCAGATGCTGCGCGCCAAGCTCTACGAGGCCGAACTGAAAAAGCGCGAGGAGAAGGCCGCCGCCGATCAGGCCGCCAAGACCGATATCGGCTGGGGCCACCAGATCCGCTCCTATGTGCTGCAGCCCTATCAGATGGTGAAGGACCTGCGCACCGGCGTTGCGACCTCGAACACGCAAGGCGTGCTGGACGGCGACATCGATCAGTTCACCGAAGCGGCGCTGGCGCAGAAGGCGTTCGGCACCGGACCGAAGCATGTCGAGGACGTCGAGTAGGGCGACCGGTGGCCCGGCGCGCTAGGGTAATCCTTTGACGGAGCGCTCGCTCAGTCTTCGGCGCCGTGGCCGGCGCGGACGAGTTCTTCCCCGCCGAACAGCGTGTTGCCGGCGGCCAGGAATTTCTCCGGATTGACCGGAGTGCCGTCGATGCGCGTCTCGTAATGCAAATGCGGCCCGGTCGAGCGCCCGGTCGAGCCGATGCGGCCGATGACTTGGCCGATGCGAACCTCGTCGCCGACACGAACGTCGATCTGCGAGAGATGGCCGTAGCGGGTCGAAAGCCCGTTGCCGTGATCGATCTCGACCATATTGCCGTAGCCGCCGTCCCAGCCGGCGATGGTGATTTTGCCGGCCGCCGTCGCGTGGACCGACTCGCCGACCTCGCCGCGGATGTCGATGCCGGTATGCATCGCCGGCTCGTGCAGGAACGGATCCATGCGCACGCCAAACGGCGAAGTTTCGTCGATCTCGCCAGTCACCGGGCTGCGTACCGGCACCGTGCGCAACGTATCGCTGAGTTGGTCAGCCTCGGAACGCGCCAGATTGACGCGAAACAGCGCGCGCTGAAAACCTTCACTGGCCGGCGGCGGCCGCACCGGAACGAAGGGGCCGCCGGTCGCCGCCGCCTGCGGCTTGACCCCGAGCTGACCGAGCACGCCGCGGATGCGGCGGATTTTGCTGTCGTAACGGTCTTCCAGCGTGCCGAGCGCATTCGATTGCCGCGCTTCGACGCGGTCGAGCGAGGCTTCCATGCGGTCGAGCGTTGTCGCCGATGCTCGATTGCCGGCCGCGATCGTGCGATGACGGCACGTCGCGGCCCGGCCTCTAAGCCGGCTCCGATCGAGCCGGTCGTTGACGGATCGGCGAGGTTGCTCAAGGCTGTGGCGCGGGTGTTCCAACGACGCCTGGCGGCGCATCAACTCGTCGAGCTTTTGCTCGAATTGCTCCTGATCGAGCAATTGGCGGCTGGTGGTGCGGTCGATCTGGGCGCGCAATTCGGCGATGCGGTCCTCGTAGCCGAATTGCTGCTGCGCCTGCCGCGCGATCAGCGTGCGCAGCACGTCGTCGCGAAAGGCGAGGTAGGTCGCGGCGGTGACCGACCAGCCGGCCATGATCACGACGGTGCCGACCGCGATCCAGAACGCCACCGGCCCGAATCTGACTTGGCGTCCGGCATGCGCGATGGTGTAGGCGCTTGCCCGGCTCAGCGGCGTTGCGCGCACGCGGCGCGTGGTGGCGAGGCTTCGCGCGCTGGCGTGCCGGACGTTGTCGCGCGGGGCCGGATGCTGCGCCGGGTGCGGCGCGGATATTTTGCCGAATTTTCGCTGAATATTCGCCCTTGCGGCCTGCGACGACCGAGACGCTGTCCACTGCGACATTGACGCTCCCACCCAAGCCGGGAGCGGATTTGAGCCAGTTATGGTTAATTTTCAGAAAATCGCGGGGCTAGAATGCCGGCCATTTCGCTAACTGCGAGTAAACGGCTTCGGCAAACGCACGGAGGCGGTTCGCCGATGCCGCTCAGAGGGCTTTCACCGCCGCCAGCACCTCCTCGGCGTGGCCTTCAACCGTGACCTTCGGCCAGACCTGGGCAATCCGCTGGTCCGGGCCGATCAGGAACGGTAGCTGCGCACGATGCCGAGAAATTTCCGGCCGTACATCGATTTCTCCTGCCAAACCCCATAGGCCGTAAGCATTTTGTGCGTTTCGTCCGAGCCCAGCGCGACGGCGAGATCGTGCTTTGCCTTGAACACATCCAGCGCGCTGACCGGATCGGCGGAAACGCCAAGAATGTCGGCGCCGGCGCGGCTGAACTGCGCACTTGCAGCCGAGAGAAATCGATGGCTTCCTTGGTGCAGCCGGACGTGTCGGCCCGCGGATAGAAATACAGGACCAGCCTGCGGCCGGCGAAGTCGGCCAGGGACACGTTGCCGCCGCCGTCGAGGGCAGACTGAAAGTCGGCGCTCGATCGCCGCGCTCGATGGCCGCGCGCGCTTCGGCCTTGACCTTGCCAGTTCGCAGCTATGCCCTTGCTTTTGAGGCTTATTTCGGCGGTTGCTTCGCTTGCGCGCTTTTCGAGCGCCATATGCCTTCCTTTCGACGCTTTCCCAGCGCCATCTCTAGCCCAGAATAGGCCCGCGGGCAGGGGTGTCGATGTCGTCGCTCACGGGTGGTTATCTTGTTCGCTGCATCATCGTTGTGACGGCGCCACGCCTCGTGCCGTGGCCGCATGAGATGCGTGTGTGGGATCGGGACACCAGGGGAACGCCCGAGCGGGCATGGCCAAGCAGGATAGGCACAGTGCGGCGTTCCCGCGTTGGGAGTCTGCCGTTCACCCGCGGCGTCGGGGTAATCTCCCTGCAGCTCACCGCGGTGAACGCTCGGGCGACGGCCGCTATCTGGCCGCTTATCGGCGGCTTCTCGGCCGGCATCAAAGACTGATCAGGCGGGTCGGCATCGCCTCGGCGGCGCTGATGGGGCTGCTCGTTCTCGGCTGTCGGCGGCCTGTGGTGGCGGCTCTCCAGCGGACCGATTCAGCTCGACGTTTTCACGCCGTGGCTCGTATCCGCGATCGAAGACAATTTCGGCAGCCACGAGCGTGTCGAGGTTGGCGGCACCCAGATCGAGCGCACCGCGCACGGCGCTGCCGTGCGCGTTCGCGACATCGTGGTGCGCGATCCCGACGGCACCGTGGTTGCGAGCGCGCCGAAGGCCGAAATCCATGTTTCGGGACTGAGCCTATTGAGCGGCCATATGCGCGCCGAGAGCCTCAATCTGGTCGGCGCCACGATGTCGGTGCGCATCGAGCCGGACGGCAATGTGACGGTCTTCGCGGCCGATGCCGACAAGCGTCCGATCGCGACCGCGAATGTTCCGGCCGGCGGCCGGCGCGCACGGCGCGGTAAAGCAGGGAAAATTGGAAGCGAGCACGGCGCGCGCCGCCGCAGGCGCATCTGGCGGTGCCGCGGCCGCCGACCGACAGCATCGCCGCCGTATTGTCATGGCTCGACGGCATCGGCCAGTCCGGGCTCGACGGCCACGATTTGCGCGAACTCGGATCTGAAGGACGGTACGCTGACGGTCGACGATGAACGCACCGGCAAGCGTTGGACCTTCGAAGATATCAGCCTCAGCCTGCAGCGGCCGCGCGGCGGCGGCATGGTCGTCACCGTGGGTTCGGCCAATGCCGAGCATCCGTGGGGGCTGACGGCTTCGATCAAGCCGACCGAAGATGGCTCGCACAGCATCGCGCTGGAAGCCCGGCAGGTTTCCGCCAACGATCTGTTGCTGGCGTCGCGCTTTGGCGACGGCAGCTTGCAGTTCGATATGCCGCTGTCGGCGAGCTTGCGCGGCGTGATCGGCGCCGAACGGCGTGCCGCAATCGCTTGACCGGCCGTGTCGTCGTCGATTCCGGTTATATCAACGACGGCGACAGCGACGACGGCCGCATCGATCTCGACCATGCCGAGTTCAAGATCAACTGGGATGCCGGCAGCCGCGTGCTGACGGTGCCGTTCCAAATCCTTTCCGGCGGCAATCGGATCACGCTGCTCGGCCAGGTCGAAGCGCCGGCGCAGTCGCCGGGGCCGTGGCAGTTTCGCATCGGCGGCGGCACGATCGTGCTCAATTCGCCCGACCGAACAGGGCGACGCCGCTCGTTCTCAACAATATTGCGCTGAGCGGCCAGCTTCGATCCGGTGAAAAAGCGCTTTGTGGTCGAGCCAGAGCGAAATCGGCAACAGCGACGTCGGCGTCGCCATGTCGGGCAATCGCCGATTATTCCAGCGGCGACCTTCGTCTGGCTGCCGGTCTTGCCGCAACGCGCATGTCCGCCGATGCGTTGAAGCGGCTGTGGCCGGTCTTCATCGTTCCCAAGGTTCGCGACTGGTTCGAGCGAGCATCTTGATCAGCGGCGACGTCGAGCGGGTGGTGATCGGCGTGAATTCGCCGCTCGAGAATCTGAAGGCCAGCGGCCCGCCGGTCCCGGACGACGGCTTGACGCTCGATGCGGTGGCGACGAATTGCGTGATCCGGCCGGTGGCCGGCCTGCCGGCGCTGCATGACGCCGATCTCACCGTCCATATCGTCGGACGCGACGCGCAGATCTCGCTCAGCAAGGCGACCGCCGATCTGCCGTCCGGCCGCAAGCTTGTATCTGTCGTCCGGCCTGTTCGAAGTGCCCGATACCGCGCCGCATGCGCCGCCGGCGAACGTGCATTTCAAGCTCGACGGCCCGGTGTCGGCCGCCGTCGAGATTGTTGGCATGGATCGCCTGCGCGACGTTCCGCGCGGTGCCGTTCGATCCGGCGACGACGCATGGGACTATGAGCGCGCTGGTCGTCGCTGGCGATGCCGCTCAAGCCCGACCTGCCGCCGGGCTCGACCAATTACGCCATCACCGTCGATGCCACGAACTTTTCCGCCGAACACATGATCATGGGGCAGAAGGTCGAGGCCGCGGATCTGAAAGTCAGCGCCAATAACCAGGGCTTTGCGCTCAAAGGCGACGTCAAGATCGGCGGCTCGCCGGCCAATCTCGAATATCGGCAAATGCACGGCGACAGCGAAGCCGACGTCCACATCCAGGGCATGCTCGACGAGGCGATGCGCAATAATCTCGGCCTCGATCCGTCGAATGCGATCAGCGGTGCCATTCCGATCGACATCACCGGCCACGTCGCCACGCGCCTCCGAGCACGACGGCCGCTTCGCGGTCACGGCCGACCTGACGTCGGCGCAGATCGACGGCTTCCTGCCGGGTTGGGTCAAGCAGTCCGGCAAGCCGGCGCGCGCGACCTTCACCGTGGCGACCACCCCGCAGATCCGTCCACATCGACGATCTGTTGATCGAGGGCGCCGGCGGCGGCGTCAAAGGCACCATCGATCTCGACGGCTCGGGCGCGCTGCAATCCGCCGATTTTCCCTCCTACGGGTTTTCCGACGGCGATCACGCCAGCCTCAAGGTGACGCGTGCGCCGGACGGCGTGCTGCACGCCGTGATGCGCGGCGACTCCTACGACGGCCGCGGTTTCATCAAGGCGATGACCGGCGGACCGACGGTCGCGCAACCGGAAAATCACAAGCCGCCGGATATCGATCTCGACATGAAGCTTGGCGCCGTGCTCGGCTTCAATGGCGAGGCGTTGCGCGGCCTCGACCTGAAATTGTCGCGGCGCGGCGGCGAGGTGCGCAGTCTCGCGCTGGCCGCCAAGATCGGCCAGCGATGGCTCGCTGAGCGGCGATCTGCGCGGTCCGGCGGGCGGTCGGCGCGTGATCGACCTCGAGAGCAGCGACGCCGGCGCGCTGTTGCGCTTTGCCGACGTCTATTCGCGGATGGACGGCGGCCAAATGTCGACGGTGATGGACCCGCCGTCGGCGACCAATCCGGCGCAACTCGGCAGGTTGAGCGTCCGCAACTTCACCGTTCACGACGAGTCCCAGCTCGAGCAGCGCGGTATCCAATGGCAGCCCGCTGCCGCGCAACAACATGTTCTTCTCGGGATTGAAGGTCGATTTTACCCGCTCGGCGGGGCGCGTCGCGCTGCGTGACGGCGTGGTGCGCGGGCCGGTGCTCGGCGGCACCATCGACGGCTTCATCGATTACGCCAATGATGAGCGTGCATCTGCGCGGCACGCTGATCCCGCTCTATGGCGCCAATAATCTGCTCGGCCAGCTTCCCGTCGTGGGGCTTTTCCTCGGCGGCGAAAAAGAGGGGCTGGTCGGCGTCACCTATGAAGTCGTCGGCAAGCCGGGCAATCCGGTGCTGCACGTCAATCCGCTCTCGGCGCTGGCGCCGGGACTGCTGCGCAAGGTGTTCGAATTCCCGGCAACAAGTCCGGCGACGCGCGCCAACGCCGCCCAATGCCGCCGACGCCACCGGCGCGGTCAACGGCAACATCGGCACCAATCACTAGACGCGATCGCTCACACCGGCTTGAGCAAGACGTGACGCTTGCGGCCGAGCGAAAGCTTGATCACGCCGTCCGTTTCACGATCTCTCTCGGTCAGAAGCATCTGCTTCATCGTGTTACGGTCTTGTCGTTGACCTTGAGGCCACCGTCCACGATGAGGCGTCGTGCTTCGCCGTTCGACGACAGCAAGTCCAGCTAGTACAGACTGCGTCGATACGCGAAGCCTCCTGCAGCTTACCGGCATGGCATCGAGTTGACCGTCGGCAGATGTCTGCGCCGAGCCGCCTTCCTCGAATGTGGTGCGCGCGGTCGCGGCGGCTTCCTCGGCGGCCGGGCGGCCGTGCACGAGCGCGGTCGCTTCGGTGGCGAGAATCTTTTTCGCCTCGTTGATCTCGGCGTCTTTGAGCGCGGCGAGGCGCGCCGATCTCGTCAAGCGGCAGGATCGTGAACAGTTTCAGGAAACGGCCGACGTCGGCGTCTTCGGTGTTGCGCCAATATTGCCAATATTCGTAGGGGCTGACTTGATCGGCGTTGAGCCACACCGCGCCGGCCGCGGTCTTGCCCATCTTGGCGCCCGACGAGGTGGTGATCAGCGGCGAGGTCAGCGCGAAAAATTGCGCGTTGTGCAGGCGGCGGCCGAGATCGATGCCGTTGACGATATTGCCCCATTGATCGGAGCCGCCCATCTGCAGCACGCAGCCATGGCGGCGATACAGCTCGACGAAATCGTAGGCCTGCAGGATCATGTAATTGAATTCGAGAAACGACAGTTCCTGCTGGCGGTCGAGCCGAAGCTTGACGGAATCGAAGGCCAGCATCCGGTTGATGGAAAAGTGACGGCCGACGTCGCGCAGGAAGTCGATATAATTGAGCGTGTTCAGCCAGTCGGCATTGTTGGCCATGATCGCATTGCCGCCGCCATCCTCGAATTTCAGAAACTTGGTCGAACACCGCGCGAATGCCCTTGAGGTTGTCGTTGATCGCCTCGTCGGTGAGCAGGCGCCGGCTTTCGTCCTTGCCCGAAGGATCGCCGACCCGCGTGGTGCCGCCGCCCATCAGCGCGATCGGCCGGTGGCCGGTCTGCTGCAGCCAGTACAGCAGCATGATCGGCAACAGCGAGCCGACATGCAGCGACGGCGCGGTGCAGTCGAAACCAATATAGGCGGTGATCGTTGACGACCGGGCCAGCGCGTCCAGCGCGTCGGGCTCGGAGACCTGATGGATAAATCCGCGCTCGGCGAGGACGTTGAGAAAATCGGACTTGTAGGTGCTCATCGAGGTCCGGCTAATCTGCGCGAATGAGTAAGGTGTGGCTCGCCGCGGCGGCGCGGCTGGTGTAACAGGTCCCGAAGCTTATTCAAAACCCGGCGATTGGCACGTGTCGATACAGGAACAAATGCCATCCGACACGGCAGGCGAAGCGGCGGCCGCTTCGGTGCTGGCGATCGGGCTGATGAGCGGCACGTCGCAGGACGGCGTCGACGTCGCTTTGATCGACACCGACGGCGAAACGGATCGCGCAGTTCGGCGCGACCGCCTGTCGGCCCTATACGGCAAGGCCGAGCGCACGCTGTTGCGCGGCGCCACGGCCGCCGCCGCGAACCTGACCGATCGCACCGCCCGGCCGGCCATCGTCGCCAGGCCGAGCAGCTGATAAACGACGCGCATGGCGAAGCGGTGGAGAGCTTTCTCGCCGCCAATGCGCTTGAAAGCAAGCAGCATCGCCGCGATTGGGTTTCACGGCCAAACGCTGCTGCACCGGCCGGAGCGCGGCTTGACGATGCAGATCGGCGACGGCGCCGCGCTGGCGAGAGCGGCTCGGCATTCCGGTGGTCTACGATTTTCGCGCCGCCGACGTCGCGGCCGGCGGGCAGGGCGCGCCGCTGGCGCCGATCTATCACCGCGCGCTGGTGCGGCGCTTGGCGCTGCCGCCGCCGGTCGCCGTGCTCAATGTCGGCGGCGTCGCCAATGTGACCTATATCGACGGCGAGACGCTGATCGCCTGCGATACCGGGCCCGGGCAATGCCTTGCTCGACGATTTTCTGCGGCTGCGCACCGGGCGGCCGCTCGACACCGACGGCGCGCAATGCCGCGGCCGGCAAGGTCGACGAGGCGATGATTGCAACGCCTGCTGCAGCATCCTTTCTTTGCAGCGCCGCCGCCGAAATCGCTCGACCGCAATGACTTTCGCGGCCTCGTCGGCAATACGCTCGACAATATCGGGCTCGAGGACGGCGCCGCGACGCTGACCGCGCTGACCGCGGCGGCGGTCGCACGTGTCGTTCCGCATCTGCCGCACCCGCCCGCCACCTGGATCGTCGCCGGCGGCGGCGCCCGCAATCCGACGCTGATGCGGATGCTGACGGAGCGCCTCGCGCCGGCGCGCATCGAGACCGCGCACGAGGCCGGCTGGTCGATCGATTCCTTGGAAGCGCAAGCCTTCGCTTATCTCGCCGTGCGCAGCTTGCGCGGGCTGCCGCTGACGTTCCCCGGCACCACCGGCGTCAAGGAGCCACTGACCGGAGGCGTTGTGGCAAGGCCTTAACGTATCGGCCGGCCTTCATTCGATCAAAAACACGCCTTTGCCGCTGGTCTGCCGGTCGAACAGCCGGTAGGCCTCTTCGGCTTGCGACAGCCGCCAGCGATCGGTGAACAGGCGGTCGACGTCAATCTTGTGGTCGGCGACAAAGCGCGCGCAATCGGCCTGGATGGTCGTGGAAAATGTCCACGATGCGACGATGGTGAGCTGCTTGCGCAGCATGTCGGGACTGACCTCGATCTTAACGTCACCGCCTTCGCCGACGAAGCAGGCGGTGCCCCATTTGCGCGCACCGCGCACCGCGACGAGGCGTCCCGCCGCGGAGCCGGACGTGTCCAGCGTGAAATCGGCGCCGAGGCCGTGCGTCAGATCCTTGATCGCGGCCGGAGCGTCATTGCTGCCCGGGTCGATCAGCGCGGCGGCGCCGAATTCCTTGGCGCGCGCAAGACGCTCCGTGCTGACGTCGAGCGCAATGACACGCGCGCCCATGGCCACGGCGAACTGCGTCGCCGAAAGGCCGACCGGCCCCTGACCGACGATGGCGATGGTGTCGCCACCCGCAAGCTTGATCCGCCGCAGCGCCTGGTAGGCGGTGCCGGTGCCGCAGGAGATCGCCGCGCCGGCGGCAAACGACAATTCGTCCGGCAGCGGCACCACCGTGTAGGACGGCACTTTCATGTAAGGCGCGTGCGCGCCATGTCCGGTCCTGCCATAAACGATACTGCCGGCGTCGCACATTTGCGTCCAGCCGGTGCGGCAGTGCGGGCAGGTGCCGCAGCCGGCATAGTGATGCACCATGACGCGCGCGCCGATGCGGACGGTGCGTTCGTCGACGGCGCTGCCGGCGGCGGCGACGACGCCGCAAGGCTCGTGTCCGGCAATGACCGGACCGGTCGCTTGGCCGAGACCGTGCGATGCCGCGCCGCCGGATGCGCGGTAAGGATGCAGGTCGCTGCCGCACATGCCGGAAGCCTTGACCGCGATGACGACGTCGTGCGGACCCGGCGCCGGATCGGGGAATTCGGCGAGCTCAAGTTTACGCTCGCCGAGGAAGGTCACGCCGCGCATCGCCTTGTTCCGCGGCGGCTTACTTCGCCGCCATCTCCTTGAGCGGATCTTTCACCGCCGGGAATGTCTTGAACTCGATGGCCCACGGCTCGCCGTTCACCACCTCCACCTTGCGGATGTAGACGTTCTGGACGATGTCGCGGGTCTGCGGATCGATCTCGATGGGACCGCGCGGGCTTTCCCATTTCATGCCCTTCAGCGCGGCCAGTACCGTGTCGGCATCGGTGTTGCCATTGGTCTTTTTCAGCGCGCGCATAGATCGCGGCCATGCCGTCATAACCGCTGACCGCGATGAAATTGGCGCGATGGCCGGTCGCTTTTTTATAGGCGGCGACGAAGTCCTTGTTGAGCTGAGAGGGGTGCGCGGCGGAATAGATCCCGGCGGTGACGACGCCGACGAGGGTGTCGCCGGTGCCCGGCAGGTCGTCGTCGTCGACGATGTCGCCCGGGCCGACCAATTTGATGCCGGATTTTTCCATGCCGCGCTCGGCGAATTGCTTGGCGAACGGTCCGGCCTGACCGGCAGGCACGAACACGAACAGCGTATCCGGCGCGAGATCATGGGCGCGTTGCAGGAACGGCGAGAAGTCCGGATTGGCGAGCGGCACCTTCAGCGTATCGAGGACTTGTCCGCCGCCCTTGGTGAAGTGGTCCGCGAATACTTTGCCGGCTTCGGCGCCCGGCGCCCAATCGGACAGAATGGAAACCGCTTTCTTGCTGCCGTTCTGGATCGCCCAATCGGCGATGATGCCGGACTGTTGGCCAAGGGTGAAACTGGTGCGCACGTAATACGGCGACTTTTCCGTCACGATCGAGGTGCCGGACACCACGACCACCGTCGGCACTTTCGCTTGCGTCGCGATCGGCGCCATCGCCATGGCGCTCGGGGTCAGTCCGGCGGCGAGGAAATTCACATGGTCGTTGACGATCAGCTCCTGCGCCAGCCGCTTGGCGTTGTCGGGCACGCTCTGGTCGTCTCTGACGATGAGCTCGATTTTCTTGCCGGCGACGGTGTCGCCGTGCTGCGCGACGTAAAGGTGCGTGGCATCGGAGATTTCGCGTCCGACCGCCCCTGAGCTCCGGTCATCGGCACGACGATGCCGATCTTGACGGTGTTGTCTTGCGCAGGACTTTGCGCGGCGGCACCGCCGATGCCGGCGCCGGCGACGACGGCCACCGCGCATCCGGCGGCAAAGCGTGTGAAACGCATGATAAATCCCCCCGATCGTTCATTGGGTCTTGCTTGGACCCATTGAACGACCGCGAGCGGAAAGATTGCAAGCGAGCGGCCGTTCAGGCGGCCGTGGTCGTGCGTCCGCCGCCCTTGGTGCCGAGCCGCTTGTCGAGATATCCGCTGATCGACTGCATCAGCGGCTCGACCTTGCCGTCGAAGAAATGGTTGGCGCCGGGCACGACTTTCTGCTCGATCACGATGCCCTTTTGCGTCTTCAGCTTCTCGACAAGCGTTGTCACGTCGCGATGCGGCACCACCGCGTCCTTGTCGCCGTGGATGATCAGGCCGGAAGACGGGCAGGGCGCCAGGAAGGAAAAGTCGTAAAGGTTGGCCGGCGGGGCGATCGAGATGAAGCCTTCGATTTCCGGCCGCCGCATCAGAAGCTGCATGCCGATCCAGGCGCCGAACGAGAAGCCGGCGATCCAGCAGGCGCGCGCCTCGGGATTGACCGATTGCGCCCAGTCGAGCGCCGAGGCCGCGTCCGACAACTCGCCGATGCCGTGGTCGAAGCCGCCTTGGCTGCTGCCCGACGCCGCGGAAGTTGAAGCGCAGCGCCGAGAAGCCGCGGTGCACGAAGGAGTAGTAGATCTGATAGACGATCTGGTGGTTCATCGTGCCGCCGAACTGCGGATGCGGATGCAGCACGATGCCGATCGGCGCGTTCTTCTGCCGTGCCGGATGGTAACGGCCTTCGATGCGGCCGGCGGGCCCCGTGAAAATAACTTCGGGCATGTTCTGAGAACCTCGATCAGTGCGAGCAGCCGCTCAACGGCCGACTTAGTCCTGCTCCGCAAGCCGGAGCGAATGAAGCGCGGGCGGTACGCTTGACGTTGCCGGTCTCTGCACGTAACTATCTATAACCACTTCATTTTTTCGCAACTGGCGACGTGCGTTTGGACCGGCGAGAGCATTGGGTCGCGACTTCTAGCACAGGCCGGGGGCCAAAAAGCAAGCACAACGAACATGCCAAGGGCCATGGCCGAGCGCAGCTATTTCGATTGGAACGCGACGGCCCCGCTGCGGGATGAGGCGCGGGCGGCCGCTGGCCGCGGCGCTGGCGGTTCCCGGCAATCCATCCTCGGTGCATGCCGAAGGCCGCGCCGCGCGCCGCCTGGTCGAGACGGCGCGCGAAGAGGTCGCGGCACTGGTCGGCGCGCGCGCCGGGCGACGTGTTTTTCACCTCGAGCGGCACCGAAGCCAATATGCTGGCGCTGACGCCGGCGATCGAGGTCGACGCCGACAAGCGGCCGCGCACGAGGCTTTTGCTCTCGGCCGATCGAGCACGTCTTCGGTGCGCGCCGGCGGCCGCTTTCCCGCGCGAAGCAGTCGAGGAAGTGCCGGTCGATGCGGCAGGGCCGGCTCGATCTTGCGGCGCTGGCCGCTGCCGTTGCGAAATCGCCGCGGCGCGCTGGTTTCGCTGATGCTGGCCAATAACGAGACCGGCGTCATTGAGCCGGTGGCCGAGGCCGCCGCGATCGTGCATGCGGCCGGCGGCTTGCTCCATGTCGATGCGGTGCAGGCGGCGGGCCGTATCGATTGCGATATCGCGGCGCTCGGCGCCGACCTGATGACGCTGTCGGCCCACAAGATCGGCGGGCCGAAAGGCGTCGGCGCGCTGATCCGCCGCAAGCGACGACATTCATCTTCCCGACGCCGCTGATCCGCGGCGGCGGGCAGGAGCGGGGGCTTCGCGCCGGCACCGAAAATGTCGCCGGCATTGCCGCTTTCGGCGCCGCCGCGGCCGCGGCCCGCCGCCAGCGCGCGGCCGAGGCCGCGCACATGCTGGCGTTGCGCGACAGGCTCGAAACCGGGCTGCGGGCGATCGCGCCGGAAACCGTGATTTTTGGCGCCACGGCCGAGCGGCTGCCGAATACGACCCTGTTCACCGTGCCCGGGCATGAAGGCGGAGACCGCGGTCATTGCCTTCGACCTCGAAGGCGTCGCGGTGTCGTCGGGGGCGGCCTGCTCCTCGGGCAAGGTCCAGCCCTCGCATGTCCTTGCGGCAATGGGAGTTTTGCCGCCGCTCACCCGCGGCGCGGTGCGCGCTGAGCCTCGGCTGGAGCCACCACCGAAGCCGACATTGAAAGACTTTCTAAACGCTTGGAGAAAGCTCGCTTCTGCACTATCTAAGGGACAGCCAGGCGTTGCCGCCTAAATGGCTGCAAAACTGAGCGATTTATCCGAACTGGGGTGACCCGAGGCAAGGACGATCCGAGATTAGGACATTGCCATAACCGACTAAATCCAACCCGCGGTCCTTGAAACCGTGAGCGGAGGGACGAATGCCGGCCGTACAAGAGACCGTCGATCAGGTCCGGCGCATCGACGTCGATCAATACAAGTATGGATTCGAGACGCTGATCGAATTGGACAAGGCCCCCAAGGGGCTGTCCGAGGACACGGTGCGTTTCATCTCGGCCAAGAAGAACGAGCCGGAATGGATGCTGGCGCTGGCGGCTCGATGCCTATAAGCGCTGGCTCACCATGCGCGAGCCGAAATGGGCCAAGGTCGAATACGGCCCGATCGACTATCAGGACCCTATTACTATTCCGCCCCGAAGAGAAGGACGGCCGAAGTCGCTCGACGAGATCGATCCGGAAATCCTGCGCACCTACGAGAAGCTCGGCATTCCGTTGCGCGAGCGCGAGGCGCTGCTCGGCATCCAAAAGCCCGCCGGCCAGACGAGCGAGACGGCGGCGCCGAAGGCGAGGGCGGCAACGGTTACGGCCGCATTGCCGTCGACGCGGTGTTCGATTCGGTTTCGGTCGCCACCACCTTCAAGGCGGAACTCGCCAAAGCCGGCGTGCTGTTCATGCCGATCTCGGAAGCGATCCAGGAGCATCCCGAGCTGGTGAAGAAATATCTCGGCACGGTGGTGCCGATCTCGGACAATTTCTTCGCCACGCTCAATTCGGCGGTGTTCTCCGACGGCTCATTCGTTTACGTGCCGCCGGGCGTGCGCTGCCCGATGGAGCTGTCGACCTATTTCCGCATCAACGAGAAGAATACCGGCCAGTTCGAGCGCACGCTGATCATCGCCGACAAGGGCTCGTATGTGAGCTATCTCGAAGGCTGCACCGCGCCGATGCGCGACGAGAACCAGCTCCATGCCGCGGTGGTCGAGCTGGTGGCGCTCGACGACGCCGAGATCAAATATTCCACCATCCAGAACTGGTATCCCGGCGACGCCAACGGCAAGGGCGGCATCTACAATTTCGTCACCAAGCGCGGCGATTGCCGCGGCAAGAATGCCAAGATTTCCTGGACCCAGGTGGAAACCGGCTCGGCCATCACCTGGAAATATCCGAGCTGCATCCTGCGCGGCGACAATTCGCGCGGCGAGTTCTACTCGATCGCGATTTCCAACGGCTATCAGCAGGTCGATTCCGGCACCAAAATGCTGCATCTCGGCAAGAACACGACGAGCCGCATCATCTCCAAGGGCATCGCCGCCGGGCACTCCAACAACACCTATCGCGGGCTCGGTGACCGTCGCACCGCCGCGCCGCCGGCGCGCGCAATTTCACCAATTGCGATTCGCTCCTGATCGGCGACCAGTGCGGCGCCCATACCGTGCCCTATATCGAGGCCAAGAATTCCTCGACGGTGTTCGAGCACGAGGCGACGACGTCGAAGATTTCCGAGGAGATGCTGTTCTATTGCCGCCAGCGCGGGCTCTCGGCCGAGGAGGCGACCGCGCTCGTCGTCAACGGCTTCGTCAAGGACGTGCTGCAGCAATTGCCGATGGAATTCGCAGTCGAGGCGCAGAAGCTGATCTCGGTCTCGCTCGAAGGCAGCGTGGGCTGAGACGGGCGCGTGTCATGACAGCTTATTGGTTCAAGCCCAAGCGATACGGTTACGGCGCCACGCCGATCACCTGGCAGGGCTGGGCGCTGACGCTCGGCACCGTGGCGGTGATGGTCGCGGTTTCGCTCTACTCTGCGGCTGACCGAGACGCATTATTGGGCCTTGGCGGTAATGTTTGCCTTCGACGCGGCCGCGTTATTCACGCTTTTCGTCGTCAGCCGCCGCAAGACCGACGGCGAATGGCGCTGGCGCTGGGGCGACCGCTAGCCGGACGAAGGATTATTGGAGATTTTTGGAATGGCGCTTGCTTGAAATCAAAAACCTGCACGTCGAGATCGACGGCAAGGAAATTCTCAAAGGCCTCGACCTCACCGTGAACGCGGGCGAGGTGCATGCCATCATGGGCCCGAACGGCTCGGGCAAGTCGACGCTCGCTTATGTGCTGGCCGGCAAGGCCGACTACACGCCGACCGCCGGCGAGGTTCTGTTCAACGGCAAGAATATGTTCGACATGGCGCCGGACGAGCGCGCCGCCGCCGGGCTGTTTCTCGCCTTCCAATATCCGCTGGAAATTCCCGGCGTCGCCACCATGACGTTCCTGCGCACCGCGCTCAACGCGCAGCGCAAGAAGCGCGGCGATGCGGAGCTCTCCACGCCGGAATTCATCAAGCGGGTGCGCGAGACTGCGGGCAAGCTCAATATCGACCAGGACATGCTGCGCCGCGCCGTCAATGTCGGCTTCTCCGGCGGCGAGAAGAAGCGCAACGAGATTTTGCAGATGGCGCTGCTGGAGCCGCGGCTCGCCGTGCTCGACGAGACCGATTCCGGCCTCGACATCGATGCGCTCAAGATCGTCGCCGACGGCGTCAACCGGCTGCGCTCGCCGCAGCGGTCGTTCGTCGTCATCACCCATTATCAGCGGCTGCTGTCCTACATCGTGCCGGACATCGTGCACGTTCTGTCGGCCGGCCGCATCGTCAAGACCGGCGGCAAGGAGCTCGCGCTCGAGCTCGAGGCGCGCGGCTATGCCGAGTATCAAGAGGAAGCCGCGGCGTGAACGCCGAAGTCACCACCATCAAGACCGCGGCGGAAACCGAGCTGGCGCAGGTTTTTGCGCAAGGCGCGCGGTCGGCTGCCCGGCGACGACGCCGTCGCCGCCCAGCGCGATGCCGCCTTCGGCGTGTTCGCCAGGGAAGGCCTGCCGCATCGCCGCGTCGAGGAGTGGAAATATACCGACCTGCGCGCGCTGATGCGCGACGCCAAGCCGCTGGCGCGCGCCGCCGGATGCCGCGGCCAAGGCGCGTCGCCAAGAACCGCCGGCGCGCATGCTCGGCGACGTCGAGACGCGCCGCCTCGTTTTTGTCGACGGCGCTTTCGTCGCCGAATTGTCCGATCTCGGCGGGTCTGGAAGAGGGGCTCACCGATCGGCTCGCTGGCCGCAAGCGCTGCACGACCGGCGATCCGGCGCTTGCCGCGCATCTCGGCAAGCTCGCGCCGGCAAACGACGTCGCGGTCGCGCTTAATACCGCGCTGATGGGCGACGGCGCGGTGATCCGCATCGCCGCCGGCTCGACCATCGAGCGGCCGCTGCATCTTTTGTTCGTCGCGTCGGCAAAGCCGGCCGCGAGTTTCGTGCGCTCGCTGATCGTCGTCGAGCGCGGCGCGCGCGCGATGGTGATCGAAAGTCACGAGGGCCCGCCGGCCAGCGATTATCAGGTCAATGCGGCGCGTCGAGCTGTTCGTCGGCGACGACGCGCATGTCGATCACGTCAAAATCATCGGCGAGGGCGCCGACGCGCTTCATGTTTCGACGCTGGCGGCCGCGATCGGCGCCCGCGCGCGTTTCAACTCCTTCACCTTCATCGCCGGCGGCGCCGTGGTGCGCAATCAGCTGTTTCTCAATTTCGACGGCGAGGGCACCGTGGCCGGCATCCGCGGCGCAAGCTTGCTCAAGGGCCGCCAGCACGCCGATACCACGCTGGTCGCCAATCACGTCGCCGCTGCCTGCCAGAGCCGCGAAGTATTCAAGACCGTGCTCGACGACGAGGCGCACGGCGTATTCCAGGGCCGCATCATCGTGCGGCGGCACGCGCAGAGGACCGACGGCAAGATGATGACGCAGGCGCTGCTGTTGTCCGATCGCGCCGAAGCCGACAACAAGCCCGAGCTCGAGATTTTCGCCGACGACGTGCAATGCGGCCACGGCGCCACCGCCGGCGCGCTCGACGACGAACTGAAATTCTATCTGATGGCGCGCGGCATTCCGGCCGCGGAGGCCGAAGCGCTGCTGATCCAGGCCTTTCTCGGCGAGGCGATCGAAGGCATCGAGCATGCCGGCTTGCGCGAGGCGCTGATCGATCAGGTCGCGGCGTGGCTGAAGGCGCGGAGCGAACATGAGCGGCGCAGGCGACCAACGGCGCCTATGACGTCAACCGCATCCGGGCGGATTTTCCGATCCTGGCATGCAGGTTTATGGCAAGCCGCTCGTCTATCTCGACAATGCGGCCTCGGCGCAGAAGCCGCAAGCCGTGCTCGACCGCATCGAGCAAGCCTACACCTCCGAATACGCCAACGTGCATCGCGGCCTGCATTATCTCGCCAACGAGGCGACCGAGGCTTACGAGGGCGCGCGCGAAAAGGTCGCCGCCTTCCTCAATGCCGGGCGCAAGGAAGAGATCGTCTTCACCCGCAACGCGACCGAGGCCATCAATCTCGTCGCCTATACGTTCGGACGCGAGCGCATCAAGCCGGGCGACGAGATCGTGCTCTCGATCATGGAGCACCATTCCAACATCGTGCCGTGGCATTTTTTGCGCGAGCGCCAGGGCGCCGTCATCAAATGGGCGCCGGTCGACGATGAGGGCCATTTCCTCCTCGACGAGTTCGAGAAGCTTTTGACGCCGCGCACCAAGATGGTCGCGATCACCCATATGTCGAACATGCTCGGCACCCTGGTGCCGGTCAAAGAGGTGGCGCGGATCGCGCATGCGCGCGGCATTCCGGTGCTGGTCGACGGCGCGCAGGGCGCGGTGCATCTGCGACGTCGACGTGCGCGACATCGATTGCGATTTCTACGTTTTCACCGGCCACAAGCTGTATGGCCCGACCGGCATCGGCGTGCTGTACGGCAAATATGGGCATCTCGCGGCGATGCCGCCGTTCAACGGCGGCGGCGAGATGATCCGCGAAGTGTTCGAGGATCGCATCACTTACGGCGAGCCGCCGCACAAATTCGAGGCCGGCACGCCGTCCGATCGTGCAGGCGATCGGGCTTGGCGCCGCGATCGATTACGTGGCTGCCGTCGGCAAAGCGCGCATCCGCGGCCACGAAGCAGGACTTGATGCGCTACGCCCACGACCGGCTGCGCGAGATCAATTCGCTGCGCATTCTCGGCACCACCAAGGACAAAGGGCCGATCGTCTCGTTCGAGATGAAGGGCGCGCATCCGCACGACGTGGCGACCATCATCGACCGCTCCGGCGTCGCGGTGCGCGCCGGCACTCATTGCGTGATGCCGCTCCTGTCGCGCTTCGGCCTGACCGCGACCTGCCGCGCCTCGTTTGCCATGTACAATACCCGCGAGGAGGTCGACGGCCTGGCCCAGGCGCTTCTTAAGGCGCAAAGCATGCTCGGATGAGATAGCATGACCGATGACGTGAAAACCGAGCTGGCCGACGCCGCGGCTCCCGCTTCCGCCGAGAAGCCTTCCGCTATTCCGGCCGACGAAATGGCGCGCCTGACCGACGAGATCGTCACCGCGCTGAAGACCGTCTATCGACCCGGAAATTCCCGCCGACATCTACGAACTCGGCCTGATCTACAAAGTCGACGTCGACGACGACCGCATGGTCAATATCGACATGACGCTGACCACGCCGAATTGCCCGTCGGCGGCGGAATTGCCGAGCCAGGTCGAGAATGCGGTTGCCGGCGTGGCCGGCGTGCGCGAGGCCAAGGTCAACATCGTCTGGGAGCCGCCGTGGGATCCGAGCCGGATGTCGGACGAGGCGCGTACCGTGCTCAATATGTGGTGACAACGATTGTTGGACAAATCTTGGCGTAAGTTGCGCCGAAGTGCGCGCGGACATTACATGCGAAGATGAGGATATGACGATGGCAACTGCCCGACCGAGACCTCAGGTGATGCGGCTGACCGATGCCGCGGCAGACCGCATCAAGGCGGTGATGGCAAAGGCCGAGCATGCCGATCGCGGCGTGCGCGTCGGGGTCAAGAACGGCGGTTGCGCCGGCATGAGCTATTTCATGGAATATGCCGACGCCGTCGGCAAATTCGATGAGGTCGTCGAAGACAAGGGCGTGAAGATTCTTGTCGATCCAAAGGCCGTGCTGTTCCTGCTCGGCACCGAGATGGACTACAAGGTCGACAAGCTCTCCGCGCAGTTCGTCTTCAACAATCCGAACCAGACCTCGGCCTGCGGCTGCGGCGAATCGGTGCAGATCGAGCCGGCCAAGGGCGAAACCGCCGAGGCCTAGGTTTTGCGAAGGTCCGCTGCTCGCAGCGCACTTTTTTGAAACGCCGATTGGATGGGCCGAGCGGACTAAGCCACCCGCGCCGCCACCGGCTCGGCCGCATCCGCTTCCGGATCGGTCTCGCAGATGACGCGGTTGCGGCCGTGGCGCTTGGCGACGTACAGGCACTTGTCGGCGCGCTCGATCAAAAGCTGCGCGCTCTCGCCCGGCCGCAGCATGGCGGCGCCGATCGAGATCGTGACGCGGCCGAGCCGTTCGCCATTCGAGCGCCGCATCAATTCCTTGGTCATGACGGCGCGCCGGATGTGATCGGCGACCGTGATCGCCGATTGCAGCGCCGTATTGGGCAGCGCGATGATGAATTCCTCGCCGCCATAGCGCGCCGCCACATCGCGGCCCTTGACGTTCTGCTTGACGGCAAGCGCGACCAGCCGCAGCACCTGGTCGCCGGTGAGATGGCCGTATTGGTCGTTGAAGCTCTTGAAGTGATCGATGTCGGCCATCAACAGCGAGAGCGGCTCGTTCTTTTCTGTCGCCTCGGCGATGCCCTTGGCCAGCGCGGCATCGAAGATACTTGCGGTTGGCAAGCGTCGTCAGCGGATCGGTCAGGCTTTCGAGGCGCACGGTTTCGAGATTTTGCTGCAGCTGCTCGATTTCCTGACGCGATGACGCAAGGCTCGATCTCGAGCTTCTTGTTGTTGACCTCCATCTCCTTGGCGCCCTGCGACCAGGTGCTCGATCACCGCGCGCAGCGCCTCGCCGTCATTGGCTTGGGCGAGCTTTTCGCTCGCCAGGCTCAAGCGCTTTGAATAGCTGGTCGCCGAGCCGGCCGCGGCGTCGATGGTGCTGATGACCTGCTTGATCTCGTCGAGCACGCGGCGTATTGACCGAATCCATCCGGTCGCCCAGTCGGCTCATGGCGATATAGGTGTCGTAAATCTGCTCGAGATCGGCTTCGCTGAGCGCGCCCTTCTTCGCTCAGCGCTTCGTTGATAGATTGATTGAGCGGCTGATTGTAGCCGGTTGCGTAATTGTACCAAATTTCGAAATTGCGCGGCGAGGCCGGTTGGCCCAAAGCGCGGATTTGTCCGAGCGCGATCTCGGCAAATGCAAGCGTTCTTTCGTGCTCTTCTTGGGGCACGGCCATCGTCTCCAATCGCCCTGGAAATTATCAAACCCGCGCCGAGCGGCGCAGCACGCATCTGGCAATGACACGTATAAGTAGGAGAAAGCGGTGAAGGAGCGGTAAATAAGATCGCTCGATAATTTCTGTAAGGCAAATCCTGACGCGCCGTTCGCGAATGCTTGTTTGCTGTCGCGATTCAGCCTTCACGGTCACCGGGCGCAGCAGAAAGGCGGGCAAGTGCGAGTCGTCGGCATCGTCCTGGCGCGGGCGCGCCGGCGGCGGCGTGCGGCGCGATCTCGCTTCGTCGATGCGCGCGACCGGACGACGGGCTGCCGGACGCTCATCGCGAGTGGCGCCGATGATTGCGCGGCGTCCGCGATGCTCCGGCGCCGCGTCGGCGGCGCGGTGCTGCGGCGCGGCGCTCGGCTCGGGCTGCATTGTCCATGAATGGAATGGTCTGTCCGATCAGCTTCTCGATCGCCGCGACCGCCTTGGCGTCGTTCGAGCCGGCGACGATGCTGATCGCCACGCCGGTGCGCCCGGCGCGGCCGGTACGGCCGATGCGGTGCACATAATCGTCGGCATGGATCGGCACGTCGAAGTTGTAGACGTGGCTGACTTCGGGGATATCGAGACCGCGGGCGGCGACGTCGGAAGCCACCAAGAGCGTCACTTCGCCCTTGCGGAATTGCTTCGAGCGCGGCGGTGCGCGCCGACTGATCCATGTCGCCATGCAGCGCCTGCACCGAAAAGCCGTGCCGCAGCAGCGAGCGGTGCAGCGTGGCGACGTCGCGCTTGCGATTGCAGAAGACGATGGCGTTCTTCAAGCCTTCGGCCGAACGGATCAGGCGGCGCAGCGTGTCGCGCTTGTCGTGCGGCTCGCGCCCGGATCGCGCCAGGAACTGGGTGGTGGCGGCGACCGTGGACGCCGGACGGGAGACTTCGACGCGAACCGGATTGTGCAGGAATTGTTCGGTGATGCGCCGGATTTCCGGCGGCATGGTGGCGGTGAAAGAACAGCGTCTGCCGGGTGAAAGGCACCAGCTTGCAGATGCGCTCGATGTCGGGAATGAAGCCCATGTCGAGCATGCGGTCGGCTTCGTCGATGACCAGAAGCTCGACGCCGGTGAGCAGAAGCCGGCCGCGCTCGTTATGGTCGAGCAGCCGGCCGGGCGTCGCGATCAGCACGTCGACGCCGCGGGTGAGCTTGGAATCCTGATTGTCGAAGGAAACGCCGCCGATGATCAGCGCGACGTTGAGCTTGTGATTGACGCCGTATCTGATGAAGCTTTCTTCCACCTGCGCCGCGAGCTCGCGGGTCGGTTCGAGGATGAGCGTGCGCGGCATGCGGGCACGGGCGCGGCCGCTTTTCCAGCATGGTCAGCATCGGCAGCACGAAGGCCGCCGTCTTGCCGGTGCCGGTCTGCGCGATGCCAAGCACGTCGCGCCGGGCCAGCACGTGGGGGATCGCCTGTTCTTGGATGGGAGTGGGAGTTTTGTAACCGGACGCCGCAACGGCGGCGAGAACCTTTATCGGACAAGCCGAGATGAGAAAACGACATAGACCCTCTATCTCAGGACGGCCCCCGCTGAGGCGCCGCCGGCAGAACCGTTTCGGATGAAAGCGGCAAACACGCGCAAGCGCGGTCGAATCTGCCTAATAACGTTGCGCGAAACATAGGGTCGATTGGCCGAAAGTCAACCTGAAACGGCCTGCCGCAACGCACTAAGTTAAACGGATTCCTTCACTTTTCCTCGACGCCGGTTAATCTTGCTGTCAGCCGGAACGCACAAAGGATACCCGATCCGATGGCCGGATCGCCGACGACCCTTGCCGGTCGTGCTCATTCCCGGTCTGACCTGCACCGCGCGGCTTTACAGCCGAGCAAATTCCCGGCGCTGTGGCAGTTCGGTCCGGTCACGGTTGCCGACCATCGCCGCGACGACAGCATGGCGGCTATCGCGCGGCGGATTTTGGCCGCCGCGCCGCCGCGCTTCGCGCTGGCCGGCCTGTCGATGGGCGGCTACATCGCCTTCGAGATCATGCGCCAGGCGCCGGAGCGCGTCGTCAAGCTGGCGCTTTGCTCGATACCGGGCCGCGCGCCGATACGCCGGAGCAGACCGAGCGGCGCCGCGTGCTGATGGCGCTCGGCCAAAGCCGGCCGCTATGCGGAAATTCCGGAGCTGGCGTTTCCGCTCTACGTGCATCGCAACCGGCACGGCGACGAGGCGCTCAAGCGCATGGTCCGCGACATGGCCGAGGAGACCGGCGCTCGATGCCTATCTGCGCCAGCAGCAGGCGATCCTGAGCCGTCCGGATTCGCGTCCCGGTCTCGCCGCGATTGCCTGTCCGACCCTGGTTCTGGTCGGGGAGGGCGACGAGGCGACGCCGCCGGAACTGGCGCGCGAGATCGCCGCCGGCATTGCCGGATCGCGCCTGTTCTGATTGCCGACAGCGGCCATCTGTCGACGCTCGAACAGCCGGCTGCGGTGACCAAGGCGCTGATCGAATGGCTGCGGCCATAGAAGCGCCATGAGGGTAGGGCGCATCGCCGGATTATGCTAACCGTGACGTCGACCGCTTAAACTGTCTGCAACCGCGCCACGAATCGGCGGCAGAAACGAACACTTGGAGGAACTCCTGATGAGCGTCGGTCATCTTTACCCGCCGTTCGATCTTGTCCGCTGCCGCCGGCGCTTGTGGCCTCGCCGGCGGTGATCGCGCCGGCGCGTGCGCAAGCCGATTTTCCGAACCGGCCGATTCATCTGGTCGTCGGCTTTGCCGCCGGCGGCGGCAACGATATCTTTGCCCGGCTGGTCGGCGCAAAGCTGTCGCGAGATTCTCGGGCCAGTCGGTGGTGGTCGAGAACAAGCCCGGCGCCGGCGGGCGGCTCGCGCCGGAATACGTCACCCAGCAGGCGCGCCGACGGCTATACGCTGTTCGTCGGTGCCGAGCGGCGCCATGGCGATCGCCGCCGCGATCTATACCGATCTCAAATATTCTCCGACCAAGAGCTTCGTCCCGATCGCCATGATCGCGAATTTTCCGCTGATCATGGTGATCGCGGCCGACAACCCGTCGAAGAACGTCAAGGACTTCGTCGCTTGGATGAAGGCGCATCCCGACAAAGCGAATTACGCCAGCTCCTCGCCGGCGTTCACCATCACCACCGAACTGTTGAAGTTGAAGACCGGCATGCCCGGCACCATGATCCCCTACAAGAGCAGCAACGAGATGATCCTGTCCGTGATCCAGGGCCAGACCGCGATGACCATCGCCGACGGACCGCCCACGGTGCCGCAGGTCAAGGGCGGCAAGGTGAAAGCGCTTGCCGTGACCGGCGCGGAACGATCCCCGCTGCTGCCCGACGTGCCGAGCATGGCGGAGGCCGGCTATCCGAGCGTCGACGTTCATTTGTGGAGCGGCGTCTTCGCCCCGACCGGAACCCCGGCGCCCGCGGTCGCCAAACTGCAGAAGGCGTTCGGGCAGGCGATCGCCGATCCCGGCGTATCGGCCAAGCTCAGCGCGATGGCGGTCAATCCGGGCGGCGCGACACCGGACCAATTTGAGAAGATCATTCAGTCCGACATCACCAAATTTGGCGATGTGGTCAAAGCCGCGAACCTGAAATTCGAGGACTGACGGCAAAGCGAATTACGCGACCCGCTCACCGGCGATCGCGCCTTGTTTCTGCAAGTCATCTTTCTGCAAGTCATCTCGCAACCGGCCGGCTGACGGGGTTGAATCCACGAGAGAATTCGACTTCGTCGGCGGCGCGCGCCGCGCCATCGAGACCGGCGAGAGTTTTGCCGCGATCTCGCGCCGCTTCGCGATAACGCGGTGAACTCAACACCTCGCGCGCCGCGGCCCGCATGGCCTCGGTCGTGGCATCGCCGGGCAGCGCCAGTCCCGCGCCCCATTCCGCGACAGCCGCCGCCACAAACGGCTGGTCGCCGGCAAGACCCGGGATCACCACCATCGGCACCCCGTTACGCAGCGCGCGCATGGCGGTGCCGTGGCCGCCATGGGTCATCACCAGCGCGGCGCGGCGCAGGATTGGATCGTGCGCGGCGTAGTTCAACACGACGGCGTTGCTCGGTGCGGCAAGTTCGTTGGGCGCGACGATGCCTCCGGTCGTGGCCACGACATGAACCGGCAGTTCGCCGAGCGCATCGAGGGCGCGCTGCAATTTGTCGACATTGCGCTGCTCGAACCCGGTCGAAAAGCTCACCATGACGAGCGGCGTCCGGTCGTCATCGGACCAAGGCAGCACGGTGGGCACGGCGAATTTCTCGTCCTCCAGCACCGGCCCGGTATGCCGGACCAGGTCCCAGCCGGGGAGCGGCGCCGCATCGAAATCGCCGTGGCTCGTCGAAACGATGCGCTGGCGCAACCGCCACAACTCGTCGAGCGATGGCAAGCCGGGAAAGCCCGCCTGCAGGCGCATACCGTTCAGCGTCGCGATCATTTTGCGCCACATGTCGAGCTGGCGGAATACGAAGGTGTGCACGAACACGGCCGACGGCTGGGCGAAATGTTTCGCTTGCGCCAGCGCGGCGGGAAACATCGCGTCGATGAGAACGACATCCGGCGCTTCGGCAGCGACGATGCCGCGCACTTCCTCCTCGACGGCGGGCGAGGTGAGATAACAGGCGGCGCGAGTCATGAAATGGCCCTGCGGATAGCGGTCGACCTGCTCGTAGGCCCTCCCGATCTCGATGGCGCGAAATCCGGCGGTCTTGACCCGCGGCACCATTTCCGGACGGCCGGCAAAGGTCAGCGCATGACCACGTTCGGCCAGAACGCGGGCAACGCCGAGGCTAGGCGGCAGGTTGCCGCCGCCCGACCAGTTCAGCCAGAGGATCTTTGCCATTTGCCTGCTCCTGTCCGATGACGCGTTCGATCATCTTGCGTACGATGCTTTCCGCCGCCGCACGGCCGAGTCCCATGTCGCGGCGCAACAGCTTCCAGACATAGACGTCGCTGACCGCGATCAGCATGGTCAAAAGCTCGGCGCGCTTAGCGCCGTGCCGCCGTTCCAGTTGCGGCGCGAACGCGGTCTTGACACCGTCGCGATGATTGTCGCGGCCCTGATCGAGCGAGGCTTTGAGAGCCGGGCGGCGGCGCTCTTCGGCCAGCCGCTGCATGACGAAATCGCCGACGCTCTCGTAGATATCGAAGAACGCCGAGACGGCCGCCCTGATGTCGCCCGGCGCCGCCGGCTTGAGAAAGACGCCGCCGGCCGCCATGTCTTCCAGCGCGGCGTAGATCAGCTCGTCCTTGCTTGGATAGGCCCGCAAGATCGTGCGCACCGCAACGCCGGCCCGGTTCGCCACCTCGTCAAGCGTGAAATCCTCGATCGGCCCCTCGCAGAACAGCGCCGCCGCACTGGCGCGAATGCGGGCCCTGGTCGCTTCCGCCTGGGCGGCGCGCCCGGTCATCGCATAGCGGCGCTTTTGTGATTTCATGTCAGCCACAATGACATGAAATTTAATTTCGTGTCAATAGGGGTGACTCTAATATTATCCTCGATGCCTTGTGGCCGCCAGGCGGTACGCGCGAGTCCGGGGCGAGGAATAAAACTGTCATTGCCGGCGGGTATAGGAGCCGGACGGATTGAACTCGTCGCGAAGATCGTCATACTGTTCCGGTAACTGGAGGGGCATTCATGAAATTTGTGACCGGTCTGACGACTGCCGCGATGATCGCGTGCTGCAGTCCCGCCTTTGCCGAAGAGATCGACTTGTCGACCTGGACCTGCAAGAAATTTCAATCGGCCGACAAGGATACCATCGGCATCATCCTGAGCTGGCTCGACGGCTATTATAAGGACCAGGACGATCCGCCGGTGATCGATACCGACCAGTTTGTCGCCAATGCCAAGAAGCTCGGCGAATATTGCAGCGATCATCCCGATCAGGGGCTGATCACGGCGGCGGATAAGCTGTTCTCCGACTAAGGCCGCTCACACATCCAGCGCCGCGTCGTCGGCGAATTCGGCGCGTTCCTGGATGAATTCGAAGCGGGCTTCGGCCTTAGTGCCCATCAGCCGCTCGACGGATTTTTCGGTATCCTTGCGGTCGTCGGCGACCAGCACGACGCGAAGCAGCGTGCGCTTCTTCGGGTCCATGGTGGTTTCCTTGAGCTGTGCCGCCATCATCTCGCCCAGCCCCTTGAAGCGGCTGACTTCGACCTTGGCGTTGGCGTGGAATTCCTTCTTCAAAATCTCGTCGCGGTGCTTGTCGTTGCGCGCGTAAAAAATCTTGCCGCCATGGGCGAGGCGGTAGAGCGGCGGCACCGCGAGATAAAGGTGGCCGCGATCGATGAGCTGCGGCATCTGCCGGTAGAAAAACGTGATGAGCAGCGAAGCGATATGGGCGCCGTCGACGTCGGCGTCGGTCATGACGATGACGCGGCCGTAGCGCAAATCCTCGTCGCGGTAATGCACGCCGGTACCGCAGCCGAGCGCCTGGACGAGATCGGCCAATTGCTGGTTCTGCGCCAGCTTGTCCTTGCCGGCCGAGGCCACGTTGAGGATTTTGCCGCGCAGCGGCAAGATGGCTTGCGAGGCGCGGTCGCGGGCCTGCTTGGCCGAGCCGCCGGCCGAGTCGCCCTCGACCACGAATAGCTCCGAGCCCTCGGCGGCCGAGTGGCTGCAATCGGCGAGCTTGCCGGGCAGCCGCAGCTTGCGCACCGCGGACTTGCGCGCGACGTCTTTTTCCTGACGGCGGCGGATGCGCTCCTCGGCGCGTTCGGTGACGAAATCGAGGAGCTTGTTGGCGGCGAGCGGATTGCCGGCGAGCCAATGGTCGAACGGGTCCTTGATCGCCTGCTCGACGATGCGCTGCGCTTCGGCGGTGGCGAGCCGGTCCTTGGTCTGGCCCTGGAATTCCGGCTCGCGAATAAACACCGACATCATGGCGCCAGCGCCGACCATCACGTCCTCGGCGGTGATGGCGGCGGCGCGCTTGCCCTGGCCGACGCGCTCGGCATGATCCTTGAGGCCGCGGGTCAGCGCGGTGCGGAGCCCCGATTCATGGGTGCCGCCGTCCGGCGTCGGGATGGTGTTGCAATAGGAGTTGAGGAAGCCGTCAGCGTCGGCGGTCCAGGCGGCAGCCCATTGGACGGCGCCGTGCTTGCCGGTTTTGCCGGCGCTGCCGGTGAAGATATCGGGGTGAACCAGCGTGGTGCCGGCGAGCGCATCCGACAGGTAGTCTTTCAAGCCTTCGGCGAAATGAAACGTCGCCCGTTCCGGCACGTCCTCGACACCGCGCAGCAGATCTTTGGCGCAGGACCAGCGGATTTCGACGCCGCCAAACAGATAGGCCTTCGACCGCGTCATCTTGAAGACGCGTTCCGGCTTGAAGTGCGCCTTGGCGCCGAAAATCTCCGGATCGGGGCGGAAGCGGACTTTGGTGCCGCGGCGGTTCGGCGCCTTGCCGGCATCCTGCAATTTGCCTTTCGGCTTGCCGCGCTCGAACGCCATCTTGTAAAGCTTCTGGCCGCGCGCGACTTCGACCTCCATGCGTTCCGACAGCGCGTTCGCCACCGACACGCCGACGCCGTGCAGGCCGCCCGAGGTTTCGTAGACTTCGGAATCGAACTTGCCGCCGGCGTGCAGCGTGCACATGATCACTTCCAGCGCCGACTTGTTCTTGAATTTGGGATGCGGATCGATCGGAATGCCGCGGCCGTTGTCGGTGACCGAAACAAAGCCGTCGGCCTCCATCTCCACGTCGATCCAGTCGGCGTGTCCGGCCAGCGCCTCGTCCATGGCGTTGTCGATGACTTCGGCGAACAGGTGATGCAGCGCCTTCTCATCGGTGCCGCCGATATACATGCCGGGGCGGCGGCGCACCGGTTCGAGCCCTTCCAGGACCTCGATGTGCTTGGCGGTATAGCCGGCCTCGCCGGCACTGCGCGCCGAAGCGGCGCTGCGGTCGCGGCCGGCCCCGCGCCGCGCCTTTGGCGCGTCGGCGAACAGGTCAGGCGTCTTGGCGGATTTCGACGATTTGGCAGCTTTTCCCACGGCTCTTCCCATGTGGCGCGCTACGCTTGATCGCGCAACGGCGTCGAAACGAATCAATGGCTGTTTCGCAGGTGACTATGCCATTTAGGCGGCATGGCATCAGCACATTGACGGCATTTCGGGCGCGGCTTATATCGCGGCTCATGAACAGCTCGTTAGCGACTGTTGCGCCTATGAAAAACCGCCGCCGCCGTCTCGCGGCGGCACGGGCGCGCGCACGCGCGTAAGCTCTTCCGTGCCGCCGGTTTCGCGGCAGATTTATCCTGATATCCTGCCCGCGACATCGGCCTGAGACCTCCTCAAGCCAGAGTTTTCATCATGCCTGACAAAGCGAAAATCGCCGTGCTCGGCGCTTCCGGTTACACCGGCGCGGAATTGGTGCGGCTGCTGCTGCGCCATTCGAATGCCGACATCGTCATGCTCACGGCAGAGCGCCGCGCTGGGAAGGCCATGGCGGAGGTGTTCCCGCAGTTCGGGCCTTACCCGCTGCCGGTATTATCGGCGCTCGAGGAGGCCGACTGGGGGACGCTCGCGCTCGATCTTGCGTTCTGCGCGCTGCCGCATGGCACGACGCAGCAGGTCATCAAGGATTTGATGGTGCGGGCGCCGCGGACCAAGGTGGTCGATCTGTCGGCCGATTTTCGTTTATCCGATCCCGCGGCTTACGCCCGCTGGTACGGCCACGCCCATTTCGCTCCGGACTTGCAGAAAGAGGCCGTCTACGGCCTGACCGAAATCTATCGCGACAAGATCAAGGCGGCGCGGCTCGTCGCCAATCCCGGCTGCTACACGACCTGTGCCGAGCTGGCGCTGATCCCGCTGCTCAAAGCCAAGGCGGTCGACCCCGACGCCATTGTCATCGACGCCAAATCCGGCATGACCGGCGCGGGCAGGGCGGCCAAAGAGGAGATGCTATTTTCGGAGGTCTCCGAGGGCTTTCATGCCTATGGCGTCGGGCACCATCGCCACATGGCCGAACTCGATCAGGAGTTCTCGCTCGCCGCCGGGCGCGAGGTGATCGTCAGCTTCACCCCGCATCTGGTGCCGATGAACCGCGGCATTCTATCGACGATCTATGTCCGCGGCCTCAAGGCTTCGCCGCAGGATCTTCATGCAATACTTTTAAAGTCTTACGCAAAGGAGCCCTTCGTCCACGTGCTGCCATTCGGCACCACGCCGCAGACCCGCCATGTGCGCGGCTCCAACATGACCTTCATCGGGGTCGCCGCCGACCGCATTGCCGGCCGCGCGATCATCGTGTCGGCGCTCGATAACCTGACCAAGGGCGCCTCCGGTCAAGCGGTGCAGAACATGAACCTGATGCTGGGCTTTGCCGAGACCACGGGGCTGGAGCAGGTCGCGCTGTTTCCGTGAGATTATTGCTCGGCGTTCTGACGTCGCAGCGCATGCCGCCAGCTCAGGAGTCTTTCGTCCGCAGTCACCAGCGTGGCGTCGTGCGCGACGGCAGTTGCGGCTATGAAACGGTCGGCGGGATCGCTGTGTAAGTTCTCAAGCTCTCCCGCCAAGATGGCAATGTCACCACTAAGTTCCAACTCAACAATTCCGACGTCCAGCATGAACTTGCGTGTCTCCCTTGCGGAGTCGATCGAGCGCAAGCGGCCCTTAGCAACGAGCAGGGCGATTTCCCAGAAGCTTACGGCGCTGACAACAAGCTGAGCTTTAGATACCGCTTGGCGCGCGATTCGTTTGCTGTGCCTTCCTAACGAATCGCTGCCCAAGGCAAACCAAAGCGCGGCGTGCGTGTCGAGTAGGATCACTTGAGTGCTTCCCACTCCACGTCGATCGGTGAGATTATGTCGCCGACGATTTCCATGCGGCCTTTGAGAATGCCGAAGGCGTCTTTCTTGATTGATTTGTGCGGTCCGAGCTCCGCGACCGGTTTTCCGCGTTTCGTGATCACTACCGATTGACGTGTCCGCTCCACCTCGTCGAGTACGGTGAGGCATTTCGCCTTAAATTCGGAAGCTTTCATCGTGCGCGACATTGGCGGTCCTCCATGACCATGGTCGATGACCATAGTCATATAGCAAAGGTGGGTTCGGCTGCCAATGCGACGCCCGGCTTTCAGTCGCGCACCTTGACGTAGCTTCCCGGCGCATCCTCGATGGCTTTGAGCGCGCCTTCACCGGGGATGCGGGCTGCCACCTCGGTCGGGCTTTGCCGCGTCAGCCAGACGAGCCAATCCGGCCACCACGAGCCGGGATTTTCCTTGGCCTTGGCGAGCCAGCCGTCGATGTCGGCGCTGCGCGGCTTCGGTCCGGTCCAGAACTGATATTTGTGCTTGGCCGGCGGATTGATCACCCCGGCGATGTGGCCGGAGCCGGAAACGACGAATCTGACGTCGCCGCCGAACAGCTTCGATCCCGCCATGACCGATTTTGCCGGCGCGATATGGTCCTCGCGGGTGGCTAGATTATAGATCGGCACCTTGATCGCCTTGAGATCGATCGGCGTATTGCCGAGGATCATCTTGCCCTTGGCGAGCTTGTTGTCGAGGTAGCAGTTGCGCAGATAAAAGGAATGGTTGGCCGCCGGCATGCGGGTGGCGTCGGAATTCCAATACAGCAGATCGAACGGGAAGGGCGCTTTGCCCTTCAGGTAATTGTTGATGACGTAAGGCCAGAGCAGATCGTTGGATCGCAAGAGATTGAATACGGTCGCCATCGACTTGCTTTCGAGATAGCCGCGCTCGGACATCCTTTTCTCAAGCGCGGCGACCTGCTCCTCGTCGACGAACACCTTGAGATCGCCCGCATAGGTGAAGTCGACTTGGGAGGCGAACAGCGTCGCCGATGCGATGCGCTCGTCATGGCGTGCCGCCATCGCCGCCAAAGTGATCGCCAGCAGCGTGCCGCCGACGCAGTAGCCGATGGCGTGGACCTTGTCCTCGCCGGTCGCCTGCTTGATGGCGTCGAGCGCGGCCAGCGGCCCGTGTTCCATGTAATCGTCGAAACTTTTGCGGGCCAGATGTGCGTCCGGATTGACCCAGGAGATGCAAAACACCGTGAGACCCTGGTCGACGCACCATTTGATGAAGGATTTCTCCGGCGTCAGATCGAGCACGTAATACTTGTTGATCCACGGCGGAACGATCAGCAGCGGCCGCTTGAGCACGGTCTCGGTCGACGGTGCGTATTGAATGAGCTGCATCAGCTCGTTCTGGAAAATCACCTTGCCCGGCGTGATCGCGAGGTTCCGCCCGACCTCGAACATGGAGGCATCCGATTGCCGGATTTTCAGGCTGCCGCCGCCGGCCGCGATATCCTCCGCCAGCATGTGCATGCCGCGCACCAGGTTCTCGGCATTCGAGGTCAGCGTTTCGCGCAGCAGCTCCGGATTGGTCAGAACGAAATTGGTCGGCGACAGCGCGTTGGTGATCTGCCGCATGTAGAACTCGGCCTTCAGCTTGGTGTGCGCATTGACGGCGGCATCCGTCACCAGTTTGTCGGCCCAGCCGGAGGTGAGCAGATAGGCTTGTTTGAGAAAATCGAAGAACTGGTTTTGCGTCCATTCGGGATCGCTGAAACGCCGGTCGGTCGGGGCCGGGCGGATCACCGGCGGTCCCTCTTGGCCGGCCAGCCGTTTGGCGGCCGACGCCCAGAGATCGAGATAGGCCTTGCCGAGCCGGTTCTGCAATTCGACGGTCCGCTGCGGATCGGCCAGCCAGTATTCGGCGACCTGACCCAGCGTCTTGACCACCTCGGTGACTTCGTCGGCGAATTCGCTGTCGTCGCGACCCGCCTCGCGCGGCTTGAGATAGGCGGCAAGCGCCCGGCCGCCTTCCTCGATGAGCCGCGCCAGATTGCGCGAAAGCACCTCGACGTCGACGGTTCCGATCTTCGTCGGAGACGGGGGAGCCGGTTCCTTCACCGGCCCTTGCGATGGAGCCCGCACGAACGTTTCCTCATTGGCCGGATAGGCCCTTCCGCCACAAATGGCTTGCGCGCGTCCCCTGCACAAGTCATGCCGACCCGGCCGATCAGCGGCCCGAGGTCAGCATCGGCGTGAGCGGAAAGCCGCCCGTCCTCGTTTCGACATATTGGGATTTTAGCGTGATAGTTTGTGCGTTGTCTCAGTTGATCGGCCGAAATCATTGGGTTGTATGGATTTCCGGAATCGGTAGGGGTTGGCTGGTGGATTTTCGGACTGGAGTGGTCCGAAATGGGGCGCTCGCCAAGTGATGTTAAGGTGAAGTCGGAGGAAGCGGTGACGCGCCGCGGGGTCAAGCTTGTTGCCGTATTGGCGTTGATCGCGCCAGCCGCGCTCGCGATGGCGGGGTGTTCGCCGGTCAGCACTCCGTCGCTTTTTCCGGCCGTGGAGGAGGCGCCGCCGGCGCGCGCCGATACCCCGCTGGACGCCAATCAAGTTCAGCAGGCGACTGAGGATCTGATTACCGACCGCAATCGATTGAGCGCCGAGGCCGGAAACGGCCAGAGCACCGCCAACGCGCCCGCCGCAGCGGGGTCGACCGCCGCCGCCCAGAATGCCAGCACCGCTTCGGCCACCCCACAGGCCGCCGGGGCTGGAAGCAAGTGATCCCCCACTGAAATCAAGTGAAAAGCCCGCGATCCTGGGATAGTGTTCGCCGAGTTTATCCAAGTTTCGCAAAGACGACCTGCCGAGATCCGCCATGGAAGATTTTTATCGTATCCGCCGCCTGCCGCCCTATGTGTTCGAGACGGTCAACCGTGCCAAGGCGATCGCCCGCAACGGCGGCGCCGACATCATCGACCTCGGCATGGGCAATCCCGACTTGCCGACGCCGGCGCACGTCGTCGACAAGCTGAAGGAAACCGTCGGGCGGCCGCGGACCGATCGTTACTCGGCCTCCAAAGGCATTCCCGGCCTGCGCCGCGCGCAAGCCGCCTATTACGCCCGCCGGTTCGGCGTGAAGCTTAATCCCGAGACGCAAATCGTCACCACGCTCGGCTCGAAAGAGGGCTTTGCCAATGTTGCCCAGGCGATCACCGCTCCGGGCGATATTATCATCGTTCCCAATCCGACCTATCCGATTCATGTGTTCGGATTCCTGATGGCCGGCGGCGCCATTCGTTCGGTGCCGGTCGAGGCGGACGATAAGTTTTTCGGCGCGCTCGAGCGCGCGGTGCTGTTTTCCATCCCGAAGCCGATCGCGGTGGTGGTGTGTTACCCGTCAAATCCGACGGCGTGCACTGCCAGTCTCGATTTTTACCGGGAATTGATTGCTTTTGCGAAGAAGCACTCGCTCCTCGTACTGTCCGATCTGGCTTATGCCGAGGTCTATTTCGACAATCCGCCGCCGTCGGTGCTTCAGGTTCCGGGCGCGATGGATGTAGCGGTCGAGTTCACCTCGATGTCGAAGACCTTTTCGATGCCGGGCTGGCGTATCGGCTTTGCGGTCGGCAACGAGCGCATCATTGCCGCGCTCTCTCGGGTCAAATCGTATCTGGATTATGGTGCTTTCACCCCGATCCAGGTGGCGGCAACGGCCGCGCTCAACGGGCCCGACGACTGCATCAACGAGATGCGCGCCATCTACAAGCGGCGCCGCGATGCCCTGGTTGATTCGTTTGGCCGCGCCGGCTGGCAGGTGCCGGCGCCGTCGGCCTCGATGTTTGCCTGGGCGCCGATACCGGAGCCATTGCGGCCGCTCGGCAGCGTCGAATTCGCCACGATCCTGGTCGAGAAGGCGGGTGTCGCGGTGTCGCCGGGCGCCGGCTTTGGCGAGCACGGCGAGGGCCATGTGCGGATCGCGCTGGTGGAGAACGAGCAGCGCATCCGTCAGGCCGCGCGCAATATCCGGCGCTTTCTTGAAACAGGCCCGGAAATGCTGCACAACGTCGTTCCCTTGGCGACGCGGCGCTAGTCGACGTCGCTTACCCTCTACAGGCTGGCGACGTTTATGGCTGAGCCGCTCAAAGTCGGGCTTGCCGGACTGGGCACCGTCGGCAGCGCTGTGATCCGTCTCCTGGACGAGGGGCGCGACAAGCTTGTGGCGCGATGCGGGCGGCCCATCGAAGTCGTCGCGCTCACTGCCCGATCGCGTGGCAAGAAGCGCGATTTCGACGTCAAAAAGTTTCGCTGGCTCGCCGATCCGGTGGCGTTGGCGCGCCGACCCTTCGACCGATGTTCTGGTCGAGGTCGTGGGCGGGGAGGGCGATCCGGCCAAGCGCGCCATTGAAACCGCGCTTGCGGCCGGCAAGCCGGTGGTGACCGCAAACAAAGCACTCCTGGCCCGTCACGGCCAGAAGCTTGCCGTGCTCGCGGAACGCCAGGGCGTAGCGCTTAATTTTGAAGCCGCCGTCGCCGGCGGCATCCCCATCGTCAAAACGCTGCGCGAAGGATTGAACGGCGCGTCGTTCAACCGCATCTACGGCATCCTCAACGGCACCTGCAATTACATCCTCACCCGCATGGAGCAGGACCGGCTGGCCTTCGACGAATGCCTGCGCGAAGCGCAACGGCTCGGCTATGCCGAGGCGGATCCGACCTTCGACATCGAAGGCCAAGACACGGCCCAGAAGCTCGCCATTCTGGCGAGCCTCGCTTTCGGCACCAAGATCGACCCCGATGCAGTTTATGTCGAAGGCATTTCTTCCATTGCACTCGCCGATCTCGATGCCGCGGCCGAGCTTGGGTACCGCGTCAAGCTGCTCGGCGTTGCGGTAAAAACCGAGGCCGGCATCGAACAGCGCGTGCATCCGACCATGGTGCCGAAAGATTCCGCCATCGCCCAGGTCATGGGCGTGACCAATGCGGTCACGCTCGACGCCGAAGGACTGGCGCCGATCACGTTGGTCGGTCCCGGTGCCGGCGGTGCCGCAACCGCTTCGGCGATTGTCGCCGACCTCGCTGACATCGCGCGCGGCGTGGTGACGCCGCCGTTCGGGCGACCGGCGGCGCGCATGACCGCAATCCGGAAAGCGCCGATGCAGCATCACGAAGGCGGTTACTATATCCGGCTGTTGGCGCGCGATCGGCCGGGAACCGCCGCGACCATCGCGCGGCGGCTGGCGCAGCAGAAGATTTCGCTGGAATCGATCGTCCAGCGTCATCCGCCGGGTTCCCGCGGTGCGGCGCAGCCCGGTCGTTCCGGCGAGGCGGTGCCGGTGATCCTGATCACTTACGCCACCGGCGAAGACGCCGTGCGTAAGGCCCTTGCCGCGGTGCGGCGCGACCGCGTCTTATCCGGACGTCCGCAAGTCATCCGCATCGAACGAGCATGACCTAAGGATTTGCTTTATGGCGACGAAAACTGAACCTCTGAACCGGGCGCTCGAGCGCGCATTGTCGCTTGAAATCGCACGCGTCACCGAACGGGCAGCAGTCGCGGCCGCGCGCCTGCGCGGCCGCGGTGCCGTCAAGGAATCCGACCAGGTCGCAGTGGATGCCATGCGGCAGGAACTCAACGCGCTCGCCATCGACGGCACCGTCGTCATCGGCGAGGGCGAGATGGACGAGGCGCCGATGCTCTTCATCGGCGAAAAGCTCGGCAGCAAAACCGGACCCAAGGTCGATATCGCCGTCGATCCGCTGGAAGGCACCACGCTGTGCGCCAAGAACATGCCGGGCGCCATCGCCACGTTGGCGGTGGCCGAGGCCGGCACGTTGCTGCACGCGCCGGATATTTACATGGACAAGATCGCGGTCGGCCCCGGCTATCCCAAGGGCGTCGTCGACCTTGACGCGCCGGCCGACGAAAACATCCTCAAACTGGCCAAAGCCAAAGGCGTCAAGCCGGAGGCGATCACCGCGATGATTCTCGACCGGCCGCGCCACGCCGATCTGATCGCCGCGGTGCGCAGGGCCGGTGGCGCGGTGAGCCTGATCAGCGACGGCGACGTGGCCGGAGTGATCCACACCGCCGATGCTGAAAAAACCGGGATCGACATCTATCTCGGCATCGGTGGCGCGCCCGAGGGCGTGCTGGCGGCGGCCGCGCTGCGCTGCATCGGCGGCCAGATGCAGACGCGGCTCATCATCGATACCGACGAGAAGCGCGAGCGCATCGCCAAGATGGGCATCAAGGACGCGCGCAAGAAGTATGAGATCGAGGACATGGTGAAGGGCGATTGCCTGTTTGCGGCAACCGGCGTCACCGACGGCCGCCTGCTGCGCGGCGTGCAATTCGGCAAGGGCGTGATCGAGACCGAGACGGTGGTGATGCGCTCGGCAAGCGGTACCATCAGATGGATCCGCGCCGAGCACCGCAAGCTTGATAAGTTCGAGTAGGCGCTTATTTGCATACTGCCGGCGGCGAGCATTGCCGACGGATTTCGTTCTACAATCGCTGAAATGACCGAGAATCGCTTTTTCCTCGGCGTCGAGACTTCGGCGACCGGACGGGCGTGGCGCGACCGGCTCGATGAGCGCGGCGCAACGCGGGCGCTGGCTATTGCCCAGCGCCACGGCTTACCCGATCTTTTGGCGCGCATTCTCGCCGGCCGTAACGTCGAGGTCGATGCGGTCGATGCCTTCCTCGATCCGACGATCAAACATTCGATGCCGGATCCGCTGGTGCTGACGGCCATGCAGGAGGCTGCCGAGCGCATAGCCGACGGTGCGATGCGCGGCAAATCCATCGCGATTTTCGGCGACTATGACGTTGACGGCGCTACCTCGGCGGCGCTCTTGGCGCGCTATCTGCGCCAGTGCGGCATCGAACCCATCATCCACATTCCGGACAGGCTGTTCGAAGGCTACGGCCCGAACGTCGAAGCCGTGCGGGCACTGGCGCAGCGCGGCGCGACGCTCTTGGTCTGCGTCGACTGCGGCACCACCAGCAGCGAGCCGCTGGCGGAAGCCAAGAAGCTCGGTTTCGACACCGTCGTTATCGATCATCACCAGGCCGACGAGGAGCTGCCGCCGGCGCTCGCCATCGTCAACCCGAACCGCCGCGACGATTTAAGCGGGCTCGGCCATCTCGCCGCCGTGGGCCTGACCTTCATGACGGTCGTCGCCGTCAACCGCGTGCTGCGCAGCCGCGGCTTTTGGACTCCGGAGCGGCCGGAGCCCGATCTGTTGGCGTTCCTCGACGACGTGGCGCTCGGCACGGTCGCCGACGTCGTGCCGCTGATCGGGCTCAATCGCGCCTTCGTCGCCAAAGGCTTGATCGCGCTGCGCCGGCGCGAGCGTCCCGGCCATGTCAGCCTGATGGACGTGGCGCGGCTCAACGGGCCGCCGGAAGCGTGGCACTTGGGCTTTTTGCTCGGGCCGCGCATCAATGCCGGCGGCCGCATCGGCAGGGCCGATCTCGGTGTGCGGCTGTTGCTTGAAAGCGATCCGATCGAGGCCGCCAAGATCGCGGCCGAACTCGATCGGCTCAATCAGGAGCGGCAGGCGATCGAACAGGGGATGCTGGCGCAGGCCGAGGCGGAGGCAGGCGCCGCGCTCGGCATCGAAGACAACGGCGCGGTCGTGGTGACCGCCGCCGAAGGCTGGCACCCGGGCGTGATGGGGCTCGTGGCTGCGCGCTTGAAGGAGAAATTCGGCCGTCCCGCTTTCGCGGTCGCGCTTGAGCCGGGCGGCATCGGTACCGGTTCCGGCCGCTCCATCGCCGGCGTCGATATCGGCCGCGCGGTGCGCCGCGCGGTGGCCGAGGGCTTGCTGCTCAAGGGCGGCGGTCATGCGATGGCGGCCGGCGTCACGCTGCGCAAATCCGGCCTCGCCGAATTGCGCGCTTTCTTCGAGGCGACGCTGGCGGCCGATGTCGAGAACTCGCGCCGCGCTGCCGGGCTTTTGGTTGATGGGGCTGTAACGGCGGCCGGTGCGGACGCCAATCTGGTCGCTATGCTCGAGCGTGCCGGCCCATTCGGATCGGGCAATCCCGAACCGCTCATCGTGCTGCCGTCACATACGCTCGCTTATGCGGAAGAGGTCGGCCAGGCGCATATGCGCGTGCGGCTGAAATCCGGCGACGGCGCCGGTCTCAACGCCATCGCCTTCCGTGCGGTCGGCGGCAAGCTCGGCGCGGCGCTGCAGGCGAGCCGCGGCCAGCGCGTTCATGCCGCCGGCACCGTCGCGCTCGACCGCTGGCAAGGCGAAGAGCGTGTTCAGTTCAAGCTCACCGATATCGCGCCTGCGGAGCCGTTCGGTGGGCGACCGTAGGCCATTGCTCGGCGTTGCTTCGTACCTGGCCGCCGCGGGAAAGATGTCTTGGCATCATCCCTCCGGCGCGGCTATCTAGCGCTCCGCAAGCATTTGACAGGGAAGCGAAATGGCCAAGCTCAATCTTTCCGTCGCGGTCGGCGATTACGACCGTACCCGCGCGCTGATCGACGGCAGTGTGCAGATCGACGGCGTCGATCCGGTTTATATGACGCTGGTGCCGGAAGAGATTTTCTTCCGCGCCTTTCGTGCCGCCGAATTCGACATCTGCGAATTGTCGCTGTCGAGCTATACGGTCAAGACCGCGCTGCAGGATTGCCCCTATATCGCGGTGCCCGCCTTCGTGTCGCGGGCGTTTCGCCACACCGCGGTCTATGTGCGCACCGACCGCATCAAGAAGCCGCAGGATTTGAAGGGCCGCAAAGTCGGCGTGCCGGAATACCAACTCACGGCCAATGTCTGGGCGCGCGCGTTCCTCGAAGACGATTACGGCGTCAAACGCTCGGACATCCACTGGATCCGGGGCGGCATCGAGGAGGCGGGACGGCCGGAAAAAATCACCGTGAAGCTGCCGCCGGGCGTGCGGCTCGACAATGCGCCCGAGGGGACGACGATTTCCGGGCTGCTCGAAGCGGGCGAGATCGACGGCTTTATCGCGCCGCGTCCGCCGACGCTGATCGAAAAGGGCCATCCGCATATCGGCTGGCTGTTTCCCGATCCGACCGCGGTGGCGAAGGATTATTACAAGCGCACCGGCTTTTTTCCGATCATGCATGTGGTCGGCATCCGCCGCGAACTGGCCGAGAAACATCCGTGGCTGCCGGGCGCCGTGCTCAAGGCGTTCGAGCAGGCCAAGGAAGCGGGTTTGCGAAAGTTATCCGACACCTCCGCGACCAAGGTCACGCTGCCGTTTGTCGAGGAGCGCTTGAAGGAAGCGCGCGACTTGATGGGGCAGGATTTCTGGTCCTACGGCGTCGGGCCGAACCGCAAGGTGCTCGATTATTTTCTCGCTCAGCATCACGCCGAGGGCCTGTCGCCGCGGCGCGTTGCCGTCGACGAGCTGTTTCACCCGGCGACGTATGAGACGTTCAAGCTCTGAAGACTCCGGCATTCGTTTGAGTGATCGTTTCCGAAAAAGCGATTTCGGGATGAACTTCGATACACAGCAAAAGCTCCGGCGCGAGTCACGCCGGAGCCATAAGCACAAAATCTCTATTCGCAGTTTTTATTGGCAGACGCGCACGCGTGGCCGAACCCAGCCGTAGCCGTTCCAGTAAGGTTGACCCAGCGTCCAATAACAATGGGGCGGCGGCGCGTAATGCGGCTGTGCGGCGATAATGCCGCCGATAACCCCACCGAGGATGGCAGCGCCGGCGGAATAGCCATGGTGGTGATGATGATGGTGGTGATGATGGTATTGGGCGAGTTGTACGCCTGCCGGCGGTTGCTCCGCCCTGATCGCATCGTCGGCTCGCAGCGCCGCCACCGCATCGGGGATCGGCTCGAGGAGGTCGCGATAGGTTGTCGCCGCGGCAGGCATTGTTGTTGACATTGCACTAGCGTGCGCGCCGCTTACGGTGGTCAAGGCCGCCGCCGCCCCAAGTAGACCGGCTATCTTCTTATCCATATAAATCTCCCGGAAGGTAGAGGACTGTCCCACCGCGTTGTTGAAATCGGAATAGGGTCGGCAGGCCCCATGAACCTTAAACAGAGCGTGCGGCTTGTTTGTGGCAGGGCCTGCCGGCTGCTTATGCCCCGCCTTAGGTTAGGGCCAAAAGCGTGCTGCGCGACTAAGAACGGTTAGGGCTTTGCCGCCTTCAGCCTGATGTGGATGTTCTTTTCCTGCGTATAGGCGAGCATTTCCTCAAAACATTCCTCGCGGCCGATGCCGGACTGCTTGTAGCCGCCGAACGGCGCGCCGAGGAAATGTTTGGATACTTCGTTGATCCAGACGAAGCCGGCTTGCACCGCGGCGGCGGTGCGATGCGCGGTCGACAGGTCGTTCGTCCAGATCGAGGCGGTCAGCCCGTATTCGACCGAATTCACCTGGTCGAGCATTTTTTGCTCGTCGCTCCATTTGAACACCGATAGCACCGGGCCGAAAATCTCCTCGCGTGCGATGCGCATCGTGGGCTGCACGTCGGTAAACACCGTCGGCTCGATGAAAAACCCTTTTGCCAGCTCCGGATCGGACGGCCGACCGCCGCCGGTGAGAAGCCGCGCGCCCTCCTGCTTGGCGCTGTCGATGAAGCCGAGAATGCGTTCGTACTGCACCTTGGAGATGATCGAGCCCATGGTCGTTGCCGGATCGGTGGCGACGCCCGGCTTGTAGTGGGCGATCTTGGTTTTCACCTTGGCCAGCACGGCTTCATAAATTTTCTCGTGGATGAAGGCGCGGCTGGTCGAGCCGCAGGATTGCCCGCACCAGGTGAAGTTCATGCCGCCGATCACGCCGTCGGCGACCTCGTCCGCATCGGCGTCGGGATAGGCAATCAGCGCGTTCTTGCCGCCGAGCTCCAGCATCACGGCCTTGAGGGTGTCGGCGGCGGCCTTCATCACGGCCCGGCCGGTCGGCACCGAGCCAATGAGCGCGATCATGGCGACATCGGGGTGCGAGGCCAGCGTCGAGCCGGCTTCGCGGCCGCCGGGAACGAGATTGAATACGCCGGGCGGCAGAATATCGCCGATCAGCTCGGCGAGCCGCAGCGACGATAAGGGCGCCTGTTCCGGCGGCTTCATCACAACGGTGTTGCCGGCGGCAAGCGGCGCGCCGGCCTTGCCGGCGCAGAACATGAACGGATGGTTGAACGGAATGATGCGGCCGACTACGCCGCGCGGCTCGCGCACGGAAAAATTCACCACGCCGGGACCCATCGGCACCGAGGCGCCTTTCATCTCGGTGACAAGGCCGGCGTAGAATTCGATCTGCGCCGCGGCAATCGTGGCGTCCTTGACCATCTCGGCAAACGGATTGCCGCAATCGGCGGCGTCGATCAGCGCCAATTCCTCGGCATGCTCACGCAACACATTGGCGATGCGCTTGAGCATGCGCGCGCGCTCGAGCGGCGGCGTGTCGCGCCAGGCCGGGAAGGCTGCCTTGGCAGCCTGCACGGCGGCATCGATGTCGGCCGCGCCACAGTCTGCCACGGGCCCGAGTGTTTCGCCGGTGCCGGGATTGATGGTATCGGCGGCGCGGCCGGACTTCGCCTTGTGCCATTTGCCGCCATAGAAGGCATCGCGATGCTGCGGCAGGTTGAGTTTCTGCGTCTTCAAGTTTTTCGGCTGAACCGCTTCGTTCATCGTATCCTCCCGCTATGCGGTCGTTAGTTGCCGGCCCGCGTCATCGCTTGCGTCATCACCGCGGTGTAGCCCGGTTCGACGCGTACATCGACCACCGCGACTCCGCCGGCGTCCACCGCGGCGATCGCCTTTTCCAGAACGCCCGCCAGATCGCCGGACTTGGTGACCGGGCCGAAGCCGACCGCGCCTTGCGCGCGGCCCATGGCGGCCAGATCGACTTCGGGGTCGGACATGCGCTGGCCGATCCACTTGTTCTCGACCGGCCGGTTGCGCGCCCGCGCCATCCGTTCCTGGTGAAGTTCGTCGTTGTAGAACGAACGGTTATTGGCGAGCACGAACAACAGCGGGATTTTGTAATGCACCGCGGTCCACACCGCGGTCACGCCCATCAGGAAATCGCCGTCGCCGCAGATCGCGATCGGCAGCCGGCCGGTGCCTTTGAGCGCCAGCGCCGCGCCGACCGAAATGCCCGGGCCGCCGCCGACGCCGCCGCCGCCGTCGGAGCCGACATAGTCGAGCGGATGGCGGAAGGTGATCCAGCTATCGTCCCATGACAGCGGCAGATGCGTGTAGGTCACCGACCGGTCGCCTAAGACTTTGCGCAAGGCGCGCGCGATATGCTCGTTGGTGAAGCCGGCAGGTTCCTTGTCCGATAATTGCCGCGGCGTCGGCATGGAGTGGGGCTTGGTGGTCTTGCCGACTTCCTTGACCAGCTCGGGCACGACCAGGTCGGGATCGGCCGAGAGCAGATAATCGACCGGCGGCAGCGCCTGATGGTCCATGCTCCAGCCGTTGTGGATGCGGTGATCGAGCGAAACCTGGATGACTTTGACCGACGGCGTCGGGCCGAAGCCGCGCAGCGCGCCGGCGAGATCGACCCAATCGAGGCTGAGCACGACGTCGACATTCTTCAAGCCTTCGACGCTGTCCGGGTTAATCGCGCGCGGCGAGCCGATATAGAGCGGGTGATCGGTCGGAAAGGTCGCGCCGATTTTCAGATCGGTGACGACACGCGCATTCAGCGCTTCGGCGAGCGTAACGCGGGCGTTCCACGCCGCCTCGTCGCGCGAGGCGCGGCCGGCCAGGATCAAAACCTGCTTGGCATTCTTAAGGACAGTGGCGGCTTCGCGCACGAGTTCGGCCGGCGCCGCGGTCGACACCTTCGGCATGTAACGGGCTATGTCGATCGGCGGCAGTGGCTCGGAGACTTTGCCTTCCTGCAGTTCGGCGTCGAAATTGATATAGACCGGGCCCTGCGGCACGGTATTGGCGATCCAGGTGCCGCGCAGGATTGCTTCGCGCGCCGCGCCGGGCGACGCGGGCTGGTCGTCCCATTTGGTGTATTCGCGAACCAGCGCACCCTGATCGCGCGCGGTATGAATCCAGTCGATCCAGGGCCGGCGCTTGACCGCGTCGACCGGTCCGGTGGCGCCGAGCACGATGACCGGCATGCGGTCGCACCAGGCGTTGAACATCGCCATGGTGGCGTGCATCAGCCCGACATTGGAATGCACCGCGGTGACCATGGCTTTGCCGGTCACCTTGGCGTAGCCGTGAGCGATGGCGACAGCGGCTTCCTCGTGCAGGCACAGCAGCATCTGCGGCTTGGTGTTGCCGAGATAATTGACGATCAAATCGTGCAAGCCGCGATAGCTCGCGCCCGGCGTGAGCGCGATATAGGGGATATCGAGCGCGCGCAGCGCATCCGCGATGACGTCCGAGCCGAAACCGGGGGCGTTGGCGCCGGCCGGCGTCGGCCGTTCGATTTTGGCGACGGCCGGGTCGGCTTCGGTGGTGGCGCGTGCGGTCGCGGACTGTGACGGCGTCATGGCGGGCATTTCCTCACGTTTCGGAGTTTGGGCTGGATCGGCCCCATCCAACCTGATCGCGAAGCGTGGCGCAACCGGGCGAAATGGCCCACGCCGACATAGCCGTTATCCGCTTCGAGGCGGGCTATGCGGCCGCCGCCAGCGGCTATTCTGCTAGTGGGCCGCCTGGACCACCACCGGCTGGCCCAATTTCTCGGCCAAGGCGTCCAAGCTCGCGGCAAAACTGTCGATGTCGAAATGCAGCGGATCGTCGTGCCCGTTGCGAATGTCGGCGTCGATGGCGGCATGAAAGGCGGGAATGAGCCATTTGCCCTTGCGCACGCCGGCAATGGTGTAAAGCAGCGCCAGCCGGTCGTATTGGGCTTGGGTGAAAGCGGGATCGGGCGTTTGCGCATCGTTGCGCCAGCCATGGCCCGGCGCGCTTTTGCGCGGCTGCACGAGTTCATTGTGCAGAAACAAGCCTTGCAGCGCGCCGCCGAACTCGGCCGCCTGCTCGAACTTGGTCTCGCGCCACGGAATGGAATAGTCGTGCGCCAACAGCATCTCGCCGATGCGATTGATAAAGACATGCGCGCGTCCCCAGCCGTCGGTGCAGGCATAGTCGGCGAGGTTTTCGTAATGCTGATCGGTGTTGATGTCGTCCGGAAAGGCGTGGTGTCCGTAATTCGGCCCGCTGGTATCGTGAATGACGAAATAGCGCGCCGTCGGCGAATCCGGATCGTTGTCGTGCGCGCGCGACAACGGCTCCCACAGATGGGCGGCAAAATCGCTTTCGAGATTTTCCTTCGACAGATAATTCGACAAGACTTCGCGTGTCGGCAGGCCGGTGGTTTCGCCGACGCGGGTTGTCAGTGCCGACGGCAGCGAGGTGAGCGGCGGTGCGAGATTGCGTGTCGCGTCCATACCGCGCATCAAGCACATGGCTTGCTCGACCGGCGTGCCGGTGTAACTCAAAGTTTCCGCGTCGAAAGCGCAAGCGCCCATGTCATTGACAAAAAACGGTGCACGGAAATGTCTCGGCTTGCAATCGTTGGCGAAGGCCGAGTGCGAAGAGCCAAGCCATAGCGCGCCGGAAATGCCGGTGGCCAGGAGACTGATCGTGACGGCAGCGCGCACGGGTCACATCCGAAACTGCGAGACCCGCTACTATCGCCAGCAACACGGCCGCTGCCAAGTCGTGCCGTGCTTGTTTGAAGCGCGACAATTCTGAACAGATATTCAGATTGAGATGGCGAACGGGGGCGAGGATTAGTCCTTCGCGCGTTCGACGTAGCTGCCGTCGGCGGTCATCACCACGATCCTGGTGCCGGTGGTGACGAACGGCGGCACCATGGTGCGCACGCCGTTGGAAAGAACAGCCGGCTTGTAGGACGAGGCCGCGGTCTGGCTCTTGATGGTCGGTTCGGTGTCGACCACTTCAAGCGTCGCCTTCGGCGGCAGCTCGATGGAGACCGGGTTTCCCTCATGGAGGCTGATCGTTACCTCCATTTCGGGCTCCAAATAGGCGGTCTGATCGCCGATGATGTCGGCCGGCAGGGCGACCTGGTCGTAGCTTTCCATGTTCATGAAATGATAGCCGTCGCCGTCCTGATACATGTATTGATGCTTGCGATCCTCGACGAAGGCGCGCTCGACCTGATCGGTGGTCTTATAGCGCAACGCGACCTTCACCCCGTCGGCGATCCGGCGCACATCCATCTGCGTGACCGGCGTGCCCTTGCCGGGATGGATGCTCTCGATAGTCACAATGACTCCGAGTTTGCCGTCGATTTCGACAATATTGCCCTTCCGCAACGAGCTGGCGATGACTTTCACGGTTTCCTCAATGGTAATAAACGGGATTCGGGGCGCACCATACCGATCCTGAGCCAGACCGCTAGTTATTTCCTCAAACGCGCATAGACAAGGTTATGCCGACCGTTCCGCCCGTTTCCTCGCCCTTTTGGGCGCCGCATGTTCACGCCGATCGCCGGCCAGTGCTGTTGGCGCGGGGCCGGATCGTGACGGCGCTCCGCGCATGGTTTGCGGACGCTGATTTTGTCGAGGTGGAGACCGCGGCGCTGCAGGTGTCGCCGGGAAACGAGCTTCATCTGCACGCCTTTGCCGCCGGCCTCACGGCTCCCGACGGAACCGTATCGCCGCGCTATTTGCGGACCTCACCTGAGTTCGCCTGCAAGAAATTGCTGGCGGCGGGCGAGCGCCGCATCGTCGAATTTGCCAAAGTGTTTCGCGATCGCGAGCGCGGCGCGCTGCATCATCCCGAATTCACGCTGGTCGAATGGTATCGCGCCGGCGAGCCCTATGTCGCGCTGATGGCGGATTGCGCGGCGATCCTGGCCACGGCGGCGCGCGCGGCCGACAGCCGGCAGCTGACCTTTCGCGGCCGCTCGGCCGACGCCTTCGCCGCGCCCGAGCGGCTTTCGGTAGCGGAGGCTTTCACGCGCTTCGCCGGTATCGATCTGTTGGCGACCATACCCGGCGGCGAACCGGACGGCGCGCTGTTTGCGCAGGCCGCGCGAACGGCCGGCATCCGCACCGCGGAAGATGACACGTGGGGCGACGTCTTCAGCCGCGTATTGGTCGAGCGCATCGAGCCCAATCTCGGCATCGGCCGCGCCACCATCCTCGACCGTTATCCCACGGCGCTTTCGGCCCTGGCGCGCCCGACGGCCGATCCGCGCGTCGCCGAGCGTTTCGAGCTATACGCCTGCGGGGTCGAGCTCGCCAACGGCTTTGGCGAACTCAACGACGCCGTTGAGCAGCGCCGCCGCCTCGACGCGCAGATGGCGGAGCGCGAGCGCATCTATGGCGAACGTTATCCGATCGACGAGGATTTTATCGCCGCGCTTTCGCATATGCCGCAAGCCTCCGGCATTGCGCTCGGCCTCGATCGATTGGTGATGCTGGCAACCGGCGCCACGCGGATCGATCAAGTGCTGTGGACGCCCGTTCAGGAGTAATTAAATGACAACAATACGCACAGTGTCCGGTCTCGTTACTGAACGATTGGTGGACGACGGCCGCTTCGCGGCTCTGGAAAAGGTTGCCGCGCGCTACGCGGTGGCGATCACGCCGGCAATCGCCGACCTCATCGACCCATCCGATCCGCACGATCCGATCGCGCGGCAATTCGTTCCGGATGTGCGCGAGCTTGACGGTCACCCGCACGAGACCGCCGATCCGATCGGCGACGACGCCAATAGCCCGGTCGAAGGCATCGTGCATCGCTACCCCGACCGCGTGCTGCTCAAGCTCGTCAGCGTTTGCGCCGTGTATTGCCGTTTTTGTTTCCGGCGCGAAATGGTCGGACCTGGCCGGGAAGGGCTATCGCGCGCCGCGCTCGCCGCCGCGCTCGATTATATTCGCGCGACGCCGCAGATTTGGGAGGTGATCCTGACCGGCGGCGATCCGCTGATCGTGTCGCCCCGGCGGCTGAAGGCCGTCGTGGCGCAAATTGCAGCGATCGACCACGTGAAGGTGATCCGCGCTCACACCCGGCTGCCCATCGCGGCGCCGGACCGCGTCACCCCGGCGCTCGTGCGCGCGCTGCGCTGCGACAAGGCGAGCTTTGTCGTCCTGCACGCCAATCATCCGCGCGAATTGACGCCGGCGGCGCGCGCGGCCATCGCGCGCCTGGTCGATGCCGGTATTCCCGTGCTCAGCCAATCGGTGCTGTTGGCCGGCGTCAACGACGACGTTGAAACGCTTGGCGCGCTGATGCGGGCGCTGGTCGAGTGCCGGGTCAAGCCGTACTACTTGCATCACGCCGATCTGGCGCCTGGGACGGCGCATTTGCGGACGCCGATCGCGGTCGGCCAGGACCTGATGCGCGCGTTGCACGGGCGTTATTCCGGCCTGTGCCAGCCGACTTACGTTCTCGACATCCCCGGCGGCTACGGCAAATCGCCGATCGGCCCGCGCTATCTCGATGCCGACTGTGCCTTAGTCGAGGATTTCAACGGCCGGCGGCATGCCTATCCGCCTTGATCACGCCGCCCGCGCGAAGAACACCGCAGTCTCGAACTGATAGCCGCACGCGTCGCACGACCAGGTATGCCGCACGCAGCGGTCGTTGAGATATTCCGACCATTCGGGGGCGAGCAGCCATTCGCTGCATTGGGGACAGCTGTTCTTGCCGTAGGTCGCCAAGCGGGCTTGCGCTGCCGTAGCGGTTTCCCGAGCCATGATCCTTCCTCCCTGATCATCCTCTCACCGTCCATCGACGTGTAGGGGCACTCTGTGGCCTCGCCATGACGGATGTGAGTCACCGGCGTGGACGTCGAAGGGAAAGACTCCGGTGGCGAAGCAACAATTTTATGAATTGTGCGGCGCACGCGCCATGGAACTTACGGTTCCGAGCCGCGTTTTGCTCCTAGACGGACTTTGGGGACTTTCCATGCGAGTGCGGCGGATCGAACAAACCGCGTTGACAGTCTTTTTGTTGGCGGCCTGCGCTTTCTTGTTTGTAGCCGCTTATACGGCGGTCGCGCATGCGCAGAATCCGTCAAGCGCGCTGACAATTCCACAGCAGCCGGAGGTCCCGGCGGCTTCGGCCCCCGGAGGCGCGACTTCCGGAAGGTTGGGACCAATCCGGTTACTGGACAGCCCGGCGCCGGCGGCGGTTCGTCGGCACTGACCGGCGGCTTGCCCACCGCGCCGACAACGTCCGATCAGCCGGGCGAGCCTGCCAACCGCAGGCTTGCCGCCAACAACAGCATTTATGGGTTGGGCACCACGGCCAATTCACGCGCTTGCCGAAGCTGTCGCGCGGTGCCGGATTTATCGCTCCCGCGATCGTGATTCACTCCTGACCAAATAAGGTATCCCGCTACAAAAAGTGGACGGCAGTTAATTGGCCGGACATCGGCGCTCCACGTCCGCGCGCCCAATCTCAGCGACGTAGCGTTTAGGGATTCTCCACGGCCATTAGGCCGGCAACAAAGGAGCGTGCCATGAAGCTGACCGCCACGAAATCCAAATCGATCGTTTCCGGAATTTTGATTACCGCCGCGATCGCGTTCACCGCCACAACGGCGATGGCCGCGCCGACCGCTCATAAGATCGCCGCCGCGGCGCACGTGGTCCACGCGCGCCACGTTGCGGCCGCCACGCGTCGTCCGGCCGTCCGGCAACAACCGTCGCTCGCGCAGTTTTTCAGCCTGTTCGGTCTGCCGATCCCGGTTGCCGTCACATCCTATGCCGCGCGCGGCACGGTCAGTGCCGATACCGGGGGCTACGACGCGACCTTCAATTCGCCGTCGCCCGCAGTCGCCGTCGATAACAGTCAATCACAGGCGGCCATCGACGCGTCTGACCAAGCCACCCAGCAGATGGTCCAAGACATCCAGGACATGAATGCCAGCAATGCGGCAGCCGAAGCGCAAAACGATGCGGCAAACGCCGCGACGCAGCAGTATTTGATCAATAACGGAATGTAAGGCGTGCGCGGAGGCGTGAGACGAGGGCGCCGGCGTTAAGCCGGTGCCCTTTTCTGTTTGCGGGGATGTACCAAGCTATGCCGGGAAGCGCGTGGCGATTTCGTTCAGCGGCGGCCGCGGCCGGTCTTCCGGCACACCCGGCGGCCGCCCGATATGAACGAAACCGGCGATGCGTTCGTGCGGCGCCAGGCCCAGCGCGTCGAGCACGGCACGGTCGTAGGCGTACCACTCGGTGATCCAGCTCGCGCCATAGCCGAGCGCGTACGCCGCCAGAACCAGATTCATGGCGGCGGCGCCGGCGGAGAGAACCTGCTCCCATTCCGGAATTTTCACATGCGTCGCGGCACGGCTCACCACCGCGACGACCAGCGGCGCGCGCGCGAGCCGCAGGCGCTCGGCATCGACATGCTCCGGCTTGGCATCCGGATATTTGGCGCGGAACGCCGCCGCGATAGCGTCTCCGGCGGCCAGTCGCGCGTCGCCCTCGAACACGATAAAGCGCCACGGCGCCAGCTTGCCGTGATCCGGCACCCGCGAGGCGATCGGTCAGCAGCGTGTCGATCTCGGCCGCCGAGGGCGCGGGGCCGGCCAGTTCAAGGGGCTTGAACGAGCGGCGGGTGGTCAGGAGCTTCAGCGCGTCGGACATGGGCCGGTGGTTTAGAAACGATCGATCTAATTGGCGCGCCCTACGGGACTCGAACCCGTGTTACCGCCGTGAAAGGGCGATGTCCTGGACCGCTAGACGAAGGGCGCATGGTGAGCGCAAAGGCGCTCGGGTAGCGAAGGCCGGCGACATATAGAGAGATTTGGCCGAGCCGGCAAGAAAGCGGGCAGGGCTACCACTTCCCCACATTCGGCATGGAAAGCCAGGGTTCCTTGGGGGGAAGCGGCGAGCCTTTTTGCAAAAGCTCGATCGAATGCTTATCGGGCGAGCGGACGAAGGCCATGTTGCCGTCGCGCGGCGGCCGATTGATGGTCACGCCCGCCTTCATCAGCCGCTCGCAGAGCGCATAGATGTCGTCGACCTCGTAGGCCAGGTGGCCGAAATAGCGGGCCTCACCGTAATCCTCGCTGTCCCAGTTATAGGTCAGCTCCACCAACGGCGCCGCCCGGCCTGCCGGTCCCTTGGCGATCTGGCCGTCGTCCTCCGGGGCGCCAAGAAAAACCAGCGTGAATTTGCTCTTCTCATCTTCCCGGCGGCGGACTTCCTTCAGGCCGAGCTTGTTGCAATAGAAGTCGAGCGCGTCGTCAAGATTGCGCACGCGCAACATCGTGTGCAGATACCGCATAATGGAACCTCCGAAATGGCACGAAACGAGACTATCAATGTAAGCCGCCGCCCGGCGGCTATGAAGCGTGGCTTTGCCGAATGATCGGTTCGTCTGTCGACAGCACCATCGCCCGGCTGCGGGATATGGTCCAGGAGGCGGGTGCCATCGTCCCGTTCACCGGCGCCGGTATATCGACCGAATCGGGAATTCCCGATTTTCGTTCCCCGGGCGGCTTATGGACCAAGTACCGGCCCATCGCCTTCGACGAGTTCCTGGCAAGCCAGGAGGCTCGCAACGAATTCGTGGCGGCGGCGCTTCGCCATGGAAGAGCAGTTCGGCGGGGCCAAGCCCAGCCGCGGTCACCGCGCGCTTGCGAGCCTGTATCGCAGAGGCAAGGTTCCCGCCGTCATCACACAAAACATCGATAATCTCCACCAAGCCTCGGGGATTGCCCCGGAACACGTCGTGGAATTGCACGGCAATACCACCTTCGCCACCTGTCTCGACTGCCACGGGCGCTACGAGTTGCCGTGGGTGCGCGGGCGGATGGAGGCCGGCAATGGTTGCGCTCCGGATTGTCCGGTTTGCGGCGGCTTCATCAAGACCGCGACAGTGTCGTTCGGCCAAGCCATGCCCGATGCGGCAATGCAGCGCGCCCAAGACCTTGCCCAATCTTGCGATCTGTTCCTGGCCATCGGTTCTTCGCTTGTCGTCTGGCCGGCCGCCGGCTTCCCCTTGATGGCGAAGCGAAACGGGGCGCTGCTGGTCATCCTCAATCGCGAACCGACCGAATTCGACGAAATTGCCGACTTGGTCGTGCATCAAGATATTGGCACCGTTCTTGAACCCCTCATCGTGCACTGAATAAAATCCACCTTGTGCACAGGGCGTGACGCTTTTGCGCCAGTGTTGCATTTTTACCCTTTCGCGTCGGACTGCCGGTGTTATCCTCAATTCAACAGATTCGCGATGCGCCCGCGGGGCGTTAGCACAGATAGCGGCGGCCAACGGCGTCATGGCGTCGGACGGGATCGAATCAAAAACGACGAAGGCGGGTCTCGCGCCCGATGTCACGCTTGCCGACGAGGCGACGCATGTCATCGAGGTTGCCGGCGCCATCAAGTGGTTCGACGTTGCCAAGGGTTATGGCTTCATTGTTCCGGACAACGGCATGGCCGACGTGCTCTTGCACGTCACCTGTCTGCGCCGCGACGGTTTTCAAACCGCCTATGAAGGTGCCCGGATCGTTTGCGAAGTCTTGCCCGGGCCCAAGGGCCTGCAGGCATTCCGCATCCTATCGATGGACGAGTCGACGGCGATCCACCCGGCACAGATGCCGCCGCCGCGCACTCATGTTACTGTAACGCCCACCAGCGGTCTCGAACGGGCACAGGTCAAATGGTTCAATCGGTTGCGCGGCTTCGGCTTTGTCACTCGGGGCGAGGGGACAGCGGACATTTTCGTCCACATGGAGACGCTGCGCCGGTTCGGCATGACCGAGCTGCGACCCGGCCAGTTCGTCCTGGTTCGCTTTGGGCCCGGGCCCAAGGGACTGATGGCGGCGGAAGTCCGGCCGGAAGGCGGCTCGCTCGGTCCGGCCTCGCATTAGCGGCGCGCGCCGCTTTCCGCTCAACGCGATATCTGCGAGCGATAGGTCTGGCGGCGATCCTGCTTGTCGCCGGCTGCGCCTTTCCGGCCGCACAAAGCCCCGCCAGCGCCGCCGCGCAGGACACGATCGAGATCGTGACCAGTTCCGGGGTGCATGCCTTCTCCGTCGAGCTTGCGACCAACGATGCGGAGCGCGCGCTCGGCCTGATGTTCCGCAAATCGCTGCCCGAAGGTCACGGCATGCTGTTCGATTTCAAGACCGACCAGCCGGTGCAGTTCTGGATGCACAACACCTACATCTCCCTCGATATGATCTTTATCCGCGGCGACGGGCGCGTTCTGCGAGTTGCGGAAAATGCCAAGCCGATGTCGGACGATCTCATCCCCTCCGGCGGTCCGGTGCGGGCGGTTCTGGAGGTCATCGCCGGCACGGCCCGCAAGCTCCACATTGCGCCGGGCGACCGCGTTACGGGCTCGATCTTCGGTAAACACTGATCCGGGCCTTTGCGTCGGCTCGGCTTGCTGGGGGCGGGCGAATTGAGGTATCCAGGGCCGCACCGGGCGGGGTATAGCGCAGCCTGGTAGCGCGGCAGTTTTGGGTACTGCAGGTCGCAGGTTCAAATCCTGCTGCCCCGACCATTGGCCTTCGGCCGGACTTGAGGGATCGTGCAAGGGGAAGCCGAATGACCGCCCGCATCTACAAGCCGGCTCGCACCGCAATGCAATCCGGCACCGCCAAGACCAAGGAGTGGGTGCTGGATTACGAGCCGGAACAGCCGCGTGCGATCGAGCCTCTGATGGGCTGGACCAGCTCGGGCGACATGAAGCAGCAGTTGCGGCTTTTCTTCGACACCAAGGAAGAGGCGATTGCTTACAGCGAGCGAAACGGCATCGCTTACGAGCTGTTCGAGAGCGTGCCGCGCCAGCGCCCGCGGATATCCTATTCCGACAATTTTGCCTACGGCCGGCGCGGCGCCTGGACCCACTAGTCCACTGTTGATCCGAAAGACATCACGCCGGCCCTGTCTCCAGGGCCTGCGATGCCTCGATGGCGGGACGAGACTGCGTGCCGGAGCGCTTACGCAAGAGCGAGGCGAAGCGTTCTTCCGGCATCGGCTGACCGAGCAGGAAGCCCTGGCCGTAATCGCAGCCCATGCTCACCAGGGCGAGCGCGTCCGACGCCTTTTCAATGCCGATCGCCACGGCGACGCTGCCGAAATTATGGGCGAGGTCGATCACCGTCTTGCACAACGGCGCGTTGACCTTGTCGCTGCCGCAGTCGGTGACGAAAGCGCGGTCGAGCTTGAGTTCGGCAAACGGCAGCTCCTTGAGCTTGACCAGCGAGGAATAACCGCGGCCGAATTCATCGATCGCCAGTTGGACATTGAGCGGCTGCAGGCGCGCGCTGATATCGTTGGCAAGCGCCAGATCGGTGACGATCTGCTCTTCGCTGACGTCGATGATCAGGCCCGGCCACTTCTCGAATTGCGGACGGTAGTTTTGCACGATAGTGGGGACGTCGACCTTGACCAGGGCTTCGACCGGAATGTTGACCGCCATCCGCAGGTTGACCCCGAGCTTGGCAAAGCCAAGCGCGGCGCCCAGCGCCTTCGCCAGCACAAGCTCCGACAGCGTGATGAGGCTCGTCTCCTTGGCGCCCGGCATGAAAGCGTTCGGCAGCAGGATGCCGTAGCTCGGATGGCGGACGCGCGCGTAGGCTTCAGCGCCGATCAATTGCTTTTTGCGCAAGTCGATCTTGGGCTGATACCAGAATTCGATCCAATTCTGCTTTAGCGCTTCCGCAAGATCGATGCGGCCCGCCACCGCCGGCGGGTGACCGAGTTTATGGTCGGCAAGCAGTTTGAGGACGGCGCCGGTCTCGAAGGGCTTGCGCAAGACCGGAAGCATCTGCAGGTGTTGCTGTTCGCCGATGCTCTTGACGTGGGCCAGCACCGCCGAACCGCGGCTCGACATCAATTGCACTTGTCCGCGATAAAGTGCGGCGCCGAACGCCACGACGCAGGCGATCGCTTCGGCGGATTCCAGCGGGATGTCGAGGAAAATCAGATCCGGCGCGCGCCGTGCCAGCGCCTGCCGCAATCCCTGGCCGTCGGCGAACTCCTCGGTATCGATGCCGGCGCCGTGCAGGATAAGCGACAGAAAATGCCGCATGCTGGCGTCGCCGTCGATGATGAAGCAGACCGGCATGCGCGCCACGCCCGGCTCTGCCGCCACAGTGGCGGCAACGGGTAGAGACTGCGCCGATGTTGTGCTCATCGCGCTCAACTGGGCCATCATCGAGCGGCTGCCGCGACCGCGGTGAATCCCTTAACGGGAAGCGGCATCATTGACGCAAATTATTAACCCGCGGTTTCAGGCTGCTGCGCCGGCATAGCCGTCCGGCAAGACCTGGTTGCACCCCCGTCACAGGGCCGGCTTCGGGGCTTTGGCTCGAAGCTGCGATCCGCCGCCGCCATAGGTCCGCCCGAGCAACACCGGCAGCCGCGTGTCACGCGGCCGTGACCGCGCCGCGACGGGCTGGGGCGTCAAATGTGATTGGCGCGTGTCGAGGTCCACACTTACATCACGGTCCGGCACCGCGCGTTGGTGGACTCGCTGGAGGGAACGATGGCAAAGACGAAATCGATGAGCATTTTGATCGCGGGGGCCTTGCTCCTGGCGCCGTTGCTCGTGCTGGCATCCGGTTACTCCCAGGCCGCGGAGCCGGCGGTCGCTATTCCGCCTCCCGCCCTTGACGAAGCTGTGCCGGCCGGCGGCGGCGCGCAGACGGTGGTTGTGGCCGGCGGCTGCTTCTGGGGCATGCAAGCGGTCTACGAGCACACCAAGGGCGTCACGCTCGCGGTTTCGGGATATTCCGGCGGCAGCAAGGAGACCGCCCATTACCAGATGGTAGGCACGGAACGCACCGGGCACGCCGAATCCGTCTCGGTGACTTACGACCCGCGGCAGATCACGCTCGGCAAAATCCTGCAAATCTACTTTTCGGTGGCGCATAATCCGACCGAACTCAACTACCAGGGGCCCGACAGCGGGACGTCCTATCGTTCCGCGATCTTCTATGCCAATGACGAGCAGAAGAAGGTGGCGGCTGCCTATATCGAGCAACTCGACAAAGCGCACGCTTTCAGCGCGCCGATCGTAACCAAGCTTGAGCCGCTGTCAGGCTTCTATCCGGCCGAGGACTATCATCAGGATTTTGCGGTGGTCCATCCGACCTATCCTTACATCGTCTTCAACGATCTGCCGAAGGTGGAAAATCTCAAGCGCATGTTCCCCGACTATTATCGGGACACCCCGGTCACCGTGCTGGCATCAAACAAGCCGACGCAGTAGCCGTTTCAAGATACGGCGGGTCTGCAAGCTCCGCCGTATTTCTCTTTCCGCTGCAGTGCACCAATAGTCGCCGCACGAAGATGTGCGTAACGCTCTCGGCGCTAGCCACGCGCCGATCTCTGCGTGTATCCTCACCGGAGGAAGCAGGCGTTTGCCTTGCTTCCGAACAACAATGAACCGGGGGGAGATGACGCCATGGCTATGGCAACGACAGTTGGGGCATTGCCCGAAGCTGAGCATAGCGCGCAACTACGCAAGGCGGTGATCGCATCGACGGTCGGCACCGCAATCGAATGGTACGATTTCTTTCTTTACGGCACCGCGGCCGGCCTGGTGTTCGGCAAGCTTTACTTCCCCAATCAGAACCCGCTGTCGGCAACGCTTCTGGCGTTCGGCACCTATTTCATCGGCTTTGCGGCGCGACCCGTCGGCGCGGCGATTTTCGGCCATTACGGCGATCGTATCGGCCGCAAGGCGACCCTGATCGCGACGCTGTTGTGCATGGGACTGGCAACCTTCGCCATCGCCTTTGTGCCGACATACGAATTGATCGGCATCTGGGGGGCGGTGATTCTGACCGTGCTGCGCGCGATCCAGGGCATCGGCGTCGGCGGCGAATGGGGCGGCTCGATCCTGCTGTCCATGGAATGGTCGCGCACCCACACCCAGCGCGGGCTGGTCGCCTCATGGCCGCAATTCGGCGTGCCTTGCGGCCTTCTGCTCTCGACATTCGCAGTGATTGTCTTCAGCACCTGGGCCGGTGCCGATTTCGCCGTCTGGGGCTGGCGCATCCCATTTGCCTTGTCGATCATCCTCGTCGGCATCGGGCTGTGGATCAGGCTTGGCATCCTCGAGACTCCGGTATTCCAGAAGCTGCTCGACACCAATAAAATCGAGAAGACGCCGATCCTCGAAGTCATCAGGAAGCAGCCCAAGGAAATCATCCTCTCGGCATTGCTGCGGATGTCCGAGCAGGCGCCGTTCTACGTCTTCACCGCGTTCGTCTTCGCCTATACCGTCGGCACATTGAAGATGGATCGGAATTTTATCCTCACCGCGGTGATCGTCGCGGCGTGCGTGTCGTTCTTCACTATTCCGCTGGCGGGCCATATCTCCGATAAGATCGGCCGCAAGAACATGTATCTGATCGGCGTCGTGGCGATGGGGCTGTTCGGATTCCTGTATTTCGGCATGGTCGACACGGCAATTCCGTCCGCGGTGTTCATCGCCATCGTGCTGTCGCTCATTCCGCACGATATGCAGTACGGGCCGCAGGCGGCACTGATCGCGGAATCGTTCACGCCGAACCTGCGCTATAGCGGTTCCTCGCTCGGCTATCAGCTCGCCTCGATCATCGCTGGCGGGCCGGCGCCGATCATCGCCACGGCGCTGTTCGCCGCTTACCACACCGGCTATGCGATCGCGATCTATATTGCCGCCTGCGCCCTGATCAGCCTGGTATCGGCCGCCTTGATGCCGGACTACACGGGCAAGGATATTTCGGCCGAGGCTTACGCCGAGGACTGAGCCGTTCGCTTTAAGTCACGCCCGGGATTCGCGTCCCGGGCGTTTTTCTTACAAGACCGCGCCGGTCCGCGGATCGATGAGATGCATGCGGTCCATGTCGGCATAAAGCCGCATCGACTGGCCGGGGCCAGCCGCGCTTCCGGGATCGACACGGCCGCAGATCTCCTGGCCGTCGACGCTGAAATAGACCATCGTCTCCATGCCCATCGGCTCGACGACGTCGAGAGTGGCGTCGAACTCGCAATTCGGGTCGCGGTCGTTACGGCGCGGCTCGGTGATGTGTTCAGGGCGCAGGCCGAACATGAGATCCTCGCCGGTAAGCGGCTGGAAACGCCCCGATTGCGAGGCCGGCACCGGCAGGCTGATCTTGTCGGAAATGCGCGCCCGCAGGCCGACGCCGTTCTGCTCGAGGCGGCAGCGCACGAAGTTCATCGCCGGCGAACCGATGAAGCCCGCCACAAAATGCGTCTTCGGATGGTGGTAGAGATCGTGCGGGGTGGCGATCTGCTCGATCACGCCGCCGTTCATGACCACGACGCGGTCGGCCAGCGTCATGGCCTCGACCTGGTCGTGGGTGACGTAGACGGTGGTGGTTTTCACCAACTGGTGCACGCGCTTGATTTCGGTGCGCATCTGCACGCGCAGCTTGGCGTCGAGATTCGACAGCGGTTCGTCGAACAGGAAGACCTTGGGATTGCGCACGATGGCGCGGCCCATGGCGACGCGCTGGCGCTGGCCGCCGGACAGCGCCTTAGGCTTGCGGTCGAGGAGCTCGGTGATGTCGAGAATGCGCGCGGCGTGATCGACCCGCTTTTTGATCTCGTCCTTGGGGAACTTACGCAGTTTGAGCCCGAACGACATGTTCTCGAACGCGCTCATATGCGGGTAAAGCGCATAATTCTGGAACACCATCGCGATATCGCGATCCTTCGGCGGCAAATCGTTGACGATCTCGCCGCCGATATAGATGTCGCCGGCGGTGACTTCCTCGAGGCCCGCGATCATGCGCAGCGTCGTCGACTTGCCGCAGCCCGACGGACCGACCAGGACGACGAATTCATTGTCCGGAATGTCGAGATTGATGCTGCGGACCGCTTCGACATCGTCGAACCGCTTGACCACGTTACGCAACGCGACTTCGGCCATCGTGTCCTCGTTCAGCCCTTGGTGGCCCCTGCCGTCAATCCGGCGATGTAGTAGTCCATCAGAAACGCGTAGATGACGAGCGGCGGCGCGGCGGCGATCAGGGCGCCGGCCATCAGCATGCCCCACTTGTAGACGTCGCCGCGGATCAGGCTCGTCACCGTGCCGACGGTCAGCACCTGCTGATCCGACGAGTACAGGAACGCCATCGGATAGACGAACGCCGCCCACGACACCGTGAAGGCGAAGATCATCGCCGCGATGATGCCGGGCAGCGCCACCGGGATGAAAATCTTGGTGAGCATCTGCAAGTGACCGGCGCCGTCGATCAGGGCGGCTTCGTCGAGCTCTTTCGGGATCGACTGGAAGTATCCGATCATGATCCAGGTGCAGAACGGCACGGTCAGCGTCGGATAGACCAGCACCATGCCCCAGTAGGAATTAAGGAGCCCGAGCACCTTTACGATCTGGAACAGGGGGATGAACAAAAGCGTGTCGGGCACGAGATAGGTGAGAAAAATTCCGGTCGCCAGAACGCCTGAGCCCCAGAACTTCATCCGGCCGAGCGAGAACGCCGCCAAGCACGCTCACGACCATGGTGATCGCCACCACGCAGACCGTGACGATGACGGTGTTCCGGAAGAAAATCAGGAAGTCGGTCTGGTTGAGCAGGATGCGGAATTGATCGAGCGTGACGCCGTCGGCGATCAGCCACGGATTGGTCGCCATCCGCGCCATTTCCGCGTCGCTCTTGAACGCGGTGACGACCATGTAATAGGGCGGAATCAGAAAGAAGATCGCGAACGCGATCAGGAACACGTAGGACGTGATCAGCGCCCAGCGCCGATTGCGGCGCAGGCTCGAGCGCGAAGCCGGACGCCTAAGTTGGCGCGTGGCGGCGAGTGCGGCCGTGCTCATCCGATCTCCCTGCCGCGTTTGCGCACCCCGCGCAGGATGAAGACCGCGGCGACCGCGAGGATCGGGAACATGAACAGCGAGGTGGCGGCGCCGAGCGGCAGGTCGCCGGACCGGATGCCGAGCATGAAGGCGTAGGTCGCGAATACATGGGTGGTGTTGCGCGGGCCGCCCCCGGTCATGATCTGCACGATGTCGAAATTGGCGAACGTCACGATCAGCGAAAACAGCACGGTGATGGCGATGATGTTGCGCATCATCGGCAAAGTGATGTGGACGAATTTCTGCCAGGCATTGGCGCCGTCGATCGCGGCCGCCTCATAAAGCTGTTCCGGCACCGATTTGAGCGCGGCCAGATACATGATCAGGAAAAACGGCGCGCCGAACCAGACGTTGACGAGAATGACCGAAAAGCGCGCCCAATCGGGCTCGCTCAGCCAGGGCATCTCCTTAAATCCCAGCTCCTCGATCACATAGTTGAAGGCGGAGTGGGTCGGGTCGAACAGCCACCACCAGCCGAGCGACGACAGCGCCAGCGGGATGACCCAGGGCACCAGCATCATGCCGCGCCATTTGCGCTGGCCTTTGGCCGGCAGGTTGTTGATCAGATGTGCGGTGATCAGCCCGATCAGGGCTTTGAAGAAAACGGCGCTGAGCGCGAAGATGGCGGTCTGCTCCACCACCATCTGGAACACGTCGCGCGACAAGCAGAAACTTGAAATTGCCGAGCCCGATGAAGTGGGTCTGCGCGCTTGATTGAGCATCGACAGATAGATCGAATAACAAGCCGGATAGATCGACGAGCCCGGCGATGATGATCATCAGCGGCAGGCACATCAGCACCGCAACCGTCGAGCGCCGGTGCAAGAAGCGCTGCAGGGCCTGCCAGGACGACGGCGTCTCCGCGCCGCGCAGGCCTGGGGCTGTCCAGGTCTGAACGGTGTCGGCCATTCCGTCATCCCTTGCGGTCTCACCCGCATCGCGAAGGCGCCGTTCCGGAGCCGGATCGAAAATCAGCCGGCCTCTTGACCGGCGCCGCCTCGGGTCTTGCAGGGACGCGGACATTTTTGCCCGCGTCCCCGAGTAGTCATCGTTCTAGGCGCGCAAGGTTCCTTCCAGCTCGTTCTCCGCCCATTTGATGACGTCGTCGAGCTTCTCGTTGCCTTGGGTAAACTTGGCGACCATCACGGTGTTGATCGCCTGGTTGTAGATCTGCGCCCCGACCTCGGAGCGCGCCGGCGCGCCGGCGATCGAGGTCTCTTCGTCGCCGCGCGGCGGATAGCTGTAGACCGTGCCGACCGGCGGCTCGACCGTCTTCCAGGTGTCGAAGTCGTACATGGTCTTGAACGACGGCAGGTCGTAGCCGAACGATGCCGCAACGAGTTTCGCCGCGGAGTCCTTTTGCGAGATGAAGGTCAAAAGCTCCTTGGCCGCCGGCTTGTTCTTGGAGAAGCTCCACAGCCCGTAGAATTGCGGCAACTGCCCGACGAAGCGGCCCTTCGGTCCGCGCGGCATGGCGTGGGTCCAGCAATTGGCGGCAACCGTGGGATTGTCGCGCTTGGCGACCGCCCAGGCGCTCGGCGGATTCATGATGCTCGAGCCTTTGCCGGAGATGAGCCAGCGATTATTGCCGGCGTCGTCCCAGGCGTAGACTTCGGGCGGATTCACCGCCATCAGCTTCTTGAGATATTCCAGCGCGCTGCGGGTTTCGTCGGAGTTGATCTTGATGTTGTCCTTGCCGTCGACCATCACCACGCCGTAGGAGGTGAACAGCGCGCCGACCCAGTCGACCGCGTCGCTGGTCTGGCCCATCGGCAATCCGACCGGGAAACCGGCCTTGATAGAGCTTCTGGGCGGAATGTGAGATAGGTGTCCCAATTCCAAGTCGTCGATCTTGGCCTTGTCGTATTTCGATTACGTCGGCGGGAAACATGTCGCGCAGGTCGATGCCGGCGTGCTGCTGATAGAGATCGAAGCGCGAGCAGCATGGCTTCACCTGGCTGCCGACCGTGGTCGGAACGCCGCGCCAGGTGCCTTTGATCCTGGCGAGATATTCGGCGACCGGACTGATCGGGCCGTATTGCTTGATCAGGCCAGCGACGACGTCGTCGAGCGGTTCGAGCACCTCGGCATGGATGCGGATGTTCCAGTCGCGATGAGACATGATGTCGTGGCCGGTGCCGGCTTGGGCTTCGGCCGCGGCGGTCAATTTGTCCTTTTCGCCCTGCGAGGTGATGTAGTCGATCTTCACTTCGCAATTGTTCTTGGCGCCCCATTCGTTGCAGAGCGCCGTGAGCGCTTTGTTGGCGCCGGGCACCCAATGGTCCCAGACGCCGAGCGACAGCGAGCCGGCGGCATAGGCGCCGCGCACGTAAGGCGCGGCGAGCGTGGCGGCGGAACCGAGTGCCGCGGATTTCAGGATGCTGCGTCGGGAAATTTTTCGCGAGATGTGCAGGCAGACCGGTGGCGGTCATCGTATCAATCCTCCCTATCGACGCCATGATCGTTATTGGTTTTGACTGGCGTTCCGAAAAACATACTCTTATTGCGGGTGGCCGGCTAGTGGCGGGTTGTAAGGCGTCGCGAATGGGCAGCGCTCGCTGTGGGCAACGCCTGCGACGCGCGGGTCCGATGAAAGAGCCGAGTGAAAAATGGCGACCCCGGCTGGATTCGAACCAGCGACCTTCAGCTTAGAAGGCTGTTGCTCTATCCCCTGAGCTACGGGGCCGCGCGAACGCGCCAATCATATAGTAGAACCAGCGACCGAATGTCCGGTAAATCGCGCGAGATTTTGCGCCTTTCGCCACGCCCGCGACACGATTTATGGCGACGCCACGGCGGGGGCTATGGCGCTTTTCCGGCCGGGCGGAATTCACTATTGTCGGCCGGACATTTAGGGCCGTATGGGGTCACCGGCCGGAGCCGGGGCTTGACCGGGTGCGGCGGGCTTTCGAACCGATCACACGCTAATTGAAACAGCGCCGATGAGTACGACCAGCAGCTGGACATCACGGTCCTACTGGCCGGCAAAGGGTTTTGCCGCATTGTTCGACTATGCCGCGGCTTCGCATCGCCGCGCGGTCGCCGCGCTGGTTCTGGTTTCGCTGCTCGCCTTCCTGCCCGGGATTTTTCCAGATTCCGCCAGTCGACCGCGACGAGGCCTATTTCGCGCAAGCCACCAAGCAGATGATCGAGACTGAGGATTATGTCGACATCCGCTACCAGGACGACGTGCGCTATCGCAAGCCCGTCGGCATCTATTGGCTGCAGGCCGCGGTGGTGAACACCGCCAGCGCGCTCGGGGTGCCCAATGCGCTGACCACGATCTGGCTCTACCGCATCCCATCGCTTCTCGGCGCGATCGGCGCGGTGCTGGCGACATATTGGTGCGCGCTCGCCTTTGTCAGTAGGCGCGGCGCGGTGCTGGCCGCCTTGATGATGGCGAGTTCGACCATTCTCGGGGTCGAGGCGAGATTGGCCAAGACCGACGCGGTGCTGCTCTTTACGATCGTCGTTGCGATGAGCGTCTTGGCGCGGGTCTATCTGGCGCCGCATCGCCGCGAGGCCCGGCCGGGTCTCGGACTTCTCGCCGTGTTTTGGACGGCGGTCGCCGCCGGCATTCTGATCAAAGGTCCGCTCATCCTGATGGTGGTCGGGCTTGCCGCCGCGACGCTGTCGATTCTCGACCGTTCGGCGCGCTGGCTCCTGGCGCTGCGACCGCTGGCCGGCGTGGCGTGGCTATTTCTGCTTGTGCTGCCCTGGTTCATCGCCATTTTTGCCCGCGTCGGCAGCCAATTCCTGGTCGCATCCGTCGGCGAGGACATGCTGGCCAAGGTCGCCGGCGCGCAGGAGACCCATGGCGCGCCGCCGGGGCTTTACGTGGTGTTATTCTTCGCCACATTTTTTCCGGCATCGATGCTGGCGGGGCTGGCGGCGCCGGCGGTGTGGGCGGTGCGCCGCGAGCCCGCGGCGCGGTTTCTCTTGGCGTGGCTGGTGCCGTCGTGGATCGTGTTCGAGCTCGTGGTCACCAAGCTGCCGCACTATGTGATGCCGCTTTATCCGGCCATTGCCATCCTGATCGCGGGCGCGGTCGAGACCAGGGTGCTGTCGCGCCGGCCCTGGATGGTGCGCGGCACCATGTGGTGGTTTTTGACTCCCGGTGCTTATCAGTCTCGTCGCGATTGTCGCCGCCGTTGTGATCGACCGGGATTTGGCGCTGGCGGCTTGGCCGTTCTTTGCAGCCGCAACCGTCTGCGGACTGTTTGCCTGGCAACTCTATGATGACGACGGTGCCGAGCGCGCCTTTATGCGCGCGGCAGAAGCGTCAGTGCTGATGGCGTTCGGCATGTATGGCGTGGTCCTGCCGTCGCTGACGCCCGCCTTCCCGAGCGTCGAGCTTGCCCAGGTGCTGCATCAGTCGGCGTGTCCCGATCCGATAGCCGCCTCGACCGCCTATCAGGAACCGAGTCTCGTGTTCCTCGCCGGCACCAAGACCCGCTTCACCGATGCCGACGGCGCTGCCGATTTCCTGCGCGGCGGCGGTTGCCGTTTTGCTTTCATCGACGCGCCGCAAGAGCGTGAATTCGCACTGCGCGCCGAGGCCATCGGGTTGCGCTACACGCGGGGACCGCACATCGACGGCTTCAATATCGCCGCCGGCAAGCCGGTCAGCATCGCCGTGTTTCAATCGGCAGGCGCGCCGTGAACGCACCGCAGGTGCCGCCCGACCAATTGGCGGTCGGAAGTGCCGCCGTTCCCGCTTCCCCGCGGGGCCGGCTGGAGCGGCTCGCGCACAACGCCTTGAAGAATCTGGAGCGCTGGAGTCTCGCTCTCGCGCCGGCGCCGCCGGCCAAAATGCTGATGCCGTCTGTGCCGGCCATCGCCGCCACGCTCGCGGCGCTCTATGTGATTGTCGCCTCGATGTTTGCGTTCGATGCCGCGGCGAGCGAGTGGGCCAGCCACGAGCCGAGCTGGTTTCGCGGCTTGTTCGAGCGGATCACGAATTTCGGCCTGTCGGGCTGGTTTCTCATTCCGTCCGCCGCGGCGGTGCTGTTTCTCGCCGCGGTCATATCGCCGGCGCTGCCGTGGCGTTCGCAAGGCGTATTGACGGCGCTGGCCGCCCGCTTCGGCTTTCTGTTTCTGGCTGTCGGCGTCCCCGGCCTGTTCGTCACCATCGTCAAACGCCTGATCGGCCGGGCGCGGCCGTTCGTCGGCGGCCACGGTCACGATAATCCATTCCTCTATAAGCTTTTCGTCTGGCGCCCGGACTATGCCAGCATGCCGTCCGGCCATTCGACCACCGCCGTGAGCGCCGCCATCGCGGTCGGCGCCATCTGGCCGCGCACGCGGCCTGTGATGTGGATTTACGCGCTTGTCATTATGGCGAGCCGCGTCTTCGTCCTGGCGCACCATCCGAGCGATGTGATCGCGGGGGCACTGACCGGCGCGATCGGCGCTTTCATGATGCGCCGCTGGTTTGCCGCGCGCCGGTTGGTCTTTTGCCCGCGCGATCTGCGGCCTTATTCAGGCCCGTCCTGGCGGCGAATTGCGGCGGCGCTGCACGACGTGTTCGGCGGCCGAACTGAGGACCAAGCCTAAACCACCGAAACTTATGGCGATTTCATTCGATTGAACCCGGCGCGAAGGGGCCGTAGAAGCATCCGCCATGTCTTCCAGCAGCATGCCCGCCAACCCCGTGTCTCCGAGCGCTGTCGCACAGGCCGCGCCGGCGATTTCCGTCGTGGTGCCGGTCCGCAACGAGGCCGGCAACATTGCGCCGCTCGTTGCCGAGATCGCCGGCGCATTGCAGGGCAGGGCGTTCGAGATCGTCTACGTCAATGACGGCTCAACAGACGCCACCGAGCAGGAGTTGGGCCGCCTGACGGAAGGGCATCCTTATTTGCGGCAAATTCGCCACCGGCAATCGTGCGGCCAGTCCGCCGCCGTGCGCAGCGGCGTGGCGATGGCGCGGGCGCCGATTGTGGCGACGCTCGACGGCGACGGCCAGAACGACCCTGCCTTCATCCCGAAACTGATCGCCGCGCTCGAGGCCGGCGCGCCGCGCATCGGCCTTGTCGCCGGCCAGCGCATTGGCCGCAAGGCCAGCGGATTCAAAAAACTCCAATCGCGCGTCGCCAATGGCGTGCGCAAGGCGGTGCTCAAGGATGGCACGCGCGATACCGGCTGCGGACTGAAGGCGTTCCGGCGCGATGTCTTCCTGGCGCTGCCGTATTTCGACGGTCTGCACCGCTTCCTGCCGGCGCTCGTGCGCCGTGAAGGTTTTGAAATCGGCTATGTCGATGTCGTCGACCGGCCGCGCGCTCACGGTGTGTCGAATTACGGCTTCTGGGACCGGCTGTGGGTCGGCATTCTCGATCTGGCCGGGGTGTGGTGGCTCGTCCGGCGCAGAAAGCGCGTTCCGAAAGCTGAAGAGGTGACCCTTGCTGGTTGAACTGTCGCACGCGGTAGGCGCCTACCTGACCGATGTCTTCGTGACGCGGCTCGACTGGTGGGTGATCCTCGGCATGGTGGCCCAATTGCTGTTCACGGCACGTTTCGTGGTGCAGTGGATCGCTTCCGAACGCGCCGGCCACAGCGTCATCCCGGTCGCCTTTTGGATTTTCTCGATCTGCGGCGGCGCATTGCTTCTGATCTATGCGCTTTATCGCAAGGACGTCGTCTTCATCGCCGGCCAGGCCTTCTCGTTCTTCGTCTATGCGCGCAATCTCTACTTCGTTACCCGCGATCGCCGAGCGGCGCGCATTGCATAACGGGGAAGCTAGCTCCTGGCTGCCGTTAGCGCCGCAAAGCCGCGTTCGAGATCGGCAATCAGATCCTCGACCGCTTCCAGCCCGATATGAAAGCGCACGGTCGGACCGCCGGGCTGCCAGCGGGTCGCGGTGCGCAGCGGGGTGCAGTCGAACGGAATAGCGAGGCTTTCATAGCCGCCCCACGAGGCGCCGATGCCGAACAGTTCGAGGGTGTCGACGAAGGCGTGATGGGCTTTTTTTGGCACCGGCTTGAGCACCATGCTGAACAGTCCCGACGCGCCGGTGAAATCGCGCTTCCAGATCGCGTGCCCGGGATGGCTTTCCAAGGCCGGATGCAGGACGCGCAAAACCTCCGGCCGTTGCTCGAGCCAGCGCGCCACCGCCAGGCCCGATTGATAATGCCGTTCGAGCCGCACGCCGAGCGTGCGCAGACCGCGCAGGCCCAGATAGACGTCGTCGGGGCCCTCGCACAGACCGGTCAGGCGGACGGTATTTTTCAGCGCCGCGACCGTCGCCGCATTGGCCGATACCGTACCGAGCATCACGTCCGAATGGCCGCCGATGTATTTGGTGCCGGCCTGGATGACGAGATCGACGCCGTGGTCAAGCGGACGGAAGTACAGCGGTGTCGCCCAGGTATTGTCCATCAGCACGATCGCGCCTTTGGCGTGAGCGGCTTTGGCTATTGCACCGACATCCTGCATTTCGAACGACAGCGATCCCGGCGCTTCCAGATAGATCGCCCGAGTGTTGGGCTGGATCAGCTCGGCAATGGCGCCGCCGATGCCCGGATCGTAATAGGTGGTGGTGACGCCGAGCCGGGACAGGATTTGACCGCAGAAATTGCGGGTCGGCCCATAGGCGCTGTCGGTGACGAGAAGATGGTCGCCGGCCTGCACGACCGACAGCAGCGCTGCCGAAATGGCCGCCAGCCCGGACGGCACCAGCGAGACGCCGGCGCATTGCGGGCCTTCCAGCTCCTGCAGGGCGAGTTCGAGCGCTTCCGTCGTCGGCGTGCCGCGACGGCCATACTGGTAACGCGCGCGATGGGCGAGGAAATCCTCCGCGTTCGGATAGAGCACGGTCGAGGCGTGATAGACCGGCGGATTGACAAAGCCGTGGTAGGATTCGGGATCGCGGCCGGCGGTGACCAGTTTGGTGGCGGTGCGGCGCGATCGGCTGCCGGCGTCATTTCCCTTGTCATTCATGGTATTATCTGGGCTTGCTCTAACTCTTTCGGGCTTTCGGGTGCCGTTCCCGCCGCATTACCCCGGCATCGAACGGGTTCGTCAACCCCTTGACCTACAAGCGCCGTCGTTCTGAGATGCCGGCTGTCGGATCGACGGTCCCTAAAGCGCGCAGATCTCGGGGCTTTGGCGCGTATTTCAATGCTGAAAGGCCGAGTTATGAAACGTATCGTGAGACGTTTAAGCGGCGCGCTTGCGCTTGCAATCGCGGTTGCGGTCGCTTTTGGGCTCGGCGTGCAGGCGGCTCGGGCAGACTCGCCAACTCTTAAGGCGGTCAAAGACCGCGGCATGCTCAATTGCGGCGCCAACGGCCAGTTGGCCGGCTTCGGACTGCCCGACCCGCAAGGCAACTGGACGGGATTCGACGTCGATTTCTGCCGTGCGCTGGCCGCGGCGATTTTTAACGATCCGGCCAAGGTCAAATTCGTGCCGTTGACCGCCGCCAACCGATTCACCGCGCTGCAGTCCGGCGAGATCGACGTGCTGTCGCGCAACACCACCTGGACGATGGAGCGCGATACGACGCTCGGTGTCGATTTCGCCGCCGTGAACTTCTACGACGGCCAGGGTTTCATGGTGCGCAAATCGCTCAAGGTGAATTCCGCGCTCGAGCTCAACGGCGCTTCGGTCTGCGTGCAACAGGGCACGACCACCGAGCTCAATCTCGCCGATTATTTCCGGCAGAACCATATGTCGCTGAAGACGGTGACGTTCGCCACGGTGGATGAAGCGATCAAGGCTTATGATTCCAACCGCTGCGATTCCTACACCACCAATTCCTCCGGACTTTACGGCGTGCGCCTGCAACTCGCCGACCCGAACGCGAATATCGTGTTGCCGGAGATCATCTCCAAGGAGCCGCTCAGCCCGGCTGTTCGCCAGGGCGACGATGCTTGGGAAGATATCGTCCGCTGGACGCATTACGCGATGGTCGATGCCGAGGAGCTTGGCGTCAACCAAAACAACGTCGACGATATGTTGAAGTCCGACGCGCCGGACATTCGACGCTTGCTTGGCGTCGAGGGTCAATTCGGCGCCGGGCTCGGCCTGACCAACGACTGGGCCTATCACATCGTCAAGCTGGTCGGTAATTACGGCGAAAGCTTCGAGCGCAATGTCGGTCAGGGATCGCCGTTGAAAATCGCACGCGGGCTTAACGCGCTGTGGACGAAGGGCGGCCTGCAATACGGGCTGCCAATTCGATGAGCGCCGGCCGACTTGCGACGTTGCGAGAAGCCTAGCGACGAAGCAATCTGGTGCGGTGGATTGAAGTTCCGATCATTTAGCCGCCATTTCAATTCCGCGGCCTCAGGCCCGCTCATGGCCGACGGCGCGCCGCCGCCGTCGCGGCATGCGCGCCGGTTCGGCAGTATCGCGCTGCAGGCCGCGCTGATCGTCGTTGTCGGCGGGCTGGCTTACGCCGCGGTGCGAAACGCGGCGCAAAATCTGGCCGACGCCCATATCGTTTCCGGCTTCGCGTTCTGGAATAATACCGCGGGCTTCGACATCAGCCAGACGCTGATCGAGTATTCTCCCAGCACCTCGACCTTCGGCCGCGCCTTCTGGGTCGGGCTTCTCAATACGCTCCTGGTTGCCGCGCTCGGCATCGTGCTTGCGACCATTCTCGGCTTCATCGTCGGCATCGCGCAGCTCTCGCGCAATTGGCTCGTCGCCCATCTCGCCGCCGGCTATGTCGGGCTTATTCGCAACGTACCGCTCCTGCTGCAGCTGTTGTTCTGGTACAATTCCGTGCTGGTGTCTCTGCCGCAATTGCGCGGCAGCGTGGCGCTGCCGGGCGGCGGCATCCTCAACAATCGCGGGCTGTTCCTGCCGCGGCCGCAAGTCGGCTCAGGCTTCGGCTATGTCGTGGCGGCATTCGTTTTAGGCCTCGCCGCCATGGTGCTGTTGCGGGTTTGGGTGCGCCGCCGGCGCGATCGGACCGGCGAACCGGGACACCTGCTGTGGTGGGGCGTGTTTCTCGTCGTCGCCGTCCCGGCTTTCGTCGTTGTCGTTGCCGGCAGCCCGATGACGTTCAGCGTTCCGCGGATGGGCCGCTTTAACGTCATCGGCGGCGTCGAGATTTTGCCGGAATTGGCCGCGCTGCTGCTGGCTTTGTCGATCTATACCGCGGCGTTTATTGCGGAGGCGGTGCGCGCCGGCGTGCTGGCGGTGGCGCGGGGGCAGACCGAGGCGGCGCAATCGCTCGGCTTACGCTCCGGAGCGACGCTGCGGCTGGTATCGTTCCGCAGGCGATGCGCGTCATCATTCCGCCGCTGACCAGCCAGTATCTGAACCTGATCAAGAACTCTTCGCTGGCGGTCGCTATCGGCTATCCCGATCTGGTGCAGGTCTTTGCCGGCAGCGTGCTCAATCTCACCGGCCAAGCGGTCGAGGTCATCGCCATCACCATGGCGGTCTATCTGGCCATCAGCCTCGCCACGTCGCTGCTGATAAATCTTTACGGCTATGCCATCGCCGTCGAGGAGCGCTGACCGGATGACGACGATGGGCGAGAAAGGTTATATGCGCGAGATCCCGGCCGAGCGCCTGCCGCCGCCGGGCGCCCGCGCCGGCGCGTTCGGCTGGCTGCGGCGAAACCTGCTGGCCTCGCCGACCGACATTGCGTTGACCGTTCTTTGTGTCGCCTTTATCGGCTGGGCGGTCCCGCCGCTTATCCGGTTCTTTGTAATCGATGCGGTCTGGTCCGGCGCCGATCGCACCGCCTGCCTGGCGACGCCGCAAAATCCCGACCCCGGCGCCTGCTGGGCCTTCGTGCGGGCGTGGCTCTCGTTTTTCGTGTACGGCTTTTATCCGATGGCGGCGCGCTGGCGGGTCGATGTCTTCTTCGTCGCGTTGGCGTTTGGCATCGGCTGGCTGGCATGGCTGTCGGCGCCGCGCCGCGGCATCGGCGCGATTTATTTTTTTATTGTCCTGCCGCTCTTGTCGTTCGTGCTGTTGAGCGGGGTGCCGCGGCTTGAACTCATCACGATCCCGACCGAGCTATGGGGCGGCATTCTGGTCACCGTCGTGGTGGCGACCATCGGCATCGTGGTGTCGTTACCGCTCGGCATTTTATTGGCGTTGGCGCGGCGCTCGGATTTGCCCGCGGTCAAAGGGCTCGCCGTCGCTTTCATCGAGTTCGTCCGCGGCGTGCCGCTCATCACGGTGCTGTTCATGGCGAGCGTCATGTTGCCGCTGTTCGTGCCGGAGCGATTGTCGCCCGACAAGCTGATGCGGGCCTTGATCGGCGTCGCGCTGTTCGCCTCCGCCTACATGGCCGAGGTCGTGCGGGGCGGCCTCAACGCCATCCCGCGCGGCCAATACGAGGCGGCGCAGGCGCTCGGCTTGGCTTATTGGCGGATGATGGCGCTGGTCGTTCTGCCGCAGGCGCTGCGGGTCACGCTGCCCAACATCGTCAATACGTTCATCGGTTTGTTCAAGGACACCACGCTGGTCTTCGCCGTCGGCATTTTCGATTTTCTACGCACCATCGAGGCCGCCCGCGCCGATCCGCACTGGGTGACGCCCGTCACCGGTGTGACCGGCTATGCATTCGCCGCTTTATTCTATTTCGTCTGCTGCTATGGCATGTCGCGCTACGCGCGCAGCGTGGAAGCGCGCTTGGCGCGCCACAGGCGGTGAGGGGGGCGATGGAAAAGCCGGACGACGCCGCAAGCGCCGCAGCATCGCGAACCGGACCCGCGGTCGAGATCGCCGGCTTGCACAAATGGTACGGCGATTTTCACGTGCTGCGCGACATCAATCTCGCGGTGGCGCGCGGCGAGCGCGTGGTCATCTGTGGTCCGTCGGGTGGCGGCAAGTCGACGCTGTTACGCTGCATCAATCGCCTGGAAGATTGGCAGCGCGGCCGCGTCGTCGTCGACGGCATCGAGCTGACCGACGATCCGAAGCAGATCGTCGCGGTGCGCCGCGACGTCGGCATGGTGTTTCAGCAGTTCAACCTGTTCCCGCATCTGACGGTGCTGGAGAATTGCACGCTGGCGCCGATCTGGGTGCGGCACATGCCGAAGAAGGACGCCGAAGATCTGGCAATGGGTTTTCTGCGGCGGGTGAAAATACCGGAGCAGGCGGGCAAATATCCGGCGCGGCTGTCCGGCGGTCAGCAGCAGCGCGTCGCCATCGCTCGCGCTTTATGCATGAGCCCGACCATCATGCTGTTCGACGAGCCGACCTCGTCGCTCGATCCGGAAATGGTCAAGGAGGTGCTCGACACCATGGTCGAGCTGGCGGGCGACGGTATCACCATGCTTGTGGTCTCCCACGAAATGGGCTTTGCCCGGCAAGTCGCCGATCGCGTCATTTTCATGGCCGATGGACAGATCGTCGAGATCAACGAACCCCAGGCGTTCTTTGCTCGACCGGCGCACGAGCGCACCCGGCTGTTTTTGCAACAAGTGCTGCGGTGACGGCGGCAATGCGCTTGCGCAACGCACCCGGCGATTGGCTGCATATTTGTTCATGAAGCCACCGGCGACAATTACCGACTTGTAATTCACTTCGCTCCGCACCTGTCGAAACTTTAACTTGAGTTCCCAAGTGCGCGGCCCATTATTTTGGTCACGCTGAAATCCTTGAGGAGGATCACATGATCAAACCGGTCATCGCCGCGACCGCGCTTTTTGCTCTCGCCGGCTCGACACTGGTCTACGCGCAGCAGAATTTTGCCGGACACGACGGCGACGGTTCGCGTCTGGAATATCGTCATCGTCCGAATCCGGCCGACATCACCGCGTTTACCGATGCGCGCATCGCAGCCCTGAAAGCGGGCCTCGAACTTACCCCCGATCAGGCCAAGAACTGGCCGCCGTTCGAGCAGGCATTACGCGATATGGCGCAATTGCGGATGGCGCGGATCCAGGCGCGCTTGTCCGGCGAGCAGCAGGGCCCGATGACGCCATTCGGCCGGCTCGAACGGCGCGCCGACGCGATGGCCAAGCGCAGCGCGGCGCTGAAGAAGGTCGCCGATGCCGGCACGCCGCTCTATCAAAGCCTCAACGACGACCAGAAAGACCGCTTCATGGTGCTGGCGCGCATGCTGCGGCCGCATCGGCGCATGCACGCCATGCTGGAGCGCCGTTGGCGCGAAGGGCAGGGCGAGGGTTGGCGACATCAGCGCGCTTTCGGCCAACAGGGCTTCGGCCAACAGGGCTTCGACCAACAGGGCTCCGGTCCGCAAGACGGCGGCGCTCCCGATCAAGGCTCTCAACTCTAGTTTTGTCGGTTCGTCAGCGTCCGCTGGGCCTCCCTCCCTGCGGCGGACGCAAAAACGAAAGCCGCGGGTTGTCCCCCTCGCGGCTTTCGCATTTTGAAGGACGTAACTCAGTGGGCGTGGCGCTAGTGAACCAGCGGCCCATCCGCCTTCTTCCAGGCGTCGATGCCGCCGGCGATATGACAGGCGGTCTTCAGTCCGGCGTCCTGTGCCGCCTGCACCGCCATCGCCGAGCGTTCGCCGAAGGCGCATAGAAACACCAGACGCTTTTTGGATGCTGCCGCCAATTCGTGGAGCATGCCGCCGGCGCCAATCTCGTCCTGCAGGTTGACATAAGGGGCGTGCAGGGAGCCGGGCACTATGCCATGCCGCTCGCGCTCACTTTTCTCGCGCAGATCGACGATTGCAATCTCGGGCTGGCTGCGGATGGCGATGGCCTCGGCGGCGGTCATGGCCCAGCCTTTGCTTGCCACGTCGTCCTGATGGTAGCCGACACGCATGTTGGCCGGCACCGCCACGTCCATCATTTTCGGATTGGGCAAATTGAGGCCGTTCATCAGCGCCGCGTATTCGTCCATCGATTTTACTTTGAGGCGCGGATTGTAAAGTTTCTCTTCGCCGATGGTGGAAACCGTATCGCCCTTATAGTCGTGAGCCGGATAGACCAGCGTCGCCTCGGGCAGCTTCAAAAGCTTGTTGAAGATCGAGTCGTATTGCGCCCGAGGGTCGCCATTCTGAAAATCGGTACGGCCGGTGCCGCGGATCAGCAGCGTGTCGCCGGTGAACACGCGGTCGGCGAAGAGATACGAATAGGAATCGTCGGTGTGGCCCGGCGTGTACAGAACGTCGAGGCGCAGGCCTTCGATCTCGATGCGATCGCCTTCGGCAACACGCATGGAGACGACGTCGGCCTTGGTGTTCTCGCCCATGACCGTGATGCAACGGGTGCGATCGCGCAACGCGCCGAGCCCGGTAATGTGGTCGGCATGCAGGTGGGTATCGACCGCTTTGACCAATCGCAGATCGAGCTCGCCAATGAGCTGCAGGTAGCGGTCGATCTTTTCCAGCACCGGATCGATGATCAACGCCTCGCCGCCCGGCCGGCTGGCGAGGATGTAGGTGTAGGTCCCCGAGGTGGAATCGAAGAGTTGCCGGAAGATCATGCGCGCCTCCTTACGGCACGGCGTAAATTCTAAATATACCTCTCGGTGTGGAATGAAAATGGGGGCAAGGCGGCGATATGAACAAGATTATGCTAGGAGCGGGTTGGACAGCCTCGGACCTGGACACAAGTCAGGTCGACGCTCCACCGGGATACGCGTCGGTAAATCGTAGTCCGGGTCACGCCATCATCGACGACGAATGGGCGCTGGTGACAAATTCCATGCGTTTCGCCGTTCCCGTCACGGCGACGCGGGCCATATCACGCGCCTATCGCGTCACTTGTCGCGCTCGACCGGCAGGTCGGGCCGGCTGCCCCATTCCGCCCAGGAGCCGTCGTACAAGCCGCGCGGCTCCTTGCCGAGCAATTCAAGCGCCAAAGTCAGCACCGCCGCGGTGACGCCCGAACCGCAACTGGTGATGATCGGCTTGTCGAGATCGACGCCGGCCGAGGTGAACGCCTGGACGATCTGCTCGCGCGAAGCGAGGCGGCCGTCATGCAGCACCTTTTCAAAGGGCACGTTGAACGATCGCGGCATATGCCCCGAGCGCAGGCCCGGCCGCGGCTCCGGCGCCGTGCCGGCAAAACGCGCCGCCGAGCGGGCATCGACGATCTGGACGCTGTCGTCGGTCTGCGCCATGCGCACGTCGTCGAGCAAGGCGACCGCACCGACATTCATCGCCGCCGTGAAAGTCTTCGGCGCGCGTTTGGTGTCGCCGGTTTCCACCGGCCGGCCTTCCGCCTTCCACTTCTTCAAGCCGCCGTCGAGGATGTAGACCGATTTGGCGCCGAACAGCCGGAACGTCCACCACACGCGCGGCGCCGAAAAAACCCCCGGCTGCGGCGGATCGTAACTGTCATAGACGACGACGCTGTCGCCGTCGCCGATGCCGAGCGCGCCGACCGCGTCGCCGAATAGGGTGTTGCCGGGCAGCATGTGCGGCAATTCGGTCGAATGGTCGCTAATCGCTTCGAGGTCGAAGAACACCGCGCCCGGAATATGGCCGGCGCGGTATTCGGCCAGCGCATCGCGCTTTTGCGTCGGCAGGAAATAGGAGCCGTCAACGGCGACGACGTGCGGATCGCGCAGGCGCTCGGCAAGCCAATCGGTCGACACCAGGAAGCGGCTGGTCGGGGATGGTGCGGGGCTGTTTTCAGGTCGTAACATTATGGGTCTCGCTATCTAACGCGGGCCACTTCATGAAGTTCATTCGTAAGGAACCTTGATCGCGGGCGTGCTTTCGAGCCAGGCCGGCACCGGCAGATTTTTCTCCCGCAGGAACTGCGGATTGAACAACTTCGACTGATAGCGTGTGCCGTAATCGGCCAGGATCGTTACAACGGTATGGCCGGGGCCAAGTTCCTTAGCGAGCCGCACCGCGCCGGCGACGTTGATGCCGGACGAGCCGCCAAGACAGAGGCCCTCATGTTCGAGGAGGTCGAAGATAATGGGCACCGCCTCGGCGTCGGGAATCTGATAGGCGGTGTCGATCGGGGCGTCTTCGAGATTTTTGGTGATGCGGCCCTGGCCGATGCCCTCGGTGATCGAGGAGCCGTGCGACTTCAGTTCGCCCGTCGTATAATAGCTATAGAGCGCCGCGCCTAAAGGATCGGCCAGCGCGATGCGGATATTCTTGTTGCGGGCTTTCAGCGCCATGGCGACGCCGGCCAGCGTGCCGCCGGTGCCAACCGCACAGGAGAAGCCGTCAACCTTGCCGTCGGTCTGGGCCCAAATCTCCGGCCCTGTGGTCTCGATATGGCCTCGGCGATTGGCGACGTTGTCGAACTGGTTGGCCCAGATCGCGCCGTTCTTTTCGGTCTTGGCCAATTGCGCCGCGAGCCGTCCGGAAATTTTGACGTAGTTGTTGGGATTGGAATAGGGCACCGCCGGGACTTCCACCAGCTCGGCGCCGCACAGCCGCAGCGTGTCCTTCTTCTCCTGGCTCTGGGTTTGCGGAATGACGATGACGCTGCGGAAGCCCATGGCGTTGCCGACCAGCGCCAATCCGATTCCGGTATTGCCGGCGGTGCCTTCGACGATGACCCCGCCGGGGCGCAATTCGCCTTTCTTGATCGCGTCCTCGATGATGAACAGAGCGGCGCGGTCTTTCACCGACTGGCCCGGATTCATGAATTCGGCCTTGCCCAAAATGGTACAGCCGGTCGCTTCCGAGACACGCTTGAGCTTGATCAGCGGCGTTTTGCCGATCGCCTCGATAATGCCGTTGGCAAACTGCATGGCGTTAAAAATCCCGAGCGGCGGACCCTAGAGGACGGAAACCGGGGAAACAAGGCTGGTTTCCCAATCCCGAATGGCGCAAATGCCCTCAATTCGGGAAACGCCGTCGAAACCATAAGGATGCATCGCTGCCGCGATACCGCCCGCTATTCACCTATTATTTTCTGGCATCGCGTTAAGCCGATAGGGCAGGGTTTCGGTTGGGCGCGATGAATTTCGACGTCAATACCTTATTTCTCGTCACCATATACGTCGAGGCAATCCTCGGCTTGCTGCTGCTGTTCGCGTGGGTCCAGAACACCTCGATCTATGCGGTGGCATGGTGGGGCTTCGCCGACCTGTTGCGGGCCGGCTCGATCGCGCTGTTCGGGATGTATGGATCGGTCTCCGACCTGATCTCCATCGACCTGGCCAACGTGCTGTTGTTCACCGCGTTTGCCTTCACTTGGACCGGGGCCCGCGTCTTCGACCACCGCAAGCCGCTGCCGATGCTGTTGTTCGGCGGCGCCGCTCTATGGCTGGTCCTCTCCCGCGTTCCCGTCATTGCCGGGTCCTGGGACCTTCGCGTTTTGTTGGGCTCCGGAATTATCACCGCTTATACGTGGGCGGCGGCGTGGGAATTCTGGCGCGGCCGCGGCGAGCCGCTGGTGTCGCGCTGGCCGGTGATCTTCATGCTGTTCGCGCACGGCTCGCTCTATCTGTTGCGCACGCCGTTCGGCGCCATGCTGCCGTGGTCGCCACACGGCGATGTCATGTTCCGAAGCGTTTGGCTGACAGTGCTCAGCTTCGAGGCGCTGCTGTTCACGATCTCCATCGCCTTCATCCTCCTGGCCATGGCCAAGGAGCGAACCGAGCACCGCCATAAGACTGCAGCGCTGGTCGACCCGCTGACCGGAATTTCCAATCGCCGCGCCTTCCTGCAGGACAGCGAGGCGCAACTGCGGCGGCAGGCGACCGACCCGCGGTCGCTGGCGGTGATGCTGCTCGATCTCGACAACTTCAAGTCGATCAATGACCGCTTCGGCCATGCCGTGGGCGATCGCGTGCTGCAGATGTTCGCGAACGTAGCCGGCAATTGCATACGCCGTGCCGACCTGTTCGGCCGGCTCGGCGGCGAAGAATTCGCCGCCCTCCTGGTCGACGTCACGCGCGAGCGGGCGCTGGCGATGGCCGAAGACATCAGGCGCTGTTTCGCCAAAGAAAGCTGCGAAGTCGACGGCCGGCCCGTCGTCGCGACTGTCAGCATAGGCATCGTCATCAGCTACGACGCCGTCCTCGATATTTCGGCGCTTTTGGCGCAGGCCGACCACGCGCTCTATCGCGCCAAGGACAATGGCCGCAATCGGGTCGAGGTCGCATCGATCGAACTTATCCTCGACCGGGCCAAGCGCGGCATGGCCGACGCGCAATCCGCATCCGCCGCAAAATCGGCCGCGCGCTCGGCGGCCTGAAGTCTCGCCGTCCACCGGACAATGGGCATTGGCCCAATCGCCGCGACGTTCGTCGCGGTGTTTTCGCCAATCATCAATTGACGCCGCCGCGCCGGATTGCTTCGGTGCGCTCCGCAACGCGGGCGCCAGGAGAAGCAGCGGATGAAGCGCAGCACCGATCGCATTCTGACCACGCATGTCGGCAGCCTGATCCGGCCGCCGGCCTTGCAGGACTTCCTGCGCGCCAAGCAAGCCGGCAAAGCCTATGACAGGCCCGCCTATGAGGCTTGCCTGAAGCAGTCGGTCGCCGAAGTCGTGCGCCAGCAGGCCGATGTCGGGATCGACGTCATCAGCGACGGCGAGTTCGGCAAATCGATCAGCTGGTCGCAATATGTGCTGGAGCGATTAAGCGGTTTCGAGCGGCGGCCGGTCAAACCCGGCGCCAATCCATTCACCCGCGGCGTCGATCGCGAGAAATTTGCCGAATTTTACGCCGAGCTCGACGCCAAGGAAGGTGTCGCCACCACGATCGAGGCGGTATGCGTCGGGCCGATCAGCTATTCGGGGCAGGCGGAGTTGCAGCGCGACATCGACAACTTCAAAGCGGCGCTCAAGGACGTCAAAGTCGAGGAAGCCTTTTTACCCGTCGCGGCGCCGGCGAGCGTCATTCCGGACCGCAAGAACGAATACTACAAGAGCGAGGAAGAACTGATCCGAGCCATCGGCGCGGCGATGCGCACCGAGTATAAAATGATCATCGACGCCGGCTTTATCCTGCAGCTCGACGATGCGCGCGCCGCGGTCACCTACGATCGCATGGTGCCGCCCGCCAGTTTCGCCGAATACCGCAAGTGGCTGGGCTTGCAGGTCGACGTGCTCAACGAAGCGATTGCCGGATTGCCGGCGGAGCGCATCCGCTATCACGTCTGCTGGGGGAGTTGGCCTGGCCCGCATGCGAGCGACGTACCGCTCAACGACGTCGTCGACCTCATCCTCGGCATGAAGGTCGGGGCCTATGTCATTGAAGGCGCAAATCCGCGCCATGAGCACGAGTGGCGGGTGTGGGAGCGCGCCAAGCTGCCGCCAGGCCGGCTCCTCATTCCCGGCGTGATCAGCCATGCCACCAACGTCGTCGAGCACCCGGAACTGGTCGCTGAGCGTATCGTGCGGCTCGCGCGGCTGGTCGGACGGGAAAATGTGCTGGCAGGCACTGATTGCGGCTTTGCCCAGGGGCCGTTTCACCGCCGGGTGCATCCGAGCATCATGTGGGCCAAGCTCGACGCGCTGGTCCAAGGCGCAAAGCTCGCCAGCGCCGAATTGTGGGCCTAAAGCATTGTGGTTCTAAGACCGGGACGAGGCTTGCCGCGCCGGCGGGGCAGGGCCACATCCGCGTCGGTTCATAAACCCACATGGATTTGCTAAATAACGGAGAAGGCAAAGCGCCTCACCGGCTTCAGGGAGATCGATCATGCTCGACGTGACCAAGCGACAGGGGACCGCTCCGTTCGACACCGCACGGCTCGACCGGCTGATGGACGAGGCCGGCATCGATGTGCTGATCGCGTCGTCAAAGCACAACATCCAATATCTTCTCGGCGGCCATCGCTCGTTCTTTTTCGAGAGCATGGACGCGATGGGATTAAGCCGCTACCTGCCTATTTTCGTTTACGCGAAAGGCGAGCCGCAGAAGGCCGGCTTTTTCGGCCACCGCATGGATCGCTTTCAGAACGAGGTGACACCGTTCTGGGTCGCGGAGCTCAACGCCAAGAGCTCGGGTACGATCGACGCGGCCGAAAAGGCGGCCGACTATGCCCGCAAGCTCGTGGCCAAGCCGAAACGCATCGGTATCGAAACCGCATTCATTCCGGTGGATGCTGACGCCGTGCTGCGCAAGGCGTTCCCGCACAGCGAATTTGTCGATGCGCTGTTCGTGCTCGAGCGCCTGCGTGCGGTCAAATCGCCGCAAGAGCTCGAAATACTGCGCGTTGCGTCCGACAAGGTGATCGATTCCATGACCGCGGTGTTTGCCAATTACGGGGCCGGCGCGACAAAGGCGGAGCTCGCCGAGGCGCTGCGGCGTGAAGAAACTTCGCGCGGTCTGACGTTCGATTATTGCCTTATCGCGGCCGGCTCGAGCCTCAACCGCGCTCCTTCCGATCAGCGCTGGGAGAAGGGCGACGTGCTGTCGCTGGATTCCGGCGGCAATTATCACGGCTATATCGGCGACGTGGCGCGGATGGGCATCGCCGGCGAGCCGGATGCCGAGCTTGTCGAACTGTTGGCCGAGGTCGAAGCGATCGAACAGGCCTCGATGAAGCCGATTAAGGCCGGGGTGCCGGGCAAGGAGATTTATGCAGCGGCGAATGCCGTGCTGCACAAGTCCAAGATCCACAACTACACGGAATTTTTGGCCCACGGCATGGGCCTCGTCAGCCATGAGGCGCCACGTCTGACCAATTCCGGGCCGGTGCCGTACGACGCCTATGATGCCGACCGGCCGCTCGAAACCGGCATGGTGGTCTCGGTCGAAACTACGCTGCAGCATCCGCGCCGCGGGTTCATTAAGCTCGAAGATACGGTGGTGGTGACGCCGGCCGGCTTCGAAGTCTATGGCGACCGCATCCGCGGCTGGAACAAAGCCGGCGCGCGAGCCTGAGCGCCGCGGTCAACTCGATTGCGCTTATACGACGTCCTGCTCGACGCCTTCGGTCGAGTGCACCGGTATGCCCAATTCTCGCCGCAGCCGATAGAGATAGCCGAAGCAGGCAACGCCGGCCGCCACCCAAGCCAAGCCGGTAACGTAGACCGCTGTCGGCGGCAGGTCCGTCGACAGGATTGTGAGAATCCAATAGGTCGCGCCCCAGCCGCCCAATACGATGACCGCGCGCGGCAGAGCATATCCGAGATTTTGCGCCATGATTCGCCCCTTTCGCCATCAAGGCTGAGCGGCCGCGGTTAAAGATCGGTGAGGATAAGTCGCTTCGGCGATTAGGCGATGCTGAAAGCGCGACCGCGCATTCAAAGAAGGGCGCTGCGGGTGCCAAGTGCGGCCGTTCACCGTGCTGAGGCAGACGGTTGCCGGACACGGCTCCGCCGCGCAGAATGGCGGCGCCGATCGTGTATTGTCCGACAGTCCGGCGTAGTAGAGTGAGCGGTCATGAAGGCGATTATAGTCGGCGGTGGCGTCGGCGGACTGACCACCGCAATCATGCTCCACGCCCGCGGTATTGATTGCGAGGTCTATGAGCAGGCCGACGCGGTGCGCGAACTGGGCGTCGGCATCAATACACTGCCGCATGCGATCAAAGAGCTGAGCGCCCTCGGGCTGTTGGACCGGCTCGACGCCGTGGCGATCCGGACCCACGAGCTGATCTATGCCAATCGCTTCGGCCAGGAAATCTGGCGCGAGCCGCGCGGCCTTGATGCGGGCTATGACGTACCGCAATTTTCCATCCATCGCGGCCGCCTGCAGAACGTGATCTATCAGGCCGCCCGCGCCCGGGTCGGCGAATCCCGAATTCACACCGGCCACCGGCTGCTGTCGTTCAGTCAGGACGAGGCCGGTGTCATCGCCTATTTCTTCGACCGCCACGGCGCCCACCGAGCCACCGCCCGCGGCGACGTCTTGATCGGTGCCGACGGCATCCACTCGACGGTGCGCGACGCGCTGTACCCGAACGAGGGCCGGGCGGCTTGGAACGGCATCATGCTATGGCGCGGTGCGCTGGATTGGCCGGTCTTTCTCGATGGCCGCTCGATGATCGTGGCCGGCGGACTCGCCGCCAAATTCGTGATCTATCCGATCGCGCCCGGCACGCGCGAGGATCGCCGTTTGACCAACTGGGCGGTGACCGCCCGCGTCGCCGACGGCTCGACACCGCCGCCGCTCAAGGAGGATTGGTCGCGGCCGGGCCGGCTCGAGGATTCGATGCCCCACGTGCGGCGTTTCCGCATCCCCCATGTCGACGCCCAGCACATGATCGAGGCGAGCTCGGAATTCTGGGAATTTCCCATGTGCGACCGCGACCCGCTGCCGCGCTGGTCGCACGGCCGGGTGACGCTGCTCGGCGATGCGGCGCACCCGATGTATCCGGTCGGCTCAAATGGCGCCTCTCAGGCGATCCTGGACGCCAAAGCGCTCGCCGATCACCTGGTCAAGGCGGAGCACCCGGCCCATGCGCTGTGGGCCTATGATCGCGACCGCTTGCCGCCGACGGCGCAGATCGTGCGCATGAACCGTAAGGGCGGCCCCGAGGGCGTGATCGACGTGGTCGAGGAGTTGGCGCCGAACGGTTTCAGCAATATCGACGACGTGCTCGACTACGAGCGTCGCAAGGCAATCGTGCGGGGCTACGCCTCGACTGCCGGCTTTGCCCAAGCGCAGGTCAACAGGCCGGCCAAGGCCGCTTGAGCCGCCGCGTCGCGGCGTGCCGGCCTGGACGTAAACAACAACGCCCGGTGTTGCAGGCCGCACGCGATGCACTTACGCCTTGTCCGGCGGCGGCAGAAACATCACTTCGTATTTGGCCGAGAGCGCGACCACGTCCGGCGGATTCTGCTCTTTCATGCTGTGGATCGCCCAGAACAGGTCATAGAGCCGGCGCGTCGGCGACACCCAAAAGAAACATTTCACTGGCTGGTCGCTGTTGTTGAAAATGCCGTGTGGAATGTTCATCGGCAGCTTGATCAGATCTCCCGCGGTTGCCACGAAGGCGTGACCGTCAAGGACCAGATCGAACTGTCCTTCGAACATGTAAATGAATTCGTCCTGGGTCGGATGAATGTGCGGCGGCACGAAGGTGCCGGGTGGGAAAGTGGCGTGCCAGGAAAACGAGCTCTCGCTCAAGCTCTTGGGCACATAGGTCTGCCCCAGAATATTCCAGACGATCCCGTCGATGCCGGTGCCCGCCTTGGTGATTCCTGCCGTCAACTGCTGCATGGCGGCTTAGCTCCTATCGCTATTTGCTCTGTCCCGCGCTCGTCCGCTCGCGCGCATCCTGAGACGCAGACGAGCGAACCCGCAAAGATCGATCACCCATGCGCTCGATGCCACGGGCACGTCGATACGCCGAATTGCGCCCGTGATTTTAGCTTTCCCGCCGATCCGCCCGCCATCTGAAAAGAAGGCGCCGGCGACCATCGGACGAAAGCCTTGATCGCTCAATGGTTTTTCGGACGACTGCCGAACGGAGGTGAACAGAAGAGAACAGGCCGTTGGCTCCCCGGG
>CAWHBC010000006.1:0-20614 GCA_963827465.1 uncultured Alphaproteobacteria bacterium
AACTCCGACTCGATCGCTTCGCCGAGCGGAAAGAGTTCGCGCGCGGCCGGCAACAGCCGCTCGAACTGCACCGGCGTCGGCGGCGCATCGCGCGGGGCGAATTCGATACCCGTGGTCAGCCGGATGCCCTGCTCCATCGGCGTCATCACATACCCATTCTCGGCATCGAGCACCGGACGGGACAAGCCGGCATTGCCTTGCGGCCGGAAATGGCGGTGATAGCCGCGCTTCACCGCGAGCGGCAGTTTCAGGCCGAGCGGGTCGAGCACGTCGGTGAGCCATGGACCGAGCGCGATGACGACCTCCGCGGCATCGAGTGGACCGGCTGCGGTGTCGACGCGCCATTGCGTTCCGTTGCGGTGCAGCGTGCGCGCATCCCCGGTGAACGACAATCCGCCGAGCGAGGCAAAACGCGCCGCGTAGGCGCGCGTCACCGCCAATGGATTCGAGACGCTAACCGCCCCGGTCCAATGCACCGCATGATGAAAGACCGGACTGAGCGACGGCTCGAGCGCGCGCGCCGCGTCGGCGTCCATAGCCACATTTGCGATACCAAGCTCCTTGGCAAGATCGAGCTCGCGCTTTGCGCCGGCGAAACCGCGGTCGCTGCGATAGAGTTTCAGCCAGCCGGTGCGGCGGAAATATTGCTCCGCCGCTGCTTCGGCCGCGAGCGCCTCATGCTCGGCAACCGCGCGGGCAAATAACGGCCGCATGACGCGCGAAGTTTCCAGAAGCTTCGCCGGCTGCGAATAAGCGCGAAAGGCTGATAGCCACGGCACGATCGCGGGCAGAAACGTCGGATGATAATTGGCGAGCGGCGAGCGTTTGATCGCAACGGCAAGAAGCGTCGCCCAGTCCGACGGGAATGCCGCCGGAAAAATGGTGTTGCCCTCGATAATGCCGGCATTGCCGTAAGAGGTACCCTCCCCGGCGCCGCCGCGGTCGACCAGCGCAACCGCCATCCCGCGCTTGGCAAGGTGAAGCGCGACCGAAGTGCCGACAATCCCGGCACCCAAGACAATGACATCGGTCCGCGCCACAAAACCTCCACCGCAAGATTGAGCATAGACATCTGGCGAGCCGCGCCGCCGCCGGCAAGCGGGGCTCCCGTGGCGCGCCGGCCGGCGGCGGGGTTGCGTTGCCCGCGTCGGATCAGCGTGTTAGCAGAACGCGTAAGCCCGGAGAAAGCCGTGCCTCGTCCGCTCATCATCGCCCCCTCGATTCTGGCCGCCGATTTTGCGAAATTGGGCGAGGAGGTGCGCGCGGTCGATGCCGCCGGCGCCGACTGGATCCATGTCGACGTCATGGACGGTCATTTCGTGCCGAACATTTCGATCGGTCCGGACATCGTCAAGGCGATCCGGCCCTACACCAAAAAGCCGCTCGACGTGCACCTGATGATCGCGCCGTGCGATCCTTATCTCGAAGCCTTTGCCAAGGCAGGCGCCGATCACATCACCGTGCATGTCGAGGCCGGGCCCCATATCCACCGCTCGCTGCAGGCGATCCGCGCGCTCGGCAAAAAGGCCGGCGTCACGCTCAATCCCGGCACCTCCGAGACGACAATCGAGCACGTCATCGATCTGGTCGATCTCATCTTGGTGATGTCGGTCAATCCTGGCTTCGGCGGCCAGAAGTTCATCGCCGACGCCGTCGGCAAAGTTCGCAATCTGCGCGCCATGGCGGGCGCACGCCCGATCGACATCGAAATCGACGGCGGCATTACACCGGAGGTCGCGCCCGAAGCGGCGCGCGCCGGCGCCAACGCCTTCGTCGCCGGCTCCGCGGTGTTCAAGGACAGAACGCCGGAGAGCTATCGCACAAATATCGCGGCGATCCGCCAGGCGGCGGCGCTCGTTCGCGGGGAGGCAGCCTGATGGGAATACTGGTGGATGGCCAATGGCGTGATGAGGATTTGCCGGCGGAGACCGGCAAAGCCGGTAATTTCCAGCGCGTCGACAGCGTGTTTCGCGATCGCATCACGGCCGACGGCTCGTCGGGCTTCAAAGCGGAAGCCGGGCGGTATCACCTTTATGTCGCCTATACCTGCCCGTGGGCGCACCGCACGCAAATCTATCTGGCGCTGAAAAAGCTGACTGGCGCGATCAGCGTCTCGATCGCAATTCCGGGCCTGAAAACGCAAGGCTGGACATTCGAGGATAATTCCGCCTTCCCGGACTGCACGCCCGATCGCGTCAACGGCTTCCACTATCTGCATCAGGCCTATGCCGCGAGCGATCCGCATTATACTGGCAAAGTAACGGTGCCGACGCTGTGGGACAAAAAAACCAAGCGGATCGTCAACAACGAATCCTCAGAAATCATTCGCATGCTCAATGCGGAGTTCGGCGGCATCGGCGCCGACCCGACGGATTATTATCCGAAGCCGCTGCGCGAAGAGATCGATCGCATCAACGCGCAGGTTTACGCCAATGTGAACAACGGCGTTTACCGCTGCGGTTTCGCCAAATCGCAGGCCGCCTATGAGGAGGCCTTTGACGCGCTGTTCGCCACCCTCGACGACATCGAAGCGCGGCTCGGCCGCCAGCGCTACCTCGTCGGCAACCGGATCACCGAGGCGGATTGGCGGCTGTTCCCGACGCTGGTGCGCTTCGACGTCGCCTATTTCTCGCTGTTCAAGTGCAACAGAAACCGCATCGCCGATTTTCCAAATTTGTTGAACTATATGCGCGAGCTCTATGCGGTGCCCGGCGTCGCCGAGACCGTCAAACCGCGTTATTACGTAATGGGCTATTATTCGATCGCGCGGGTCAACCCGACCGGCATCATCCCCAAGGGTACGCCGGTCGATTACCGGCAGCCGCATGACCGCGCACGGTTCGCGGCATGAGCATGAAGCGCAAACGATGATCCCGCGCTACACCCGTCCGCAGATGGCGGCGATCTGGACGCCGGAGACGCGTTTTCGCATCTGGTTCGAGATCGAGGCGCACGCCGCGAGCGCCATGGCCGAGCTCGGGCTGATCCCGAAGTCGGCGGCAAAGACGATCTGGGAAAAAGGCAGCGCCGCCAAATTCGACACCGCGCGCATCGACGAGATCGAGCGCGTCACCAAGCACGACGTCATCGCCTTCCTCACCCATCTCGCCGAGATCGTCGGTCCCGACGCGCGCTTCGTGCACATGGGAATGACGTCATCGGACGTGCTCGATACCTGCCTGAATGTTCAGCTGGTGCGCGCCGCCGACATTCTCATTGCCGACGTCGATGCGCTCCTCGTGGCGCTGGAGCGACGCGCCCGCGAATATAAATTCACCCCGACCATCGGCCGCTCGCACGGCATCCATGCGGAGCCGACGACGTTCGGGCTCAAACTCGCCGTCGCCTTCGCCGAGTTCTCGCGCGCCCGCGCGCGCCTGGAGGCCGCCCGCAAGGAGGTTGCGACCTGCGCGATCTCCGGCGCGGTCGGCACCTTCGCCCAGATCGATCCGCGCGTCGAAGCCTATGTCGCCGAAAAAATGGGACTGACCGTCGAGCCGGTCTCGACCCAGGTCATCCCGCGCGACCGCCATGCCATGTATTTCGCCACTCTCGGCGTGGTCGCCGCCTCGATCGAGCGGCTGGCGACCGAGATCCGCCATCTGCAGCGTACCGAAGTCTTGGAGGCCGAGGAGTTCTTTTCCGAAGGCCAGAAGGGCTCTTCGGCGATGCCGCATAAGCGCAATCCCGTATTGTCGGAAAACCTTGTCGGCCTCACCCGCATGGTGCGCGCCTATGTGACGCCGGCAATGGAGGATGTTGCGCTGTGGCACGAGCGCGATATTTCGCATTCTTCGGTCGAGCGCATGATCGGCCCGGATGCGACGGTGACGCTCGACTTTGCGCTCAACCGGCTGGCCGGGATTGTCGACAAGCTCATCGTCTATCCCGACGCCATGCGCCGCAATCTCGACCGGCTCGGCGGCCTCGTCCATTCGCAGCGCGTGCTGTTGGCGCTGGCGCAGAAAGGCGCCGCGCGCGAGGACGCCTACCAAATGGTGCAGCGCAACGCCATGAAAGTATGGGCCGGCGGCGGCGATTTCCTCACGCTGCTGAAAGCCGACCCCGACGTGCGCAAATATTTGAGCGAGGCCGAGATCGCCGCCAACTTCGATCTCGATTTCCATATGACACAGGTCGATACCATCTTCGCCCGCGTTTTCGGCCGGCCCTGACCGGCGTTAACCATATTTGGTTTGCGCGTCCGGCCCGCCGTCCTGGGGCTTTCGTCGCCTTGCCCGACTCATCGGTGTGACGTAGGTTCGCACAACCATTCGGGGAGAGGATCATGAGCCGTCTGGTACGCAAGCCGAAATTGGCCGAGACGCAGTCACAGCCGGCGCAAACCTCCGACTTTGGCGGCATGATCCAATCGCGCGTCCAGGCGGTCACGACCCCTGGCCAACCGGGCGACGATTATCTGACGCGGATGGTGAAATATATTCCGGCGGAGATCATCGGCTGCTCGATGCTGGTCAATTCCATCCTGGCGCAGGCCGTTGCCTCCGGAAACGGAACAGCGACCATGGCGGGACTTTCAGTCACCACCATTGCCGCCGGCGCTTTGCTGATCGGATTGATCCTGACGCCCTTGTTCTGCTGGTACGTGCGCGAGGACGGCGACGCCTGGATGGTCAACGCCATCGTATCCACGATCGCATTTCCGTTCTGGGCTTATCTGATGGGCGCTGTGGCTTTTGCCAAATTCCATGACGGCAACCTCGCGGCGATCCTGATCCTGACTTTCACCGCAGTAAGCGGTCTGGTTGCGCCGGTGGCGGACAGACCGGCTGCGGCGGAACAGAAGAATGCCACGCCCAAGGAAGGGCCGCGGCTGGTCGAAGGCCTGAAGTAGACTCCTGCCCCGGCAAATCCCACTCTGGCACCTCCTGCGCGGTAAACTCCTGCGCTGGTTACCTCTCCCCGGCGTTGCCTTCCTTGAAAAGGGGTGGTGAGTCTCAAGCTATGGCGTCGCGCGAAAAAATCCTGTTGTTCGATTCCGGTCTCGGCGGCCTCACGGTCTATCGCGAGGTCGCGGCGGCACGCCCGCAGGCCGATTACGTCTATGTCGCGGATGACGCCGCCTTTCCCTACGGCGCCATCGAGGAAACCGCGCTCGTCGCCCGCGTCGTCGCTTTGATGGGCGAACTGATCGAGGCGCACCGGCCGGATCTCGTTGTCATTCCCTGCAATACCGCTTCGACCATCGTGCTGCCGGATCTGCGCAAGACATTCTCGCTGCCCTTTGTCGGCACCGTGCCGGCGATCAAGCCGGCCTGTGCCGCTTCGGTGACGCGCCGCGTTTCCGTGCTCGGCACCGAGGCGACGGTGCGGCGCGAATATACCCGCGCTCTCATTCGCGATTATGCCGGCGATTGTCGGGTCACGCTGGTCGGCTCAAAGCATCTGGCGGGCTATGCCGAGGACGATCTCGCCGGTATGCCGGTGAGCGACGCGGCGCTGTTCGAGGAGATTGCGCCGGCCTTTGTCGACGACGGCAAGCGCACCGACACCGTGGTGCTCGCCTGCACGCACTACCCGCTGCTGCTCGAACGGCTGCGCCGGCTTGCGTCATGGCCCGTGAATTTCATCGATCCGGCGCCGGCGATCGCGCGGCGGGTCGGCGATCTGCTCGGTCGCGCGCCGGCGGCCGGCGTTCCGGGCAGCACGGTTGCGATTTTCACCTCCGGCCGGCCCCGCCATGCGGTTTTGGCGGGGATGGGAATAAAGTCGGATGAGCAGCCGCCCGCGGCCGCCGCCGCACACGGCCGTGCCTAAACTCAGATCAGTCTCTGCTTTCAATATCGCCTTTACTCGGCTCGCGATCCTGCGACGCTGTTGGCTGTGGCTGATGTCGGGAAGCTCGCGAGCATGGCTGCCGCCGTGCGGAAAATCCAATGCTCGAACAGGCGGAGATGAATTCATGACGATCGCCATTCCGACGCAACGCGCGGCATCGCATCCCAACCGGTGGAACCAGCTCATTCTCGGCGTCATCGCCATGATGGCGATCTCCAGCCCGCAATATGTCTGGACACTGTTCACCGGTCCGCTCAACCAAAAGCTCGGCACCACTCTTGCCGAGGTGCAATGGACCGTGTCGCTCTTGGTGATCCTGCAGACCTGGTTCTCGCCATTCCAAGCCTATCTGGTCGATCGCTTCGGCCCGCGTTTGCTGATCTCGATCGGAGCATTCCTCGCCGGCGGCAGTTGGGTGATGGCCGCTTATGTCGGCAATGTGTGGGCGCTCTATCTCAGCTACGGCGTCATCGGCGGCTTCGGCACCGGCATCATCTATGTCGGCATCGTGGGCCTGATGGTGCGCTGGTTTCCGGACCGGCGTGGCCTTGCCGCCGGAATAGCCGCCGCCGGCTACGGCTTCGGCGCGGTTTTCACCAGCTTCCCGATCGACGCCATGATCAAAAGCTCAGGATATGCCCACACGCTGATCGTCTGGGGATTGATCCAGGGCGTCATCGGCATTTTGGCGGCGCAAGGCTTGCGCCTGCCGCCGGAGAATTTTGTCGCGCCCGGCGCCGCGCCCGTTTCCGCCGCCGTACCACAAGCGCACCGCAGCTACGCGCCGGCCGAAATGTTGAAAAGCCCGATCTTCTACCTGCTCTTCCTGATGATGAGCATGATGTCGACCTCGGGGCTGATGGTCGTGTTCAATGTCGGACCGTTCGCCAAGGATTTCGGCGTTGCCAATCTGCCGGTACTCGGCATGGCTGCGCTGCCGCTTTCGCTAACGCTGTCGCGCTTCACCAATGGGCTGACCCGCCCGTTCTTCGGCTGGGTGTCCGACCGGATCGGCCGTGAACCCACCATGGCGCTTGCCTTCGCGCTGGAGTGTGCCGCCATCCTGGTCCTGTTCGCCTATATCCATCAGCCGGCACTGTTCGTCGTCCTCAGCGGGCTGGTGTTCTTCGGCTGGGGCGAGATCTTTTCGCTGTTTCCATCAACTTTGACCGACACGTTCGGGCCGAAATACGCCGCCACCAATTATGGCTTCCTCTATATCGCCCAGGGGGTCGGCTCGATCCTCGCCGGCCCCGCCGCGGCGTTCCTAAAGCAGCAAACCGGAAGCTGGACCGCCGTCTTCATTGTGGTGGCGGTGCTTGACGCCGTGACTGCGCTTCTGGCGATAACCGCGCTGCGCAGCATGCGTGCCAAGCACCTCGCAGCGGGTTAAGTCCCCGGCAGGCCATCGCTGTTTGACAGGCGGGGGCTTTCCCCCTAGAAACCGCGCACTTCGCGGGCCGTAAAGGCCCGCGCAGTGTTTCGCGACCCGCGGTTTTCGGCCGGCGCTTCGGCTCAAAACCTGTCGGTTCCGTGCCACAGGCCGGAACAGGAGGAGGGCGCGATCCTCAGCAAGGCATGATCCCGAGGATCGGGTTTCCGATTCTCGGACAAGACCATGCCTAAACACACACGAGGACGCGAATGACCAAGCGCCATGAGGCGAAGTACAAGATCGACCGGCGGATGGGCCAGAACATCTGGGGCCGTCCCAAGTCTCCCATCAACAAGCGCGAATACGGCCCCGGCCAGCACGGCCAGCGCCGCAAGGGCAAGCTATCGGATTACGGCGTGCAACTGCGCGCCAAGCAGAAGCTCAAGGGCTATTACGCCAATATGTCGGAGCGCCACTTTCACGGCATCTACGACGAAGCCCGGCGGCTGAAAGGCGACACCGGCGCCCATATGATCGGGCTGCTCGAGCGCCGGCTCGATACCGTGATCTACCGCGCCAAATTCGTGCCGACGGTGTTCGCCGCGCGCCAATTCGTCAGCCACGGCCACATCAAGGTGAACGGCAAGCGGGTGACGGTCTCCAGCTATCGGGTGAAAGTCGGCGACCTGATCGAGGTCAAGGACAAGTCGAAGCAGCTTGCGCTGGTGCTGGAAGCCAACGCGCTCGGCGAGCGTGACGTGCCCGATTACATCGAGGTCGATCACTCGAACCAGACGGCCAAATTGAGCCGCGTGCCGGCGCCTTCCGATGTGCCCTATCCGGTGCAGATGGAGCCGCATCTGGTCGTCGAATATTATTCGCGCTGACGAAGGCGCAAGCGCCGGCGATCGACCGGCGCTCTACTTGTAATTGCCAGGATCGGGCGGACCGGGCTGGGCCGGCTGGGCAGCGCTCGGACCCGCAGACTTATGCGCGGCAGGCGGCGATTTCGTGTGCTTGCTTTTCTTGGTCGCGGCTTGGGCGGCGCCTGTGATGGCCATCGCCACGGCTGTGCTCAAGACAAGCGCCAGCCCGCGCTCCAGCATTATCCTGGTGGCCAAGCGTCTGATCGACATGGAAACCTCCGGAGCGTCCCGTCAGGACATACACCGAAGACAGTGAGGTTATTCCTATGACGCGGCGGCGCTTTCCTTCACCGCAACGCCCCGCTCCTTCAACAGCGACTGCAGCTCGCCCGCCTGGAACATCTCACGGATGATATCGCAGCCGCCGACGAATTCGCCTTTGACGTAAAGCTGCGGAATGGTCGGCCACTCCGAATAGGATTTGATACCGTTGCGCAGATCGTCGTTCTCCAGGACGTTTAGTCCTTTATAGGCGACGCCCAGATAATCGAAAATCTGGACGACCTGCCCGGAAAACCCGCACATCGGAAATTGCGGCGTGCCCTTCATGAAGAGCACGACCTCGTTCGCCTTCACCTCGTTGTCGATGAATTGCTCGATGGACATGGAATCACCCTTGGCCTTGTGGCGCCGCGGACAGCCGCGTCCGGCGCCGAATCTCGCCGCCTCATGCAATATATGTACCCCAAGACGTTGGGAAAGCCCATATCGGCGGCATGCGGTGCCGGGATGCGGCGACGCGTGAAAGCAAGACTATCTCCGAATTCGGCCGTGCAGCAGAACGGCCGAGCCGGAAAAGCCGCCGTCACGGGGTTCCGGTCTGCAAGGCGAGCGCATGGAGCTTGCCCCCCATCTCGGTCCTGAGCGCCTCGTAAACGATCTGGTGCTGCTGGACACGCGATTTGCCACGGAACAACTCGGCGATGACCGTCGCCTTGTAATGGTCGCCGTCGCCGGCGAGGTCTTGGATCGTGACCTTCGCGTCCGGAATGCGCGCTCTGATCAAACTCTCGATGTCGCTTGCCGCCATGGCCATTGGCGTCCGCCTCCATGCGCTTCGCCCGACAGTTTGCGGCTTATCAGATCGGCCGATAAGAGAAAACCCACTCCGTAGCGGCAACTTGGCGACTGGCGAAAACGGGTCCGCCGTTGCATTCTTGCCGCGCTATGAGCGCAGTTGAGGGGGTAATTATGGCATTCGCCGGAGATAGCTCGAGGTTCGCGGTCAACAACGATTTCACGATCCAACCGACCGGCCGCGCAGGGCTGGTGTTGGCTTTTATGCTGACATTCGGCTTGGCTTGCGCCCACGCGCAGCAACCGACGTCGGCGCAGACGAGCGCCATTCGCGCCAATTGCCGTTCCGACTTCATGGCAAATTGCTCAGGCGTCCAGCCGGGCGGCAAGGATGCGCTCGAGTGTCTCAAGCGCAATCTGGCCAAGCTGTCCGGCGGATGCCAAGCCGCAGTGAGCGCCATTTCGCCTCCGGCCGCCCCGCCGCCGGCTGCAGTCGCGGCTCCTGCGCCGCCACCGCCGCCCGCTGCATCGGCCCCGGCAGCGCCGGTGGCCTCGGCACCGAGCATGAGCAAACCCCAACCGCCCAAGCCTGCACCCGCGGCGAAGGCGGTCCGCGCTCCGATGGCTCCCCCACCACCGCCGGTCGCCGTAGCTCCGGCGGCCCCGGCGATACCGCCGTTGGTGTTGCGGCCGATGCTGCCGCAGCGGCGCATGATCATCATGGGGATCTGCCGCGGCGATGCGTTCAGATTATGCCCCGGACTGCCGCCGATCGGTCCCGCCGTGCTGGACTGTCTCGCGGTCAAGGCCGCCAGCCTGTCGCCCACGTGTTACGAGGCGCTGGCCCGGGTCAGCCGGCCATAGCGGACGGAGTGCGAAGACCCGTTTTAGCTGCGCCCCGCCATATAGGCCGGCAACCAGGCTTCAAATCGGTGCTTTAGCTCGTCGACGCGCAGCGGCCGCTCGCCGTCGAGCGCCAGAACGGCGCCGCCGGTGGCCCCGAGCCGTCCGACCGGCACGCCGGCGGACTTGGCGCGTTGCATCACCGCCTCGGCGTCCTTCGCCGTCAGCACGTAGCGCGCCTGATCTTCGCCGAACCAGAAGGCGTGAGCGGGAAGCCGCCCATGCTCCTCCAGCACGGCGCCGATCCCCGACGCCATCGCCATCTCGGCAAGCGCGACGATCAATCCCCCGTCGGAGACGTCGTGCACCGCAGTGACCATGCCGTCCTTGATCAGTTGCCGCACGAAATCGCCGTGGCGGCGTTCGCCGGCAAGATCGACCGGCGGCGGTGCACCGTCCTCGCGGCCGCAGATGTCGCGCAGATAAATCGATTGCCCGAGCCAGCCGCGGCATTCGCCGACCAAAAGGATCGCTTCGCCTTCGGCCTTGAAGCCAAGCGTCATCGCCTTGGTGAAATCGTCAATGAGCCCGACGCCGCCGATGGTCGGCGTCGGCAGGATCGCGCGCCCATTGGTCTCGTTGTAGAGCGAGACATTGCCGGACACGACCGGGAAGTCGAGCGCGCGGCAAGCCTCGCCGATGCCGCGCACGCAGCCGACCAATTGGCCCATGATCTCCGGCCGCTCCGGATTGCCGAAATTGAGATTATCCGTCACCGCCAGCGGCCGCGCGCCGACCGCGGTGAGATTGCGCCAAGCTTCGGCGACGGCCTGCGCGCCGCCGACAAAAGAATCGGCTTCGCAATAGCGCGGCGTTACGTCCGACGTCAGCGCCAGCGCCTTGGGACCTTCGTCGATGCGCACCACGGCGGCATCACCGCCCGGACGCTGGACGGTATTGCCCAGGATGACGTGGTCGTACTGCTCCCAGACCCAGCGTTTCGAGCACAGGTCGGGAGAGCCAATCAGCTTCTCCAGCGCTTCCGCGACCTTCATCGGCGCCGGGGCGGATGCCGGATCGACGATGGGCCGCCGCTTGTTCTCGATGAAATGGCGCTGATAGACCGGCGCCTCGTCGCCCAATTCCTTGATCGGCAGATCCGCCATTTGCGCGCCGCCGTGACGGACGACAAAGCGCTTGCTCGGCGTGGTCCTGCCGATGACCGCGAAATCGAGGCCCCATTTGCGGAACACCGCTTCGGCTTCTTTTTCCTTGTCCGGCTTGAGCACCATGAGCATGCGCTCCTGGCTCTCCGACAGCATCATCTCGTAGGCGCTCATGCCGGTCTCCCGGCACGGCACGGAATCGAGATCGAGCGTAACGCCGAGATCGCCCTTGGCGCCCATTTCGACCGCCGAGCAGGTGAGCCCGGCGGCCCCCATGTCCTGAATGGCGATGACGCAGCCCTTGGCCATGATTTCGAGGCAGGCTTCGAGCAGGAGCTTTTCCGAGAACGGATCGCCGACCTGCACGGTCGGGCGCTTTTCTTCGGCATCGGCGCCGAACTCAGCCGAAGCCATGCTGGCGCCGTGGATGCCGTCGCGGCCGGTCTTCGAGCCGAGATAGACAATCGGCATGCCGACACCGGAGGCCGCCGAATAGAAAATCTTGTCCTTTTCAGCGATGCCGACGGCCATGGCGTTGACCAGGATATTGCCGTCGTAGCGGCGGTCGAAGCGGACTTCGCCGCCGACCGTGGGCACACCAAAGGAATTGCCGTAACCGCCGATGCCGGCGACAACGCCCGCGACCAGCGACCGCGTCCGCGGATTTTTCGGATCGCCGAACGACAGCGCATTGAGGCACGCGATCGGCCGCGCGCCCATGGTGAAAACATCGCGCAAAATGCCGCCGACCCCGGTCGCCGCGCCCTGATAGGGCTCGATGAAGCTCGGGTGATTGTGGCTTTCCATCTTGAACACGACGGCAAGCCCATCGCCGATATCGATGACGCCGGCGTTTTCGCCTGGCCCCTGGATCACGCAAGGGCCCGTGGTCGGCAGCGTGCGTAAATGCACCTTCGAGGATTTGTAGGAGCAATGCTCGTTCCACATCGCCGAGAAAATGCCGAGCTCGGTGAAGCTCGGCGCGCGGCCGATCAGCGCGACGACGCGGTCATATTCCTCCGGCGTCAGGCCGTGCTCGGCGATCAGCTCGGGGGTGATGGCGGGTTCGTTGGAAAGCACGGGCGAGGCTCGGTTCACTTGCCTCTCCCATATGGCGAGACCGAAGTCACGCCGCCAGCTTGAAGTGATCCACAAGCCCGGCGAACAGGCCGCGGCCGTCGGTCCGGCCCATCGCCGCTTCGACGTGGTTTTCCGGATGCGGCATCATGCCGAGCACATTGCCGCGCTCGTTGATGATGCCGGCGATGGCGTTCATGGCGCCGTTGTGATTCCAGTTCGGGTCGACCATGCCGTCGGGCGACGAGTAGCGAAAGGCCACCCTGCCCTCGCCCTCCAGCCGCGCAATGGTCTCCCCGTCGGCGATGTAGTTGCCCTCGCCGTGGGCCACCGGCACCCGGATCACCTGGCCGGCATTGTAGCCGCGGGTGAACGGGGTGTCGGAGCGCTCGACCCGCAGATAGACGTCGCGGCAGATAAAGCGCAGTTGCGCATTGCGCATCAGCACGCCGGGCAAGAGACCGGCCTCGCAGGCGATCTGAAAGCCGTTGCAGACCGCGAGCACCAGGCCGCCTTTGGCGGCAAAGCCGCGCACCGCATCCATGACCGGAGCGCGCGCGGCAATGGCGCCGCAGCGCAGATAGTCGCCATAGGAAAAGCCGCCGGGAATGACGACGAGATCGGTACCGGCGGGAATCGCCGTCTCGGCGTGCCAAAGCATCGCCGGGTCGCGTCCGGAGACGAGCCGCAGCGCGCGGGCCATGTCACGCTCGCGATTGATGCCGGGAAAGACGATGACGGCCGATTTCATGACCCGTTATCCCGTCACCTCGATCCGATAATTCTCGATCACGGTATTGGCGAGCAGCTTTTCCGCCGCGGTCTTCAGCGCAGCTTCCGTGCCGGCGCGATCGGCGCCTTCGATCTCGATGTCGAAGACCTTGCCCTGGCGGACGCTGGCGACGCCGCCCACGCCCAGCGACTTCAAGGCGCCCTCAATGGCCTTGCCCTGCGGATCGAGAATACCGGATTTCAGCGTGACGGTGACGCGGGCTTTCATGGTCACCTCAATATGGAGGAATCGCCGCGCCCGCAACCAAGCAAGGCGTCAAGGCGCCGGTGTGCGCGCCTGTTCGAACAGCCGCCCATAACCGTCGATCTGTCCGCTCTCGCCGACGAGCCGCATCGCCGCCCAAAAGGCCGCCGTGGCCGAGGAAACCACCGGAATGCCGTGGTTCGCTTCCAGCGGCTCCGCCACGCCGAGCGTGCGCAGGCCGCCGCAGGAGATCAGGATCGCCTCCGCGCCGGCCGCCTTGGCGACCGCCGTGTCGCTCAGCGAAATAATCTCGGCCTCGCTCATTTTATGCGGCGCGTTAAATTCGAGCAGATTGAAACATTCGAGTGACAGCACCTCGACGCCGGCCGCCTCCAGAAGCTCCTTGAGCTTGCGGTTGACGACATCGGTATAGGCGGTTGCGACCGCGACCCGTTTGGCACCGACCTCGCGCAGCCCGTCGATCAAGGCTTGGCTCATGGTGGAGACCGGCAGCCCGGTGCGCTCGCGCAGATCCTTCAGCAATTGATTATGTGCCTCGGCGCCGCGGTAGAAGGTCAGCGATGTGCCGATGACCATGATGGCGTCGACGCCCTGTTTGGCGAGATATTCGGCGGCGGGAAGAATGCCGTTCCACGCCAACTCGTAGCCCTCGGGGGTAAGCGCACGCACGCCGACCCCGCGCGGAATGAAGCGCACGCCCGGATACATGATCGGGCCTTCGAACGGCACCTCGTCGGTCGCGAACGGCACGACAAGGCCGATGGTGAGATCGCGCGCGGTCACGTCAGCCCTTCACCAGAATGGGGCCGGTGCCCTGCGGCCGCTCGCCTTCGCTCATGATGCCAAGCCGCTTGGCCACTTCGGTATAGGCCTCCAGCAGCCCGCCGAGATCGCGGCGGAAGCGGTCCTTGTCGAGCTTTTCGTTCGATTTGATATCCCACAGCCGGCAGGAATCCGGGGAAATCTCGTCGGCCACGACGATCCGCATCAGATCGTTCTCCCACAGCCGGCCAGTTTCCATTTTGAAATCGACCAGGCGGATGCCGACGCCGAGAAACAGTCCGGAGAGGAAATCGTTGACCCGGATCGCAAGCGACATGATGTCGTCGATTTCCTGGGGCGTGGCCCAGCCGAACGCGGTGATGTGCTCTTCCGACACCATCGGATCGTTGAGCTGATCGTTCTTGTAATAGAACTCGATGATCGAGCGCGGCAATTGCGTGCCTTCCTCGATACCGAGCCGCTGCGACAGTTCGCCGGCGGCGACGTTGCGCACCACGACCTCGAGCGGAATGATCTCGACTTCGCGAATCAACTGCTCGCGCATGTTGAGCCGGCGAATGAAATGAGTCGGAACTCCGATGTCGTTCAAATGCTGAAACAGGTATTCGGAAATCCGGTTGTTGAGCACCCCCTTGCCTTCGATCACCTGATGCTTTTTCGCATTGAAGGCGGTGGCGTCGTCTTTGAAATGCTGAATCAGCGTTCCGGGCTCGGGCCCTTCGTAAAGGACCTTCGCCTTGCCTTCATAAATGCGGCGACGGCGGCTCATCGGAGTGTACCGGGTTTTGGTGAAGTCCATGGAATGCCGTGGCTCCATTTTTTGATGTCGAGGTCCGCGGCGGCGGCGGCGGCAAAGGGCGCTCTTGGAACCAAGCACACACGCGACTCAACGTAAGCGGCCTATCCGCGTCACGGAGGCTAGCCGAAGGTGAGGCGGAGTACAATCGACATAGCCCCGCGCGAGACTTCCCGCAATGTCGAATTATAGCGGCGAAGCCGTTGCCTTGACGAGCCACCCTCGTTATGCAAGGCCGCAAGCGATACACTCTTTTTCCTTTTTCATGCCTGCAGGCGAAGCTTAAGACGGCCGCGAGCCGGTCCAAGGCCCAGTCCAACGCCCCGCCCGAGGCACCTCCGAGGCAGCAGCTCCATGACGACGTTCGACAAGCGCGAAGAAGCCTTCGAGAAACAATTTGCGCACGATGAGGAATTGAAGTTCAAGGCCATCGCACGGCGCAACAAGATGCTCGGCCTGTGGGCCGCGGAAAAACTCGGCCTGAGCGGTCCGCAAGCCGACAGCTATGCGCTGTCGGTGGTCATGACCGAATTCGAACAGACCGGCGACCGCGACGTCGCCCACAAGATCCGCAAGGACTTCGATGCCAAGGGCGTAGCGCAGTCGGATCACCAGATCGGGCGCACCATGAACGAACTCATGGCCAAGGCGGTGGCCGACATCCAGGCCGGCCGCTGAAGCCGAAAGCATCGCGGCCGCATTTTAACGAACGGGAAAACGACCATGGCTATCCCCGGCTTCACGCTCGCCCGGCGCTTCCGCGCCGGAGAAACGGTATTCACTGGCTGGTGCGGCCTGCCCTATCCGCTGCTTGCCGAAACGCTGGCGCGCGAGGGATTTCCCGCGGTTGCAGTCGAAAGCCAGCACGGCCTGTGGGACGTTGCCGGTATCCTCCACGCTGTGGCGGCGATCCGTCAGGGCGGCGCGGCACCCATGGTGCGAGTGCCGCTCAACGATTTCGCACTGGTAAGTCGCGCGCTCGACTTTGGCGCCGAAGGCATCATCGCGCCGATGATCAATACCGCTGCCGACGCCCGCGCCTTTGCCGCCGCTGCCAAATTCCCCCCGCTCGGCGAGCGCAGCTGGGGCCCGCACCGCGCCATGGCACTCGGTGGCGTCTCCGACATGCCGACCTTTCTGCGCGAAGCCAACGACCACGTTGTCACCTTCGCGATGATCGAGACCCCCACCGCACTGAACAATTTCGAGGCGATCATCAATACGCCAGGGATCGACGGCTTCTTCCTCGGGCCGTCGGACCTGTCGATCGCGTTGTCGGACGGCAAGACCGTTGATCCCCTATCGAAGGAAGTCGACGGCCATCTCGATACGATGATCGCCGGCGCGCAAAAGGCGAAGAAAATCCCGGGCGCCTATTCCACATCCGCCGAGCGCGCGGTGGATTTCGCCAAGCGCGGCGTCAGATTCATCACGGTGTCGAGCGATCTCGCGATGTTCCGCGCCGGCGCCGCGGCGGCGATGAAGGTGCTCAAAAGCTAGCTTACCTTGCGGCGCGCCGGCTTTCGCTGCGGCGCCGCGGGTTCACCGGGCAGCATTCGCGACAGCGTGCGGTCGCGCCAGATCCAGTGATGCGCCAAGGCGGCGGCGGCATGGATGCCGGCGAGAATCAAAAGCGCGTCCGCGAGATTGCGATGCAGCCCCAATATGCTGCGGGCGAGATTGCGGTCGGCCGGCCATGGCGAGTTCATTTCAAAGACCCCGAATACCGGCAGTGCGTGGCCGCGCTTGAGCTGCACGACCATGCCGAGCACGGGCACCGCCAAAAGCAGCGCGTAAAGAGTGATGTGGCTTGCTCTCGCCGCCAGCGTGGCAAGCGCTCCGAGCGGCGTTGTCTCGAGCGGCGGCGGCGGATTGACCTGTCGCCAAACGAACCGCAACACCAAGAGCACGATCACGGTCTGGCCGAGCGTCATATGGACCAGAAGGCCGTATTGCCGCGGCGCGCCGCGCGGCAAGGCATCGCCAAATTGGCCGAGGAGAAAGCCCGCGATGACAAAAATCGCCGTGAGCCAATGCATGGTTTGCATAATCGCGCCATAGCGCGCTTGGGAATTCGTCCATTGCATGCGCGATTTGACCCCTGAGCCGCCCGCTACGCCGGACTAGCCCCTTATTGCACCATCCGGCTCAATTCATGGCCTGTTCGAGGCGAAGCAGCACGGCCGCCATGTCAGACTCGATATCGCGATCCGATATTCCGACCACCTTGTAATGATGGTCTTTCAGCCATTCACGCTTGCGTGTGCGCATCGCAGCCGCCGCCGGGCTTTCACTCACCGGCACCAGATCGATCACGAGCCGCTGCGGGAACGAGACGAAGTCGCAGATGGTCTGGCCGACCGGGGTCTGGCGCTTGAAGCCGCGGCCGGCGAAGCGCCGGTCGTTGGTCAGCGCCTGCCAGAGCGCGCGCTCGGCATCGGTCGGATTGCGGCGCAGCAGCCGCGCCAGCCCGCGCACCGGTCCGCGTTCCTTCGGCACCCGGCCGCCGCCATGCTCGGCAAGGAGCGTCCGCAGCATCTCGGCCTCCTCGCCGTCGAGCACGCCGCCGCGCGCCGGCCCCTTGCGGCCTTCCGCGATTGCCATGATCACGCCGTGCAAGGTCTGGATGTCCTGCCGGGTCGGCTGCATGCGGGTAAAGATATTGCGCAAGTTGATCTGCATGGTTTCGCGCTTGTCGGGCGGCCGAAAAAACTCGACCTTTTCCAATTCACGCTCGAGCCCGGCGAAAAAAGCCAGAAGCTGCTGCTTCGGCGCGCTTTCGGACTTTTGCGGCATGGCGAACGGCAATCCCGTGCCGGCAAGCTTGAACCATTCATAGGCCACGATGACCACGGCCTGCGCCAGATTGAGCGAAGCAAACGCCGGATTGACCGGCAGCGTGACAATGCGGTCGGCAAGCGCCACTTCGTCGTTTTCCAGCCCGTTGCGCTCGCGACCGAACAACAGTGCCGCCCTCTCGCCGCCGGCGATGCGCGGGCCGATTTCGGCCGCGGCCTGGTCCGGCCCGATCACCGGCTTGGCCTGGTCGTGGACGCGCGCGGTCGTGGCCAGCACGAAACTGCAATCGGCGATGGCGGCTGCCAATGTATCGTAGAGCTTGGCCTCATCGAGGACGCGGTCCGCGCCGGCCGCCATCATCCGGGCCTTGTCGTTGGGCCAGGCCTGGCGCGGTTTGACCAGCCGCAGCTCTGACAGCCCGAAATTGGCCATGGCGCGGGCGGCCGCCCCGATATTCTCGCCAAGCTGCGGCTCGACCAGAATCACCACCGGACCGGGCGTCTCGACCCAGCGCTTGGTCTTGTCGGTGCCGGCGCCCGGCATGCAGTGCTCCTGGACGGGCAGACAATGCCCGAAACTCGAGCCCCTGCCCAAGCCCGACGCTTGCGTCAAGCGGCGACGCCCCACCAGCGCATTGCAGCCCGTGACAAGGCTTTTGCCAACGCAGTGTGGATGCTATAGGGCGCGCGCCGAGAACAATTCATTCGAGGGTCCGCGGGGGAAGCCATTCCACCGCCCCTGTTCAGTTTCCGCTCGGCCCAATCAAGCACGGCGACCAGAGGTGCAAGCATGCCCGATCTCGAAATCATGTGGACAAAGGTCGATGAAGCCCCGGCGCTCGCGACCTATTCGCTGCTGCCGATCGTCGAAGCCTTCGTCGGCGCGGCCGGTGTGTCCGTGAAGCTGAAGGACATCTCGCTCGCCGGCCGCATCCTTGCCAGCGTCTCCGACAAGCTGCCTCCCGCGCAGCGGGTCAACGACGAACTCGCCGAACTCGGCGAACTCGCGACGAGGCCCGAGGCCAACATCATGAAACTGCCCAACATCTCTGCTTCGATCCCGCAGCTCAAGGCCGCGATCAAGGAACTGCAAAGCAAGGGCTATGGCGTTCCGGACTATCCGGACAACCCCACAACCGAGGCCGAGAAGGACATCAAGTCTCGCTATGCCAAGGTATTCGGCAGTGTCGTCAACCCGGTTTTGCGGGAAGGCAATTCCGACCGCCGCGCCGCCGGCGCCGTCAAGCAATACGCCCGCAACAATCCGCACAAAATGGGCGCCTGGAGCAAGGACTCCAAATCTCACGTGGCGTACATGGCGGGCGGCGATTACTACGGTTCTGAAATCTCGACCACCGTCGCAGCGGCGACCAATGTCCGCATCGAGCTGGTCGGCGCCGACGGCGCCGTCACGGTGCTGAAGGCGAAGACACCGATCGAGGCCGGCGAGATTATCGACGCGGCGGTGATGAGCCGCAAGGCGCTGCGCGCCTTCTTTGCCGAAGAGATCGAAGCCGCAAAGAAGGACGGCGTGCTGTTCTCACTGCACGTGAAGGCCACCATGATGAAGATCGCCGATCCCATCGTGTTCGGCCACGCCGTTTCCGTCTTCTTCGCCGATGTGGTCGAGAAGCATGCCGCGACGCTGAAACGTCTTGGCGTCAATCTCAATAACGGCTTCGGCGATCTCTTGACGAAGATCGAAACGCTGCCGGAAGCGGAGAAAAAAGCGATCAAGGACGACATCGCCGCCGAGTACGCCAAACGGCCGGGCCTCGCCATGGTCAATTCCGACAAGGGGATCACAGGCCTGCACGTGCCAAGCGACGTGATCGTCGACGCTTCGATGCCGGCGATGATCCGCGAATCCGGCCGCATGTGGGGCCCCGACGGCAAGCTGCACGACGCCATAGCCGCGATCCCGGACCGCAGCTACGCGACGCTGTATCAGGCGGTCATCGACGACTGTAAGGCCAACGGCGCGTTCGATCCCAAGACCATGGGCTCGGTTCCTAATGTCGGCCTGATGGCGCAGAAGGCCGAGGAATACGGCTCGCACGACAAAACGTTCGAAGTGCCCGCGAGCGGAACGGTTCGCGTGATCGCCGACGACGGCAAGGTGCTGTTGGAGCGCCCGGTCGAGACCGGCGACATCTTCCGCATGTGCGAGCTCAGGGATGCGCCGATCCGGGATTGGGTCAAGCTCGGCGTGCGCCGCGCGCGCCTTACCAATACGCCGGCAGTGTTCTGGCTCGACAAGAAGCGCGCGCATGACGCGCAGGTCATCGCCAAGGTCGAAAAATACCTGAAGGATCACGATACGTCGGGGCTCGACATCCGCATCCTGCCGCCGGTCGAAGCGATGAAGTTTTCGCTGGAGCGCATCCGCAAGGGGCAGGACACCATCTCCGTCACCGGCAACGTGCTGCGCGACTATCTGACCGACCTGTTTCCGATCATGGAGCTCGGCACCTCGTCCAAGATGCTTTCGATCGTCCCGCTATTGGCGGGCGGCGGTCTTTTCGAGACGGGTGCCGGCGGCTCGGCGCCCAAGCACGTGCAGCAGTTCGAGGAAGAGGGTTATTTGCGCTGGGATTTGCTCGGCGAGTTTCTCGCGCTGGGCGCGTCGCTCGAACATCTGGCGCAGACCTATAAGAACGCCAAGGCGCAGGTGCTCGCCGAAACACTCGATACGGCCATCGGCAAGTTCCTCACGTTCAACCGCAATCCCGCGCGCAAGGTCGGCGAAATCGACAATCGCGGCAGCCATTTCTACCTCGCTTTGTATTGGGCGGAGGCGCTGGCCGCGCAGACCAAGGACGCGGAGCTCCAGGCGCGGTTCAAACCGCTGGCCGAAAACACTCGCCAAGAACGAGGCCAAGATCAATGCCGAGTTGATCGGCGCGCAAGGCAAGCCGGTCGACACCGGGGTTACTACCTACCCGACTCCGCCAAGGCATCGGCCGCGATGCGGCGAGCGCAACGCTGAACGCCGCGCTCGCCGCGCTTTGACGGCGCGGTATTCGAGCCGCCACAG
>CAWHBC010000007.1:0-9988 GCA_963827465.1 uncultured Alphaproteobacteria bacterium
GACGACCACGTTCGGCAGCATCCGCGCCCAGCCCCACACGTTCATGTCGACGATGGTGTAGCTGTCGCCGAGCATGTATTTGTGCTTGCCGAGCCGCGCATCGAGGATGCCGGCGTGACGATTGCCTTCGAAAACATAGCGATTGATCGCGTAAGGCAGCTTTTCCGGCGCATAGACACGGAAGTGCACGGCCTGGCCGAAATAGGGGCCGACGCCGGACGAAACAAAGAACATCCACGACAGCAGTTCGCCGCGGGCCTTGTCGGTTTTCGCCGGCAGGAACTTTCCGGTCTTCTCGGCGAGATAGAGCAGGATCGCGCTCGAATCGAACACCGTGGCGTCGCCGTCGACGATGGCGGGCAGTTTGGCGTTCGGGTTGATCGCCAGAAATTCCGGCTTGTGCTGCTCGCCCTTGCGGGTGTCGACCGGAATGGCCTCGTGCGGCAGACCGGTCTCTTCAAGAAACAGCGCCACCTTGGTCGGGTTCGGCGCACCGCTATAGTAGAACTTCAACATTGGGCTCTCCTTACATTGCTTTCGCAGATTATGCGCTCATTCCCGTGAAGGCGGAAATCCAGTCCGGGTCACCGTCTTCGCGGTGACGAGCGCCTCGTCGTCGTTAAAACAATCCAACAATCTTGCCGTCGGGACCGACGTCGATCACATCGGCTGCCGGAACTCTCGGCAATCCCGGCATGGTCATGACCTCGCCGCAGATGGCCACGACGAATTCCGCGCCGGCGGAAAGCCGCACTTCGCGCACGTTGATGACGTGGTCGCTCGGCGCGCCCTTTGCGTCGGGGTTGGTCGAAAAGCTGTATTGCGTCTTGGCGACGCAAATCGGGAATTTACCGTAGCCCATCGACTCGAAATTGGCCAATTGATCGCGCACCGATTTGTCCGCGGTAACGTCCTTGGCGCGGTAGATTTCCCTGGCGATGGTGCGGATTTTCTCGAACAGCGGCATGTCGTCGGGATAGAGGAATTTGAGCTTGCTGTCGCCGCTCTCGGCGACCTTGACCACGGCGCGCGCGACATTGGCCGCGCCCTCGCCGCCCAACGCCCAGTGATCCGCCATCAGCGCTTCGACACCGAGCGCCTTGCACTTTTCCGTCACCAGCTTGATCTCGGCCTCGGTATCGGCGGAGAAGCGGTTGATCGAGACCACCGGAACGACGCCGAACTTGCGTATGTTCTCGATATGGCGCTGCAGGTTTGCCATGCCGGCTTCCAGCGCCTTGAGATTCTCGGACTTGAGATCCTCTTTCTTGACGCCGCCGTGCATCTTGAGCGCGCGGATCGTCGCCACCAGCACGACGCAGTCGGGCGCGATGCCGGCCTTGCGGCACTTGATGTCCATGAATTTCTCGGCGCCGAGATCGGCGCCGAAGCCGGCTTCGGTGACGACGTAGTCGGCAAGCTTGAGCGCCGTGGTCGTCGCCAGTACGGAGTTGCAGCCATGCGCGATGTTGGCAAACGGGCCGCCGTGGATGAAGGCGGGCGTGCCTTCCATGGTCTGCACGAGGTTTGGGGCCAGCGCTTCCTTCAAGAGCACGGTCATGGCGCCGTGCGCTTTGAGGTCGCCGGCACGGATCGGTTTGCGGTCGCGCGTATAGCCGACCACGATATTGCCAAGCCGCTTCTTGAGATCGTCGAGATCGCGCGCCAGGCAGAAGATCGCCATCACTTCCGAAGCGACCGTAATGTCGAAGCCGTCTTCGCGCGGAAATCCGTTGGCGACGCCGCCGAGCGAATTGACGATCGAACGCAAAGCGCGATCGTTCATGTCGAGCACCCGGCGCCACGCCACGCGGCGCGGATCGATACCGAGCGAGTTGCCCCAGTAAATATGATTGTCGAGCAGCGCGGCCAGCAGGTTGTTCGCCGAGGTGATAGCGTGGAAATCGCCGGTGAAGTGCAGGTTGATGTCTTCCATCGGCACGACCTGGGCATAGCCGCCGCCGGCGGCGCCGCCCTTGACGCCAAACGAGGGACCGAGCGACGGCTCGCGGATGCACAGCATCGCTTTCTTGCCGATGTGATTAAGCGCGTCGGTCAGGCCCACCGTCGTGGTGGTCTTGCCTTCGCCCGCCGGGGTCGGATTGATGGCGCTGACCAGGATCAGCTTGCCGTTGGGCTTACTTTGCAGCGACTTGACGAAGTCCATCGACACTTTGGCCTTGTAGTGGCCATAGGGTTCGAGATTTTCCGGCGCGATGCCGAGCTTTTCGCGTGCGACATCGACGATCGGCCGCTTCTTGGCGGCCTGCGAGATTTCAATATCGGATTTCGGCGACTGATGTTGTGAGGCGGGCATGTCAATGATCCATCGATTGAATGAAAACCCGGCAGGGCTGTAAGCGAGTGACCTGTCAGATCAAGTGAAGCGGGCTTTGGCGGCAAGGCCTGCGGATTTCACCCATTCGCCGGCTTCGATCTTCTTGCCGTCGGCGGGCTGCACCCGAGTGACCTTAAAGCGCCCGTCGGCGCAGACCACGGTGAAACCGTCCGCATCGACCGAGGCGATCTCGCCAAGCTTGCCGGCGATCCCCTTCGGGTCTTTGGCGGGCAGCGGCTTGGCGTCGAAAATCTTCAGTTGCTTGCCGTCGAGCGTCGTCCAGGCGCCGGGCGCCGGATTGCAGCCGCGAATGAGGCGATCGATTTGCTCCCAGGGCTTGCCCCAGTCGATCTTGGCGTTATCCGCGGTGCAGCGGCCTTCGTAGGTGGCCTTCGCTTCGTCCTGCTTGATGCGCGGCGCCTTGCCGGCCTTGACGAGATCGATGGATTCGAGCATCGCCTCGACGCCCATCGGAAACAGCCGGTCGAAATAGACCGTGCCGAGCGTGTCGTCCGGACCGATCGGGGTCTTTTTCTGCAGCAGCACGTCGCCGGTATCGAGCCCATTGTCCGGCCAGAAGATCGATAGACCGGTCTCGGCTTCGCCTTTGATGATCGGCCAATTGATGGCACTGGCGCCGCGATAAGCCGGCAACAGCGACGGATGATACTGGATCGAGCCGTGGGTCGGTATGTTGAGAAATTCTTCCGGCACGAACAGCGTCACGAAAGCCATCACCTGCAGGTCCGGCTTGAGCGATTTGAACTCGTCCCAGATTTCCGGCTTGCGGTAATTGTCGGGCTGATAGACCGGAAGCTTGGCCGCCAGCGCCGCCTCTTTCAGCGGGTCGGCCTTGGCGCCGGGCTTTTCCGGCGCGACATAGACGGCGACGACCTCGTCGCCACGCTTGAGCAGCGCTTCCAGCACCGCCTTGCCGAATGCCTGCTGCCCGTGAACCACGATACGCATCTTGAAAAACCTCTCTCATCATCTTCACCTCTCCCCGTGTGTGGGGAGAGGTCGAGCGAAGCGAGGGTGAGGGGGCCTCTCCGCGATTCTGAGCCGTCAAGTCGCAGCCCAGCCGAGAGGCCCCCGCACCCCTACCCTCTCCCTGCGCAGCGGGGAGAGGGAGAAGAAAGCTACGCGGCTTCCGCCTTGGCCGGCTTCTCCGGCGCGGTGTATTGCGCCCGATACTTTGATCTCGGCGACCTCTTTCGTCGGAATAGCCGAGCACCTTGCGCAAAATCTCCTCGGTATGTTCGCCCAAAAGCGGCGAGCGGCGCACATCGGCCGGTGAATCCGACAGTTTGATCGGATTGCCGACGGTCAGATATTTGCCGCGTCCGGGATGATCGACCTCGACCACGGTGCCGGTGGCGCGGAGCGATGGCTCCTCGGCAAGTCTCCTTCATCGACAGGATCGGCCCGACCGGAATGTCGTGCGCATTGCATTTATCCATGACCTCGAACTTGGTCATGGTCATGGTCCACTGCTCGATGGTGTCGAAGATCTGCCGCAGCCGCGGCAGCCGCGCCGGCGGCGTCGCATAATCCGCATCGGTCTTCCATTCCGGCTTGCCGATCAGATCGCAGATCGCGCCCCACACCGGCGCTTGAGTGATGAAATAGATGTAGGCGTTGGGATCGCTCTCCCAGCCCTTGCATTTGAGGATCCAGCCCGGCTGGCCGCCGCCGGAATCGTTGCCGGCGCGCGGCGTCGCGTCGCCGAACGGCACGCCCTCGCCGTACTGGCTGTATTCGGTGAGCGGGCCGTGCTTGAGCCGCTGCTGATCGCGCAGCTTGACGCGCGCGAGATTGAGCACGCCGTCCTGCATGGCGCAGAGCACCTTCTGACCGCGGCCGGTGCGCGTGCGCTGGATACAGCGCGGCGACGATGCCGAGCGCGAGATGCAGGCCGGTGCCGGAATCGCCGATCTGCGCGCCGGTGACGAGCGGCGGCCCGTCGCGGAAGCCTGTCGTCGACGCCGAGCCGCCGGCGCATTGCGCGACGTTCTCGTAGACCTTGCAGTCCTCGTACGGGCCCGGCCCAAAACCTTTGACCGAGGCGACGATCATGCGCGGATTGAGCTTGTGGACGTGCTCCCAGGTGAGCCCCATGCGGTCGAGCGCGCCCGGCGCGAAATTCTCGACCAGCACGTCGCACTGCTTGATCAGGCGATCGAGAATGGCTTTGCCCTTGGGATGTTTGGAATCGATGGTGATCGAACGCTTCGAGCCGTTGAGCATCGTGAAATAGAGGCTGTCGGCGCCTTTCACGTCGCGCAATTGGCCGCGCGTGATGTCGCCGACGCCTGGCCGTTCAACTTTGATGACATCGGCGCCCATGTAAGCAAGGAGTTGGGTGCAGGTCGGCCCCGACTGCACATGCGTGAAGTCGAGGATTTTCACGCCTTCGAGCGCCCTGCCCGCTTGGCCCCACGGTTTGGCGGACGGCCGCGGCAGACCATTGCCGTTTGCTTTTGCGCCGTTCGACTTTGCCGCCGGCTTCTTCGCCTGCAGTTTGACGACTTTTGCGGCCGGCTTCTTCGCCGCGGCTTTTGCTTTGGCGGGCTTCGCTTTGCTCTTGGCTTTCTTTTTCGCGGCCAAGGTTTTTTTTGCAGCCATGTGTTCTCTCCCTAAGTCGTTATTTTTTGCCGTAGCGCGCTTTTCGGATTGAGGTTGCCGATTCGGCCGCTCTCGCTGCCGGCCGCCGGATCGATCACCGCGTTGATCAGCGTCGGCTTGCCGGAATCCATGGCGGCGTTGACCGCGCGCTTGAGCTCGTCCGGCGTCGTCGCGTTGACGCCGACGCCGCCGAAGGCCTCGATCATCTTGTCGTAGCGCGCGCCCTTGACGAAGACGGTCGTCGCCGGATCCGCTCCGCCGGCGGCATTGACGTCGGTGCCGCGATAGATGCCGTCGTTGTTGAAGATGACGACGCAGACCGGCAACTGGTAGCGGCAGATCGTTTCGATCTCCATGCCGGAGAAGCCGAACGCGGAGTCGCCCTCGATCGCGAGCACCGGCTTGCCGGTCTCGACCGCGGCCGCGATGGCGTAGCCCATGCCGATGCCCATGACGCCCCAGGTGCCGACGTCGAGCCGCTTGCGCGGCTGATACATGTCGATGATGCCGCGCGCGAGATCGAGCGTGTTGGCGCCTTCGTTGACGAGGATGGCGTCGGGCCGCTCCTTGACGACGGTGCGCAGCACGCCGAGCGCGCCGTGATAATCCATCGGCGCATTGTTGTTCATCAGCCGCGGCGCCATCTTGGCGACGTTCTCTTCGCGTTTCTTGGTGACGGCGCCGGTCCAGTCGGCCGGCGGCGCCGGCCATTTGGCGCCCATGCCGTCGAGCAAGCGCCGCGACGACACGAGCCGATGTCGCCGACCACCGGCGCGACGATCTCGACGTTGGAATCCATCTCCTTGGGCTCGATGTCGATCTGAATGAATTTCTTCGAATGCGGCTCGCCCCAGGCTTTGCCCTTGCCGTGCGACAACAGCCAGTTGAGCCGCGCGCCGATCAGCATGCACGACATCGGAATCTTTCAGCACCGTCGAGCGCGCCGCGCCGGCGCATTGCGGATGGGTGTCGGGCAACAGACCCTTGGCCATGCTCATCGGCAGGAACGGAATGCCGCTTTTTTCGACCAGCGCGCGGATCGCGTCGTCGGCCTGCGCATAGGCCGCGCCCTTGCCGAGGATGATCAACGGACGCTTCGCGCTCTTGAGCACCTCGAGCGCGCGCTTGACCGCGGCCGGCGCCGGAATTTGCGCCGGCGCGGGGTCGATCACCTTGACCAGAGACTTCTCGCCTTCCTCGGCGTCCATCACCTGGCCGAACAGCTTGGCCGGCAGATCGAGATAGACGCCGCCCGGGCGGCCCGACACGGCGGCGCGGATGGCGCGCGCCAAGCCGATGCCGATGTCTGCGGCATGGAGAACGCGGTAGGCCGCCTTGCACAGCGGCTTGGCGATGGCGAGCTGGTCCATCTCTTCGTAATCGCCCTGCTGCAGATCGACGATCTCGCGCTCGGACGAGCCCGAGATCAGGATCATCGGAAAGCAGTTGGTGGTGGCGTGGGCGAGCGCGGTGAGGCCGTTGAGGAAGCCGGGCGCCGATACCGTAAGGCAGATGCCGGGCTTCTTGGTCAGAAAGCCGGCGATAGCGGCGGCATAGCCGGCGTTCTGCTCGTGACGGAAGGACAGCACGCGAATGCCTTCGGCCTGCGCCATCCGGCCGAAATCCGTGATCGGGATGCCGGGCACGCCGTAGATGGTATTGAGCCGTTGAGCTTGAGCGCCTCGATGACGAGATGAAAGCCGTCGGTGAGTTCGCGCTCCTCTGCACCCGGCGGCTTCCGAGCTTTCTCCTTCATTGCTGCTTCCGCCATGGGAACTCTCCGTCAATCAATCCAGATAATCGGCATATTTCGCAACGTGGTCGGCGAGACCGAGCGCGTGATCGCGCACCAAGCCCTCCGCGCGCTCGGTGTCGCGCGCCTCCAACGCCTCGATGATGTGAATATGGTCGCGGATCGAACGATCCGCACGGTCCTTCTCGCCGATCGTCTTGCGCCGGATCATGCGCATATGGGTGAACAGATTTTCCGCAAGCTCCATCAGCACGCCGTTGCGGCTGAGCCGGATGATGGTCTGGTGAAACTCGATATTGACTTCGGAATATTCGTCGAGATGCGCGCGCACCTCGCCATTTTCGAACGTGGCGAACATGTTGCGCAGCGAAGCGATCTCGTCGTCGCCGGCGTTTCCCGGTGATGAGCCGCGCTGCCATGCTTTCCAGCGCCGCCCAGGCGGTGATCAGTTCGATGACCTCGCGCTTGGATCTTGCGGACCACATAGACGCCGCGGCGCGGCACCGAGCGCACGAAGCCCTCGCGCTCGAGCTGTGCCATCGCCTCGCGGACCGGCGTGCGGCTGATGCCGAAATCCTGCGCCAGCTGAACGTTCGTCGAGCCGGATTTCGCTGCGGCTGCCGTAGATATCCATGCCGACGATGACGGACTTCAGCGCCGCATAGGCCTTGCTCTTGAAGCTGAAGGAAGTGTCGATCGGTTGCAGTTGCGGCCGCGTCGGCGAAATCCGGCCCGGGGACTTGGCATCGGCCAGTCTGGCGTCGCTCGGGGCGACGGAAAAACGATGCGCGTTGGAAGACATTAACGGACGCTCACTACCCTGCACCGCCACACTTTTGGTCGCGTTGACGCCGCTCTCATAGCGCACTGTAATACATTATACCAGTGCGAAAACGACGCGGCATATTGAAGCGAAAACGGCGCAGTTTGAACGGAATCCGCCTCTTTACGTCGTCCAAAAGAGATCAGGCGCGGGATCGCTCCCGCGCCTGATCTATTGCTTAAGGGTAAGCTACTTTCGCGCCGTCAGCGCTGGGCTGCCATCAGCCGGTCCCGCATCGGTTTAAGCACGAACAGCGCCAGACCGACGACGATGAAGTTCATGATCGCGGTGACAACGAACACCGTGTGCCAGCCGCCCGTGGCATTCTTCACCAGGTTGGCGACCGGCACCAGGAACGCGGAGGCGCCTTTGGCCGTGTAGAGCAGGCTCAAGTTCACCGTGGCGAACTTCGTCCCGAATGTGTCTGTGCAGGTCGAAGGGAACAGGCTGAAGATCTCGCCCCAGGTCAGGAAGATCAGACCGGCAAAGACGACGAAGGCCCAAGGCGCATGGCCGGCGCTTCCCAAGAGCCAATAAGCGACGCCGCCGAGGCCGAAAGCCATCGCCATGGTGTATTCGCGGCCGATATTGTCGGAAATCCAGCCGAACAGCGGGCGCGCACCGCCGTTGCACAGATTGTCGATGATGCCGGCCGTAACCAGGGTCGTCATGCCAAAAAGGATGACGTCCTTGCCGACGCCGAAGTCTCCGGCAATCGGCGCGAGTTGCGCGGTCGCCATCAAGCCCGACGCCGAAACCAGGACAAACATAATGTAGAGGAGCCAGAACACCGGCGTACTCAGCACCTGCGCCGGCGAATAATTCGCCGCCGTCTGAGCCACTTTCGGCGCGGCGAGACCGGTCAATTCGCCGGCCTCGGGTGCCCGCATCAGCCAAGCGAGTACAAAGACTATCCCGCCTTGCACCAGACCGAACCAGAAGAAGGCGGCTTGGTAGCCGGACGAGCTGATGACCGCGGTAATGGGAATGACCGTCAGCGCCGTGCCGGCGCCATATCCGGCCGCGGTCAACCCAACCGCAAGGCCGCGCCGATCGGGAAACCATTTGACGGCGTTCCCGACGCAAGTGGCATAGATTGCACCGCCGCCCACGCCGCTGATCGCAGCGCCAAGATAGAGCATTTCCAGCGAATCGGCGGCCGAATTGATGATCCAGCCGAGGGCGACCATGATGCCGCCGAACGCGATCATCAGCTTGGGGCCTCGTCGGGTGCCCAGATTATCGACGATCCAGCCCTCAATCGGCGTCAGCCACGTTTCCAGGGCGACGAAAATACTGAAGGCAAACTGGATCGATGCTTTCGACCAGCCATGCGCCTTGACTCATCGGGTTGACGAAAAACGTCCAGCCGTATTGCAGGTTGGCGATCAACACCATGCAGATGATGGCGATGATGAGCTGGGTCCAACGCTTGGTCTGCGTTGCCGCCGCTGCAGGTTGAGCCACAGTAGTCGTTGCCGTCATGAGCTTTCATCCCCATTCGATGTTCTTCTTGGGCCGATTTAACAACACTCCGATTTTACAACATCCCTTGGCAAGTTACGAAATGTCCCGGAACATTTTACAACCGTGGCTATTGGTCGCAACCGCTGGCTCAATTGGACGGAACGCTTGGGTCCAGTTGCAGCGCAATAAAAGCTGATTGAACCCATTGCGGCCGTCCCGCGTTCGCTAACGGAGGAGTCATCGCCACCGTCGCTGGAGCGCTACATGCGGATTTTGCCCTTTGCCGCTATTTTATTCTTTCCTGCCTTGATCTTAACTGCACCTCTTGCCAGTTCCGGCGCCTTTGCTCAGAGCCTGGGCACCACCGAGGCCGTCGACCACGACGGTATCCTCAGGGGGGAACTGACACTTACGCCGACCCAAAAGAGCGCGCTCTACCATGCCGTACTGCAGCAAAGGGCGCGCCCAACCACGGCATCGATTGATCCCAGGGTCGGCGCGGCCGTATCCCGCTCCCTGGAGCTTTCCGATCTGCCCAGCCTGGGCGGCATTGATGACGAGACGGTCCTCAAATACGCCATGGTGCAGGGCGACCTCGTGGTCGTGGATCCAATTCGAATGCGTGTCGTCGATATTATTCACGGCAGCACGAGACCCTAAAGCGGTGATCAAGCGGAAATTGGCCACCCTCGCGCGTTCCATACAGCAACCCTTCAGTGAAACAGCCGGCAATGCCCACTAAGACCGCGGCAAAATTGACTGCCGTCCCGCCGCCACCCGAGGCGGCCTTTACCATCACCGCAACGCAGTCGAGCGGGCCGCCACGCGTGCTCAAATACGGCGACACTTTCATCGTATTGGACAGCCGCGGCGACATCGGGACTTCACCAAGCGATTCCGGCGGATTGTTTCACCACGACACGCGGCATCTGTCGCGGCTGGAATTACTGGTGAATGGCGGGCCTCCTCTCCTCCTCGGCTC
>CAWHBC010000008.1:0-27478 GCA_963827465.1 uncultured Alphaproteobacteria bacterium
AGAGCGCCTTCTAGTCTCTTATACCAACGGTCATGAGGGTTGACCGATGTGGGCCCATTCTCGCATTCCGATGGATGTGATCCGTTCGGGCTGTGCGATGAGCTTTCGCCATGCGTCGCAGGCCGCATCTACGATGGCGTCGTAGTTTTCGAAGACGGTGTTTGAGAGCCAAGTCTGACGCAGGTACTGCCAGACGTTTTCGACAGGGTTCAACTCGGGGGCGCGTGAGGGCAGGAAGATCGGCGTGATGTTCTTGGGCACGTCGAGCTTGCCTGCCGTATGCCACCCGGCGCGATCGAGCAGCAGGACGGCGTGGGCGCCTTCAGCGACATTGCGTGAGATCTCGTCGAGGTGAAGCTGCATCATGTCGGTGTCCACGTAGGGCAAGGCGAGAGCCGCTCCGACACCGCGAGCAGGACAGATCGCGCCGAACAGATAGGCGTTGTCGTAGCGCTGGTCAGCAGGCTGTGTGGGCCGCGTTCCGCGCCGGGCCCACTGGCGCACGAGGCCGTTCTTCTGGCCGATCCGGGCCTCGTCCTGGAACCATACCTCGACCGGCGTCGTCTCGGGCAGACCGTCGAGATGAGCCTTCAGCGCGCGTGGGAAGTTTTTTTGAACGTCTCGACGATCCGCTCGTCTTGCGCCGGATGGCGCGGTCTTGCGCTGATGTGGGAGAAGCCGATCTTCTTCAGAAGCGTCCCGACATAGCGCTCGTGGAAGTCGACGCCGAACCGCTCGGCGATGACGCGCTTAAGATCGATACGCCGCCAGCGCACGACGCCGTCTTTCTCGCGCTCCGGGCCAGCCTCGACGATCTGCGCAAACTCGGCCACTTGCTCGGTCGAAAGCCGAGGCTTCGGGCCTTCCGTCCAATTATCGAGAAGCCCATCCGGACCCGAGGCGTTGAAGCGGTGAACCCAGTCGCGAAGCGTCTGACGGTCCATACCGCCGATCCTCGCGGCCGACCCTCGGTCCATTCCGTCTCGAACCCCTGCCAACGACAGGAGCCGCCGGCTCTGGTTGACGTCCTTCGATCGGCGGGCCAGCCCGCGCAACTCGTCCGCCGAATAGTCTTCTGTAATCTGACCGCTGAAGGCATGGCGCGGAAATCCTCCCACGCCAACTTGAATCAGCCCCGCCGCGATTCGGGAATCCCCCTATAAGTCAGCCACCAGAGCCTCTGGTATTATGTTCGCGGTCAAGGGCGGGGACGCGGTTGAGCGCCCGCGCGGCGAATCGCCGTCGGCAGGAGAAAGGATGGCTGCGCAGAGCTGGGAGCGGAGCGAGAGACGACGGTTGATCAGACTCTTATCCGCGGGTTGGTTACCGCCTTCCGTGTCTTCGTCTCGGGGCTTTCCTCGGTCTAGAGGACGGGCGTCGGGCGCAAGGCCCGGCCACATAACTAGCGACGGGAGTTCCCCACCTTTCGTGCTCCGCTCCCGGCTCTGCGCAGCGGGAGAGAGGCCGGCCTTACGCTGGCGCGACCTCCCGGCCGATGGCCCACAGGAAAGCGGCCATCTCGCGGGCGATCGCAGCCACGACGACAGGCAGCTTCTTGCCTGTGGCGCTGAGGCGGCGATAGCGGGCGCACAGACGGACCTGCGCTTTCCAGGCGATGTCGCGCACGGGCTTCGGCAGCCCCTCCAGCCGGGCTCTCAAGGTCTCGCTGACCCTTGCCGGATAACGATAGGTCCAGGCCGCCTCGACCAGCGCCCGCCGCGCGCGCCGGTTGCCCGCCAGGGTGAGGCCTTTCCGTCGGATCGTGTCGCCGGTCGAGCTTTCCGCTGGGACGAGCCCGAGGAAAGACATCAGCTGTCTTGGCGTATCGAACCGGCGCACGTCGCCGATCTCGGCGGCGAAGGTCACGGCGACGAGAAACGAAGCGCCGCGCATCGCCTGGTAGGCTTCCACGACCGGCGCCATGGACCACTCCGGCACGATGAGGGCGAGTTGCTTCTCGAGGCGGCGCAGGCGCTGAAGCGCATCTTCGATCGCGTCGATCCCTTCCTGAAAGACGATCTGCTGCGCGGCATGGTCGAACTTCTGGCCGGCGAGCCAGCGCCGATGCGCCAGCGTCCAATGGCCGCCGCCGCTGTAAATCCGGCTGTGCCGCAGCAGGAAGGAGAGCAGCTGCTGGCGTTTGCGCCGAAGATCGTCAGCCGCCGCCTCGCGGGCGCGCACAAGGTCGCGCACCGCCTCATGAGCCGCATCGGGCGTCCAGACTCCGGTCAGTTCGCCGGCCCGATGCAGACGCGCCAGCGTAACCGCATCGCGCCGGTTCGTCTTGATCCGCTCGCCCGCTCGTTTCGGGATCAGCGCCGGAGCGACCACCATGCAATCGTGGCCGAGCGCCTTGATCTGGCGATAAAGCCCGTATCCCGTCGGCCCGGCTTCAAAGCAGACATGCAGCCGGTCGTATCGGGTCGCCAATCTCTTGATCGTCCTCTCGATCGGCAACGGGCTGTTCTCGACATCGCCGAGAAACCGCACTTCTCCCTTCCGCCCTCCTTCCGCGATCGCCACGGCGTGCTTCTTCTTGGCGACGTCGAAAGCCACAAAAACTTCGCTATGCTTTCCCATGGTCCGCCCTCCGTGCATGAGGCTCGGCTCGGTCTGCCCGAGCAACCCTCGTTCTTACCTGCACGAAAGGGCGGGCCACCGGCTCAGCCCGCGAACATGACGTCTAGAGCCTTACGTTCGCTCAGCTCATGATCTAGATTTTTGGGCGGCAGCGACCTTCGCCCGCGCCCACCAGTGGGACCGTCGCCGCCGCTGGGGCCCGACCAGATAGCGATTTCCGCCGGGGCTTTCAAAAACTGCGCGGCCCGGTCCTCGATGATCTCGTCGGCCTTGCTGACGCGCGCCTCGCGATATCTGAGTTCGAGCAGGGAATGGATGAGGAAGGTCTCGATGATCTTGCCGGTTTGCTGGTCGGATCTTCGAACATATGCCAGGCATAGGCGCCGTCACGCTCCGTTCGAGGCCGACGTCCTGCATCACGGCGAGAAAGGCGCTGCTTTCCGACGGATCGATCAGATATTCGATGATCGCCAGGATCGGTCCCTCATCGTCCGGGACCTGATTGGCGAAAGATGGCGCGCGCCAGCGCATGGACGGAGTAAGATCGTCGGCATCGCTCGCCTGCAGCTTCCTATTCTATGACACCTTCATCGGCCCGCGGGACATCAAGTTTCACCGCGATCTCGATATCGTCTTCGGCACGGTGGTCCTGCGGGACCTCGAGCTCGAGGTGGCAATGGGTGCGTCGGTGACGATGCGCATCCCCGCGTTTTTGCGCTATGACCTCCGAGAAGCTAATGGAGAGTGGCGGATTGCCGGGCTGCGGGCCTACTGGGAGCTGCCGGCAATGATTGGACAGTTTGTGCGGTCCGGGTCCGGCGCGTTCGGCCCGGCCTTCAACTTTCGCGAAATCTACTCAGCAATCAGGGTGTGAAGGGCGCCGCGGGCTTCATGGCCGGCCTTCGCCGGGTGGGTGCGAGGCACAAGGAGCTGGTGGAAAAGTTCCTGCGCGCCGTCACGCGGGGAGACAGGTTCGCCGCCGCGCGCGCCCTGTCACCAACTGCGACAATAACTTTAGGCGACGGTGACTCGCTCGAGCTCGACGAGCTGGTCGCGCAGCTCAACGGGGCCAGCGTGACCAAGACGATTGGGGCGGGGCACACCGTCGTGGTGTCGCTCCACGCCGATCACGGGCGCGGCATCGTCTTCGCCGACGTGGCGTGGCGGGGCAACGCGATCAACCGGATCGGTTATTTTCCCGCTTGATCCGCCTCGGGCGCAGTGATCACGCCATATGTGGTGCCCATGGGTCAGAATTGCCACATGGCCATCGGGTACCAAGGACATCACAAGTGATGGGCCAACGGGAGCACGATGTTCGATAGGCCGTTCGGGCGACGGGATCTACTGCGGGGCGCTGGTGCGCTCACCGCGGCGTCCCTCGCGCCGTGGACGTCCGGTTGCGCTCCCGACGACGACGACGCGCTGACCTTCTTCTTTGCCGCCAATCCGGACGAACGCGACGTCCGGTTGCGCATCATCGGCGAATTCCAGCGCCGCCATCCCGACATCAAGGTTCGGCCGGTGTTGTCCGCCCCGGGCGTGATGCAGCAGCTTGCGACGTTCTGCGCGGGCGGCAAATGCCCCGACGTGATGATGGCCTGGGACTTGACCTACGCCGAACTCGCCGGGCGGGGGGTGCTGCTGGACCTCAACGCCCTGCTGGCCCGTGACCAAGCCTTCGCAGCGCAACTGCGGTCAGAAAGCGTCGGGGCGCTCTACGACAGCTTTACCTTCCGGGGAGGTCAGTACGCACTCCCGGAGCAATGGTCCGGGAACTACCTGTTCTACAACAAGCGGCTGTTCGCCGAGGCCGGCGTGCCGGCGCCGTCGCGAACGTGGGAGCAGCCGTGGAGCTTCGCCGAATTCCTGGACACCGCCACGGCTCTGACCAAACGCAACGCATCCGGGCGGGCCACCCAATGGGGTTTCGTCAACATGTGGTTCTCGTACTATTCGGCCGGGCTTTTCGGCATGAACAACGGGGTGCCGTGGGCCACCCCGCTGAAGAACCCGGTGCACTTCAATTTCGGTGACGACGCCTTCATCGAGGCGGTGCAGTTCTACGCCGACCTGGCCCACAAGTACAGGGTCGCGCCCGACGCATCCGAGGTGCAGTCGATGTCCACACCCGACCTGTTCGCGGCGGGCAAGGCGGCGATCGCGATGGGGGGCCACTGGCGATACCAGACCTTCATTCGGGCCGACGGCCTGGATTTCGACGTCACCCCATTGCCGGTCGGTCCGCGGCGGCAGGGACAGCCGGCGCACTCCAATATCGGTACCACCGGATTGGCCATCTCCACGAGCAGTCGACATAAGGAGCAGGCATGGGAATTCGTGAAATTCGCGACCGGCCCCGAAGGCCAGGCGCTGATCAGCGAATCGAGCCTGTTCGTTCCCGTGCTGCGGTCCGCGCTCGACTCGACCGGCTTCGCCAATGCTCACCGAAACGTCAGCAACCTCGCCGTGTTCACCCAGGGACCGTCGTATTCGGAGGGGCTGCCGGTCACCCCGGCCTGGGAGAAGATCGTCGCGTTGATGGACCGCAATTTCGGTCCGGTGCTGCGCGGGTCCCGGCCCGCGACATCGCTTAAGGGGCTGCCACCCCTGCTCGACGAGGCGCTGCGAACGCCATGACATCCATGCCGTGGCGCCGCCGGGCCTGGGCCGGTCGTTTGTTCGTCGCGCCGAACCTGACCGCGGTCGCCGTGTTCATGCTGTTTCCCCTCGGATTCTCGCTGTACATGAGCTTTCACCGGTGGGACGTGTTTCGGTCGGCGAGGTTCGTGGGCCTGAGAAACTTCGAGGACCTCACGTCTGACCCGCTCTTTCTGATCGCCATCCGCAACACCGCGATCTTTACCGTGGGCACCGTCGTACCGACCGTGCTGATCAGCCTGGTCGTCGCCGCCGTGCTGAATCGGAATGTCAAGGGCATCGGTATCTTTCGCACCATCGTCTTTCTGCCGCTCGCCATCTCGTCGGTGGTGCTGGCGGTGGTGTGGCAGTTCGTCTTCAACACGGACAACGGCCTGCTCAACATCATGCTCGGCTGGGTGGGGATCGGCCCGATCCCGTGGCTGGTCGAACCCAGATGGGCGATGGTGTCGCTGTGCGTCGTGAGCGTGTGGCGGGCGGTGCCGTTCGCCACCGTGATTTTGCTTGCGGCGATGCAGGGTGTGCCCGAAACCGTTTACGAGGCGGCCAAAATCGACGGCGCGGGTGAAATACGGCAGTTCGTGTTCATGACGGTGCCGCTGATCCGCGGGTCGATTACCTTTGTCGGCGTCATCTCGATCATCCACGCGTTCCAGGCATTTGACATGGTCTACGTCCTCAACGGCGCGAACGGCGGCCCGGAAACCGCGACCTATGTGCTGGGCATCATGCTGTTCCAGCACGCGTTCTCTTTCCTGGAATTCGGCTACGCGTCGGCGCTGGCATGGGTAATGTTCGCGATCCTGCTGGTGCTGACCGTGGCGCAGTTACGGCTCACGCGGCAACGATCTTGGGAGAACTCTCGTGGTCTCAGTTGAACGGGTGTTCACGCGCACGGTCTTACGTGGTGTCCTGGTCTACACCGCGCTGATCGGCATCGCGTGGTGCTGGTTGTTCCCGATCGCGTGGGCGCTGTCGGGCTCGTTGAAGCGGGAGGGTGAGGTCGGTGAGGCGAGACTGTTGCCGGCTCATCCGCGTTGGTCGAACTACACCGAAGTGTTCTCGTTGATGCCATTCTGGCGCATGTTCGCCAACACCGTGCTGTACGCCGGATGCGTGACGGCCGGACAGGTTTTCTTCTGCTCGTTGGCCGGATACGCCTTCGCGCGATTGCAGTTCCGTGGTCGCGACACGCTGTTCATCCTGTATCTGGGCACGCTGATGGTGCCGCTGACGGTGACCGTGATCCCGCAGTTCATCCTGATGCGGACCGTCGGGTGGGTCGACACCCCGTGGGCGATGATCGTGCCCGGGTTGTTCGGCAGCGCGTTCGGGACTTATCTGATGCGCCAGTTCTTCCGAACGCTGCCAACCGATCTCGAGGAAGCGGCCATCCTGGACGGTTGTTCGCCGTGGCAGATTTACTGGCGGATCCTGTTGCCCCATGCCCGCCCGGCAGTCATGGTGCTGGCCGTGCTCACCTGGGTCAACGTCTGGAACGACTTCCTGTGGCCGCTGCTGATGCTGCAACGCAACAGCCTGGCTACGCTGACCCTCGGCCTGGTCCGGTTGCGCGGCGAATACGTCGCACGCTGGCCGATCATCATGGCGACCTCGATGCTGATCATGGTGCCGCTGGTCATCATCTACGCGTTCGCGCAGCGTTCGTTCGTCCGCGGTATCGCCGTCACCGGACTCAACGGGTAGTTCATGGCCTCAGTGACTTTCGAGCAAGCGACGCGGCAGTTCCCCGGCACCGACCGGCCCGCCCTGGATCACCTCGACCTCGTCGTAGGCGACGGCGAGTTCGTCGTTCTGGTCGGCCCGTCGGGATGCGGCAAGACGACATCGCTGCGCATGGTGGCCGGGCTGGAAACGGTGGATTCCGGCCGTATCCGGATCGGCGACCGAGACGTCACTCGCGTCGAACCCAAGGACCGCGACGTGGCGATGGTCTTTCAGAACTACGCTCTCTACCCGCACCTGACGGTCGCGCAGAACATGGGCTTCGCGTTGAAGATCGCCAAAACGCCGAAGTCCGAGATCCGCGAGCGGGTGCTGGCCGCGGCGAAACTGCTTGACCTGCAACCGTTCCTGGACCGCAAACCCAAGGACCTCTCCGGCGGACAACGCCAGCGGGTGGCGATGGGGCGAGCGATCGTGCGGCGCCCACAGGTGTTCCTGATGGACGAACCGCTGTCCAACCTCGACGCCAAACTGCGGGTGCAAACCCGCAACCAGATCGCGGCACTGCAGCGACAACTGGGCACCACCACGGTCTACGTCACCCACGACCAGGTCGAGGCCATGACCATGGGGGACCGCGTGGCGGTGCTGCGCGACGGCGTGCTGCAACAGTGCGCGACTCCCCGCGAGCTGTATCGCAATCCCGACAACGTCTTCGTCGCCGGGTTCATCGGGTCTCCGGCGATGAATCTGTTTACCCTGCCGATTGCGGATTCCGCTGTATCGCTGGGGGATTGGCCGATTCAGGTGCCCCGCGGGATCGCCAGCAGCGCGGCCGAGATTGTGGTCGGAGTCCGGCCGGAACACTTCGAGCTGGGTAACCTCGGTGTCGAAATGGAGGTCGACGTCGTCGAAGAGCTCGGGGCAGACGCCTATCTCTACGGTCGAATCACCGGTTCCGGCAAGGTGATCGACCAACCCGTTGTCGCTCGTGCCGACGGCAACAACCCGCCGGAAAAGGGCAGCCGGGTGCTGCTCCACCCGCAGCCGGGACACTTGCACTTCTTCGGCGTTGACGGGGAGCGGGTTTCATGAGCACGTCGCGAGTCGACCTGGTCTGTGAGGGCGGTGGGGTCCGGGGGATCGGGCTGGTCGGCGCGGTCGACGCGCTGGGCGCCGCGGGCTATGAGTTTCCCCGGGTCGCGGGCACCAGCGCCGGGGCGATCGTCGCGGCACTGGTTGCCGCTGTGCAGGCCGCCGGTAAACCGCTGACCAGGATCGCGGAAATCATGCGCTCCATCGACTATCGAAAGTTCCTGGACCGCAATCTCATCGGGCATATCCCGCTGATCGGTGGGGGACTCTCGTTGTTGGTGTCGGACGGTGTCTACCGGGGGGCTTATCTCGAAGAGCTGCTGACCGAGCTGCTCGCCGAGCTGGGCGTGCGAACCTTCGGCGACCTGCGCACCGGCGAGGAGCCCGATCAGTTCGCCTGGTCTCTGGTGGTTACCGCCAGCGACCTGTCCCGGCGCCGGCTGGTGCGCATTCCCTGGGACCTCGAGTCCTATGGCATCGACCCGGACGGATTCTCGGTGGCACGAGCGGTACACGCTTCCGCCGCGATTCCGTACATCTTCGAGCCCGTTCGGGTCCGGGGCACTACGTGGGTCGACGGCGGGCTGTTGTCCAATTTTCCCGTGGACCTGTTCGACCGGCCCAACCCACAATGGCCGACGTTCGGCATCCGGCTGTCCGCCCGCCCCGGCGTTCCGCCCAGCCATCCGGTGCACGGCCCGGTGTCTTTGGGAATTGCCGCAATCGAAACGCTGGTGAGCAATCAGGACAACGCCTACATCGACGACCCGTGCACCGTGCGACGCACCGTCTTCGTGCCCGCCCAGGACGTGAGCCCGATCGACTTCGACATCACCGCCGAACAACGCGAAGCGCTCTATCAACGCGGATTGCAGGCGGGCAGAGACTTTTTGAAGACGTGGAACTACGCCGACTACCTGACGGCCTGCGGCGGACCGCCCGCGCGTCGTCGCGAGGGTAGCGGTCACTAATCCCTACTATTGCCGGGTGGATCGCTACGGACCCGATGTGCTTGCCGCCGGCCGGCGCAAGCCGCGCTCGACGGAACATCCGGTCGAACTCGGCATGGTCGTCGAGGACGCACAAACCGGTTATGTCGGCGCCGTGGTCCGAGTCGAATACGGCCGCATCGATCTGGAGGACCGGCACGGGCACACCCGTGGGTTTCCGTTGGGCCCCGGCTACCTGTTGGAGGGTCGTCCGGTGATCCTCACCGCGCCACGCCGCGTGGCGCCGGCCGCCGCGACCCGAACCGCGTCCGGCTCGGTGGCCGTGCACGGCGCTCGCGCCCGGGTCGCCCGCGCCAGCCGGATCTATGTCGAGGCGCTCTGCCTTGCTGCCGCGCCGAGCTACGTCGAGCGGCTCGGCGATGATCTCCTGGACGCGCATCCGCGGGATCCAGCGAGGCATACGGGTCCTGGAACATGAACTGAATATTCCGGCGCAGCTCGCGGAGCTCGCCTCTCCCGATCGCGTTCAGGTCGGTGCCGTTGAAGATCACCTGACCGCCGGTCGGAGCCTCGAGGCCGACGCCCATACGGCCGAGCGTGGTCTTGCCGCAGCCGGACTCGCCGACCAGTCCGAACGTCTCGCCACGACGGATGGTGAGGTCGACGTCGCTGACCGCGTGCAGCGTTCCGAGTCCGGCGCTTGAGCACGCCGCCGCGGTCAACGGCGAACTCCTTCGAGACGTCGCGGAACTCGAGCACCACCTCGGGACTGCGGCGTTCGCCGTCCGCGGGGACCGGAGCCGGCGGCGTCGACTCAGCGGTCGGGCGCCGAGTCGAGCTCCAGCTCCTGCCCGAAGTGTCTTCGCGAGCACGGCGTTGCGCTCCGCCTCCGCCAGCAGAGCCGCGGCCGCTCGCTGATGTCCTTGGCCGAAGCTCACCGAGGGTGGTAAGCAGGCGAACAGGTGGCCGGGGTCGTCGCCGCCGAGCTGGCGGCGGCGTGGTCCGGCACTGCGTCGGTCGCGAACGCGCAGCGGGCGGCGAAGCGGCAGGCCGGCGGCGGGTGGCGCAGGTCCGGCGGCAGGCCGGGAATCGAGTACAGCGCCTGGGCTGTTGTCCTGGTCGAGCCGCGGGATCGAGGCCAGCAGCGCCTCGGTGTAGGGGTGGCGCACGCGCCGAAGAGCTCCGATCGTCTGGCGCCGTCTCGACCTTCTGCCCGGCGTACATGACGACGACCCGGTCGGCCCGCCCGGCGATCACGCCCATGTCGTGGGTGATCAGGATGATCCCCATGCCGAGATCGTGCTTGATCGGTCGAGCAGGCGCAGGATCTGCGCCTGGATCGTCACGTCGAGCGCGGTCGTCGGCTCGTCGGCGATCAGCAGCTTCGGCTCGCAGGCCAGCGCCATCGCGATCATCACGCGCTGCCGCAGGCCGCCGGACAGCTGGTGCGGATAGTCCTTCAGCCGCTCGCTGGGTCGCGGCATGCCGACCAGCCCGAGCACCTCCGCGGCGCGCTCCATGGCCTCCTGCTTGGAGACGTCGCGGTGGATCAGTACCGCCTCGGCGATCTGCCTGCCGATCGTCATCGTCGGGTTCAGCGAGGTCATCGGGTCCTGGAAGACCATGCCGATCTCGTTGCCGCGGACCTTGCGGATCTCGTCGTCGCTGATCTTGGTGAGGTCGCGGCCGTCGAAGTGGATCTCGCCAGCGGCGATGTAGGCCCGGTGCGGCAGCAGGCGCATGATCGACATCGCGGCCATGCGTCTTGCCGCAGCCCGACTCCCCGACGATGCCGACGGTCTCGCCCGGCTGCGACCTCGAAGCTGAGCCCGTCCACCGCGTGCACGGTCGCCGCTGCGCAGCTTGATTTCGGGTCTTGAGGTCGACGACCTCGAGCAGCGGCGCCATCGTCTACTTCTCCTGGAGTCTAACGTCGAAGGCGTCCTGCAGCGCGTCGCCGACGAAGTTGAAGGCGACGACGGTGAGCACGATGATGATCAGCGCCGGATAGACCTCCCACCAGTAGCCGTCCTGGAGGTAGCTGGTGCCGTCGGACAGCATCCCGCCCCAGGTCGGCGTCGTCGCCGGCAGACCAAAGCCCAGGTACTGGAGCACTGCCAGCGTCAGGATCGCGTTGGCGACCTGGAAGGTGACGGTGACGACGATCGTCCCGATCGTGTTGGGAATCAGGTGCCGGACGATGATCCGCCACGATCCGCCGCCCATGCCCTTGACCGCCTGCACGTACTCGCGCGTGCGCAGGCGTGAGCGCCTCACCCCGGACCAGCCGCGCCGGGACCAGCCAGGAGACAGCGACCAGCAGCACGATCAGCAGGGTCAGGTCGGGCGTGTAGATCTGGGCCATGAAGATGAACAGGAAGACGATCGGGATCGCCAGGCCGACGTCGACGACGCGCATCAGGACGTCCGTCGACGGCGCCGCCGAAGTAGCCGGAGATGGCGCCGTAGATCAGGCCCGAAGATGGTCGAGACGAAGCCGACGACGATGCCGACTTCGAGTCGAGCTCCTGCCGCCGTCCATCAGCCGGCCGAGGATGTCGAAGCCGCTGTGGTCGGTCCCGAGCAGGATGGCCGCTCCCGGCGCCAGGTTGGTCGATCGCGAGGTTGGCGTCGAGCTGGTCGGTGTGGTAGATCAGCGGCCCGATGAAGCTGAAAAGTCAGAGCGACGACGATCAGGACCGCGCCGATGACGGCCAGCTTGTTCTGGGCGAAGGTGCGCAGGACGAGCTGCCATGGGCTGCCGCCGGCGGCGACCTCGCCGCCCTCGGCGGGGTCGGCCGGGGAGGTTCGACCTCGCCATCTGCTCCGGGATCCTTGGATCGTTCCTCGACACGCCTCAGTACCTGATCCGAGGATCGAGCAGTCGCGTAACCGATGTCGGCCATCAGGTTGCCGAGCACCGTGATCACGCCGATCAGCACGGTGATGCCGAGCATCACCTCGTAGTCGTTGTTCTGCGCCGCGTTGAAGTACTCGAGCCGGCGCCCGGGAAAGTTGAACACCTGCTCGATGATCAGCGTTCCGGTGATGATCAGCGGGATCGAGAGCCCGACGAGCGTGACCACCGTGAGCAGCGAGTTGCGCAGCAGGTGGCGCAGCAGCACCAGCCGCTCGGGCAGCCCTTTGGCGCGGGCCGTGCGGATGTAGTCCTGCGCGAGCGTGTCGATCGCCGAGGAGCGCATGTAGCGGCTGAAGTACGCGTAACTGACCAGCGTCAGGGTGGCGATCGGCAGCACGAGCCAGCCGGGATGCTCAAGCATCCTGAGCCAGGAGCCTCCCTGCGGCGCCTCGGCCGGGAAAGACATGGAAGGTGATCGACAGGAACTGGATCAGCAGCATCGCGACCGCATACTGCGGCATCGAGTAGAGGAGGAAGCTGACGCCCGGTGCCCGCGTAGTCGACCGCCGGTTTCGCTTCACAGCCTGCGCGATGCCCAGCGGGATCGCGATCATCAGCGAGAAGAACAGCGAGAAGCCGCCGAGCACGAGATCTCGTGGCAGACATTGGATCTCGTAGGCGCCGGTTTCGTGCCGCGGACCCTTGCCCCAATACAACACGAACGGGATCGCCGCTTGCGTGGCGATCGCGTCGGTGATGAAGCGGAGCATTAGTTGCGGATCGGACGGCTGCTCGCGTTTGAAAGACCAGGTATTAAACGCACGCAGCACTTTTTCCGCCTGGGCCTGGATCCCGGCATCGGCGGCGCGGTGCTCTTTGAATGATTTGCCGGCGCCCTGCGCGGGTTTTTCCTCGCGCGTCGACGACGGACCGGGATTGGCTTTTATTGTGTGGAGTTCGAATTCAGACGCAAACGCAACTGTCGCTAGGCTACCGGCAACACACGACGCTACATTCGACATGGCCTCACACTCACTTACCGCATTAACGAATGATTAATAATGATTAAGAGCGCCTTAACAGTCAATTTTAATGCTTAATAAAGGTTAACAAATGACGACGCATTCTCGGCGGAGAATTTTTGATCGCAAATGCGGCTACGTCTTGGAATTTTCACATCAAATCGCGCATTTGGACGAATGGAACTTTTGCAACTCAGTCCGTCATGTTGCGGAGCACAAAGTTGCATTCGTTGCCGCCGTGTCGTCGCCAGCCAAAATTGCCGGCGATAAGCGCCGCGTTTTTTGCTGTTCGGCGGCCATCGTGGTGACGGCGCGCTCGGCCTGTGCTCGAGGTGTGCGAGATTTTCCTCGATGCGTTTTCCAATCCGTTTCTTTGCTCGGTCTCTTGGCTCGGTCTCTTGGCCCTGTTCTTTCGACTCTGTTCTCTTGGCTCGCCGATCGCCGTCATGCGCGCATTGGAGAAATTCGGACGATCGCAGCCGTTGCGTGATGGCGCGTGCGTGCCTGGACTTTGCGTGTCTGTCCATCCGGTGCTGCCGGTTGCACGTCGAACCGCTCGGTGGTCGCGAGCCTAGGCGGATGTTTGTGCGTGGCTGTAGCCGCGGAGCGTGCAGCTTGGGGGTGGCGAATATTGTTCCACCGCCGTCGCGACCCCATATTTTGGCTATGGCTTGCCCTCTGGCAATCTCGCGTCCTTAAGGGCAAACTCCGCCCCTGGAGACCTCCCGGATGGCGCTGCGCGACGTCAAACTTGACGACAAATTCGACCTTGGCCAGCACCGCGTCTTTGTGACCGGCTTTCAGGCCCTGGTTCGGCTCTGCCTGATGCAGAAGGAACTGGATCGAAGGAACGGGCTCAACACCGCGGGCTTCGTCTCCGGCTATCGCGGTTCGCCGCTCGGCGGCCTCGACGGCCAGTTTCACCGCGCCCAGAAGTTCCTCGAAAAGAGCGACGTCCGTTTCCAGCGCGGCCTCAACGAGGATCTCGCGGCGACCGCGGTGTGGGGCTCGCAACAGGCGGAATTGCGCGGCGAGGGCAAGTTCGACGGCGTTTTCGCCATCTGGTACGGCAAGGGCCCCGGCGTCGACCGCACCGGCGACGTGTTCCGCCACGCCAATTTCGCCGGCTCAGCCAAGCACGGCGGCGTCCTGGCGCTGATGGGCGACGATCACACCGCCGAATCCTCCACCACCGCCCACCAATCCGAATTCCACTTCATCGACGTCATGATGCCGATCCTGAATCCGGCCGGCGTGCAGGAGGTGCTCGACTACGGCCTTTACGGCTGGGCGATGTCGCGCTTCACCGGCGCCTGGGTCGCGCTGAAGACCATGCACGAGACCATCGAATCGACCGCGGCGATCGACGCCAGTCTCGAGCGGATCAATATCGTCACGCCGACCGATTTCGCCATGCCGCCCGGCGGGCTCAATATCCGGCTCAACGATCCGATCCTGGCGCAGGAAGCGCGCCTGCACGATTTCAAGCGCGACGCCATGCTCGCTTTCGTGCGCGCCAACAGGCTCAACCGCATCATCACCTCGGGCGGGCGCGGCGCCGAAGATCGGCATCATCACCACCGGCAAAAGCTATCTCGACGTCCGCCAGGCGTTCGACGAGCTCGGCATCGACGAGATCAGATGCAACGAGCTCGGCATCCGGCTCTACAAGGTCGGCTGCGCCTGGCCGCTCGAGCCGGCGCGAGCTCGCCGAATTCGCCGACGGGCTTAGCCTGATCATCGTCGTCGAGGAGAAGCGCTCGCTGCTCGAAGTCCAGGTGCGCGAGGAGCTTTACGGCACCGCCAATCAGCCGGTCTGCATCGGCAAGAAGGACGAGCAGGGCAACTGGCTGTTTCCGGTGAAAGGCGCGCTCGATTCCAACGAGGTCGCGATCTGCATCGGCGAGCGGATTCTCAACTATCATCGCAACGACGACATTGCCGCGCGCGTCGCGCGCTTGAAGGAATTCCAGCGCATCGCCGCCGAAACCAGGGACGTCGCCCAGCGCATCCCGTATTTCTGCTCCGGCTGCCCGCATAACTCCTCGACCGTGGTGCCGGAAGGCATGCGCGCTTACGCCGGCATCGGCTGCCATTACATGGCGCAGTGGATGGACCGCTCGACGCTCGGCTATACGCAGATGGGCGGCGAGGGCGCCAACTGGGTCGGCGAGGCGCCGTTCTCGAACCGCAAGCATGTTTTTCAGAATCTCGGCGACGGCACCTACAATCATTCCGGCTACATGGCGATCCGCGCCGCGATCGCCTCCAACACCAACATCACCTACAAGATCCTTTTCAACGATGCGGTCGCGATGACCGGCGGGCAAGCCAATGACGGCGGCCTCACCGTGCCGCAGGTGGCGCGCCAGGTCGCCGCCGAGGGCGCCAAGCGCGTGGTCGTGGTGACCGACGAGCCCGACAAATATGCCGCGCGATACCGCGTGGCCGCCGGGCCTCACCGTCCATCACCGCGACGATCTCATCGCGGTGCAGAAGACGCTTGCGGAAATCGACGGCGTCACGGTCCTGATCTACGATCAGACCTGCGCCGCGGAAAAACGCCGGCGCCGCAAGCGCGGCACGTTTCCCGATCCGGACAAGCGCGTCTTCATCAACGAACTGGTCTGCGAGGGCTGCGGCGACTGCGGCGTGAAATCGAATTGCGTTTCGGTGCAGCCGCTCGAGACCGAATTGGGCCGCAAGCGCACCATCGACCAGTCGAGCTGCAACAAGGACTTTTCCTGCGTCAAAGGCTTCTGCCCGTCGTTCGTCACGGTGCATGGCGCCAAGCTCAAGAAAGGCAACGGCGTGCCGCCGATCATGAGCTTGCCGCACTTGCCGGAACCGAAGCTGCCGGCGATCGGCCAGACTTACAACATCATCGTCACCGGCGTCGGCGGCACCGGCGTCGTCACCATCGGCGGTATTCTCGGCATGGCGGCGCATCTCGAGGGCAAGGCCATCGGCGTGCTCGACATGGCGGGACTGGCGCAAAAGGGCGGCGCCGTGTTTTCCTATATCCGCATTGCCGATAGGCCCGAGGACATTCACGCCATCCGCGTCGCCGCCGGGCGCGCCGACCTCGTCCTCGGCGGCGACCTCGTCGTATCGGGCACGCGCAAGATCCTCGCCGCGGTCAAGCACGGCGCGACCCACATGGTCGTCAACACCGACGAATTCCTGCCCGGCGACTTTACCCGCAACGCCGATTTTTCGCTTCCGACCGAGCGGCTCAAGCGCACTATCGTCGCCGATGCGGGTCCGGACCACGCCCATTTCATCGACGCTACGCGTCTCGCCACCGCGCTGTTCGGCCAGTCCATCGGCGCCAATATGTTCATGGTCGGCTACGCCTATCAGCTCGGCGCCATTCCGTTGTCGGCGGCCGCCATCGAACGGGCCATCGCGCTCAACGGCGAGGCCGTGGCGATGAATCAGGCGGCGTTCCATTGGGGCCGCCGCGCCGCGGTCGACCGCGCCGTCGTCGAGGCGCTCGCCAAACCGGCGGCGGCGCGCGAGGCCGATGCCGAGCATTTGTCGGAGAGCTTCGAGGAGACGGTCGAGCGGCGGGTCAAATACCTCACCGCCTATCAGAACGCCGCCTATGCCCGCCGCTATCGGGATCTGGTCGACGAGGTCAAAGCGGCCGAAGCGGCGCGCGCGCCGGGAAAGCTCGGCCTTGCCGACGCGGTGGCGCGCTATCTGTTCAAGCTGATGGCCTACAAGGATGAGTACGAGGTGGCGCGGCTCTACACCGACGGCGCCTTCCTCCGGCAAGTCGAGAACGAGTTCGACGGCGACAAGCTGCGCTTCGAGTTTCATCTGGCGCCGCCGCTATTCGCGCGCATCGACAAGGACACCGGCCTGCCGCGCAAGATGAGCTTCGGGCCGTGGCTGCTGACGGGCTTCCGCGCGCTGGCGAAATTGAAATTCCTGCGCGGCACGGCGCTCGATCCGTTCGGACGCTCGGTCGAGCGGCGCACCGAGCGCAAGCTGATCGCCGACTATGAGGCCATGCTCGATGAGGTGCTGCCGCGGCTGACGCCCGACAACCATCATCTTGCCGTCGGCCTTGCCGCCATCCCGGAAAAGATCCGCGGCTTCGGCCACGTCAAGGCGCGGCATCTGGCGGCGGCCAAGGCCGACGAGGCCGCGCTGTTGGAGCAATTCCGCGCCGGCGAGCCGACACTTCTTAAGGCGGCGGAGTGAATTTTTAGATCGCCCGCAAGATCCCAACAAGATCCGACGCGTTTCCGGACGGTCGCGCGGCAACGGCCTTGCGCGACGTTCGGAAAACGCAAATATTGCCGTCCTGTCAATTGCTCCGGAAGGTCATTATGTCTCGCAAGAGCTTAATCCTGGTGCTGGTCGGCATCAGCCTGACCGTATCGGCCTGCGGCTACAACACGATCCCGACGCTGGAAGAGCAGGCCAAAGCCCGCTGGTCGGACGTGCAGAACCAGTATCAGCGCCGCGCCGATCTCATTCCCAACTTGGTGGCGACGGTGCAAGGCTATGCCGCCCAGGAAAAGAGCGTATTGACCGCTGTGGTCGAGGCGCGCGCCAAGGCGACCCAAATCACCGTCAATGCATCGGATCTCAGCGACCCCGACAAGCTCAAGGCCTTTCAGCAGGCGCAGTCGCAATTGACCGGCGCGCTGGGGCGATTGCTGGCGGTATCGGAAAACTACCCGGACTTGAAATCCAACGCTAACTTTCTGGCCTTGCAGTCGCAACTTGAAGGCACCGAGAACCGCATTGCCGTGGCACGGCGCGACTACATCGACGCGGTGCGTGCCTATAATACCGCGTTGCGGACCTTCCCGACTGTGATCTGGGCAAAAACCGCCTTTTCCGGGGAGAAGCCAATGGCAGAATTCACCGCCAATGAAGGGACACAAGCCCCGCCGCAGGTGAAATTCTGAGCGCCGCGCGGTGAAGGTCATTTCGGCATCGCTCGCGGCGGTCATTCTCGGCCTTTTCATTACGCTTGGCTGGGCCTTCAATTTTCCCCAGCTGACCGGCCGCGTTGTCGATCAGGCTAATGTGTTGACACCGCAAACCCGGAGCGAGCTCGATGGCAAGCTCAAGGAGCTGGAGGACAAGTCGGGCATCCAGCTTGTCGTCGCCACTGTGAGTTCGCTGCAGGGCAGCGACATCGAGACGTTTGCCAATGAGCTGTTCCGCTTCTGGAAGCTTGGCCAGTCGCAAAAGAACAACGGCGTTCTGCTGCTCGTCGCGCCGGCCGAACACAAGGTGCGTATCGAAGTCGGCTACGGCCTTGAAGGCACCCTGACCGACGCTCTGTCTTCGGTCATCATCGCCAGCGCGATTGTTCCCCGGTTCAAGACAGGGGACTATTCAGGCGGGGTCGAGCGCGGCGTTGACGGCATCATCAGCGTGCTTAAGGGGGACAGTGCCGATTGGCAGCCGAAGCCCGATGTCCGCCGCGAAGACGCCTCCGGCGATTTCGACAAGCTGTTCCCGATTCTGTTCTTCCTGCTGGTGCTGTTCATCTGCTGGTATCTGATCCACAACAGCCGCGGTGGCTCGCCGCCGGGCGGCGGGACGCGGCGCCGCGTCACGGGTCCGGTGTTCTTGCCGTTTCCCGGCGGCTTCGGCGGCGGCGGATTTGGCGGCGGTTTCGGCGGTGGCGGATTTGGCGGGGGTTTCAGTGGTGGCGGCGGGTCGTCGGGCGGGGGCGGAGCGTCCGGGAGCTGGTAGATGGAGTTCACCCGCGCAGATTACGACGCCATTGCCGCCGCCATTCGCGACGCGGAAGCGAAAACTTGCGGGCAGATCGTCTGTGTGCTGGCGCGTTCATCCTCCAGCTACGTCCATATTCCGATTCTCTGGGCGAGCGCGCTCGCCTTGGCGACGCCTTGGCCCCTGATTTTCTTCACACAATTGAGTGTCGAGCGGATCTTCTTGCTGCAGCTCGCGGTCTTTATCGCGGCCGGATTGGCATTCTCATGGATGCCGCTTCGCCTCTTTCTGGTGCCGCGCGCCGTGCAGCGGGCGCGTGCGCACCGCGCGGCGCTCGAGCAGTTCGTCATCCGTGGGATCGACCGCACGCCCAATCGCTGCGGCATATTGATCTTTGTCTCGCTCGCCGAGCATTACGCACGCATCATCGCCGACGAAGGCATCGCGCAGAAAGTCCAGGAAGGAGAATGGCAGGCCGCGATCCAGGCGCTGACCGCGCTTATGCGCGAGGGTCGTATCGCCGCCGGCTTCACGGCCGCCATTGAACGCTGTGGCGCCGTTCTGGCCAGCCATGCGCCGCCGGATGGTTCGGCCAACACGTTGCCCGACCGGCTTTATGTCGTATAGCGGACCGGCCGAGTGCAAATGCCGGACGGGCTTGGCATCTGACTTGGTCCTGCCGGCTGGATAAACCATCCTCGGCTTCGTAAGCTTGCTTCACCGTGAAGTGGGATTGTCTTGCCGCGAAGACGCCCAAGGAGCCGACCATGAGCGCTCTCACTTTGGAGCTCGGCCGTTTCGTCGCCGAACTCGGCTTGAGCAAAATTCCCGCCGAAGGCTGTGCCACCGCGCGCACCGGCATCGCCGACTGCTTCGGCGTGCTGATCGCCGGCGCCCGCGATGGCGAGATCGCGCTGGTCGATCGCGAGCTCGGTCATAGTGAGGGCGCGGCGCTCGCCTCGCTCATTCCTTCCGGAGAGCGGCGCACGCCCAACTCGGCGGCGCTGGTCAACGGCATCGCCGCCCATGTGCTCGATTACGACGACGTGTCGCTCGACGGCCATCCCAGCGCTGTTTTGGTCCCGGCGATCCTCGCCCAGGGCGAGGCAAGCGGCTCGAGCGGCGCCGAGATGCTGACGGCCTATATCGCCGGTTTCGAAGTATGGGGCGAGCTTTTGAGCCGCGAGCCGGTGCCGCTGCACCGCAAGGGCTGGCACCCGACCGCCGTGCTCGGCCCGGTCGCGGCCGCCGCGGCCTGCGCCAAGCTGCGCGGCCTCGACGCGACAACGACGGCAACAGCGATGGCCATCGCCGCGTCGATGTCCGCCGGGCTGGTCGCCAATTTCGGCACCATGACCAAATCATTTCAAGTCGGCCGTGCGGCGCAGTCGGGCGTCATTGCCGCGCGGCTGGCGCAAGCCGGATTGACGGCCTCGCTCGACGCGCTGGAACATCCGGCGGGCCTGCTGACCGCTCTGTCGGTGGACGGCAACGCCGCGCGCGATCGTCCGTTCAGCGCGGCGCACAAGGAATGGCACATCGTCGGCCACGGCTTGAACATCAAGCGCTACCCGATCTGCTACGCCACCCATCGCTCGATCGACGCCGCGCTCGATCTGGTGGCGCGCCACGATCTGACGCCCGACAAGGTCGAGCGCATCCGCGTTTCGACCGGTAAGACGCAAATGCTGATGCTGCGCAACAGCGCCCCGCAGACCGGACTCGAAGCGAAATTCTCGATGCAATTCGCCATGGCCGCGGCGCTCGTGGCGCGCAACGTCGGTTTGCGCGAATTGACCGACGACTTCGTCCGCCGTCCCGACGTGCAGGCGATTTTCCCGCGGGTTTCGCTTGAGGGTACGGATATCACGAAGCCCGGCTCGAACTTCGCGACCTTCGATGCGGTCGAAATCACCACGGTTGCCGGCGAGACGCTCCAAAGCGGCCCGGTCGAATACGCCAAAGGCAGTCACGAGCGGCCGCTGTCGCAAGAAGAATTATGGACCAAGTTCGCCGATTGCCTCGGTACCGAGTTTTCCGCCGCGAACAAGGCGCGCACCTTCGAAAATCTGATGATGGTTGACCGGCTTAACGGCGCCGGCGATCTCGTGCCGCAAGGCGCTTAGTTCCATTCCACAACAAGCGCTCGCGCCGCCCGGCATTGGCATGGTAAATTGCGGCTATGAGTGACCTGCCGTCCGACATAACCACTGCGTCCGAAACCACCGGCGAATCCGTGGTTGCCGAGTTCCCGCCGATCGCCGCGCCGGCCCCGGCGATCGAGCCGGTTCCGTCGCCGGCCATGCCCGCGGCCGAAAGCGCCGTCGCAACGGCACCTGCGGTTCTTGCCGCGACGGCGGTCTCCGAGCCGGCGGCGACCGGTATTGGCGTGCTGCTCGTCAATCTCGGAACTCCCGACGCGGCCACGCCTGCGGCGATCCGGCGCTATCTGAAAGAGTTCCTGACCGACCGCCGGGTCATCGAGAAGAATTCGCTGTTTTGGAAACTCCTGCTCAACGGTCTCATCCTGCCGATCCGGTCGCGGCGCAAAGTGCGCGACTACCGCAAGATATGGAATCGAGACAAGGACGAATCCCCGATCAAGACCATTACGCGGTCGCAGGCCGAGAAGCTCGCCGGCATTCTCGAACCGCTCGGCAAGCACGTCATCGTCGATTGGGCGATGCGTTACGCGTCGCCGTCGATCGCCTCGCGTCTTGAAGTCCTGGCGACCTGGGGCTGCGAGCGCATCCTGATCATGCCGCTCTATCCGCAATACTCTGCGGCGACCACGGCGACGGTTTGCGACGAGGTTTTCCGCTATCTGATGAAGCTCCGGTATCAGCCGGCGATCCGTATTCTGCCGGCCTATTACGACGATCCCTATTACATCGAGGTGCTGGCGTCGTCGCTTACGGCCGAGCTCAAAAATCTGCCGTTTACGCCGGATGTCATCGTCGCCTCCTATCACGGCATGCCGAAGGATTACGTGCAGAAGGGCGATCCCTACGAGAGCCAATGCGTTCGCACCACGCAATTGCTGCGCGCCAAGCTCGGGTTCGACGAAACCAAATTGCTCATGACGTTCCAATCGCGCTTCGGCCGCGCCAAATGGCTCGAGCCCGCCACCATCGCCACGGTGCGGGCGCTGGCCAAAAAGGGCGTCAAGAACCTGGTCGTGGTGACTCCGGGATTTTCCGCCGATTGCCTGGAGACGCTCGAGGAGATTGCGGTCGAGAATGCGCGCGCGTTCAAACGCGCCGGCGGGGAGAATTTTGCGGCGATTCCCTGCCTCAACGACAGCGAAGCCGGCATGCTGATGGTCTGGCAGCTGGCGATGCGCGAGCTCAAAGGCTGGGTCTAGGACTGCCGGCCGATGATGCAAGACGGCTCGCTTAGATCGTGGATTTGGTTCGTGCTCGCGCTCGTCATGTTTGCGATCGAAGCGTGGCGGCCGGGCCGCTTTGCGCTGTGGCTCGGTTTTGCCGCCGTACTGGTCGGCGTCGTCGCCTCGGTGGCGCGGTGGCCTTGGCCGGCGGAGCTTGCCGCGCTCATCGTCTTCGCCGGCGCTCTCGTTCCGCTCTGGCGCCGCTACGAGCGCAAGACCTGACGCCGGAAGCCCCCGGCCGGCTCAATCAACCTCTCGTTAACCATATCCGTTTTAACTCCGTTAACCAGCGGTCTGCCGTCCGGCGGCCCGTGCCGGTCGTCGCGTGGCGCCGTGCCGCGTGGCGGCGCGGACAGGCCGCTTCGGGGCGAGGAGGTCGCAGGTGCCGCGCCGTTGCCGACTGCGAAGCGTCATCGGCCGCAAAGGCTTGCGCGGAGCGGCTTTGATCTTGGCCTTTGCTGTGCTCGTGCCGGGGCGCGCCCACGCGCAGGCGGCGACCGATCCTTACGGCGACCTGACGCCGGCGCCGCTGTCCGGCAATCCGACCAATCCGCCCGGTTTCACCTCGCCCGGCAATGGCGTGGCGCTGTCGCAGAATCAGGCGCCGCCCATCGGCACCTTCGCCGCGCCGGAGCCGGTACCCTCCCGCATCGGCGCAACGCCGGTCTATGGCAGCCCTTCCGGATTCGGGGCCGGCAACACCGGCTTTAATTCGAGCAACGTTCCGCCGAAGCCGCCGCAAGCCGTAGGTCAAGGCTCGGCCCTGGCGCCAGTCCCGGAAACCACGTTCGATGCGGTGACAGCGCCGCCGCCGCAAGTCTCCTCGGTGCCGCCGACGCTGCCGCAACCGCCGCCGCCCGTCATCTATCCGGCCAAAGCCGCGGCGCGGCCGGGTGCGGTTCTGCCGCCGCCGCCCGACGAGCTGCCGATCAGCAACCCGCCGCCGGTCGTCTATCCGCAGTCGGCCGCGGCGCGGCCCGGCGCGACCCTGCCGATCCCGCCGCCGCAGTATTTTTTGGGCTCAGCCAGCACGCCGCCGCCGGGAACGCCGCCGCCGGCCACGCTGCCGCTCGGCCGCGTGCCAAGTCCGACGTTGCCGTTCGCCGCCGGCGATCCCTACGAAGCGCTCGGCATCAAAGCCGGCTCGTTTCTCATCCTGCCCGCCGTCGAACTGTCGGCCGGATACAATACCAATCCGACCGCCGCGCCAGGGGGCCCGGGCTCGCTGTATTTCGTCGTGGCCCCGGAACTTCACGTGCGCTCCAACTGGCCGACCAATTCCTTCACCGCCGATATCGCCGGCTCCTATACCGAATATCCCGACAGCGACTATCAGCCGTCGCTGAACGCGCCTTACCTCAATGCCAAGGCGGACGGCACGCTCGACGTCACGCGCACGACGCAAATCCAGCTCGAAGCCCGCACCATCGTCTCGACCGATAACCCAGGCAGCCCGAACATCTCCGCCGGCCTCGAAACGCTGCCGATCGACACCACGGTCGGCGGCACGCTCGGGGCGGCGCACGAATTCGGCCGGCTCGACGTGTCGCTTAGAGGCACCTTCGACCGCTCGATGTATTCGAGCGCGCAGCTGACCGACGGCGAGACGGCCGATTTCGACTACCGGAATTTCGACCAATATGCCGGTATTCTGCGCGTCGGGTACGAAATCGATCCCGGTCTCACGCCGTTCGTCGAGCTCGACGCGGACACCCGGGTTCATGACCAGTCGGCCGATATCTTCGGCGAGGATCGCGACTCCAACGGCTCCAGCGCCAAACTCGGTGCCACTCTCAATTTCACCAACTCGCTCACCGGCGAGATCGCGGCCGGCTATATGAGGCGCGACTACAAGGATCCGACTTTGCCGGATATCGCCGGACCGACCATCGACGGTTCGCTGCTCTGGCAGGCGACGGCGCTGACGACGGCGAAGCTCACCGCCACGTCGATCGTGTCCGAATCCACCGTGCAGGGCGTGTCGGGTGAGTTCAGCCGCAGCGTCACCGCAGAGGTCGATCATGCGCTGCGAACCTGGCTCATCGCCAATGTGCAGCTTGGCTATGAATACGACCAATATGTCGGGCTTGGCCGCAACGACAATCACTTCTTCACCGCGGGCGGTTTGACCTACAAGATGAATCGCGACCTGCAGCTCAGGGGCGAGGTGCGCGAGGACTGGCTCAATTCCAACGTCAGCGGTGTCGCCTATACCGCCACGACGTTTCTTCTGACCATGCGCTTGCAGCGCTGATTTTGCCGCGCGGCGCGACCGCTAGCCGCCGTTGAGGTCGCCGAGGATTTTCTTGATCTCGCCGCGAAAGCCGGGCGCGATGTCCGGCCGCGCCAGCGCGTAGGACACATTGGCGGCGAGGAAGCCGATCTTGGAACCGCAATCGAAGCTGCGGCCTTCGAACTGCAGGCCGTAAAACGGCTGTTTGCCCGCCAATTGGATCATGGCGTCGGTCAATTGTATCTCGCCGCCGGCGCCGCGCTCCTGACTGGCCAATATGCCCAGAATCTCGGGCTGCAAAATATAGCGGCCGGTCAGAATGAGGTTCGACGGCGCGCGATCGGCCGGCGGTTTTTCCACCATCGCGGTGATGGCGAACATCTTGCCCTTGCGCTCGCCGACGCCGACGACGCCGTATTGATCGATACGATCGGGCGGCACTTCCTCGACCGCGACGATATTCGCGTTGGCCGGCAATTCGCGCGCGGCCTCCAGCATTTGCGCCAGGCAGCCCTGCTCATGCTGCACCAGCACGTCGGGCAAAAGCAGCGCGAACGGCTCGTGGCCGATCAATTCGCGCGCGCACCATACCGCGTGCCCAAGCCCGAGCGGTTCTTGCTGGCGGGTAAAGCTGGTCGACCCCGGCACCGGCAGATCCTGATTGAGATAATCGAGAACCTTGTGCTTTTGCCGCTCGAGCAGCGTCATTTCCAGCTCGAACTGACGGTCGAAGTGATCCTCGATGACGCCCTTGTTGCGGCCGGTGACGAAGATGAAATGCTCGATGCCGGCCTCGCGCGCCTCATCGACGACGTGCTGGATCAGCGGCCGGTCAACGACCGGCAGCATTTCCTTGGGCATGGCCTTGGTTGCCGGCAAGAACCGGGTGCCGAGACCGGCCACGGGGAACACTGCTTTGCGAATGGAATTCATGCCGTGCGATCGGGAAGGGGAGAGCCGTACGCTTTATTGCCCAAATGCTTGTTCAAACTATGCCGCTCGGGGCCGCAACGAGGCATTAAGGCCGCCCCGCTAGTGATTCGATATACATTAGCAGGTGGCCGGTTTGGCGGCCATAATTCGGGATTGTGACGCCATGGTCATCGTCAAGGTCCTGTTTCGCGCTGCGACCGCGGCCCTGTTGGCCGGGGCTTTGGCGAGCGCCGCGTCCGCCCAACAGCCCGACAACTGGCTGACGCGCCTGTTTCAACCCCCACCGTCCAACGCGGTTCCCGCCAGCGGCGGCGGACAATGGAGCGGGCAGCCCGGGGCGTCGGGCAATCCGCTGATGACGGCCGACGCGATCCGGGCCGCGGCTGCCGATTTTCCCAATTGCATCGCCGGGCTTTGGCCCGATGCCGCGCGGCGCGGCATCACCCGCGCCAATTTCGAGCGTTTCACCGCGGGTTTGACCCCGGATCTCAGCATCATGGACAAGCTCGATGCGCAGCCGGAATTCACCAAGGCGCCGTGGGACTATCTCGACATTCTGGTCAACGACGACCGCATCGCGCACGGCCGCGCGCTGTTGGCGCAATTCGCCCCGGCCTTTGCCGCGATGGAGCGCGCCTACGGCGTCGACCGCTATATCGTCGCCGCCATCTGGGGCGTCGAATTCGAACTACGGCACGCAAGGCGGCGATCGGCCGGTGATCCGCTCGACCGCCACTTTGGCTTGCGTCGGCCGCCGCCGCGATTTTTTCCGCACCGAGTTTCTGGCGACGCTGGAAATCCTGCAGCGCGGCGACGTTCCCGCCGATCGCCTGGTCGGTTCCTGGGCCGGCGCCTTCGGCCCGACGCAATTCATGCCGACCTCGTTCAACCGCTACGCCGTCGATTTCGACGGCGACGGTCATCGCGACGTCGTCGATTCGATCCCGGACGTGATCGCATCGACGGCGAACAATCTGAAGCTCGACGGCTGGGTGAGCGGCCAGACCTGGGGCTACGAAGTCGTGCTGCCGCAGCACTTCAATTATCTCTACGCCGGCGGCACGCGGCAAATGACGCTGCGGCAATGGCAGGGCCTGGGCGTGGCGCGCGCCGACGGAAAGTCGTTCCCGCGTCCCTCCGATCGCGCCTATCTGCTGTTGCCCGCCGGCGCCCGCGGGCCGGCCTTCCTGATGCTGAAGAACTTCAGCGTCATCATGAAATACAATCCGGCGGAGGATTATGCGCTCGCCATCGGCTATCTCGCCGACCGCATGCGCGGCGGCGCGCCCTTCGTCCAAGCTTGGCCGCGCGACGAGCGGGTGCTGACGCTCGACGAGCGGTATCAGATGCAGCAGCTCCTGGAGCAGCGCGGCTATAAGATCGGCGATCCGGACGGCTTTATCGGGCCCCGGACCCGCGTCGCCATCCGCGATTTCCAGGCCTCGGTCGGCCAGATCCCGGACGGCTTTGCTTCGAGCGACGTGCTTGAGCGCTTGCGGCAGCGCTGAGCAAGGCGGCGGCCTCCCTGAAGTTGACACGATCGGCGCACAGTCTCGCCGCCCAGGCATTTGCATGGCGGCGGTTTTTTTCGCGGCGTTGCGCTATAATGCGTGCGGCGCTGGCCCTTGCGGTGCGCGGGTCACTTTCGGTTGAACGGCGGATTTCGGATAAGCGCTCGATGGCGACACGACCTTTCCGACGGCTGATGGGAGCATTGGCGATCGCGGCCGCCGCGGTCGCAGCGGCGACGGCGGTGCCGGCCGCCGCGCAGGTCTATTATTGGTCCGACCGGCCGTCCGCTCCGGGCTACTATCAGCAGCCGCCGGGCTATTACCAGCAGCCGCAGCAGCGCGATTTCTTCTCGTTCCCGTTCTTCGGCCGCGAGCGCCGCGCTCCGGTCGCGGATTACACCAAGGCGCCGCCGCCGCGCAAACTGGAGACGCCGCCGGCCTCGACCGTCGTCGTGGTCGGCGATTCCATGGCGGATTGGCTCGGCTATGGGCTCGATGAGATCTATGCCGATCAGCCGGACACCGGCGTGGTGCGCGAGGTCCGTGCCGCCGCCGGACTCATCCGCTATGACGCGAGAAACGAGCAGCTCGACTGGCCGGCCGTGATCAAGGATCAATTGGCGGCGGAAAAGCCGAAGGCCATCATCGTCATGCTCGGCCTCAACGATCGCATGTCGATCCGCGACGGCGCGACGCCCGCGAAGAACGCCGAGCAGGCAAAAGCGCCGCAGGATAAAGCGGCGCAAGACAAGGCCGCTCAAGACAAGGCTGCTCAAGATAAGGCGGCGCAGGACAAGGCGGCGCAGGACAAGGGGGCGCAGGACACGGTCCCGCTGGAGGTTCAGCGGCT
>CAWHBC010000009.1:0-197500 GCA_963827465.1 uncultured Alphaproteobacteria bacterium
ATGGGCGTCACCTTCGACGGCGATGCCGACCGCTGCATGCTGGCAGGTTCGCGTGGCAACGTAATTAACGGCGACGCAATTCTGCTCATGGTTGGGCGCGATTTGAAAGCCCGCGGCCTGCTGAAGGGTGATGTAGTAGTCGCCACCACCATGTCGAATATGGGCCTTGAGGCAGCCCTCAAACGCAGCGGCATAAAAATGCTGCGCGCGTCTGTCGGCGACCGCTACGTTCTCGAAGAGATGCAAAAGAGCAAAGCCTCCTTGGGCGGCGAACAATCGGGCCACATCCTGCTGCCGCATCTGGCCACCACCGGCGACGGCATACTCACCGCCCTTGTCATACTTGAGCTGATTACCCGCACCGGCAAGACAGTTGACGAGTTAACCTCCGACTTGAAGGTCTTTCCGCAAGTCATTGTGAATGTAAAAGTAAGAGAGAAGAAACCGCTGATAGAAATTCCGGCGGTGGCCTCAGCTATTCGCGCGGCCGAAGATGAGCTCAAGGATTCAGGTCGCGTGGTGATTCGCTATTCCGGTACCGAAGCCCTGGCGCGGGTAATGATCGAAGCGGAAAGCAGCGAAGCCATGAAGCGCCACGCCGAAGCCATTGCCGGAGCGATACGGAATGAACTTGGTGTATGAACGAACCCATCAAACCGCTCGCCCTCAAAAGCTTCTTGCAGGACAACATCGTGCCCATGCAGGACCCCATCTATGGCAAACGATATCGTGCAGCAGTTCGCCTGATCGATGGCGTGTATTTGCCCTGTGTTGTCTTTCAGGCCAGAAGCAGGAAAACTGACTTGGCATTAAGACGGTTCAAGCAACTTACGTCAAATCCTGAAGAATACCGGCGTGTTGTATCGAGTTTTGTGTCTCAAGGTTCTTCGCTCGCCGATTGGCAGATTTTTTCGGCAGAACTGTCGCCTTTTGCTTGGCCGATCAATATTTTGAAACAAATCCATGGGGAAACAACCATGGGTTGGACTGCGTTCGTTGCTGAGATGAATGACGGTTCCATGCACTCCTTCGGAACGTCGTTCTCTTTCGAGTTCTTCGATCTCCCTGAAGGGTACAGCTACGGCGATGTAAAGCGCATCATCAGCGACGCCATCTTCTCCGAGACGGATGGACTCATTCCCTGCTCCTTGGCCGCAATGAAAAACGTTAGGGTGTACCGGGAGAAGCCCTTCTTTACTTGCTATTTGGATCAGCTGAACTGATCGACTTTTGGCCGCCTTTGTGGCCACATCACCCCGGTGCTGCGCTAGCAGCTAAAGGCTAAAAGCTGGAAGCTGAACCTTGTATCCTCAATCCATGCCCCGCTTCCCGCCGGCCAAACCCTGCTCATCGACGCCGACGACACGCTCTGGGAAAACAACATCTACTTCGAGCGCGCCATCGCCGCCTTCATCAGCTTTCTCGATCACCGCGAGTACTCGCCCGCCGAAGTGCGGCAAACGCTCAACGCCGTCGAGCGCGAAACCATCCTCGCCCACGGCTACGGCCTCTCCAGCTTCACGCGCTCGCTGGTCGACTGCTTCGAGCGGCTCAGCCCCGCGCCGGTCACAGAAGAAAAGCGCGAGCAGGTTCGCGGCTTCGCCCGCACCATCGCCGAGCAGGAGATCGAGCTGCTCCCCGGCGTCGCAGAAACGCTCGCCGATCTGGCCTCCCGCCATCGCCTCATCCTGATGACCAAGGGCAACCACGCCGAGCAGGCCGACAAGCTGGCGCGCTCCGGGCTGGCCGCGCATTTCTCCGCCGTCGAGATTGTCGCCGAAAAAGATCCCGCAACTTACCGCGCAGTGATCGCCCGCCACGAGCTCACGCCGCACACCAGCTGGATGATCGGCAACAGCCCCAAAAGCGACATCAATCCCGCCCTCGCCGCCGGCCTGCACGCCGTCTTCCTTTTTCACAAAGACACATGGGTGCTCGAGCACGCCGAGGTGACTGCCGCCCCCGAGGGCCAGCACCTCATCGAGCTCGACGCGTTCATGAAAGCTGTGCGAGCTATTGTGAGTTTGCTCAGTCCGCCTTCATTTTCCTATCCGCCAATGCAGCAGCGCCGCAACACCCACAGGATGGCTGCCATAGAGCGCAAGCAAGCGCGGAGGCGTCGTGTAGAGCGTGCCTTGCGCACCCAGTTCTAGAGAGCTCCAATTGGTCTTGATGAATGCGGTGCGCGTACCCGCCTGTATAAGCCTGCACACGGCCAACCAGGTTCTCATTCGGCGGAGCCTGGGCGCCCAGCAAATCCGTCGTCCTGTCGTCGTTCTCGATGCGCGTCCAGATCGATTGCCTCGCGTGCACACGCATCTCTGCCTCCAGCAGGTAGCCGTTGGCATTCACATCGGTCCCGATCTGTGTGATTGCGCCCCCAAACAGCTGTGGTATCGATTTCGGCAGCGGCCCAGGTATGATGCGCTCCTATCGATGCCGTCTGCCGCAGCACATCTTCCGCAGGGTGCAGGGCCTCAGGCGAATGCAAATGGCCAAGTGAGTACTGAGCGATCCAGTCGCGGCCGGGAGCGACGGCCAGACGCGTCGACCACGAATCAACCGCGCCGTATTCAATCGTCCAGCGATTCTCGCCCGGCTCGCGTCCATGGAAGCCTGAGGCCTCAACCCGCACCAGCCCCCAGGTGAGTCCGCCGGTCGCCACATCGTAGGCAATGTGCGTCGAATCCTGAAGATGATGCGCCAGGGAGCCAGCGGATCGCTCTCCGCGCTCGTTCGATGCGGGAAGGCCACAGGCCCGAGCGACGGATCACCGACCGGAGCCGCATAAAATGTGGCCACGCCTCGATTCCCGAATTTCAGATCATAGATCGCGGCCAGCTCCATGAATAGATCGTGAGGGTGCTGGCCATCGACAATCGCCTTGCCGAAGGCTGTTTCGCCCTGCTGGAACAGCTCGGGATAGTAGCGTCCGGTAATGGTAGCCGGCTCCAGGCTGAACATGCCCACAAACGTCCACTGGCCATGGTCCGTGGGTCGCTGGAACATCGGCATGACCCAGTTCACACTGTAGAGTTTGTCTCTCCCGCGCGGCCCGGTCTGCTGCTGCTCGGCGGCAATAATTTCGCCGTGCAACATCTCCATCCACTTGCCGCTCATGCGCATCAGCATCGGAGGCGCATTCGACTCCGGCTCAAGGCTGGTGCCGGATGAACTGTGCCGCAATACATTATCCTTAAGCGACGTTACGGGCCCACCCATCTGCATTTGCCCGCTCAAATACGCCGGAGCGCAGGCCAGCAGCGTGGCCAGCCACAATTGCTTCATCTCAACCTCCATGGGGAAACGGGTTCAAAACATTGCCGGATTGCGCGCCGTGTGAGCGTGAAATGCCATCACGTTGCAGCAGCACTCAAGCGCTGTTATCGGCCAGCTCCGGCCGGAAATCTAAGGGATGGAGAAGAGAAGAAGAATCAGGTGCGCAGAACGACCTGCGGCTTGCAAAGCTCAGGAAAAGCGATGCGCAACTTACTTGCCTGCAAGCTGCCGGAGTCGCAAGCATCTGTCAATCGAGGCCTCAGGCCGCCTGTTGCCGGCGCTCCGGCGATATTCGTCCCGCGGTTTTTGGCAAAAGCAGCCACGACCTCAAGCGAACAGCACTCGGCGCGCAGTGTGGTTTGTGCAGGAGCACAGCAGGAATGCGTGAGTCCATTCTCGTGCAGCGCGCAGCGCGCACAACACAGATGTGGAGTCAGGCTCGACAACAGGGCCAGAAGCATCGCGATGAAGGCGGTGCGCCGCATAGTGCCATTCTACGGCAGATGCGTCCGGACGCGGCCACCTGAATGAGCTCGACGCCTTTGCCCGCCTGCCTGAATTCTTCTGAATTGGCCTGAAACATTGCCCTTCACGCATTGACCCGCCACCGTTGCGGCCCTAAGATAGCCCTGCATTCAGTCATCAGGGCTTGTCATAACCCGTTCCCCGCCCTGGTTTTTCAAAGCCTTGCAACGCGGGAGCCGCTTCGGATGTCGATTTTGAAAGACATAGCGTATCTGGGAGTGATTGCTTGTGCAGCCCTGGCCGCAGCGCAGGCTCCGCCACCTGCCAGCTACTCCATTACCGCGGCAGGCGTTGTACCCGGGGGGCAAACCTTCGTTTATCGCAATGGGTCAAAGGCTCTCACCATCACCATTACACCCGCCCAGGGCGCGACTCCGGCCAGCAAGATCTACAGCCTTTATGACCTGGCTGCGGGCAAAAACTGGGCCTGGAACCCCGATGAGCAGCCTATCCAGTGCAGCGCAGGAAATTTTCAGGGAGACTGGGGTGACCCGTTCGCCTTAACCGCCGAAGTAAACGCAGATATTGCCAAAGGTGAACTCAAGCCGGGTGGCGCCGCTACCATCAACGGAGTGGCCACCGATATCTACTCCGGCAGCGATAGCGGAGCAACCGAGAAGGTCTGGCTCGACAAGAAGGACGGACTGGTGATCCGCGCTGAGGCCAGCATGCCGGGCGGCCAGCCCATGATTCTGGCAAATGTCATCAAGGTCTCGTTCGCGCCGCCGCCGGCGTCTCTTTTGAGCCTTCCCCCAGCCTGCGCTGGAGTGAAAGCACCACCCTCGCCGCAGGAACTGATTGCCGACGAGACCAGCGACGACGGCGCGAATTACGTAAGCGCCTACACCGGCCCCGGCTCAGCCAAAACATGCCAGGTAATCTTGCACGTAGTTGACGCCAAAACCATGGCGCCTGTCAGCCACGTCCAGGTGGCCATCGACACTACCTACAACCAGAACGACCCCAACCCGCCTCATTACACCTACGGCGTAGGCGACAACGGCATCATGACCTTCGCGGGCGGAGGGCTGCATGAGATTACCAGCACGGTCCATAACGGCGTAGCCGTGCTCGACAATCTGCCCTCTTATTTCAATCTCGACGTCAACGTTGTTGAAGCAACCCGGACGCGCCAGCGCTTCGGGACTGGTTTACCGGCAATGTTTTGCTCCCAAACAGGTGTTGCTCTGGGTGATTAAAGATCGCGGCAAGCCTAATGAGAGCGCCGACGTGTTGTGGGTCAAAAGTGGAAAGAACGCCACGCTCACATCCCGATAAAGGCTTTTATATTAGTCATAAAATACCTTCTAAACCCTCCCCTATAGCAAGACACGGCTCGGTTTGTGACGCACATGCACAAATCGGGCCGTTTTACACCCAGTAGGGGCCGTACCTCGCAAATGCTGTATGAGAAACTGGTAGTGCAGCAGTTCTCTGCGGGCAGGCGTTTTTCGCGGTCCGCATTCCGCTTCAACTCCCATTTTGAGCGGGCCCTCGCCGGCAAACGCGGCGCTGTGGATGGTTGAACGCCGGGAAATACGAGTGAATTAAAAGGAAATCCACTAAAGATGATCAGCGTCAGCAATGTGACCATGCGGTACGGCGCGAAGGTGCTGTTTGAAGATGTAACCACCACCTTTACGCCGGGACGCCGCTACGGGCTCACCGGGCCCAATGGCTCCGGCAAATCCACATTCATGAAGATTCTTACCGGCGAGCTTGAGCCGCAAAAAGGCACAGTGGTTCGCCCGCGCAAGCTGGGCGTGCTGCGCCAGGATCAGTTCGCGTTCGATGCCTATCGCGTCATCGACACCGTCATCATGGGCAACAAGCCGCTATGGGCAGCGCTTGAAGAGCGCGACCGCATCTACGCAAAGGCCGAAATGACCGACGAAGACGGCATGCGGCTGGGCGAACTCGAAGGCGTCGATCGGCGACGAAGACGGTTACACCGCCGAGGGCGACGCCGCCGTGCTGCTTGACGGACTCGACATTCACGAAGACCTGCACGAGCGCAAGATGGGCGAGTTGCAGGGCGGCCAAAAGGTTCGCGTGTTGCTGGCCCAGGCGCTCTTCGGCAAGCCTGAAGCGCTGCTGCTCGACGAGCCTACGAACTACCTCGATCTCGACTCCATCCACTGGCTCCAGGACTTTCTCGCCAACTACGACGGAACTCTGATCGCCATCTCTCACGACCGGCATTTTTTAAACAGCGTCACCACGCACACCGCCGACATCGATTATCAAACCAGCAATGCGCGACAGCTTATGCTTGCGATAGTAGCCGCGAGGCCGGCCGGTCAGTTCACAGCGGTTGCGGATCCGGGTGGCCGACGAATTGCGCGGCAGTTCGGCAAGCTTCAGCGTGGCGGCAAAACGCTCCTCCACCGGCTTCGACTTGTCCTGGGCGATCGCTTTGAGGCGCGCCCGGCGGCCTGAAAACTGCTTCGTCATCCGGCGGCGCCGGTTGTTCTTCTCAATCGAACTCTTCTTCGCCATTTCGTTCTCCAAGCCGTCCCGCGTTTGAGGCTTCAAACTCACTGCCGGAACGGAAAATTGAATGCCGCCAACAGCGCGCGCGCCTCATCATCGTTGCGCGCGGTAGTGCAGACGGTGATGTCCATGCCCCACACATCGGTGGTTTTGTCGTAGTCGATCTCCGGGAACACGATGTGCTCCTTGATGCCCAGCGAGTAGTTGCCGCGCCCGTCGAAGCTCTTCGGATTGAGACCGCGGAAATCCCGGACCCGCGGCAAAGCAATGTTGATGAGCCGGTCGATGAACTCGTACATGCGGTTCTTGCGCAGGGTCACTTTGCAGCCGACCGCCTGGCCGGCACGCAGCTTGTAGGTGGCGATGGACTTGCGCGCCTTGGTCACCACCGCCTTCTGTCCGGAGATCAAAGCGAGATCGGAGGCGGCGCTGTCGACCTTCTTCTTGTCGGCGACGCCTTCACCGATGCCCATATTGATGACGATCTTGTCGAGCGTCGGCACCTGGAAGCGATTCTTGTAGCCGAACTGCTCGGCGATCTTGGCGCGAATCGTTTCCTCGAATTGGACCTTCAGGCGCGCCGGCACGCGCTCTTCGGGCTCGCGCGCCGCGGCGGGCTTGCCGTCTTTGCCGCCCGCGGCAGCCTTGTCCGCACGCGCCTGCCTGGCCGCTTTCTTGTCGTCCTTCGCCGCCCTCGCCGCCTGCTCGGGGGTCGGCGGCCGCTGCGATTTCTCCGGCGCTCTGGCCTTCTTGTCTTCGGTGTCAGCCATCGATCTCAACTCCCGAACGCCTGGCGACGCGCACTTTTTTGCGCTCTTCGCCCTTACCGACAATCTTGAATCCGACGCGGGTCGGCTTGCCGTCCTTGGGATCGGCAAGCGCCACGTTCGACAGGTGGATCGGCGCCTCTTTGGAAATAATGCCGCCCTCCTGGGAAGCGCTCTGCCGCTGGTGCCGCTTGACGATATTGATGCCACGCACCACGACGCGGCCGTCATCGCGGCGCATTTCGATGACTTCGCCGGTGCGGCCCTTGTCGCGGCCGGTGATGACAACGACGTTGTCGCCCTTTTTGATCTTTGCCGCCATTACAGCACCTCGGGCGCAAGCGAGATGATTTTCATATGGTTCTTCGCCCGCAGTTCGCGCGGCACCGGGCCGAAGATGCGGGTGCCGACCGGCTCCATCTGCGGATTGATCAGCACTGCCGCGTTGCGGTCGAAACGAATGACCGAGCCGTCGGCGCGCTTGATGTCCTTGGAAATGCGCACGATCACAGCCTTCATCACGTCGCCCTTTTTGACGCGGCCGCGCGGAATGGCTTCCTTCACCGAGACGACGATGACGTCGCCGATCGTGGCATATTTGCGCTTGGAGCCGCCCAGCACCTTGATGCACATGACACGGCGCGCGCCGGAATTATCCGCCACGTCGAGATTCGTCTGCATCTGGATCATGGGTTACCCCACTCTTTTCCTATCGGCCGTATCACGACTTACGACGCCTTCTTCTTCTCGCCCCGCACCACCGCCCAGCGCTTCAGCTTGGAAATGGGACGGTGCTCCTCGATCCACACCATGTCGCCGACTTTGAATTCGTTGTTCTCGTCGTGCGCGTAATACTTTTTCGAACGGCGAACCGTCTTTTTGAACAAGGGATGAGTAAAGCGGCGCTCAACCCGCACCACCAGCGTCTTCGCTTGCTTGTCGCTCACCACGACGCCTTGGAGCGTTCGCTTCGGCATGTTGGTCCTCTTAACTCTTGGCCGGGGCGCGCTTGCCCCGCGCCACGGTCTTCAGTCGGGCGATATCGCGCCGCACCTCGCGAACGCGCGCGGTGTTTTCCAGCTGTCCGCTGGCGCGCTGAAAGCGCAGATTGAACTGCTCTTTCTTCAGCTTGAGCACTTCATCGTCGATCTGATCGATCGTCATCGGCCTGATATCTGCAGCTTTCATGGCACTGCTACTCGCTGATCCGTTCGACGAAGCGGGTTTTGATCGGCAATTTGGCGGCGGCCAAGGCAAGCGCCTCCTTGGCGACGTCAATCGTCACGCCGTCGATCTCGAACAAAATCCGGCCGGGCTTGACGCGCGCGACCCACAATTCCGGCGCTCCCTTGCCCGAACCCATCCGTACTTCGAGCGGCTTCTTCGACACCGGCACGTCGGGAAACAACCGGATCCAGACGCGGCCCGAGCGCTTCATGTGCCGCGTCAGCGCCCGGCGCGCCGCCTCGATCTGGCGCGCGGTGACCCGCTCAGGCTCGAGCGCCTTGAGGCCATACTGGCCGAAAGCAAGCGCGGCGGCACTCGAGGCCACGCCGTGGATGCGGCCCTTGTGCGCCTTGCGAAATTTGGTCCGCATCGGTTGCAGCATGACTTACGCCCTTATTCCCTTTGTCCGGTTCACGCCGCGTCGCGCCGCGGCCGGCCGGCTTCGCCTTCCGCCATCTTTTTGTCCTGCGCCATCGGGTCGTGTTCCATGATCTCGCCCTTGAAGATCCAGACCTTCACGCCGCAGGTGCCGTAGGTGGTGAACGCCGTCGCCACGCCGTAGTCGACGTCGGCGCGAAGCGTATGCAGCGGAACGCGCCCCTCGCGATACCACTCCATCCGGGCGATTTCGGCGCCGCCGAGCCGGCCCGAGCAATTGATGCGAATGCCGCCGGCGCCGAGCCGCATCGCCGACTGAACCGCGCGCTTCATGGCGCGGCGAAACGCTACGCGCCGCTCGAGCTGCTGCGCGATGGATTCGGCGACCAATTGAGCGTCGAGCTCCGGTTTGCGAATTTCGACGATGTTGATCACGACATCGCTGTCGGTCAGCGCGGCGACTTTCCTGCGCAGCTTCTCAATGTCGGCGCCTTTTTTACCGATGACGACGCCGGGGCGCGCCGAGTGGATGGTGACACGGCACTTCTTGTGCGGCCGTTCGATCACGATCTTGGACACCGCCGCCTGCTTGAGCTCGCCCATGAGCGCTTTGCGAATTTTCATGTCCTCGTGCAACAGCTCACCGTAGCTCGCTTTGCCGGCATACCAGCGCGAATCCCAAGTGCGGTTGATGCCGAGGCGCAGCCCGAGAGGATTGACCTTTTGACCCATAGTATTCTCCTCGCCGCTCCGGTTACGCCTGCTGCGCTTCGACTTCGCGCACCACGATGGTGAGATGGGCGAATGGCTTGAAAATCGCGCCAATACGGCCACGGGCGCGCGGCGAATGCCGCTTGAGCACAATGGCTTTGCCGACGTGAGCCTCGGCGACGACCAGATCGTCGACGTCGAGGTCGTGATTGTTCTCCGCATTGGCGATCGCGGATTCCAGGCATTTGCGGACGTCCCGGGCGATGCGCTTGCGCGAAAATTCGAGATCGGCAAGCGCTGTCGATACCTTCTTGCCGCGAATGAGCTGCGCCAACAGGTTCAGCTTCTGCGGGCTGATCCGCAGCATCCGGGCGACGGCCTTCGCCTCGTTGTCGGCCAGAGTGCGGTCGCGCTTTTTCTTGCTCATCGATACGCTCCCAACCTCACGATGCCCCGCCCGCCGGCGCCGCGGCCGGTGCCGGCGCTGCACCGCCGCCGTCGCTGCGCTTGGCCTTGCGGTCCGATGAATGGCCGTAGAACGAGCGGGTCGGCGCGAATTCGCCAAACTTGTGCCCGACCATTTCCTCGGTGACGATCACCGGGACGTGCTTCTGGCCGTTATAGACGCCGAACGTCAGCCCGACGAATTGCGGCAGGATCGTCGAGCGCCGCGACCAAATGCGGATCATCTCGTGACGTCCGGACGAGCGCGCGGTGTCCGCCTTTTTCAGCAGATAGCCGTCGACAAACGGACCCTTCCAGACCGAACGCGTCATAATCGCTCCTACTTTTGCTTCTTGCGCGTGTGACGGTTCATCATGATGAACTTAGTCGTCGATTTGTTCTTGCGCGTCTTCATGCCTTTCGTGGGCTTGCCCCACGGCGTCACCGGATGCCGGCCGCCGCGCGTACGTCCGCCGAGCGGGTGATCGACCGGGTTCATGACCTCGCCGCGCACATGGCCGCGCCAACCCAACCAGCGGTTCCGACCGGCCTTGCTGATCGAGATATTCATATTGTCCGGGTTCGAAACCGCCCCGACGGTCGCGAGGCAGCGTCCATGCACCAGGCGCTGCTCGGTGGAATTGAGCCGCACGATCACATATTCGCCGTCGCGGCCGACGATCTGGGCATAAGTGCCGGCCGAGCGCGCAATTTGACCGCCCTTGCCGATTTTCAGTTCGATATTGTGCACGATGGTGCCGACCGGAATATTGGCGATCGGCATGGCATTGCCGGGTTTCACGTCGACGTGTTCGCCGGCGATCACTGCGTCGCCGACTGCGAGCCTTTGCGGCGCCAGAATATAGGCGAGCTCACCATCGTTATATTTGACCAGCGCGATAAAGGCAGTGCGGTTCGGATCGTATTCCAACCGCTCGACCTTCGCCGGCACATCGAACTTGCGGCGCTTGAAGTCGATCGTGCGGTAGGACCTCTTGTGACCGCCGCCGCGATAACGCGAAGTGATATGGCCGTTATTGTTGCGGCCGCCGGTGGAGTTCTTGCCTTCGGTGAGCGCCTTGACCGGCTTGCCGGTGTGCAGACCGGCGCGGTCGACCAGCACGAGCTGCCGCTGGCCCGCAGTCACCGGATTATAGTTTTTCAGTGCCATCGCGCGCTCCCTACAGCCCCGTCGTGACGTCGATCTTCTGGCCCTCTTCGAGGGTCACGATCGCGCGCTTGGTATCCGAGGTGCGGCCGACGCGGCCCTTGAAGACCTTCCACTTGCCGCGGCGGCGAAGCGTATTGACGCTCTTGACCTTGACGTCGAACAGCTTTTCGACCGCTTCCTTGATCTGCGGCTTGGTAGCCGTCATGGCGACCTTGAACACGACCTTGTTGAACTCGGACGCATTGGTCGCCTTCTCGGTGATAAGCGGCGCGACGATAACGTCGTAATGGCGCGGATCGGTGGTGCTCATTTGAATCGCGCCTCCAAGGCGTCGACGGCGGCGCGGGTTAGCACCAGCTTATGCCGCCGCATGATGTCGTAGACGTTGATGCCGGCGACCGGCAGCACGTCGATGTTCGGAATGTTGCGCGCGGCGTTGCGCACGTCGGCTGCGACCTCGGCGCCGTCGATGAACAGCGCGTTCGACAGCCCGAGCTTGTCGAAGTGATTACGCAGCGCCTTGGTCTTGGCTTCCTTCACCGACAAGGCGTCGATGACGAGGATGCCGCCGTCCTTGGCCTTGGCCGACAGCGCATGCCTGAGCGCGAGCGCCCGCACTTTCTTCGGCAAGCCGATGGCATGACTGCGGGTATGCGGACCGAACGACCGGCCGCCGCCGCGAAACAGGTTGACGCGGGCCGAGCCGTGACGCGCCGAGCCGGTGCCCTTCTGCCGGTACATCTTCTTGCCGGTGCGCATGATGTCCGCGCGATTCTTCACCTCATGGGTGCCGCGCTGCCGCTTGGCCAACTGCCAGATAACGCAGCGGTGGATGAGGTCGGTGCGCGGGTCGAGACCAAAAATGGCATCGGACAGCGTAACCGATCCGGCCTTCTTGCCTTCGAGGGTGGTGACGTCGAGTTCCATGTCACTCGCCCTTCTTTTCTTCAGCCGCCGGAGCGGCTTCTGCACTCGGAGCGGCGGCTTCGCTGAGCTTGAACTTGCCCGGCTTCGGCACATCCGCCGGCAGCGCCTTCTTCACCGCGTCGCGAACCATGATCCAGCCGCCTTTGACGCCGGGCACGGCGCCTTCGACGAGGATCAATCCGCGCTCGACATCGGTCTGGCGAACCTTGAGATTGAGCGTCGTCACGCGGTCGACGCCCAGATGACCCGACATCTTCTTGTTCTTGAAGGTCCTGCCGGGGTCCTGGCGGCCGCCGGTGCCGCCGATCGAGCGGTGCGAGACCGACACGCCGTGCGATGCGCGCAGACCGGCGAAATTCCAGCGCTTCATGGCACCGGCCCAGCCTTTGCCGGTCGAGGTACCGGTCACGTCGACAAATTGGCCGACGACGAAATGATCCGCGGTGATCTCGGCGCCGACCGGGATCAGCGCATCGGCGTCGACGCGGAATTCGGCGACCTTGCGCTTGGGTTCGACTTTGGCGACGGCAAAGTGACCGCGGTCCGCCTTGGTCGTCGACTGCACCTTGCGCGCGCCGGCGCCAAGCTGCAGCGCGACATAACCGTTCTTCTCGTTGGTGCGGTGGCCGACAACCTGGCAATTGCCCAGGCGCAGCACCGTGACCGGCACATGTTCGCCGCTTTCGGTGAACAGCCGCGTCATGCCGACTTTTTGCGCGAGCACCCCGGAACGCATTGTTCTAATCTCCAGGCCTTACAGCTTGATCTCGACGTCGACGCCGGCAGCGAGGTCGAGCTTCATCAGCGCATCGACCGTCTGCGGCGTCGGATCGACGATGTCGAGCAGGCGCTTGTGGGTCCGCATTTCGAATTGCTCGCGGCTTTTCTTGTCGACATGCGGCGAGCGGTTGACCGTGAATTTTTCGATCTTGGTCGGCAGCGGGATCGGACCACGGACTTGCGCACCGGTGCGCTTGGCCGTGTTCACGATCTCGCGCGTCGACGCATCAAGAATACGATGATCGAACGCCTTGAGCCTGATGCGGATATTCTGGCCGTTCATGATCGTCTCTCTGTGTCTGTCATCGTCCGCGCAGGCGGACGATCCAGTAATCGCTTAAGGCCTCGGATCAACCGCGCGTCTTGCGGTTACTGGATCCCCCGCTTTCGCGGGGGACGACAGCGGTGTCTTCTCTACTCGATAATGCTCGCCACCACGCCGGCGCCGACGGTGCGGCCGCCTTCGCGAATGGCGAACCGCAGCTTCTCTTCCATGGCGATCGGCACGATCAGCGTCACCTCCATGGCGATATTGTCGCCAGGCATGACCATCTCGGTGCCTTCCGGCAACGTGACAACGCCGGTCACGTCGGTGGTACGGAAGTAGAACTGCGGCCGATAGTTGGTGAAAAACGGCGTATGGCGCCCGCCTTCCTCCTTGGTGAGGATGTAGGCCTCGGCCTTGAACTTGGTGTGCGGCTTCACCGAACCCGGCTTGCACAGAACCTGACCGCGCTCGACCTCTTCGCGTTTGGTGCCGCGCAGCAGACAGCCGACATTGTCGCCGGCCTCGCCCTGATCGAGAAGCTTGCGGAACATTTCGACGCCGGTGACGACGGTCTTGGTCGTCGGCTTGATGCCGACGATCTCGACTTCCTCGCCGACCTTGATGATGCCGCGCTCGATACGACCGGTGCAGACGGTGCCGCGGCCGGAGATCGAGAACACGTCTTCGACCGGCATCAGGAACGGCTGATCCTTCGGCCGTTCCGGCTGCGGGATGTTGGCGTCGACAGCCTTCATCAGCTCCAAAATCGCGTCATGGCCGAGCTTCGGATCCTTGCCCTCCAGCGCCATCAGCGCCGAGCCCTTGATGATCGGAATCTTGTCGCCGGGGAAGTTGTACTTCGAAAGAAGCTCGCGAACCTCGAGCTCGACGAGCTCGAGCAGCTCCGGATCGTCGACCATGTCGACCTTGTTGAGGAACACGACCAGCGCCGGCACGCCGACCTGGCGGGCAAGCAGAATGTGCTCGCGGGTCTGCGGCATCGGGCCGTCGGCCGCGCTCACCACCAGGATGGCGCCGTCCATCTGCGCCGCGCCGGTGATCATGTTCTTGACGTAGTCGGCGTGGCCGGGGCAGTCGACATGCGCGTAGTGGCGCTTCTCGGTCTCATACTCGACATGCGCGGTCGCGATGGTGATACCGCGCGCCTTCTCTTCCGGCGCCTTGTCGATCTGGTCGTACGCGGTGTAAGTCGCGCCGCCAGTTTCCGCCAATATCTTGGTGATCGCCGCCGTCAACGACGTCTTGCCGTGGTCGACGTGACCGATCGTGCCGATATTGCAATGCGGCTTGTTGCGATTGAATTTTTCCTTGGCCATGGGCAACTCTCCGTTCGGCTCTCTAAATCCCTGTTAATCTTCGTCAGGCGAACTTCGCCTGAACCTCTTCGGCGATGGCTTTCGGCACTTCTGCGTAGTGGTCGAACTGCATCGTGAACGTGGCGCGCCCCTGAGACATGGAGCGCAAATTGTTGACGTAAGAAAACATGTTGGCGAGCGGCACCATCGCGTTGATGACGTTGGCGTTGCCACGCATGTCCTGGCCCTGAATCTGGCCACGGCGCGAATTGAGGTCGCCGATGACCGAGCCGGTATAGTCCTCCGGCGTCACCACCTCGACCTTCATGATCGGCTCGAGCAGCGCAGGGCCGCCTTTTTGCAGAGCCTCGCGCATGGCGGCGCGGGCGCAGATTTCGAACGCCATCGCCGACAAATCGACATCGTGCGACGCGCCGTCGATCAGGCTCACCTTGATATCGACCACCGGGAAGCCGGCGAGCACGCCGGAACCCAATGAACCTTCCAGTCCCTTCTCAACGGCCGGAAAGAACTCGCGCGGCACCGATCCGCCGACAATCTCGTTTTCGAACACGAAACCCGCGCCCGGCTCGCTCGGCTCCGCAAGAATCTTGATGCGGGCGAACTGGCCGTGGCCGCCGGTCTGCTTCTTGTGCGTGTAGTCGACCGTGGTCTGCCGCGTGATTTTTTCGCGATAGGCGACCTGCGGCGCGCCGATATTGGCATCGACCTTATAGGTCCGCTTGAGAATGTCGACCTTGATGTCGAGATGCAGCTCGCCCATGCCCTTGATGATGGTCTGACCGGACTCCTGGTCCGTGGAGACCCGGAACGACGGATCTTCGGCAACGAGCTTGGCGAGAGCGACGCCGAGCTTTTCCTGGTCGGCTTTCGATTTCGGCTCGATCGCGATCTCGATGACCGGATCGGGGAATTCCATCTTTTCCAGGATCACCGCGTGCTGCGGATCGCACAGCGTGTCGCCGGTGCGCACTTCTTTCAGGCCGGCCAGCGCCACGATGTCGCCGGCAAACGCCTCCTTGATGTCTTCGCGGTTGTTGGCGTGCATCAGGAGCATGCGGCCGACGCGTTCTTTCCGGTCTTTCGTCGAATTCATCACGCCGGTCGAACTCTCGAGCTTGCCGGAATAGATGCGGCAGAAGGTAATGGTGCCGACGAACGGATCGTCCATGATCTTGAAGGCCAACAGCGCCAGCGGCTCGGAATCGTCGGCATGGCGTTCGATCTCGTTGCCTTTCATGTCGACGCCCTTGATCGCCGGAACATCGAGCGGCGACGGCAGGTAATCGACGACGGCGTCAAGCAGCGGCTGCACGCCCTTGTTCTTGAACGCCGAGCCGCACAACACCGGGAAGAACGCGCCGGCGATGACGGCCTTGCGGATAAGGCGCTTGAGCGTCGCCTCATCGGGTTCCTTGCCGTCGAGATAGGCGGTCATTGCATCGTCGTCGAGATCGACGGCGGCTTCCACCAGCTTCTCGCGGTATTCCTTGGCCTGGTCGAGAAGTTCGGCCGGGATTTCGACGTCGTGATATTTGGCGCCCAGCGTCTCCTCGTCCCACACCACGCCGACCATGCGAACCAGATCGATAATGCCCTTGAACTGGCTTTCGGCGCCGATCGGAAGCTGGATGGCGATCGGCTTGGCGCCGAGACGGTCGACGATATCTTTCAGGCACTGGAAGAAATCGGCGCCGGTCTTGTCCATCTTGTTGCAGAAGACGATGCGCGGGACCTTATAGCGGTCGCCCTGGCGCCATACCGTTTCGGTCTGCGGCTCCACGCCCTGGTTGGAATCGAGCACGCAGACGGCGCCGTCGAGCACGCGCAAGCTGCGCTCGACCTCGATGGTGAAGTCGACGTGGCCGGGAGTGTCGATGATGTTGAGCCGCTTGCCGTTCCACTGCGCGGTGGTCGCGGCCGAAGTGATGGTGATGCCGCGCTCCTGCTCCTGCTCCATCCAATCCATGGTCGCGGCGCCGTCGTGCACTTCGCCGATTTTGTGGCTCTTGCCGGTGTAATAGAGGACGCGCTCGGTCGTCGTGGTCTTGCCGGCATCGATGTGAGCCATGATGCCGAAGTTGCGATAGTCCTCGATCGGATTGGTACGGGGCATTTTTGGAGATCCTTCGCTGTCGCCGGCTTTACCAGCGATAGTGCGAGAACGCGCGGTTGGCTTCGGCCATCCGGTGCGTGTCTTCGCGCTTCTTTACGGCGTTCCCCCTGTTATTCGATGCATCGAGCAGCTCCGCGGAGAGCCGTTCGGTCATCGTTTTTTCGTTGCGCTCACGGGCAGCGGAGATGATCCAGCGCAGCCCAAGTGCCTGGCGCCGCGACGTTCGCACCTCGACCGGCACCTGATAGGTGGCGCCGCCGACGCGCCGCGAGCGAACTTCGATGGACGGCATGACGTTGTCGAGCGCCTGCTCGAACACGCCGACCGGGCTCTGCCTGGTCTTGCCCTCGATGATATCGAACGCGCCATAGACGATGTTCTCGGCGACCGACTTCTTGCCGGCATGCATCACCGAGTTCATGAATTTCGTGACCACGACGTTGCCGAATTTCGGGTCCGGCAGGATCTCGCGCTTGTCTGCCCTATGGCGGCGTGACATCTCGTTATTTCCTTCGTCTCAGCTTTCGTAAGACGCAAAACGACCCGTTACTTGGGTCGTTTTGCTCCGTATTTCGAACGCCGCTGCTTGCGGTTTTTGACGCCCTGCGTATCGAGCACACCGCGGAGGATGTGATAGCGCACGCCGGGCAAATCTTTGACGCGGCCGCCGCGGATCATCACCACCGAATGCTCCTGCAGGTTATGGCCTTCGCCGGGAATGTAGCCGATGACCTCAAAGCCGTTGGTGAGCCGTACCTTGGCGACCTTGCGCAGCGCCGAGTTCGGCTTTTTCGGCGTCGTCGTATAGACGCGCGTGCAGACGCCGCGCTTTTGCGGGCTCTGCTGCAAGGCCGGCACCTTCTTCTTCGCGTGCTGCGTGACCCGCGGCTTGCGAATGAGCTGGTTAATGGTCGGCATTCCTTACCTTCCGCTCCTGGTCATTCCACTGGCCTTCGCGCGAATCCATTCGCGCAAAACCAAATCGCGCCATCCGCTTGCTGAGCGGAAGAGCGCTTGATCTTCGCAGAGGACCACGCGGCTAGCGCGGTCATGCCTTCAGTTAACTGACTTTATCGAAGTCAGCGGCAGCGTTTGAGCTTCCTTCGTCGAGGCGTCACGCCGCGTCCAGGCCAATAAAGCTAAAATTAACAGTAGCTTACAGGGGACCCGGCAGGCCGTTCCGACTGGCGAAGCTCACCGCCTGCCAAAAGTGGGCGGTATGTATCGGCGCAACCGCTTCAAGTCAAGCAGATATGGGCACGAAAGCGCGATGGCGCAAGCAAAACCATGCCATCGGGCCAACGCCCATCAGCCCGGCTCCAAGCCTTTGGCGCGGAGCATATTCGCCACCTGCGGGCTGCGCATGAAATCGACGAATCTGCCGGCGACACCCCCATTTGGCGCGGCCGTCGAAATCCCTGCCGCATAGACAATGATGTTCTGCAGTTCTTCCGGCAACGGACCGACGAGTTCTGCGCCCCGCACCGGCAGGATGGCCACGATCTGCTGCATCCCGATTTCCGCCTCGCCCTCGGCGAGGAGCTCGGCCACTGGCCTGCTTGTCAGCTTGGTCTTGGGCTTCATTTCCTCCTCGAGGCCGAGTTGGCGCAACAGCGTGCCGATATAGGCGCCGCTCGGCCCGTCGCTGTAGGCGATCGATTGGGCGTCCTGGAGTGCGCGCCTGAAGCTGGCGACCGTGCCAATGTCCGGCTTTGTCGCCGCACCAGCCCGCACCGCTACGCCAATGGCCGAGCGCGCGACATCAGCGGTGGTTTCGGCCGCAATCTTGCCAGCCACGACCAGTTCGTCGAGCTCCGCGCGCGGCAAGATCGCAATATCGAAGGCAAGACCCTCCCCGATGGCCTTCCGCAGGACCGAGGTTAGGCGAAATTCGACATCGACCTTTGTGCCATTGGCGCCCTCGAATAATGGCACCGCCTCCATCATGACCGGGCGCATGGCGCCGCCCGAGAAGACTTTTAGGGTGCCAGACATCGGAAAAATCCTCGTTGCGGTAGCCGCTTGCAGGGAGCCGGCCGAAGGTCGGCACTGCCGCGTCACGGCGGCCTCGACCAGCCAATATAAAGAAAAGGGCCGCCCACGGGGCGGCCCTTCGATTTTCTGTCGCAATCCCGGGTCTAGCTTGGTTCGCCCGGAATGACGAGCGGCCAGGCCGCCCGTTACTCCGCTGCAGGCAAAGCGGCAGGCTCGGCGGCGGCTTCCGCCTTAACGGCAGCCTCCCTCTCGCGCTCGGCGAGGATGAGTGCGTCCCGCTTGGTGGCGACTTCGCGGATCTTGTTCATCATCGCGCCGGTTCCCGCCGGGATCAGCCGGCCGACAATGACGTTCTCCTTGAGCCCGTCGAGCGTGTCGGCCTTGCCGTTGACTGCGGCTTCGGTCAGCACGCGCGTGGTCTCCTGGAACGACGCCGCCGAGATGAACGAACGCGTCTGCAGCGACGCCTTGGTGATGCCAAGGAGCACAGGGTGTGCCGTCGCCGGCTTCTTGCCTAAGGCCACGACGCCCGCATTGACCTCGTCGAACTCGGTCTTGTCGACCTGTTCGCCTTGGATGAGGTCGGTCTCGCCGGAATTGACGATCTCGACCTTCTGCAGCATCTGCCGGACGATCACCTCGATGTGCTTGTCGTTGATGGCGACACCCTGGAGCCGGTAGACGTCCTGGATCTCGTTGACGAGGTAGCCGGCAAGCTCCTCGACGCCCTTGATCGCCAGGATATCGTGCGGGGCGGGATTGCCTTCGACGATGAAGTCGCCCTTCTCGATCACGTCGCCGTCCTGCAAGTGAATGTGCTTGCCTTTGGGAACGAGATATTCCTTCGGCTCCTCATTCTTGTCGGTCGGCTCGATCGTGATACGCCGCTTGTTCTTGTAATCGCGGCCGAAGCGAACCGTGCCGGAGATTTCCGCAATGACCGCGGACTCCTTCGGACGGCGGGCTTCGAACAGTTCGGCAACGCGCGGCAGACCGCCGGTGATGTCACGCGTCTTGGCGCTTTCCGTCGGGATACGCGCGATGACGTCGCCTGCCCCAACATGGCCGCCCGGATCGACCGAGATGATCGCGTCCACTGCCAGGAGGTAGCGAGCTTCGCCGCCGCGGGCGAGTTTCAAAATCTTGCCCTCTTTGTCCTTGATCACCAAGGCCGGGCGCAAATCCTGCTGACCGCGCGCGGAACCCGAACGCCAGTCGATGACGACGCGCTTGGCGATGCCGGTCAACTCGTCGAGGGTTTCAGTCAGCGACTGACCTTCGACAAGATCCTCGTAGCCGACGATACCTTCGACCTCGGTGAGGATCGGTCGCGTATACGGATCCCATTCGGCGATGCGCTGACCGCGCTTGATGTGCTCGCCGTCCGAGACTTTCAGCCGCGCACCGTACTGAAGACGGTGCACGGCCCGTTCGGTCCCGTCGGGATCGAGCACCGCCACGATCAGGTTGCGCGCCATCACGATCATGTCGCCGTCCGAATTGCGGGCGACGTTGAGATTCTTGATCTTGACGGCACCCTCGAAGTTCGACTCCACGAACGACTGCTCGGAGATCTGAGCCGCGCCGCCGATGTGGAACGTGCGCATGGTGAGCTGCGTGCCCGGCTCGCCGATCGATTGCGCGGCGATGACACCCACCGCCTCGCCCATGTTGACCGGCGTGCCGCGGGCGAGATCGCGCCCGTAGCACATGCCGCAGCAGCCGCTCGTGGTTTCGCAGGTCAAGACCGAACGGATCTTGATCTCCTGCACGCCGGCATTGACCAGCTTCTCCACGTGCGGCTCTTCCAACAGCGTCGCGTTCGGCACCAGCACTTCGTTGCTGTTTGGATCGCGCACATCTTCGGCCGTGGTGCGGCCGAGAATGCGGCTCGCCAGCGAAGCGACAACCGTGCCGGCGTCGATGATGGCCCGCACCTTGATGCCGCGGGTCGTACCGCAGTCCACATCGGTGATGATGCAGTCCTGCGCCACGTCGACAAGACGCCGCGTCAGATAGCCGGAGTTCGCCGTCTTGAGCGCGGTGTCGGCGAGTCCCTTGCGCGCGCCGTGCGTCGAGTTGAAGTACTCGAGCACCGAGAGGCCTTCCTTGAAGTTGGAGATAATCGGGCTCTCGATGATCTCGCCGGAAGGCTTGGCCATCAGGCCGCGCATGCCGGCGAGCTGGCGCATCTGCGCGGGCGAACCGCGCGCGCCGGAATGCGCCATCATGTAAATCGAGTTGACCAGCGCCTCCTGGCTCTTGTCGGCCGACGGCCGCGCCGTGGAGATCTCCTTCATCATCGCTTCCGCGATTTCCTCGGTGCACTTCGACCAGGCATCGACGACCTTGTTGTACTTCTCGCCTTGCGTGATCAGGCCGTCGTTGTACTGCTGCTCGAACTCCTTCACGAGGTCGCGCGTCTTCTCCACGCTCGCCTTCTTGGAGCGCGGCACCACCATGTCGTCCTTGCCGAACGAGATACCGGCCTTGAACGCATGATGAAAGCCGAGCGCCATGACGCGATCGCAGAAGATCACCGTCTCCTTCTGGCCGCAGTGCCGATAGACGGTATCGATCATTCCGGAAATTTCACGCTTCGTCATAAGCTTGTTGACGAGATCGAACGGCGTCTTGGCAAGCTTCGGCAATACCGAGCCAAGGATGACGCGGCCGGGCGTGGTGTCGTACCAGCGCGACACCGGCTTGCTATTCTCGTCAAGGCCTTCCCAGCGGTATTTGATCCGCGAATGCAGGCTGACCGCCTTCTCATGCAAGGCCAGCTCGATCTCCGACAAGTTGCCGAACAATTTCGGCTTTTCGCCTTCGACGGCATCGCGGACGATCGAGAGATAGTACAGGCCAAGCACGATATCCTGCGACGGCACGATGATCGGCTGGCCGTTCGCCGGATGCAGAATGTTGTTGGTCGACATCATCAGGACGCGCGCTTCGAGCTGCGCCTCGAGCGACAGCGGCACGTGCACCGCCATCTGATCGCCGTCGAAGTCGGCATTGAATGCCGCGCAGACCAAAGGATGCAGCTGGATCGCCTTGCCTTCGATCAGCACCGGCTCGAACGCCTGGATGCCGAGCCGATGCAGCGTCGGGGCGCGATTGAGCAATACCGGGTGCTCGCGAATGACTTCGTCGAGAATATCCCAAACTTCGGGCTTCTCCTTCTCGACCAGCTTCTTCGCCTGCTTGACGGTGGTGGACAGCCCCTTGGCGTCGAGCCGCGAGTAGATGAACGGCTTGAATAGTTCGAGCGCCATTTTCTTCGGCAGCCCGCACTGATGCAGCTTGAGCTCCGGGCCGACCACGATCACCGACCGGCCGGAATAGTCGACGCGCTTGCCGAGCAGGTTCTGCCGGAACCGGCCCTGCTTGCCCTTGAGCATGTCGGCGAGCGACTTCAGCGGACGCTTGTTGGCGCCGGTGATAACGCGGCCACGGCGGCCGTTGTCGAACAACGCATCGACGGCTTCCTGCAGCATCCGCTTTTCGTTGCGGATGATGATGTCGGGCGCGCGCAGTTCGATCAGCCGCTTCAGGCGGTTGTTACGGTTGATGACCCGGCGATAGAGATCGTTGAGGTCCGACGTGGCGAAGCGCCCGCCGTCGAGCGGCACCAGCGGCCGCAGATCGGGCGGGATCACCGGCACGTGGGTCAGGATCATCCACTCCGGCTTATTCTTCGGACTGGGTGAAGGCTTCAATCAGCTTCAGCCGCTTGGCGAGCTTCTTCGGCTTGAGCTCGGAGGTCGATTCCGCGATCTCCACGCGCAAGTCCGCCGCCATCTTCTCCAGGTCGAGCGCCTTGAGCATCTCGCGGATCGCCTCGGCGCCGATCATCGCGGTGAAGCTGTCGGCGCCATATTCATCCTGCGCCTTGACGTAATCGTCCTCGGACAGAAGCTGCCGATCCTTGAGCGGAGTGAGGCCAGGCTCAAGCACGACGTAATGCTCGAAATAGAGAATGCGCTCCAGATCCTTGAGCGTCATGTCGAGCAGCAGGCCGATCCGGCTCGGCAGCGATTTCAAAAACCAGATATGCGCCACCGGAGCGGCAAGCTCGATATGGCCCATGCGCTCGCGCCGCACCCGGGACAGCGTCACCTCGACCGAACACTTCTCGCAGATGATGCCCTTGTACTTCATGCGCTTGTACTTGCCGCACAAGCACTCGTAGTCCTTGATCGGGCCGAAGATGCGCGCGCAAAACAGACCGTCGCGCTCGGGCTTGAAGGTGCGGTAATTGATGGTCTCAGGCTTTTTGATTTCGCCATAAGACCAGGACAGAATCTTATCCGGGCTCGCAATCGAAATCCGAATTTGGTCGAAGACCTGAGCCGGCACTTGCGGGCTGAAAAGATTTATAATTTCTTGGTTCATCGCGCTCTCCGCTTGCCGACAAAGTCGGCCGCTAAATCAATGTCCGTGCAGTGGAATGCGCGGGCTTTCGCCCGCGCGCTACACTTTGCTACTCGGCGGCTTCGGGCAGGTCACCCGCGCCGCCGTCACCGCGCTGCTGCTTGGAATTGTGCAGATCAACGTTGAGTCCGAGCGAGCGCATTTCCTTGACGAGGACGTTGAACGACTCCGGAATGCCGGACTCGAAGGCGTCGTCGCCGCGCACGATCGACTCGTAGACCTTGGTGCGTCCGGCGACGTCGTCCGACTTCACCGTCAGCATCTCCTGCAGCGTGTAAGCCGCGCCATAGGCCTCGAGTGCCCACACTTCCATTTCGCCGAAGCGCTGGCCGCCGAACTGCGCCTTGCCGCCCAGCGGCTGCTGGGTAACGAGGCTGTAGGGGCCGATCGACCGGGCGTGGATCTTGTCGTCGACGAGGTGATGCAGCTTCAGCATATAGATGTAGCCGACCGTCACCTTGCGATCGAACGTGTCGCCGGTCCGCCCGTCGTAGAGCGAAACCTGGCCCGAGTGATCGAGGCCGGCGAGATCGAGCATGCTCTCGATGTCGGCTTCTTTGGCGCCGTCAAACACCGGCGTCGCGATCGGCACGCCGTGACGCAGATTGCTGCCAAGCTCCTGCAGACCTTTGTCGTCGAGCGACTTGATGGTCTCGTCCTCGCCGTAGATTTTCTTCAGCAGCTCCTTGAGCGGCTTGGAGTCCTTCTTGCCGTTGTACAGATCGACGGCAGCGCCGATCTTCAGCCCCATGCCGGCGCACGCCCAGCCGAGATGGGTCTCGAGGATCTGCCCGACATTCATCCGGCTCGGCACGCCGAGCGGATTGAGCACGATGTCGACCTGCGTGCCGTCGGCGAGGAAAGGCATGTCCTCGACCGGCACGATTTTCGACACCACACCCTTGTTGCCGTGGCGGCCGGCCATCTTGTCGCCGGGCTGGATCTTGCGTTTCACGGCGACGAAGACCTTGACCATCTTCATGACGCCGGGCGGCAATTCGTCGCCGCGCTGCAACTTCTCCACTTTGTCCAGGAAGCGCTGCTCCAGCCGCTTCTTCGACTCGTCGTATTGCTTCCGGATGGCCTCGATCTCCGCCATGATCTTGTCGTTCGGCGAAGCGAACATCCACCACTGCGCACGCGGATACTCTTCGAGCACCGCGCGGCTGATCTTGGTGTCCTTCTTGAAGCCTTTCGGACCGGCAATCCCTTGACGGCCTTCGAGCAACTCGGCCAGGCGGCCGTAAACGTTGCGGTCGAGGATCGCCTGTTCGTCGTCGCGGTCCTTGGCGAGACGCTCGATTTCTTCGCGCTCGATGGCGAGAGCGCGCTCGTCCTTCTCGACGCCGTGCCGGTTGAAGACGCGGACCTCGACCACGGTGCCCTGGACGCCGGGCGGAACCCGCAGGCTGGTGTCGCGCACGTCGGAGGCTTTCTCGCCGAAGATGGCGCGCAGGAGTTTCTCCTCCGGCGTCATCGGGCTTTCGCCCTTCGGGGTGATCTTGCCGACCAGGATGTCACCGGCGCGCACCTCGGCGCCGATGTAGACGATACCGGCTTCGTCGAGGTTCTTCAGCGTCTCTTCCGAAACGTTCGGAATGTCGCGGGTGATTTCCTCGGGGCCGAGCTTGGTATCGCGCGCCATCACTTCGAATTCTTCGATATGGATCGAAGTGAAGACATCGTCTTTGACGATGCGCTCGGACAAAAGGATCGAGTCCTCGAAGTTGTAGCCATTCCACGGCATGAACGCGACCAGCGCGTTCCTTCCGAGCGCGAGCTCGCCGAGATCGGTCGACGGGCCGTCGGCAATGATGTCGCCCTTCTTGACCTGGTCGCCCACTTTCACCAGCGGCCGCTGGTTGATGCAGGTGTTCTGGTTGGAGCGCTGAAACTTCATCAGCCGATAGATGTCGACGCCGGGCTTGGTCGGATCCGGCTCGTCGGTGGCGCGGATGACGATACGGGTCGCGTCGACCTGATCGACGACGCCGGTACGCCGCGAGGCAATAGCCGCGCCGGAATCGCGTGCCACCACACCTTCCATGCCGGTGCCGACGAACGGCGCCTCGGCACGAACCAGCGGCACCGCCTGACGCTGCATGTTGGAGCCCATCAGGGCGCGGTTGGCGTCGTCGTTCTCCAGGAACGGAATCAACGCCGCGGCGACCGAAACGAGCTGCTTCGGCGACACGTCCATAAAATCCACCTTGTCCGGCGGAATGAGCTGGACGTCGCCGGCATGGCGGACGACCACGAGATCGTCGGTGAAGCGGCCCTTCGGGTCGATCACGGAGTTGGCCTGAGCGACGGTGTAGCGTCCCTCTTCCATCGCCGAGAGGTAGATCACCTCGTCGGTGACGCGGCCGTCCTTGACCTTGCGGTAAGGCGTTTCGACGAAGCCGTATTTGTTCACCCGCGCATAGGTCGCGAGCGAATTGATGAGGCCGATATTCGGCCCTTCCGGCGTCTCGATCGGGCAGATGCGGCCGTAATGCGTCGGGTGCACGTCGCGCACCTCGAAGCCGGCGCGCTCGCGCGTGAGTCCGCCCGGACCGAGCGCCGAAAGCCGACGCTTATGGGTGATCTCCGACAGCGGATTGGTCTGATCCATGAACTGCGACAGCTGCGAGGAGCCGAAGAATTCGCGCACCGCGGCCGCCGCCGGCTTGGCGTTGATCAGATCCTGCGGCATCACCGTGTCGATATCGACCGACGACATGCGCTCCTTGATCGCGCGTTCCATGCGCAACAGACCGATACGGTACTGGTTCTCCATCAATTCGCCGACCGAACGCACCCGGCGATTGCCGAGGTGATCGATGTCGTCGATCTCGCCCTTGCCGTCGCGCAGGTCGACCAGCGTGCGGATCACCGAGATGATGTCTTCCTTGCGCAGGATGCGCATGGTGTCGGGCGCATCGAGATCGAGCCGCATATTCATTTTGACGCGGCCGACTGCCGACAGATCGTAGCGCTCGGAATCGAAGAACAGCGACTGGAACATCGTCTGCGCGGTGTCGACGGTCGGCGGTTCGCCCGGACGCATGACGCGATAAATGTCGAACAGCGCGTCTTCGCGCGTCATGTTCTTATCGACCGCAAGCGTATTGCGGATGTAAGCGCCGACATTGACGTGGTCGATGTTGAGGAGAGGCAGTTCCTTGTAGCCCTCCTCGATGAGCAGCTTGAGATTCTTCTCGGTGATCTCCTCGCCGGCCTCGGCGTAGATCTCGCCGGTCTTGGGATTGACCAGATCTTCGGCGATGTACTGGCCGATAAGTTCCTCGTCCGAGAGCCGCAGCGCCTTGAGACCCTTCTCGGCGAGCTGGCGGGCCTGGCGCACGGTCAGCTTCTTGCCGGCTTCAAGGACCACCTTGCCGGTGTCGGCGTCGACCAGATCGTTGATCGCCTTGTAGCCGCGCAGCCGGCCGGCGTCGAACGGCACGCGCCAGCCTTCCTTGGCGCGCTTGTAGGGCACCTGTTTGTAGAAGGTGTTGAGGATTTCCTCGCCGGACATGCCGAGCGCATAGAGCAGCGACGTCACCGGAATCTTCCGGCGCCGGTCGATACGGGCATAGACGATGTCCTTGGCGTCGAACTCGATATCGAGCCAGGAGCCGCGATAAGGGATGATACGGGCGGCGAACAAAAGCTTGCCCGAGGAATGGGTCTTGCCCTTGTCGTGATCGAAAAACACGCCGGGCGAGCGATGCATCTGCGAGACGATCACGCGCTCGGTGCCGTTGACGATAAAAGTGCCGTTATTGGTCATGAGCGGAATGTCGCCCATGTAGACATCCTGTTCTTTGATGTCCTTGACCGAACGCGCGCCGGTTTCCTCGTCGATATCGAACACGATCAGCCGCAGCGTCACCTTGAGCGGCGCGGCATAGGTCATGCCGCGCTGGCGGCACTCGTCGACGTCGTATTTCGGCGGCTCGAATTCGTATTTCACGAACTCAAGCTGCGAGGTGTTGGAAAAGTCGGAAATCGGGAACACCGACTTGAAGACGGCCTGCAGGCCCTCGTTGGGCCGGCCGCCTTGCGGCTCCACCACCAGCAGGAATTGGTCGTAGGACGCCTTTTGAACCTCAATGAGGTTCGGCATCTCCGCCACTTCCACGATTTTTCCGAAAGATTTCCGTACGCGCTTCCGACCAATGAACGTCTGCGCCATCATGTCCTCTCGCTTAATCGAACCATCGGCCCGGACCGACGGCATTCCGCCGCCGCTCAAAACCACACGCCCCGAGGCAAGGCCAAACCGGCTCGCGCTTCAGGGTACCGAGGCGATCAAGACGACTCTCCTGATGGCCGCAATCCATCGCGACCGTCGGGACAGGCGTCACGCCACCCTATCTTCAGGTGATTCGGGAAATGTCCCGAATCACGCTCGTTTCATCACTTGGCCGCTCGGAATCCCGGGGAAATCCGGCTGCGTTCGCCCGGGGATTTCGCTTAGATAAGCACGACTTACTTAAGCTCAACCTTGGCGCCGACTTTTTCCAGGGTCGCCTTGATCTTGGCGGCCTCGTCCTTGTTGACGCCTTCCTTGACCGGCTTCGGCGCGCCTTCGACCAAATCCTTGGCTTCCTTGAGGCCAAGCCCGGTGATGGCACGAACTTCCTTGATGACCTCGATCTTCTTTTCGCCGGCGGCGGCTAGAACGACCGTGAATTCGGTCTTTTCCTCGGCCGCCGGAGCAGCAGCCGCAGCCGGACCCGCCGCCACCGCAACCGCGGCAGCAGCCGAAACGCCCCACTTCTCTTCGAGCATTTTGACGAGCTCTGCGGCCTCCAAAACGGTGAGGGTTGAGAGGTCGTCGACGTATTTTTGCAGATCAGCCATGAGACTTGTCCTTTGGTTCTAACCTATTGATGTGCCTAAGCCGCCGCGCTCTCACCGCCGCCTTCGCCGCCTTTGGCGGCATAGGCCTGCACCACGCGAGCCAATTGGGCCCCGGGCGCATTGATCACCTGGGCGATCTTGGTGGCCGGCGCCTGGATCAGACCGACGAGCTTGGCCCGCAGTTCGTCCAGAGACGGCAGAGACGCGAGCGCCTTGACGCCCTCGGCATTGAGCGAGGTTTTGCCCATCGCCCCGCCAAGAATGACAAAACGCTCATTCGCCTTGGCGAAATCGACCGCAACCTTCGGGGCCGCCACCGGATCGCCTGAGTAGGCGATCAGGGCCGGCCCTTTGAGCAGCGGCGCGATAGAAGCGACGTCAGAGCCTTCAAGAGCGATCTTGGCGAGACGGTTTTTCGCGACCTTCACGCTGGCGCCTGCCTGCTTCATCTGCCGGCGCAGAGTCTGCATTTGGGCGACCGTGAGGCCGGAATAATGAGCCACGACAACGACTTTGGTGGCCTTGAACAGCTCACCAAGCGACGTCACCGCCTCGCTTTTTGCCGCGCGATCCAAGAGCTCTCTCCGGTTGGCGGTCCTGCGGAGACCGCCGGGTTACTGCCCGCCGTCCCGCGCCACCCATCGAGGTTGTCGATGGACTTCAGGCAAGGACGACACTTAACCCTGCCCCCCGGCACGGCTTTCGCCATTCCGGGCCATCGAGGTCAGAACCAAAGGGCAATGGCTTCACAACAAGCCAGCCTTCCGTCCTTCACCCGTCTATGCTGGCTCACCTTCCTGCGGAGGGTGGATTAAGCCGTGATGGATAAATCCATTTCCGGCGCCGGCAGTCTCGGACAGGAATGCACCCATCGCGCCAATTAAGCTCTTCATCCCCTTAGAAAATCCGAACGGGATAGGTCCGAGGGGGTGATTTGCCAGTATTGGTTTGAGAAGCGCACAAAGGCGCGCCGACAAACAGGGACGGCACGCCCTCGCCGTCTACTTAGCGGCTCGGGACGCCCTTGCCAAGCGTTTTATCGCCGGTTGGGACACGATCTGCCCCGGCTTTGCCGCCGGGACGGGGGTGGCATAGCATTGGCCAAAAGGTGCCTGGGAGGGAACCGCCGTGCCAGAACGCATCCTGACGACCCATGTCGGCAGCTTGATCCGACCTGCCAAGCTTGTCGGGTTCTGGCGCGACATCGAAGCCGGCAAACCCTATGACGCGGCGGCCTTTGAAGCCTGTCTCGCCGAATCCGTTGCCGAGGTGGTGGATCAGCAGGCCGAGGTCGGGATCGATATCGTCAGCGACGGCGAGTTCAGCAAAGGCGCCAATTGGGCGTTCTACGTGCACCAGCGGCTGTCCGGCATCGCGGTGCGGCCGGCGACGCCGGACGAAGCCAAGGACCCCATGGCGTCGATGGGCGGCGGTCGCGATCATCAGACGTTCGCGGAATTCTACGCCGAGTATGATGCCGCGTCCGGTCTGGCGAAGCGGCTCGGCAACCGCGTGATCGTGAACGGACCGATTGCCTATTCGGACCGGCAGGTCTTGCGGGACATCGCCAATCTGAAATCCGGCCTCGCCGAGGCGAAAGCGAGCCATCCGTCGCTGTCCGCGTTCCTGCCGGTGGTTGCGCCGGCGAGCGCGCTGCCCGGCGCGAAGAACGAATATTATAAGGACGAGGAGACATATCTGACGGCGCTTGCCGACGCGCTTCACCACGAATACCGGGCCATCGTCGATGCAGGACTTTACGTGCAGGTCGACGATGCGTTCCTGCCCTACATGCACGAGCGCATGGTGCCGCCCATGTCGAACGCCGAATATCACCGCTGGGCGCAGTTGCGGGTCGACGCGCTCAACCATGCACTGCGCGGCATACCGCCGGAGCGGTCGCGCTATCATATCTGCTGGGGAAGCTGGAACGGCCCGCACGCCTTCGATGTGCCGCTGAAAGACATCATCGATCTGGTCCTGCAGGTGCGCGTCGGCCATTACTCCTTTGAGGCCGCCAATCCGCGTCACGCTCATGAGTGGCGCATCTGGGAAACCGTGAAACTTGCGCCCGGCAAAATCCTGATTCCCGGCGTGATCAGTCACGCCACCAATATCGTCGAACATCCTGAATTGGTCGCCGAACGCATTGTGCGGCTTGCCAAGATCGTCGGCCGCGAAAATGTCATGGGCGGCACCGATTGCGGCTTTGCCCAGAGTCCGCTGGCACGGCGGGTTCACCCCTCGATCATGTGGGCGAAACTCAAATCGCTGGCCGAGGGCGCGCGCATCGCCACAGAAACACTATGGGGCAAGCGCGCGGCGGCTTGAATATCGGCCTTTTCGTCAAGCCGAAGCTCGACGGCCATCCCCGTCTTCGTTCATTGCCAAGACGAGGATGGCCGATCGTGAGCCTGAGACGCGCGGGTTAGTGCGTCTGCTGCGCCGCCGGGAACAGGCTCCCCGGCTCGACCTTCACACCGGGCCCCATGGTCGAGGAGATCGCCACCCGGTTGATAAAATGGCCCTTGGCGCCGGGCGGCCGCGACTTCTGCACCGCGTCGGCGAACGCCATAATATTCTCGATCAGCTTCTCGGCCGTGAACGAGGCCTTGCCGACACCGGCTTGCACGATGCCGGCCTTTTCGGCGCGGAATTCGACCGAGCCGCCCTTGGCGCCCTTGACCGCATTGGTGACGTCCATGGTCACGGTGCCGACCTTCGGATTGGGCATCAGGCCGCGCGGACCCAGCACTTTGCCAAGCCGGCCGACCAGAGGCATCAGATCGGGCGTAGCGACGACGCGATCGAAATCGATGGCGCCACTCTGGACTTTCTCGACCAGATCCTCGGCGCCGACCACATCGGCACCGGCGGCCTTGGCTTCATCGGCCTTGGCGCCGCGGGCGAATACCGCAACGCGCACGGCGCGGCCCGAACCATTCGGCAGATTGACGACGCCGCGCACCGTCTGGTCGGCGTGACGCGGATCGATGCCGAGATTCATGGCCACCTCGACGGTCTCGTCGAATTTGGCCTTGGCGCGATCCTTGACCATCTTCACCGCCTCGACGAGCGGATAGAGCTTCTCGCGATCGACGCCTTCGCGGGTCGCGCGAGTCCGTTTTCCAAGCGTGCTCATGCCTTCACCTCTAACCCCATGGAGCGTGCAGACCCTTCGATCATGCGCATGGCCGACTCGATGGTGTCGCAGTTCAAGTCCTTCATCTTCTGCTCGGCAATCTCGCGAACCTGGGCCTGGGTCACGGAGCCGGCGATGTCGCGGCCCGGCGTTTTCGAGCCGCTTTCGAGCTTGGCCGCCTTCTTGAGGAAGTGCGACACCGGCGGCTGCCGCATCTCAAAGGTGAATGAGCGGTCCGCATAGACCGTGATGGTCACGGGTATCGGCGCGCCCTTTTCCAACTTCTGGGTCTGCGCGTTGAACGCCTTGCAGAATTCCATGATGTTGAGGCCGCGCTGGCCCAAGGCAGGACCGATCGGGGGCGATGGATTGGCCGCCCCCGCCGGCACCTGCAATTTTACATAGCCGGTGATTTTCTTCGCCATTCTTCACTCCTGTTAGTGGTGCGGTTATCGGCGGCTGGCGACCGCCTCACCTCCCACGGCTTCACGCAGCGCTTATAGCTTCTCCACCTGGCCGAACTCCAGCTCGACCGGCGTGGCGCGGCCGAAGATCGACACCGCGACCTTGAGACGCGAGCGCCCCTCGTCGACCTCCTCGACCGTGCCATTGAACGAGGCAAACGGACCGTCCGACACGCGAACCTGCTCGCCCACCTCGAACGAAACCGACGGCTTCGGCCGCTCGATGCCTTCCTGCACCTGATGAATGATGCGCTCGGCCTCGGCATCGGACAGCGGCATCGGCTTGTTGTCGGAGCCGAGAAAGCCCGTCACCTTGGGCGTGTTCTTGATCAGATGATAGGCATCGTCGGTGAGCTGCATCTTCACCAGGACATAGCCGGGGAAGAACTTGCGCTCGGTATCGACTTTGCGGCCCCGCCGCACCTCGACGACCTTTTCCTTCGGGACCAGAATCTCCTCGAACAGGCTCAGTAATCCGCGCTGCTTGGCCTGCTCGCGAATCGACTCTGCGACCTTATTCTCGAAATTCGAATAAGCGTGGACCGCGTACCATCGGCTCGTCATGTCATGAAATCCGGGTCATGAATTGGATCGTAATCTGTTCAATAAGGAGCGGCTAGCCACTGCTGATGCCAAGCAGGTAGCTGACCGCAATCCGCATCACCTGGTCGGCCACCAGAAAGAAGATCGAAGCGATGAAAACCATCACGAACACCATGATGGTGGTCACGGTGGTCTCTTTGCGGGTCGGCCAAGTGACCTTCTGGCCCTCGGCCCGCACTTCCTGCAGAAACTTGAACGGACTGACTTTCGCCATCGTGCGCTAAAATCCAATAGTAATTCCCCGCCCGACATTACAAGGACGAGACCGATCACGGCGGTGCCTTTTGGGGAATATGCTCGCCGCGGAAGTCCGTTGCCGGGCCGCTGGCGATGGCACTTATCTACTGCCCGGGCGGCGGACCGTCAAGACGGGACTCGCGCTGATGTGTCAAATGCTTAGTGCCGCCGGCCTGGCAGGAGTGGAGGGACTCGAACCCCCAACCCCCGGTTTTGGAGACCGGTGCTCTAGCCAGTTGAGCTACACTCCTATGCCGCCGCGCCGTTCACATGCCTCGTGGCGAAGGGCAAAGCAAGCTGGCTTGCCCGATGCCGGCACATGCGCCCGGCTGGCCGTTGCCACGGCGGAGGCTGGAGCGGGTGAAGGGAATCGAACCCTCGTCATAAGCTTGGAAGGCTTCTGCTCTACCATTGAGCTACACCCGCGCGCACTCCCAGGCGCGCCGGCAAAATAGCGCATCCCGGCCCACCGGCAAGGGCGCAAATTGAGACTCCGGCACTGGCGCCGTTAGTGCGTCAGTCGCGCCGCGGCTACCGCTTGCTGAAACAGCGTCTGCATCGCCGCGGTGATATCGCCGTCGGTCGTCACCGAGAAAAACAGCCCCGGCGATGCGCAGCTTTGCATGTTGGGGGAAATTTGGCTTTGGAACGGCGCGACCCAACTATTGTACCAGGAGTTAGTCGGCAGCGGCAGGTAGTCCGTGTAAAGCACCGCGATCTGAATGCCGCGATTTTTGATGGTCGTGCACCACGCGGTGTTGAACGGCTGCTGACATCGATTGCCGTCCAAGGCCTGCGAACAGGATGACGAGACTTCATCGTCGACGCCGTCGCTGACGATGAACAGCACCTCCTGCGGCGTGCTGGCCGGCGTGCCGGTGCCCGGCGGCGGCATCAGCGTATTGATCGCCGACATTGCCGTTTCAAAATTCGTGTCGGTGTCGTTGTTCTGGGTGGATTTGGTGAGCCAGTTATTGGAATAGACCTCCTCGACATTGATATTCGCCGCCGAAGTCCGCGCATTGGCGAGATTGGAGGTCAAGAGCTGGATGGCGTTCAAGCCGGTGCTGTTGAAGGTGTAGATCGCCGCCTGATATTGCTGATTGGAGCCCTCCATTTGCGACGCCGAGCTCATCAGCGATTGCGTGGCGCTCGCCAAGTTCTGCATGCGGGTAACGACGCCGAGATTCTTGGCCAGCGCATAATTGTCTTCCCCGCCGGGATTGCCGAGATTGTCCGCCGACGGGTTGGATTCGTGGCAGGCAAAGGCGCAACCGCCTTGCGCGGCAGTGCTGGCGACCATGGTCGCGATGCCGGCGCTGGTTGCGGCGATATTCATCGACGGCGAATTATCGAGCAGCAAAAAGAAATCGATGTTCGTGGTCAGCCCGGCCTGCGCGGTCGACGAGCCGGCGATGGTGGATGTCGGGTAACCGAAGATCCCCATGAACAGATTGGTTTTGGTCGCCGTGTAATTGACGACGGCGGTCCGCCCGGTGGTCGAGTCCGTTACCGTGGCGGCTACGTTGTTCACCGTGACATTGGGAATATTGCTGGCCTCGGCGTTGAAGGTATTTTGCGCCGTGGTCTGAGCCGCCGCCGGCGTGCCGGTAATCGCCTGATGATCGACGGCCGAAAGCGCGGCCGTGTCGGCGACCGCGTCGAGCTTGGTCTTGGCCATATTCGCCGTTCCGTAGTCGACGCCGGCGCCGACCGCGAAGATAAGCGGTATCGCGGTGAGGCCCATCATCATGGCCATCGAGCCGCGCTCGTCGCGGCGGAAGCGACGGATTTGACTTAATGCGCCGCCAAATAAACTAACAAGATTAGCCATCTGCCAAAGCCCCAAATCCTGTTGCGATCGCTCCCCCAAAGCCGAAATTTGCAATGACCGACCATGAATCGATGGCCGTGCGCGCCCCTCCACAACGCGTGCACGCTGTCGTCAGTAGGTGAAATCTCTGAATACGGGGTGAAACCACGTAGCGAAGAGTCGTTGCATCGGACTCACGCTTTTCGCTTCAAGCTGCGTAAAATTTTCTGCAATTTGCGCCGGTGCCGGCGCCTGCCCCGCTTGAGTTTGATTGGATTTCAGCGGTCGCTCATGGGACGACAAGATCGTCGTCATTCTTAGAGGTCAATGTATATTGACCGTGAAACAACTCGCTTTCGACCGCGGAGCGATTCCTTCGCTCGTCGGCAAAGGCGCGGAAGACCTGGGCGACCAACTGACGCCATTCGCGGATTGCCATTGCCACCAAGGCAGCGAGTACCGGCACCCGCCGCCACGCAATATCGATCGCATTATTGAGCGGCTCGACAAAGCGGCTGCCCCGGTTCTCGATATCCAGTTCAAGCGCTTCGGTGAGGAACATCATGGCGCAACCGGCCGGCGCGGTGTTGTTCCGGGCGAAGCGAACCGCCGAACGTCGCAATAAGAATACACCGCCGCAGCCGCCCTCGGCGTCACGCGCCACCCAGAAACCACGGCTATTCCGCGCGATATAGAATAGCGGAATGGTCTCACTGAGCACGGTGAGATCGGGCCGCTTCGGAAACTTCGCGCTGCCGCCGACGCTGCGCAGCACCGGCCGGCCCATGTCGGAGTTCCGAATGGAATTGCCGGCCGCGAACCTGGGGGTTTCCCGTCCAGTCGAACTGGCAAAATTATTCTTGAAGACGCGGCTCATTGTCCTTCTTCTTTGTTGTCCGGCCTTAGATCGATTTTTAGCCGCCTCGAATCCGAACCCCACGCGCTGCTGTTGCCGGGACTAATTTCACATCGCGCTTCCGCTGCTGCCTCCGAAACATCAACTGCCGGCAGTGCTTGATGTCCTCATCAACCCGACGCAACTCTCGCTCGGAGACCGCGTGCTTGGCCGGATAGGCAGCCAAAGCATCCAGTCTTTCCGCGAGTGTCCGCCAAAACCCGCGTTTGGCCGGTTTCGGTCGCAGCCCGATTGGGATGGCACGCATTGGGACAGCTCCTTATTGTTGCTTACGTCGTCCCGAATCTGCTCGTCCGGCCATATAAATTCGAGACGGCACCCGCGGCTTTCTCATAAATGCGGCATAAGAGCCTCAACGGAATGGAAGTCGTGCCGATGCTCATGCGAAATTCTCGCAACAAAAGAGCTGTATCTCCGCAGGCTCGATGACAGGAACCGAGGCGGCAGGGCGTGAACTCGTCTACAGCCATGCGGCGCGCCTGTAGGAATGCCCGTAAAATCGCAAGCGGCATGATGTGGTGACTCCCGTCGGCGGTATCGTCGAGTGCGACCGGCAGGTGAGGCTGCCGCGATAATGAGCAAGACCAGCTCTCGTCCTCGCAGATCACCCGGCGCAGCCTCCAGCCTGGCAGTTCCAGATCAATCAAAGCCAGAGCAGCGTCGGCCCAGGCGCCCGATTCGACCAGACGGTCCATTCTTTTGCCGTTACCGGATCGGGCCAGAACTGGAACGCGGATGCAGGCTCCGGCGATGATCTTTGCAAAAAGATGGGACGACGGTTCCGGTGCGAGGCAAAGGGCCTCATCCAGCCGATCGAGCAACACCGCATGGTCGGGCACAAAAGCCATCTTGCAAGCCCAGCGCGAGAACGTGGAAGCTTCGCTCTCGTCCCGTAACATGAGGCCTAACCCCGTAAAAAAACGAGATGGCTACGCCCGGAACGATATAAAGCCGGCATAAAAAATCGGCGTTGCCTTCATAAGGCTGGCGGTCCAATTCGGCCGCTCGCGGCCTGTGCCCTTGGCCATCACGCTAACTTCCGTGTAGCGCTACTGTGACGGCACGGAAAATTCCCGTTTGGGCCTATCCCCCCATCGGGATCGTAGTGCTAATTTCGGCGCTTCGGATACGGGGACCTCGGTCAGACCGGCATGAGCGACGCAAGTTCGCAGGCGACTTCGCTTCTCGATCGCGCGCTTGCTGCCGCCTCGCAGAACCTGCGGGTCGAGAAGCTTCTGCTGCAACTCGGCCTCGATCCGACGCACCTTACCTTTAGCGACGTATTCAACCGCGTGGTCGACATCACGCTGGCGCATATCAATTTCGCCAATACGATGGCGCTGCTGGGCGCGATCTTCTTCGTCGCCACGCTCATGGTGCGCACCATCGTCCCGTTGCGCATCGTCGGCATCATCAGCAACGTTTTCTTCATCTGCTATGGCGCGCTGGCGGGGGCGGTGCCCACGTTCCTGCTCTATCTGCTGTCGCTGCCGATCAACGTGCTGCGGCTGCGCCAGATGCTTAACCTGGTCCGAAAGGCCCGCGTCTCGGCACAGGGCGATCTGTCGATGGACTGGCTGCGGCCGTTCATGATCCCGCGCAAATACCGCGCCGGCGAAGTGCTGTTTCACAAAGGCGACATCGCCAAGGAAATGTTTCTGACCGTCACCGGAAAATTCCTGGTCACCGAAATCGGCGTTGAACTCCCGCCGGGGCGGATGATGGGCGAACTCGGCTTCGTCGATCCCAAGAACCGCCGTACGCAGACGGTGCAATGCATCGAGGATGCCGACGTCCTCGCCATCACCTATGAGAAGCTTCTCGAGCTTTACTTCCAAAATCCCGAGTTCGGCTATTATTTCCTGCGCCTGACCACCGAGCGCCTGATGCAAAATATCGCGCGTCTCGAAGGCGTCGTCGAAGCGAATCAAAAAGATATTTCGCGTCTCGAAGAAATCATCGAGTCAGGAAAAATCACATCCTCCGAAGAAGCGACGTCGAATTTAGAAGCCTCGGGCTGATCTTTTTCACGCCTGACCCCGTTGTAAGGACGCTCACGACCGCCGGAAACCTGCAGAACTTTTTTACGCGGTCTCCGATCTTTATGGAATTCCTATATCTTGCCGGCCGCTTCAATCTCGAATTCCTATGCCATTGGTGACACTTAATCGCGCGTAAACGGCAGGATTTAATTGCGCGACTTGATTCCGATCAAGACGGCGCACCGCCAATGGGCATCTGCTGTTGCCTGGGACTTTTTATTCGGAGACTTCCGATGACGGACGCCGCCATGATGGCAATCGCTTTCGTGTTTTTCGCGCTGTCGATCGCCTACGCCTATGCCTGCGACCGGCTGTGAGGAGAACGTCATGATCTTCGACTATTCGCTCGCCGGCCTCGTGACCGCGGGCTTGCTCGTCTACCTGATTTTCGCGCTGCTCAAGCCCGAACTGTTCTGAGGGATAACGACCATGACCGTCATCGGCTGGGTCCAGATTCTGCTCTATTGCGCGATCATCATCGCGATAACGCCGGTCCTCGGCGGCTACATGACGCGCGTGTTCAACGGCGAGCGCACGTGGCTGACGCCGATCCTGCGCCCGGTCGAAATTGCGATCTACAAGATCGCCGGCGTCGACGAGCGCCAGGAACAGCATGCATTGACCTACACGGTCGGCATGCTGCTGTTTCACGTCGGCGGCCTGCTCATTCTCTACGTGCTGATGCGCACCCAGGCGCTCTTACCGTTCAATCCCGAGGGGCAAAGCGCGGTCGAGCAAGGCCTCTCGCTCAACACCGCGATGAGCTTTATCACCAATACCAACTGGCAGAATTACGCCGGCGAAAACACGCTGTCGTATCTCGTGCAGATGCTCGGCCTGACGCACCAGAATTATCTTTCGGCGGCAACCGGCATCGTGCTCGCGATGGCATTGATTCGCGGCTTCGCCCGGCATTCGGTGCGCACCGTCGGCAATTTCTGGGTCGATGTCACCCGCTGCACGCTCTATATTCTTATTCCGATTTGCGTGCCCTATGCGCTGTTCCTGGTTTGGCAGGGCATCCCGCAGACGCTCGGCCCTTATGTCGACGCCACCACGCTTGAAGGGGTCAAGCAGCACATTGCGGTCGGACCGGTCGCCTCGCAAGTCGCCATCAAAATGCTTGGCACCAATGGCGGCGGCTTTTTCAACGCCAACGCTTCACATCCGTTCGAGAACCCGACCGCGCTGTCGAATTTCGTGCAGATGATCTCGATATTCGCTCTCGGCGCCGCACTCACCAATGTCTTCGGGCGCATGGTCGGCAGTCAGCGGCAAGGCTGGGCGATTCTCGCGGTAATGGGGGTCCTGTTCGTCGCCGGCGTCTTCTTTTGCTACTGGGCCGAGGCGCATGGCAACGATGCGCTCAATGCGCTCGGCCTGACCGGCGGCAATATGGAGGGTAAGGAAATCCGCTTCGGCATCGTCGGCTCGGCGCTGTTTGCCGTGATCACAACCGCGGCGTCGTGCGGTGCGGTCAACGCCATGCACGACAGCTTCACTGCGCTTGGCGGCATGATCCCGCTGATCAACATTCAGCTTGGCGAAATCATCGTCGGCGGCGTCGGCTCCGGCATGTACGGCATGCTGCTTTTCGTCATCATCTCCGTCTTCGTCGCCGGGCTGATGGTCGGACGCACGCCGGAATATGTCGGCAAGAAGATCGAGGCCAAGGAAGTCAAGATGGCGATGCTCGCCATTCTGGTCCTGCCGCTGATGTATCTCGGCTGGACCGCCATTGCCATGCTGGTGCCTTCCGCCGTCGCCTCGATGAACAATCCCGGACCGCATGGCTTCACGGAGGTGCTTTATTCCTACACGTCGCAAACCGGCAACAATGGCTCGGCGTTTGCCGGACTGAACGGCAACACGATGTTCTACAATCTCAGCGGCGTCGTCGCGATGGGTGTCGGGCGCTTCTGGATGATCATCCCGACAATGGCGATCGCCGGCACGCTCGCAGCCAAGAAGTTGGTACCGGCTTCCGCGGGCACGTTCCCGACCGATGGCGGCTTGTTCGTTGGTCTCGTCGTCGGCGTCATCTTGATAGTCGGCGGCCTTACCTTCTTTCCGGCGCTGGCGCTCGGCCCGATCGTCGAGCAGCTCGCCATCAACGCCGGCACACTTTTCTCATCCAATTAAGGATTGGAGTGATTTCGATGGAAACCTCGACCTTGCGCAAGAGCATGCCCGTCTCGGCGCTGTTCGATCCGAAGATCGTCGTGCCGGCCATCGGCTCCGCCTTCGTCAAGCTCAATCCGCGCACACTCATGAAGAATCCCGTCATGTTCGTGCTCGAGGTCGTGACGGCACTGACGACGGTGATCCTGATGCACGATCTCGTGGCCGGTGGCGGCCATATCCTGTTCGAGTTTCAGATCATTTTGTGGCTGTGGTTCACCGTCTTGTTCGCCAATTTCGCCGAAGCGGTGGCTGAAGGGCCGCGGCAAGGCGCAGGCCGACACGCTGCGCCGTCAACGCACCGAGACCCAGGCGAAGCTCCTCACGGGCGCCGGCAACTCGCAGAATTATCGGTTGGTGCCGTCGGCGGAGCTCAAGGTCGGCGACGTCGTGCTGGTCGAGGCCGGGGACCTGATTCCGTCGGATGGCGAGGTGATCGTCGGCATGGCCTCGGTCAACGAGGCGGCGATCACCGGCGAATCCGCGCCGGTCATCCGCGAATCGGGCGGCGACCGCTCGGCAGTCACCGGCGGCACGCAGGTGCTGTCCGATTGGATCCGCGTGCGCATCACGGCGGCGCCCGGCTCGACCTTCCTCGACCGCATGATCCGGCTGGTCGAAGGCGCCGAACGGCAAAAGACGCCGAACGAGATCGCGCTGAACATTCTCCTGATCGGGCTGACCATCATCTTCGTGTTCGCGACCGCGACGATCCCCAGCTACGTCTATTATGCCGGCAGCACCATTTCCGTCGTGATTCTGGTGGCGCTGTTCGTCACGCTGATTCCGACCACGATCGGCGCGCTGCTTTCCGCGATCGGCATTGCCGGCATGGATCGGCTGGTGCGCTTTAACGTGCTGGCGATGTCCGGACGCGCGGTTGAGGCCGCGGGCGACGTCGATACGCTACTCCTCGACAAGACCGGCACCATCACGCTCGGCAATCGTCAGGCCACCGAATTCAAGCCCGTGCGCGGCGTGACCGAGCAGGAATTGGCTGACGCGGCGCAGCTCGCGTCGCTTGCTGACGAGACCCCGGAAGGACGTTCGATCGTCGTGCTGGCCAAGGAGAAATACGGCATTCGCGGCCGCGATCTGCAGGAGCTGCAGGCCAATTTCATTCCATTCTCCGCGCAGACGCGGATGAGCGGTGTTGAATTCGGCTCGTCCTGGGTCCGCAAAGGCGCGGTGGACGCCATCTTGAATTTTCTCAACGGGCCGCCGACGGCGGTCGGCCGCAGGCGGCGGCGCGCTGCAGGCGCTGCGGCCGAGCGTGAGCGGCGATACCGTCCGTGAAATCACCGCGATCGCCGACACCATCGCCAAGGCCGGCGGCACGCCGCTGGCGGTCGCCAAGGACGGCCGCCTGCTCGGCGTCGTTCACCTCAAGGATATCGTCAAGGGTGGTATCCGCGAGCGTTTTGCCGAGCTGCGCCGCATGGGCATTCGCACCGTCATGATCACCGGCGACAACCCGATGACGGCAGCCGCGATCGCCGCCGAAGCCGGCGTCGACGATTTTCTCGCCCAAGCGACGCCGGAGGAAAAGCTGCGGCTCATTCGCGACGAGCAAGCCAAAGGCAAGCTGGTCGCGATGTGCGGCGACGGCACCAACGACGCGCCGGCGCTGGCCCAAGCGGACGTCGGCGTGGCGATGAACACCGGCACGCAGGCCGCGCGCGAGGCCGGCAACATGGTCGACCTCGATTCCAACCCGACCAAGCTCATCGAGATCGTCGAGATCGGCAAGCAGCTCCTGATGACCCGCGGCGCGCTGACGACCTTCTCGATCGCCAACGACGTGGCGAAATACTTCGCCATTATCCCGGCGATGTTCGTCGCCTTCTATCCGCAATTGCAGGCGCTGAACATCATGAAGCTGCAAACGCCGGAGAGCGCGATTCTGTCCGCGATAATTTTCAATGCGCTGATCATCATTGCGCTCATTCCGCTGTCGCTCAAAGGCGTGCGCTATCGTCCGATCGGCGCCGCGGCGCTGCTGCGCCGCAATCTTTGGATCTACGGCGTCGGCGGCGTGATCATTCCGTTCGTCGGCATCAAGGCGATCGACGTCATCGTCACCGCCTTACATCTGGTTTAAGGAGAACTGTCATGTTGCGCGAAATCCGTCCGGCGATCGTCGTTCTGGTCGCTCTTACGCTCATCACCGGCCTCGCCTATCCGCTGGCGATGACCGGGATTGCCCAAGTTCATTTTCCCGTACCAGGCAAACGGCAGCATGATCGAGCGCGACGGCACGGTCGTCGGGTCCGCGCTGATCGGCCAGGAATTCGACAGCGACAAATATTTCCATGGCCGGCCGTCGGCGACGACCGCGCCGGACCCCAAGGATCCGACCAAGACCGTTGCCGGCGCCGTATAATGCCGACAATTCGGGCGGCTCCAATCTCGGGCCGTCCAACAAGGCGCTGATCGACCGCGTCAAGGGCGACATGGATAAGCTGCAGAAAGAGAACCCGTCGACGCCGGTGCCGGCCGACTTGGTCACAACTTCGGCCAGCGGCCTCGATCCGGACATCTCGCCGGAGGCCGCCCTTTTCCAGGTGCCCCGTATTGCCAAGGCGCGCAATCTGCCGGAAGATCGCGTTCGCAAGCTCGTCGACGACAACACCGAAGGCCGCTGGCTCGGCCTTTTGGGCGAGCCGCGCGTCAATGTTCTGCTGCTCAATCTTGCGCTCGATCGGTTGACTGCCGGATAATGCGACGAGCGCCCGTAGCTTGAGATCCATCGGCGATGGCGGAGCAAAGGCGCGAATCCGAACATCGACCCTCCCCGGAAGCGCTTCTCGAAGCGGCGCGCCGCGAAGAGGGGCGCATCGGCAAGCTTCGGATTTTCGTCGGCGCCGCGCCCGGCGTCGGCAAGACCTACGAAATGCTGCAGCAGGCGCATGCCCGGCAGAAAAGACGGCTACGACGTCGTCGTCGGCGTCGTCGAGACCCACGGCCGCCGCGAGACCGAAGCGCTGCTGGAAGGGCTCGAGGTCGTTCCGCGCCAGCATGTCGAATACAAGGGTCAGTCGCTGGACGAGATGGACCTCGATGCCATCATCGCGCGGCGGCCGCAGATCGTGCTGGTCGACGAACTCGCCCATACCAACGTCGAGGGCAGCCGCCATCCGAAGCGCTACCTCGACGTCGAAGAGCTCATGAGCTGCGGCATCGACGTCTACACGACGGTCAATATCCAGCACATCGAAAGCCTCAATGACGTGGTCGCGCAGATCACGCATGTGCGCGTGCGCGAAACCGTGCCGGATGCCGTGTTCGACCGCGCCGATGCCGTCGAGCTGGTCGATCTGACGCCCGACGATCTGATCCAGCGGCTGAAGGAAGGCAAGGTCTACGTTCCGAAGCAGGCCGAGCGCGCGCTCGAGCATTTCTTCTCGCCCGCCAACCTCACCGCGCTGCGCGAACTCGCATTGCGCCGCACCGCCGAGCGGGTCGACGAGCAATTGCTCTCGGAGATGCAGGCGCATGCGATCCAGGGGCCGTGGGCGGCCGGCGAGCGCATCCTGGTCTGCATCAGCGAGGATCCGCGCGCCGCGGGACTGGTCCGCTACGCCAAGCGGCTCGCCGACCGCCTGCATGGGCCGTGGATGGCGCTCTATGTCGAAGGCCGGCGCGCCTGCAGCTCACCGAGGAAGAACGCGACCGCATCGCCGACACGCTTGCGGCTCGCCGAGGCGCTCGGCGGCGAGGCCATCACGCTGCCGGGCAGCGACCGCCGCATCGCCGACGACGTGATCGGCTATGCGCTGGCAAACAATGTCACGCAGATCATCATCGGCAAATCGGCGCGCACCCGCTGGTTCGAGATCCTGCATGGCTCGGTGGTGCACGATCTGGTGCGCCGTTCGGGCAATATCAGCGTCCACGTCATTGCCGGCGATACCGTTGCCGGCCAGCCTATCCCGAAGAAGTCGACACGCCCGGCCGAGCAGGACCACGGCATTCGATCCGCGCCCTTACGGCGCCGCTTTGGTCGCCGTCGCCGTGGCGCTCGCGCATCGCCGAATTGATTGGCGCCGCGATCGGTCCGACCAACAGCGATCTCGTCTTTCTCACCGCGGTCGTAGCCGTCGCCGTTCGCTTCGGGCTGTGGCCGTCGCTGTTCGCCAGCGTCGTCTCGGCGCTTGCCTACAATTTCTTTTTCCTGCCGCCGATTTACACATTCACGATTGCCGATCCGCACAATGTGACGGCCTTCGGCTTTTTCACGCTGGTCGCGGTCATCGTCTCCAGCGTCGCCGCGCGCGGTGCGCACCCAGGCCGTCGCAACCATGGAGCGGGCGCGCACCACGGAATCGCTCTATGCCTTCAGCCGCAAGCTTGCCGGCGCCGGCACGCTCGACGACGTGCTGTGGGCGACCGCCTACCAGACCGCGCTGATGCTGAAGGTGCGGGTCGTCCTGCTGTTGCCGGAAGCGCGGCTCGATCGCGGTGAAGGCCGGCTATCCGCCCGAGGACATTCTCGACGACGCCGACATCGCCGCGGCGAAATGGGCCTGGGAGAACAACCGCGATCGCCGGCCGCGGCTCCGATACGTTGCCCGGCGCCAAGCGCCTGTTCCTGCCGATGCACACCGGGCGCGGCGCCATCGGCGTGATGGGCATCGACAGCGACAAGCCGGGCCCGCTGCTGACGCCGGATCAGCGGCGCTTGCTCGATGCGCTGGGCGATCAAGGCGCGCTGGCCATCGAGCGCGTGCAGCTGGTCGAGGAAATGGACCGCGTCGAACGGGACGCCGAAACCGAACGCCTGCGCTCGGCGCTTCTCACCTCGATTTCCCATGACCTGAAGACGCCGCTCGCCGCCGTGCTCGGATCGGCCGGCACGCTGCGCGATCTCGCCGACAAAGCTGTCGGCGAGCGAGAAGGCCGAGCTGCTCGGCACCGATCATCGACGAATCCGAGCGGCTCAACCGATTCATCGCCAATCTGCTCGACATGACCAAGCTCGAATCCGGCGCGATCACGCCAAATGTCGCGCTGCACGATCTTGGCGAGATCGTCGGCAGTGCGCTGCGCCGCGCCAGCCGCATCCTATCCCGGCATCGAAATCGAGCTGGAACTGGCGCCGGATTTGCCGATGCTCGAACTCGACGCCGTGCTGTTCGAGCAGGTGCTGTTCAATATTCTCGACAATGCCGCAAAATACGCGCCGGCCGGAACGACCATCCGCATTCCAGGCTGGCGCGACGGCGACGCGGTCTATCCTGCGGGTGCTCGATGAAGGCAGCGGCATTGCCGCCGTCCGACCTCGAGCATATCTTCGACAAGTTCTACCGTGCGCAGAAGACCGACCAGGTCCGCGCCGGCACCGGGCTTGGGCTCGCGATCTCGCGCGGCTTCGTCGAAGCCATGCACGGCACCATTGTCGCCGCCAATCGCTCCGACCGCAGCGGCGCGATGTTCACGATCAGACTTGCCGGTTCCGCGGCAGGGACAGCGCCTGGACACCGCCGCATGACCGCCGCCCCGCTCCGCGTGCTGGTGGTCGACGACGAGCCGCCGATCCGCAAGCTGTTGCGCATGGGGCTTACCACCCAGGGCTATCAGACGCTCGAAGCGCCCAACGGCAAGACCGCGCTCGAATTGCTGAAGCGAGGTCGCCGGACCTGATCATTCTCGATCTCGGCCTGCCGGACATGCAGGGTCTCGAACTCTTGCGCACGATTCGCGCCCGCAATGAAAGCGTTCCCATCGTCGTCCTCTCCAGCCGCGGCGACGAGGCCGGCAAAGTCCAGGCGCTCGATTTCGGCGCCGACGATTATGTGACCAAGCCGTTCGGCATGGACGAGCTTGCTGGCGCGGATGCGCGCCGCGCTGCGCCACCAGCTGCAGACGCCAGGGCGAGCGGCCGATTTTCCGGGTCGGCGATCTTTCCGTCGATCTCGTCCGCCGCATCGTCAAGGTCGGCGACAAGGAGGTCAAGCTCTCGCCCAAGGAATACGAGCTGTTGCGCGTGCTGGTGCAGCATGCCGGCAAGGTTCTGACTCACAAATTTCTGCTAGGCGAACTGTGGGACGATCTCGACCGATGCACAATATCTGCGGGTCTATGTCCGGCAGCTGCGGCAAAAGATCGAAGCCGATCCGGAACGGCCGCAATATGTTCTTACCGAAACCGGCATAGGCTATCGGCTGCGCGCTCCCGATTGAATCCAGGAATGAAGTATCGCGCTCACGGGCGATTGATCCGGTGCCGATTGCTGACGACGCCTTGGCGGGACATATTGCACGCAAGCTTGCGCAGCTCTCCCATAATGTCAGGGAATTAACGATGGCCGATGACCTCATTCTCTATACCAATCCGAGTCGCGCGGGCCGTATCGCGCGCTGGATGCTCGAGGAAGTCGGCCAGCCCTACAAGGACGAATCCTCGACTACGCCTCAAGCATGAAGGCGCCGGCCTATCTCGCGATCAATCCGATGGGCAAGGTGCCGGCACTGCGCCACGGCGATGCGGTGGTCACCGAGACGGCGGCGATCTGCGCCTATCTGGCCGACGCGTTTCCCGCCGCCCGCCTGGCGCCGCCGCCCGGACAAAATTGCGCGCGCCCTATTATCGTTGGCTGTTTTTCACGGCCGGGCCGGTCGAGACGCGGTCAGCAACAAGGCGCTGGGTTTCGTTGTGCCGCCGGACCGGGAGCGGATGATGGGCTATGGCAATATTACTCAAGCTCATGAGCGCGCTCGAAGCCGCGGTGTCGCGCAGCGAATACCTGGTCGGCGACACTTTTACCGCGGCCGATCTCGTACGTCGGCTCGCAGATCGGCTTCGGCATGATGTTCGGAACCTTGGAGAAGCGCCCGGCCTTCGAGCGATATTGGCAACGCGTCAGCAGCCGGCCGGCCTGCTGCGGGCAAAGGAACTCGACGATGCCAAGCGCGGCAGAGCTGCAACAAAGCCTGCAGCCTCATCCGGCAAGCCGCAGCAGCGGCTGGCCCATGCGGATCGTGGCGCCTTCGCGCGACGTTGTCGCAGAGCGCGAAACCGTCCGGCGCGAACACGATGATTGTCGAGCCGTGCTCGAACCAGCCGAGCTCGTCGCCTTTGCGAACGTTGCTGTTGCAGGCGATGACGCTCTGGCCGCGATAGTCGCTGATTCGATAGTCTGGCCGAGGCAATGCAGGCGAATGCTGGCGACAAGAATAGCGGCGACGGCGACCAATGTCACGGTCTGGCCGCCCGCTGCGAGCGTCAGCGGCAGCACGGCCCGTTCGTTCTTGCAAAACAGCCGCTCGATTCGCTTGAGCGCGATCGGATTGACGTTCCAGGTGTCGCCGGAGACATAGGTCACCCGATCGATGCGGGCCGTCGTGCGGCGCGTGGAAGCGATGGTACATGCTCGACGTCAGCCGCAGCGTCACGTAGCGGCCGTTGCGATGCGCATGTGACCAGATCGGGGATCGCACAACAGATCCTGCAGCGTGTAGGGAAAACCCTTGGCCTGATAGAGCTCCGTTCCGGCGATCGTCCCGCAGGCGCCGACGATGGCGTCGCACGGGCTGACCAGAATATCGGCCGGCGCCGTCGATCGGGCGCGCGCCGTCCTTGAGCTCGCGGATGAAGCAGTCATGCAGACTGCGAAATTCGCCTTTCTTCGCCTCGCTAAGATCGAGGTCGGAGAACAACCGCCAAATGCGCGATCGAAAGGTCGCGGATGATCGGCTGCTCGATCTTGCTGAACCAGCCGATGAACTGCGTCGCCAGCCGCCGCGGAATGCGGTTGGTCAGCAGGAAATTGATGTCTTCCTGCTCGAAGATCCGAAGGATTTGCGTCCGCACCGTCATGGGATTGTTAAATCTCCGCGTTACACCGCGATTCGATGACATGGGGCTCGGGGCTCGACGTCTCGCCTTTTATGGGCTCGGCGCCGCCGCGGTCGCGACTTCGGTCGCGACCTTGAAGAAGCGGCTCGAACTGTCGCAAGCCAAGCATAAATCGCTCGCCGGCCATTCGCGCATGGCGCGCCGGCTCGCGGCTTTGTGCCGTTCTACGATTACGGCGAGGAGCGCTTTTTCTGCTCCGATGGCGCGCCGGCGGACGTCGCCGCGCGCCGCCGCGACGGCTTCGCCCGGCTTTCCGCGCTCTATAAGACCCGCTTTGCCGAAACCATCCGGCGCACCGCCGAGGCAAGCGAGGCCATTTCCGATCTGAAATTCACCGATGCCTATCGGGTGCCGTTCCAGTATCAGCCGCAAGGTCAGCGCGGACCTGCCGTCGACCGCCTTCGTCCAATCGACCGAGCGGCGTCACCATCACCGATCTCGACGGCAACCGGTTCTACGACCTGAGCGGGTCGTACGGCATCAATGTCCTGGGCTACGATTTCTACAAAGGATGCGATCGACCGCGGCATCGCGCGCGTGCGCGAGCTCGGCCCGGTGCTCGGCCCCTATCACCCGGTGATCATCGAGAACACGAAGATCCTGCGGGAGATTTCCGGACTCGACGAGGTGTCGTTCCACATGTCCGGCACCGAAGCCGTCATGCAGGCGGTGCGGCTCGCCCGCTACCACACCAAGCGATCGCATCTGGTGCGGTTCTGCGGCGCCTATCACGGCTGGTGGGGCGACGTGCAACCCGGCATCGGCAATCCGGTGCCGGCGCACGAGACCTATACGCTCACCGACATGTCCGAGGACACGCTGCGCGTCCTGCGCAGACGGCGCAATATCGCCTGCGTCCTGGTCAATCCGCTGCAGGCGTTGCACGTCAACGCCTCCGATGCGACCGATTCCGCAGCTTATCGACAGCGGCCGCGAGCGCGCATTTCGACCGCGATGCCTATGCCGAATGGCTCAAGCGGCTGCGCGCGGTTTGCACCGAACGCAACATTGTTCTGATCTTCGACGAGGTCTTCGTCGGCTTCCGTCTCGCCAAGGGCGGCGCGCAGGACTATTTCGGCGTCCGTGCCGATCTGGTCACCTACGGCAAGACACTCGGCGGCGGGCTGCCGATCGGGGTCGTCTGCGGCAACAGCCGATCTGATGAAGCGCTTCCGCGACGATCGCCCGGGCGACATCTGCTTTGCCCGCGGCACGTTCAACTCGCATCCTTACGTCATGGCGGCGATGAACGAATTCCTGCGCTACCTGCAGACGCCGGAGGCTGACGCGCTTTACCGCGATCTTGGATCGAAATATGGAACGAGCGGGCGCGGCGGCTCAATCGCGCGCTTGCCGCCGGAGCGGCTGCCGGTCGAGGTCGCGAACATGTCGTCGATCTGGACGGTCTGCTACACGCAGCCGTCGCGCTATAACTGGATGCTGCAATATTATCTGCGCGCCGAGGGGCTGGCGCTGACCTGGACCGGCACCGGACGCTTGGCCTTCAGCCTCAATTACACCGAAGCCGATTTCGCGGCGGTCGCTGGAGCGTTTCGTCGCCGCGGCGAAGGCTATGCGAGACGACGGCTGGTGGTGGGACAATCCGGCGCTCACCAACAAGACGATCAAGCGGACCGTCTTGAAGGAGATGCTGATGCACCGATTGTTTGCCTCGCGCCGACGTCGCATAGCATCGGTCTCGAACCGAGCCGGACTTCGCAATTAGCTCGGCGCGGCATTCCGGCAGCTCTTCGGCTTCGTCCTCATCCCAATGATGCAGGCCGATCTCGGGATCGATCAATTCGCCGCGCAGCAAAGCAAGCGGCGCCTTGTGATAGATTTTAATGTCGTGGAAACGGATCGGTCAGAATTTTGGTGGCCCAAACGAGCCCGGTCTGCACGTCCTTGATGATGAACAAGTGGACGGTGCGGAACAGCACGCCGCCGATGCCCAGAGCCCGAGCCAGATGATCGCGACATGAGCGACGAATTCGGTCTTATCCGGCCGCCGGCGTGAACAGGCCGAAAAAGCGCGGGCTGTAAAACAGCACCAGCGGCGACAGCGCCCAGATCGTCAGCAGCACGACCTTGCGGCGCAGATTGTAGCCGACCTTGATCTCTTCCTTGTATTCGTGGGTCGCGTTGTTGACGGCGTCGTAATCCTTCGGCTCGAAGAAGAAATGTCCGGTTTGCCGCGTCGTCATCGCCACCAGCCAGCCGGCCAGCGCCGAAATCGCCGGATCCTTGAATATCATCACATAGGAGAACAGGAAGCTCATCGCGCTGACGAAGTGCAGCGACTGGTTGATCCGGCTGTGGTGATAGTAGCGATGATCGTCCCAGCGCTGGGTCCGCAGGGCCTCCAGAAAGTTTTCCATTTGCTGTGTTTCCCCGTCCTGCAGCCGTCCGGTCTGGGTATGGCGATTCGGTGAATCCCTTGTGACAGAAAGGCCGAGCCAGCCGTCGACAGTCGAAGCGGTTGTGACAGTGGCGTGACTGCCGGCGAAAGCGAGTTGCTAACGGAGAGCTTGATCAGCCGGCGGCGCGGATCGGCCGTGCGTCGTAGGCGCGTTCGGCGCCACCGTCCTTGCCGAAACGGATCAGGCAGAAGTGCCCGAACGGCGGCATGGCGCGGCGCTCGATCAGCGCATGCCGGAAGCCTGCCCGGCCCAGCGCGAGTAGCGTTCGAACGAGAATTCGGTGCGCCAGCCGAGCTTGCGCGCCGCCGGCTGAAACCAGTGTTCCAGCGAGCGCCGCAAGCCCGGCCTCCGCGCCGACGCGGCTGACCAGCACGATTTCGCCGCCCGGCTTGAGCACGCGGGCAAATTCGTCGAGCGTCGCTTCCGGATTCGGCACCGTCGTGATGACGTATTGGGCCACCACCACGTCGAACGAATTGTCGGGAAAGGACAGATGCTCGGCATCCATCACCCACAGGCCTTCGACATTGCTCAAGCCGAATTCGGCGACGCGCTCCTGCGCCTTGCGCAGCATCGGCGCGGAAATATCGACGCCGCACAGCCGGCAGTCCTTCGAATAATGCGGCAGCGAAATTCCGGTGCCGACGCCGACCTCGAGAATGCGTCCGCCGACGCGCTCGGCGGCGGCGATCGCGGCGTGCCGGCCGCGCTCGAATACCGCGCCGAAGACCAGGTCGTAAACCGGCGCCCACCGCGCATAGGCTTTGGTGACCGTCTGATGGTCTAAATCCGTGTCAGACAGAGTGCTCATGCGTGACCCTTGTGTTGCAACCCGGCACCAGCGATTGCTCGGCCGGGTGAGGCGTCGGCTTCGGGATCGGAATCGCCATTTCGGCTTCGGCGGCGGTGCCCAGTCGCGACTTTGCGCGCGTGGCCGATGAACTGCCGTGCGCTGTTTTCCCAGGAATAACGCAGCGCGAATTCGCGGCATGATTCGCGGGAAATCCAGAGCGCCTGCATGCAGGCGACGCGAAGGTCTTCGTTCAAGCACGCCGATCGGATTGATCGCCGATCACGTCCTTCGGGCCGGTGACCGGAAAGGCGGCGATCGGAACGCCGCTGGCGAGCGCTTCCAGCTGCACGACGCCGAAGGTGTCGGTGCGGCTCGGAAACACGAACACATCGGCCGCGGCGAGATGCGCGGCGAGAATGCCGTTATCCAATTGGCCGAGGAATTTCGTCGCCGGAAACCGCCGTTTGAGCTCCCCTTCCTGCGGTCCGGCGCCGATGACGACCTTGCTGCCGGGCAGATCGAGCGACAGAAATGCCGGCAAGATTCTTTTCGACGGCGACCCGTCCCACGGTCATGAAGATCGGCCGCGGAAAATCGAGATCGATGGCGCGATCCGGCCGGAACAGATCGACGTCGACGCCGCGGGTCCACATGCCGAGATTGCCGAAGCCGCGCTCCGAAAGCTCGGTCATCAGCGACGGTGTCGCCACCATCGTGACCGCGGCGGCGGCATGAAACCGCCGCAGCGCGTTGTAGATCCACTGCTGCGGAATCGGCGACCGCGCCGAAATATATTCGGGAAACCGCGTCGTGTAGCTCGTCGTGAACGGCCGGTTGTTTCTGATGCAGTAGGCCCGCACGGCGTGACCGATCGGGCCTTCGGTGGCGACGTGAATCGCATCCGGTCTTGCCGCTCTCAATGCGCTCGGCGATGCGCTTGCGCCGCGGCATGGCGAGCCGTAGCCCCGGATAGGTCGGCACCGGAAATGTCCAAAACCCGTCCGGCGACAGGAAATCGATCTCGACGCCGAGCTTGGCGGCGGCGCGCGCCAATGAGCCCAGAGTCCGCACCACGCCGTTGACCTGCGGACGCCACGCATCCGTCGCGACCAAGACTTTCATCGCGGTGCTTTCGGCCAGCATTTGCGCGGCCAGTCGATTGGGATTTTCGAATCGCATGCGGCAAGAATTGCGATTTCATATCTCATTCGTGTGACGGTCACAGAAAGTGCGCCGCTGTATTGGGTCCGCGGCGTAACAATGCTGTTACAAAGGAATGGGACTTTGCGCGTCGCGATTCGTCGCGACGGAGCTGATTTGGCCCTGGCAGCATCGTTTCCCTTTGACGCAGACGATCGTCCGCGGCGTCGGCCGGAACAAGATCAGTTTTGCGATCAGCTTCGTCATCGTCGTCATTGCCGTCGCTACGCTCTATCATTTGTTGCGCGGCATCGATGTCGGCAAAGTCGTCGTCGCGCTCAAGGCGCAGTCGCCGTTACGCATCCTGATCGCGGCGGCACTTGGTGGTCGCCGGTTACGCCAATCTGATCTGCTACGATCTGTTCGCGCTGCACACGATCGGCAAACACAAAATTCCGCTGCGCGTCGCCGCCTTTGCGAGCTTCACGAGCTATACGATCGGCCACTCGCTCGGCGCCGCGACCTTGACCTGCGGTCTGGTGCGGTTTCGCGTCTACTCGTTCTGGAACCTCAACGTCGTCGACATCGCCAAGATCGCCTTCGTCACCGGAATGACGTTCTGGCTGGGCAATATATTCGTGCTCGGCGGCGCCGTCGCCTATCGCGCCCGCCGCACTTTCCGTCGTCGATCACCTGCCGGAGCTGGATCAACCGGCTGATCGGACTTGTCGGGCCTGTTCGCCATCGGCTGCTACCTGATCTGGCTGATACCGCGGCCGCGCATTGTCGGCCGCGCCAATTGGCGGATCGCCCTGCCCGATCTGCGGCGCACACTCTTGCAGATCGGCATCGGCACGCTCGACCGCTGCCTGGCGTCGCTGTCGATCTTCATGCTGCTGCCGAGCAGTCCCAGCGTCGGCTTCGCGACGGTCGTCGTCGTCTTCGTCCTCGCCACGCTGCTCGGCGCCGTCAGTCACACGCCCGGCAGCCTCGGCGTCGTCGAAGCGGCGATCCTCATCGGCCTGCCGCAATATCAGCGCGAGGACCTTCTTGCGACGCTTACTGACGTTCCGCGTGCTCGATTTTTTTCTGCCGCTGATGCTCGCCACCGCTGCATGTTCGGGCTGCGCGAATTGCGGCTGCTGGCGCGGCGCGCGCATGGCCGGCCGCCGCGACACGGCGGTAATCTTGTAAGCGAAAGGCCCCCACGTTAAGGTCGCCGCCGGTCGAATTGGGGCTGACGGTGGCGAGTGGGACTATGGCTCCAAGCGATGCGGCGGAGATCGCCGTTGCGATGGAACGGATCGGTGGGTCTCGCAGCGGTAATTGCGCTCGTTCTGGCGCTGCTCGCCGCTCGCGCACGCGGGGCCGGCGCCGAGACGATAGAGTCGGCGCTCGCCAGAGCTTACGAGAATAATCCGCAGCTTAACGCGCAACGCGCGATCGTCCGCCAGACCGACGAGAGCGTCCCGCAGGCGCTGTCGGGTTATCGCCCGACCATCACCGCCAACGCCACCGTCGGGCGGCAATATACCGATATCCACGAAATCATTCCGCCGACACCGGGTCTGGTTCCCGCCGGGGCGGCCTTCTCGGACACGGGGCTGACCACGCCCTACTCGGTCGGCGCCACCGCCACGCAGACCTTCTTTAACGGCGAACAGACCGCCAACAGCGTCCGGCCGCCGAAAGCAAGGTCTCCGCGGCGCGCGAGACGCTGCGCGTCATGGAGCAATCGGTGCTGCTGGCGGCAGCGACCGTTTATATGGACGTGTCGCGCGACAGCGCCAATCTCGAGGTCCAGCAGAATAATGTCCGCGTCCTTGAGCGCACGCTCGCAGGACACCCGCAACCGCTTCACCGCCGGCCAGGTGACCGATCACCGACGTCGCGCAGTCGGAGGCGCAATTGGCGGCCGGCCGAGGCCACCATGCATGCCGCCGAGTCGACGCTGATGACGACGCGCGCCAATTACCGGCGCATCATCGGCGACGAGCCGGCAAACCTCGCTCCCGCCTCGGCCGTCGATCGGCTGGCGCCCTCGACGCTGAACGCCGCCGTCGCGGTCGGCATTGCGCAAAACCCGAACGTGCTCGGCGGCGCTGTACGGGGTCGATGTTGCGCAATTGCAGGTCAAGATCGCCGAAGGCGCGCTGTGGCCGACGCTGACCGGACAGTACAACGTCCAGCAGCAGATCTTTCCCAACATCACGACGCCGAAGGTGTACACCGACACGGTGTCGCTCAACCTGTCGGTTCCGCTTTACCAAGGCGGCGCCGAGTACGCGAACATCCGCTCGAACAAGGAAAATCTCGACCAGCAACGGCTCAACGTCGATCAGGTACGCGATCAGACTCGCGCCGACGTCGTTCAGGCCTGGGGCCAATTGCAGGCGGCAAAGGCGCAAATCGAAGCTGCGCGAGCGCCAGAATGACGCCGCCGCGCGAGCGCTGACCGGCGTGCGCAACGAGGCCATGGCCGGCCAGCGCACGACGCAGGATGTGCTCAATGCCGAGCAGGCGCTGGTCAATGCCCGGCAAAATCTGATCGTCGCGCAGCACGACCGCGTCGTTGCCTCCTACAGCCTGCTTGCCGCGGTCGGCCGGCTTTCGGCGGAGGAATTGAGACTTCCGGTTTCGATCTATGATCCGATGGTGCACTATCAGCAGGTGCGCGATTCCTGGATCGGTGTGCGCACCCCGAGCGGACGATAGTCTTACGAAGCCGCGATCGCGGCGCTCGGCTGTTCACCGAATGACGACGCGCTCGCGGCATCTCAGGCCGCGGAGAGCCCGCCCTTCGTCTCGATGAACCGCACGATGGTGTCGACCCCTTCCCCGCGGCGAAGATTGGTCATGACAAACGGCCGGGCGCCGCGCATTTTCTTCGCGTCCGTTTCCATTTTCGGCAGCGACGCTCCGACATGGGGCGCAAGGTCGACCTTATTGATCACCAGGAGATCCGAACGGGTAATCCCCGGCCCGCCTTTGGACGGAATTTTGTCTCCCCCCGCGACGTCGATCACATAAATCGTCAGGTCGGCCAGTTCCGGGAAAAAGTCGCGGCGAGATTATCGCCGCCCGATTCGATCAATACGAGATCGAGCTCCGGAAACTTCGCCTGCATGTCGGCCACCGCAGCCAGATTCATGGAAGCGTCCTCGCGGATCGCGGTGTGCGGGCACCCGCCGGTTTCGACGCCGACAATGCGTTGCGCATCGAGCGATCCCGACCGGACCAGAAACTCGGCGTCCCATTTGGTGTAAATGTCATTGGTAATGGCGGCGATGTCGTAGGTATCCCGCATCGTTTTGCAGAGTGCGTCCATCAGCGCGGTCTTGCCGGAACCGACCGGGCCGCCGATCCCGACGCGTAAAGGGCCATTGCGGTTGGACATCGACGATCCTCAGCTGCGAAACAGACGCGTATATTGCGTTTCGTGCCGGGCACTCGCAATGTCGGCGCGAAAAGTGGCGCTCCCCAGATCGTCGAGGCTCGCGCCGAGTGCCCGCCGCATCGTTTGCGAAATTGTCGGCTCGAGCGATCGTAAGACGCACTGGCTTTCGGTGTGGCCGAGCGGAACCAAGCGCATCGCCGCGGAAATCCAGTTCGACGACAGAGCGGTCAGAAAACCGTGCAGCGCCGGATGAAGAGCGATGGCATGCCCGGCGCAGGCTGCAGCCACGGCGATGGGATAGGCGACCGGCCCTCGCCAAACGTCTCGGAGCTTAACCAGGGCGGCACATGGCCACGCCGCCTGGGTCACCTCAAGAAACGTCCGGCCCAGCGCGGTCGTTTCCTGGAAGCGCTCGCGTGTCGGCACGAATGTCGCCGCCAGTTCGGCCACCTCGATCAACGCCCGGTCATCGCCGCCGTCCACGGCCCGGTAGGCGTGCGTAAAGAAAATTCCATCGTTCACGCCCGAGCCCAGGACCAGCATCGCCTCGAGCCAGCCGCGCAGGGCGACGGCATCGGCGATGTCGCCAGACTCCACCGCCCATTCTATTCCGCTCGAATAAGCAAACGCGCCGACAGGATAGGCCGGCGACAGCCATGTCATGAGACGAAACAATCCGCCGGCACCCGGATCGTGCGTTGCCCGTGGCTTTTCTCGCTTCGAGCGGCGATCCGGTGCGTCCGCTGTCGCAATATCTGCCGCGGTTGCGCGTTCGCGGGCAATCGAGCGCGGCCGCCCACCACGCGTCACCACATCATTCATGACGATGCTCATGCGCGCCGGCATTCGCGTTCGACTGCGCCATGCGGTAAGCGCCGCCTTCGGGGTCGAAGGGCGCATCGATCTCGATCATGTCCGCTCCAAGCCGCATGGCAAGATCGGCGATAACGTGATCGCGGCGGACCCGCAAAGAACCGTTCATGATCTGGGTCGGCAGATGGCGATTGCCCAGATGCCAGGCAATGCGCGCGAGCTGCCGCGGGTCGGCACAGGCGATTTCCAGAAGCGGTTCCCGCGCGGCGACGATCTCGATCAAACGTCCGTCTTCAAGGAGCAGCGCATCGCCACCCCGCAGCTCGGCCGGCGCCGGCAAATCGAGTAGAAAGGTCATGCCGGTGTTGCCGGTCATGGCGATGCGCCGGCGATGCCGATCGTCGTAATCGAGAACGACACGGTCGGCCGCTTCGCCCGCCCAAGTGGCGGCCGGTCTGATGGCGATGGCGCGCATGGTCACGAAGCCCGGCTTCCGCCTTAGAACAGAAAATAGCGCTGCGCCATCGGCAGAATCTCTGCCGGGGCGCAGGTGAGCAACTCGCCGTCGGCGCGGACTTCGTAGGTCTCGGGATCGACCTCTATTTCCGGCGTGGCGTCGTTGTGGATCATGCTTTTCTTCGAAATCTTGCCGCGGGTGTTCTCCACCGCGACAAGCTTCTTGGCGATACCGAGTTTGTCGCCGAGGCGCGATTTCACCGCGGCCTTGGATGTAAACACGAAAGACGATGCGGTGCGGGCGCCGCCAAAGGCGCCGAACATCGGCCGATAGTGCACCGGCTGCGGCGTCGGAATTGAAGCGTTGGGATCGCCCATCGGCGCGGCGACGATCGAACCGCCCTTGATGATGCATTCCGGCTTGACGCCGAAGAAGGCAGGCGACCACAGCACGAGATCGGCGAGCTTGCCCTTTTCGACCGAGCCGATCAGCTTCGACACGCCGTGAGCGATCGCCGGATTGATGGTATATTTGGCGATGTAACGCTTGACCCGCGCGTTGTCGTTGTCGCCTTTCTCCTGCGGCAGGCGCCCGCGCTGCTTTTTCATCTTATCGGCGGTCTGCCAGGTGCGAATGATGACCTCGCCCAGCCGGCCCATGGCTTGCGAGTCCGAAGACATCATCGAGAGCGCGCCAATGTCATGCAAAATATCCTCGGCGGCGATCGTCTCCTTGCGGATGCGGCTCTCGGCAAAAGCAAGATCCTCGGCAATCGACGGATCGAGATGATGGCACACCATCAGCATATCGAGATGTTCGTCGATGGTGTTCTTGGTGTACGGCCGTGTCGGATTGGTCGAGGACGGCAAGACGTTTTTCAGGCCCGCCACCTTGATGATGTCCGGTGCGTGGCCGCCGCCGGCGCCTTCGGTGTGAAAGGCGTGAATGGTGCGGCCCTTGAACGCCTTGATGGTATCCTCGACAAAGCCCAATTCGTTGAGCGTGTCGGTGTGGATCATCACCTGGATGTCGTAGTCGTCGGCAACCGACAGGCAGCAGTCGATCGCGGCCGGCGTCGTGCCCCAGTCTTCATGCAGCTTCAGCGCACAGGCGCCGGCCTTGATCATTTCCTCAAGCGCCGCGGGACGCGAGGCATTGCCTTTGCCGGCAAAACCGAGATTGACGGGAAAGTCATCGGCCGCCTGGATCATGCGGGCAATATGGAACGGTCCGGGCGTGCAGGTGGTCGCAAAGGTGCCATGCGCCGGGCCGGTGCCGCCGCCGAGCATCGAGGTCACCCCCGACATCAGCGCTTCATCGATCTGCTGCGGGCAGATGAAATGGATATGCGTGTCGAAGCCGCCGGCGGTCAGGATTTTGCCTTCGCCGGCAATCACCTCGGTGCCCGGACCGATAATGATGTCGACCTTCGGCTGAATATCGGGATTGCCCGCTTTGCCGATGGCGAAAATATTGCCGCCCTTTAAGCCGACGTCGGCCTTCACGATACCCCAATGGTCGACAATCAGCGCGTTGGTGATGACGGTGTCGACCGCCCCGGCGCGATTGGTGATCTGCGATTGCCCCATGCCGTCGCGGATCACCTTGCCGCCGCCGAATTTCACTTCCTCGCCGTAAGCCGTGAAATCCCGCTCGACCTCGATGATCAGATCGGTATCGGCCAGGCGAACGCGGTCGCCGGTCGTTGGCCCGAACATGTCGGCGTAGATGGAACGCTGGATTTTCGCCGGCATCAGCAGCGCTCCCTAAAGCTTTCCCATGACGTCTTGACGGAAGCCGTAAACCGTCCGCTTGCCGGCGACCGCGACAAGGGTGACATTGCGCGTCTGCCCGGGCTCGAAGCGCACGGCCGTGCCCGCGGCGATGTCGAGCCGCATACCGCGCGCTTTTTTGCGATCGAACTTCAGCGCCGGATTGGTTTCGAAGAAATGATAATGCGAGCCGACCTGGATCGGGCGATCGCCGGTATTGGCGACTTCGAGCGTAACGACGCGCCGGCCTTTGTTGAGCTCGATCTCGCCGTCTTGAATGAAATATTCGCCGGGGATCATGGGCCTGTCTTACCTTATCGGCTGATGCACGGTTACGAGCTTCGTGCCATCCGGAAACGTCGCCTCGACCTGGATTTCGGGGATCATCTCGGCAATACCGTCCATCACTTGCGCCCGCGACAGCACATGAGCGCCCTTTTCCATCAGTTCGGCAACGCTGCGGCCGTCGCGCGCGCCCTCAAGGATAAAATCCGAGATCAGCGCAATTGCCTCCGGATGATTGAGCTTGACGCCGCGCGCGAGACGGCGCTGCGCCACCATCGCCGCCATCGAGATCAAAAGCTTGTCTTTTTCACGCGGTGTGAGTTGCATGGTTCGCTAGTTCATCCACAGCCGCGGCAGCGGCGCTCCGCCGAGTGCCGTCAGCACTCGCGTTAAATCCTGTCGCAGCGCCGCCCCGCTCGAAGCCACGCAGCGTGTGACGGCCAAGCCGTTCCAGGCCGAGACACCCACCTCACCGGCAAATTCTTGCTGCATCTTGCAAACCGGCGCAACGTCCTGGTCGCCGGCGGGAAACTTCACGATGCTTGCCACCGCCGCGCCGCCGGCGGCGATGGCCCGGTCCGACAGGTGTTGGGCAATCGGGCCGTCGAGCCGGATGGAATTGGCAAAGCGCAGCGCGCCATCGACCCGCAGCCGCCAGCGATCGAAAAAGCGTCCTGCAACGACGGTCTCGCCCATCGCCGAGCGGCCGAAAATGCAGGCTTCCGCCAGCAGCAGACGGGCATCGCCGGCGAGGTCGATGTCGATATCGCGATAAAATCGCGCCTGGTCGAACAGGATCGTCTCCTGCGGCAGCCATGCCAAGGCGCCGCCTGGGGCGACGTCGATCTTAACGCGGGTCGTCGTATCGGGTCCGAGCGAACGGTAAATCTTCTCGGCTGCAGCCGTGGTGACCGCCAGCGCAGCGCCCGCCCCGACCGAAAAAGCGAGATCGAAGCGATCTCCGCCGGTCATCCCGCCTGCGGTATTGATGATGGCGGCTTCGAGCCCGGCGCCGCCGCTATGGGGAAAGCGAATGCGCAGCGAGCCCGCCTCGTGCACCCGCGCGGGCCGGCTGGTATTCGACGCGGCGTTCACGCCAAGAACGATGCGTCCAGTCGCGCGGTTGGCGGCAAAAACCGCATTGCCCCGCTGCAGATTCGTTGCCGTAACGTCGTCCATCGGGTCGCACTTGAGGTTGCCGGACCGAGTGCCCGGACCGGAGCGTCAGATGGCCATGGCCCGCTTCAACGCCGCTTCGTCCAGGTTATCGCGATCGCAAGCATAGACGACGGCGCCGCGATCCATGACGGCGAAATGATCGCCGAGTTCGCGGGCGAAGTCGAGATACTGCTCGACCAGAACAATGGCTATTTTGCCAAGCGAACGCAGGTAGCTGATGGCGCGGCCGATGTCCTTGATGATCGATGGCTGGATGCCTTCGGTCGGTTCGTCGAGGAGGAGGAGCCGCGGCCGCATGACAAGCGCGCGGCCAATGGCGAGCTGCTGCTGCTGGCCGCCGGACAAATCGCCGCCGCGGCGGTGCAGCATGCCTTTGAGCACCGGGAACAGCGAATAAACCTCGTCCGGCACATTGCGTTCGCCGCGGGGCAGCGGCGCGTAGCCGGTTTTCAGATTCTCCTCGACGCTGAGCAGCGGGAAGATTTCGCGGCCTTGCGGAACATAGGCGATGCCGCGCCGCGCGCGCTCCGGCGGCCGCAGCCCGGTGATGTCCTCGCCCTCCCATTTGATGGCGCCACCGCTCACCGCCTGATGGCCGGCCAGCGCATCGAGAAGGCTGGTTTTGCCGACGCCGTTGCGCCCGAGCACGCACGTCACCTTGCCGGGAGCCGCGCTGATCGAAACGGCTCGCAGCGCCTGAGCGGCGCCGTAGTGGAGATCAATCGCCTGTGCCTCGAGCATTGGTCAGCGCCCCAAATAGACTTCCACGACGCGGTCGTTGGTCGAGACTTCGTCGATCGTGCCTTCGGCGAGCACCGAGCCCTCGTGCAGACACGTAACCTTGACGCCAAGCTCGCGCACGAAGGTCATATCGTGCTCGACCACGACGACGGTGTGCTCGCGATTGATCTCCTTGAGCAATTCCGCCGTCTGTTGCGTCTCAACATCGGTCATGCCGGCGACCGGTTCGTCGACCAGCAGCAATTTAGGGTCCTGCGCCAACAGCATGCCGATCTCGAGCCATTGCTTCTGGCCGTGCGACAGGCGGCCGGCAAGACGATCCTGCACCGCCGTCAGACGCGTAATCTGCAATATCTCATCGATCCGGCGGCGCTGGTCCGCCGTCTCCTGCGCCCACAGCGTCACGCGCGCACGCCGATCCGCTTTCAGCGCAAGTTCGAGATTGTCATACACGGTGTGGCTGTTGAAGACGGTCGGCTTCTGGAATTTGCGGCCGATACCAAGCTCGGCGATCTCGGTCTCGTCGAGCCGGGCCAAATCATGGAATTTATCGAAAATCACCGCGCCCTTGTCGGGCCGGGTCTTGCCGGTGACCACGTCCATCATGGTCGTCTTGCCGGCGCCATTGGGGCCGATAATGGCGCGCATCTCGCCGGGCTCTATGGCAAAGGACAGATTGTTGAGCGCCCGAAACCCGTCGAACGACACCGTAACGCCCTCGATATAGAGCAGCGTTCGCTCAAAAGCCTCCCGCGCCTGGTCTTCGGCAAGCGCCAGTCGTTCCTGAATTTTCATCGGCCGATCCTCATTCCGCCGGCTGCGGTTCGGGCGGCGGCGCGGCAACGCCCTCCTCCGCCGCAGCGGATGTCCGGGCTCGGCGCAAAGCCGTCCAATGATGCAGGCTGCCGATGATGCCGCGCGGCAAGAGCAGCGTCACGCCGATGAACAGGCCGCCGAGCATGAACAGCCAATAGGGCGCCAGCACGCCGGACGTAAAATACGTCTTGGCGTAATTGACCAGAATGGCACCGACCGCCGCGCCGACCAGCGTGCCGCGGCCGCCGACCGCGACCCAGATCACAGCCTCGATCGAATTGGCGGGCGCGAATTCGCCCGGATTGATAATGCCGACCTGCGGCACGTAAAGCGCACCGGCAACGCCGGCCATGCAGGCGGACAGGGTAAACACCAGAACTTTGTAGGATTCCACGCGGTAGCCGAGAAACCGCGTGCGATTCTCGGCGTCACGAATGGCAATCAAGACCTTGCCGAATTTCGACATGACGACGGCGCGGCAGACCAAAAACCCGAGAATCAGCGCGATGCAGGTGATCGAAAACAAGGCCGCCCGCGTCGTCTCCGCCTCGACGTTGAAGCCGAGGATGTCTTTGAAGTCGGTCAGGCCATTATTGCCGCCGAAACCGAAATTGTTGCGGAAGAAGCCCAGCATCAGCGCGTAAGTCAGCGCCTGGGTGATGATCGACAGATAGACGCCGGTGACGCGACTGCGAAACGCCAGCCAGCCGAATACGAAGGCGAGCACGCCCGGAACCAGCAGAATCATCAGCGCGGCATAAGAAAAATGCTGGAAGCCGTACCATGAATACGGCAGCTCCTTCCAATTCAGAAACACCATGAAATCCGGCAGGATCGGATTGGCGTAAACGCCCCGGGTGCCGATCTGACGCATCAGGTACATGCCCATGGCGTAGCCGCCGAGCGCGAAGAATGCGCTTTGGCCGAGCGAGAGAATGCCGCAATAGCCCCAGATCAGATCGATCGACAAAGCGAGGATCGCGTAACAGAGATATTTTCCGAACAGGGCTACCAAATAAGTCGGGACGTGGAAGTCGGAGGATTGCGGCACCGCGAGGTTGAGCACGGGAACGGCGATCGCAATGGCCGCCACCGCAATCAGAAAGATTGTCGCGGTGCGGTCAAGCGAACGAATGAGAATATGCGGGCTCACGCCTCGACCGCCCTTCCCTTGAGTGCGAACAGGCCGCGAGGGCGCTTTTGAATGAACAGGATGATCAAGACGAGAATGGCGATCTTGCCGAGCACCGCGCCGGCAAACGGCTCGAGGAATTTATTGGCAACGCCAAGCAAGAACGAGCCGACGAAAGTGCCCCACAGATTGCCGACGCCGCCGAACACCACAACCATGAAACTGTCGATGATGTAGCTTTGACCGAGGTTGGGGCTGACATTGTCGATCTGCGACAGCGCCACGCCGGCAATACCGGCGATGCCGGAGCCAAGCCCGAAAGTCAGCGCGTCGACCCGGCTGGTGCGGATGCCCATGGACGCCGCCATGGCGCGGTTCTGAGTGACCGCCCGCATTTCCAGGCCAAATCGGGTGTAGCGCAAGAGCGCGAGCAGCGCGACGAACACCGCGAGCGCAAAACAGATGATCCACAGCCGGTTATAGGTAATGGTGATGCCGCCGAGGTCGAAGGCGCCGCTCATGAACGACGGATTGCCGACTTGGCGGTTGTTCGGGCCGAACGCCGTGCGAACGGCCTGCTGCAGGATCAGCGACAATCCCCAGGTGGCAAGCAGCGTCTCCAGCGGCCGCCCGTAGAGAAAGCGGATAATGCAGCGTTCGATCAATATTCCGACGCAGCCGGCGAACACGAAGGCAAGCGGAATAGCCATCGCCAGCGAATAGTCGAACAGCCCCGGCGCATTATTGCGGATGGTCTCCTGAACGACATAGGTGACGTAGGCTCCGAGCATCACCATCTCGCCATGGGCCATGTTGATTACGCCCATGACGCCGAAGGTAATGGCCAGACCGATCGCCGCCAGCAGCAACACCGAGCCGAGCGAAAGCCCGTACCAGGCGTTTTGCACGGCGTCCCATATCGCCAGCCGTCTCTGGATCGCGTTGATGGCGTCGCTCGCGGCCTTGGCGACAACCGGGGTCTCCCGCGCCGGGATGTCGGCAAGCAGGCCCAGCGCGTCCTGATCGCCGCGGTCGCGGACGACGGTAATCGCGCCAAGCTTGTCGGCCTCCGAGGTGCCGGGCGTTGTCAGCAGGATGGCCGCGCGTGCCTGTTCGAGCGCGACCTTGACCCGGCTGTCGGTTTCCTGAGCCAGGGCTTTCTCGACGGTGGGCAACGCGCCTGCCGAACGCGACTTGAACACCGCTTCAGCGGCCGCATATCGCTTGTCCGGGTTGCGGGACAAAAGCGTCAACTGGCCGACCGCCGCATCGAGCGCGCCGCGCACCCGGTTATTGAGGTGAACGTTATCGAGATCGGCCGGAGGTTCGCCGGCCACCGCTTCGCCGGTGGCCGCATCGAACAGTTTTCCCGCCGCGTCTTGAATGTAGACCTTCTTTTGCTCGGCGCTGAACATCAGCTGGCCGTTTTGCAGGGCGCCGATGATGATTTCCGCTCGCGGACTGCCGCTGGCGATGACCTGCTGGATGCCGGCCAAGGTCTCGTCAAAATCGTCGGCGGTGAAATGAGCAAGCGCGTCGTCGATGGGTGCGGCATGCGCGTTCGCACAGCCCAGGACAAGACCAAAGGCTAAAGCCAGCGCTACGAGGCAAGCTCGGCCAATACGCATCGGATTCATTCCCCGGCATTGCGACGGAGAGGCGACTATGCCGCCTCTCCGCAATTTCGGTGTCAATGGATCGCCGTTGCGCGGATCACGAACCGCCGCAAGTCTTCGTGACCGTGTTGTAGTTGCCGCATTTGAGCGTCACCCAATCCGCCACCAGGTCCTTCGATCCCGGAAGGTAAGGCGACCACGCCTGACCGGGCACCAAGCTTTTGGTCTTCCACACCACGTCGAATTGGCCGTCGGCGCGGATTTCGCCGATGAAGACCGGCTTGGTGATGTAGTGGTTCGGCAGCATTTCGGAGACACCGCCGGTCAGGTTGGCCTGCTTGATACCGGGCAGCGCCGCGATCACCTTGTCGGCGTTGGTGGTCTTCGCCTTCTCCACCGCCTTCACCCACATGTTGAAGCCGATGTAGTGCGCTTCCATCGGATCGTTGGTGGTGCGCTTGGGATTCTTGATGAACTCGTGCCACTCTTTGATGAAGGCCGTATTGGCCGGCGTCTTGATCGACTCGAAGTAGTTCCAGGCGGCGAGATGGCCGACCAGCGGCTTGGTATCGAGACCGGCAAGCTCTTCTTCGCCGACCGAAAACGCCACAACCGGAATGTCGGTCGCCTTAATCCCTTGATTGCCGAGCTCCTTGTAGAACGGCACGTTGGCGTCGCCATTGATGGTGGACACCACCGATGTCTTCTTGCCGGCCGAGCCGAAGGCCTTGATCTTGGAAACCTCGGTTTGCCAATCGGAGAAGCCGAACGGCGTATAGTTGATCATAATGTCTTCGTCGGCCACGCCCTTTTGCTTGAGATAGGCCTCGAGGATCTTATTGGTGGTGCGCGGATAGACGTAATCGGTGCCTTCCAGCACCCAGCGCTTCACCGAGCCGCCGTCGGCGCTCATCAGGTAGTCGACCGCAGGAATGGCCTGCTGGTTCGGCGCGGCGCCGGTATAGAACACGTTGCGCTCGCCCTCTTCGCCTTCGAATTGGACGGGGTAGAACAGAATATTGTCGAGCTCCTTGAATACCGGGAGCACGGATTTGCGCGAAACCGAGGTCCAGCAGCCGAAAACGACGGCCACCTTGTCCTGACTGATCAGCTCGCGCGCCTTTTCCGCGAATAACGGCCAGTTCGATGCCGGATCGACGACGACCGGCTCGAGCTTCTTGCCCAGCACGCCGCCCTTCTTGTTCTGCTCGGCGATCAGCATCAGCATCACGTCTTTCAACGTTGTCTCGCTGATCGCCATGGTGCCGGAGAGCGAATGAAGAATGCCGACTTTGATCGTGTCCTCGGCCTCCGCGGGAAAGGCTCCCGCCAAACCGAGCGCTGCCACGCTGCTAGCTCCGACGAGCCAGCCGCGGCGCGTAAGCGTATATGTCTTTATTGAGTCGTTGGACATGGATGAGCCTCTCTGTGATTGGGCGAGCGGCCGAAAGGCCTCCCCTCTGCCGATCCAACGCAAGCCATGTGCCAACTTCGAGCGAAGCCAAGACGCTGAAGCATGGCGCAAATTAAGATTTGCAGGTGTCGTGTGCTAATTTTTCAGCAGCGCGCCGCCTGCTTTATGGGCAGATGCGGGACAGATATTTACGTGGGCCCCTCAATCGGCATAACACTCAGTCGCACTGATTGAGACTGCGACCGTTGAGCGAGCCCAATACGATCTTCTCCCGGCCCTATTCATTCCATTTCAAGCCGAATTCATCAGCCGAGAACTGCGAGAACCGCACGTACTCGCCTTAAGGCACCAAATTCCTCTAGAACCCTGTCCATGAAAAAGATCGGCTTTTTGTCATTTGGCCATTGGACTCCTTCGCCGCAGTCGCAGACGCGTTCGGCGTCCGACGCTCTTTTGCAGTCGATTGAGCTTGCGGTAGCCGCCGAGGAGCTCGGCGCGGACGGGGCCTATTTCCGCGTTCACCATTTCGCCCGCCAGCTCGGCTCGCCGTTCCCGCTGCTGGCCGCAGCCGGCGCCAAGACCAAACGCATCGAGATTGGCACCGCGGTCATCGATATGCGGTATGAAAACCCGCTGTATATGGCGGAGGACGCCGGCGCGGCCGACCTCATCGCCGGCGGACGGCTGCAACTCGGCATCAGCCGCGGCTCGCCCGAGCAGGTGATCGATGGCTGGCGCTACTTCGGTTTCGCCCTGCCCGACGGCATGAGCGACGCCGACATGGCCAGACGCCACACGGAGGTCTTGCTTGAGGTGCTGCGCGGCGAGGGCTTTGCACGCCCCAATCCGCGGCCGATGTTCCCGAATCCGCCCGGCCTCCTGCGCCTCGAGCCCTATTCAGAGGGCCTGCGCGATCGCGTCTGGTGGGGGGCCGGCACCGACGCCACGGCAGAATGGGCAGCAAAACTCGGGATGAATTTGCAGAGTTCAACCCTCAAAATCGACGAGAGCGGACGTCCGTTCCATGTGCAACAGGCGGAGCAAATCAGGCGATACCGTGAGGCGTGGAAGGCCGCCGGTCACACGCGGCAGCCGCGGGTGTCGGTCAGCCGCAGCATCTTCGCATTGGTCGACGACCGCGACCGCGCCTATTTCGGGCGCGGCAACGAAGACCAGGACAGTATCGGATTTCTCGGCGACAGCACGCGAGCGATATTTGGCCGCAGCTACGCCGCCGAGCCCGACATCCTTGTCGATCAACTCGCGAAAGACGAAGCCATCGCCGAAGCCGATACGTTACTTATGACCGTCCCGAACCAGCTCGGTGTCGACTACAATGTCCACGTCATCGAGGCGATCCTCAAGCACGTCGCCCCCGGTCTCGGCTGGCGCTGATCTTGCTCGAATTTGGCGCAGCCCCGACGCGCTACTGCGCGGCCGCTAGCGGCTCCATGCCACTCTTTCTAATCGTCTCGCATGCCTCCGCGGAGGCAAGATAATGCGATGAGACGCTTAGAACCGGCAGTATCTCCGGAGCCGGCCACGACGGCTGCTGAAAATATCTGAACGAACTGAATCTCGGCTGCAATGCTGCCGGCGAGCTCAACGCCTTCGGCATGCACGATCTCACTGACCGGCAAGACCCCGACATCCGCGCTGCCCGCGGCGACGGCGCGGGTCGCATCCGCCCCGCGCGGCATCATCTTGACGCCGATCTTTTCCGCAATGCCCAGGCGTGGGAATAGTTCGGTGGTAAGCCAGATGCCGCTCGTGCTTGCCGGGATGGCGATCGTTTTGGCCTTGAGCAGAACGTGTCGGAAGGCCTCGACGGTAGCTACATCGGGCTTTGAAGTGCCGGCCCGCACCGCGACACCCAGAGGAACACGCGCAAGATTTACGTCCGTTCCGGCCGCGATCCTCTCCGCTGCGATCAGCTCGGTGAGGCCTTCCCGCGACAGGATGACAACATCGGCCTGCACGCCACGGGCCAGTTGCGCGGCAATCGTTTGTGGCCCCGCGCCCTGAGATGCGCCCGACCTGGTCGTGACCTTGATGCCGCTCGTGCGCTCGAATTGCGGCAATAGTTGCTCGTACGCGCCGGAAAATCCGCCGGATATCAGAACGGTCAACTGTGCCGACGCATTCGTCATCTTTGTATCGTTGCGGTTTCGGCCAAGGCCGAGCCAAAACGGGCCGCTCCCATCGCCATATCTCCGCGGCGCATAATAATGTCACCGCGATGCATGATAATCGCGATGCATAACAATAATGAGTGAGTTTGCTCGAGGGAACGAAACTGCAAATAGCGGCGATCACAATGGTAAAGCAATATCGCGGGCCGGACGCTACCCCGGCTGGCCACTTTTTCGCTACCTACGCACCGTGAGGTAGTGGCCGCTGCGCTTCGGATTTCCGCTTTGGGTGCCCCTCACTTAAGAAGCCCCCGGCTCCCGTGCGTTCCGTGCTGCGTGTCTGCTTTTCCACGCCGCCGCGATTATCGAATCAACTAAGTGCGCGTGGAGAATTACACAAGCGACGTGGGATGCCAAAGCGGCATTTTGCACAGCGCAATCTGCCGCATGCTATCTCGCACTTGCGTCATGCACCAGAAAGGCCACCGGCAGCCGATCAAAAATCGCGCCGAGCTCGACCGTTTCCGCCAGCACCGATGACTGCCGCGCTGTAAATGCATCCATAAACGGCATTCGCAGCGGCTGCGGAATAATAAGGCAGGTGTCTTGCCAAAATGAGCGCGGAATTGCGATCGAATTCTTCAGTCATCGCCCGGCCGACACACTTGCAGGTCACGGTGATCGTCGCATCGCGCTCGCGAATGCGCGCAAAAGCGACAACGCAACCCGCCTGCGGCCCAGAGGCGGCGATGGGAAGGTAAGAGCCGCTCGAAAAGAGAGACGGGATTTTCTTTCGCACTGCAAAAACACTGGCCATCAGCCGCTGCTTGATACGCCCGTCGCGCCAAGTCCCAACAATCTCGTCGAGGTCGGTCGCAGTCAGCGAGCTTTGCCGCACTGCAAAATCGACCGGCGCCCGATTGTCCGGATCGACCAGACTCAAATCCCAGTATTCGGTCCCCTGATAAATGTCCGGCACGCCTGGCGCGGTGAGCTTGATGAGCATCTGAGCCAGGCCGTTGACGGCCCCCGGCGCCATGATCCGTGCCGCGAAACGCTGCAACTCCGGTAAAAGGTCGTTGGGCTCGGAGAACAGCCGGCCGATAAATTCCGCCAGCGTGCCCTCGTACCCGTCATCCGGAGCCGACCAGTCGCTGTGAAGCTTGGCTTCGCGCACCGCCTTCTGTTGCCAGGCTGCAATTCTTGTCCCGTAGGCTGCAAGCGCCGCCTGATCCTCAAGCGACAGATTCATCGGCCAGGCGCCGACGACAGTCTGAAACAGGATCGCCAGATCGCCCGGCGAAGGCAGAACCGGACTTTTCCGCCCGGCGAGCTCCAGGATTGCGGCATCGATCCAGCGCGCCACAGCCGCCGCCCAGTCGTCCGCGAATTCGCTCAGCACCGCAAGGCGGCTGCGCACGTCTTCACCACGTTTGTGATCGTGCGTCGCAGTCGCCAGAAGCGCATGCGGATATTGCGCGGCGCGCCTTTGCATGGCGCCGTGGAATTCCGCCGGCGAAGCCGCGAAGCGGCGGATGTCAAAACCGACGTCGTTGCGCGAGATAAGCCGCCCATAGCGGTAGAAAGCCGTATCCTCGACCGCCTTGGCACAAAGCGGCGCGCTCAACTGTTGAAACTTGACCAGCGCCACATTCTGCAAGGCATCATTGCCGTGACGGATCGGCGCGCCGCCAAGCCACCCGCCGAGGAGTTCGACCAGCCAGGTGTCCGCCGGCAAACATGTTTGTTTCGCCCGCGTGACGGCTTGAGCGAGGAATCTCAAATCCTCCGGCAACGACTGATCGATGCGCGCGTAAATGCGATACACCGGAAAGTGCACCAGGATTTCCGTTAAGGCGCGTCGCAGTGCCGACCAGGAAATGTCGCGCAGCGTCAACTCGGATTGCAGGATCGCATAGAGCGCGCGCACCGCGCTATCGCGCTGCGCCGAAAAGCTCCGGTCGAGAATCTGCCGGCGCGCCAATTCTTCCTCATCATCGAAATTCCCGGAACGCCCGCTGATGCGCCGCCACACCCGCGTCAGCGGCTCCTCGCCCGCGGCGTCGTGCTGCAACGCGTCGATCTCGTCCATGAAGTCGTAGCCGGTCGTGCCATCGGTTTCCCACTGCCGGCGCAGCACTTCGTTTCGCGACAGGATTTTTTCGACGACAAAGTAGGCCGGCCCTTTCGGCGCACTCGGCCGGCCGCTCAGGCTTCAAGGCTTTTCAGGCGCGCCCGCAATTTCCGGCAATAAGCCCCGGGCTGCGCCAGCCCGTCGACGTGATCGACGCGAACGCCATCGATCAGGCCCTGCGCGTAAAGCCGAAACACGGTCGCGTGCACGGCGTCGAAGACCTCGTCGACCTCGATGCGCAGCGCGACAAGATCGTTGATGTCGAAAAAGCGCCGCCAGTTGATCTCGTCGTTGGCGCAGCGCCACCAGGCGAGGCGGTAATACTGATCTTCCAGTATCTCGTGCAGACGCTCGCGGCCTTGCTGCGTCGCTGGATCGAAGGCGTCCGGGTTCGCCTGTGCGACCGCGTGCGCGGCAACGTCGGCCAAGGGAAAAGTGTGGTCGAAATAGCGGACGAAAGCTTTGCCGTTCTCGGCCTCCAGCCTGATCTCGCCGGCGGCGAGCGCATCGCCATATTGCCGTCCCAGCACCGGCAACAGCACCTTGCCGCGCAGATGCAGATCGACCGGCTTCCAGTCAATATCGAAATATTTGGCATAGCGGCTGGTGCGGCCTCCGGCGAGAACGTCCATCCACCATGGATTGCCGGCGCCCGATGGCCATGTGATTAGGGACGATGTCGATGACGATCCCCATCGCATGCCGCCGCAATTCGGCAACCAGGCGGCGAAATTCCTCTTCCCCGCCAAGCTCCGGATTGATGCGCGTGGGATCGATCACATCATAGCCGTGCAGCGAACCCGGCCGTGCCGTCATGATCGGCGAGGCATAGAGGTGGCTGATGCCAAGAGCCGAAAAATACGGGACGAGCCGCGCAGCATCGGCGAAGGTAAAGCCTTTGTGGAATTGCAGCCGCATGGTCGCGCGCGGCGGCGTCACGAGCGGCCTCGCTGTTTGAGCGGCGCGAGCCGGCGTCGAACTGCCTCCGATTTCTAACAGCGTGCTCGGCCGAGCCAGGATAGCGCCGCCGCCAATTCGGATGCTGTTCGATCGTGCCGGGCAGATTGGGCTGCTCCTCAAGGCCGAGCACGTCTTCGAGCGGCAGCAACGCGAGCTCGGAAGCGGCCTTTGCCGCAAAGCCCAACGCGGCCTCGACAACATGTCGACGTCTCCTCGGGTGAAGGCTCTTCGCCCAGCCGCCGCCTTGGCGCGGCGGAACGCCTGCCAAAGCAATGCGCGGTCCCGGTCGCGTTGGTCGCGCTCCGTTTCCGGCATCGCTCAAGCCGAGCGCCTCTCGCGTCTCGATGTCCTTGCCGCGCCACCAGCCGGCGACCGTCGGCAGATCGTGGGTCGAGGTCATCGCCGCCGTATCGGCGGGCCAGGATCGCGGCGACGTGAACCTGCCGTGGCCGCGCTCGAACCACAGCACGCGCATGCCGTAAATCCCGGCGGCCGTGAGCGTGTCGCGAAAGCCATCGGGCACCGTGCCCAAATCCTCGCCGATGACGATCGCCCGATGGCGCTACGATTCCAGCGCGATCAGCCGCAGCAGATCGTCGAGCGGATAATGCAGATAAGCGCCGTCGCGCGCATCGGCGCCGCGCGGCACGACCCACAGCCGCAACAGCCCCATCACATGGTCGATCCGCAAGCCGCCGGCATGACGCAGAGCCGCCCGCAGCGTGGCGATAAAGGGCGCAAAGCCGCCTTGGACGAGCGCGCGCGGCGAAAATGTCGTCAGCCCCCAGCTCTGACCTTTGGCGTTGTACAGATCGGGCGGCGCGCCAATCTCAAGACCGACCAGAATATCTTTCTGGCTGGTCCAGGCATGACTGCCCGCCGCGCTCATTCCGACGGCAAGATCGCCGACGAGCCGATGCGCATTCCGCCGTCTTTCGCCGTGCGCTGCGCCGCGGCAAACGATCGATCGGCGAGCCATTGCAGAAAGCAATGGAACTAATCTCGCGCTCATTCTCGGCGGCGAAATCCCCGACCGCAGCAGCATGCGGGTCGCGCCACTGCCGGCCAATCCGTCCAGCTCCAGAAAGAGGAATCCTGCGCAACATGTGCGCTCTGCAGCGCCTCGAAACGCGCGTGGTCTTCAAGGAGCTTTCCGCCGGCCGTGCGAAAGTGTGCAAAGTCGGCGGCCGGCGGCGTGCCGCCGGCGGCGAGATCGGTTGCGGCGAAATCGTCAAAGAGTTTGCGAAAAATCGAGAGCTTGGCGCTGGCGGAAGCGGCCAATCGATCAGCGCACGCTGCCCCAAGCGCATCGCACCGCGACGCCACGCCGGATTGCGTGAGCGGCCGCGCGACGCGCTCGGCGCCGAACACGATCCGCGGGTCGGCGTAGAGCGGATTATAGAACAGTCGGCTCGAAGGCGAATAAGGACTGAAGTGATTGGGGTCGGCGGTGAATAACGCATGGATCGGGCTGAGCGCGAGCGCATCGGCTTTCTCGGCCGCGGCCGCTTCCGCGAGCGCCGCGGCACCCGACGCATCGCCGATGCCGCAGTCGCCGGCACGGCGCAGACCATAGAGCTGCGCGGCAATGCCCCAGCTTGGCTCCCCCCTGTGAGATCGGCGACGGTGATACATCGCGGCGGCGCCACCGCAAGCGTCAGGCGAGATCCTCCGATATCGAGCGTATGATAACCGGCCGCGCCAATGCCCGGCAGCTCGACGCCGCCCTGCGTCGCTTCCGTTTTGAGTTCGGCGGATGGTGCCGTCTTCCAACGTCAGTTTCGCGCTGCCGTGCGGCTGATCGGATAGGAAAGTCGGATCGTCTCGCCGGCACAGTGCGTCACGAGCGGCTGCGGCGACGCCCGGCGCGAGCAAAGTTGTCGCTGTGTGCGATTTCGTCGCGCGTGCGGCAAGGCAAGACCGAGCGCGTCAAGGATGCGCGCCGAGTGATTCCGTCGTGACGCGGTGCGGCTTGTTCGCATAGTCCGTCCATTCCGCGTCGATACCGGCCCGGCGCGCCAGAGCGTGAATGGCCGCCTCATTCATGCGGCGAGAACCGCAACGGTCGCATAGGGTTCGAGCCGGCCGGCATCGGCAGGATTCCGCAGCCTCCGGGGAAGAGGCAAAAAGAATACGTCCCTGATGCATTGGCATTGCGACGCGTCCGCGCCTAGATTGGTGCCGATGGTCAACAGAGCGTTGTCGCCCATGCGCCAATGCGCCACCACAGCCTTGTCGCCCACGGCGCGCGCATTGACGGCGTGCGCACCCTCGAGGCGGGGCACGATTTCGGAGCGGCGGATGCCGATAAGCTGCTTATAGAGCTCTTGACGCCGAGGTCCCGCCTCGGCGTCCGGGCTCAGGCTTCGAACGGTCGAAGGTCGATAACTCGTTCGGATCGGCAAGCTTCGCGAGCAGCGCCGGGTCGGAGAATTGCGAAAAGCCCATGAACTCACGTCGCCGGCCTTCGCGGACCGCTTTGGCAAGCTCCGGATTGTGATCGGTGAAAAACAGAAACGGCGAGACCGACGCGGCCTCTTCGCCCATGAACAGCAGCGGGATTTGCGGGCAGAGGAGCTGCAATGCGATAGCGGCTTCCAGTGCCCTGGGATCGGCGAGCGTCGTCAGCCGTTCGCCGAAAGCGCGATTGCCGATCTGATCGTGATTCTGCAGGAACAAGCACGAAAGCGGTGCGGCGGCAGGTTGCCGCTCGGCGTCCCTCTCGGCTTGCCGCCGCGATGTTTCGATGCCTCACCCTGATAAACAAATCCGTCTTTGAGACAGCGTGCGAGAGCCGCTGCGGGATCGGTCTCATAGTCCCCATAATAGCCGTCGTGCTCGCCGGTCAGCAGCACGTGCAACACGTGATGGCCGTCGTCGTTCCATTGCGCGTCGAACGGCCCATCGAGAAGCGCCGCGTCGTTGTTGTCGTTCTCGAGCACCAGGTGGACCTGCCGGCCCGGCGCGATGGACTTGTGCACCGCGTCGGCCATTTCCTCGAGCCAGTCAGTCTCGGTGATGGCGTGAACGGCGTCGAAGCGCAGACCGTCGAAGCGATATTCGTTCAGCCAGTACAGCGCATTATCGGTGAAGAAACGGCGGACTTCCCTGCGGCGAAAGTCGATCGCGGGACCCCACGGCGTCGCCACGTCGTCGCGGAAGAATTGCGGCGCGTAGAGCGAAAGATAATTCCCGTCGGGGCCGAAGTGATTATAGACGACGTCGAGGAAAATGCTGATCTCGTGATCGTGCGCGGCGTCGACCAGCGCTTTAACATCTTCGGGCGTGCCGTAACTGCATTCCGGCGCGAACGGCAGCGCGCCGTCGTACCCCCAGTTGCGCGCGCCGGGAAACTCGGCGATCGGCATCAATTCGATCGCGGTGACGCCGAGCGCGGCGAGACGCGGCAGCTCGCGCGCAACCCCGGCGTAGCCGCCGAGGAGACCGGCATGGAGTTCATAGATGATCGTCTCGGTCCACGGCCGGCCTTGCCACTGCCGATGCCGCCATTGGTAGCGCGAAGGATCGACGACGACGCTGAAACCGTGAATATCGCCGCTTTGCGCCCGCGACGCCGGATCGGGCACCGCCGTGCCGTCCTGGAGAATGTAGCGATAGCGCGTGCCGGCACCGCAATTCACCTCGGCCTCGAACCAGCCTTCGGCGCTGCGCATCATTGGTTCATCCGCCCTGCCCTCGACGGCAATGGCGACTGCGTTTTGCGCCGGCGCCCAGAGGCGAAATCGCGTCCGATTGCGGTCGACGAGATTTGCGCCGAAAGACAGATGCCAGCCCGCCGCCGTCATGACTGCGGTGCGGCTGCCAGCCGCGAATAGACGAGAGCGGCGCAGTGGGCGGCGACGACGATCACATTGCCGGCGAGGTCTCGCTCCGCGATTTCGGCGGCGGCGCTGTCGATAAGAACCCGGCGGGGAAGATCGGGCGGCGCCAGCCGAAACTCGCTGTCTTCCGGGGTCGGATTCAGTAACAGGCTCAAGAGCGAAACCGAGGCATCCTCGTTGCGCGCGGCGCGCCGCAGGCAGAGCAGACGCTGCTCCGGATTTCGCCAATCGGCGTCGGGGATTTTTTGCGCCGCGGCGTCAAACCATTCGATGTCGGAAATCCCGGCCGCCGGCTCCTCCTGGCCGTGAAAGAAGTGACGCGCCCGCAGCGCCGGATGCGCCTTGCGCAGCGCAATCAGCTTGGCGACAAAGCGGCAGAGCATCCGCCCCGGCTCGGCATGCGCCAGGCTCCAATCCCACCAACTCATGTCGTTATCCTGACAGTACGGATTGTTATTGCCGCGCTGGGTGCGACCGAATTCGTCGCCGCCGAGCAGCATCGGAGTGCCGTGGGAAAACATCACTGTTGCAAGCATGGCCCGCTGGATACGCAACCGCGTCGCCGAAATGGCTTTGTCTGCGGTCGCTCCTTCAACGCCCCAATTGGCCGAATAGTTCTCCGCAGCGCCGTCGTTATTGTCCTCGCCGTTCGCCTCGTTATGTCGTTTGCTGTAGCTGACGACGTCGGCCAGCGTGAAGCCGTCGTGGCAGGCGGCATAATTGACCGAAGCCCAAGGCCGCCGCGCATGGCGGTCGAACAGGTCGCTCGATCCGGCAAGCCGCGCGGCGATCTCCGGACGTTCGCCGGCGTCGCCGCGCCAGAACCGCCGGGTGCTGTCGCGGAACCGGTCGTTCCACTCGGCAAAGCCGGTCGGATGGTGGCCGAGCTGGTAGCCGCCCGGGCCGAGATCCCATGGCTCCGAAATCAATTTGACCCCCGCCAAAAGCGGGTCCTGGCGCAGCGCGTCGAAGAAGCCGGAGCCGGGATCGAAGCCGTTGGCTTCGCGCCCGAGCGTGACGCCGAGATCGAAGCGGAAACCATCGACGTGAAACGACGCGACCCAATAACGCAGCGAATCCATCACCATCTGCAAAACCCGCGGATGCGATAGATTGAGCGTGTTGCCGGTGCCGGTCTCGTCGATGCAATAGCGCTTGTTGTCCGGCACCAGCCGGTAATAGCTGGAGTTATCGAGCCCGCGATAGCACAGCGTCGGGCCAAGCTCGCTGCCTTCGGCGGTGTGGTTGTAGACCACGTCGAGGATCACCTCGATGCCCGCGGCGTGCAGGCGGCGGATGGCGACGCGCATGTCGTTGCGCCCGCTCTCCGACAGGTATTGCGGCTCGACGGCAAAGAAGCAGAGCGGATTGTAGCCCCAGTAATTCTTCAAGCCGCGCTCGACCAGCGACCGCTCGCTGACGAAGGCGTGAATCGGCATAAGCTCGATCGCGGTAATGCCGAGCGTGCGCAAATGATCGATAACGCCGGGGTCGGCCAAGGCCGCAAACGTGCCTCGCTCCTCGACGCGGATGTCGCGGCGAAGCATCGTCATGCCCCGCAGGTGAGCCTCGTATATGACGGTGTCCGGCCAAGGGACGTTCGGCGGCCGGTCGTCACCCCAATCGAACGTGTCCTCCCCGACCACCGCCTTAGGCATGAACGGCGCGCTATCGCGCCGATCGACCGACAAATCCACGCGCGAGGAATGAATACGATAGCCGAACAAGGCATCCGACCACCGCAGATTGCCGGCGATCTGCTTGGCATAAGGATCGATCAGGAGCTTGTGCGGATTGAAGCGGTGGCCGTTTTGCGGATCGTAGGGGCCGTGGACGCGAAACCCGTAAATCAAGCCGTTCCGCGCGTTCGGCAAATAGCCGTGCCAGATCTCGTTGGTGCATTCGGGCAGGTCGAGCCGGACCATCTCGCGCCGGCCCGCGGAATCGAACAGGCACAGCTCGATGCGCTCGGCATTGCCGGAAAACACCGCGAAATTCGTGCCGAGTCCATCCCACGTGGCGCCGAGCGGATACGGCACGCCACCATCGAGCTTGTCCGGAAACGCTGCCATCTTTAACGAACGTGCCGCAAATAGATCGTCGCCAATGGGGGTAGTGTGAGCTCGACGGACTGCTGCTGTCCATGAGCACTTATGGCCGCCGCTTCGACACGCCCGGCATTGCCGAGGTTCGAGCCGCCATAATAACCGGAATCGCTGTTGAAAATCTCTTCCCAGCGGCCGCCCTCGGGCACGCCGATGCGGTAATTGTAGCGCGGCACCGGGGTCATATTACTGACCACCAAAACAGACGGCGTTTCCGGCGCGAGCCGCACGAAGGCATAGACCGAATTGGCGCGATCGTCGCCGACGGCCCACATGAAGCCGCGGCCGTCGCAATCGCGCCGGTGCAGCGCCGGCTCGGCGGCATAGACGCGGTTGAGATCGCGCACGACGCGCTGCACGCCGGCATGCGCGGGGTCGTCGAGCGACGGCCAATCGAGATCGCGATCGTGACTCCACTCCCGCTCCTGGGCAAATTCGCCGCCCATGAAGAGAAGCTTTTTTCCGGGATGCCCCCACATGAAGCCGTAATAGGCGCGCAGATTGGCGAAGCGCTGCCAGCGGTCGCCGGGCATCTTGCCGATCAGCGAGCCTTTGCCGTGCACGACCTCGTCGTGCGACAGCGGCAAAATGAAATTCTCGCTGAACGCATAGAGGAGACCGAACGTCATGTCGTGATGATGATGCTGCCGGTGGACCGGATCCTTCGACATGTAATTGAGCGTGTCGTGCATCCAGCCCATGTTCCATTTGTAGGAAAAGCCGAGGCCGCCCGACGCAATCGGCCGGCTGACGCCGCCCCAGGCGGTCGATTCCTCGGCGATCATGATGGCGCTCGGACAGCGCTCGGCCACCACCGCATTGAGGTGACGCACGAAACCGATCGCCTCAAGGTTTTCCCGGCCGCCGTGAATATTGGGAATCCACTCGCCGGCGCGGCGGCTGTAATCGCGATACAGCATGGATGCCACGGCATCGACCCGCAGCCCGTCGATGTGGAAATGCTCAAGCCAATAAAGCGCGCTCGCGATCAGGAAGCCCTGCACCTCACGGCGGCCGAAGTTATAGATGAACGTATTCCAGTCCTGATGAAAACCTTCGCGGGGATCGAGATGCTCGTAGAGCGCGGTGCCGTCGAAGCGCGCCAGGCCGTGCGGATCGGTCGGAAAGTGCGCAGGGACCCAATCGAGGATGATGCCGATACCGGCGGCATGAAGCGCATCGACGAACCGGGCCAGCCCTTGCGGCGGCCCGAACCGGCTGCTCGGCGCGAACAGACCGAGCGGCTGATAACCCCAGGAGCCGCCGAACGGGTATTCGGTGATGGGCAAAAGCTCCAAATGGGTGAAGCCCATCTCGCGCAAATAGGGAATGAGCCGCTCAGCGGCGAGGTCCCAGAGACTGCCCTCCTGCGCGTGGTCGCTCTCGTTGAGCCACGAGCCGAGATGCACTTCATAAATGCTGATCGGTGCGTCGACGGCTTGGCGCGCGCCGCGCTCCTTCATCCAGGCATCATCGCGCCAGCGATGCTGATCGGGATAGGGCACGATCGACGCAGTTTGCGGCGGGGTCTCGGTCTGCCGGGCCACCGGATCGGCTTTCCACGGCAATCCGAAGCCGCCCGGGCCGCGGATGTCGAATTTATAGTGCGATCCGGGGGCGACCCGCGGAATGAACAGCTCCCAGATGCCGGCGCGGTGGCGCAGCCGCATCGGATGACGCCGGGAGTCCCAGGAATTGAAATCGCCGACCACCGCGACACGTGTCGCGTTCGGCGCCCAGACGGCAAACCGCACGCCGTTGACGCCGTCGATTGTCAGGCTTTGCGCGCCGAGACAGCTCGCAAGCTCGAAATGACGGCCCTCATTGAACAGATGCAGATCGAGATCGCCGAGCAGCACGCCGAATGAATAAGGATCCTCGATTTCCTGCACGGCATTCGGCCAGACGATCCGCAAGCGATATTGCGAGCGATCGCGAATGAAGGTCTCGAACAGGCCGTCTTCCTCACCGGGGACAAGCTGGACCAGCACCGCGCCGTCGGACTGGCGCAACACTTCAACGCGTGTCGCGCCCGGCAGGAAGACGCGGATGATGCGCCCGCCTTCGACATCGTGCGGCCCGAGAACGGCAAACGGGTTGCCGTGCGATCCCTGCGCCAAGGCGCCCGCCGCGTCGCGATCGAGACGCCACGATGGCTTGAGCTTTGCCTCAGCCATTCTGGCCTCCGGACATCTCCTTGTTGATGTGCTCGACCACGGACAACAAACCCGCCAGAGGCACGCCGAGCCAAGTCGGGCGGTTGGCCGCCTCGTAACTGATCTCGTAGGCCGCCTTTTCGATGAGAAACAGACTGAGCAATGCGCGCGACGCCGGATCGCGTTTGATGATCGAGGTTTCCCAATAACCGCGCAAGAACGCCGCCGAAGCGCGCCGGCGGAATTCGGCGATGAGCTTGTCACGCGAGGCGTCATCGACCGGCATGGCGCCGACGCCTTTGCGGTCGGTGAGCGTCGCGCCGGCATAATGAATGGAGCGCAACAGCCCGGCGACGTCGCGCAGCGGGCTGTCCTTGGCGCGGCGCTCGTCGATCGAGGTCGCCGGCTCGCCCTCGAAATCGATGATGAAGGCGTCGCCGCTCGCGACCAGGACCTGGCCGAGATGAAAATCGCCGTGGATCCGGGTCTTCAATGCGCCGACACCGGACTTCGCCAGATTGCGCGCCGATGCGACAATCGCGCTCCGCTTGCCGAGAAGCATTTTGGCGCGCTCGCGGTCTTGCTCGCGCTCCCAGGTCTTATGGCCGGCAACCGCGTCGCATGCCTTGGCCATTCTGGCTTCGATCTTTTCGGTCCATCGCGTGACGTCCGTCTGCGTTGCCGCCTCGGCGGCAAAAGCCTCGTCGGCGGCGGCGCCGGCCAAAATCCGGTGCATTTCGCCAAGCCGCTGTCCGATGGCGCCGACGACGATGTCGCAATCGGCCAGCAGATCGGCTTTTTCCTCCTTGGCGGACTCGCCCGGCGCCATCCCATCGAGAGCGCGCGTCAAATGATCCAAGGTCCACGACCAGGCGTCGCCTTGATGACGGACAAAGCCGAGCGCAACGGCAAGCGTCGCCGGCGTGCCGTCCGGCGCAATGCGGACGACATCGCCGAGGAGCGGCGGCGCGTTGGCAAACCCCCGTTCGGTCAGGAATCGGCTCATCTCGGCCTCGGGATGAATTCCAGGCGAGATACGGCGATAGATCTTCAGCATCAGCACGTCGCCGACGGTCAGTGAACTGTTGGACTGTTCCGCCGCGAGCCAGTTGACGTCGGCGTTCTTGGCCGCCTCGAGCTGTGCGCGCCGGGCCTCGGTCGGCCGGAACTGCAAGGAGCCGAAGTCACCTTTGTAGGACTTGCCGTCGGCCAGGCATTCGACGAATCGATGCGCGAACGCCGGCAGGGAAAATGCGTCGGTCAGTAATCCGGGACGCCGGCCGCGCCGCACGCGGGCAAGCGCCAGACGGCTGGGCAGCGCGGCCCCGGCCTCCTCGTCCCACAGAATCGACATCGGCAACAGCCAGCGGCTCGTCGCGCCGCCGCTCTTTACCTCGACTTCACTCAGCAAAATCTCCTGGTCCCGGTCGCCGATATCGACGGAACTTGCCAACTGCACCGTCTCGATTTTCTGATCCTTCAGTCCGAACCAGCGGCGCTTGAGGATATATTGCGGCAGAGTGTCCTTCTCGATGAGATCCTGCGCATTCGTCTTCAACGCCTGCACCAGACTGTTACGAAGCACCACGGTGACAAACTCCGGCAACGGTTCGGGCGCCGGCGTGTGCCACGCCGGCCAATCGCTCGCCTTGCCGAGAACGAACCAATAGAAGCCGAACGGCGGCAAAGTGAGCAGGTAAGTAAGCTCTCCAATGGGAGGAAAGACCGTCCCCGCATTCAGTTCCACCGGAACGCGGCCGGCGAAGGCCGAAAGATCCAGTTCCACCGCCTGCGGGCTATGCGCGAGGTTGGCGACACACAACAGCGTCTCGTCGCCGAATTGCCGCAAATAAGCGAGAATCTTGCGGTTCTTCGGATAGAGAAATGTCAGCGCGCCGCGGCCGAATGCGGCATGCCGCCGCCGCACCGCGAGCATCCGCCGCATCCAATTCAGGATCGAATGCGGATCGCGCGCCTGCGCTTCGACATTGACGGCGCCGTAGCCGTAAAGCGGATCCATCAGCGGCGGCAAAATCAGCGCTGCCGGGTCGGCGCGGGAAAATCCGCCATTGCGGTCCGGCGACCATTGCATCGGCGTGCGAACCCCGTTTCGATCGCCGAGATGGAAATTATCGCCCATGCCGATTTCATCGCCGTAATAGATCACCGGCGTGCCCGGCATCGAGAGCAACAGGCTGTTCATCAATTCGATACGCCGGCGATCGCGTTCCAATAGCGGAGCCAAGCGCCGTCTGATGCCGAGGTTGATGCGGGCGCGGCGATCCGCCGCGTAGGTCTCCCACAGATAATCGCGCTCGCTGTCGGTCACCATTTCGAGCGTCAGCTCGTCATGATTGCGCAGGAAAATCGCCCACTGGCAGGCCGCGGGGATTTCCGGCGTCTGACGCAGGATGTCGCTGATCGGAAAGCGATCCTCGCGGGCGATCGCCATGTACATCCGCGGCATCAGCGGGAAATGGAAAGCCATGTGGCACTCGTCGCCGTCGCCGAAATAATCCTTGCAGTCCTCCGGCCACTGATTGACTTCCGCGAGCAGCATCCGGCCGGGAAACTCGGCGTCCACCGCGGCGCGGATCCGCTTGAGGATCGTGTGGGTCTCGGGCAGGTTTTCGTTGTTGGTGCCCTCGCGCTCGACCAGATACGGCACGGCGTCGAGCCGCAGTCCGTCGACGCCAAGCTGCAGCCAGAAGCGCATGATGCCGAGCACGGCCTTGAGCACGTGCGGATTGTCGAAGTTCAAATCCGGCTGATGCGAATAGAAACGGTGCCAATAATAGGCGCCGGCGACCGGATCCCACGTCCAGTTCGAGCGCTCGCTGTCGATGAAGATGATGCGCGTGCCGGCATATTTCTGATCGGTGTCCGACCACACATAAAAGTCGCGCCACGGCGATCCCGGCTTCGCCTTGCGGGCGCGCTGGAACCAGGGATGCTGGTCGGAGGTGTGATTGACGATGAGCTCGGTGATGACACGGATGTTGCGGGCGTGGGCCTCGCGCACGAATTGACGGAAATCGGCGAGCGTCCCGTAATCCGGATGCACGGCGCGGTATTCGCTGATGTCGTAACCGTCATCGAGCAACGGCGACGGATAAAACGGCAGCAGCCAAATGGCATTGACGCCGAGACCGGCAATGTAATCAAGCTTCGAGATCAGCCCCTGGAAGTCGCCGATGCCGTCGCCGTTGCTGTCGCAAAACGACTTCACATGGAGCTGATAGATGATGGCGTCCTTGTACCACAGGTCGTCCGCCGCCACCGCCTCCGGTTTGACGCGCGCATCCACGATTACACCTCCGGACGCGGCGCGATCCGCCAGATCGCGAAGGGCAATTCGTTCGGATCGAGCCGGATACGCTGCAGCTTGCCGTGCCACACGAAGCTCGTGTCACGCATCAGATCCTGCACGGCAACCGATCCGCTGTCGGGAAGCTGCCATTCCCAGAGCGGCACCTCGACCGTCGCTTCCTGGACGTGAAACGGATCGAGGCTCACCGCGACCAGGATCATGGCGCCGCGCGCCGGCAGCGGCTTGCCGTAGAAAACGATCTGATCGTTGTGGGCGGGGTAGAATCGCAGGCCGAGATGGCTTTGCAGCGCCGGATTGTTCCTGCGGATGCGGTTGAGCTTGGAGATTTCCGCAATGATGTTGCCGGGCGCGTCGTAACGGCGAACGCGAATTTCGTATTTCTCGGAGTCGAGATATTCCTCTTTTCCCGGCAGCGGCGCCGCTTCGCACAGCTCGAAACCGGAATAGAGGCCCCACAAGCCCGAGAGCGTGGCGGCAAGCGCCGCGCGGATGAGAAATCCGGGCCGCCCGGAGGTCTGCAGGAAATACGGATTGATGTCGGGCGTATTGACGAAAAGATGCGGGCGAAAGAACTCCTTCACCTCCGTCGTCGCCAGCTCGGTGAAATAATCCGTGAGCTCCTTCTTGGAATGCCGCCAGGTGAAATACGTGTAGGATTGCGAGAAGCCGACCTTCGCCAGCCGATACATCATCTTGGGGCGCGTGAAGGCCTCGGACAGAAAGATGACGTCCGGATACCGCGTCTTCACCTGCCCGATCAGCCACTCCCAGAACGGCAGCGGCTTGGTGTGCGGATTATCGACGCGGAAAATACGAATGCCTTCGTTCGCCCAGAACAGGACGATGTCGCGCAGGGCCGCCCACAGGCTTGGAATCGCGCCTTTGGCGTAGAAATCGACATTGACAATGTCTTCGTATTTCTTCGGCGGATTCTCCGCAAAGCGCACGGAGCCGTCGGGCCGCCAATTGAACCACTCCGGGTGTTCTTTGAGCCAAGGATGATCCGGCGAGCACTGGATGGCGAAGTCGAGCGCGAGTTCGATGCCCTGGGCCGCGGCCGCATCGCGCAGCCGCCGGAAGTCGGCGATGGTGCCGAGCGCGGCATGGATCGCATCATGGCCGCCTTCGCGGCTGCCGATCGCATAGGGACTGCCGACATCGCCTGGCGGTGGCGCGCAAGGCGTTGTTCTTGCCTTTGCGGTTCGTCTCCCCGATGGGATGAATCGGCGGCAGATAAAGAACGTCAAAGCCCATGTCGCGGATCGCCGGCAACCGGCCGATGACATCGGCGAAGGTGCCGTGGCGGGTCCGGATCGTCCGAAATCGAGCGCGGAAACAGCTCGTACCACGCGCCGAAGCCGGCTTGCGGCCGTTCGATATCGAGGGCGAAAGCCGGTTCGCGGCGGACGCGAAAATCGGCCTCCTCGGATTCGCGCATCACTTCGCGCAAGTCGGACATAAGAAGGATGTCGGCTGCGGCGTCGCCGCTGGCTTCGCGCAACCACTCGAGCGCCGAGGTAACGACGTCGCTCGCACCATCCTTGGTGCGCTTCATTGTCTTGCTCAGAAGCTCGCGCGCCTCGGCAATCTCGACGGCAATATCGGCTCCCGCCGCGCGTTTGAGTTCAAGGTCGCGGCACAGCGATCCATAGCGATCGATCCAAGCCTCGATGGTGAACTCGTGACGGCCAACGCGGTCGGGGCTAAAGCTCGCCTGCCAGCGATCGTTGCCCAGCGATTGCATCGCCGCGCGCTGCCATTCGGCGGAGTCGCAGGCTCGCCACAAGCACTCGACGACAAGAACGTCATGACCGTCGATGAACACATCGGCCTCGACCGTCACCGTTTCACCGATGACGCGCTTGGCAGCGAAGCGGCCGGCGTCCACGCTCGGCGTGACCGCTTCGACGACAATGCGCGGCGCCGCGCTCAAAGTGGCGGCCCGAACTTCGGTGCGCCGTAGCTTGACGGCGTCATTGCGCTTGGCGCGAAGAATGCGGACTTCGCCGGCCTCGAGCACCTCGCTCGCATCGCGATCGGCCGAGATCGCCGCGACGACCGAAAGGCTCGCACCGGCCGTCGGCGGCAACGGCCGAAGCGAGATCGAGGCGCGATGGCCCTGCGCGAGGTCCGGATTGATCATGATGACGATCGGATCGCGGGCGTGGCGCGCGTCGGCGGCGTCCGAGCGCAGCAAAGCCGTCACGCCGTCGCCCGGGCTATTCAACAGACGAAGCTCGCCGTTGGCGGGCGCCAATTCATCGCAAAGCGCGTTGGCCTCGCGGAGCTCCGCCGACAGATCGAGATTGCTGCCGTTATGCCGAAGCGAGCCGCCATTTTGGCCTGAGGCGCGGCGCGGCGTGTCTCGCGCCATGTCCTCGTTCGCGGCAAACTCAAAACCCATCGGGATCAAAATCCCGTCACCGATGGCGGCGGCGCAACGCAACTGATGGCGGAACACCGCGGGCAGATTTCCGTGGCCTTCGAACCGCCGGGCCAAGCCGAGGCCCGAACGGCGCCTCGGGACAGGCGATGACCGCGCCGACGCCGCGCAGCAACGCGTGCTCTTCGACGAACCAGCCGGCGCGGCCGTCCCACCAAGGCAGCGACGAGAACGCAGCGGCGAAGCCCGCGCCGCGCAAAAGTGCGACATCGGCCCAGGACAGGCCGGGCGTCCATGCCAGAAAACGGCACTCCGGCGCGCTCTTCCTGACCGTGCCGATGAGGGACGCGCCATAGAACCGGCGGCACGAGCTGCGGTTCGATGCAGCGAAATCCGCCGATACCGGCACGGATAAGGCGCTGTAAGCGCTCCGACCCACCACGCCGTGACGTCCTCGGCAACGCTTGCATCATCAAACCGCGGATAGGCGGCATCGGCGTGGTCGAGCGGCAGCCGTGGATCGACCCGTTGGTCGGTAACTTTACTGACATGAAACCATCCTGGATTGGTCAGCGCCAGCTCGGCGTCAGGTGCCGCGCGACCGACGACGATATCGGCGAGGAGACCGAGTTGGTTCTGCCGGCACAAAGCCGCCAATTCGGCAAAGGCTTCGTCCGCCGCCTTGGCGGCCGGCGTGTCGTGAAGCGCCGGATGGACCGTCTCGTGACTTCCGGTGAGAAAGATGTCGCCAGTTTCGCCGGGGGCGAACAGCGGCGCGGTGAGGACGTGGTCGAAGCCGTTGTCGCGGCAACGGCGAAATTGATCGCCCCAAGACGACCGCGGTCCAGCCAGCAGCGGATGAAAGTAGTAAATTTTCGGCGCGAACACGTCGCCGGATTTCAGCCGCTTTTGAACGCATCGCCTTGGCCGGCCACCCTGCCGGCATGGTTTCAATGAAAATCCCCGCAGGGTCACCCCTGCCCATGACACGTTAAGCGACGCGGCGGCGTAAAAGTTCCATCGTCTTTGCTTGGTCCTGCAGGAAAGACCCCGCGTGAAATCAAGCACCTGCGTCCGGCGGCGGCGCGGCGTCCCTGGCGCGGGCCCGCGACTGCCGGCGGGTTGTCGGTTTGGCCGGCCGTAAGTGGAAGAGCAGCAGCGAACGGCCGGTCACTTCGTAGCGATGGCCGAATTTAAACATTCCGGCGCTGTCAAATTCTTCGTCCTCCTCCGGCAAATTGGTGTCGACGAGACGCCGCCAGTCCCGACCGCCTGAGGATTTCGGCAGGGTAAAGACCACCACGTCATGATGAGCATTGACGATGAGCAGCAGTGTCGCCTCGCTGCCGCGCTTGCGGATGCCGCTGAACTGGGCGCGGCCGTCGAGCAAGAGACCGCAGCAGCGCGCGGCGCCGTCCTGCCAATGCTGGGTCGTCATTTCATCGCCCGTCGGCGTCAGCCAGGTCGAATCCTTGACCCCGAGCTCCTCGTTCCAGGCCGCGGAAAGAAAGCGGCTCTGGCGCAAAACCGGATAGTCACGGCGCAGCCGGGTCAGGCGCTGCACGAAGCGCGTGAGCGACCTGGCATTATCGTCGTGATTCCAATCGACCCAGGAAATGTCGTTATCCTGGCAATAGGCGTTATTGTTGCCGCGCTGGGTGCGCCCGAATTCGTCGCCGCCGAGGATCATCGGCGTGCCTTGCGACAACAGCAACGTGCTCAGCAGATTCCGCTTCTGCCGCTCCCGCAGTTCGACGATGGCGGGATCGTCGGTCGGACCTTCGACGCCGTAATTGGATGAGCGGTTGTCCGAAGCGCCGTCGCGATTGTCCTCGCCGTTGGCCTCGTTGTGTTTGTTTTCATAGGAAACGAGGTCGTTGAGCGTAAAGCCGTCATGGGCGGTGATGAAATTGACGCTCGCCCACGGCTTGCGGCCGCGGTGATTGAACAGATCGGCGGATGCCGTGACGCGCGCGGCGAAATCGGGAAGCTTGCCGTCCTCGCCTTTCCAGTAGGACCGCATGGTGTCGCGGTAGCGGTCGTTCCACTCCGCCCAGCCCGGCTGAAAGCGGCCGACCTGATACCCGCCCGGCCCGCAATCCCACGGTTCGGCGATCAGCTTGACCGACGACAGCACCGGATCCTGCCGGCAGGAGTTGAGAAAGCCGCCGCGCTGGTCGAAGCCGTGCGACTCGCGGGCAAGGATGGTGCCGAGATCGAAACGGAAGCCGTCGACGTGCATCTCCTCCACCCAGTAGCGGAGCGAGTTGGTGACCATCTGCAGCACGCGCGGGTGCGAAAGATTGAAGGTGTTTCCGGTGCCCGTATCGTTGATGTAATAGCGCTTGTTGTCCGGCAACTGCCGATAATAGGACATGTTGTCGATGCCCTTGAACGACAGCGTCGGTCCAAGGTGGTTGCCTTCGGCGGTGTGATTGTAAACGACGTCGAGAATGACCTCGATGCCGGCGTCGTGAAACCGCGCCACCATCTCCTTGAATTCGGCGAAGGCAAAATCCGGCACATAGGCGTAGCGGCGCGTCGGCGCGAAGAAAGCGATCGTGTTGTAGCCCCAGTAGTTGGTCAATCCTTTCTCACCGAGATGGCTGTCATTCACGAAGGTATGGATCGGCAGCAGTTCGACCGCGGTGACGCCGAGGCGCTTGAGATGATCGAGCACATCGGGATGAGCGAGGCCGCGATAGGTGCCGCGCAGTTCCTGCGGAACGGAAGGGTTCAGTTGAGTGTAGCCGCGCACATGCAGTTCGTAGACGATGGTGCGATCCCAGGGAACGCGCGGGGCGCGTTCGTCGCCCCAGGTAAATGCCGGATCGATCACCCGGCAGCGCGGCATGAACGGCGCACTGTCCCGCTCGTCGAACGTCAAGTCGTCGCCGGTTTCCATTTGGTAGCTGAATACGGCGGGATTCCAGTCAAGATTGCCGATCACCGCCTTCGCGTAGGGATCGAGCAATAACTTGTTCGGATTGTAGCGATGGCCGTTGTCGGGCTCGTAAGGCCCGTAAACCCGATAGCCATAGATCGTGCCCGGGCGGGCCTCGGGCAAGAAACCATGCCAGATTTCATCGGTGAACTCGGGCAATTCGATGCGCTCGATCTCGCGCAAACCCTGCTCATCGAACAGGCAAAGCTCGACCTTCGTCGCATTGGCCGAGAAAAGCGCGAAATTGACCCCTAGTCCCGTCCATGTCGCGCCCAAGGGATACGCAAACCCTTCCCGCAGCCTGGATTTCCCCATAACCGGCGGCGCAGCGATGCTGGTGCTCGCGTCCATTTGAACCTTTTCTCTGTGGCAGAAGCAGCAGAAGCAGAACAGAGGAGCGGCCTGCGAGTTCCACTCCGGCCCAGAAACACGCGCAAGGCGCGGGGCGCAAAGCTGTTTTGGCGCCTTGGCCGCCCTTACTGCCCGGCGTTTCACTCCGTGGAATAGGCGGCGATTTCCGTTTGACGCCCGTGTGCATTCGGGCAGAGCATATTTTTATAATGGAAATCCTGGCGGTGCCGGGGGAGGAAAAACATGATGAGTTCATTGCGCGGCTGCATCTATGGGTTGATTGGCGCGGCGCTTTTCCTTCCGGCCCTCGGCTATGGCGCGCAATATCCGGACCGTCCAGTCCGCGTCGTTGTCGGATACGGCGCCGGTTCACCGCCCGACATCGTGACCCGCACGGTATTCGCTCACTTCCAGGAGTTGCTCGGCCAGCCCGTTATCGTCGAGAACAGGCCGGGCGCGTCCGGTACGCTGGCGATCCAAGAGGTGCTCAAGCAGCCGGCGGACGGCTACACCCTTCTGTCGCTCGCGACGGCGACGGTCGCGGTTTTGCCGCTTGTATCCGAGCGCACCGGTGAACCTCGCCACCGATTTTGCCCCGATCGGTCAAGTCGACTGGGATTATAATATCCTGGTGGTCGGAAATAACTCGCCGGCCAAATCGCTCGGGCAATTGATCGCGCTCCTCAAGGCCAATCCCGGCAAAATGAATTTCGCCTCGGGAGGCTATGGATCGCCGGCCCATATGCTTGGCGAACTATTGACGCACGAAACCGGCACCACTGCCGTGCACGTGCCCTACGCGGTATTTCCGCAAGCCATCGAAGACGTGATTGCGGGCCGCGTCGACTTCATGATCATGGGAGCGGCCGCGGCGGTACCGCAAGTTCGGGCCGGCAAGCTCCGCGCTCTCGCGGTGACCAGCCTCAAGCGGCTTCCGGATCTACCCGACGTTCCAAGCTTCGCCGAGGCTGGATTTCCGAAAGTGTCGGTACCGGCTTGGGTCGCTCTGGTCGCCAAATCCGGAACGCCGACACCCATCATTGCGCGTCTCAATCACGCCCTGTCCGAAGCGCTGCAAATGCCGGACGTCCGCAAGGGCCTCGCCAACTTGCAGAGCGAAGCGATCACCGGCACTCCGGAAGAGGCCGCAAAGCTGATCATGACCGATGCCGCCATGTGGAAGCAGGTGATCGACCAAGCCAAGATCACCATCAAATAGACGCAAGCGGCGGCGGGCGCCCATGGCGATCAGAGTGTTCTCAGATGGCCCGGCTTTGCCGGCGCGGGGCGTAATGCGAGGGCGCGCGGCCGGGTTGGTACGAGCGCGCATGCGTGCGTTGCCGGTGCCGAGCCGACGCGCTTCGCATCGCCACGGCAATGCCGGCGGCCGTCGCCTGCAAATCCGCCAGGTGATTCTTTGACCAGTTCGTCCATGAGTCTGAGATGGCGCAACCAGAGAATGTTGACGCAACCGATCACCCTGCCACTCGTCATGATCGGCACGGCGATCGCGTCGAGGTGATCGTCGTCGCGGCCGAGCCGGAACATCGGATTGTTCAGAGCCGGATCGCGGGCGGCAAAACCTCTTTGCCGAGCCACATCGAGTGCCCGCTCGAGCTCGACTCGATCGACCGGTCCGAACCCGCCCCGGATTTCCGGATGGGAGACGACATAGTCAATTATGCTTTGGCGCTCCTTCTCACCGCAAAATGCCAGATAGGCTCGGCCGATCGCCGAGCCGACCATGTCGAGCTGCTTTCCCAAGCGGTCACGGCTCAAGGGCAAATCACTGAGCCCGCGCGTGGTCTCGACAAGTTGCATGAAATGTCCGCGCCGGGCCACCAGATCCGAGGGCCACAGCACCTTCCTTTGCAGGGCGGTCAGATGCGGCGCGGCCACTTCGGCAAGCCGCTGAAAGCGTTGAGTGACCGCAAGCGAACTGGCGCGATACCGGTAGGCGCCGTCGCCAAGCGAACGCCACACGATGCCTTCCGCTTCGAGCGTATGCAACAGCCGCAGGAGAGTGGCCTTGGGCAGCTTCGTCCGGGCGTTAAGTTCGCTCAGCGAGCAGGCCTGCGCATGCGTCAATTCACGCAATACGGCAATGCCGCGTTGCAGGCCGCGAACGAGCTTCATTGCCGCCCTCCCCGTTTCACTTTCTGCAACGATATCGAAGAAGCGATTGACGGGTCAAATTACGACCGATTGTATTCGCGGCACCGGATGACGAGGCCCGGCCGCGATGGCGCATGCGAGCCTCGTGATCCCTGCCGCGGAACGATCGGCTGCCTGCCTCCGCACGGCAGACCATAACAGCTTGGCAGCTCAGGAGAGTGCCCCGTGCCGCAGGTCCGCAACGTTCTTTTCATCATGTGCGATCAATTGCGCAACGATTATCTGTCCTGCTACGGACATCCGGTTCTTAAGACGCCCAACATAGATGCATTGGCAGCCCAGGGCGTGCTGTTCAATCGCGCCTATGTGCAGTCGCCGATTTGCGGGCCGTCGCGGATGAGCACTTATACCGGACGTTACGTCATCTCGCACGGCTCGACCTGGAATGGCGTCCCGTTGAAGGTCGGCGAATATTCGCTCGGCGACTATCTGCGGCCGCTGGGAATGCGGGTCGCGGTCACCGGCAAGACCCACATGACTCCCGACACCGAAGGAATGAGCCGTCTCGGCATCGATCCGCAATCGCTGATCGGCGTTCACGTCTCGCAATGCGGCTTCGAGCCTTATGACCGTTACGACGGCGTTCACCCCGATGGCTTGAGGGAAAGACCGAAATACAGCGACTACCTGCAGTCGAAAGGCTACGACGGATCGAATCCGTGGGATCTCTGGGCGGCGAGCGGCGAGGACGACGAGGGACGAATCGTCTCCGGCTTTTTCATGCGGCATGCGAACAGGCAAGCGCGGGTGGACGAAACCGATTCCGAAACACCCTATGTCACCTCCAGAGCCATGGATTTCATCGCCGAAACAGGCGACCGCCCGTGGTGCCTCCATTTGTCCTATATCAAGCCCCATTGGCCCTATATCGCGCCCGCGCCCTATCACAATATGTATGGCGCGGCCGATGTCATTCCCGCTCTGCGTTCGCCTCACGAGCGCGTCGATCCGCATCCGATTTACAAGTCGTTCATGAACGAGCGGGTATCGCGGGTGTTTTCGCGAGACGACGTGCGCGAAACCGTCATTCCCGTCTATATGGGCCTGATCAAACAGATCGACGATCAAATCGGCCGGCTCGTCGAATTCCTCGCGCGCCAGGACCGGCTGAAGGACACATTGATCGTATTCACCTCAGACCATGGCGACTATCTCGGCGACCATTGGCTCGGCGAGAAGGAACTGTTTCACGACGTCTCGGTACGCGTGCCGCTCATCGTTGCCGACCCAAGTCCTGCCGCCGACAAAGCCCGGGGCACGACATGCGACGCCTTGGTTGAAATGATCGATCTGGCGCCGACGTTCCTCGACGCGTTGGGAGCGGCCATTCCCCACCACCGCCTGGAAGGCCGTTCGATCCTGCCGCTGCTGCACGGTGAGACGCCGCCGGACTGGCGCCAATATGTGGTCAGCGAATACGACTACAGCTTGCGGCTCGCCCGCTCCGACTACGATGTCCCGATCCAGGATTGCCATATGACCATGCTGGCGGATGAGCGATGGAGCTACATCTACGCGCCGAACTTTCCGCCGCTGCTGTTCGACCGCCAAAACGATCCGAACGAGTTCGTCGACCTCGGCCGCGACGGCGCCCACGAGGATGTCCGTCAACTCATGAAACAGCGCTTGCTCGAATGGTCCACGCGGCTGCGGCGACGCACCACCATCGACGACGCCACGATCGACAAGCGATTTGGCAAAGAAGCCGATTTTGGGATTCTGATCGGCTTTTGGGACGAAGACGAACCGAAGGCCTATATTTAGCGAATCCGGGGCGTTCTTATCGCTCCTCGCGCCGGCGAAGACAGCAGCCGGGAGCGAAGGACAATCGCGGGTTCGATTATCCGGGCAGATCGGGTTTGGCGGAGGGAGTGGGATTCGAACCCACGATACGGTTTCCCGTATACACGCTTTCCAAGCGAGCGCCTTCAGCCACTCGGCCACCCCTCCGGACCAGGGAATGGCGCGCACTATAGCCGCCGGGTCTCGACTTACAACCCATCGAAAAATAGCGGCAAGTCAGCGCGGAAACCGCGCCAGATCGGCGCTTTCCGGACGGGGCCGCGCCTTGGAACTTTCCGCCGATCCTGCCGTTATTCAGCCGGTTCCTGGAGAGGCGACACAGGAGAAAGTCATGGGACGCGGTTTATTGTTATGGCTCATCGGCATTCCACTGCCGATCATTCTTTTGATTTGGGTGCTTGGCGGCCTCCACGGCTGATATTGCCAAGTATTGAAATTGCCAAGTCTCGAAATTGCCAAGTCTCGAAATTGCTGAATCTCGAAATTGCCAAGTCCTGATATTGCCAAGTCGAAAACAAGTGACGTGTAAATCAGGTGACGTGTGTGCAGAGGCCCGGCGCAAGCCGGGCCTTTTGCATGAGGAGCGCCGCGGCTTTCGCCGGCGCGGGTGTTACCTTACATTAGGCGCATGCGCCCCACCGACGACGATTTCCTCGTTCGCCCCGATCCCTTCGATCCGCGCCTGACCGAGCGCGTGACCGGCGTCGATCAGACCGGCGCCACGGTCGAGACGGCCGTGGTGGTCGAGCGCGCGCTGACGATTTTCCTCAACGCCCAGGAGATCGTCACCGCGATGACCATCGGCGACCATCCGGACTATCTGGCGCTGGGGTACCTGCTCAATCAGAACATGCTGTTGGCCGACGACATCGTCACCGGCGTCGATTACGACGAGGAATTGTCGGTCGTGGTGGTACGCACCAAGCGCAAGACCAATTACGAGAAGAAGCTCAAAAAGAAGGTGCAGACGTCCGGCTGCGCCCAGGGCACCGTGTTCGGCGACCTGATGGAAGCGCTGGAAAATGTCACGCTGCCGCAGGCGGAATTGCGCACCTCCTGGCTCTATACGCTCACCCACACGATCAACACCACGCCGTCGCTTTATCTCGAGGCCGGCGCCATCCACGGCTGCGTGCTGGCGGTCAAGGACCGGCCCATGGTCTATATGGAGGATGTCGGCCGCCACAATGCGGTCGACAAGATCGCCGGCTGGATGTTCAAAAACCACGTCGGTCCCGCCGACAAGATTTTCTACACCACCGGCCGGCTGACTTCGGAAATGGTGATCAAAACGGTGCGCATGGGCATTCCGATTTTGGTGTCGCGCTCCGGCTTCACCGCCTGGGGCGTCGAATTGGCGCGCAAGGCCAATCTGACGCTGGTCGGCCGCGCCCGCGGCAAACGTTTTATTGCTCTCGCCGGTCAGGACCGTATCGTGTTCGACCAGGACCTCGCTTTTGTCGAGGACGAGAGCGCCAAGCACCGGCGTAAAGCCGCGATGCACGACGACTGAGCCGAGACGCGCGTGACGATCCCGCCCACTCTCGGCCTCGTTCTTGCCGGCGGCTTGGCGCGCCGCATGGGCGGCGGCGACAAGGCGCGGCTTTCGATCGGCGGCAAAACCATCCTGCGACGCGTGCTCGACTGCATCGGGCCGCAATGCGAGCGCGTCATCATCAACGCCAACGGCGATCCGGCGCGGTTTGCCGACACCGGCCTGCCGGTCATCGCCGACGGCATCCCGGATTTTGCCGGACCGCTTGCCGGAATTCTCGCCGGGCTCGATTGGGCGGCCGCGCATGCGCCCGCGGTGGCGTGGATTTTGAGCGTACCGGGCGATTGTCCGTTTCTGCCGCGAGACCTGGCGACGCGGCTGCATGAGGCTCGTGCCGCGGCCGACACGCCGCTGGCTTGCGCGCGCTCCGGCGAATGGCGTCATCCGGTCGTCGGCCTGTGGCCGGTCCGGTTGCGCGAAGATTTGAGACGCGCGCTCCTCGACGAGGGGCTGCGCAAGATCGAAATCTGGACGGCGCAGCATGGCGTCGCGATTGCCGATTGGCCGGCCGAGCCGGTCGATCCGTTCTTCAACGTCAACACGCCCGAAGACGCCGCCCGCGCCACGGAGATCGCCACGCGACATCCCAATATTTAGCCAACCAGCGACGCATAAGACAGAAACCCGATCATTGAACCGGGCTCGATCGTGGTGACATCCTCGTCGAGTTCGGCAAGCCCATCGGTTTCCGTAAGCGACGTGAGGACGCCGGCGCCGTCCTGCTCGTATTTGCGGGCTTCGACAGTGCCGTCGGCGGTTTTGTGCAAAGCGACCCGAATATATTCGCGCCGGCCTTGGCGCTTTTTGTAATGGAACGTGGCGCGCGCCGGCATGGCGACGAGCGGTTCGGGTAACGCTCCGGACAACCGCAACAACAAGGGCCGCACCACGCGGACAAACGTGACAAACACAGCGACGGGATTTCCCGGCAGGCCGACAAAAACCGCGCCATTGCCGTTGCCGCCGGGGATCACGCCCATTGCCACCGGCCGTCCGGGTTTTAATGCCAGCCGCCAAAACACCAGCCGGCCGATGCTCTCGACAGCGGTGCGGACATGATCGGCTTCACCGGCCGACACCCCGCCCGAGGTCACGACAAGGTCGTGATCGGCCGCCGCGGCAGACAGCGCCGTTTGCAATTGTTGCGGATCGTCGCTCAAGATGCCGAGATCGGTGAGTTCGGCATTGAAACGCGCGATCAGTCCGGCGAGCAGATAACGGTTGGAATCGTAGAGCGCCGCCCGCGGCAAGGCGCTGCCCGGCTCGACGATTTCATCGCCGGTCGAGAACAAGGCGACGCGCACGCGGCGGCGCACATGAAGCGTGGTGAGACCGAGCGCCGCGGCCAGCGCAACGTGTTGCACCGAGAGCCGCCGGCCCGCCGGCAATGCGATCCCTCCGGCGCGCATATCCTCGCCGGCCAATCGCCGATTGGCGCCGCGCCGCAAACCGGCCGGCACCACGACGCCATCGCCGTCGAGCCGGCAGTCCTCCTGCATGAACACGGTATCGGCGCCCTGCGGCATCGGCGCGCCGGTGAAAATGCGAATGGCTTCGCCGGCTCCCACCGTGTGCTGCGCGGCATGACCGGCGGCGACCCGATCGACGATGCGAAGTCGCTTCTCGCCGTCGAATGCGAGGTCGTCGCCGCGTACCGCATAGCCGTCGACCGCCGAATTATCGAACGGCGGCACGTTCACCGGCGCAATGACATTATCGGCGAGCACGCGGCCCAAGGCGTCGCGCAATCCCACGCTCTCATGACCTTCGACCGGCGCGATCCGCTGCACGATCAGATTCTCCGCCTCGCCGACCGGCAGCAGCGGACCATTAAAGGCAAAGCAATCGTCGCTAAGCTGGGCCATCGCGTCCCGTTCCCGGCAATGCGGCGATTTGCTCGCGCGGCAACGCCTCGGCCTGCAGCACATTGGCGAGACCCTCGATGTCGTCGAGGCTCAGCACCGGCACTTGTGCCTGCGGCAGCGGGGCGTCGGTTGCGATCGCGACGATGCAATCGTCGTCCGGATGCAGAAGCGGCTTGCCGACGGCGGCGCGAAACACTTCAAGCTTGGGATGCGACTGCCGTTTGAACCCTTCGACAATGACGAGATCGACCGGCGACAGCTTTGCCAGCATGTCGAACAGCGGCGGCTCGGCTTCCTCGCCCAATTCGTGGACGATCGCCCAGCGGCGGCTGGAAACGATGGCGACTTCGCTGGCGCCGGCCTGGCGATGGCGCCACGAATCCTTGCCCGGCTGATCGGTATCGAATTCATGATGGGCATGCTTCACGGTCGCCACTTTGAGACCGCGGCGGACCAGCACCGGAATCACTTTGGTGACCAGCGTGGTTTTTCCGGAGCCGCTCCAACCCGCCAGACCGATGATGCGCATGGCTGTCATTATATATGGCTCACGGCTAAGCCGGTTCCATGCCCAGTGCCCGGATGCGGGCGCGGACGTCGTCGTCGCGCAGCACATCGAGAAACGCCCGCATGGCCGGGCGGTCGCGGCGCGCTTCGACCAGCAGGAAATCATAGTGTTCCGGCGCGATCGGCAGAAAAGCGAGCCCGTACATGCGCGCGACCGGCTCGATCGCCACGCCCCAATCCGCCCGGTTTTGCGCGATAGCCGCGGCGACGGCGTTATGCGAACGCGGCTGGTTGGCGTAGCCGGGCGGCCGCGCAGCGCGCAACAGCCCGTCCACCAGCACGCGCGTGCCGGACCCGGCATTGCGATTGACCATCAGGATCGCGGGATCGGCCAGCGCCGCCTTGAGCGCGTCATCGGCGCTGCCGCCTTCGAAGCGGACGTCGCCTTGGCGAAAGACGAAGCCCTGCATGCGCCGCCAGCCCGGGACCAGCGCAAGGCCCGGCTCCAGGAGATACTTGTTGTAGAGACCCGTCGCGGGATCGACCAGATGCACCGGCGCCACGTCGCATTGGCCGCGGCTCGCCGCGTTCACCCCGCCCTGACTGCCGACGGCGATGGTGCGCGCGCGAAAGCCGCGCTCGCCAAGCGCGCCGACCACGACGTCGAGCGCCACATCGTGGCTGCCCATGATGACGAAATCGGGCGCGCCTTCGCTCTCGCCGATCAGCGTGACCTCGGCTGTTGAATCGGCGGGAAGCGAGGAGGCGAGCGCATCGATCGCCATGAAGCCGTCGGCTTGCGAGAACGCGGTGACCGCGCCCGAGCCCTTGCCGGTCGGAAACGCGATCGGGCCGTCTTGGCCGGCGACGAGCGACACCAGCACGAATTCTTCGCGGCCAAGCTCCGAAACGACCGGCACCGGCACCCGCGCGGTCACGGTGCGCGCCGCTTCGGCCGAGAGCCCGGCGCGGGCGCGGATCAGCGGCGCCACGAAAGCATGAAAAGTGAAAATCGCGGAGGTCGGGAATCCCGGCAACACGATCAACGGCTTGTCGCCGATCACCGCGAGGCATAGCGGCTTGCCCGGCTTGAGCGCGACGCCATGCACGAGAATCCCGGGCTTGCCGAGCCGCGATACGATGCGATGCGACAAATCGCCGGCGCCTTTCGAGGTGCCGCCGCTCAACACCACGATGTCGCAGGCATCGAGCGCGCCGCGCATGGCGAGTTCGAGCGTAACCTCTTCGTCGGGGAAGGCGCCAAATGCGACCGGCTCGCCGCCGGCTTCGCGCACGGCCGCGGCGATGATGGCACCGTTGCTGTCGTAAACGCCGGCCGGCCGCAGCGGCGTGCCGGGCTCGACCAGTTCATCGCCGGTCGACAGCACGGCAACGCGCGGCCGGCGCACCACATCGACCGCCGCCAGCCCGCAGGCTGCGAGCATGCCGATCTCGCGCGAGCCAATCCGGGCACCGCGGCGCAGCAGGGTCTCGCCGCGCGCAATGTCGGAGCCGGCGTAAGAAATGAATTGGCCGGGCGCCGCCGCCCGTTTGAGCTCGATAGCGGGGCCGTCATCGAGCAGCTCGGTTTGTTCGATCATCACCACGGCGTCGGCGCCGCGCGGAATGACGCCGCCGGTGGCGATCGCCGTCGCGGTGCCGGGCGCCACTTCGATCGCGGGCTCGATTCCGCAAGCGACAACTTCGGCATTGAGCGCAAGCCGCTTGCGTGCGCCATCGCTGGCGCCCGCGGTATCGGCGGCGCGCACGGCAAAGCCGTCGACATTGGAACGGTCGAACGGCGGCGCATCGACCGCCGCAATCACGTCGGCGGCGAGTACACGCGTCAGTGCGGCGGCAAGCGGCTCGCTTTCCGCGCCCAGCGGCGCGCGATCGATGCATGCCTCGAAGCGCTGCCGCGCTTCGTCCGCAGAGACCACTTCAAGAAACTGCTCCTGGCGCGCCGCGCGGCGAACCGCCTCCAGAATGGCCGCGCCGCGATGTTTTTTGCTCAGCACCATGGCCTCACGGCAACGTCCGTGCCTTGTTGAAAGCCTTCGCTGTCCGCCGGCACGACGATCCAGCCGTCGCTGTGCGCCAGCCCTGCCAACGACAGATAACCGGAGCCAAGCGGCTCTGCCACACCGCCCGCGCAACGCACCGGAACGAGTTCCGTCATGCCGATGGCCGATGTCACTTTGCGGGCGAGCGGTATCGCCGCGGTCGCCGCATCCGCCGCGCTGCCGCCGGCGAGTTTTGCGACCAGATGACGCCCGATCAGCATCCAAAGCGCGAGAGCGGCGTCGATGCGGCCGGGGATGAGCAGCACCGGCCGTTCGCCGGCAAAGCCGAACGCCGCGGTTTCGCCGGGTAAAACCGCAATGCCGTGCGTCTCGACCCGGCCGAGCCGCGCCAAGGTCCGCACGCTGTCGTCGTCGCGGCCGCCGCCGGTGCCGCCGAAGGCGATCACCGCGTCCGCTTCGTCGCGCGCCAGCGCCTCGTGCAGGTCGGCCAATTCGCCGCGGACGACGGCGCCGGCCTTGCCGACCAAGCGCGCCAGCATCGCGAGCCCGGCATCGATCAGCGGCGTCGTTGCGCTCCGGCCACGCGCGATCCAGATGCTGGGTTCGCGCACGCTCAACGCAGCAAAGCCGACCGACGCGGCGACCGCACAATCGAGGTCGCGCAACCGCTCGCCGCCGCGGCGTAACACGGTCTGCGCCGCGGCATCGCCGCCGGCCGGCAAGACGCCCTGCCCCGGCATGACAGGCGCGACCGCTTCGACACGCTCGCCGCGCTGGGTGATGGCGTCGAGCGGCGCCACGGCATCGGTGCCGGGGGGCATGGCCTGGCCGGCGTCGACCCATGGCGGCAGCGAGGCCAACAGGGCCGGCGCATAGGGCCCGGCATCGGCGATTGCCGCGGCCTCGACGGCGAAGCCGTCGGCAAGCGCGATCGAAGTGGTGGGGCGTTCAGCCGTGACGAGGTCCTCCGCGAGCGTCAGCCCCGCCGCCGCCGCGGTCTCGCATTTTCGCGCTTTGACGGTGCCGACGCGCGCCCCGATGAGCGACAGGACGCCGCGCAGCGGCATCAGCCGCGAAATGCGCTGAAAATCCCCATCGGATGCTCGGTTGCCGGAAGGCTGGTGAGTGGAATCTTGCGCCATCGCCGATATGATAGGGACGTTTAACCGCTTCCGCGACCGTCCCGAATGGCCGAAAAGACCCTCAATCTGCGCGGCCTCAAATGCCCGCTGCCGGCGTTGCGCACCCGCAAGGCGCTCGGCCAGGCGCAGACCGGCGACATCTTTATCGTCGAATGCACCGATCCCTTGTCCGCGATCGACATTCCGAACCTCCTCAATCAGACCGGCGACGCGCTGGAAGACACCCGCAAGGACAAGAAGCTCCTGACGTTCCGCATCCGCAAGACATGAGGCAGCGTTCTCGCGACGCGCCTTGGCGTCCGAGCTTTGCTTTCACGCCACGAATAAGACTCACGCCACGCTGAAGACAATGCAGCGCCGGGAGGCGCCAGGGTCTTGGCCGCGCCACGCAAGCGAGCGTTACCACTCGCTCACGCTTCGGGCGCGGCGCGCGCCACAGAACGTCCCCTTACGGGGATCGCCTGCTTCGGGCGCGCTGCGCCTCCCGGCGCTCCACCCGCGGTCCCCTTCCGAGGCGGTCCGGACCGCCCCAGCAAGACACCGCCCTCGCCCCGACCGCCCGGCAAACAAGCCGGGTCGGCGTCTCTTCGGGGCAAGATGATTCGTGGTTCAATATGCCTTATTCGGTGACAAATGTCAATACATAAGAGATTCATGTCAATATAAATGTGACCAACGCGGGGGCGCCTTCGCTTGAGCTAGACGTCAAAATGACGTACATTGTTGTCCAAATGACCACTCGCTTCGAGGTGCCCTATGGCCCGCAAACAATCCAAGGTCCTCGGTGACGCGGTCCGTGCGGAACGGCTCGGCTTCCGGCTCGACCGGGCAACCAAGACCCTGATCGAACGCGCCGCGCATCTCGAGCGGCGGAAGCTGACCGATTTCTGCGTGAGCGCGCTCGCCGGCGCCGCGCGGCGGACCATCGCCGACCATGAGACGCTCACGCTCTCCGAACGGGACCGGCAGGCCTTTTTCGATGCGCTGATCGATCCGCCCAAACCGAGCGAGCGGCTGGTTCGGGCCATGGCGGAGCATAAACGGCGGATCGCCCGCTAGGCTCGATCGATTTGCCTATGGCCAAGGCACCCTCGCCCGACCTGAAGATCGAGCCCTTGGCATCGCATCACGACCGCGCCGGTTTTGCCTGCGGGGTCGAAAGTCTCGATGATTACTTGCGAACGCAGGCCGGTCAGGACGTGCGGCGCAAGGCCAACAGCGTCTTCGTTTTAGTCGCTCCGCAGCGGCCGAACGACATCCTCGGCTATTACACGCTCTGTGCGACCGCGATGGCGCCAGGCGACGTACCCATCGCGGCGCGCAAGCATGTGCCGCGCTATCCGCTGGTGAGCGCGACGCTCATCGGCAGGCTGGCAGTCGCTGCGGCGTTGCAAGGCCAGGGTCTCGGCGCATTGTTGCTCGCCGACGGCGTGCAGCGGGCCTATGCCAGCGCCGGCTCGGTCGGCTCATCGATGCTGGTGGTCGATGCCATCAGCGAGCGGGCCGCTTCGTTCTACGCGGCGAACGGCTTTGTGCGGCTGCCCAATTCGCTCCGGCTCGTTTTGCCGATGGCGACGGTCGGCAAGTTGATGACGCCGTGATCTATTCCGCCGCCACCCGATGCGCGGCGACGCCCCGCGCCTTCACCACCACCTTGATGGCGTCGTCGACGCGGTCCTTGGCGTAGCGGATCGCGGTCGGCAGGTCGTCGAGCGCGAAAGTGTGGGTGTGGATCTTGGTGGCGTCGAAGCGCTTCTGCGACATGAAGGCTTCGGCACGGTGGGTCGCGCTCTTGCCCTCGCCGCGGATGCCGTAGAGATAAATGTTGTTGCGCACGATGTGGGCGACGTCGACCGGCGTTTCGTCGTGCGGGAAGGCGGCGAGGCAGACCTTGCCGCCGCGATTGACCATGCGGACCGCTTCGGTCACCGCGTTCGGCGCGCCGGAACATTCGACGACATAGTCGACGCCCTTGCCGCCGTTGAGCCGCTTCACCGCCGCGACGACGTCCTTGTCGTTGCGCACATTGACGACATGATCGGCGCCGAGCTCGAGCCCGATCTTCAGACGATTGTCGCGGGTGCCGGTGAGAATGACCGGCTGCGCGCCCATGGCCTTCGCCACCGCGACGCCAAGGAGCCCGATCGGGCCCGGGCCGGTGACGACCACGCTTTCGCCGGCGACCAGTCCGCCGAGCTCGGTCAGCCCATACATCGCGGTGCCGGCGGTGACGACCAGCGTCGCCTCCTCGTCCGACATCGCTTCGGGGATCGGGATGACGGTGTTGATGTTGTTGATCTGATATTCGCAAAAGCCGCCGTCGGTGGTGAAGCCGTTGGCGCGGTGGCCCTTGTCGACGTCGCCGTAATTGAGGCCGTAGTTGTGGCACGAGGTGTACATGCCCTCGCGGCAGCGCTTGCACTGGCCGCAGCCGGCATGGATCTCGACGGTGACGCGCTGGCCGATCGGCAATTCGTCGACGCCGGGACCGAGCGCCACCACGGTGCCCATATATTCGTGGCCGGGCGTGAAATTCTTGTTGAACGGCAGGCCGCCCTGGATCGAGGCCGGCGGACCGTGATCGATGATCTCGAGGTCGGTGGCGCAGATCGCGACCGCGTCGATGCGCACCAGCACTTCGGCGCGCTTGGGCACCGGCACCGGCTTCTCGCTGAGCTTCAGCTCGCCGGGATTGCCCAATACCCAGGCTTTCATCGTGTCGGGAATCGGGAAATCCGGGTTCGTCTTGACGCCGGGGCCTTGATACATCGGTGTTTCCTCTTGCTTTACTGTTCCGGCCGCTTCGCGTCGGCCGGAATGTCACGCTTGGCCAGGGCTTATAGTCGGTTTTGCCGGCGGACGAAACCGGCTGTCGCGGCCCGGCGCCGCTTCCGGCCCATGGCGACATGCCGTCATGAAACAAGTTTCGGGCGCTTTGCGGGCATGGCCTACACAAGACCGCCGCGCCGGAACAGCAGTGCTCCCATCGCCGCCAGCCAGACCGGAAACGGATAAGCGGCGACGCGCTCCATGCCGCCCACTCCAGTCCGAAATAATCGTGCACCGCCAGAAAGGCGAAACCGAAAAGCCCGATGAGGCCGGCGCCAAGCGTTACCGCACCCATGAGCCGTGTTTGGCGCCGCCAGCCGAGCATCGCGATGCCCATGAGCGCCATTGCGGCGTTGGCGCAAAATAGATTTTCTACCGCGCCGATATAATGGATCGACGCCATCGTGTCTTCGGGCGCCAGTCCGACGACAAAAACGCCCAGCCCCGACACGCCCGTCAGAAGCAGCGCGGCCGCCCATAGCCCGCCGGCGGGAAATAGCGGCCAGACGCAAAGCGTGCCGGCGACGATCAGCAGGCCCTGCAAAACAAATGACGTATTCATCACCGCATGCAGCGGCGAGCATATCGCGCCGGTCTGGTTCAGTCCCGCGGCCGCGGTGCCGGCAGCCGACCGCCCCGAGGTCGCTGATATAGTTTTCGCTGATGCTGTAAGGCCCGCGCCAACCCGCGATCGCAATCGCTTCGCCGGCAAAATACTGCAGGCACAGCATCCAGAAAATCGCGCCCCATTGTGCCCTTTTCAATGCCGGCCTTCCTCCCCGGACCGGCGCGATCCGGGCGCGGCCGCGTCCCGGCCGCCGCGAGCAGAACCGGTTCCTGCGTTTCCGGGATATCTCATTCGCGATTCCGACGCCTATATTATAGAAGCCGGCCAAGGCAATCCGGGCGTCACTGCAGCAAAGAGGACCCTATGAAATCCGAAAGGGATGGTATCAACCCGGCGGCCAAACCGAGCGGAACAGGCTGCGTCGAATGCTCGGCTTCGGGCGGATGGTGGTTTCATCTTCGCCGATGCGCGCAATGCGGTCACATCGGCTGCTGCGACAGTTCGCCGAGCCAGCATGCGTCGAAACACGCCGCCGCCACCGGCCACCCGATCATCACGAGCTTCGAGCCGGGCGAGCACTGGTTCTACGATTATCGCACCGAGGAATTCCTCGCCGGTCCGAAGCTTCCCGCGCCTCACGCCCATCCGCCGGATCAACCGGCGCCCGGACCGGACGGAGCGGTGCCTGCAAATTGGCAAACGCTGCTTCACGAATAAGGGCGGCTTTTAGTGGCGTTACGCGGGCTCGCCGGCGGCGTTGCGGTCGAGATCGACACAGATGTCGTCACCTTGCAGCACCACTTTATAGGTGCGCAGCGCGACCTGGCAGGGCGGCGCCTTGACCGCGCCGGTCTTGACGTCGAAAGCGCCGAAATGCACGCAGCACTCGATGACGTCGCCTTCCAGCAAGCCGTCGGCAAGGCTCGCCGAGGCATGGGTACATTCGTCGTCGGTGACGTAGAAACTGCCGCCGATATTGTAGACCGCGAGGCGGCTGTCGCCGACCTCGAACGCCTTCACCGTCTCCGGTGCGATGTCGGCTTGCGCGCAAACCCGCACGATATTTTCCGCCATGGTCCTCCCCTCGGCTCTGCATTTTTCGGCGCTTCTTATATAGTCAATCCGGCGCCGCGCGAAGCGAGGAGCATCTGCGGCAATCCGGAATGACGAAGGGCGCAAGCGCAATGCAGGTTCTGGTGATCGGCGCCGGCGTGGTGGGCCTGGCAATCGCGCGCACGGCGGCGCTTTCCGGCCACGACGTGACCGTGGCCGAGGCGACCGGCGGCATCGCCAACGGGGTGTCGTCACGCAACAGCGAGGTGATCCATGCCGGCCTGTATTATCCGACCGGTACGCTGCGCGCGATGCACTGCGTGCGCGGCCGGCGCATGCTCTACGACTTCTGCGCCGCCCACGGCGTCGCCCACCGCAAATGCGGCAAGCTCGTCGTCGCCACCAATGAGGCCGAGCTTGCCAAGGTGGAATCGATAGCGGCGCAGGCGATCGCCAACGGCGTCGAAGGCACCGAGATGATCGGCGGCAACGCCGCGCGCGCCATGGAGGCCGAGCTTTATTGCATCGGCGCGCTCTTGTCGCCGGAGACCGGCATCATCGACAGCCATGCTTACATGCGCGCGCTGTGGGGCGAGCTCGAAGACTGCGGCGGCATGATCGCGTTCGAAACTCCGGTCGAGCGGATGAGCTTCAAGGCCGGGCAGTGGCAGGTGCAATTCGGCGGCCGCGACGCCGGCACCGCGCAATTCGACGCGGTGGTCAACGCGGCCGGCCTTGGCGCGCAGGATTTGGCACGGCGCATCGACGGCTATCCGGCCGAGAAGGTGCCGCGGCTCGTGCTCGGCAAGGGCAATTATTTCGGCTTCGCCGGCCGGCCGGTATTTTCGCGGCTGATCTATCCGACGCCGATCGACGGCGGCCTTGGCGTGCATGTCACGCTCGACCTCGCCGGGCGCATGCGGTTCGGCCCCGACGTCGAGTGGATCACGGAAGAGAACTATGCCGTCGACCCGCGCCGCGCCGACAGCTTTTACGCCCGCATTCGCACGTATTGGCCGGGCTTGCCGGATGGCTCTTTGGTGCCGGACTATGCCGGCATCAGGCCGAAACTGCGCGGCCCCGGCGAGACCCAGGCCGATTTCATGATCGCCGGGCCCGCCGATCACGGTCTGCCGCGGCTCGTCAATTTGTTCGGGATCGAGTCGCCGGGCCTGACCTCGTCGCTGTCGCTCGCCGAGGGCGTGGCCAAACAGCTGGTCTAGTATTGCGGAGAGTCTTTCCGATGGTCGATTCCTCTGACCGCGTTCCGATCGAGCCGCAAAGCATCGTCGCGCCGCTCTCGCGCGCCGCGATATTTCTGGTTTTGTCCATCGGCAGTACAGCGGAAGCCGTGCGCAAGGTGCGCGGTGTGATTGCCGATATCGGCGGGCTGGTGCGGACGGTCGGGTTTAGGGATTTACAAGGCCGCCTCTCCTGCAACGTCGCGATCGGCAGTGCCGCCTGGGATCGATTCGGCCAGCCGCGCCGTCCGGCCCAACTGCGGCCTTTCGCCGAAATCCGCGGACCGGCGCACACCGCCGTGGCTACGCCGGGAGATTTGTTGTTCCACATACGGGCCAATCGCGCCGACATGTGCTTTGAACTCGAGCGGCTCATTCTCGACGCCTTGGGCGGCGCCGTGACGGTCGCCGACGAGGTTCAGGGCTTTCGCTATTTCGATTCCAGGGACCTTCTCGGTTTCGTCGATGGCACCGAGAATCCGACCGGTGTCGATTTGGCCCAGTCGGCTCTCATCCAATCGGAAGACCCGCCATTCGAAGGCGGCAGCTACGTCGTAGTGCAGAAGTACCTGCACAAGCTGGACAAGTGGCGCGCTCTGGAAACGGCGGCGCAGGAGAACATCATCGGGCGAACCAAAGCCGATAATGTCGAGCTGGACGATACCGGACGCGAATCCCACAAGACGCTCACGACCATCGTCGACGCCGACGGCGTCGAACACGACATCCTTCGCGACAACATGCCGTTTGGCAGTCCGGGCCGCGGCGAATTCGGAACGTATTTTATCGGCTATACGAGAAATCTATGGGTCATCGAAAAAATGCTGGCGAACATGTTCAACGGCGCCGCCGCGGGCCGCTACGATAGAATATTGGATTTCTCCACGCCGATCACCGGGACGACATTCTTTGCACCGTCCTATTCGATGCTCAAAAGCCTCGGTTGACCAAGAGCCTTGGTTGAACAACAGCCTTGGTTGAACAACAGCCTTGGTTGAACAACAGCCTTGGTTGAACAAGAGCCTTGGCCGGGTAAGAGCCTTTTATCGCGCGATCTGACCGCGCATGGCGGTGCCGAGACTGACGGCGTCGGACGGCTGCCGGCTGGCGACAAGATTCGCATCTTCGTCGGCCCGCGCCTCCCGGTCATGCCCCTTGTCCGGCGCCTTGGCGGCAACGTGCACGGTCACCGAATTCAATTGGTCCGCGATGCTCGCCGGATCGACCGGGGTGAACGCCTCGGCGGTGCCGGTTTTGCCGGTAAACGCCATGAAGCCTTGCTTGGTCGACACGATGTCGCCGGGACGCAGCGTCGGATCGCTCGACAAGTCGAATGGCGCCAGCCCGAAGGCGTTCCGCCCATTGCAGGTGCAATTCGGAGCGATCTGCTGGCGGTAGCTGAAGGCGGTGTCGAGCGCGGCGTAATGCTCGCCGTCCTTGGCAACGGCACTGCCGATCTCGCTGCCGTAGAAGATTTTGGTTTTGCTTGCCGGACACATCGCCCGGCAGGTCTCGACCGGCGTCGCATTGGTCATGTGCTCGAGCGGGAAACTTTCGCCGTCGCACAGCCGCACGCAAAAAGCGACCGCGCGCCCGGTACTGCCACCGCCCTGGCGGACACTTTCGGAACCCAACGGCGCAGGCGCCACGCGGCCAAGCGCCGGCGGCGGCGGTTCGGCATAAGACTGCGGCGGCGGCTGGTCTTGGGAGCCGCCGAACAGAAAATCGAAAAAGCCGGCATGCGCCGGCGCGGTGACGCCGAAAAACGCGGCGAGCGCGCCGCTTGCGATCAACCCGCGCCACAGCGATTGCTTGCTCGACGGCCAACGCCGCACGGCGAACCTCTCCGAATCCTAATTCAACGCAACAACGAGGCGGCGGGCGGGACGGTTCCCCGCCTTTTGCCGACGCAAGCATGGCGGAGAACGGTCACCATCGCGTGGCGAAACGCCGGGGCAACCGCCGATTTTCCGATAATGGCAAAGAATTGGTGAAAATCGCCGTTTCAGAAATACCGCAGCCAGACATAGGCCTGGCAGATCAGGATCGAGACGATCATCATCGGCAGGGCGTAAAGCGTAAATTTGACGAAGCCAAAACCGACGCCGTTGCGTTCGGCGACGCCGGCGACGGTGAGGTTTGCCGTTGCGCCGATCAGAGTGCCATTGCCGCCGAGACAGGCGCCGAGCGCCAGGCACCACCACAGCGGCATGACATGTTCCGGCCCGCCATAGGCCGGCGCCATGCTTTTGATGACCGGGATCATCACCGCGACGAAGGGAATATTGTCGATGATCGCGGCGAGAAACGCCGACAGCCACAGAATGATCGTGCCGCCCAAGGCAATATTGTCGCCGGTCACGGCGACGAGCTTGGCGGCGAGCAATTGCAGGAGCCCGCTGACCTCCACGGCATGAACGACAATGAACAGCCCGACGAAGAAAAAGATGGTGATCCATTCCACTTCGGTAAACGTCTGCGTGACCTTGTCGGTCTGCTTTTGGCTATGGTGCTCCCAGTTGTCGAGCAGCATGAGAATGGCCGCGCCGCCCATTGCTATCGTCGCCGGCTGAAGGCGGAGCCTGTCCTCGAAGATCAGCGCGACGACGACGACGGACAATACGGCGATGGACTGCAGCAGGAGCGGCAGATCGACGATGGCGGCGCGCGCATCCATGGTCATGACGCGCAGCCGGTTCTCGGCCGTGGCGTGCGTCGCCCGGCCCCACATCCAATGCGCCATCAGGAACTGCACGATTTGAACCACCACGACGACCGGCGCCAGATGAACGATAAAGTCGTTGAAGCTCAGGCCCGCCTGCGATCCGATCATGAGATTGGGCGGGTCGCCGATCAGCGTCGCGGTGCCGCCGATATTGGAGGCCAGCACTTCGGCGAACAGGAAGGGAAACGGCGCGATCTGCAATTCGCGGGTGACGGCGAGCGTCACCGGCGCCATCAGCAGCACGGTACTGACATTATTGAGGATCGCCGACAAAACGAAAGTCACGGCCTGGACCAGCAGCAGCAAGATGGCGGGATGCGCCCGCGCGATCTGGGCCGCACGGATGGCGGCGTACTGAAACACGCCCGAACGCTGCGCGATCGAGGTGATGATCATCAGCCCGGCCAGAGTGCCGATGGTGTTCCAATCGATGCCCTTGAGCGCTTCGGCCTGATCGAGTGCGCCGGACAAGACGGCAATGCCGGCGGCGACCAGCGCGATGATGGCGCGATTGACCCGGTCCCAGATGATCACCGCATAGGTCACGCACAACAGCACCGTGGCGAACCAGATCGGATTGGCGCCGAAAATGATGTGCGGGGTAAAATGCTCGCTCACGTCGCCGCCTCATGGGATGCCTTCGCGTAACCGCCGCCGGCGGCAAAGGCAACCGTAATCGGCGGCGGCCGGCGGCGCCGGTCAGGGTGGCGCGACGAAGAAATAGGTCAGCACCGCGAACACCGGCACCAGCACCCCGATCGACCAGATCAGGTAGCCGAAAAAGCTCGGCATCTTGACGCCGCTTTGGCTCGCAACGGCGTAGATCATGAAATTCGGCGCGTTGCCGACATAAGTGAGCGCGCCCATATAGACCGCGCCCATCGACATGGCGGCGAGCGCGGGTGCCAGCGCGCCCATGAGCTGGGACGCATCGCCGCCGGCGAGCTTGAAGAACACGAGATAGGTCGGCGCATTGTCGAGAATGCCCGAGAGAATCCCGGTGAGCCAGAAGTAAGCGGCCGGATGCGGGCTTCCGTCATGACGGGTCACCGCGGTCAACAGCCAGGCGAACGCGCCGTCGTGGCCGGCGTCGAGCATTGCCTGGACCGGAACCGCGCAAACGAAGATGCCCGCGAACAAGAGCGCGACTTCGAGGATCGGCTCGAACGAGAAATCGTCGGCCGCGCGCTGCTTGCTCGGCGTCAGCCACAGCGACGCCAGCGCGGCCAGGATCAAGACACCATCGCGCACCAGATCCTGCAGCTCGATGGCGGTGCCGTAAACCGCGAAATGGATGCCGGGCCGCCACAGCGCCGAGTCCACGACGGCGGCGATGATCAGCGCCAGCAAAAGGAGATTGACGGTGCCGTGAAGCCGCAGCGGCACCCGCTCGACCGGCTCGCCGACGATCGCGGCGCGCCGATCCCGAAAAAACAGCCAGACATCGACGGCGACGAAGACAGCGAGCACGCAAACGGCCGCGAACAGCGTGGGCCGCCATAGATGTTGTGCCGGCCAGAAAAAGTCGACGCCATTGAGAAAGCCGATGAACAGCGGCGGATCGCCGAGCGGCGACAGCGCGCCGCCGATATTGCCGACCAGAAAAATGAAAAAGATCACGACATGGGCATTGTTGAGCCGCGCCGCGTTGGCGCGAATAAGCGGCCGGATCAGGATCATGGCGGCGCCGGTGGTGCCGATCACGCTGGCGATCAGCGTGCCGAACGCCAGCATCAGCGTGTTGACGAGGGGCGTGCCGCGCAGTGTGCCGGCAAGCGAGATGCCGCCGGCCACGACGTAGAGCGAGAACAACAGTGCGACGAAGCCCACGTAATCGCCGAGAATGGCGTGCGACAGCGCCGCGGCCGCAACGCCGCGGCCGAACAGCGCGGCCATGGGGGCAAGCGTCAACGCCGCCCAGACGAAAGCGAGCTTGCCGTAGTGCCGGTGCCAAAGGCGGGGAAAAGCCAGCGGGCCAAGGGCGATGGTGAGCAAAATACCGGCAAACGGCAACACCCAGGGCCACGGCAGCGCCGCGCCGTCGAGCGAGGCCGCCTGAGCGGAGCCCGGCAGCACCGTCGCTGCGGTCACAAGGGCGACAAAGCGCGTGGACATCGGCGATATTTTGCCACGGCGCCCGCGTCATTGCATTATCGGCGTTGCGCCAATCCATCGCAGCCGGGAGCATCCAAGATGGCCGTTCACCGCTTTCAAAATCCGCCGACCATGCACGGCACCCGCGGCTATTCGCACGTCGTCGAGACGCGAAGCCCGAGCCGCACCATCTATATCGCCGGCCAGCTCGGCCGGACCCTTGAGGGCGGTCTCGCCGGCGCGCCGGGCGACTTCCGCGCCCAGGCCGTCCAGGCCTTCGAAAATCTGAAACTGGCGCTGGCCGCTGCCGGCGCGGATTTCGCGCATGTCGTGAAAGTCACGGCTTATTTCACCGACATCGCCGACATCGCCGCCTACCTCGACGTCCGCAACCGCTATGTGAACACCAAGGCGCCGCCGGCGTCGACCGCGGTTCAGATTTCCAAGCTCGCGCATGACGGCGCACTGTTCGAGATCGAGGCCATTGCGGTTGTGCCCGAGGCTTAATTCCCTGCGACGTTACTGCCGCCTTACCGCGCGTCGCGCGGTCGGCTAAACTGGCAATCATAATCAGTCGAAAAAATGGGGGGACAGATGAAGATCACGACGCCGAAACTCGCTTTGCGATGCGCCGCCACGGCGGCCGCAATGGCCTTGTCGTCCATGCTCATGGTCAATGCGGCATGCGCACAAGACAAGACCTACACGATGAAAATGACAATGCCGACGCTCAACGATCCGAGCTACTTCTTTGCCAAGGCCTACGCCGCCGCGCTGGAGAAGGACTCCGGCGGCCGCATCAAACCGCAAATCTTTCCGGCGAGCCAGCTGGGCTCGATCCCGCGGCAGATCGAAGGCACGCAGTTCGGCGCCATCCAATGCGCGCTGATCCCGCCGGAATTCTTTGTCGGCGTCGACGAGCGCTTCGAATTGATGGCGGCGCCGGGCCTGGTGGATTCCATGGCGCACGGCCAGCGCCTCGCCGCCGACCCCGCATTGCTGAAATTGATGCTGGGACTCGGCGCCAACAAGGGACTGCACGGCGTGGCGCTGTTCATGAACGCGCCCTCCTCGGTGATCGCCAAGGCGCCGATCCGTCACCTCGCCGACTTCAAGGGCAAGAAAATCCGCGTGCTCGCTTCGCCGTTCCAGGAGCAGCCGATTTCGCGGCTCGGCGCCACGCCGGTGGCGATGACGCTCGGCGACGTGGTGCCGGCGATGCAGCAGGGCACCATCGACGGCGCCGTCGGCGGCATCGTGGTCTGGACGCCGATGCATTTTAACGACGCGGCGAAATACGTGACCGAGACCGGGCAACCCGCCGTCTACGTGATCGTCGAAGTCAGCAAGACCTGGTACAATTCGTTGCCGGCCGATCTGCAGACGATCATCGACAAGGACGCCGCCGCCGAGCAGGCCGCGATCATCCCCACCGCGGCCGACATCGTCGCCAAGGCGCGCAAGGGCTGGACCGACAACGGCGGCGAACTGATCACCTTGCCGTCCGACGAGCAGGCGGAACTGATGAAAACCTTTGCCGCCGCCGTCGCCGATGTGGTCAAGACCAAGCCGGCGGTCGCCAGCGCCTACCAGACCGTAACTGAAGCGGCGCAGCGCACCCGCTAGACGATGGATGCGGAAGGCCGGCGCAGTGTAACGCTGCGCCGGCCTTCCGGGAGGAATACCATGAAACCAAAAATCGCCTTTGTCGGCGCCGGCGCGGTCGGCGGCTATACCGGCGCCCATATGGTGCAAGCCGGCGAAGACGTGACCTTCATCGATCCGTGGCCCGCTCATGTCGAGCATATGCGCCAGCATGGGCTCCGCGTTACCCATGCCATGACCGAGCCGGAATTCACCGTGCCGGTGCGCGCGCTGCATGTCACCGACGCGCAGTCTTTGGCGAAGGAAAAGCCGGTCGACATCGCCTTCGTTTGCATGAAGTCCTACGACACCGCCTGGGCGACCATGCTGATCCGCCAATATCTGGCGCCGGACGGCTTTGTCGTCTCGCTGCAGAATTGCATGAACGAGGAGACCGTCGCCGGCGTGGTCGGCTGGGGCAAGACACTTGGCTGCATCGCCTCGAGCATCACCGTCAATCTGCCGGAACCCGGCCACATCCACCGCGGCGCCGCCAAGCACGGCGCCGCGCATACCGTGTTTCGCGCCGGCGAGGCGCACGGCCGCGTCACGCCGCGGGCGCAGGAAGTCTGCCGTCTGGTCGGTTATTCCGACAGCGCCAAGGTGACCAATAATCTGTGGGGCGAGCGGTGGTCGAAGCTCGTCGCCAATGCCATGCAGAACGGGCTGTCCGCCTGCACCGGCCTTGGCGGCGGCGACATGCTGAAGAATGATCCGATCCGCCGCTTCTCGACCCGGCTCGGCTCGGAAGCGATCCGCGTCGGCCAAGCGCTCGGTTTCGAGCTTGAGGACATTTTGCATCTGCCGCCGGAAACCATCGCCCGCGCCGGCGAAGGCGACGAGGCGGCGATGCGCGCCTGCGACGCGCAGCGCTTGAAGGATTCCGGCCGCACCGCGGCCGGCCAGCGCCCGTCGATGGGCCAGGACATGCAAAAAGGCCGGCGTACCGAGATTGAATTTCTCAACGGTCTTATCGTTCGCGAAGGCGCCAAGGCCGGCATTGCCTGCCGCGCCAACGCTGTGCTGACCGATCTGGTCATGCGGGTCGAAAGAGGCGAGCTGAAAGCCGATCCCAAGCACATCACCGAGCTGCGGCTCAATTGAAGGCCGGCCGATTGCATGGCCTGCTTGGTTGTGATTCAATTGCGGCGAAACTCATAAATTTTCTTGGGGAGCGACGGTCATGGCCATCACCGTCTGTCCGGTTACGCCGGGCTTCGCCGCCGAAATCGGCGACGTCGATTTATCCGCGCCGCTCACGCCGTCCGAGGTCGCGGATATCAAGCAGGCCTTCGCGACTTACGCCGTCCTGATCTTTCCCGAGCAGCGGCTGTCGCAGGACCAGCATCTCGACTTCGCGCGCAATTTCGGGCCGCTGGAAACCACGATCGCGCTGCATCGCAAGGACGCGCAATTGCGCGTGCGCAAGGAGTTCGCCGACGTCTCCAATCTCGATGCCAACAACCAGGTCTGGGGCAAGGATTCGCGGCAGCGCATGTTCCAGCTCGGCAACCGGCTGTGGCACACCGATTCATCGTTCAAGCGCCTGCCGGCGCTGGCCTCGCTCTTGTATGCGCAGACCATCCCGCCGATCGGCGGACATACCGAATTCGCCGACGAGCGCGCGGCCTACGACGCGCTGCCCGAAGCAATGAAGCGCCGTCTCGACGGCCTCGTCGCCGAGCACTCGATCTTCACTTCGCGGGCCAAGCTCGGCTTCACCGATTTCAGCGCCGAAGAGAAGGCCGGCATTCCGCCGGTGCCGCAGGTGCTGGTGCGCACGCTGCCCAACTCCGGCCGCAAGTCGCTGTATCTGGCTTCGCATGCCGGCCGCATCCTCGGCATGCCGGAACAGGAAGGCCTCGCGCTGATCGAGGAGCTGGTGGCGCACGCCACGCAGCGGCAATTCATCTACACCCACCGCTGGCGGGTCCACGATCTCGTCATCTGGGACAATCGCTGCACCATGCACCGCGGCACCGACTTCGACGATCTGCGCTGGAAGCGCGACATGCAGCGCGCCACCGTCTGCGACATCGCCAATAGCTGCGAGCAGGCCGGCATCCAGATCGAGGCGGCCTAACGGGGTTACGTCCGGCCCCCTCGCCGCGCCAAAACGATCAGCACAAGCCCAATCGCGGCGGTGATGCCGCCGTAATAGACCCATTGGAATTCGCTGATCATGAAGCTTTCGCGCGGATAAGGAAAATAGCCCGAACCCTGGCCCATCCACACCAGGCCGGCGAGCAGCAGAATAACGCCGGCGATGGTCAGAAGCGTTTTCATATCAATGCGCCGCGTCCCAATTGTCGGCGGCCTTGGCTTCGACATGCAGCGGCACCGTCAGCGATACCGCCGGCATCGGCGCCTCCACCATCACCGCGGTAACCACGGGCAGCGTCTTCTCCACCTCGTCATCGGGCACTTCAAACACCAGTTCGTCATGCACCTGCAGCAGCATCCGTGCTGACAGCTTCTTCTTTTCCAGCGTCGCATCCATGCGGATCATGGCGCGGCGGATGATATCGGCGGCGGTGCCTTGCAGCCGCGCATTGACCGCGGCGCGTTCGTTGAACGCGCGGATCGAGGCATTCGAGGCGCCGATATCGGGATAGTGGCATTTACGGCCGAACAGTGTCGTCACATAGCCGTTCTTCTTCGCCTCTTTCTTGGACTCCTCGATGAAATCGCGAATGCCGGGAAAACGCTCGAAATATTTCCTGATATAAGCGCCGGCCTCCTCGCGCTCGATGCCGAGCTGATTGGCGAGCCCGAACGCCGAGATGCCGTAGATGATGCCGAAGTTGATCGCCTTGGCGCGGCGGCGAACCTCGGCCGGCATGTCTTTGACCGGCACGCCGAACATTTCCGACGCCGTCATGGCGTGAATGTCGAGCCCTTCGCGGAACGCCTTGCGCAACTGCTCGATGCCGGCGATTTCGGCGAGAAGCCGCAGCTCGATCTGCGAATAGTCGGCGGAGACGAGCTTGTGGCCGGCATCGGCGATGAAGGCGCGGCGGATCTTGCGGCCGTCCTCGGTGCGGATCGGAATGTTCTGCAGATTGGGCTCCGACGACGACAGCCGTCCGGTCGTGGTCGCGGCGAGCGCGTAGCTGGTGTGGACGCGATGCGTCGTCGGATTGACGAAACCCGGCAGCGCGTCGGTATAGGTCGATTTCAGCTTCGACACCTGGCGCCAGTCGAGAATCTTTTGCGGCAATTGGTGGCCCTGCTCGGCGAGCTCCTCGAGGAGCCGCGCGCCGGTCGCCCATTGGCCGGTCTTGGTCTTGGTGCCGCCGGGCAGCCCGAGCTTGCCGAACAGAATGTCGCCGATCTGCTTCGGCGAGCCGACATTGACGGTCTCGCCGGCCAGCGTGTTGATTTCGGCCTGCAGGCCGCCACATTCCTGCGCGAACTCGCCGGACAGCCGCGACAGAATTTGCCGGTCGATGGAGATGCCACGGCGCTCCATGTCGGCGAGCACGCGAAGGAGCGGCCGCTCCAGCGTCTCGTAAACGCTCGCCACATGCTCGGCGGCAAGCCGCGGCTTGAGCACGAGCCACAGCCGCAGCGTCGCGTCGGCGTCCTCGGCGGCATATTCGGTGGCCTTGGCGATATCGATATTGTCGAAGGTCAGCTTGCTCTTGCCGACCTTGGTGACCTCGTTGAAATCGATCGTTTCGTGATCGAAGTAGCGCCGCGCCAAGGGGTCGAGGCCGTGGTCGGAGCGCCCGGCATCGACGACATAGGACATCAGCATGGTGTCGTCGTAGGACGCGATCTCGATGCCGCGCAGCGCGAAAATCTGCCAGTCGAATTTCAGGTTCTGGCCGATCTTGAGCACACCGCGGTCTTCCAATAGCGGCTTCATGGCCTTGAGCGCGTCGGCTTCGGCGAGCTGGTCGGGCGTGATCTCGCCGGGGAACAGACTGTCCTTGCCGCCCTCGCCGCCGCGCCGGTGCGACAGCGGCACATAGCAGGCTTCGTTCGGCGCGACCGCGAGCGAGAAACCGCAAAGCTCGGCCTGCATCGGATCGAGGCTGGAAGTTTCGGTGTCGATGGCGACGTAGCCGACATCGCGCGCGCGCTCGGCCCAGGCTTTGAGCCGGTCTAGCGAGCGCACGGTTTCATATTTCGAGCGGTCGAATTTCTGGTGATGCGCAGTTTCCAGCCGCGCCGCGGCGAGCATCGCCGGTGTCAGCGCCTTGTTTTCATCTCTCGGGAGAGAGGGGCCGGATGGCGACGCAGTGCGAGTCTGCGCGGCCTGCCCGTCGGTCCTCGCGCCCTTACCCGGCTCGGCCTCTTCGGCCTCGCCGCCCGGTTCCTCAAGGGAAGCGGCTGGTGCAGCGCCGGCGAGAAGCTTGGCATCCGGCTCGATGTCGCTCGGATCGATCGAGGCAAACTCGGCGACCCGCCGCGTCAGCGAGGAAAACTCCATCGCGCGCAGAAACGCGATCAGGCGCTTATAGTCGGGCTCGTGTACGGCAAGATCGCCGATCGGCACGTCGAGCGCCACCTGGTCGTCGAGCGTGACGAGCTTCTTCGACAGCCGCGCCTTGTCGGCGTTCTCGATCAAGGTCTGACGGCGCTTGTCCTGCTTGATTTCGGATGCGCGCTTAAGCAGCGTTTCGAGATCGCCGTATTCGCCGATGAGCTGGGCGGCGGTCTTGACGCCGATGCCCGGCACGCCCGGCACATTGTCGGTGGAATCGCCGATCAGCGCCTGCACCTCGATGACCTTTTCCGGCGGCACGCCGAATTTCTCGATCACCTCGGCGCGGCCGATCTTCTTGTCCTTCATGGTGTCGAACAGGACGACGCAGTCGTTGACGAGCTGCATCAAATCCTTGTCCGAAGAGACGATGGTGGCGGTGGCGCCGGCCTCGCAGGCTTGCCGTGCATAGGTCGCGATCAGGTCGTCGGCCTCAAAGCCCTTTTGCTCCAGACACGGAATATCGAAGGCGTGCACCGCCTGGCGGATCAGCGGAAATTGCGGCCGCAAATCGTCGGGCGGGTCGGGCCGGTGCGCCTTGTAGTCCGGGTACATTTCGGTGCGGAACGTGCGCTCGGACAGGTCGAACACCACCGCGAGGTGGGTCGGCTTGTCCTCCGGCTTCATGTCGCGCAAAAGCTTCCACAGCATGTTGCAGAAGCCGAACACGGCGTTGAGCTGCAAGCCGTCCGACTTGCGGTTGATCGGCGGCAGTGCGTGATAGGCGCGGAAAATATAGCCGGAGCCGTCGACCAGAAAGACGTGGTCGCCCTTCTTCAGCGGCGTGGCGGCAAGCTGCGGTTTGGCCGCTTTCGGCTGGGCTTTTTGTGCTGCGGGCATGTTGGCCAATATATAGGGGCTTCGCGGTGATTGGCACCGCCATTGGACGAGACTGTGGATTTTCCGCTCCCGATCGATGCCGCGCTGCCGGACTTGACGGCGGCCTTGCGTGCGAACGCCGCGGCCGTCCTGGTGGCCCCGCCGGGCGCCGGCAAGACCACACGGGTGCCGCTGGTCCTGGCCGATGAGCCATGGGTCCAAGGACGCCGCATCCTGGTGCTCGAGCCGCGCCGGCTGGCCGCGCGTGCCGCCGCAGACCGCATGGCGCATACGCTCGGCGAGCGCGTCGGCGAAACCATCGGCCTGCGCGTGCGCTTCGGCTCGAAAACATCGCGCAAGACCCGCATCGAAATCGTCACCGAGGGCATTTTCACCCGGCTCATCCTCGACGATCCGATGCTCGAAGGCGTCGCCGCGGTCTTGTTCGACGAATTTCACGAACGTTCGCTCGATGCCGATCTCGGACTGGCGCTTGCGCGCGACGTGCAGCAGGGCCTGCGCGAGGATTTGAAGCTTCTCGTCATGTCGGCGACCATCGACGGCGCCCGCGTCGCGGGCCTGCTCGGCAATGCGCCGGCGATCGAAAGCGAAGGGCGGGCCTTTGCCGTCGAGACGCGCTATGTCGGCCGTGACGGCCGCCCCATCGAGCCGCAAATGGCCGATGTCATCACGCGCGCGATGCGCGCCGACCATGGCTCGCTGCTGGCATTCTTGCCGGGCGCGGCCGAAATCCGCCGCACCCAGAGGGCGCTCGAGGGCCGCACCGATGTTTCGACCGACGTGGTGACGCTTTACGGGGCGCTTGCCGGCGAGGAGCAGGATCGCGCCATCGCGCCGGCGCCGGCCGGACGCCGCAAGATCGTGCTCGCCACCGCGATCGCGGAAACCTCGATCACCATCGAAGGCGTGCGCATCGTCGTCGATTGCGGGCTGGCGCGCGTGCCGCGTTATGAGCCCGACGTCGGCGTGACGCGGCTCGAAACCGTGCGGGTGTCGCGCGCGGCGGCGGACCAGCGCCGCGGCCGCGCCGGGCGCACCGAACCCGGCGTTTGCTACCGGCTGTGGGACGAGCCGCAGACCGCCGCGCTCGAGCCGTTTGCCCGGCCGGAGATCCTCGCCGCCGATCTTTCCTCGTTCGCGCTCGACCTCGCGGCCTGGGGCAGCGGACCGGACAAGCTTGCTTTCCTCGACCCGCCGCCGCGCGCGGCACTGACCGAAGCGATGGCGCTCCTCGGCGAACTCGGCGCCATCGATGGCGACGGCCGCATCACCGACGAGGGGCGGCGCTTGCGTCAATTGCCGCTGCCGCCGCGGCTGGCGCGAATGGTGGTCGACGCGGCGCGTGCCGACGAAGCCGAGCTTGCCGCCGAGATCGCGGTGCTGGTGAGCGAACGTGGCCTCGGCGGCGACGGCGTCGATCTGCGCGAGCGCCTTGCAGCGTTCCGCCGCGATCACTCGCGCCGCGGCCGCGACGCCCGCGCCATGGCGGAGCGGTGGGGCGAGATCGCGACCAGCAAAGAGGCGCTGCCGGGACGGCAATCCCCGTCGTCCGGATTAAGCATCGGCGCGCTGGTCGCGCTTGCCTATCCCGAGCGCATCGGCAAAAGCCGCGGCGGAGCGGCCGGCGCATTCCTGCTGGCGAACGGCCGCGGCGCCGTCGTCGACGCTGCTTCCGCGCTGGCGCGGGAACCGTTCGTCGCCGTGGCCGAACTGACAGGCAGCGCTGCGAGCGGCCGCATCCTGTCCGCCGCGCCGATTACGCCCGGCGAAATCGAGACGCAATTTGCCGACCGCATCGTTGCCCGCGAAGAGATCGCCTTCGACGCGGCCAGCATGAGCTTGCGCGGACGAAAAAGCCGCCGGCTCGGCGCCATCGCGCTGACGGAAGCGCCCCTGGCCATCGCGCCGGGCGAAGAGACCGCCATTATTTTTGCCGACGGCATTGCCAAAGCCGGGATCGACCGGCTGCCGTGGACCCAGGCGCTGCGGCAATGGCGCGACCGGGTGATGTTTCTGCGGGCGAGCGAGGGCGAGGAATGGCCGGATTTGTCCGATGCTGCGCTCGCCAAGACCGCGAACGAATGGCTCGCCCCGATACTCTCATCGAAGACCGGCATCGGCCAAATCACGGCGGACGAGTTGGACACCGCTTTGCGTGCGCTTTTGCCGTGGCCGCTGCCGCGGCGGCTCGACGCCGAGGCGCCCACGCATTTCGAAGCGCCGACCGGCACGCGGGTGCCGATCGATTACGCCGCCGAAGGCGGCCCGAAGATCGCCATCCGCGTGCAGGAGCTGTTTGGCATTGGCCGCCATCCGGCGATCGCCGCCGGGAAAATCCCGCTCGTCATCGAACTTTTATCGCCGGCGCACCGGCCGGTGCAAACGACGCGCGACCTGCCGGGATTCTGGCGCGGCAGCTATGCCGCGGTACGGACCGAAATGCGCGGCCGCTATCCGAAACATCCGTGGCCCGAGGATCCCTTGGCCGCACCCGCGACCCGGCGGGCGAAGCCGCGCGGAACGTGAGAATTTAAATCAATCGATTAGCGCTTCGCTTACCGTGCGGCGCCAAAACCCGCGCCCTGTCGCCGCGTATTAGGTCCTTGTTCGCCGTGCCGTGATGCAGTGATCGCGAACGGCGGGATTTTAGTCATGCGTTCGGTCCTCACCTTTGCAGCTTTGGCGATCACGGCCGGCGTCGTGGTGCCGAAATATGCCGCGCAATTGCACACCCCAGCTCCGGCGCCGACCATGATGGCGGCGCATTCGGAAACGCCTGCGCCGGCAAATTCTTCGGATTCACGCTCGGTCGTCATCCCGCCCGGGCCGAACGGGCACTTTGAAGTGGCGGGGGAAGTCAACGGCCGGCGGCTGGACTTCATGGTGGATACCGGCGCCTCGGTGATCGCGCTCAGCGCGCGCGATGCGGCGATGCTCGGCATTCATCCCGCCGAAAGCGACTATCGCGCCATGGTGCGGACGGCGAACGGCACCGTGCGCGCCGCGCCGGTCACGCTCGATCGGGTCGAGATCGACGATATCGTTGAATACAATGTCGGCGCCATGGTGCTGCCGGATGGCGCGCTATCCGACAATCTGCTCGGGCTTACCTTCCTGTCCAAGCTGCGCAAATTCGAATATTCCGACGGCAGGCTCGTCCTCGAGCAATAAGCCTCGCCACGTCCGAGCACGCAACCATTTCGGCGGCCGGCCGTTTAGGCTATTGCTCTCGGGCTTCGATTCGGACGAATTTCTCGATGTTTCCCAAGCCAAAGCCGGCGCTTAAGCCGAACACTTACGCCTATAGAATCCGAGCCGATGGTGAAAGCCACCGGCTTTCGCGAATACGACGCGCGCTGGCTGTTCGGCAGCGAAATCAACCTGATGGGCGTGGAAGCGCTCGGGCTTGGGCTCGGCACGCTCATTCACGAGCTCGGCGTCAAGCCGCACATCGTCACCGGCCACGATTTCCGCTCCTACTCGGCGTCGATCAAGATGGCGCTGACCAATGGGCTGATCGCCGCCGGCTGCAGCGTCTACGACATCGGCTTGGCGCTCACCCCGATGGCCTATTTCGCGCAATTCGAGCTCGACGTGCCCTGCGTCGCCATGGTCACGGCCTCGCATAACGACAATGGCTGGACCGGGGTGAAGATGGGCGCCAACCGGCCGCTGACCTTCGGCCCCGACGAGATGACCAGGCTCAAGGACATCGTGCTCAACGGCCGCTTCAAGGCGCGCGCCGGCGGCGCCTACCAATTCGTCGAAAACTTCCCGGCGCGTTATATCGCCGACCTCACCACCAAGCGGCCGAAGCTCAAGCGGCCATCTGAAAGTCGTGTGCGCCTGCGGCAACGGCACCGCCGGCGCGTTCGCGCCGCAGGTCCTGGAGAAGATCGGCTGCGAGGTGGTGCCGCTCGATTGCGAGCTCGACCACACGTTTCCCAACTACAATCCGAATACCGAAGACATGAAAATGCTGCACGCCATGCGCGACGCGGTGCTGGCGAACAAGGCCGACGTCGGCCTGGGCTTCGACGGCGACGGCGATCGCTGCGGCGTCGTCGATAACGACGGCGAGGAGATCTTCGCCGACAAAGTCGGCGTCATGCTGGCGCGCGATATCTCATCAAATCACAAGAACGCGCTGTTCGTCGCCGACGTCAAATCGACCGGACTGTTTGCGACCGATCCGATGCTGATCAAGAACGGCGCCAAGACCGATTACTGGAAGACCGGGCACTCCTATATGAAGCGGCGGGTCAACGAAATCGGCGCCGTCGCCGGCTTCGAGAAATCCGGGCACTTCTTCTTCAACAAGCCGTTCGGCCGCGGCTATGACGACGGGCTGATCTTCGCCTTTGCCGTCTGCGACATGCTCGACCGCAATCCCGGGAAAAGCATGGCGGACCTCAAGAATGCTTTGCCGAAAACCTGGTCGTCGCCGACCATGTCGCCGCATTGCGCCGACGAGACCAAATATGCCGTGGTCGACGACGTAGTGAAATATTTCGAGGGCGAAAAAGCCAAGGGCGGCAAGGTCGCCGGTCAGCCGATCCGCGATCTGGTCACCGTCAACGGCGTGCGCGTGACCGTCGAGGACGGCACCTGGGGTCTGGTGCGCGCCTCCTCCAACAAGCCGGAATTGGTCGTGGTCGTCGAAAGCCCGGTCTCGGAAGCGCGCATGCGCGACATGTTCAAATCGGTCGACGCCGTGCTGCGCACGCACAAGGAAGTCGGCGAGTACAATCAGACGATCTGAGAAGCTGTCCGCGACCCGCTCATTCCGTGCAGACGGGAATCCAGTCTGGGGTCCCCGCTTGCGCGGTGACGAGCGACCCCGGGTCACACCTCCTGAAACACGTCGATCTCGAGCGCGCCGGGAAACATCGAACGCCAAGTCTGCAAGTAGACCTGCATGCGGGCATCGCTGGCGATCCGCTGGCGGCTTAATTCCCAATCTTCGTTGGCCTCGTACTCGATCTCCTGGACGAACTTGGCCGGATCGTCGACGTTCTGGAGCAGCCGCACCTGGGCATTGCCGAACATCTGGAAGAACGGCGTCGCCGCCTTCATCATGGCGACGACTTGCGTCGTATCGGTCACCGGCAAAGTGAACCGCAATTGCAGGGTACGCCGGACCTTTGGTTGTTCTTCGTTTGCCATCGGCTGCATTCCTTGGCTGTTCGCGCACGAGCAAGAACGAGACGGACCGGGCGGATATTCCCAAATCCGCCCCGTCGCTTCATCCATCATGCTCTATTTAAAGGTCGCGCGGAACCGGTGAGCCGGATAAACCCCGAGAATTCGCAGCGACTTCGGCACCGAGACGAACTCAAGTTCCTCGAGCGCCAATTCAAGCGCGCGGTGCTTGGGATGGCCGTCGACGTCGGCGTAAAATTGCGTCGCCGTGAAGCTGCCGTCGACCATGTAGCTTTCCAGCTTGCTCATGTTGACGCCGTTGGTGGCAAAGCCGCCAAGCGCCTTGTACAGCGCCGCGGGGATATTGCGCACCTGGAACACGAACGTCGTGATCGCGCGTTTTTCCTTGCGGCTCGCCCATTTCGGCTCGCGGGCGAGAACGACGAAGCGCGTGGTATTGTGCTTGGCGTCGGCAACGTCCTTTTTGAGAATGCGCAGGCCGTAGATTTTAGCGGCGAGCTTGGTCGCCAGCGCCGCACGCGTGATGTCGCCGGCCTCCGCCACTTCGCGCGCGGCGCCGGCCGTGTCGGCGCCGACGACCGGCTTGAGCCGCAGCTTGCGAATGATGTTGCGGCATTGGCCCAAGGCGTGGACGTGACTCTCGACGGTCTTGATGGTTTTCAAGCTCGCGCCTTTGGGCGCCATGAGCTGGTGCTGCACCGGCAGGAACCATTCCGCGACGATGTGCAGGCCGGATTTCGGCATCAGGTGGTGGATATCGGCCACCCGTCCGGCCACCGAATTGTCGATCGGAATCATGCCGAGTGCCGCCTTGCCGTCGCGCACGGCGGCGAAAGCGTCCTCGAAGGTCGGGCAAGGCAGCGGTTCGAAGCCGGGATAGGCGTCGCGACAGGCGAGATGCGAGTTCGCTCCGGGCTCACCCTGATAAGCGATCTTGCGGAGCGTGCGCTTCTTGCGTGAAGCCATGCGAAGTCGGTCCTCAACGTCCCGTTAGCATGGCGCGTGCCTTTTCCAAATCCTCCGGCGTATCGACGCCGAGCGGCACGGTATCGACGATGGATACATCGATGCGCATGCCGGCCTCCAGCGCCCGCAACTGCTCCAGTCTTTCCCGGCATTCGAGCGGCGACGGCGGCAATGCAACAAAGCGCTCGAGCGCCGCGCGCCGGTAGGCGTAGAGCCCGATATGATGATAGAGCGGCCCGTCGCCGGACGGCGCCGTGGCGCGGGTGAAATACAGTGCCCGCAACCGCGACGGCCCGACCGGCGTGCCGACCACTTTGACCACATTGGGATTGCCGCGTTCCTCGGCGGCCTTGATCTCGGCGGCAAGGGTGGCGATGTCGACGGCCGGGTCGGCAAGCGGAGTAAGCGCCGCGCGGATCAGGTCCGGCGCGATGGTCGGCAAGTCGCCTTGCAGGTTGAGAATGATTTCGGCCTTCGCTTGCGAATCGAGCTTGCCCAGCGCCTCGAATATCCGGTCGGAGCCGGACACGTGATCCTGCCGCGTCATTACCGCGGTGCCGCCTGCCTGATCCACAATCGCGGCGATCTCGGGCAAATCGGTCGCAACCGCAACCGGGCCGATTGCGGCGGCCTGCGCGCGGCGCAAGACATGCACGATCATCGGCTGGCCGCCGATATCGGCGAGCGGCTTGCCGGGCAGCCTGGTCGCCCCCTGGCGGGCGGGGATAAGGATGAGAACGTCGGCCATCGCAATGCTGCGTGCTTATACGGGTTGCAAGAGGGACGGCAAACTGGCTAATTGTGCACCGCCCACCTCATCCTCCCCGATGTGGAGTCTTCCCGCGATGGATTCCTTCGAAATCAACAAGATACTCGGCGCCTTGCTGGGTACCTGCCTCATCCTCGTCGCCATGCATATCGCCAGCGAAGCGATATTCACGCGCGAGGCTCCGGCCAAGCCGGGTTACGAAATCGCGGTGAAGGAGCAACCGGCTGGGGGCGCCGCAGCGGCTGCCGCGCCGGCCGAGCAGCCGATTGAGACTGTGCTTGCGAGCGCGTCGCCTCAGCACGGCGCCCAGGTCGCCAAGGAATGCGAGGCCTGCCACAACTTGCAAGAAGGCCAGGGTCCGAAGGTCGGCCCGGACCTGTACGGCGTGGTGGACCGCCCCATCGCCTCGGTCTCCGGCTTCAACTACACCGACGCCCTAAAGGGCGCAGCAAAGACTTTGGGCGGCAAATGGACGTTTGACGCGCTGAACAAATGGCTGACCAAGCCGAGCGCGGTGGCGCCCGGGACCGCCATGACCTTTGCCGGCCTGTCCAACGAGAAGCAGCGCGCCGACGTGATCGCCTATCTCGATACGCTCTCGCCGCATCCGGTACCGCTGCCGAAGGCCGCCGAAGCGCCGGCCAAACCGGCGGCCGCAGCCGCCGCCGCTCCGGCCGCTCCCGCTGCGGCACCGGCCAATCCGGCACCTGCCGCTGCCAAGCCTCCGGCCGCCAGCCCACCGGCCGCGGGCGCCGCTCCCGCGGCTCCGTCCGGAGGCGCTGCGGCGCCGCAACATTAGCGGCACTCTCCCCGGGCGCCTGTCGTCGCCCTGTCGCATCGGCCGTGTGAAGTCTTTTCGCCGCGCCCCGTTGAAGGCGGCTGGCGCCGCTTGGGAAAAGGCCGATAATACGCCTAGCAAAACACCGTCCACGATTTGGGGAGGATCAGGTGAACCGCCGATCCCTACTGACTTCAGCTCTGTTCGCGACCGCGGCTTGGCGGCTTCCATTGGACGGCTCGGAGGGCGTGGCGTGGGCCCAGGGACAGCCGCAGCCGGCCAGTCCCGCGCCGCCGCAAGCCAAGAACTGGCGCCACGGCACGTCGCTGTTCGGCGACCTCAAATACAAGACCGATTTCAAGCAATTCGATTACGTCAACGCCGCTGCGCCCAAGACCGGCACGGTGCGCCAAGTCGCCTACGGCACCTTCGACAATTTCAATCCGGTGGTTGCCGGCGTCAAAGGCGCGCTCGCCGCCGGCCTCAACCTGATCGCCGATACGCTCGGCGTGCCGGCACTCGACGAAATCTCGAGTCAATATGGACTGCTCGCCGAAGCTCTGAGCTATCCAGACGATTTTTCCTCGGTGATCTACCGGCTGCGGCCGCAAGCGAAATGGCATGACGGCCAGCCGGTGACGCCGGACGATGTCATCTTCTCGTTCGAGTCCTACAAGAAGCTCAGCCCGCAATCGTCGGCCTATTACCGCCACGTCAGCAAAGCGGAGCGGACCGGCGATCACGAGGTCACCTTCACCTTCGACGGTCCCGGCAATCACGAACTGCCGCAGATCGTCGGCGAGTTGACCATCCTGCCGAAGCATTGGTGGGAGGGCACCGACGCCAATGGCAAGAAACGCAATATCGCCGATACCACGCTCGAGCCGCCGCTGGGCTCGGGCCCCTACCGCATCAAGGAGTTCTCCGCCGGGCGCAATATCGTCTATGAGCGGGTCAAGGATTATTGGGGCAACGGCGTCAACGTCAATATCGGCACCAATAATTTCGACGAGCTGCACTTCGAATATTTCCGCGACACCACCGTGGCGCTGGAAGCCTTCAAGGCTGACGCCATCGATTGGCGGGTGGAAAATCTCGCCAAGAATTGGGCCACCGCCTACGATTTTCCGGCGGTGAGCGACAAACGCGTCCTGCTCGAGGAATTTCCGATCCGAAGCTACGGCCTGATGCAGGCCTTCGCCTTCAATATCAGAAAGCCGAAGTTCCAGGACCCGCGCGTGCGGCTCGCGTTCAATTACGCGTTCGACTTCGAGGAAATGAACAAGGAGATTTTCTACGGCGCCTACAAGCGGATCGACAGCTATTTTGACGGCAGCGATCTCGCCGCGAGCGGTCTGCCGACGGGCCGCGAGCTCGAGCTCCTGGAGACCGTGCGCGACCAGGTCCCGCCCGAACTGTTCAAGAAGCCCTATACCAATCCGGTCAACGGCAATCCCGGCGCCGTGCGCAACAATCTGCGGGAGGCGTTGCGGCTTCTCAAGGCCGCAGGCTACGAGGTGCGCGATCAGCAGCTCGTCAATACCAAGACCAGCGAGCCCTTTACGGTCGAGATGCTCTCGGCCGGCCCGAGCTTCGAGCGCATCTTTCTGTTCTACAAGCCGTCGCTGGAACGCCTCGGCATGACGGTGACCGTGCGCACCGTCGACCCGGCGCAATATGAGAACCGCTTGCGCGGCTGGGATTTCGACATCATCACCAATTCATGGCCGGAATCGCTGTCGCCGGGCAACGAGCAGCGCGGCTACTGGGGTTCGCAGTCCGCCGATCAGCCGGGCTCGGACAATCTTATCGGCATCAAGAATCCCGCCGTCGACGCGATGATCGACAAGATCGTTTTTTCCAAGACGCGGGCCGACCTCGAGGCCGCCGCCAAAGCGCTTGACCGCGTCTTGTTGTGGAACTTCTACGTCGTGCCGCAATGGGCCTACTTCAAGGCGCGTACCGCGCGCTGGGACCGCTTCAGCCATCCCGACCCGCTGCCGAAATACGGCGTCTCGGCGTTCCCTGCGGTATGGTGGTGGGACGCACAGAAAGCCGCCAAAACCGGGGCATCTTAATTAGCCAAGGCATGAACCGGCCCACCCGTCGGCGCGTTCTCAGGCTTGCCGCCGGCGTGGCGTCGGGCGCCGCCGCGATGGGCGCCGGTGTCGGGCCAGGCCGCGGCGACGACGTCATCGAATCGCACGGACTGTCGGTATTCGGCGATCTCGCCTATCCGGCCGACTTCCAGCACTTCGAGTATGTCAATCCGAACGCGCCGAAGGGCGGCCTGTTTTCGCAGATCGGCCCGGACCAGATCTACAACCAGAATTTTCTCACCTTCAATTCGCTCAACAGCTTCATTCTCAAGGGTGACGCGGCGCAGGGAATGGAGTTGACCTTCGCCACGCTGATGGTCCGCTCGGGCGACGAGCCGGATGCCATGTATGGCCTCGCCGCGCAGAAGGTCCGCCGCTCCGCCGACGGCTTGACCTATCAATTCTTCATCCGTCCGGAAGCAAAGTTCAGCGACGGCTCGCCGCTGAGCGCCCACGACGTCGCCTTCTCGCTGTCGATCCTCAAGGAAAAAGGTCATCCGCTCATCAGCCAGTCGCTGCGCGACTTCGTCGGCGCGACGGCGGACGACGACACCAGCGTCACCGTGCGCTTTGCGCCAAAGCGCGCGCGCGACGTGCCGCTGTTCGTTGCCGGCCTGCCGATTTTTTCACGGGCCTATTATGCGACCCGGCCGTTCGACGAATCCACGCTCGAGATTCCGCTGGGGTCGGGCGCCTATCGGGTCGGGCGCTTCGAGCCGGGACGCTTCATCGCCTACGATCGGGTGAAGGACTGGTGGGGCGCCGATCTCCCGGTGTCGCGCGGCCAGAACAATTTCGACGTCGTCCGTTATGAGTATTACCGCGACCGCGACGTCGGCTTCGAAGGTTTCTCCGCCGGCACCTATCTGTTCCGGGAAGAGTTCACCTCGCGCTTCTGGGCGACCCGATACGATTTTCCGGCGGCGCGGGACGGGCGCGTCAAACGCGACGAGATCCCCGACAACACGCCGTCCGGCGCGCAAGGCTGGTTCATCAATACCCGGCGTGCGCAATTTACCGACCCTCGCGTACGCGATGCGTTGAACGACGCGTTCGATTTCGAGTGGACCAACAAGACCATCATGTACAACGCCTATCAGCGAACGGTCTCGGTCTTTCAGAACTCCGACCTGATGGCGCAAGGCCCGCCCAGCCAGGCCGAGCTGGATCTGCTTGAGCCGTTTCGCGCGCGCTTGCCGGCCGAGGTTTTCGGCGAGCCCTATAGTCCGCCGGTGTCGGACGGCACCGGCGAAGATCGGCCATTATTGCGCAAGGCCGCCGAGACGCTGCAAGCGGCCGGCTGCGTCATTCGCAACGGCAGGCGTCTGCTGCCGGGCGGCCCGCCGATCACGGTCGAATTCCTCATCGACGAACCGGCGTTCGAGCCGCATCACATGCCGTTCATCAAAAATCTCGGCGTGTTGGGGATCGACGCGACGCTGCGCGTCGTCGACCCGGTCCAATATCGCGCCCGGCTCGACAATTTCGATTTCGATATCACCATCGACCGCTTCAGCTTCTCGGCGACGCCGGGCGATTCACTGCGCTCCTATTTCTCGTCGCAGGCGGCGACGCTGAACGGCTCGCACAATCTCGCCGGGATCGCCGACCCGGTGGTCGATGCGCTCATCGACCGGATCATTGCCGCCGATTCACGCCCGGCGCTGGTGACAGCCTGCCGGGCGCTCGACCGGGTCATCCGCGCCGGGCGGTACTGGATTCCCAACTGGTACAAGGCTTCGCACTGGATCGCCTATTGGGACATCTTCGGCCGGCCTCCGGCACAGCCTCGCTATTTCCGCGGCATCCCCGACACCTGGTGGTATGATCCGGTAAAAGCAGCGAAAATTCGCCTGCCGGGCGGCGCGGATCGCTAGCATGCGCAAGCCATATCGCCGCGGCCGGCAAAATTCGTCGTGTTTTCGTCACGCTTGGATGCGACTTCGCGGCCGGGAGGCGGGCCCATAAGAAAGGTGGTGCAGTGCGCGCCAGGGGCTTTAAGATAGCGGGCGTTACGGTGGCGCTCCGATGGGAAAACTAGCTGGGATGCAATGACCGCCTACATCGTCCGTCGCCTTCTGTTCATGATTCCCACCATCTTCGGCATCATGCTGGTGTCGTTCGTCGTGGTGCAGTTCGCGCCCGGCGGGCCGGTCGAGCGCGTCATCGCCCAGTTGCAGGGCAGCGAGACCGGCGCCGCATCCCGCATTTCGGGGTCCACCAACGGCGACTTCGCCCGCGGCGCCGCGCCGAGCGCCACGCAATTCGACGTCACCTCCAAATACCGCGGCGCCCAGGGTCTCGACCCGGCCTTCATCAAAAGCCTGGAAAAGCAGTTTGGCTTCGACAAGCCCGCCTACGAGCGCTTTTTCATCATGCTGTGGAATTACGCGCGCTTCGATTTCGGCAAGAGCTATTTTCGCGACATCAGCGTGCTGCAGCTTATCAAGGAGAAGCTGCCGGTATCGATATCGCTCGGCATCTGGATGACGCTGTTGAGCTATCTGATCTCGATTCCGCTCGGCATCCGCAAAGCGGTGCGCGACGGTTCGCAATTCGACGTATGGACCTCCGGCGTCATCATCATCGGCTACGCCATTCCCGGCTTCCTGTTCGCGATCCTGCTGATCGTTCTGTTCGCCGGCGGCTCGTTTTGGCAAATCTTTCCGCTGCGCGGGCTCACCTCGGAAGGCTGGTCGCATTTTCCCTGGTGGGAGAAAATCCTCGATTATTTCTGGCACCTGGTATTGCCGATCGTGTCGATGGGGCTTGCCGCCTTCGCCACAATGACGCTGCTCACCAAGAACTCGTTTCTTGAGGAACTGCGCAAGCAATACGTGCTCACCGCGCGCGCCAAGGGCTGCTCCGAGCGCCAAGTGCTGTATGGCCACATTTTCCGCAACGCTATGCTTCTGGTGATCGCCGGTTTCCCGGCCGCTTTCGTTTCGGCGTTTTTTGCCGGATCGCTATTGATCGAAACCATCTTTTCGCTGGATGGACTGGGACTATTGAGCTTCGAAAGCGTGCTCAACCGCGATTATCCGGTGGTATTCGCCAATCTCTATATCTTCGCGCTGGTAGGCCTTGTCGTAAACCTGATCTCCGACCTCACCTACACTTGGATCGATCCGCGCATCGATTTCGAGACGCGGGAGGTGTGAGGTGGACGTCAAGATCCTTCCCGACAGCATCGAGGACCAGATCGAGCCGGGAATTCCGCCGGAATTAAAGCCGGATGCCGAGCCGGCCGGACCGCTCGGATTGTCCGGACTGCCGCGGCGCGGCTTCGAATTCTCGCCGCTCAACGCGCGCCGCTGGCGCAACTTCAAGGCCAACCGCCGCGGCTACTGGTCGCTGTGGATTTTTCTCATCCTTTTTGTGGTCTCGCTGTTTGCAGAGTTCATCGCCAACGACAAGCCGCTGTTTATTCATTTCAATGGCGGAACGTTTTTCCCGGTGTTCTTCACCTATCCGGACACCGACTTTGGCGACGACCTCGGCACCGCGGCGGATTATCGCGATCCCCACCTGCAGAATTTCCTCGACGAGCACAACGCCATCGAAATCTGGGCTCCGATTCGCTTCTCCTACAACACCATCAACGACAATCCGCCGTCGGCCTTTCCTTCCAAGCCGACCTGGATGCTGACCTCCGCCGATTGCGAATTCGCCGCCAAGAATGGTTATGCCAAGTGCGGCAGCAAGCTCGAGTACAACTGGTTCGGCACCGACGATCAAGGCCGCGACGTGCTGGCGCGGACGATCTATGGCTTCCGTATTTCGGTGCTGTTCGGCCTGGTCCTGACCATCGTGTCGTCGGTCATCGGCGTCGCGGCCGGCGCGGTTCAGGGCTATTTCGGCGGCTGGACCGACTTGTTGTTTCAGCGTTTCATCGAAATCTGGACGTCGGTGCCCGAGCTTTATTTGCTCTTGATCATTTCCTCGGTGCTGGTGCCCGGCTTCTTCGTGCTGCTCGGCATCCTGCTGTTGTTCTCCTGGGTGCGGCTCGTCGGCCTGGTGCGGGCGGAATTCCTGCGCGGCCGCAATTTCGAATACATCCAGGCGGCGCGCGCGCTGGGTGTCTCCAACAAGGTCATCATGTTCAGGCATTTGTTGCCGAACGCCATGGTGGCGACGATGACATTCCTGCCGTTCATCATGTCGTCGTCGGTAATGACGCTCACGGCGCTGGATTTTCTCGGTTTCGGCCTGCCGCCGGGCTCGCCGTCGCTCGGCGAATTGCTGTCGCAAGCCAAAGCCAATGTGCAGGCGCCCTGGCTCGGCCTAGCAGGTTTCTTCACCGTCGCACTGATGCTGTCGCTTTTGATCTTCATCGGCGAGGCGGTGCGCGACGCCTTCGATCCGCGGAAGACGTTCGCATGAGCCGATGGTATATTCGTCCCTGCCAGGAGCCGAACTATGAACAAAATCATCGTCCGTGAACACTATCCAGCGGCACAATTGCCCGAAGACCTGCGTCCGCCGGATGATCCGCACGCGCAAGTCACGGTGACCGTTGAGGTGGAGCGGTCACAGCCCGAGCACATTATGTCACTCGACGAAATTTGGATGTTGAGGCGCCCGCCGTTCCGAACCAAGAATGATATAGACGCCGAAATTCGTCAGCAACGAGATGGGTGGGATGGCTGATTTGGCCGTAGCACCGATTGTGTATATCGATGCGAATCCATTCATATATTTTGTCGAGGGCGAAGAGGCCGTGGCCAATGGCGTGCGACGCATGTTTGCATTGTTGACGGAACGACCCGGCATTGCCGCGACCAGCGAGTTGACATTGGCTGAAGTCTTGGCGAACGCCCAACCTGACGCGCGCCGTAGCTACCTTAATCTTATTGTTTGGAGTAAGTTTTTTCAGCTTCAGCCCGTCACCAGAGATGTCTTGATCGACACGGCCGACTATCGGCGCGTTAGCCGGAAGACAAGACCAGACGGGACGAGGATCACGGTGAAGCTGCCTGACGCTATTCACGTGGTCACAGCAGTACGGTGCCGGTGCCGAGTTCTTTTGTCTGCGGATGAGGGCATTGTGACGCCGGCGGAAATGCTAACCCTAAAGCCCAACGAGGACGGCCTCACCGAGTTGGCCCGGGTACTTTCATGACCGAGCTTTGCCTTTCGGTTCGCGATCTGTCGATCGCCTTCCGCTCCGGCGGCCGCGATAATCTGGCGGTCGACCACATCTCATTCGACATCGTCAAGGGCGAGTGCCTGGCGCTGGTCGGCAAATCCGGGTCCGGCAAGTCGGCGACGGCGCTGTCTATCCTGCGCCTGTTGCCCTACCCGGCGGCGCATCATCCCTCGGGCAGCATTCTGTTCCACGGCCAGGATCTCTTGAAGCTCTCGGAACGAGAAATGCGCCAGGTGCGCGGCGACAAGATCACCATCGTGTTCCAGGAGCCGATGACGTCGCTCAACCCCCTGCATACGATCGAGAAGCAGATCGGCGAGATCCTGCTGCTGCATCGCGGCCTGACCGGCAAGCCCGCCCGCGAACGCACGATCGAAGTGCTGACCCAGGTCGGCATTCCCGATCCGCAGACCCGGCTCAAGGCTTATCCGCATCAGTTGTCCGGCGGCCAGCGCCAGCGCGTGATGATCGCCATGGCGCTCGCCAACGAGCCCGATCTGCTCATCGCCGACGAACCGACGACCGCGCTCGACGTCACCGTGCAGGCGCAAATCATCGCCTTGCTGAAGGAGATCCAGTCGCGGCTGCACATGTCGCTTTTATTCATCACCCACGACCTCGGCATCGTGCGCAAGATCGCGCAGCGGGTCTGCGTGATGAAGGACGGCCAGATCGTCGAGCATGGCCCGGTCGAACGCGTTTTCAGTTCGCCCGAGCATCCTTACACGCGGGCGCTGATGGCGGCCGAGCCGCGGCCCGACCCGGCGCCGCCGCAGCCCGACGCGCCGCTCCTTTTGAAGACGGAACAGCTCAAAGTCTGGTTCCCGATCACGCGCGGGCTGATGCGCAAGACGGTCGGCCACGTCAAAGCCTGCGACGGCCTGAGCATCGAACTGCGCAAAGGCGAGACGCTCGGCGTGGTCGGCGAATCCGGTTCCGGCAAATCGACGCTCGGCCGCGCCATCCTGCGCTTGATCTCCTCGGACGGACTGATTGCGTTCATGGGCAACGATCTGCAGGGGCTCACATTCAAGGAAATGCGGCCGCACCGCCGCAACATGCAGATCGTGTTCCAGGACCCTTATGGGTCGCTGTCGCCTCGCATGTCGGTCGCCGACATCATCAAGGAAGGCATCAAGGTCCACCAGCCGGACTTGTCGAACAGCCAGCGCGACGACCGGGTCATCCAGGTGTTGCGTGACGTCGGCCTCGACCCGGAGATGCGGTTTCGCTTCCCGCACGAGTTCTCCGGCGGGCAGCGCCAGCGCATCGCGGTGGCCCGCGCGCTGGTCTTGGAGCCGAGCTTCATCGTGCTCGACGAACCCACCAGCGCCCTCGATATGGTCATTCAGGCGCAGATGGTCGACCTGCTCCGCGATCTGCAGAAGCGGCACAACCTCACCTACCTGTTCATCTCGCACGATCTGCGGGTCGTGGCGGCATTGGCGAGCCGCTTGCTGGTCATGCGGCATGGCCTCGTGGTCGAATCGGGCGACGCTGCCGAACTTTTCAGCAATCCCAAGACCGACTACACGCGCGCCCTGTTCGCCGCCGCATTCAACCTCGACACCGCCCCTGAGGGCGTAGTCGACCAATAAGGCATCGCGCCCGCCGGGGCATTTGTCAGAAACGCAGCAATGAACAGATGGCCGCCGATCCTGCTGTCCGCCGCGGTCGCCGCCGCGGTGATCGCGCTCGGAAATGGGCAAAGCGCCGCGCAGACGCGCGACCGCACGATGCGGCTTGTCTCGGAGTTTCCGCTCCGCACCGATGACGGGCAGCCATTGCCCAATCACAGGGTCAAGCTCGCGGCCCCGATCGATAAAATGCCCGGCGTCGTCGTCGCGGCAAATCCCGCCGGCACGACGACGCTGGTGGAATTCTACGATCTGAATTGTCCGTATTGCCGCATCGCCTCGGCCGACATCGCCGATATGGTCGGTGTCGATCCGCAGCTCCGGCTGGTGCTTGTGCCGTTCCCGGTCCTCGGCATCGCTTCGATTGCCGCAAGCCGCGTCGAGCTCGCAGTGGCGAAGCTCGGCACGCCGCAGCAATTCTATGACTTTCATGAAAAAATTTATGCGCTGCGCGGCGTGGTGGATGGCCTTCGGGCGCTGGAAGTCGCGCGCAGCCTTGGCTTTGACGTGCAGGCCTTGACCAAGCTTGGCGACAGCGACGAGGTCACCGCGATGATGAAAGCGCACCTGGCGCTTGGCAATTCGCTTGGGCTTGCCGCAACGCCGTCCTTCGTCATCGACGGCGTTGCCGTGCTCGGCTATCCGGGCCGCGACGAACTGCAGAAAATCGTCGATGCCGCGAGGAGTTGCGGTAAAGTCATCTGCTGAGAAACGAAAAGATTACCGGGAGGACGCGCCTATGCCACGCTTTCAGGGCCGGTTATTCGCTGTGTGCTGCGCCGCGTTATGGCTGTTGGCGACGCCGGCCATGGCTGACACCGTCAAGATCGTCGTGCCGTTCGCCGCCGGCGGCCCGGTCGATCAATTGGCGCGCCTGCTCGCCAGCGAACTGGGCGCAAAGCTCAATGCCAATGTAATCGTCGACGACCGCGGCGGCGCCGGCGGCGCGATCGCTTCGGAATATGTCGCGCACGCCGCCCCGGACGGCAATACGGTATTGCTTGCCAGTCTCGGATCGCAGGTGCTCAGTCCGATCCTGAAACCGCCGACGGCCTACGATCCGGTGAAATCGTTCGAGCCGGTGATGCTGGTCGGCGTGGTGCCGTCTTTGCTGGTGGTGAACAAAGACCTTGGCGTTGCCTCTCTGCCGCAGCTCATCAACAAGGCAAAAGTGCAGAAACTGACCTACGGTTCGGCCGGTCCGGGCACCACGATGAACATCGCCGTCGAAATGCTCAATGCCGCGGCGGGCGTGAAAATCACGCACGTGCCCTATCGCGGCGCGGCGCCGGCGATCAGCGATCTGCTGGGCGGCCATGTCGATATGCTCAACGCCGATTTGCCGGTTTTGCTGCCGCTCGTACAAGCCGGATCGGTCAAAGCGCTCGCGCTGTTCGCCGATCAGCGCTCACCGCTCCTGCCCGATCTGCCGACGACCGTGGAGCTCGGCCTGCCCAGTGTCATCATGGAAAACTGGTACGGCGCGTTTTTGCCGGCCGGTACGCCGCCGCAAGTGCGCGACAAGCTCGAACAGGCGCTGTTCGCGGTCATCGCCATGCCGGCCATCAAGCAGCGCCTGGCTGGCAATGGCCTGAGCGGGAGGCTCGGCCATGAAGCCTTTGCCGACCGGCTGGCCAAGGAGTTCGCCACTTGGCCGGATACCATCCATAAGCTCGGCATCACCGGCGAGTAGCGGCCGGCGCGGAGACAGGCCGGGCTTGGGACTATTTCGCCTTGCCGATCAGCTCGGCAATCGGAACGCCGGAGGCGATTTTTTCCTCGCGCAGCTTTTCCGCGGCCGCATTGCGCTCCGCCCTTGCCAGCACTTCGGCGGCACGCTGGCGCGGAACGAAGCAGACGCCGGTCTCGTCGGCCAGCACGACATCGCCGGGATTGACGGTCACGCCGCAAATTGTCACCGGCTTGTTGATGGCAACGGTTTCGACGCGCCATTTCCCGGTCATCGGACTGATGCTCTTCGACCACACCGGCAGCCCGATAGCGCGCGAACGATCGATGTCGCGCGCCCCGCCGTCGACGACGGCGCCGATCTCGCCCTGGCGGTGGCCGATGGTCGCCGACATGCCGCCGAGATTGGACACTTGATCGACGCCCTGGACCACCAGGACATCGCCGGGCTCGGCCAGATTGTGCGCTTCGATCTCACCAAGACCGGAAACGCCGGCTTTGACTTTGTCAGGGACCGGCGACGTGGCGGCGACGTTGCGAACGGTCAGCGCCCGGCCGACCACGCGCGCGCGCGGGTCGCTGGGCCGCAGCACGGCGGCCGGCACCGCGCCGACGATGCCGAGTTCGTCCATCACATCGGATGTCGTGCCGGTGAGATCGGGCAGCTTACGGAATCCGTCAATGAGGTCGTGCGGCAATGCCGGCAGGTCCAGCACGCCGAATGCGTCGGGCGGCAACTTGCCGAGAGTGTGTTTCGCCATCACGTTCGCTGTACGCTCAAAATCCGAACAGCCGCGCCGGATTATCGACCAGCATGCGCTGGCGCGTGCGGGCGTCGGGCGCGATCTCGGCGATCAGATCGACGAGCTCGCCGTCATTGGGGACGGCATTATGGTTCGGATGCGGCCAGTCGGTGCCCCAGACCACGCGCTCGGGCGCATGCGCGGCAAGATCGCGCGGAAACGCGATCGCGTCGGCGTAAGGATATTTTTCCTTGGAGATGCGGTCGGTGCCGGAGAGTTTCACCCAGATATTGCCGCGGTCGAGCAACCGCCGCAGCACCGAGAAAGCCTTGCCCTTGAGCCCTTCGGCGATGTCGATGCGCCCGATATGGTCGATCACGACCGGCGCCTCGATCGACGTGATGAACTCGTAGAGATCGACAACGCCTTGGCCGCCGGTGTGTATCTGGATGTGCCAGCCGTAAGGCGCGACTTTTTCGAGGATCCGCAGCACGTCCTCCCGCCGCTGCGGCGGGCCAAGGTGATTGCCGAAAAAGTGTAGCCGCACGCCGCGCACACCGGCCTCGTCGAGCCGCTCGACTTCGGCATCCGGGGTGTTCGGATCGATCAGCGCGGAGCCGCGATAGCGGCCCTTGCCGGCGGCCAGCAGATCGACGAGCACCGAATTATCGCTGCCGTGGCAGGTCGACTGCACAAAGACGCCGCGCTCGAAGCCGAGGAATTCGTGCAGACGAAACAGCTCTTCCTTGGGGGCGTCGGGCGGAGTGAACGGCCGGTGCGCGGCATAAGGAAATTTGTCGTGCGGCCCGAACACGTGGAAATGGGAATCGCAGGAGAGCGGCGGCAGCTCCAGCTTCGGCTTTTTCGGATTGGGATCCGGCGGCGCGATGGTCGGCGTGAGGTCGTCTGGGCGGATGGCCATGGAGTGTCCCGGTGCTAGACGTTATTAGTCGCAACGCGCGGTCATGCCGCCGTCGACGACGATTTCGGTGCCGGTGATGAAGCGCGCTTCGTCGGAGGCGAGAAACAGAACGGCATTGGCGGTATCGCGGCCGTCGCCCATGAAACCGAGCGGAATGCGCGCAACGCGCGACTTTAGCAGCGCCTCCACGTCGCCGCCGGTCCGCTGCGTGGCGAGGCGCGCTTCGACCATCGGCGTATGCATCTGACCCGGAACCACCGTATTTACGCGAATGCCGTGCCTGGCGTATTGCACGGCTGTGACCCGCGAGAACTGGATGACGGCCGCTTTCGACGAGGCATAACCGATTTGCGGCGAGCCTGTGAAGCGGATTCCGGAGGTCGATGCCGTGTTGACGATGGCACCGCCGCCGGACTTCTCGATCATTATCGGGATGACGTGGCGGCAGGTGAGAAACACGCTTTTGAGATTATAGTCGATCTGGGCGTCGAAGGTTTGTTCCGGCATTTCGGCGGCACCGCCGGCCGCCGAGCCGCCGACATTGTTGACCAGGATGTCGATCGGGCCGAATGCCTTGCAGCACGCCGCCACCATGGCGCCGACTTGCGCATCATCGAGCACGTCGCACACATGGGTAACGATCTTGCCGTCATTGCCGACCCGCGCGACCGTCTCCGTCATCGTCTCGGCGTCCTTGTCGACGGCAAAGACCTTGGCGCCCTCGCGGGCAAACAGCACGGCTGCGGCGCGGCCATTGCCCCAGCCCGGCCCGACGCAGCCGGCACCGACGATAAGGGCGACTTTTCCTTCGACGCGTCCCGGCATCAAGCGTCCTTACTCAAGGGTTCGGCGTGAATGGTAATGAAGCAGCCGCGCCGGCGCCAGCGCATCGCAGGCGAGCCCGAAACCTATCACAAAATCGCCGCTTGAATTCGCGAGGCTGCGATAAAAATGGCGAGTGGCGATACAACCGCGCATCCTGACCGCACCGCGGCCGGGGCGAAAACAAGGGCCGAAATGACATCTCCGATCGAGCGAACCGCCAGCAAGGTCCCCGAAGTTACCCTGGTGTTCTGGATCATCAAGATCGCGGCGACGACGCTGGGCGAGACCGGCGGCGACACCGTCACCATGACGCTCGGCTGGGGCTATCTTCTCGGGACCGCGCTGTTCCTGTCCCTCCTGGTGGTTTTTGTCATTCTGCAGATCGCGGCGAGGAAATTCCATCCGCTCCTGTATTGGGCGACGATCATCGCCTCGACGACGGCGGGCACCACCATGGCCGACTTCGCCGACCGTTCGCTCGGCATCGGTTATGCCGGCGGCTCGTCGCTGCTGTTTGTCTGTCTCATGGCGACGCTTGCCGTCTGGTATTGGTCGCTCGGCTCGATTTCGGTCGCCACCGTGAACACCGCGAAGGTGGAAATCTTTTATTGGGTTGCGATCACGTTTTCGCAGACGCTCGGCACCGCGCTCGGCGATTGGACGGCCGACGATACCGGGCTCGGTTATGACGGCGGCGCGCTCCTTTTTGCCGCCGGCCTGGCGGTGCTCGCAGCGCTCTATTTTCGGACCAAGGTCTCGCGCGTGTTCCTGTTCTGGGCGGCCTTCATCTTGACCCGGCCGCTCGGCGCCACGGTCGGTGACTTCCTCGACAAGCCGGTGCACGACGGCGGCCTGGCGCTGAGCCGGCCGATCGCTTCGGCGGTGATCGCCGCGTTCATCGTCGTCTGCATTCTGATTTTGCCGCAGCGGGCCGGATCGCATCCCGGCCAGCCGGATACCGCCTCGTAGCAACTGAAAGCCGGTTTTACGAGGTGTGCCGGCGGCTTTCATGAATGCGCCACCAGAATACCGCGACGATGCCGGCCACCGCGCCCGCCACGAGCACCAGGAGCAGCGCGGAGTTTTCGATCCAGGCGATCGCCGGGATGCCGAGCGCCATGATCAGGCCAAGGAGGCACACCTGCCAGGACAGCACGTGCACGCCCGCGGTGAAGGTACCGAGCGCGAGCAGCGTGAAAATCGCCAGTCCGGCGGCACTCGAACTGAACTCGCGCTGCACGCTGTTGAGCAGCATCAGGTTCATCACCACGATGAAGGCGATCCAGTGCAGCACCTGCGTGCCGATCAGCCGGAAGCGCTTGGTGTTGTCGTCGGCGCTGTCCCAGCCGGCGCCGACGCAAACCAGCGCGATCAGCGGTGCAAGAATCTCCCAATAGCCGGTAATCGGCTTTTTGGAGAAGCTGGTATAGGCGACGCCGATCGTCGTCAGAATAAGAACGAGCGCGAACGGCAGCTCGCGGATCCAAAAACTCAGGCGCAGCAGATGATGATACGGCGGCGCCGGCGGCTGCGATGGAACGGCTAGATGCGGGTCTTGCGTGCTCATCGGTGCTACTCCGCTTTGCCGCCGTTCCGGCTCTCGGTCAGATAAGATTCGTCGACGAATTTCGTCCGGTCGTAACTCGTGTCCGGCCCCACCAGTCCGGCGGCTTTCACATTGTCGAACACCCGGCGCAGACTCGCATCGGTCAGCGACAAATCCTTCGGCATGATATCCATCCGGGCGGTGTCGTCGATGGCGCGCCGCGCCAGAGCGGGCGTCGTCCGCAATTCGATTGCACCGATTGCGGCGGCTTCGTCGGGATGCGCAAACATATAGGCCGTCCCCTCGCGCAACGCGCGCAAATAGGCCGCCACAACGGGCCGGTTGGCGCGTGCCCAGTCTTCGTCGACGATCACGGCGCTGAATTGATAATCCGGCACGATGTCGGCGACCGGGCCGAGATTGCTGAAGCCTTGCGCGTCCGCCTCGTAGCTCAACGGGTAAGGCTGCATGCCGGCATCGATTTTGTGCTCCTTGAGGAGCCGCATGCGGGTCGGGGAGCCGCCGACCGCTTCGATCTTGATGTCGCCGGCGTCGAGGCCGGCTTTCTTGGCGATGTCGGGGACGAAGAACGTAGTGCCTTCATGCATCGAGACCACGCCCATCAGTTTGCCTTTAAGCTCGGCGAGCGTCTTGATCTCGGGCTGGGCGATGATGAAATGCGGCGGGCGCTGCGAATTGCCGGCGATGAGCCGGAAGACACCGCCCTTATAGGCGTCGGCGATCACGCTTTCCGTCGAGGCGACGGCGATCTGCTGGGCGTTGGCACGCAAATCCTGGTAAATCTGATCGGACCCGTCGTAGACCTTCATCGTCACGTCGAGGCCCGCGGCTTTGAAGAAGCCCTGCTTCTGGGCCACCCACGCCGGCAAATAAAAGACGGTCCGCGATACCACCGCCATGTTGAGCGCGGTCTCCGCGCGCGCGGCCGATGGCACCGCCGCCAAAGCGATGGCGGCCGCGGCAAAAATAATGTGGCCCGAAGAAATCGAACCCATCGGGGCCTCCCTTTTTGTTTCCCCGATCAGTTTCGGCGAATATCGCTTAACACGCAATGCGCCGAACACCGGTTACTTCACTGCCGGCGGCCCGGATTCTGGCGATGGCGCCGGCGATCGGCTCGATCGCGACCGCCATGTGAAAAGCATTGGCATGCAGAAAATTCGCGCCGTCGCGGACAATGGCGACATGGCCTTTCCAGAACACCAGATCGCCGCGTTTGAGACCTGAAAAATTTGCTCCGGCGGGAACGGCCTCTCCCAGAGCCTGTTCCTGCATATCGCTGTCACGCGGACACGCGACGCCGCAGGCGGCAAGCGCGACCTGAACCAGACCCGAACAGTCGAGTCCGAACGCGGTCTTACCGCCCCATAGATAGGGCACACCGAGAAAGCGTTCCGCCACGGCGACAAAGTCGCGCTCGTATTCGTTCACCGGTTTGAGGTGAGCCGTCGGCACATAGGCGCCGGCGGTGGTCACCGCCATGCGTTCTTCGAAGCGCGCCACCGCGAGGCGCGCGCCGAACGGCAGCGCCTCGACGGGCGGCAATTTGATCGACGGCCCGGGAAAAGCGAAGGTCCGCAACGCGGTGACCTTATGCGTCGGCGCCGCGGCCGGCGGTGCGAGCGCGCTTTGCGGCAGCCAGCCGACATAATTGTCGGATTGAAGCTGACCCCAGGCCCAGCCCTCGTCGTTGCACTCGTAGACCGTGACGCGCTCGCCCATGAGCGCTTCGGTATCGAGCGGCGCATCGGGCCGCGGCGCCTGCCGCAGCGGCGCCTGCGGCGCCACGACCTCGTGCTCGCGGCCTTCGGCGTAGCGCCGCGCCGCGATCCTGCCTTCGAGCGATTTGGCCGCGAGATCGGCGCGGGCCGGCGTAACGCGCGGATCGAAGCCCGGCATCGTATCTCTCCGCCGTCACCCGTAACGCGCCGCGAGCATGGCGTAGAGCGCCCGCGCCGCCTGCAACTCGCCGCCTTCCGGTCGCCCCGGCTTGGCCGAAGACGTCCAGGCGAACAGGTCGACATGCAGCCAGGACTTCGCCGTCACGAAGCGGCGCATGAACAGCGCCGCCGTGATGGCGCCTGCTTGGCCGCCACCGACATTGTTGGTGTCGGCGATTTTGGAGTCGAGCATCGCTTCGTAAGGACGCCACAGCGGCAGCCGCCACAGCGGATCGTTCTCGGCCATGGCATGGCGCATGAGTTCATCGGCCAACGCGTCGTCGTCGGTGAAGAAGGCCGGCAGGTCGGGTCCGAGCGCGACGCGCGCGGCGCCGGTCAGCGTCGCGAAGTCGGCCACGAGGTCGGGCTTGTCCTCGTCGGCGAGCGCCAGCGCATCGGCCAGAACCAGCCGGCCCTCGGCGTCGGTATTGCCGATCTCGACGGTGATGCCCTTGCGCGAGGGATAGATATCGCGCGGCCGGAAGCTCGAGCCGGCTATCGAATTCTCCACCGCGGGAATGAGCACGCGCAGCCGCACTTTAAGCCCGCGCGCCATGATCATGCCGGCGAGCGCCAAGGCCGTTGCGGCCCCGCCCATGTCCTTCTTCATGTTCAGCATCGAGGCATCGGGCTTGATGTCGAGGCCGCCGGTGTCGAAGCACACGCCCTTACCGACCAAGGTCACTTTGGGGTGGCCGGCGTCGCCCCACGACATGTCGATCAGCCGCGGCGCGCCGGTCGCGGCGCGGCCGACGGCGTGAATGAGCGGAAAATTTTGCGCCAGCAAATCGTCGCCGATAACCGCATGGATCGTGGCGGAATGGCGGGCGGCGAGCTTGCGCGCAGCCTGCTCGAGTTGCGCCGGGCCGAGATCGTTGGCCGGCGTGTTGATCAAATCGCGCGCCAGCGTCACGGCCTCGACGGTGTGGTTGAGCTCGTCGCGGTCGAGGTTTTGCGGCAGGTCGAGCTTGATCGCGCGCGCCTCGGCCTTGCGGTAGCGGGTAAAGCGGTAGAGGCCGAGCGCGATGGCGAGCGCGCCGAGCCGCGCATCGTGCGGCTCGTTGGCAAAGCGGTAAACGCCGTCGGGCAGATGCTGCGCCAGCCTGCCGGGCAGAAAGCGGTCCGGCGTGTCGTCCGCCGCTTCGAGGCCGAACAGCACGCCGCCGAGTGCGGGCTTGCCCTCCGGCCTGCCGGGCAACAGCAAGTAGCGGCCGGACTTCGCCTCGAAACCGGCGGCATCGGCGAAGCGGCAGAGCTCCGCGCCCAAAACCTTCCGAACGTCCGGATAGGTCGCCGCGGTGACGAACCAGATCGGGACCGCGCCCGCGGCGCCAGAAGTGACAAAAATCGGATCCATCGTCTCGCCTGTTGTGTTCGCCGTGGTGCTAGCACGGCGATGACGCGTTCGGTAGGACCCCGCCCGCCACCCGGACCGAAAATGGCATCTTCCAGCCACGTTCCATGGTGTCTAGACTTGGCACAAGGGCGCGTACCGCAAAACAAGCCCGCACCTGGAGGAAATCGCTATGGCGACATTGACGTCTCAAGAGAGCGTTCGGGCAGGCTTTTGGCCGCAGCGCTGGTGGAGGCTCTTCACCTTCGCGTTCTTCTTCATGATGACGATGCAGATCGACAAGCTCAATCTGTCGTTCATGTTCGTCAATAGCGCGTTCATGGAGCACTTCGGCCTGGCCGGGAAGCCTGCATTGATCGGCGCGCTCACCGGCGGGTTTTTGGTGACCTACGGCTTTTGTGCGGTTGCCTGGGGACCGGCAATCCATCGCTGGGGCGGGCGGCGGATGGCGGTCGTCGGCATCGTCGCATGGGCTGCGATCATGATCCTCCACGCCTATGCCACGAGCTACGCGCAGCTCCTGGCACTGCGTATCGTGCTCGGTTTCGTCGAAGCGTGCGCCATTCCGCTGCTGGCCTGGTTTACCGCGCATTGGCTGCCCTTCGACGAGCGGGCGCGCGGTCAAGCGCCGTGGACCACCGGCATTGGCATCGGCACGGTGATCACGCCGATCTTCGTCATCTGGCTGCTGACCCAGATGCCGTGGCAAACGACGTTCTACATCTTTGCCGCGCTGCCGCTGATCCCGCTCGTTTTATTGTTCTGGCTGCCCGACGATCCCGCGACGGCGTCCGGCATGCCGGCATGGGAGATCGAGAAGATCAAGCGCGGAACGCTTACCAATGCGCTCGACGCGCTCAATCTTCCCGAGCGGCGGGTGCATACCTTCTTCCAGACGCTCTCGAGCTACCGCGTGTGGCTGATCGGGCTGATGGATCTCGGCGCGACAGCCGGCTTCTACGGCCTCATCACGTTCGGGCCGGTCTATCTTGTCCGCATGCGCGGCTTTCCCGCGACTGACATGAGCTATGTCCTCTCGGGCGGGTCGCTCGTCGGCGCGGTGTGCGCGATACTGCTTGCCATCGACTCCGACCGCCGTAAGCGCCGCGCCTGGTATGGTTTCGGCCTTTTCGTTGCAGGGGCGATCTTCCTGACCGCGGAGCTCTTCGTGGCGAGCCCGATGGGCGCCGCCATTGCCTTGGCGCTGGCAAGCGCGAGCTCGACGCCGGCACTGGTCGTCATCTGGAGCCTCGCGCATTCCGTCGCCGAGCGCACCACGATTGCCTCGACCGTAGGCGCGACGGCAGCGGTGGGAATCGGCTTGTCCGGCGTCATCAATATTGCAATGGGAAGCCTCATTGCCGCTCATGGCAATTATGCCGCCGGATTCCTCCTGGTCCTTGTTTTCTATGTCATCGCGGCGATCTCGTCGCTCGTCCTCGCCCTGCAAAGGTATTAGCCATCGTACCGGTGCCAAAACGCCCCGCATGTAGCGCGTGTTGGCGCCGTTCTCCGGCCGGAGCACCGTTGAAGTCTTGCGCAGGCCGATATTGGCGGCTTTGAGGACCTCGACGCTCGGGCACCAAGTCGCGCTTGAGCGCCGGGAACTTTGGCCGCACATCAGGGTTTCACAAAGTCGTTTGGCGCGCCTCTTCGTTGCCGGGCGGAATGTCCGCCGCGCATCGCCTCGAGCCAGAGCGCGAAGTCGCGGCACCGATTCATGGACAGACGCGAGGTTTTTAAGTGCCGGGAAGTGCAGACCCGCAGGCACGGGTCAGACGTGGCATCTGGCCGCTGCAATCGCTCAATTTTTTCATGGCCGACATGCAGGCCGGGATCGGCCCATTCCTCGGCGTCTTTCTTCTGGCGCGTGGCTGGCAAACCGGGCTGATTGGAACGGTGTTGAGCATCGGCGGCATCGCCGGCATGGCGGTGACCGCGCCGGCCGGCGCGCTCATCGACAGCACCTCGCATAAGCGCTTGTTTGTCGTCGTGCCAGGCATTTGCACGGTGCTGGCTTCTGCTGTGATACTGCTGTCGCAACAGTTCTGGCTCGTCTCCGCCTCGCAGGTGGCAACCGCAATTGCCGGCGCGGCGATCGGCCCGGCGGTCAATGCCATTACACTCGGCATCGTCCGCCAGTCCGGCTTCAACAGGCAGATGGGGGTCAATCAGGCGTTCAATCATGCCGGCAACATGGTCGGCGCCGCACTGTCCGGAATTCTCGGCTGGCTGTTCGGCATGGCCGCGGTGTTCTGGCTCGCTGCTTTATTCGGCATCCTGTCCATCGTTTCGGTTGCCCTTATTCCGGCGAACGCGATCGACCATCGGATCGCGCGCGGCATCAAGCCGGAGTCGGGCGAGCAGGATAAGGTCAGTGGTTTTCGTGTGCTGGTCGAATGCAAGCCGCTGCTGGTTCTCGCGGCGGCGCTGGCGATGTTTCATCTTGGCAACGGCGCCATGCTGCCGCTCTACGGCATGGCGGTCGTCAGCGATGACCACGCCAACGGGCCTGGCTTTGTTGCCATCACCATTGTCGTGGCGCAAGGCGTGATGATTCTGACTTCGCTATTTGCTATGCGTCTCGGTGAAAAACGCGGGTTGTGGATCGTGCTGTTCGTCTCGTTCGCGGTGCTGCCGATCCGGGGCATATTGGCTGCGCTTTTGATCAGCAGGTGGGGAGTTTATCCGGTGCAGTTTCTCGACGGCGTCGGCGCCGGACTGCAGAGCGTGGCTGTGCCGGCCCTGGTCGCGCGCATCCTCAACGGCACCGGCCGCATCAATGTCGGCCAGGGCGCGGTGATGACCGCGCAAGGCATCGGCGCGTCGCTCAGCCCCGCGGTCGGCGGCTGGCTTTCGCAAGAGCTGGGCTACCCGGCGGCATTTTTGATCCTCGGAAGCTTCGCGCTGGGCTCGGTCGCGCTCTGGGTCGTGTTTGCTTCCGCAATCAAGCAAGCCTCGGTCGTCGCCGCCGACCAACCAACGGCCGGCGGCGGCGCGTCGGCATGGCCGCTCCGCCTGCGGCCGCTGCGCGCTGAATGGCCGGCCTGTCGCCTCATATCCTGATTTGGACGATCGCCGCGCTGGCGGTAAGCGGCGTTATCCTGCGGCCGTTCAATTGGCCCGAGGCGATATGGGCGGTCGCAGGCGCGGCGCTTCTGGTGCTGCTCGGCTTGATCGCGCCTGCGGTGGCCCTGACCGGCGTTGCCAAAGGCACCGACGTCTATCTCTTTCTCACCGGCATGATGCTGCTGGCCGAGGTGGCGCGATGCGAGGGCTTGTTCGACTGGCTCGCCGCGCAAGCGACCGGCCACGCCGCCGGCTCGCCGCACCGGCTGTTTCTCTTGACTTATTGCGTCGGGATATTGGTCACGACGTTTCTCTCCAACGACGCCACCGCCGTGGTGCTGACGCCTGCGGTCGCCGCCGCGGTCAAGGCGGCAAAAGCCGAGGCGCCGCTGCCTTATCTTCTGGTCTGCGCCTTCATCGCCAACGCCGCCTCCTTCGTCCTGCCGATTTCAAACCCCGCCAATCTGGTCATTTACGGCAGTCATATGCCGCCGCTGTTGCAATGGCTGCCGCGCTATCTCCTGCCGTCGCTCGTATCCATCGTCGTCACCTACGCCGCGCTGCGCTTTGCGCAGCGGCGCGAGTTGCGGCAGACCATTGCCGCCGATGTGCCGCTGCCGCACCTGTCGGCCGGCGGCAAAACCGCCGCGGCCGGGATCGCCGGGACCGCCATGGTGCTGCTCGTCGCCTCGGCGATGGACATCCAGCTTGGCCTGCCGACCTGCATCGCCGGAGCCGTCACCGCCGCGATCGTTCTCATCCCGAGGCCGTCGCGGACATGGGGCGTGCTGAAAGACATTTCCTGGGGCGTGCTGCCGCTGGTCGCCGGGCTGTTCGTGCTGGTCGAAGCACTGAACCAGACCGGCGTGATCGCCCTGATCGGCGCGCTGTTGCGCGAGGCCGCCGCGGAATCGGTGACGGCCGCGGCTTGGACGACCGGTCTCATCGCCGCCTTGGCCAGCAATCTCGCCAACAACCTGCCGGTCGGCCTTATTGCCGGCAGCGCCGTGCACAGCGACCACACCGCCGATCAGGTCACGCGCGCGGTTCTGATCGGGGTCGACCTCGGACCTAATCTGTCCGTGACCGGATCGCTTGCCACCATCCTGTGGCTCACGGCGCTGCGCCGGGAAGGCCACAAAGTCAGCGCGCTCGCGTTTTTGCGTTTGGGATTGATCGTCATGCCGCCGGCACTGGTGCTCGCGCTGGCGGCATCTTTGCTTATGCGCTGATGCGAGTTCGCTCTGGCGGACAAGCAGTCCGTTTTGGCCCCTACCCCGCCGTGATATTCGCGGCCTTGACCACCTTGCCCCATTTGGCGGTTTCCTCGACCAGAAATTGGCCGAAGCCCGACGGCGAGGTCGAAAACGGCTCGCCGCCAAGCGTGGCGAGTTGCGCTTTCAATTTCGGATCGGACAGCGACGCGTTCACCGCCTGATTGAGCGTGTCGATGACCGCGCCCGGCGTCTTGGCCGGCGCGCCGATGCCCTGGAAGCCATAGGCTTCGTAACCGGGCGCGAATTGCGCCAGCGGCGGCACGCCCGGCAAATCGTCGATCGGCGTCGCCGTCGTCACCGCGAGCGGGCGGAGCTTGCCGTCCTTGAGATAGCCGAGCGACGACACCACGATATCGAACATCACCTGCACGCGGCCGCCGATCAGATCGGTGATCGCCTGCATGGCGCCGTGATAATGCACCGGTACCAGTTCGGTGCCGGTCATCATCATGAATAGCTCGCCGAACAAATGCTGGCCACTGCCGGGGCCGAGCGTCGCCATATTGATCTTGCCCGGATTCGCTTTGGCGTAGGCGATGAATTCCGGGACGGTCTTGGCCGGCATCGAGAGATTGACTTCCATGACGCCCGGCGTGCGCACGATACCGGCCACCGGAGCGATATCGCGCAGAAAATCGTAATCGAGCGATTTGTAGAGCGTGGCATTGATGGCATTCGGCGGCACGACATAAAGGAGCGTGTAGCCGTCGGGCGCGGCGCGAACGACATACTCCGTGGCGATATTGCTGGCGGCGCCGGGCTTATTCTCGACCACGATCTGTTGCCCGAGCCGCTCCGACATTGCCTGCGCCACGAGCCGCGCATTGATGTCCGACGCCGAGCCGGGCGGAAAGCCGACAATGAGCCGCACCGGCCGCGTGGGATAGGTGTCGGCGAAGGCACCGCGCGGGAGCATCGGCGCGGCGGCAGATGCGGCGGCAAGGCTGCCGCCGAGGCGCAGAATGTCCCGGCGCTTGAAGTTCGTCGTGTTGCTTTTCTTCATCGCTGTCCTTTTTCGCAGTCCATGTCCGCTTTTACCCCAAAAGTGGGCGTTAAACGGGGCGTTCTTACAGGTCCGGGCGGGGGATGTCCGTTTGGGCCCTTTTTGGGAACTCGGTTCGCACTTAGCGCGTTAGCGGCACGGTGACGGTCAGGACCCCATCATGAGCGCTATGACTAAGTCGGCAAAATACTCGGCCGAGCAGATTGAAGAAATCATCGCTCGCATTCTTACGCTGCGGACGAACTGGCTTCGCGGTGTGGAAGCTCGGCTCGCGTCCCGGCAAAGCGAACAATCGAGCGTTTCGACCTAGCCACCTAATCGCGCTGTGGTTCTGATCTGCGCCTGTTGCGCGCGAAGTTCCAGACTATGGCGGCCTGCCGCGCACCGGAATCAAGTTTGCGGACCGTATCTCTCGTGAACGGCCGCAGCGATTAATTTTTTCCTTCCTTCATTGCTCGAATTCGCGCCCTTGGTCGTACACCATTCAATGAAGGAATCGGGATCAATGCGGACGCGCAGGACGACGTGTCCGTATGATATAAGACCGCGTTCCATCTCCTCGGCCATCTTCAGCCACTCGCGCCAAGTCTTCGGCATCTTATTGCCGTCGTCAAAAATTCTCAGCAGCGCAGGGTAGTCTTCTTCGTCGATCCAATAAACTCCGACCGCCGGAGGCCGCGTGTCTTGTGGAGTGGTCATGCCGATCTCTCTCGCCGGGAACAGCTGCTGTGGCGCCGCTGCCTTAAATTCGAATAAACCGAATCAGAGCCCCAAATACGCTTTTCTGATCTCCGGCTTGGCGGCGAGATCCTTGGGTAGCCCCTCGGTGAAGATTTTGCCTTCGGCGATAACATAGGCGTAGTCGGACACCGCCAGCGCGAGATGCACGTTCTGCTCGACGAGCAGGATGGTGAGCCCCTGCGCTTTGAGCTGCTTGAGCGTCGCCAAAAGCTGGTAGACGATGACCGGCGCCAGCCCGAGCGATAATTCGTCGATGATCAAGATATCGGGATCCGACATCAGCCCGCGGGCGATCGCCACCATCTGCTGCTCGCCGCCGGACAACGTGCCGGCGAGCTGGCGCTGCCGCTCCTTCAGCCGCGGGAACAGCGTGAAGATCTCGTCCAGGCGCTCGGCGTAGGTCCGCCCGGTGCGCTTGGTGAAAGCGCCAAGCTCGAGATTCTCGGCGACGCTCATGGACGAGAACAATTGCCGGCCTTCGGGCACCAGCGCAAAGCCGCGCTCGGCCTTCTGATGCGTCGGCAGATGCGTGACGTCGTCGTTCTCGAACAGCACGCGGCCACGCCATGGCGCGATGGTGCCGGCGACCGCGCGCAGCGTCGTGGTCTTGCCGGCGCCATTGGCGCCGACGATGGCCGTGAGTTCGCCGCGCCGCGCTCGTAGCGACAGGCCCCACAGCACCTGCACCTCGCCGTAGCCGGTTTCCAGCGCCTCGACTTCGAGAATGGTCTCGGCCATCACGTCCCCTCAAGCTCGGCGGCGAGCTTGGGGTCGCCGAGATAGGCCTCGATGACCTGCGGATCGCGGGCGACGTCGGCCGGCACTCCCTCGGCAAGCTTCTCGCCGTAATTCAGCACGACGATGCGGTCGGACAAGTTCATGATCACCTGCATCAGATGTTCGATGATCAAAATGGTGACGCCACTGTCGCGGATTTTGCGGATGACGCCGATCATGTGCTCGACTTCGGTGGGATTAAGCCCGGCCAGCACTTCGTCGAGCAACAGAAGCTTGGGCTCCGCCGCCAGCGCGCGGGCGAGCTCGAGCCGCTTCTTGCCGGCGATGGTCAAATGCAAGGCGAGCATGTCGCGCCGGTCGTCAAGGCCGGTCAGCACGATCGCCGCTTCAGCGGCCTCGCGGGCGGCGGCAAGCGCCTTATTGTCCTTGCCGAAACAGGCGCCGACCGTGCAGTTCTCGAACACCGTCATATTGGTGAGCGGCTGCACGATCTGGTGGGTGCGGGCGAGGCCGTGCCGGGCGACGGCAAACGGTTTGGCGCCGGTGATGTCGATGCCGTCGAACATGATCTTGCCGGTATTCGGCGCAAAAACGCCGTTGATCAGATTGAACAGCGTCGACTTGCCGGCGCCGTTCGGTCCGATCAAACCGAGGATTTCACCGGGTTGGATCGCGAAAGAGAGATTGTTCACCGCCTGCAGGCCGCCGAAGCGCTTGCTGACGCGGTCGAGCGCAAGAAGCGGCGCTGCGCTCATTCCAGCACCTTCTTGGCGGCCGGAATTCGGCTGTAGATGAAACCCATCAGCCCGGATGGAAAGAACAGCACGATGAGAAGCAGCAGCACGCCGGCGATGGTCAGCTGGAAATTCGCGAAGGTTGACGACGTCAATAGATAGCCGCGCAATTGCTCGTAGAGGAAAGCGCCAAGCGCGACGCCGGTGACGGTGCCTTGGCCGCCGAGCATGCAGATGACGATCGCTTCGGTCGACAGCGTGAGATCGAAGGCATCCGAGGGCTGAATGAAGGCGCTTTTGAAAAAATAAAGCCCGCCGGCGATAGCGGGCAGGAATGCCGATGCGCTATAGGCCAGCGCTTTGTAGCGCGGCGTGGGCACGCCGAGGATGGCGGCGGCATCCTCGTTCTGGCCGATGGCCAGAAGCCCCAAGCCGAACTTCGAGGTCTTGATAAAATAGCTGAGATAGAGCGAGGCGCCCATGGTCGCGACCAGCGCGAAATAGATCACCCACAGCGCCCGCGCCGAACCGCCGAGCGGCAAGAATACCTGCGGCGAGATATAGATGCCGGACGAGCCGCCCCACGGCGTGAAGTTCTCGGCAAACGCCTGCACACCCTCGACGATGCCGATGGTGGAGAGCGCAAAAAACGCGCCGCGCAGCCGCAAAATGCCGAGACCGAAGATCAGCGCCAGCCCGCTCACCCCGGCGCCGGCCGCGAGCAGGCTCCAAATCAGCGGCCAGTCGTGCGAATAGATCAGCCACACGCAGATGTAGCCGCCCAGGCCGAAGAACACGATGCTGCCGAAATTGATGTAGCCGGCATAGCCCAGCATCAGGTTGAGATTCGAGGCGAGCGTGATGTAGACGCAGGCCAATACCAGGCTCTCGCGCAGCTCGACGTCGTTGCCGACCACCGGCAGACCCGCGAAGACGGCGATGACGAGCGCGATAATCCAGAAGAACGGCCGCCGCAGCATCTAAAGCGCTCCGCGCCGCGATGCGAAAATTCCATTGGGAAACGCGATCAGCACCAGGACGAACAAAGCGAACTCAATTACCAGCGTCCAACTCACCGGCACGAACGGCGTCACCGCGCCCTCGAGCACACCGAGCGCGACGCCGCCAAGTAGTGCGCCGACCGGATTGCCGAAGCCGCCGAGCACGGTAACGATGAAGCCCTTGAGCTGATAGCCGTCGCCGGACAGGATGGTGAACGGAAACAACGTGCCGATCAGCATGCCGGCGACCCCGGCCAGCGACACGCCGGTGCCGACGGCGATCGCCAAAAGCCGCGTGGTCGGAATGCCGACGAGCTCCGCAGCCTCCCGGTTGTTGGCCACCGCGCGCAGCGCCTTGCCGATCCGCGTATAGTGCAGGAAGAAGTAGAGCGCGGCGGCGATCACCGCCGCCAGCACGGCGGCGAGGATGTGCGCCCCCGGAAACGTATAGCGGCCGAGCGAAAAGCCGGGCAACGACACCTCGACATTGAACAGTGCCGTGCCCCAGACCGCGGTGCCGATGCCGATCAGGATGAGATTCACCGAAAAGGTCGAAAGCAGGCTCATCAGCGGCGGCCGTCCCACCATGCGGTGGATGGCGATCCAGTACAGCGCGACGCCGACAAAAAAGCCGCCGATCAGCACCGGCGGCAACGTCAGGTACGGCGATATGCCGAGCGCGTTGACCAAGAGATAGAGACCCATCATGCCGGCGACGACCATCGTGCCGTGGGTCAGATTGATGACGTCCATGACGCCCCAAATGAGGGTGAGGCCCATGGCGGCGAGGCCGTAGACCAGCCCCACCAGCACGCCGTCGATGATCGAAGCGAGAATGCCGAGCATAAGATTTAAGGGTCGGGGCCGGCGGCAAACGCGCCGGCCCATGTCCTGGTATGGCGGATTATTGGCTGGCTGAAATCGGATAGATGATTTCCGCCGACTTCGCCTCCAGCGGCCAAACCACCTGGCGGCCGAGCTTGCCGTCGGTGTTCTGCCACTGCGCCAGCACCATCTTGTGCGCCTCTTGCAGCCCGTGATGGCCCGCGTCGGTCATGAATTTAACATGACCGAAGAAGGTGGTGATGTCGGTGGCGTTGAGCGCCGCCGCCACCTTCTCGGTATCGATCGATCCCGCCTGCTCGATGGCGTGCTGCAGCACGACGCCGCTCGTATAGCCGGACGCCGCGTGATAATCGGCCTTGGCGTGGAATTTGTCCTGGAACGCCTTGGCGAACTCCGCGGTGGTCGGGCCGAATTGCGGCTTGTAATTGACCTGGAGCTCCCACTGCGACGGCACCGTGACGCCGAGCGCCGAGGGGCCGAGCTCGCCGAACTTGTCGTCGGCCGGCGCCACCAGGATCGAGATCCACTTCATGCCGGCCTTCTGGTCGTGCATCTGGCGCGCCAGGGTGGCGCCGTCGGAATAATGGCCGCCGCCCATGAAGGCGTCCGCATTCGACGAGATGATCTTGTTCACAACCGGGCCGAAATCCGTGGTCGACGGCGCGTAGGATTCATCCATCACCACTTGCAGCCCGGCCGCGATGGCCTGCTGCTTGGCCGCCGCCAGCACCGCCTTGGAAAACGGATCGTCGGAATAGACCATCGCGATCTTGGCGTGCGGGTCCTTGGCCTTGAGCGCTTCCACCGCGCCGGACAGGTAGTGGCTGGCCGAGGTGATGACCATGAACAAATATTTGTTGCCGAGCTCGAACGGCTTCTCTTCGGCGCCGCCGCTGTCGAGCATGATCTTGCCGTACTGCTCGGAAATCACGGCGGCCGGCGCGGTGAGGCCGGATGAATAGGGACTGAACAGGAAGTCGGCTTTGTCCTGGTTGATCAGCCGGGTGTAGAGCTGCTGCACGCGGCCGCCGACCGACTGGTCGTCATAGGAGACGAATTTCACCTTGTAGCTCTTGCCGCCCACCTTGATACCGCCGGCGGCGTTGACCTCGTCGCGCCAGAATTCGTAGCCGCGCTGCTGGCCCAAGGAATCGACATTGAGCGGACCGGTCAGCAAATCGGTAAACCCGACGGTGATGGTGTCTTCTGCGAAGGCCGGCGCGGCGAACAGCGTCGCCGCGGCAGCCAATAGGCAAAGCCGTTTCATAAGTTCCTCCCTGTACGCTTCCCTTGGAAGATAACTAACCCTTGGAACGATAAATAACCGATCGGCCGGCCGCACCAAAGCTTATTTGATAGGCTGCCCGAAGTCCCCACTCTAGCAAGAACCATCGCACAATCCGGCGCCAAAGGCCATCCGCGACAAAATCGCGCGCGGTAGCCTTATCGCGGCGATTTCCTGTGCTAGGCTCATATCCGGCAGCACGCGGAGGAGCGGCTAAACGCTCCGCTCAAAGCGGCCTTTGGGGGAGGAAACCACATGCGCATCGCGCGGCTTGCGTTCGCTTCGGCGCTCCTTGTGACATTAACCATCGTCCTCGCTCTGGGCCCGACCGGCACGGCCGAGGCGCAGACCAAGCTGACCATCGGCAAGGTCGTCGGCGGCGACGGCTTCCATATCCCGACCTACGTGGCGCTCGACGCCGGTTTCTTCAAAGCCGAAGGGCTCGACGCGTCGCTGGTCGAATTGCAGCCTAGCGCCCAGGTCGCAGCCGTTCTGTCCGGCAATCTCGACTGCGCCCCGATTCCGTCGGGCGGCGCGCAGGCGGCGCTGCGCGGCGCCAAGATCATGTACATCGTCGGCGAGTCCCTCAAATCGCAATGGACCGTCACGACGCGGACCGACATCGCCAAGCCGCAAGACCTCGAAGGCAAGACGCTCGGGCTCGGCCGGCCCGGCGGCGCCGACTACGACGAGGCGCAGGCGGTGCTGCACCGCTTCTTCCACATGGACGCCGGCAAGGACTACAAGGTCATCTCCTTCCAAGGCGAGGCCGAGCGCATCGCCGCCATGACCAACAACGACATCCAGGGCGCGTCGCTTTCCATCCCGCTTGCCGTGGTGGCGGAAAAGGCTGGGCTGAAGGTGCTGTTGCGCACCGGCGATTATATTCCGCGCGCCGGCGGCACCATCTGGTGCATGCAAAGCTTCGTCGAGCAGCATCCCGAAACGGTGAAGAAAATCATCCGCGCCATCGCCAAAGCGATCATGTATTTCCGCACCGACAAGGCAGGCTCGATCAAGGTGATGGAGCATCACATCGGCAGCATCAAATCCGATGATGAAGCCGCCGCCATTTGGGATCAACTGCATGATTCCTACGGCGCCGAGGTGCCGAAGGAGCTGTTCGCCGACATTCTGGAGTCGCGCCGCCAGACCATGATCGCGGCGCGGCAATGGCCGGCGGACAAGCCGCTGCCGGACCCGGAGCAATTCCTCGCCCGCAATCTTCTCGACTCGACGCTCAAAGAGATGAATTACGTGCCCGCCAATCTGGCAGCGCCGACGAAGGGAAATTGAGCTTGCATGACTACGTTTCCCGGGCGCGGCGCAGCACGAAATAGTGCGCTGTAGACCAGTGACCGTAGCGGGTTCGGAGTTTGCTTACGATCCCGGATCTGCGGTGCACCGCAGCGCGCTCACCGTCCGGGGCATCAGTCCGCATTGGCATGGCCCGGGCGCCAGCGGCTGAAATGCCGTTCGAGGAGCTGCACCAATCCGGTCATAACGAGAGACAGAGCGGCGAACACGATGAGGCCGGCGAACACCACGTCGACCTTGAACTCGCTCGCGGCGCGCACCATGACCACGCCGAGGCCGTCTTGGGCGCCGAAGAATTCCGCCACCACGACGCCGAGCACGGCGCGGCCGATCGCCAGCCGCAAACCGACGATGATGAACGGCAGCGCGTTCGGCACCACGACCAGCCGCGCGATGTCCCACTCATTGGCGCCGAACGCGCGCACCACATTGACCAAGAGCCGGTCGGCATGGCGCACGCCTTCGTAGGTGTTAATCAGCAGCGGAAATACGGCGCCAAGAAAGACGATGGCGAGTTTCGACCACAGGCCAAGCCCGAACCACAGCATCAACAGCGGCAGAAACACCAGCCGCGGTGTGGCGTTGAACGCGGTGATGAATGGATCGCACATCGCCGCCAGCGTGCTGGAGCGGCCGAAGAGGACGCCGAGCGGCAGGCCGACAACGATGGCGAGCCCCAGCCCGGCGACGAAGGCCTCGGCGCTCGCCGCGAGCGGCGCCCAGATCGACCCGGTGGCGAACATCTGCCAAAGCGTGCCGGCGACGGCGCTTGGCACCGTGAAGAACAGCTTGGTGCCGGCTTTCATCGGCACGATAGCGGGCAGGAACTGCCACAGCACGAGCACAACGACGATGCTGCCGGTGCCGAGCGCGGTCGGCTCGACGCGGCGCCACAGACGCCTTGCCAGCGCGGTGCCACCGCCGGCGGCGGCGCCCGCAAGCTCGGCGGTTTGCGCGTCTGCCATCGCTATTGCCCCGCGCGCCAGGGAAAGGCGCTGCGCTCGGCGAAGCGGATGCCCTCAGTCAGGACAACCGCGATCGCCATCACCGTGAGAATGCAGCCGAACATCTTGTCGATGGCGAACAGATCGCCGAACCGGGAAATGGCGAAGCCGATGCCCTCGGAAGCGGCGAAGAACTCGCCGACGAGAACGCCGATCAAGGCGCGGCCGACGGCAATGCGGGCGGCCGCGACGACGTAAGGCAGCACGCTCGGAAAGAGGATCTTGCGGTACAGATCCCATTCGCCGCCGCCGAGCGAGCGCACCACGTCGATCAGCCGCCGGTCGACGGCCCGCACCCCGGCGCAGGCGTTGAAGATGAAGGGAAACACCGACAACGTGAATACGATGATGGTCTTGCCCGGAATGCCGACGCCGAAGAAAATGACGAGGAGCGGCGCCAACGCCACCAGCGGGCTGGCGTAGAATATCGTCATCAACGGGTCGAGCGCATAGCCGACGCGCGGCCGCCAGCCCATGACCATGCCGAGCGGCACGCCGACGACGACGGCAGCGGCGAGACCCAGGAAGAACGGCACCGCGCTGACGGCAAGATCGTGAAACAGGTCCCCGCTTGTGACCATGTCGAGATAACCGGCTGCGATCAGACTCGGCGTCGTCATGAACAACGGATCGAGTGGCACGACCAGAAAGATCGCCTGCCAGGCGGCGAAGAACGCTACCACCGCCAGTGCGCCAAGCCAAAAGTTGCGATGGCGCCGGAACGGGCCCGGCCGCACTAGCGTGTCGTGAGTTATCTGCTCAGCCATGGCCTAGACCGCGATCTCGTCTTTGAGCGTATTCCAGATCTCGAGCTTGAGATCGTTGAACCGCGGCGTCACCCGCATCTCGTATTCGCGCGGCCGCGGCAGATCGATGGCGAAGGTCTTTTTGGCGCGGCCGGGCCGCTTGCTCATCACCATGACGCGGTCGGACAGATAGATCGCCTCGTCGATCTGATGGGTGACGAACAACACCGTCTTTCGCGCCTCGCGCCAGATGCGCAAGAGCTCCACTTGCATCAGATCGCGCGTCTGCGCATCGAGCGCGGCGAACGGCTCGTCCATCAACAGCACGTCGGGATCGGTGGCGAGCGCACGCGCCAATCCGACACGCTGCTTCATGCCGCCCGACAATTCGTGCGGATAATGGCCTTCAAAGCCGGCCAGCCCGACCAGCGCGATCAGCCGGTCGGCGACGGCATGACGTTTGGCCGCCGGGACTTTTTTCAGCTCAAGCCCGAGCTCGATATTGTGGCGCACGGTGCGCCAGGGCAGCAGCCCGAATTCCTGGAACACCATGGCGCGGTCGCCGCCGGGGCCGGCGATCTTTTTACCCTTCATCGTGAGCTCGCCGGAGTCCGGCTTGATCAGGCCAAGCAGAATATTGAGGAACGTGCTTTTGCCGCAGCCGGACGGGCCGACGATCGACAGGAACTCGCCCTCCTCGACCTCGATGTCGAAGCTGCCGAGCGCACGCAGCGGCGCGCGGTTGGCCGGCCGAAAAGTCAGATTGACGTTGTGCGCCTCGATATAGGCTGCCATCGCTCCCGTCCGCCGGCTTCCCTGGCCGCTTTCCCATCGTTTTGCTCACTCAAGCATACCGCGGGCGAATGTCCAGAGTGGCGTTCCGGGCGGCGCTTCGCCGATGTCGCCAAATGGATACGATCCCGACAATATTGATCGATCGGCGCCGCGAATGCTAAAGCCTGCCGGCATGCGAGAACCAAAGTCGGTCGCCGATCTGCTGTCATATCAGCTGCTGCGACTGTCCAACACACTCGCTCTGTACAGCAGCCGCCGCTACCGCGACCGGTTCGCGGTGACGCTCCCCGAATGGCGTGTCATGTCCATCATCGCGGCGCGCGGCACCACGACCGCCCGCGAGATCAGCCGCATCTTGGCCACCGACAAAGGATGGGTCGGCCTTTCGGCCGAGAGCTTGCGGCGGCGCGGATTGATCGAAACGTCGTCCGATGCGCGAGAACTCGCGGAAAATTCTGCTCAACCTGACCGAAGCCGGCCGGACACTGCATGGCGCGATCGTGGCGATTGCCAAGCAACGGCAACGGCGGCTCCTGGCGGCGATTCCGAAGAATGCTGCCGCGATCTTGGTGACAAGCCTCACAACGCTTCAGGAAGAAGCCGACCGCATGCTGGAGGAGCTCGATGCCGCCAGTGACCGCCCGGCTGCGAAGAAGCCGATGCCGGCGGCGGAAGCGCGGCGGAAGCGCCCTGCGGGGACGCGCAAGCGCACAAAGACCGTGCCGAGAGCGCCACGATCGGATCGGCATTCGGCACGATGATTTTGTAGCTGCGGTCCGTTATGCCCGATCCGGCTTGACGGCAGGCGGGCGCCCTGCCCTTGACCCTGGCGACAATCAGGCAATATGGTAGTGATCACACCTATTTTGGGGAGAAGAACGAGGCGTGGATATCACTTGCATATCCTCCACGGCCAACGACCTCGGCGAGTCGCTCCACTGGGACGCCGGGGCGCTCCGCCTTAACTGGATCGATGCGTGGAAAAGTACGGTCTACACCTTCGATCCGAGCACCGGCGAGGTGCGCGTTTCAGATTTGGCCGCGGCGCTGGCCGGCCGGCCGATCGGCTCGATTGCCCCGCACGCCGCGGGCGGCATGATTAGCGGCGTCAGGGGCGGCTTCTATCATCTTGATCTCGACCGCGGCACCGCCCGCCTCCTCGCTACGATCGAGTCCGACCGTCCCGCCACCAACCGGCTGAACGACGGAAAGTGCGACCGCGCCGGACGTTTTTGGTGCGCTTCGGCCAACACCGACCATCGCACGCCTTCCGGCGCGCTCTGGCGCTTCGCCGGCGGCGAACCGCCCGCCCTGATGCAGGATGGGCTGATCGTCGGCAACGGCATCGCCTGGAGTCCCGACGACCACTCCTTCTATCTCGCCGACACCCTGTCCGGATCGGTGTGGCGCTACGACTTCGACCTCGCCACCGGCGCGATCGCCAACCAGCGCTTGTTCATTGCGACCGCCCACATCCGAGGCAGCGTCGATGGCGCGACCGTCGATGCCGACGGCTGCTACTGGGCAGCGCTGTTTCGCGGCGGGGCGATCGCTCAGTTCGACCCCGAAGGCAAACTGATGCGGCACATCCGTCTGCCGGTCTCGCAGCCAACCATTTGCGCGTTCGGCGGACCGAACCTGGACACCCTCTATGTAGCATCGGCCAGCCGTTTTCTCGACGAAGCTCAGCGCCGGGCCGAACCGCTGGCAGGCCGGGTCTTCGCCATCCATGGATTGAATGTCCGCGGTATTCCGGAGCCGAAGTTTCAACAATGACAGCGTTGCCGCTCACCGGCGTGCGAGTACTCGAATGCGCGAGCGTGATCGCCGGTCCCTATTGTTCGTACCTGCTGACCCTCCTCGGCGCGGAAACGATCAAGATCGAGCGCCCCGCCACGGGGGACTGGATGCGCAGCCAAGGCGGTGACGCCGCGCTCAATGCCGCCGGCCTGGGCAGCATGTTTCTTTCCTGCAACGCGGGAAAGCGCTCGGTGACGCTCAACCTCAAAGACGCGCGCGGGGTTCGGATCGCCCGAGAGCTCGCATCGCGCGCCGATGTGATGATCGAGAACTGGCGCCCGGGGACCGCGGCGCGGTTGGGCGTCGGCTATGAGGACATCCGAGCGGTCAACCCCCGCATCGTCTATTGCTCCATCTCCGGTTTCGGACAGGACGGCCCCTTCTCGCCTCGCGCCGCCTATGACCACATCGTCCAGGCGGTGTCGGGCATCATGTCGGTCACCGGAACCCCGGAAACGGCGCCGAGCCGGACCGGCCCTCCGCTTGTCGATTATCTGACCGGCCTGTCCGCCGCCGTCGCCATTCTCGCGGCTTTGCGCGAGCGCGACCGCAGCGGGCAGGCGCAGCATGTCGATGTCGGCATGCTCGACTGCGCGATCGGGGCGATGGGCTCGATCATCTCCGCGCACGTCAATGGCGGGATGCCCGCCGCGCCAATCGGCAATTCCGCGGCAAGCGGCGCGCCATCCTCCGGGCTGTTCCAGACCCGCACGACGCCACTGACCGTGGTGGCCAACACGGAAGATCAATTTGCAGCCCTGTGCCGGGCGATCGGCCGGCCCGAGTTGATCGCCGATCCGCGCTTCTTCGATCCGGCGCTGCGCAAGGCGAACCAGGACACGCTGCGCGAGATCATCGCCGCCGTGATGGCCGAGCGTTCGGCCATCGACTGGGAGCGGGCGCTCGCCGCAGAGGGTGTTCCAGCCGGCGCCGTGCGGTCGGTCCCCGAAGTGCTCGATGAGGTCCAGGTCGCCGCTCGCGATCTGTTCCGGCGTCTCGCTCTGCCCGACCAGGATCGCGACGCCGCTTTCCCGACCGCCGGTTTCAAGCTCAACGGGCATGCAATCGGACCGGAACGCAGTGCGGTGAAGCTCGGCGCCGACAACGACGCCGTGCTGACCGAGCTCGGCTATGACGAGACGGAACGCCAGGTACTACGGCACGACGGTGTCGGATGACCTGACGATCCAGCGAAATGTTTCAAGAAAAAAACACAAAGCACAACGGAGGAAAATCATGCGGAAATGGCTTTTGGCTGGCGCTTTGGCGTTCGGCATGTTCTCGGCAATCGGCCTCGCCGCCTCTGGTGCCGCGCAGGCGCAAAGCAATCTCCAGGCCAGCGTCGGCTACTATCCCGGCGCCCTGATCTCGCTGCCGGCCTTCGTCGCCAGCGACCGGAAATTCTTCGAGAAGAACGGTCTGACGGTCGACCTCGTGCCAATCGCCAACGGCCCCGCGATGACCTCGGCGGTCGCCAGCGGCAGCGTGACCTTCGTCAACAACTCGTGGGACAATCTGTTGGTGGCCGTCGAGAAGGGCTTGCCGGTTCGCGGCGTGCTCGGCTCGACCAGCAACGTGCCGTTCGCCTTCATCGCCCGCAACGGTCTGGACTTGCCGCATCTCAAGGATGGCTATCCTGCCGTCATCAAGGATCTGGTCGGCAAGAAATGGGGCGTCCTCGCCCTTGGCGTCTCGGTCCAATATATCGAGGAAACGCTGCTGACGGATGCCGGCTTTAAGGCCGACGCCGTGACCTATCTCGCGGTCGGGCTGCCCAGCACCGCGCGGCCGGCACTGCAGCGCGGCACCATCGATACGTATCTCAGCATCGAGCCGCTGCCTTCGATCGTCGAGGCCAAGCATGAAGGTACGGTAATTCTCGACCTGGCCAGAAACCAGGGACCGCAGGTCTTTCATAATCTGGGCTACAATGGCTGGTGGGCCTCGACCTCCACGCTCAATGACAAGCCCGAGATCGTCAGCCGCTTCGTGAAATCGATGGAGGATGCTTATTGCTGGTACAGCGACCCGGCAAACCTCGATCAAGTCGTGGCGATCCTGAAGCAATATGCCAAGGTGCCGGAACTTTCCGACGATGAATACAAGGCCATGATCAAGCGCATCCTGCCGGGCTATGGGCCGGGGCTCAGTTCGCGGACGATCGACATCTGGGCCAAGCTCCTGGTCGACAATAAGCAATTGGACAAGCCGCTGAAGCGGGCCGATGTGGTCGCAAAGGTTGCACCCGAGACCTATGCCTGCGCCAGATGACGCCATCGCGGACGCGTCGATGACGGCGATCGAGATCAGCGTGCAGGGACTGAGCGTGAGCTTCACGGCCGGCGTTCGCGCGTTGTCCGGTGCGGAGCTCGCGGTGGCTCGCGGCGAGTTCGTTGCACTGATCGGCGCCAGCGGTTGCGGGAAGACGACGCTTCTCAATGTAATCGCCGGGCTGGTGCCGGCCACCGGCGGGGCGGTGATGGTGAGGGACCGCCCACCGGCCGCCGGTCGCGGTGATATTTGCTACATTCTGGCGCGCGACGCGCTATTGCCGTGGCGCACCGTGCTGCACAACATCGAATATGGCCTGGAACTGTCCGGAGTTGATCGCGACCAACGGCAGCGCCGCGCGCTCGCCTACCTGGAAAAGGTCGGCCTCCAGAACTACCGGGATTTTTATCCGTCGCGATTGTCCCAGGGTATGCGGCAGCGGGTCTCGCTGGCGCGCGCCTTCGCCGTCGAACGCCCGGTCTATCTGATGGACGAGCCCTTCAGCGCGCTGGACTCGCTGACGAAACTACGTCTGCACGACCATCTCCTCGACCTCTGGGGCAGCAGTCAGGCGACGGTCGTGTTCGTAACGCACGACATCGGGGAAGCGATCACGCTGGCCGACCGGGTAATCGTGATGGCCAGGAATGGTACAGGGACGGTCGATGAAATTCCGATCGACCTGCCGCGTCCGCGCTCGGCGGAGGCGCTCCAGGCAGATGCCCGCTACCACGATCTTTACCGCCGCGCATGGACTTCTTTGAAGGCGAGCACCGAATGAGCACATCCGCCAGCCCGGAGGCCGAACTCGATTCGGCCGTCCGCAATGCCGACCGCGGCACCGCGCCGATCGTGGCGGCCCGCGTCCTCCTCCTATTGACGTTCCTGGCGTTCTGGCAATATTCCGTGGCAGCGGGCTTTGCCAATCCGGCATTCATCTCGAGCCCAACGAGTATCGCCCGATCGCTGTGGGGGTTGCTTGCCGGCGGCGAGCTGCTGCCGAACCTTGCCACCACACTGCTTGAAATCGTGATCGCCTTCGCCCTCTCCGTCGTCTTCGGCGTCGCCTCCGCCGTCGTGCTCGACCGCAACGACCGGGCGAACCGGATCCTCTCGCCCTTCCTCACCGCCTTCAACAGCATGCCTCGCATCGCACTTGGCCCGCTGTTCATCCTGTGGTTCGGGATCGGCGTCACCTCGAAAGTGGTGCTCGCCTTTTCGCTCGGCTACTTCATCATGCTGCTCAGCACGCTCGGCGGACTAAAGAACGTCGACCGCGACCTGCTCCTGATGTCGCGATTGTTCGGCGCATCCGAACTGCGCCTGTTCCGGCACGTCCGCCTGCCCTGGGCATTACCCAGCATCTTCGCCGGCCTGCGGCTCACTCTGATCTACTGCAGCGCGGGCGCGGTCATCGGCGAGATGATCGCCGCGCAGAGCGGCCTTGGGCTATTGGTGCAAACCTTCAGCGGACGCTTCGACGTAGCCGGCGTCATGGCCCTTATTCTCGTCGTCGCCCTCGTGGTGATGGCGCTGACCTCGGTGATGGATTTTGCCGAATATAAGCTGCTGGAGTGGAGCAAGGGCAGCACTGACGTCCCGAAATGACCCCACCATCGCAAACCGAGCGGTGCCTCCGCCCCATAGGCGCCGAGAGCTCAAACCGGCGGCGGGATCCGTGGCGGAATTTGACGAAAGTGCAGCTAAGAATTGGTCGGAGTGGCAGGATTTGAACCTGCGACCCCCTCGTCCCGAACGAGGTGCTCTACCAGGCTGAGCCACACTCCGACAGGCGCCACTGAAGGCTCCGGCGCGGCTTATAGCGAGGGCATTCCGCCCCGGCAAGCCGCCGCCCAAAGCCGCCGACATGGTGCAGTTGCGCCGGCTCCATTTAGGCACCAAGGTCCGGCCATGACAGAGCCGGCGACCCAAGCGGCGATTAAAATCGCGACGCGCGTGCTGCGCGCCGACAATGCCGCCGTCGCACAGGCGGCGCAGGCGCTTGCCGCAGGCCTGCTCGTCGCCTTTCCGACCGAGACGGTCTACGGGCTCGGCGCCGACGCCACCAATGGCGAGGCAGTGGCGCGGCTCTATGCGGCCAAGGGGCGGCCGCGCTTCAATCCGCTGATCGCCCATGTCACGGCGCTCGACGCGGCGCAACGGCTTGCGGAGTTTCAACCCGATGCAATGCGGCTCGCGCAGGCGTTCTGGCCCGGCCCGCTGACGCTGGTGTTACCCAAGGCGCCCGGCTGCCCCGTGGCGGAACTCGCGACCGCCGGAACTCGACAGCATTGCGGTGCGTGTGCCCGATCATCCGGTGGCGCAAAAAATCCTCGCCGCATTCGGCCGGCCGGTCGTGGCGCCGTCGGCCAACCGCTCCGGCCATGTCTCGCCGACCACCGCGGCCCATGTGCTCGCCGACTTGAACGGCCGTATCGATCTCATTGTCGACGGCGGCGCAACCGCGGTCGGCGTCGAGTCCACCATTGTCGCCTGTCTTCGCGACCGCCTTGGCTAGCCGATATTGCTGCGGCCGGGCGGTTTGCCGCGTGAGGCGATCGAACGCGCGCTCGGCCGGCGGCTCGCCGACGCGGCAGCCGAAAGCGCGGACAGCGGCGAGGCGCCGCTCGCGCCCGGCATGCTGGCGTCGCATTACGCGCCGCGGACGCGGCTGCGGCTCGACGCGCGCCGCGTCGAGGCCGGCGAAGCGCTGCTGGCGTTCGGGACCGCGCTTCCCGATGGCGCGGCCGGCGCGGTCAAGATTTTGAACTTGTCGGCGCGCGGCGATGTCCTGGAGGCGGCCGCGAACCTGTTCTCGCATCTGCGCGCGCTTGACGCGGTGGGTGCGGCGGCGATCGCGGCGATGCCGGTGCCGCGCGACGGACTGGGCGAGGCGATCAACGATCGGCTCAAGCGCGCCGCGGCGCCGCGGGCTTAGCCAATCAACCCGCACTTCCAAAGCGCATTGCCCGTGAACTGAGCCGGCTTGCGCGCGGATAGCCCGGCTGTCATCTTTCCCAGCGACAGCAGGACATTGCCGGATAAACCCGATGCTCGATAAGCCCTCCGCCAAGGCCGATGCCCGAACCGACCCTGCCGTGCTGGCCCGGTTCGCGGCGATCGTCGGCGACAAATACGCCATTACCGATCCCGCGCTGCAGGCGCCGTATCTCGTCGAAATGCGCAACCTGTTCGCGGGCCACACACCGATGGTGCTGCGGCCCGGTTCGGTCGCCGAAGTGGCGGCGATCGCCAAGCTCGCCAACGAGACCAAAACCGCGATCGTGCCGCAGGGCGGCAATACCGGGCTGGTCGGCGGCCAAATCCCGCACCACAACGAAATCGTGCTCTCGCTCAACCGGCTCGACCGCATCCGCGAGATCGACGCGACCTCGAACACCATCACATGCGAGGCCGGCGTCACGCTGCAGCGCGCACGCGAGGCCGCCGCCGCGGCCGACCGGCTCTATCCGCAGCTCTTGCCCTCGGAAGGCACCTGCACCATCGGCGGCAATCTCTCGACCAATGCCGGCGGCACCGCGGCGGTAGCCTATGGCATCGCCCGCTCGCATGCGCTCGGTCTTGAAGTGGTGCTGGCCGACGGCCGCGTGCTTAACAATCTCAACAAGCTGAAGAAGGACAACACTGGCTACGACCTGAAGAACTTGTTCATCGGCGCCGAGGGCACGCTCGGCATCATCACCGCGGCGGTGCTGCGGCTCATTCCGCGGCCGCGGTCGGTCGAGACCGCGTTCGCCGCCGTGACCTCGGCGGAGGCCGCGCTCACGCTCCTTGGCCTGGCGCAGGAACGTTGCGGCAACGACGTCACCAGCTTCGAAATCATGACGCGGCGCGGCATCGAGCTCGTTCTGGACAACGCCGCGGGCGTGCGCGATCCGCTTTCCGCGCCGCACGACTGGTACGTTCTGATGGAGTTGTCGTCGCAGCAGCGCGACGGCTTGCGCGCCGTGCTGGAAGAATTGCTGGCGCTGGGCCTGGAGCGCGGGCTTGTCACCGACGCCACCATCGCCGACAGCCTGGAGCAGGCCAAGGCGTTCTGGCGCATCCGGGAAATGTTCGGCGAGGTGCAGCGCTTTGCCGGCGGCTCGATCAAGCACGACGTGTCGGTGCCGGTCGCCGCGGTGCCGGCCTTCATCGCCGAGGCCAACGCCGCCGTCACCGCGCTCATTCCGGGCAGCAGACCGCTGCCTTTCGGCCATCTCGGCGACGGCAACATCCATTACAACGTCAGCCAGCCGGTCGATGCCGACAAGGAGGCGTTTCTGAAACGCTGGGACGAGGTGAACGCGGTGGTGTTCGCGGTGGTGAGAAAATTCGGCGGCTCGATCTCGGCCGAGCACGGCATCGGCGTCATGAAGCGCGATTTGCTGCCGTCGGTGAAGGACCCGGTCGCCTACGACCTGATGCGCTCGCTGAAGGCCTTGCTCGATCCCAACGGCATCCTCAATCCCGGCAAGGTGCTGTAGCTGCCCCCTCGCCGGCCAGCCGCGAAACCAGACAGTAAGGTAAACGGGGTCTGAACGCAGCGTTCGCCTCCGCTATCCAATTCATCAAAAAGTGAAGCTCTTTTGCCATGCTGGTTTTTTGAGGTGGCCTTTGAGCAAGCCCGACAACAAGCCTTTGCGGCGGTCACTGTCCCTGCCGTTCGCGCGCGAACTCACGGACACGCTGGTCATCTTTTCCATCTGCCTTGTCGCCTACAAGGTCGTCACCGACTGGGGCGGCATGACGGCGCTGGATTTCGTTCTCGGCACGCATTCGCAAAAGCCGTCGTTCTTATATTTCTTCGGCATCGCGCTCGTGGTGTTCAGCTTCCGCCGCATGGGCGACCACAGAAGCGAACGGGCCAAGCGGGTGGCCGCGGAATTGAGCGCGCATACGCTTTCGATGCGCGATCCGCTGACGCAACTGCCCAACCGGCGGCAATTCCAGGCCGACGTCGGCGCCGCGCTCAAGGACGCCGACAACAAAATGAGCGTGCTGCTACTCGGCCTCGACCAATTCAAGAAGCTCAACGAAGTTTACGGCCATCTCGGCTGCGATGAGGCGCTTTTGCAAATCGGCGCCCGCATCCGCGAGCGCGCCGCGCCGGGTGACATTTTCGCGCGGATCGGCGACGACGAATTCGCCCTGTGCCTGGCGCGAGGCGATCCTGAATACGCGCGCCGGGTGGCCTGCACGCTGGTCGAAGCCGTGCGGCAGCCCGTCCAGATCGGCATCGAGGCGCACGGCATCGGCGCCAGCGTCGGCATCGCGCAGACCGGGCGCGGCCATGCCACCGTCGACGAGCTCCTGCGCTGCGCCCACGTCGCCCTGTCGCGCGCCCGCAGCCAGCATATCGAATACTGCTTCTTCGACCCGAAAATGGACGCACACATCCGCGAGCGATCGCTGTTGGAGAAGGATCTGCGAATGGCGATCGGCGGCCATGCGCTGCGGCCCTATTATCAGCCGATCGTCGACCTGAAGACGCGCCGCATCGTCAGTTTCGAGAGCCTGGCGCGCTGGCACAATCCTGTAACCGGCCTGATCCTGCCGGACACCTTCATCCCGCTCGCCGAGGAGCTCGGCATCCTGGATATCGTGTCGGGGCAATTATTCGGCGATGCCTGCCGCCATGCCGTGACCTGGCCGGAGGACATCTCGCTCACCTTCAACTTCTCGCCGTCTCAGTTTGCCGATCGCAGCTTCGCCGATGCAATTCTCACCGTGATGCAAGAAACCGGTTTTCCGGCGCGGCGCCTCGAAGTGGAAATCACCGAAAGCGCGCTGGTCGAGGACCTCGAGGCGACGCGCCACGCCATCCAAACGCTGCGCAATGCGGGCGTGCGCATTGTGATCGACGATTTCGGCACCGGCTATTCCAGCCTCTATCATTTGTACGAATTGCGCTTCGACAAGCTCAAGATCGACAAGCGGTTCATTCAGGAGCTGGTCACCACCGGCGAAAGCGCGGTGTTCATTCGCGCCATGGTCGGCTTGTCGCGAGGACTGAACCTCGCGGTCACGGCCGAAGGCGTCGAGACCGAGGCCCAAGCGGCCGCCGCTCTTGAACACGGCGTCGACCAGGGTCAGGGATACTTGTTCGGCAAGGCGGTGCCGCCCGAGCAGGTGTTGCCGCTTCTGGCCGCGCCAGGCGAACTCGCGGCGTAACAACCCCGGCATCACTGCCGCACTTTGCCCGCCGCCGGCCAAAGAACCGGTTGCCAACCGGCCGCGAGGCAAGCGATCCTTGCCGCCGCAAGCCGCGGTCCAAAAGCGGCAGAACCGGAAGCGCCCGCCATGGACAAGCTGATCATCACCGTCGCCTGCGACTCGCGAACCTCCTATCCGATCAATCATTTTTGTCCGCCGCAGGAGGACATCGCCGGCGTGGCGCAGCAATATATCGACGGCATCAAGGCCGGCGCCGCGATCGCCCATATCCACGGCATCCGCACGCTGGAGAGAATCGCTGCAGGCCGACGGCAAGCAGGTATCCCGCATCGATCACGACGGCTGGAAGCGGCTGCAGGAAGCGATCCTCGCCAAGACCGATCCGATCATGCAATTCGGCGTCGCCAGCGCGCGGCTGGAGGAGAAGGTCAAGCTGATGACGCTTCACCCCGACATGATGGCGGTCGCGTTCAATGCCCATGACGAATACTTCAATCCCGACCCGCAATTTCCGCCCAAGCGCATGATGGCGATCCATCCGGTCGAGGAATTGCTCGCTTATGCCAAGGCCGCCGATCGAGCACAAAGTGAAGCTCGAAGTCGAATGCTTCCACACCGGCGCGTTCTGGCACCTCGAATTCGTGCGCAAGCAGGGCTATCTGGGACAAGACCTACACCACGCTTGTTTCTCGGCTGGCCCGGCGGCACCTGGACGCCGCCGACCGAGAAGGCGCTGATCTACATGGTCGATCACCTGCCGAAAAACTGCATCTGGAACGTCAGCGTGATGAACCCGCAGAAGCAATGGGATTTGCTGTCGCTTGCGGTCTCGCTCGGCGGCCATGTCCGCGTCGGCTACGAGGACAATCCCTATATCGCGCCGGGCGAGCTCGCCAAGAACAACGCGGTTCTGGTCGAGCGCATGATGAAGATCGCGCAAGGGCTCGGCCGCGACGGTGGCGACGCCGCAAGAAGCGCGCCAGATCCTCGGCCTCGCCTCGCACTGACTGATCGAATTTTCGGTTGCCGCTGGCGCTACGCGGCGTTTTCGAGCGCCACGCCGCCATAAACGGCCGCCGAAATCGATCTCGGACGCCGGCCCCGGACGCTTGAACAGATAGCCCTGCAGCGAGGTCACGCCGGCCAGGCGCAACAGCCGGTACTGGTCCACCGTTTCGACGCCCTCGGCGGTCGTCGCGATGTCGAGGCTTTGCGCCAAGGTCAGCGTCGCCGAGATGATCGCGGCGCATTCGCTGCGCTTGGTCAGGTTCTGGGTGAACGACTTGTCGATCTTGATCCGGTCGAACGGGAACATCGCCAGCTGGCTGAGCGAGGAATAGCCGGTGCCGAAATCGTCGAGCACGATGGTGATGCCCATGGCTCTTGAACTGCCGCAGCGCCGGCAGGCATTCCGCCGCCGATTCGATCAGCGCGGTCTCGGTGATTTCCAGCTCCAGCCGCTCCGGCGGCAGCCCGGTATCGGCCAGCACGCGCATCACCACGTCGGGCAAGTTGCGTCTTGCGAAACTGCACCAGCGACAGATTGACGGCGACTTTGACTTCGGCCGGCCAGGTCGCGGCCTCCGCGCAGGCCGCGCGCAACACCCACTCGCCGATCTGCGTGATCAAGCCGGTCTCCTCGGCGAGCGGGATGAACAAATCCGGATAGATCAGGCCCTTGGTCGGATGGCGCCAGCGCACCAGCGCCTCGACGCTGCAGATCTTGCGCGTCTTGGAATCGACGATCGGCTGATAATGCAGCTCGAATTCGTTGTTCTGGACGGCGCGGCGCAAATCGCTTTCGATCTCCTGGCGCGCGCTCGCGATCTCGCTCATTTCCGGATCGAAGAAGCAATAGCCGTTGCGGCCGGCCGATTTCGCCCGATAGAGCGCGAGATCCGCCATCTTCAACAGATCGTCGGAGCCGGTCTCGTGCTCGAACGCCGGCGCGATGCCGATGCTGGTGCCGATGCTGATGTTGCCGCCGTCGATCTCGAACGGCTGGCGCGAGCATCTCGATGATGCGCTCCGCCAGCGACTTGGCGGCCTCGCGCTGGTCGCTTTCGCCGGCCTGGATGACGGCGAATTCGTCGCCGCCGAGCCGGGCCAGAACGTCGGTTTCGCGCAACAGCGATTTCAGGCGGGTCGCCACTTCGATCAGCAGCGCATCGCCGGCGGGATGGCCGAGCGTATCGTTGACCTGCTTGAAGCGATCGAGGTCGAGCAGCAGAACGGTGAACGGCTCCTGCAGCCGGCGCTGCCGCGCCGCGGCTTCCTCGATTTTCTGAATGAGCGCCGCGCGATTGGCGAGCCCGGTCAGCGCGTCATGGTGCGCCAGAAAGGCGATGCGCTGCTCGGCCTTCTTGCGCTCGGTGACGTCCTCGATGACGGCAATGATGCATTTGGGCTCGCCTCGGCTGTTCTTGATGACCATGCGGCGGGTCGACTGCATGCGCGGCCCGCGCATCGGCGTATTGACCTCGATTTCCTTGTAATTGATGTGGTCGCTGTCCTGCAGCGATTCAGTGTCGGCATCGTCGATGCTTTTGGCGTCCTTGGGCCGATGGATGTCGAACGACGTGCGATCGAGCATCTCGCTCGCGCGGAATGCCGAGCATGGTTTCGAACGCCCGGTTGACGAGAAGATATTTGCGCGTCTTGGCGTCCTTGACGACAACGGAGACCGGAATGTTCTCGATGATCGAGATCAAGAAACTTCCTGGTTTCGTCGAGCTCCTGCTCGGCGCGCCGCTGCTCGGTGATATCGATATGGGTGGCGACCCAGCCGCCGTCCGGCATCGGCCGGTGGCTGACGGCGTAGATGCTGACCGTCGCGCAGCACGTTCTCGACGTAATAAGGATCGCCCTTTGCCACCTCCTCGAGCCGGTCTTCGAATATAGTGCGCCGAGCCCTCGGGGACACTCCGGCGCGGACCCGCGCTTCGAGGATCGAGCGCAGCGTCGTTCCCGGCTTGGTCTCTTCCGCGGCGAGCCCGTACATCTCGCCGTAGCGCGCGTTGCAAACGACCAGACGCTGATCGCGATCGAACATGCACAGGCCATGCAGCCATGTTCTTGAGCGCGGTATTTAACAGAAGATTGGAATGCTCGAGCGACTTCTCGGCGCGGCGCTGCTCGGTGATATCGATATGGGTGGCGACCCAGCCGCCGTCGGACATTGGCTGATGACTAATGGCGTAGATGCGGCCGTCCGGCAGTTCGTCCTCGGTGCTGTGGACATGGCGCTGTGCGACCTGCCGAAGCCGCATATCGACATTTTCCGCCGCTTTTATCGGCCACGTGCCGGCACCTTGGCGCGCTTCCAAAATAGACCGCAGGGTTGTGCCGCGCTGCAGCTGTTCGGGACCGAGGCCGTACATCTCGCCATAACGCGCGTTGCAGACCACCAGACGCTGATCGCGATCGAACATGCATAGGCCGTGAGCCATGTTTCTGAGCGCGGTATTGAGCAGGTGATTGGACTCTTCGAGCGACTGCTTGGAACGCCGGAGCTCGGCGGCGGCGGCCAGGATATGCGCCTGCTGGGCGGCGCCGAAAATCAAGACGATCAGGACGATGACGGTCAAAACCGGTTCCGGCAAGGATGTATTTGCTCGAGGTCGCGTCGGCCTGCTGGAAGATATCGGCCTTGGCCAAGCCCACGACGGCGATCAGAGGCATTCCCGCGAGCTTCCGGTAAGACATCAGCCGGCTGATGCCGTCGAACTTCGCCCGGCTTTGCCGATTGTTCCAGTAGGTTCCCGCCGAGCTATGCGCCAAATGGCTGAACAGCAGCGAATGAAGGATCGAGATTCCGGCCATCCCGCGGCTCGCCGGGTCCTGGCCGCCGCGCGCCAGCAGAACCCCATCGGTGCCGACCAGAGCGACACGATTCCGGACTTGCCGAGATCGAGCGAGCTGAAGAACTTCTCCAGCTCCTCGACGTCGAGCGAGCTGTCCACCACCCCGGCGAACGAGCCGTCGGGATTGGTCACACGGCGGACAAATTGGAGCGTCAGCCGCTTGGTCACATGGCCGACGATCGGATCGCTGATGTAAAGCTCGTCCGTCTTTGCATCGCGCGGCTCCGTGAACGGCGCGCGATCGCCGACATAGACCGGCGACGCCAGCGTCGCGAAAACTCGACTGAATGACGAAGCCGGCGGCATTGACGATGCCGAATTGCACCGTCAGATCGTTGTGCGCCTTGATTGCGCGCGACCCAGGCCGCGAGGTCGAAATGCTGCGGATCTCGCTGATAGTCCCGTCGCAGCTCCAACAGCGCACTGTCGGATTCCTGAACGACGCGGCGGATATATTCTTCCAGCACGCGGGCGATGTTGCCGCTCTTGGCGTACCGCGTCCCGGTAGGCGCTTTCGTGCTCCTGGCTGGCGAGCAGATAAATGCCGCCCCAAATAATGACGATGACCGCGACCCCGAGATAGGTCGTGGTCTGCCGCAGTGATCGTAGCCAGTCAGTCATGCCGCCGAGACGCGAAATGCCGCGCGTTGCCGCCCGCTTGGCTCTGGCATATCTGATATTTGTTACTACGCTGTTGTACCAACTGGCCCGAAGCGAACGGTTCGGTAACCTTTATCGCGCGTTACCGCGCGGAAAGCGCCGGCACGACGGCATCGCATTCAATCCATGGCGATGCGAACGCCGGAGCCGCCGTTGAGCATTCGCTTGAGATGAAAGCTCGCCAGCTGATCGCCGGGCTCCTTGCCGACATGCGCCGCGAAGGCCGCGAGCGTGCCGGGGTCGCCGGCATCGAGTTTGGCAAACGCCGCGAGGTAGCTTTGCGTCGCCGCTTCATCATGCTGGCCGGGGGGCAGCGGCTCGAATGCCCGCATCGCCGTGCTCCTGCCCCGCAACAGCAGGTCCCCGACCGGCCGGCCGCGGAAGTCCGGAACCTTGCCGGCAAGCTCGGCGCTGACGCAGATGCGCGTGCCGAGCTGTTTGTTGGCGACTTCCAGCCGGGCGGCGACGTTCACGGTATCGCCATAAGCGGTGTAGTCGAAAAATCGCTCGCCGCCAAAATTGCCGACGATCGCCGGTCCGGCGTGCGCGCCGATGCGGGTGATGCCGAGGTCGATACCCTTGCCGCGGCAGCGCTCGCGGAAACCCTGCGCATAGCTGTCGAGTTCGAGCGCGCAGGCCACCGTACGCGCGGCGTAATCCGGCTGATCGCCCGGCGCGCCGAACAGGACATGCAGCGCGTCGCCGACGATCTTGGCGACAGTGCCGTCATTGGCGAACACGATGTCGGTCATGCCGGTGAGATATTCATTGAGCAGCGGCCCGAGCACGTCCGGCTCCATGCTCTCGACCAGCACGGTGAAATTGGCGACATCGGAAAACAGCACGGCTATTTCGCGGCGGCGGCCGTTGAGATCGATCGCTGCGGCGTCGCCGCTGAGCCGCTGCACGAGGTTCGGCGAAAAATAACGCGACAGCGACGTGTAGGCGCGCTCGGCCGCGGTCTGGCGCTCGCGCGCCTCGCGCAGCGCGCCGACGTGGCGCAGCGTCTTGGTGATGGTGGTTTCGAGATCGGCGAAATCGATCGGCTTGGTGACAAAGTCGAAGGCGCCGCGGTTCATGGCGGTGCGGATATTCGCCATGTCGCCGTAGGCCGAGACGATGATGGTGGAAACGCTGTCTTCGCTCTCTTGCAGCTTCTGCAGCAGCGACAGCCCGTCCATGCGCGGCATATTGATGTCGGTGACGACAAGATCGATGTCGGTATTGGCCTTCAGCGCGGACAGCGCATCGACGCCGTCGCGTGCGAACAGGAAAGTCACCGTTCCGTCGCGGATCTGGCGGCGGAATTTCTGCAGAACGAGCGCCTCGAGATCGGGCTCGTCGTCGACGAACAGGATGCGCGCATTCATGCCGCGCGTTCCAGTCGGGTCTCGATCTCGCCACGCAAGGCCGCGAAATCGATCGGCTTGGTCAGGAGCGCCTCGGCGCCGCCTTCGAGCGCCTTGCGCTTGGTATCAGCGTCGCCATAGGCGGTGATCATGATGATCGGCACGTCGGGCCGCGCCGCCCGCGCTTTGGGCAGAAGCTCGAGACCGCTCATGCCCGGCATGTTGATGTCGGACAGGATGAGGATGAGCGAGGCGCTCGCGGCGTCGCCGATGCGCAGAAGTGCCGCCGGCGCCGATTGCGCAAATTCCATGGTGAAACGCCCGGCCTTCAATTCGCGGCGGAACTGCTGCCGGAACAGCATTTCAATGTCCGGCTCATCATCGACAACGAGAACCAACAGCGTCACGCATTGCCTCCTTGGGAATCGGGAAACGCCGCGGCGCGCGGCAGAACGATACGGAACTCAGTGAACTCCCCCGGCCGGGTATCGATGTCGATCGTGCCGGAATGTTGCTTGACGATGATATCGTGGCTGATGGAAAGCCCAAGCCCGGTACCCTCGCCCGCTGGTTTGGTGGTAAAAAACGGATTGAACATTTTTTCCTTCACCTCGGGCGGTATTCCGGTGCCGTTGTCGCGAATCCTGATTTCGACGCGGTCGCCGAGATTCCTGGTCGAGGCGATCACCGTCGGCTCGAACGTGTCGCTGTCCGCCTGGCCCTTGCGCTTATGCGCGGCGTAAAATCCGTTGGCGATAATGTTGAGGAGAACGCGCGTCATCTCCTGCGGATAGAGATCGGCTTCGCCTGCCGACGCATCGAACGACCGCTCCAGCGTGATGTTGAAGCCCTGCTTCTCGGCACGCGCACCGTGATAGGCGAGAGTGAGGCTTTCCTCCACCAGCGCATTGACGTCGACCGGGCGGTGCTCACCGGAGCCCTCACGGGAATGCAGCAACATGTTCTTGACGATCGCATCGGCGCGCTTGCCGTGCTGGGCGATCTTGTCGAGGTTGCCCTTGAGGGTATCGGCGAGCTCCGTGATTTCAGCGCGTTTGGCTTCGCTTATGCTCGCGCTTGCCAGCTCTTCCTGTAATTCCTCGATCAGCTCAACCGAAAGCGAGGAGAAATTATTGACGAAGTTGAGGGGGTTCTTGATCTCATGGGCGATCCCCGCGGTCAATTGCCCGAGCGAGGCGAGCTTCTCGGTCTGCACCAGCCGGTCCTGTGCGGTGCGCAGGTCTTCGAGCGACTTGCTCAAATCCGTCGTGCGCTGGCGCAATTCGTTGAGCAGCCGCGTATTCTCGATGGCGATGACGGCCTGCGCAGCGAAGTTTGTCAAAAGCTCGACTTGCTTATCGGTAAAGGGCCGAACTTCCTGCCGGTAGATCGCCGATGTGCCGATCAATTCGCCATCCTTCAAAAGCGGCACCAGAATCAAGCTGCGGGCGCCCGTCGTCGTGGAGAAGTCGCGGATCAGCGGATCGTCGTCGCCATACGCCGCGAGATCCGGCACTTGAACGCCCTGCCGGGTAGCGACCGCCTGTGCCACGATCCGGCCCATCGGGCCGGTCAGCGTCCAAACCGGCTCGCGCCGCCGCAGCTCGGCATAGGCCTGCGGGGCTTGATGCATCGCGACCACGCGCAATCCGGCGCCTTCCCGTAACGACAGAACGCCGAACGTCGCTTGGCAGATTTGCGTCGCGTTCTCCAGCATGACGCGGAACACCGGTTCAAGATCGCCGGGTGAGGCGCTGATCACCCGCAGCACGTCCGCCGTTGCCGTCTGCTGTTCGAGCGTTTCGCGCAATTCGTTCAAGAGCCGCGCGTTCTCGATGGCGATCACGGCCTGCGCGGCGAAGTTCTGCACCAGCTCGATCTGCTTGTCGGTGAAGCCACCGGGCGCGTCACGATAAATCATGATCGAGCCGACGACGTCGCCCTTCTTCAGCAGCGGTACATTGAGCAGGGCGCGGGCGCCGGCGCGCTCGAATAGCATTTGCGCCGCTTCCACGTCGGACGCCAGGTCGGGAATGTGAACCGTAGTTTTGGTGCGCAGAAGCCGCTCCAGATTATGTCCCGGCGTGGGCCTGATGATCGGGTCCCGCAGGCGCTCCTCGAGGTAGACGGACTGAACGCCATGGATGGCCCTACTCCGGAAAACATCTCCCTCGCGGAACGACAGACCGCCGAATTTCGCTCCGCAGAGCCGCGTTGCGTTATCGATTGTCGCCTGGAAAACAGGCTGCAGCTCGCCGGGAGAGGCGGAGATGACCTTCAACACCTCCGCAGTCGCCGTCTGTTGCTCCAATGACTCGTGCAACTCGCTCAGCAGTCGGGCATTTTCTATGGCGATTACGGCCTGCGCGGCGAAGTTTCGCACCAGATCGATCTGCTTTTCGGTAAACGGCCTAAGCACCCGGCGGAAAATGACGAACCCGCCGACGCATTCGTTATCCTTGAGCATCGGCACGCACAGCGCCGCACGGCCACCCAGGTCATCGGCGAAGGCCACGACGCGCCGATTCCCGGCGATGTAAGCCCGATCGTTTCTTAGGTCGGCAATATGCACGATCTCTCTGGTTTCAACCATGCGTACCAGGGGGTGGGTCGGGTTGTCGGCAAAAACCAATTCGGATCCCGGCTCAAAAACCTTGGTGGAAACCTCCGGCGGCACATGCCGGGAAACAATCCTGAGAAGATCCTCGCCGCGCAGCAACAGGATGCCGAACGGCGCCTCGCAGAGCCTGGTGGCATTATCGAGCATCGCCTGGAACACCGGTTCCAATTCACCGGGCGACGAGCTGATGACGCGCAACACATCCGCCGTCGCCGTCTGCTGCTCCAGCGATTGCCGCAGTTCGTTGAACAGCCGCGCGTTCTCGACCGCGATCACGGCCTGGGCCGCGAAGGTCTGCAGCAGTTCCACCTGCTTCGGCGCGATCGGCCCAGGTTCGCGCCAAGTCACGACGACCACGCCGATGATCTCGCCGGAGCGCAGCATCGGCACCCCAAGCATTCTCCTCCAGCCACCGGCTTCCGCCGCGTCGGGATCGTAGTTCGGGTCCGCGAGTGTATCCTCCTGAATGACAACACCCCTCGACAGGACGACCTGTCCGCTGGTCATGTGCGGATTGGGTGCCATGGGCCAACGAATCGCCAAAGACGCCATGGCTTCCGCCGGCCAGTTCTTCGTCGCAGCGAGGTGGAGCAGGGCGCCGTCGAAGCGGAAAATCGCGGCGATCTCGCTATTGCAGAGCTGGCAGGCACTCTCGAGAATCGTCTCGAACACCGGATTGGCGTCGGTAGGTGACGTGCTAATGACCTTAAGGACTTCACCGGTCGCCGTTTGCCGCTCCAAAGCCTCGGTGAGATCGGAGGTGCGCTGCCGCAATTCGGACAGCAGCCGCGCGTTCTCGATGGCGATCACCGCCTGGGCGGAAAAATTCTGCACCAACGAAATCTGTCTGTCGGTGAACTGCTCGACTAATTTGCGGGAAAAGATGAGAAGGCCGATCAGTGTGTCGCCCCGCAACAGTGGCACGCCGAGAACGGTGCGCACGTCGGCAAATGCAGGCCGGACCGTCAGCCGGAAATCGGGATCGGCCTTGCTGTCGGCGATTTGAACGATTTGGCCCTCGATCAGCACGCGGCCGGCAATCGAGCCGCGGTGCGGCTTGGCCGGCACGGGCGTCTTGGCCATGAAATCTCGTTGCAACGCGGTGAACCCGCAGCTGGCGAGGTGGTGAAAGGCGCCATCTTTCAGGAGCCGCACGGCGGCGCGGTCGGCGCGGCACAGCTTGGCCGCCGATCGCACCAGCGTTTCAAGCACGTCCTGAAGATCGAAAGTCGAGCCGCTGATTGCCTTGAGCACGTCGGCGGTGGCGGCCTGCTGCTCCAGCGCTTCGTCAAGCTCGCGGGCTTTTTGCTCCAGCCGTTGCCGCAGCGCGGCGGCAGCGCCGCCGGAAACAGCCGGCTTGGCGGCGCTCTTGCGCTTGCGCGGCGCGGCTTTCGCCGGCCGCCGCCGCACCGTTTTGCTGCGTCCCGTCTTGCTCCGTTTCACCGCTGTGATGCCCGTTCCTCGTGAGCCCGGCCCGGACAATACCATAGGCCGCACTTGAATTTGTGTTCGCGGTCACAGCAAGTCCGGCCGAGTGAACAGGATATTCAGGCCGCCTTTTCGACCCGCGTCTCGATCTCGCCGCGCAATGCCAGAAAGTCGATGGGCTTGGTGAGCAGCGCGTCGGCGCCTTGCTCCAAGGCCTTGCGCTTGGTGTCGGCGTCGCCATAGGCCGTGATCATGATCACCGGAACGTCGGGCCGGATTTCCTTGGCCTTGGGCAACAGCTCGAGCCCGCTCATCCCGGGCATGTTGATATCGGAGAGGATCAGGATCAGCGAAGCATCCGTCGCTTGGCGGATGGCCTCGATTGCGGCCGGCGCAGACTGGGCGAATTTCATGGCAAACCGGCCGGCGCGCAGGTCGCGGCGGAACTGCTGACGAAACAGCACTTCGACGTCGGGCTCATCATCGACAACGAGAATGAGAAGACTCACGCACGGCCTCCCGTCTCTCCAAGTGCCGCTCCATTGCGCGGCAGAACAATCGTGAACTCCGTAAACTTTCCGGCTTCGGTATCGACGCCGATCGTGCCGGCATGTTGCTTGACGATGATATCGTGACTGATGGAAAGCCCCAGCCCAGTGCCCTCCCCCGCCGGCTTGGTCGTAAAGAACGGATTGAACATTTTTTCTTTTACTTCGGGAGCTATACCGGTGCCGTTATCGCGGATTCTGATTTCGACGCGGTCGCCCAGATTCTTGGTTGCCGCCGACAGCTTCGGCTCGAAGTCGCCGCCGTCGGCGAGCAATTTGCGCTTATGCGCCGCATAAAAACCGTTCGAGATCAGATTGAGAAGCACACGCGTGACCTCTTGTGGATAAAGGTCGGCTTCGCCGGCGGCGGAATCGAACGCGCGCTCCAGCGTGATGTTGAAACCCTGCTTCTCGGCTCGTGCGCCATGATAGGCGAGATTGAGGCTCTCTTCCACAAGCGCGTTGACGTCGACCGGCCGGTGTTCGCCGGAGCCCGAACGCGAGTGCAGCAGCATATTTTTCACGATCGAGTCCGCGCGCTTGCCGTGCTGGACGATCTTGTCGAGATTGCCCTTCAAGGTCTCCGCCAGATCGTCGATTTCCACGCGCGCGGCGGCATCGACCTTCACTTTCGCCAACTCCTGCTGCAGTTCGTCGATCAGTTCGACGGACACGGAAGAGAAATTATTGACGAAATTGAGCGGATTCTTGATTTCATGGGCGATGCCCGCGGTCAGTTGACCGAGCGAAGCGAGTTTTTCGGTCTGCACCAGGCGGTCCTGGGCGGTGCGCAATTCGTTAAGCGATTGGGTCAAATCGGCGGTGCGCTGGCGCAATTCGGTGAGCAGCCGCGTATTCTCGATGGCGATCACCGCCTGTGCGGCGAAGCTTCTCACCAGTTCGATCTGCTTGTCCGTGAAGGGGCGCACCTCGGTGCGGTAGATAGTGATGGCGCCGACGAGAGCGCCCTCCTTGAACATCGGTACGGCAAGATGCGAGCGTGCCCCGCCAAGCTGCGCTGCCGGCGAGACGACCGGTTCGGCGGCATCGTCCATCGAATGCACAACGGCATTCGTTTGCAGCATGCGATCGAGCGGTTGCCCCGAGGGTGGCCGGAATGCGCCCCTTTGCTTACGGAATTCGAGCAATTCCGCGGGCTCGCCGTGGGACGCCTCCATGTGAAACAGCATACTGTCGTAGCGATAGATGGTGCCGAACTCGGCCTGACAGATGCGCGTCGCATTGTCGAGAATGGATTCGAACACCGGCTTCAGGTCGCCAGGCGAACTTGAGATGACGCGCAGCACATCGGACGTGGCAGTCTGCTGCGCCAGCGCCTCTCGCAATTCGGACAGCAGGCGGGCGTTCTCGATGGCGATCACGGCCTGAGCGGCGAAGTTTTCGACGAGAGCAATTTGCTTTTCGGTAAACGGACGCACTTCCTGGCGGTAGATGACGATGGCGCCCACCAGTTCGCCTTCCTTGACCATCGGGACGCCGACCAGTGTGCGGGCGCCGCCCAATCTTATTGGGGGAGCCAGCAGTTCCCCAGTCTCTTCGTCACCGTCATGCACGATCCTTTCGGTCCGCTTGGTCTGCAAGACCCGTTCGAGAAAGCTGCCGGCTTGCGGCCGGTGCCATCCGACGTTGCGCAAGAATTCCGCAAAGACGGCCGGTGCACCCAGTTCCGCGACGCACTTGATTTGTCCTCCCTTTTGGAGATGCATGACGCCGAATTTGGCTTCGCAAATACGCGTGGCGTTTGCCAGGATCGTACGGAATACCGGCTCAAGCTCTCCCGGCGATGAGCTGATAACGCGAAGGACCTCCGAAGTGGCGGTCTGCTGCGCCAGCGCCTCCGTCAGATCGGCCGTTCTGTCCTCGACTTTCTTCTCCAGGTCGGCGTAGGATTCCTGGAGCTGTCCCGCCATGTCGTTGAACTGATTGGCGAGCGCTTCGACTTCGTCGCCGGTCCTGATGGCAATGCGCTGGCCAAGGTCGCCGGCGCCGATCCGCGCGGCGCCCGCGCGCAGCGCCTGGATCGGCACCACCATGCGGCGGGCAAGAAAGGCGCCGGCGATAAAAGCAAGCAGCAGCGCGCCGAACAGCACATAGCCGGAGCGCTGGACCGAGCGATACAGCGGCGCATAGGCTTCCTCGATCGGCGTTTCGACGAACACATACCAGCCGAGCGGGTGCACCCGCGCATAGGCGGTGAGCACCTTGTGGCCGGCGAGATCGTCGGCCTCCTGCACGTCCTCGCCCGAGCCGCCGGCGCGCGCGGCCTGCACCTGGGCGAGCTTCGACATATCGGTATTGCGCAAGACGAGGCTGATATCGGGATGAGCGATCAGCCGGCCCGCATCGTCGACCACATAAGCGCGGCCGTTCTCACCGACCTTGATGCTGGAAACAACGTCCCAAATAAGTTTGAGGTTGACTTGGGCGATGCTGACGCCGTTCTCGACGCGCGCACCGGCGAGCGCAATGGTCATGTAGGGCTCGGATTCGCGGCGGAAATAAACCGGCCCGTAATAGACCTTGTTCTTCACCGCCTCTTTGAATTCGGGTTTGTCGGAATAGTCGGCGCCGCTGCCGACCACGTCCATGGTGAGCCGCGACACTTTAAGCTGCTCGTGACCGGAGGCGTCGATCTGGGCCAGTTCGGTGATGGCTGGGACCTGGCGCAACAGCCGCAGCGCATCGAAGCGCCGCTGATCGAGGGTGCCGCTGGTCCACGGCAGTTGCGTGGTCCAGCCGAGCTGGCTTTGGATCTGGGTGACGAACTCCTCGATCTTGTCTGCGGCAGCCTCGGCCTGCTGGTGCTGCAGCCTGGTCAGCGCCGCCTTCTGCTCCTGAAAAGAGAACCAGACCTCAAAGGCGCCGTTGGCGACCAGCGCCAGCACGACAACGCTGACAAACAGCGCGACATATTTGATGAACAGCCGGCTTCCCAGGATCGACGCGGTGGAAGCAGTCCGGTCGCCCGATCCGGCGCCACCGGCGAACTGCTCTCGGGCTCTACGTCCGCTTTCATCCGCTTATCCTAGCAGAATTCACGAACCAGAACCCGGCTCACTCGATGACGACGTCGGCGAGCGCGGTCACGGTCGGCGGCAGATCGAGGCCGATCGACTTCGCCGTTTTCAGATTGAGGGCGAAAACATAATGGGTTGGCTCCTCGAATGGCAGGTCGGCCGGCTTTTGGCCCTTGAAGATACGGGCCACCAGCGAAGCCGCGCGTTGGTAGGATTCTTTCATGTCGGAGCCGTAGGACATCAAGCCCCCCTCGCGAACGAAGAAATCGGATTCAAAAATCGCCGGCAGTCGATGCGCGGCAGCATAGTCGAAGACGCGCTTGCGGTTGAGAATGGTCAGCGCGTCGGCCACCATGAGAATGGCGTCCGGCGATCCGCCGTCCATTGCAACGAAGGCGCTGCCGAAATCGTCCGGCTCGGCGACACCGAGCGGCTGCACGGTGACCCCGAGCGCCTTCGCCGCGTCTGCGGACGCCTGATAGCGCAAGGTCATGCCGAGATCGTCTTTGTTCCACAGCATGGCAACCTTGCGGATGCCGGGCGCCGCCTCCTTGAGCAGCCCGAGGCGCTTGGTGCTCAGCATCGTGGCGTCGTCCGAAATGCCGGTGATGTTGCCGCCGGGATGCGCCAGGCTCGCCACCAGGTTGGTCGCGACGGGATCGCCGGCGCCGGTGACCACAACCGTGGGCACGCCGGTACCTTTCATTGCGGCAGCCGGCGGCCAACCGGCGACGATCACAGCGTCGGCTTTTCCGGCGATATCGCGAGCCATTTGCGGCAGCTGTGTCAATTGCATGTTGGCGCCGTAGGCTTGGTATTCAAGATTTTGCCCGAGCTTGTAACCCTGCTGCGCCAAGGCCGGCATCATGACCGTCCCGATCGGGCCGTTGGGCGGCAGTGGCGGCCCCGCCGTGAAAGAAGCAAGGCGAAAAATCTTCCCCGCCGGTTGGGCGAACGCGGCGCTAGGCGCTGTGACCATGGCTCCGGCAAGAAGCTGAAGGACTTGGCGGCGTCTCATCGTCGTCTCCCTGTCGCGCGGGCGTTGCGCTCCTCGGGTGTCACCCGAACCTTGCCTGCACCAACGTCCGTTCTCAGTGCACGCCGACATTATCACAGCCCGCGTGTGAAATAGTGCCCGGCGTCACAAGGGACCGGCGCCGCAGGGCGGACACTAGTTCGGCCGCGTCGCTCTAGGCCCGCAGCAATCGGGTGGCTTTCGCCGCTCAGACTGACGATGCTAAGTCGCGTCAGCGGAGGGAGCGCAGGTGGAGACGGCGCAGGCGGAGACAGCCTTGGATCGCACGCGCGGATCGGCCAAACGGCAAAGGCCGTTTTATGGCTGGCTGGTGGTGGCCGGAGCTTTCACCGTGACCTGCGTCGGCTTTGGCTGCGTTTATTCCTTCGCCGCCTTTATCAAGCCGCTCGAACAGGAGTTTGGCGGCTCGCGCGGTTCGGTGTCGCTCGTTTTCTCGCTCGCGGGCTTTCTTTATTTCAGCCTCGGCAGCATCAGCGGTCCGCTTGCCGATCGGGTGGGATCGCGCCGGCTTGCGGTGGCCGGGATGCTGTTGACCGGCACCGGCGTGGCGCTTGCCGGATTGGCGCACAGCCTGGCGCAAGTTTACGCCGCTTATGGTCTCGGCGTCGGCCTCGGCGTCGGCTGTGCCTATGTACCGGCGATGGGCGCGGTGCAGCGCTGGTTCGTCCGGCACCGCGGCTTCGCGTCCGGTCTCGCTTCGAGCGGCATCGGCGTCGGCACGCTCATAGCGCCGCCGCTGGCGGCGGCGCTGATCGCCGCGTTCGGATGGCGCGATGCCTATCTCCTTCTCGGCGGCGGCTCCGCAGTCTTGGGCGCCGGCATGGCGCTGTTGATCGAAAACGATCCGCATGATCGCGGCCTCGGCCCCGACGGCGAGGCGATGCAGACGCGCGGCGGAGCCATGACGGCAAGCGGCACGTCGCTGCGCGAAGCAATCAAATCCCGTCGCTTCATCGGCCTCTATGCGGCGTGTCTCGCCTGCTCGTTCGCGGTGTTCGTTCCGTTCGTGCATCTTGTGCCCTACGCCCTCGATCACGGCATGACGGAGACCGTGGCAGTGTGGCTCGTCAGCATCATCGGCGTCGGCAGCACGGTCGGCCGGTTTTTTCTCGGCGGCGTGGCCGACCGGCTGGGCCGCGAATTCTCGCTCACCGCCATGTTTGTCGGCATGGCGCTGGCACTGGCGATCTGGCTTTTTTCGACGAGCTTCTGGCCGCTCGCGTTGTTCGCGTTTTTGTTCGGCACGGCCTATGGCGGCTGGGTGGCGCTGCTGCCGGCGGTGGTGATGGATTATTTCGGCGGCCGCAACGTTTCCGGAATCATCGGCCTGCTCTACACCAGCGTCAGCTTTGGTACGCTGATCGGACCAAGCGCCGCAGGATTTGGATTTCGACCTCACGCACAGCTACGCGGTGCCGATCGCGGCCGGCATCGGCTTTAACCTCATCGCCGCCGCCGTCATGGCCGCCACGTCACGGCCCAGAGCCAGCGCGCGTTCTGCCTGATGCCGGCTAAAATAATGACGCCTGGCCGTCGTCTGCTTTCGGCTTCTTCGCCTTCGCAGGCTTGACCGGCGGCACGGCGGTCGGCGACGGCGGCTCCGCGGCGGGTACAGCCGGCAGCGGTTCGACCAGCAGAGCCGAATCGTTCGCCACCCGATTGACGGCGGTCGAGATTTCATGAGCTTCAAGCAAGGCATCGTCCGCCGGGCGGATCAGCGCCGCCGCGACATCGGCCTCGACAGTGGCGCAGTCGAGCCAGAGGTCGAAGGCCTCGCGCGCCACGAACACCGGCATGCGATCGTGGATCGCCGTCAGCGTGCGGTTCGCCGCCGTGGTGACGATTGCCGCGGTATCGAGTTCTTCGCCGTTTGGGCCGGTCCAGGTTTCATACAGGCCGGCGAAGGCGAGCGGAGGCGCCGTACCGGCGGCGTCGCGCTTGGCGCGGACGAAATACGGCCGCTTCGGGCCGCCGGCCACGGCCGGCTGCCATTCGTAAAAGCCGTCGGTCGGAATGAGACAGCGCCGGCGGCGCATGGCGTTGCGGAACGCGGGCTTTTCGAGAACCGATTCACCGCGCGCATTGATCAACAGCGGAAAGCTCTTTGGTTCCTTGACCCAGGACGGCAGCAAGCCCCAGCGCATCAGCGCGAACGAACGCTTGCCATTGACGAGGCGGACCACCGGAATGGGCTGCGTCGGCGCCACATTGTAGCGCGGCGGAAAATTCGGCAGCTCGGCATAGCCGAACAGCGCCCGGATCGCTTCCGGCGTGGAGATGATGACATAGCGGCCGCACATGCTATGCAGACATATAAGACGAAACGGCAGCGATTTTAATGAATAACGCCGATAGCGCGCGAAATTACCCGACGCGGCCCTATCTCGCCGTCAGCGCCGCGATATTTCGCGACGGCCGGGTGCTGATCGCGCGGCGGGCACGATCGCCGGCGCACGGGCTCTATACGCTGCCCGGCGGCGGCGTCGAACTCGGCGAAACGCTGGAGGAGGCGGTGATCCGCGAAGTCCTCGAGGAGACCGCGCTCGCCATCGAGCCGGTCGAGCTCATTGGCTTTCGCCAGGCTATCGTTCGCGATGCCGACGGCCGCGTCGAGCGGCATTTCGTTATCCTGCCGTTCGCGGCGCGCTTTATTGGCGGCGAGATTGCGCTCAATGAGGAACTGGCCGAAGCCCACTGGCTGAAGCCGGCAGAGGTTTCGGGGCTGAAAACGACCGAAGGCCTGGCAGCGATCGTTACCGCCGCGGCCGAGCGGATAGCCCGATTTCCTTGAGCACCGCGGCCTTACCCATGTCGTGTTTCCGGTGCTTGCTGCGGCCCCGGTTAGGCGCGTATTTTCAGCGCTCTTTTCCGTCATGGCCCCGATGATGTCCCGCACGCTGCTTGTCGTCTACCTGGTGCTTTTGGTCGCGGCGCCGGCACGCGCGCAGTTCTGGGGAGCGCCATTGGCGTCTCCGCAATCGCCCCAGGCGCCCGCGCCCCGGCCGATTCTGCCAAGGCCCCCGGCGCAGGCGGCGCTGCCAAAAGAGCCGGCGGGGCCGCCACCGCCGCCCGCGCAGGACGAGCCGGCCCCTTACGACCCCGATCTGCAGCGGCTTTCCGAAATTCTCGGCGCCCTGCATTTCCTGGGGGGCATCTGCAATTCCGACGAAGGCCAGAAATGGCGCGACGAGGCACAGGGTCTGATCGATGCCGAGGCGCCGACCGGCAACAGGCATGACGAGATGGTTGCAGGCTTCAATCGGGGCTACCGCGGCTTCCAGCAGAGCTACCGGACCTGCACGCCGGCCGCCAAAGTCGTGATCCACCGCTACCTCGAGGAGGGCGCCAAAATCGCCCGCGACGTGACCGCCCGCTACGCCAATTAGCGCACCTCACGCATCGGCCCTGTCGCATTAACCCTGCCTTAAACTTCGCCCTCAAAAGCCCGAACATGCCGTGCTAACGTCGCCGCTTGGACAGGGGGACGCCGCGGGCTGGCGGCGATAACGTGAAAAAGATGAGAACTGCGACCCAAAATCTTGCGCTTAACGAGCCATTGGCCGAGCGCGAGCAAAAACGGCTGGCGCTTGCTCATCTGCAAGAGGCCTGGACCGAAGCTGCCCATGGCGGCATCGAAGGCGACTGCCTGGCGCAGACGGCGCTGTTCTTGGCGCTGGCGGAACTGATCTCGACTTATGGCGAGGAAGCCACCGCCCGCTTTACGGAGAATTTCGGCACCCGCATCCGCAACGGCGAATTTTCCGTCCAATTGCCGCGGCAATAGCGCGGCGCGCGGTCGCGTCGCCGACTGAGTTCCGAAAGTCCGCAAAAGCTGCATTTCTCGCCACTGGCGCGGCATGTCTGCGCCGTAAAATGACCTTGCGACGGCAGTGCTGCGGGCTTAGGCATAATTGCCATGAAAGCGGCTTTGCTCCCGGATCGCGGCGTCGTCAAAGTGGCCGGCGACGGCGCGCGGAATTTCCTGCACGGTCTGGTCACCGCCGATGTGCTCACGCTTGCGCCCGGCGTGGCGCGCTTTTGCGCGCTATTGACGCCGCAAGGCAAGATCATCGCCGATTTCTTCGTCGCCGAAGCGCCGGCCGCCGACGGCGGCGGTTTTTTTCTCGATGTGCCGCGGGCTTTGGTCACGACGGTGGTGGAAAAGCTCAATCTGTACAAATTGCGCGCCAAAGTGCTGATCGAGGATCTGTCGGATGTCCTCGGCGTCCTGGCCGCGTGGCATGAGGCGTCGACAACCGAGCCCGGCATCGCGGCCAAATCTGGCTTGAGCTTTGCCGACCCGCGCCTGCCGGCGCTCGGGCTTCGCATTCTCATACCGCCGCATCGCGCCGACGAGACGGCGGCTGAACTCGGCGCCGCGATGGTTACGGCCGGCGATATACGACGCGCATCGCATTGCGCTCGGCGTTCCGCAGGGCGACAGCGATTTCAAATACGGCGATGCCTTCCCGCACGAGACCGATATGGACCAGCTTGGCGGCGTCGATTTCAACAAGGGCTGCTATGTCGGCCAGGAAGTGGTGTCGCGGATGGAGCATCGCGGCACTGCGCGCACCCGCGCCGTGCCGATCCGCTACGACGGCACCGCGCCCGCAATCGGCGCGCCGATCACCGCCGGAGCAAAGCAGATCGGCACCATGGGCTCGACGGCGGGCGGACGGGGCGTGGCGCTGGTCCGCCTCGACCGCGCCGCCGAAGCGATCGCCGAAGGCGGCGCGCTGACCGCCGGCGGGAGTGCCGGTCCGGCTGGTCAAGCCGGAATGGGCGCGTTTTGCTTTTCCCGGCGAACCGGCGCCCGGCGCCGTAAAGGCCGCCGGATGACCGCGCTATCCCGCCGCACGATCCAGGCCTCCGGCATCAAGCGTTGTCCCTGGCCCAAGGACGATCCGCTCTACATCGCCTATCACGATGAGGAATGGGGCGTGCCCGAGTACGACGACCGCGCGCTCTATGAGAAGCTCGTGCTCGACGGCTTCCAGGCCGGTCTGTCCTGGATCACCATTCTGCGCAAGCGCGAAAATTTCCGCCGCGCCTTCGACGATTTTGCGCCGGAAAAAATCGCCCGCTACCGGCCGGCCAAGATCGAGAAGCCTGATGGGCGACGCCGGCATCGTGCGCAACCGCGCCAAGATCGAAGGCGCGGTGCTCTCGGCGCGCGCCTGGCTCGATGTCATGGACAAGGGCCCTGGCTTTTCCAAGCTGCTGTGGGATTTCGTCGACGGCCGGCCGAAGATCAACCACTACCGCACCGACCGGGCCAGGTGCCGGCCGAAACCGCCATCTCCCGCGCCATGTCCAAGGAACTGGCGCAGCGCGGCTTTAAATTTTGCGGCCCGACCATCGTCTACGCCTTCATGCAGGCGGTCGGCATGGTCAACGACCATCTCATCAGCTGCTACCGGCACGATGCGGTGCAGAAACTCGGACGCAAGGCCAGTGCCTGAACGGCCGATGCGCGCAAAATCGCCCGTGCGGGCCGATGCGCGCGCCTGGCAGCGGATGCTGTCGGGGCGGCGGCTCGATCTGCTCGACCCCTCCCCGCTCGACATCGAGATGGAGGACATCGCGCACGGGCTTGCCCGGGTGGCGCGCTGGAACGGCCAGACCAGCGGCGCGCATATTTATCTCGGTCGCGCAGCATTGCCTTCTGGTCGAAGCTTTGGCGCGGGCGCAGGGTGCCGCGGCTCGATCATGGCCGCCGCCTCGCGGTGCTGCTGCATGACGCGCCGGAATACGTCATCGGCGACATGATCTCGCCGTTCAAAGCGGTGATCGGCGACGCCTATAAGGCGGTCGAGCGGCGGCTCCTCACCGCCATCCATTTGCGCTTCGGACTGCCGGCGCAGTCGCCGCCGGAGACCTGAGGGCCTGATCAAGGCCGCCGACCGCCAAGCCGCCTATCTCGAAGCGACGCGGCTTGCCGGCTTCGAAGCCGCCGAGGCGCGGCGCTTCTTCGGCAAGCCGCCGGTGTTTTCGGCGGCGCTCGAACGCGATTACCTAAAGCCCTGGCCGGCCGAGACCGCGCAGGCGCGCTACCACGAGCGGTTCAAGAAGCTTATCCGCCGAGTAAACCGGCACGTCACACTTGCGCCGCGCGGCAATACCTATATGAAGAGAACAACAGGCCGATGGCGCGATAGATTCCATGATTCACGTCTGCTCGCTGTCGCGTCTGCATGAAACCGTCGAGGAAACCGGCGCGCGTCATGTCGTGTCGCTGCTCGGCGACGAAGCGCGCGATCGAGCGCCCGACCTCGCATCGCGCCGGAAAACCATCTGTGGCTGCGGCTGCACGACATTGCCGCGCCGCTCGACGGCTACATCGCGCCGGACGAGGAGCATGTCGCCGAGCTGATCAGCTTCGTGCGCGGCTGGGATCGGCGCGCGCCGCTCGTGGTGCACTGCTTCGCCGGCATCAGCCGCTCGACCGCGAGCGCCTACACCGCGGTCTGCGCGCTCAGCCCGCAGCGCGGCGAACACAGCATCGCGCAGGCGTTGCGCCGCGCCTCGCCGACGGCGACGCCGAATATCCGCATCGTCTCGCTTGCGGACAGTCTGTTCGGCCGCGACGGCCGCATGATCGCCGCGATCGAAACCATCGGCCGCGGCGTCCTTGCCGCGGAGGCGACGCCGTTCCGGCTCGATCTCGAAGTGAAGAACGGTTACTCGGCCAGCGACGGCCGCAGCACCGGGCGCGAATTGGCAATCGGCGTCGCTGCCGGATGCGGCTCGGGCGCGCTTGCTGAGGAGCTCGGTGCGCGGATTGCGCTGGTAGAAATCGCAATAGGCAAAGCCGAGGCCGGAGACCGAGCCGCGGAAGCTGCGGTAGCTGAGCTTCTGCACCCTAAAGCACGGGGTGATCGGCAGGCCGGGCAGATGGGCGCACATCGAGCCGCCATCCACCTTTATCGTTCCGGCCGGCAAGGTCGCGAACCGGGTCTCGCCCTGGCCGCGAAATTTGATGGTGCCGACGACCGAGCCGTCGGCGAAAATCCGGCCGCTGCCGGCGGTACCTTCAAAGCAGGTATAGGAGAACAGCTTTCCCACCACGAAAGCGCGGGCCTGATCCGGACTAAGGTCCTCGGCCAGCGCCAGGCTGGTGGCGAACAATTCCGGCCCCCAAAACGCAACGCACCAACAACAGCTACGCGCCGCAACATCGACAACTCCACTCCCGCACCTAAGGACGATGTTAACAAGACTTCTTAACCGTCCCCTTACCATAGCGCCCTCGCAAGATCAGTCGAAATTTGCAGGCGAAATTCGCGGCCTTTACCCGATTTTTACCACAATGCGTCCGCGCACCTTTCCCTCGACGATACTCTGGCCGGCAGCAATGACGTCGTCGAGCCCGATTTCGTTGGTCATCGCCGCGATCTATGGCCGGGTCGAGATCGGTCTCGAGGCGGCGCCAGGCTTCCTGCCGCAGCGGCAGCGGACACATCACAGAGTCGATGCCGAGGAGCGACACGCCCCGTAGAATGAACGGGGCGACCGAGGTCGGCAAGTCCATCCCGCCGGCAAGTCCACAGGCGGCGACCGCGCCGCCATAGCGCGTCATCGACAGCACATTGGCGAGCGTGGTCGAGCCGACCGACATCGATGCCGCCGGCCCAGCGCTCCTTGCCGAGCGGGCGCGGCGGAGCCGGTCAGTTCCTTGCGCTCGATCACTTCGGCTGGCGCCGAGCCCTTTGAGATAGTCGGCGCTCCTCGGGCCGGCCGGTCGAGGCGATCACGCCGTAGCCGAGCTTGGCAAGGAGGGCGATGGCGACCGAGCCGACGCCGCCGGCCGCCCCGGTCACGATCATCGGGCCGCGCGACGGCTCAAGCCCGGCCCGTTCCAGCGCCATGACCGAGAGCATGGCGGTATAGCCGGCGGTGCCGATCGCCATGGCGTCGCGCGTCGTCATGCTCGCCGGCAGCCGCACCAGCCAATCGCCTTTGACGCGCGCCTTTTCGGCATAGGCGCCGAGATGGGTTTCGCCGAGGCCCCAGCCATTGAGGATGACCTTGTCGCCCGGCTTCCAGTTCGGGTGCGTCGAAGATCTCCACCGTGCCGGCAAGATCGACGCCGGCGATCATCGGGAAGCGGCGCACCACCGGCGCCTTGCCGGTGACGGCGAGGCCGTCCTTGTAATTCACCGTCGAATATTCGACGCGGACGGTGACGTCGCCGTCCATCAGATCCTTGTCGTCGAAATCGGCGATCCGCACCGTCTGGCCGGCCGTCCGACTTGTCGATGACGATGGCTTTGAAGGTACTCATGGGGACGCTCCCGCCCTCTAGTCTGTCACGGCCGGGCATGTCGGTTCAAGAAATGTCGTTCAAGAAATGGCGTTCAAAAGAGCGACGCGTCTGCCGGGCGACCGAATTTATTCCGCCGGCACCAACGCCATGCGCGGCACCGGCTTTTCCACGATCGGCATATTGATCAGCGCCGAAAGCACGCCGAACAGGATCGCCAGATACCACACGGCGTTATAGGAGCCGGTGCGGTCGAACACGAGGCCGCCGAGCCAGACGCCGAGGAAGCCGCCGACCTGGTGGCTGAAAAAGGCGAATCCCGACAGCGTCGCCAGCCAGCGCGTGCCGAACATCAGCGCGATGATGCCGTTGGTCGGCGGCACCGTGGACAGCCACATGAAGCCCATCACCGCGCCGAAGGCGATGCAGGTCACCGGCGTGACCGGGAACGAGATGAAGGCAAAGATCGCCGCGGCGCGCACGAAATAGATGATCGACAGCAGATAGCGCTTCGGCATGCGGTCGCCGAGCCAGCCGGCGAACACCGAGCCGAAAATGTTGAACAGGCCGATAGTGGCGATGGTCCAGCCGCCGACTTCCGCGGACAGCCCGCGGTCGATCAAATAAGACGGCATGTGCACGGTGATGAATTGCAGCTGAAAGCCGCAGGTGAAGAAGCCGAGCACGAGCAGGACATAGGAGCGGTGGGCGAAGGCTTCCGACAGCGCATGCCGCAGCGATTGCGCTTCGCCCTCATGCGCGTGAGCCGAAGGCGGCGTCGCCAAAGCGAACGACAGCGGCAGCACGCCGAGCATGCTCACGGCGAAGATCAGCAGCGTCTGCTGCCAGCCGAACGTATCCATCAGCGCCACCGCAACCGGCGAATAGAGGAATTGGCCGAACGATCCGGCCGCGGTGCCGAAGCCGAAGGCGCGCGAGCGCCATTGCGGCGGCACGATCTTGGCGAACGCCGCAATCACCACCGGAAACGAGCAGCCGGCAAGGCCGAAGCCGACCAGCACGCCGGCGGAGGCATCGAGCGGCGGCGCCGCTGCTCGGCATGTGCCATCAGCACCAGGCCGAGGCGCATACATCAAGGCGCCGGCGCACAGCACCCGGATGGTGCCGAAGCGATCGGCGATGATGCCGCCAAGCGGCTGGCCGATGCCCCACAGCAAATTCTGCAGCGCGAGCGCGAAGGCGAAAACATCGCGGCCCCAGTGATGCGCGGTCGACATCGGCGTGCAGAAAGAACCCGAGCGTCGAGCGCGGCCCGAAGGCGATGATCGCGATCAGGCAGCCGGAGCCGATGACCAGCGACGGCGTGCGCCAGCTGCCGATTGGCTTGGAAGCTGGTCGTCATATCGCCCCGGCAATGCAACGATTTAAAAAAGCCGCGCAGCATAGGGCCTTACTGCGGATCGCCCAAACGAAAATATAGCCACCTGGATCGCCGGGCGCATGGCTGATCTTCGCCGCGACTGCATGGAATAAACGCTCGTTTGCGTTAGCTATCGGCTGCGCTTATGGGTTTCCGGCCCTGTTTCCTCAGCCTGCCGGATTGCCGAAGAGTTCACTGCCATGTCGCTGCTGCGTCCCGACGCTTTTCTGTCCCCGCTCGAGATCGAGGCGGCGGTGACGCGCGCGCTTGAAGAAGATCTCGGCCGCGCCGGCGACATCACTTCGACCGCGACGGTGCCGGAGGATGCGCCGGGCCGCGCCGTGCTCAATGCGCGGCAGGCCGGGGTGATCGCCGGGCTGCCGCTGGTGGCGGCCTCGTTCAAGCGGCTGGCGCCCGACATCGAGATCGTGCCGCATGCGCGCGACGGCGCGACGATCGCGGGCCGGACCAAGCTGATGACGATTGCCGGCAATGCCCGCGCCATTCTCGGCGCCGAGCGTGTCGCGCTCAATTTCCTCGGCCATCTTTCCGGCATCGCCACCGCCACCGCGGAGTTCGTCGCGCGCATCGCCCACACCAAGGCGCGCGTCATCTGCACGCGCAAGACCACGCCGGGACTGCGGGCGCTGGAGAAATACGCGGTGCGCTGCGGCGGCGGCTTCAATCACCGCTTCGGCCTCGACGACGCGATGCTGATCAAGGACAACCACATCGCAGTGGCCGGCGGCATCGCCGCGGTGCTCGAACGCGCCAAAGCGGCCGCCGGGCATCTGGTCAAGATCGAGATCGAAGTCGATTCACTCGATCAGCTCAAGCGAAGTGCTCGACGTCGGGCTCGCCGACGTGGTGCTGATCGACAATTTCGATCTCGACGCGATGCGCAAGGCGGTCGCCTTGGTCGCCGGCCGCCTCGTCATCGAAGCCTCCGGCGGCATCACGCTCGAATCTGCCGCGGCGATCGCCGAAACCGGCGTCGATTATCTGTCGTCGGGCGCGCTCACCCACTCGGTGACCAATCTCGACGTCGGGCTGGATATCGAGATGTGACCGCTGTTGTTAGAGCTTCGCGTCTGCACGCCCTTGCCGTCGGATGGGCGATGCGGCGGCTTGCGGGCCCTTGGCCGCAGGCTCCGGGCTTGGCGTCGCGCCGGCTGGAGTTGCGGCGGCTGTCGCCGCGGCTTGCGGCTTGTCGGCTTGGCGTCTCGTCCTTGACCGCGGCCGGACTCCAGGTCGGCTCGTCATCGCCCCAGGCGCGCGGCCGATAGAAGGTGTGGACGCCAAGCCGGTACAGCCGCACCATTTCATGCACCCAGCTCGGATGCACCCAATAGGCGTGATAGTGCGTGGCGTGCCCGATATCGGCGAGCCAGATCTTGCCGTCGAGCATTTTCTTGGCGATCTCTTTGGCCTGCTCCCACATGTCGGGCTCGTCGATACGGCTGAGATCCTTGCCTTCGCAGGCGAAGGTGAACTGGCAGGCCAGATGCCGGTTCTTGTTCTGAAACACGACGCCGCAGACGTCGTGCGGATAGTAGCCGGAGAACACGCGGTTCATCACGACTTGGGCGACCGCTTCCTGGCCCTGATAGGGTTCGCCGCGCGCCTCGAAGTAGATTGCTTCGCTCAGGCATTTTTCCGCATGCGGCGCGCGTGTCGCCGTCGAGGCCGAGCCGCTGTGCCGGACTTTCCATCCGGCTGGGTCGTCCTTGCCGGCAACCGAACTCTGCCGCTGTCTTGGCCGGTCCGAGATAATCGGCGCCTTCGAGCGCCGAAAGCTTTATGCCGGAATCGTCGGACGGCGGCGCCAGAATCGGCGCCGCTCCAGGCGCCCAGCTTTGCAAGCCCCTCGCGCGAACCCATGACGCCGGTGCCGAAATAGACCGCCGCGCTGTGCTCGCCGGCATCGTCGTCGAGGAACGACAGTTCCGCCGATACAGAAGAATCCTCGTCGGCGGCGAAGGACGCGGCATCGTCGGGCGGACGGTCGCGCACGACCAGATCGTCATCGCCATCGTCGGCCGCCGGCGCCATCGCGGTCGAGACATCGTGGTGAATATCCGTCTGCACGACGAGCGGCGCGGCGGCGTCGTGCGCGTGCTGCTCGGTTTTGGCGGGTGGCGTCACGGCAGGCTGGCGGCGCCGGTGCAGCTGCCGGCGACGACCGGCGGTGAAGCCGGCGCGCTGATCGGCTGCAATTGCGGCAGGCTAGCCGGAGTTGCGGGCGCCGGCGCGACGTTGCTCGCCGGCAGGCGATCGCCTTTATGCGGCGCGATTGACGCTCGGATATTCGATCTGCCGCGCAGCGCTGCACGGTGATCGGCTCGTCGATCTTCCAGGCGTAAGTGTCGAGCGTGCGCGGATCGAAATTGACGTTGATCAAGCCGGCCGGTTCGCCGAATCGTCGTGCCGATCGGCCGCGTGTAGTTGAAGGTGGCGGCTTGCACGGTGCCGAGCGGCGAAGCGATCAGATGCCAGCCCGTCGCGGCGCCGCGCTCGTGCGCCACGAGCGACGCGAGATCCTGATAACCGATCGACGTCGGCATCAAGGCGATGCAGAAAGCGCTGAACCAGAAGCGCGCCGAACACGACGCGCTCAATACACGGCTACGCGATACCCCACCACGCGACGCCACAACTACCCCTACGCCAACACGCGCAACGCAACGCGTACACGATTATGGAAACGCCACCGCAGTGGCTCGAATGCGACGGTTTCTTTTATTGGCGGGTTAACGTTGCGAAGGCGTTAATCGCGCGCGTCCGCGCGAGATTCGCGGCGCGATGTCGCAATCATCGTTACGCCGAGCTCTCGTAAGTTCCATGCGCGCCGCAATGCGCGCGCAAATTTTTTGAAATTCATTAACCACGAACACGCTTAGGCGATGGAACTTGCAGTTCCACTAGCCATCCACCGTCGCGCCCTTGCCGAGCGCCGCTTGCGCCGCGGCGAGCCGCGCGATCGGCACGCGGAACGGCGAGCACGACACGTAGTCGAGTTTGACTTCGTGGCAGAACGCGACCGACGCCGGATCGCCGCCGTGCTCGCCGCAAATGCCGAGCTTGAGATTTCGGCCGCACTTTGCGGCCGCGCTCGGTCGCGATGCGGATCAGCTCGCCGACGCCGTCGCGATCGAGCGACACGAACGGATCGGCCGGCAAAATGCCCTTCGCCGTATAGATGCCCAAGAAGCTCGCGGCGTCGTCGCGGCTGATGCCAAACGCGGTTTGCGTCAGATCGTTGGTGCCGAACGAAAAGAACTCCGCGGTCTCGGCGATCTCGCCGGCCTTGAGCGCCGCGCGCGGCAATTCGATCATGGTGCCGACCTGATAGTTGAGCTTGCTCTTGGTCTCCGACGCCGACGGTCTTCGCCATGGCGTCGATGCGCTCCTTGACCAGATCGAGCTCGATCTTGGTGGCGATGAGCGGCACCATGATTTCCGGCGCCACCGGCTTGCCGGTTTCGCGCTCGGCTTCGACCGCAGCCTCGAAAATCGCGCGCGCCTGCATTTCCGCGATCTCCGGATAGGCGATGGCGAGCCGGCAGCCGCGGAAGCCGAGCATGGGATTGAACTCGTGCAGCTCCCGCGCGCGATCGGCGAGCTTTTGCGGATCGGCGCCCATCGCCTGCGCCACCTCGGCGATCTCCTCCTCGCTGTGCGGCAGAAATTCGTGCAGCGGCGGATCGAGCAGCCGGATCGTCACCGGCAGGCCGCCCATGATCTTGAACAGGTCGACGAAATCGGCGCGCTGCATCGGCAGCAGTTTCGCCAGCGCCGCGCGGCGCGCTTTCTCGTCGCCGGCCAAAATCATCTCGCGCACGGCGCGGATGCGGTCCTCGTCGAAGAACATATGCTCGGTGCGGCACAGCCCGATGCCCTCGGCGCCGAATTTGATCGCGGCGCGGGCGTCGGCCGGCGTATCGGCATTGGCGCGCACTTTGAGTTTGCGCACGCCGTCGGCCCATTGCATCACGGTGGCGAATTCGCCGGCGAGCGCCGGTTCGAGCATCGCCACTTTGCCGGCGAGCACCTGGCCGGTCGAGCCGTCGATGGTGAGCGTGTCGCCTTTCTTCAGCGTGGTGCCGCCGGCCGTCATGGTCTGCGCTGCGGTAATCGACGCGCAAGCGAGCCCGCGCCGGAGACGCAGGGCTTGCCCATGCCGCGCGCCACCACCGCGGCATGCGAGGTCATGCCGCCGCGCGTCGTCAGAATCCCTCGGCGGCATGCATGCCGTGGATGTCCTCGGGCGAGGTCTCGACGCGCACCAGGATGACCTTGCGCCCCTGGCTCTTGAGCAGCTCGGCCTCTTCCGAGGAGAACACGATCTCGCCGCTGACGCCGCGCCGGGCGAGGCCGGCAGGCCGGTGGCGATGACCTTGCGCTCGGCATTCGGGATCGATGGTCGGATGCAGCAACTGCTCGAGCGCCGCGGGATCGACGCGCGCCACCGCTTCCTCTTTGCGTGATCAGTTTCTCCTGCGCCAGCTCGACGGCGATGCGCAAAGCGGCCTGCCCGGTGCGCTTGCCGTTGCGCGTCTGCAGCATCCACAGCTTGCCCTGCTCGACGGTGAATTCGAGATCCTGCATGTCGCGGTAATGCTTTTCGAGCTTGGCGTGGATGCGCAGCAGTTCGGCAAAGGCTTCCGGCAGCGCCGCTTCCATCGACGGCTTGTCGGAGGCGGCCTCCTTGCGCGCCGCTTCGGTGATCTCCTGCGGCGTGCGGATGCCGGCGACGACGTCCTCGCCCTGCGCATTGATCAAAAACTCGCCGTAGAGCTTTTTCTCGCCGGTCGAGGGATTGCGGGTGAAGGCGACGCCGGTGGCGGAGGTCTCGCCCATATTGCCGAACACCATGGCCTGCACGTTGACCGCGGTGCCCCAGCTTTCGGGAATATCGTGCAGGCGGCGATAGGTGATGGCGCGCTGGTTCATCCACGAGCCGAACACCGCGCCGATGGCGCCCCATAATTGCGCGTGCGGGTCTTGCGGAAACGGCTTGCCGGTCTCCTCCTCGACCCGCTCCTTGTAGCGCGCGATGACCTCCGACCAGTCCTGGGCGTTGAGATCGGTGTCGAGCGCGTAGCCGTTGCGGTCCTTGTGGTCGTCGAGGATTTCCTCGAAGTGATGATGGCCGATGCCGAGCACCACGTCGGAATACATGGTGATGAAGCGGCGGTAGCTGTCCTGGGCGAAGCGCCGGTCGCCGGATTTTTCGGCAAGCGCATTCACGGTGATGTCGTTGAGCCCGAGATTGAGCACGGTGTCCATCATGCCGGGCATCGAGGCGCGCGCGCCGGAGCGCACCGAGACCAAAAGCGGATTTTCGGCATCGCCGAATTTCTTGCCGGTGATGCGGCCGACTTGCGGCGAGCGCGGCCTCGACCTGCGCCTTGAGGCTCTTCGGATAGGTTTTGCCGTGCTGGTAGAAATAGGTGCAGACCTCGGTGGTGATGGTGAAGCCGGGCGGCACCGGCAGGCCGAGATGCGCCATTTCGGCGAGACCCGCGCCCTTGCCGCCGAGGAGGTTGCGCATGCCGGCGCGGGCTTCCGCTTTGCCGCCGCCGAAGGCATAGACCCATTTGTCGAAAAAGTCGGCTGCATGATGGCGCGACCTGCGGCAGCGCGTAAATTTGCCTGGATGGGACGCGACGGCGCGAGGAAATCGCGCGCGCCTTCAGGGCTAGACGCGGTGAGGATCGGCGTCTGGAACTCCAAAATCCCTGCCCTTTCATTCGTCTGCGAAGCAAGTCAATGACTTGACCGCGCAGCATGATGTTCTGGTGCAGCTTCTCGCGCCGCAGGTCGAGGAAACGGTATTTGAGCCGCGTATCTTCCGGATAGGGCTGATCGCCGAAGACCGGGAGCGGCAGATCGCCTGCGGGTCCCAGCACCTCGATCTCCCGCACATAGATCTCGACGCGCCCGTCGGCATCTCGGGTTTTCGGTCCCTTCCGGGCGTTTGCGCACCTTGCCGTCGAAACGGGCACGCACTCGGAACGCAGCTTTTCGGCCTGAGCGAAGGCGGGCGAATCCGGATCGACGACGCATTGGGTCATGCCGTAATGGTCGCGCAGGTCAATGAACAGCAGGCCGCCATGGTCGCGGATGCGATGACACCAGCCGGAAAGCCGGACGTCGGCGCCGTCCTCAGCCAGCGTCAAGGCGCCGCAGGTGTGGGTGCGGTAGCGATGCATGATCTTCTGTCTTTTTCGCTTCGGGGATGCTGCGCCGCTGCCTAGACGAAAATGCCCATAGGGGGAAGCGTGGACGAACCGAGCCACGCGCTTCCCCCTGCGCGCCGGCCTCCCGACCACCCCCAACTGCCGATCCCAACGCGGAGACGCTAGAGGAGAGATTGGGCTACGTCCGCGCGCGGCCCCCTTCTCATAGGTATTATTACCCATTCCTGTAAAATACACTATGACAAGTTGTGCAAAAGGATATACGACGCTACATCGCGCAACCTTTGGGGGAGCACATGACGAGCGAATTGCAAAGTCCGAACGCGGCGACGCAGCGCACGCGTCGCAACCTCATCAAGATGGGCGCGATCGCGGTTCCCGCAACGTTGGCGGCCGCTCATTTGGCTTCTGCTAAAACGGTGTGTGGTCCGCTAGGTCATATCTGCATCACCTTCGGCAATTGTTTCCTCCGGGGTACAAACGTGTTGACCGCTGAGGGCGAGCGCAAGATCGAGGATCTCGCGACCGGCGACTTGCTGCCAACGATGTTTGGCGGATTGCGTCCCGTTCAGTGGATCGGACGCTATACAGTCCGGAAGAGCGACCCGTCCAAAGCCTGGGTGGAGGACGCCCTGCCGGTTCGTATCGCCCGCTCTGCTCTTGCTCCCAATGTCCCGCACGCCGATCTCTGCGTGACGTCGCTCCATGGCGTGCTGGTCGACGGCGTTCTGGTTCCAGCCGAGGCGCTGATCAATGGCGCGACCATCACTCGTCATGAACCCGAGGGCGACGAGATGGAATTCTTCCATGTCAAGCTCGAGAGCCACGACGTGATTTACGCCGAAGGAGCTCCGGCCAGACGTTGCTCCATGTCG
>CAWHBC010000010.1:0-79222 GCA_963827465.1 uncultured Alphaproteobacteria bacterium
CGGCGGATGCCTCGATACCCTGCATCTGGATCGCCGCGACGTTGCTGATGCTGGTTTCTACGGCTTGGGTACCGGTGGCCGAGGTCACCAGGTTCGATCTGCGAGATGATGGCGTTGTTGGTACGTTCGTAGAAGCCGGTGAGCCGTACCCGGCCGTCCTGCCAATGACGTTCGATGTTGATCTCACTGTTGAGGTCTTGTTCAGGTGTCAGATTCGGATTGGGCAGATAAACGATGCCGCCGCTCGACACATTCTGGTAGAGCTCGGTCACCGTCGGATAGCGATAGGCCTCGCCGAAATTCACGGTGACGTTCCAATCCTTGTTCACGTCATAGGATAGCGACGCCTTGGGCGAGAAATTGGTCGACTTCAATTCCGGCTGATTGACCGCCGTGCTTGAGGTGATGACGGTGCCGGCGCCGTTGGCGACGGTATTGACGTTGTAGCCGTCGAATGCCCGCCAGGTCTCAAGCCGGCCGCCGAGCGTGAGCTTGACGTTGGGAACGATCTTCCATGCGTTTTGCAGCCATAGCGCTCCGGTATTGGTCTCGCCGACACCGTCCGAATACACAAATCCGTTTCCGCTCGACGCGATATTCCAGACCGACGACCCGTAGGTCGGATTATTGAAGTAATAACGGTCGCCATGAATGCCAAAACTGATTTCGTCCGGACCGTTGAAGCCGTAAGGCCGGATGATGCCCTTGGCATCGACGTTCTGCCAATTGGTGCCGTCATTGCGTGCGATTTTACCGTTCTCGGAAAAGCCCGCGGAAGTGCTGCCGCCGGTTACGGTATAAGGATTGATTTGGCGTATCCTGGAGATAATTGTAGCTCGATGCCGAAACATCGAAATCCCAGGTGCTCTTGGTGTCGCTCTTGAGCGATACCGCGTTGCTCATATGGGTCTGGTTCCAGATATATTCGTTGCTGGCGAAGCCGGAGACGCCGCCGAAGGTCGGTTGGCCGGTCGTTGTTGATGTTCAGGTAGGTCTGCGGATTGAGATCCTGCACGTTGTTCCAGAGACCGGCGCTGTAGGTCGCTTGCAGCCAGGGCGCAATATCGTAGGCAAGCTTGAGATTGGCCGTGGTCTGCTGGGTATGAATGAGCGCGCCGGTGCCGACCACACCGGCGTAGACGCCTTGCTTGTTCAACGCGACAATAGTGCCGGTTGTGCCCGCAGGCGTGCTTCGGAGGTGAGCCTGTTGGGCACCCCATCGTGGTGTAGGTCAGCGGCTGTTGGAAGCCGTCGAGAAAATTGGCCGAAAACAGCCAGTGAAGGTTGCCGTTGCGGTTACCCACCGACATGCCGGTCTCGCTGGTCGTGTAGGTGTTCTTGGTATCGTATTGATTCCACGGCTCGACCGATACGGTCTCCTTGGCGTTCGCTTCGAACTTGTCCGGCAATTTGGTGGTGATGAGCAGCACGCCGCCCATGGAATTACCAGGATAGGCCGCGGCATAGGGACCGTTGAGGAAGTCGATGCGTTCGATCGATTCCGGCGTAATCAAATTCCAATGCGGCGAGGCGCCGGAATTGTTGTTGCCGATCAGGGCGGAGACCAAGAGATCGTCGTCGTAGATCAGGGTGCGGGCGCTGGAATTGAGCCCCCAGGTGCGGGTCGCAAGCACCGCCTGATTATCGCCGTCGTTGCGCTTGCGCACGAACAGGCTCGGAAAATATTTGATCGCGTCTTCCGGGTCGACGATATTGACGGTTTCCTCGATCCGCTGCGCCGTGGTCGAAAACAATTCCGTTGGCAACTGATAGCGCTGGACGACCGGAGGCGTGGCGTAAGGATTGGAGAGTGGCGCTATCTGGGGCGCGCTGGGCGTCGGGACATTTCGTGCCGCGACCGGTGCTGGCGTTGCCGCTCGGGGCCGGTGGCCCGGTTTCTTTGCCACGCGCTTGCCGGTGACGTTGATCTGCGGCAGCGCTCCTCCACTGGGAGTAACATTTTGCGCGTGCGAAATTGCGCACAGCATCGCGCATGCCGCGACAACGGCAGCGCCAATACGCAGACGGGAAGGCATGGCGTGAAGCTCCGAAAACTGCGGAGGCCTGAACGAAGCGAATGGAAAGGGTGCGGCGCGATTGCGCCGGTTCAGGCTCGCAGCGGCGGGGCTCGGGCGCGGTGCGATTTCGTCTCGCGCGCGCCGGTAATGGCGGCGTGCGAGATAAGCGCAATGCGATAGCTCGCACGCTTCCGGCAACGGCACGGCGGCGGGCGGAGCCGCAAGCGCGGCAAGCGGCATCAGGCAGCCGATGCAGCAGCCGCAATCGGCGCACCCGCCGCTGTCGCCGTGTCCTTGGAGCGGGTCCAATTGCCCGGAGGCGTCGTGGTGGCAGATGACGATCGAAGGATTGAGAGCTTGTTCGGCCGCTGCGGTCGCGGCGCCGAAACTGGCGATAAAGCTTGAGATCACCAGTGCGTAGACAGCCGCGAGGGCGACGACGCGCCGCCTGAAACTGGACGAATGACCGGCTCTACCCACAGCCCCAACTCCGTCCCGAAAAAACCGAGACGCCAAAACCTATCAAACGGGAAAAACGATGTCCAACGTATTGCCGCCTGGATGACGTCAAACGAGCGGTGTCAGGTCATGGACGAAAATTGGGTCTGGTCGATCCCTCTATCTCTCCGCGGCGACCTGGAGAAAGACCTTGCGAACCGAGGACCCAACGAATGGCGCGCATGGCCGCGAACGGATGTATAAAACAAAGTCCCGCACGCGGAGTATCGAGCCATGCGCCTTATTCTGGGTTTTGCCGCCGTGATGGTCGGGCTTTTTCCTCTTGCCACAGCATCGTTCGCCCATGTGACCCTTGCCGTGAAGCAAGCTCCGGTCGGCGCCGACTACAAGGCGACATTTCGCGTGCCGCACGGCTGTAAGGGCTCAGCCACCGTGAAATTGAGTGTCGAGATACCGGACGGAATGGTCGGCGTGAAGCCGCAACCGAAGCCAGGCTGGCAGATTGAAATCGCCAAGGGGCCGTATGGGAAGCCTTATCGTCACTATCGGTCGGAGGTGACCGAAGGCGTCAAATCCGTCACTTGGTCCGGCGGCAATCTGCCGGACGAATATTACGATGAATTCTCTCTCATGGGATATTTGGATAAAGGACTTCAACCAGGTTCTTGGCTTTATTTTCCCGCGGTGCAGACTTGCGAGCAGGGCGTCGAACGCTGGATTGAAATACCCCCCGATGGGGCGTCATCTCATGACTATCGGTCCCCGGCACCTTCCTTAAAGCTGTTGCCGCCGGTCGAGAATCCCGACTGAAAGTACGTCGAGCGCCTTGTCTCTGCTTCTAGTTTTTCGGCAACGTTTATCGGCCCAGCCGCTAAAAAATTCCCAGCCAGCCTAAAAATCAGGCGGTCCTGGGAACCGGCCCGCGCCTGGTGCATTGACTCCCCACAATCAAAAAGCCTGCCGGGGAGAACCGCATGTTTCCGTATTATTTCGACGTCCGCGGCTACGGCGACAGGAACGACGACCGCGGCGGCACGCTGATGCCGAATGACGAAGCGGCACTCGCTTACGCCCGCCGCATTATCAACGGCTTGCGCCAAGCCGGGGGCTACAACGATCCTGCTTTGACGTTGATCGTGCGCAATTCGGCCGGCAAGACCGTCTATTCGATTCCGTTCCATCAGCACTAGGCAATTCAAGGAATACGCCGAAGCACTCCTGCCATAAGCCCCGCGTCTGCCAACCTCGCCCGGTTCTTATAAAGAGACTGCGCTTTGACGGTCAGCGGCGCGATGCTACAAGACGTCATGCCCATGACCGAAGCCCGCGCGATGCGTCCGTCGACGCTGATGGCGATATGCCGTGGTGCGCTGGGGCGATGTCCACGCTGCGGACAAGGCCGGCTGCTGCACCGTTACCTCAAGCTGGTCGATCGTTGCTCGGTATGCGGCGAGCCCTTCGGGCATTATCGCACCGACGATGCGGCGCCCTGGCTGACCATCCTTGTCGTCGGCCACATTACAGTGCCGATCATCCTCATCTGCGAGATGAATTTCCAACTGCCATTGGCGCTGGCGTTTGCGATCTATTTGCCGCTGATCGCCGGGCTGACCTTGTTTCTGTTGCCGCGATGCAAGGGTATCATGGCGGCGGTATTGTGGGTAACGAGGGCAGAGGGCTCCGAGAAGATCTGACCTGAGCGTTACCGCTTGCCGTCGGGTCAGCGCGGCGCGAGTCCGTGCCGCGCCAGCACGTCGCGCACGGCCTCGACCAGTCCGTCTTCCGACACCGCGCGTTGTGCTTCCGCCTGCTTCTGCAGATGTTCGTCGCGGCCCTTTTCCAGCTTGGCAAGCTCGGCGCCGACGATGAGATCCTTGATGGTGACTTCACCCTTGGCCTTTTCGTCGGAGCCCTGGATGACGACGCAGGGCGAATTGCGCCGGTCGGCATATTTCATCTGCGGGGCGAATTTGCCGGAGCCGAGATAAAGCTCGGCGCGGATGCCGGCATTGCGCAGCTTCGCCACCATGTCCTGATAATCGGCGATGCGATCCTTGTCGAACACGGTGACCACGACCGGGCCCGCTTCGGTTTTCAGATCGACCTTGCCGAGATATTCGAGCGCGGCGAGAAGCCGTGAGACGCCGATGGAAAAACCCGTCGCCGGCACCGGCTCGCTGCGGAAACGCGACACCAGGCCGTCATAGCGGCCGCCGCCGCCGACCGAGCCGAAGCGCGGCGAACCGTCGGCGCCATCGGTGGCGAAGGTCAAATCCACCTCGAAGACCGCGCCGGTGTAATATTCGAGACCGCGCACCACGCTCGAGTCGAAGCTGATCCGATCGACGCCATAGCCGGCGGCGCGGACCAGGGCGCCGATCTGTTTCAGCTCCTGAATGCCGATCTTGCCGGTCGAGCTCAGTCCGATCGAACGATCCCAATCGTCCAGTGCGCTTGCCAAATCGCCGCCGCCTTCGTCCAATTGAAATTCGATGTAATTGAGTACGCTCTCGGTCTGCTTGGCATTAAGGCCAGCGCCTCTGGTGAAGTCGCCGCTGTCGTCTCTGCGGCCTTCGCTCAGCAACTGTTCGACGCCGTGGCGTCCCAGGCGATCGTATTTGTCGACCGCGCGCAGCACGGTCAGCCGCTTGCCGGCGTTGGCCTCGCCGTTCAGGCCGATGAACTCAAGAACGCCGTCGAGCACCTTGCGATTGTTGACCTTCACCAGATAATTGCCGCGCGGAATGCCGAGCGCCTCCATGGTGTCGGCGGCCATCATCAACAGTTCCGCATCCGACGCCGGCGACGACGCGCCGACGGTGTCGGCGTCGAATTGCATGAATTGGCGGAAGCGCCCGGGACCGGGCTTCTCGTTGCGAAATACGGTGCCGACCCGATAGCTGCGATAAGGCTTCGGCAGGCTGTCGAAATTTTCCGCGACATAGCGGGCGAGCGGCGCGGTCAGATCGTAGCGCAGCGACAGCCATTGCTCGTCGTCGTCGAGGAACGAGAACACGCCTTCGTTCGGCCGATCCTGGTCGGGCAGGAATTTGCCGAGCGCATCGGTGTATTCGATCGCCGGTGTCTCCACCGCTTCGAATCCGTAGAGCTCATAGACGGCGCGAATCCTGTCGATCATCGCGCGCGTGGCGGCAATCTCGCCCGGCGTGCGGTCGGCAAGGCCGCGCGGCAGCCGCGCCTTGAGCTTATTGGAGTTTTCGGATTTGTCGGCCATTTGCGGGGTATGCACGTTCTTTTGTGATGGCGCGGTGGTAGCAGTCGCGCCATGGAGCGGCAAGCGATAGGCTGACGCTCTTCATGAAGGAGGCCCGGCGGCGCCGGGTTACAACATGCCGGCAACCGTCACGGTTCCCAACGACATCGAGGCCTTTTGGCTGCCGTTCACGCCCAACCGCGCGTTCAAACACGCGCCACGGCTGTTCGCGCGCGCCAAGGACATGCATTATTACACGCCCGAGGGCCGCGCCGTTCTCGATGCCACCGCGGGGTTGTGGTGCAGCAATGCCGGGCATTGCCGCGATCCGATTGTTGCCGCCATCCAGCGCCAGGCCGCCGAGCTCGACTATTCGCCGCCGTTCCAGTTCGCCCATCCGAAAAGCTTCGAACTGGCGAGCCGCATCGCGGCGCTGGCGCCGGCCGATCTCAACCGCGTGTTCTTTTGCAATTCCGGCTCCGAAGGCGTCGATACGGCGCTCAAGATCGCGCTCGCTTATCATAACATGCGCGGCGAGGGCTCGCGCACGCGGCTGATCGGCCGCGAGCGCGGCTATCACGGCGTCGGCTTTGGCGGCATCTCGGTCGGCGGCATTGTCGCCAACCGGAAAATGTTCGGCGCCCTCCTTGCCGGCGTCGATCATCTGCCTTCGACCTATAGCCGCGAGCATCAGGCGTTCACCAAGGGCGAGCCGGAGTGGGGCGCGCATCTGGCGGACGAACTCGAGCGCATCGTCGCGCTGCACGATGCCTCGACCATTGCCGCCGTCATCGTCGAGCCGATGGCCGGCTCGACCGGCGTTTTGCCGCCGCCGAAGGGTTATTTGCAAAAGCTGCGCGCGATCTGCGACCGCCACAGTCTGTTGTTGATCTTCGACGAGGTGATCACCGGCTTCGGCCGGCTCGGTTTCGCCTTTGCCGCCGAGCGTTATGGCGTGACGCCGGACATGATCGTCTTTGCCAAGGGCGTAAACTCCGGCGCGGTGCCGATGGCCGGCGTCATCGTGCGCGACGGCATTTACGACGCCTTCATGCGCGGGCCGGAGCACATCATCGAATTATTCCACGGCTATACCTATTCGGCGCATCCGCTGGCGTGCGCGGCCGGGCTCGCGGCGCTCGACCTTTACCGCGACGAAAAGCTGTTCGAGCGGGCCAAGACGCTGGAAGGCAAGTGGGCCGACGCTGTGATGTCGCTCAAAGAGCGTCCCGGCGTGCTCGACATCCGTACCGTCGGGCTTGCCGCCGCCATCGATCTTGCCTCGCATCCCGGCTCGCCGGGGTTGCGCGCCTATCAGGCGATGGAGCGCGCTTTTGCCGACGAGGAAGTTCTGATCCGCATCGCCGGCGACACCATCGCGCTGTCGCCGCCGCTCGTCGTCAGCGAGGCGCAGATCGGCGAGATCGTCGAGAAGGTCGGCAAGGTCATCACGGCGGTCAGCTAACAGACGAGCCGCCACTGCAGGCAAACGGGCGGATGCGTCGGGCTGCCGCGGCCGGATTTGACGCAGACGCGCCGGCAGCGAATGGCCGACGACGAACTGGGAACTGCGCGCATATAAGCCGCAACGACAATCGGCGAAGCGGTTGCGTTTGGCGAGGCCTGCGGCGTCGCGGCCTGCACGCCGGGGACGGAAATCGCCATGGTCGCGGCGAGTAACATCCATGCTCCTGTCATGATCGATACCTCCTGGCCGAACTCCTACGTTTGCGGCTTGACGATCGCCCAGCCGACATGGACCGCGCCGGAGCCACGCCTCATCGGCAGATCGAACGGCGCGCCAACCTCGGCACTGGGCGCGACCGCCGCAAGCTGCGGCGGTATGACCTTCGGGTCGCTTTGCGTCCACACCACAATGGCGCCGTCCTTGTGAAGATCGGCCATGTTGACCCACGGCGCGCGCGCAGGCTCGCCGTCGATCAGAACATGCGGCTGATCCGGCGAATAATGGGCGAGATTGCCGCCATCCCACATCGACCCGATGACGTAGCGCAGCGGCTTTCCGGTCGCGGCGTGGAAACGCTGGGTCAGGATCTGCCCAAGCTTATCGCCCGGATAAAACTCGGCGTAGTAACGGTGATCGAAACGCGGCAGCACCGTATAATTGACCAAGAACACCAGAGCGAAGAGGGTGAAGACGGCGGCCCAGGCCGCGCCGACCCGCGCGATACGATCGCCGTCGAGATAGGGGCGGACCGTCATCACGATCCACAGTCCGAGGAAAAGCCATAGCGGGTAACCCCACATGGCGATGGCGCCGCGGCCGCTGGCGACGCCGAGCGCAATAGTTGCCAAGGCCGGCCCGAACGCAAGAAGCGCAACGATGCGGCGGTCGAACGCGTCGGCGGCGATCGCGCCGCGAATTTTTTGCCGCGGCCACAGCAAGGCTCCCGCGATGAAAAACGTTGGCAGCAGAAAGAACGCCTGGCTGACCGCGAAGAATGCCGGATGCACGACGTGATCGAACCAGCCGCGCACCGGCGCGGCGCGATGCTCGGCGTAGGTAAACGGAATGAAATCGTTCTGAAACAGCCAGATGACGTGCGGCAGCGCGATCAAGAGCGCGAGCCCAAGCGCCAGCCACGGACCCGGCGTCGCCAGGGCGCGCCGCGCGTCGCGATCGAACAGCAGGAACAGCGCATGAGGCGCCGCCAGCACGACCACGAAATATTTGGCCCACAGCGCACCGCCGAACGCGACGCCGAGCAACGCCCAATAACCGAGCCGGCCGTGCTTGAGCGCGGCATGAAAGCTGTAACCGGCCAGCGCCCAGAACGGCAGTTGGATCACGTCGTGATTGAATTTTACGGCCGTGTACTGGAAATAATGCATGCCGTCGATGACGAGCACCGCGACCAGCGCGCCGGTCGCGCCGACAATCGGCCGCGCCGTGACAAAGACCAGCGCGAAGGCGATGATCACGACCGCCTGCGCCAGGGCATAATAGGCGGCGTCGACGCCGAAGCTGCGGTACATGATCTCGACCAGCCACCACGGCAGCGGCGGCAATTTGTCGGAGCCGAGCGGCCATTCGCGGCCATAGGTGACGGCCTCGATCAGATCGAGCGGCAAATTGGCGTAGAGCAGTGCCGGCAGCGCAGTCCAGACCGCAAAATGCAGGGCCAAAAACCAGCCAAAGGCGGCTTGGGGCCGGGCCTCGATCCAGCCGATCAAACCGTGCTTTTGCGTGGCCGAGGAGCCCGGAAGCTTTACCGCGGCAGGGGCCGAATCCACCATCACAGGATGCTCGCCAGATTTAATGTTATAAAATCACCGCAATGGGTTAGCTATCCATAGGGGCAGACTTGCGGCGGCCCGTTGCTTGTGGACACTACTTTGTCACAGGCGCGAATCGCTTCCAGTGGAAGCAGGGGATATAAAGCGGCATGGTGCGCATCAGCGCCATCTTCATTGCGGCCTGCATGGTGCTTATCGCCGGTTCGGTCGGCGTCGTGGTCTATTTGCGTTTCGGTTTTACCGGGGCGGAGTCGGCCTTGGTGGCGCTCGGCATGCTCACGGCGCTGGCGGTCTATAATGCGATTGCTGCACGCAAGCGCGACCGGCTGGAAGCGAGCAATCAAATCGCCGCCCTGGCGCGCGGCTCGGGCGATCTGGCCCGCCAATTGGCCGAGTTCGGTCGCCGCTTGAACGCGATGGAGGGCAAGGTCGACACCGTGATCGATCGCGCGCTAGCCACCGCCCAGCCGCTTGCCGCCGAGATCGAGGAACTGTCGAGCCTCGTCACGCAGCTTGCCAACTCGGTGGCGACGCACGAGGCGGCGCTGGCTGCCGAACGAACGGCGCCGGTCCGGATAGCTGTGCCGGCCGCGGCGACGAATGGGAGCCTCGCGCCTGCGGCACCGGTATCGACCATCGACGCGCCTCGCGACACCGCGCCGACCGAGGCGCCCGTGCCGGCGCCGGCCGCCCCGCCCGAGCCGAAAATCGCGGGCTTCGCAGGGCTTAGCCGCGATGGCATCATTGCCGCGGTGGCGCGCGCCATCGACGCCAGCAGGATCGATCTTTATTTGCAGCCGGTGGTCACGCTGCCGCAGCGCAAGGTGCGCTATTACGAGGCGTTGTCGCGGCTGAGGGTCGACAATGACGATCTGGTCGCGGCCGGCGACTTTTTGCCTTATGCCGAAGCCGGCATGCTGATGCCGAAGCTCGACAGTTTCTCGGCGCTGCGTTGCGTGCAGGTGGTGCGGCGGCTTCTGTTGAAGAATCGTGAAATCGGCCTGTTCTGCAATTTGTCCGGCGCCACGCTGACCGATTCAAGCTTTTCGAGATTTCTCGAATTCATGGAGGCCAACCGGGCCATCGCCCCGTCGCTGGTTTTCGAATTCACCCAGAGCGCGCTGCGCGCCATGGGGCCGATCGAGCATGAGAGCCTCGCGGCGCTGGCCGAGCGCGGCTTTCGTTTCTCGATGGACAATCTCACCGACTTGCGGGTCAACGCCCGCGAGCTGAACGAGCGCGGCTTCCGCTTCGTCAAAGCGCCCGCGGCGCTGTTGTTCAACCGGATCAGCGTGGTCTCGACCGACATCCATCCCGCGGATTTCTCCGACCTGCTCGGCCGCTACGGCATCGATCTCATCGCCGAGCGCATCGAAAATGAGGCCACGGTGGTCGATCTGCTCGATTACGATGTGCGGTTCGGCCAAGGCTTCTTGTTCTCGCCGCCGCGCCCGGTGCGCGCCGAGGCGCTGCAGGGCGCCGCCGCCGATCCGCAAGAGGCCGGCAGGCACGCCGCGGCACCGATGGCCGACGTGGCGCCCGGCACCGGCACTCTCGGCCAGCTCGCCCGCGCCGGGATGCGCCGCAGCTAGCGGCCCGATTCCAAGATTAGCATCCCGGTTTTAAAGCGATGACGCCTTTCATCGAAAGTTTCGAGCCTCTGGCACGCGAGTATGATGTTCTGCTGTGCGACGTCTGGGGCGTCATCCATAATGGACTTGCCGCCTTTCCGGCAGCATGCGACGCGCTGTTGCGGTTCCGCGATCGTGGCGGCACCGCGATCCTGATCACCAATGCGCCGCGGGCGGGAGAGGCGGTGGCACGCATTCTCGACCGGCTCGGCGTGCCGCGCGACGCCTATGCCGCCATCACCAGCTCCGGCGACGTCACCCGCGGCATCGTCGCTTCGCGGATGCCGCAGGCCGTCTTTCATCTCGGCCCGGAACGCGACCTGTCGATCTTTACCGGGCTTGACGTGACGTTCGCGAAACTCGAAACCGCCGATTACGTGGTTTGCTCCGGGCTGTTCGACGACACGACCGAAACCCCGGACAGCTATCGCGGCATGCTCGCGGCGATGCGCGCCCGCTCGCTGTTCATGGTCTGCGCCAATCCCGATATCGTCGTCGAGCGGGGCGATGCCTTGGTCTACTGCGCCGGCGCTTTGGCCGACGCTTACGCGGCGTTGGGCGGTGAAGTGCTGTACTGCGGCAAGCCGCACGCGCCGATCTACGACGTCGCACTCCAAAAGGCCGCGGCGTTGCGCGGCGTCGCGCCGGCACGGCGCCGTGTGCTGGCGATCGGCGATTCGGTGCGAACCGATCTCAAGGGCGCCGCCGCCTTCGGCCTCGATTATATGTTCGTCACCTCCGGTCTTCATGCCGAGCAATACGGTTCGCGCGACGCACCCAACATGACGGCGCTCAATGCCGCTTTCGCGGCCGCGGCGGTCGCGCCGAAAGCGGTGATGCGCGCGCTGGTCTGGTAAATGGACGCTATGGCGGAGCGGTTGGGCTCTAAACGCTGTACGGCATCCGCGCGCCGACAAAGGTGGCCGCGTTGGTCTGCTCCACGGCCGAGGCGAATTCCGGCTTGGGGGCGAAAACCGCTTCGATCTTGGCCTTAAGCGTCTGCGCGTTGAACGGCTTGACGATGTAATTGTTCACGCCGGCCTTTTTCGCCGCGATCACGTTCTCGGTCTTGGATTCGGCCGTCACCATGATGAACGGGGTGCCGCCGATTTCCGGCGTCGCGCGCACGCGGCGCAGCAAATCGTAGCCGGTCATCGGTTCCATGTTCCAATCCGAGATGACGAGGCCGTAGCGCTTCGACGTCATCTTTTCCAGCGCCAAGCTGCCGTCCGGCGCGTCGTCGATGTCTTCGAAGCCGATTTGCCGCAACAGGTTGCGGATGATGCGTACCATGGTGCTGTAGTCGTCAACCACGAGCACTGGCATTTTCGGATCGAGCGCCATCGCTCTGCTCCTTAGCGCGCGACCGGCGCGAATCTAGCGCGGTTGAGCGCGCGAGGACTTGTCGTGCGGCCGAAGCGGCTGCGGCGAAATCCGCCCGGCCGTTCCCTTCACGTGCAAACAGGCTACATGGGGTGTTTGAACGTGCGGTTAACTGCTGAGGCCGTGTGGTCCCTTGACTTTACGGTACAGGGGACGGCACCACTCCGGGGTCGTTCCGTAACCGGTTGTTAACGATCCAAAGACGATGGCGACGAAGAATTTCAGCCTCGTGCGCGATTTTGCGTCCGACGGCGGATTGCGCGGCGCGGTGGTTGCCATCGGCAATTTCGACGGCGTGCACCGCGGTCACAAAGCGGTCATCGCCGGCGCCCAGGCGAGGGCGAAATCCCTCGGCTGTCCCGCGGCGGCGCTGACCTTTGAGCCGCACCCGCGTACCTTCTTCAATCCCGGCGAGCCGCTGTTTCGGCTGACCGACGAAGCCGCCAAGGTGCGGCTCCTCGCCGCCACCGGCCTCGACGGCGCCATCGTGCTGACGTTCGACGAGGCCCTGGCGCAGCTCACCGCGGAAGCGTTCGTCACGCGCATTTTGGTCGAGCGTTTCGCCATACGCGGGGCGGCTATCGGCTTCAACTTTCAATTCGGCGCCAACCGGACGGGTTCGCCGGAATTTTTGGCGGCCGAAGGCGCGAAGCGAGGCTTTACCGTCGACGTGGTGCCGCCGCTGCGCGACCACGGGCGGCCGGTCGCATCGCAGCCGATCCGGGAAGCGCTGGCCGCCGGCCGCCTCGCCGAGGCCGAAGAACTGCTGGGTTATCCGTGGTTTCTCTCCGGTCCGGTCATCCACGGCGACAAGCGCGGCCGCCAGCTCGGCTTTCCCACGGCCAATGTGTTGCCGGATCCGGCGTGCGGCCTGCGCCACGGCATCTATGCGGTGCGCGTCAACCTGAGCGGCCGCCATTATGACGGCGTCGCGAGCTTCGGCCGGCGACCGATGTTCGACGTCGGCACCGTCCTTCTCGAAGTGTTCTTGTTCGATTTCTCGGGCGATCTCTACGGCGCCTCGATCGACGTCGCGTTTATCGCTTTTATTCGCGACGAGGCGACATTCGCCTCGGCAGATGCCCTTGTCCGTCAGATGCAGGACGATTCCCGGCTTGCCCGCGAAGCCTTGGCGCGCGCCCGCGATGCGTTTCCGCCGATTTAAGGCTGTCGCGTTTTACGGCTCGCGCCGGTCCTGATTGCGATAGTCGCGCGTCCACTGCGCCGCCATGATTCCAAGCAGCGCCACCGGGATCAGGCGCTGCCAGCCGATGCTGCGGCCGGCCTCGATGGCCACGCCCAGGAGCTTTGGATCCAGAAGCCATGACGGCGAATGCGCCTTGGCGGCGCGGGCGAGAATGGCGCGCTCGCGCACGCGGCGGCGGACCAGCGCGCTGATCAGTAAAGCGATCAGCGCGAGCGCGGCGAAAATGCCGGCCATGATCAGGCCGGCAAATACATTGCCGAATTGAACCGCGAACCAAGCGTAGCCGCCGACACAGAGAAACGCGAAAGCGGTAAACGCCGCCAGCGCTACGACGGCGAGCCAAACGACGACGGCCACGCTGGTGCCGCTTCTGGCTTGGATCGCCAGCGTAATTTCGCGTGTCAGCGTATTGAGCATCGGACGATCCGGGCGGCGGCGATTACCGGCGCCACGTCGCTCCGAATATGAAGGCGAGACCGGCAACGACCGCGAGCGTGGCATAGGGCCTGGTCTTGATGGAATCGTCGAGCGCTTCGACGAAATTGTCCGAGACCTCGCGCACCGCGCCGACCGCCTCGCGGCCGCGGTCCTGGGCGTCGGCGACCACGCCGTCAACGCTCGCGCGGGCACGCTGCCACGCCGCGCCGCCGCGATTGGCCAGAATATCGGCCACTTGCTCCGCCAGCCGGCTTAAATCGCCGCCTAGCGACTGCAAATCGTTCTGGATGTTGCTCGATGCATCGGACGCGGCGTCGTTGACTTCACGCGCGCCTTCGCGCGCCTGCTCGGCGGCGTCGCGCGCCATGTCCCGCAAATCGGGTGATACCGTGGATGCGCTTGGCATGCGTTAACTCCGGGCTGGAAAAAGGGGGCGATTGCCCCATTAAGCCGGTAGGGTGATGAAAAGTTCCATCTATTCGGGAAGGTGTATTTCATCGGTCGGGACCAGATGATTGAAAATCACCAAGCCGACGATCGACAGAGGCACCGCCAAGATCGCGCCGAACGGCCCCCACATCCAGGTCCAGAACGCGAGCGCCAGGAACACCAAAAGCGGATTGAGCGTGAGCCGCCGGCCGACGATGGTCGGCGTGACGAGGTGACCTTCCGTGGTGGTGACGGCAATAAGCCCGAGCGGCGCGATAAAGGCGTGGCTGAGCGAGGGGAAGCTGACCAGGCCGACGCCGAACAGAACCACCACCATCACCGCCGGCCCGAGATAGGGCACGTAATTCAAAAGCGCCGCCAACAGCCCGAAGATCAGCGGATTGGGTAAACCGATGAGCCAGGCGCCGGCCGCGACAATGGTGCCGACCGCGGCATTGATGATGGTCACGACGGTAAGATAGCCGGCAAGATTGCGTTCGATATCGTGCATGATTTTCAAAAACCGCAGCTTGGAGTCGCGGTTGATGAACATATTGACCGCCTGATTTCGCAATTCCATCTGGCCGACCAGAAAGAAATAAAGCGTCACGAAAAACAGCAGTACTTCGCCGGCCGCGGGGGTGAGAAACGCCACCACGGGCAAAACCACGCTGGGGGCACTGACGCTGGCTTGCGCGGCGCCGTTGCCGAACAGCGAGCCCTCGAGCTGATGGAGCGCCGCGAGCGGCTGATCGAGCACGGAGAGCTTCTGCTGGATAGCGGCGCCGATTTGCGGGGCCTGGGAGATCCAGCTGCTCACGGGACCGGCGAGCGCCATGCCCAGAAGGCTCATGGCGCCGAATCCGATCAGCAGGATAAACAGCCCGGTGATCCACGGTGAAACCCCGGCCCGCGCCAGCATCTTCACCAGCGGTGCCAGAGTGAGCGCGATCACCGCGGCGGCGAGCACCGGCAATAGAATGGCGCGGCCAAGGTAAAGGAAGGCCACGAACAGCATGAGGAAAATGCCGACGGTCGCCGCCTGGCCGGCCGATCCCCACATGGTTTGCGCGTTTGCGACCGGCGTCGGGTCGCTGATGACGAGCGCGTGACGGACTTCGCGTTTGGCCCGGATAAACTCCACGATCCCTCCGTCATCCCGCACCCAGCGGCTAAAAAGCCCTAAATCAACGTCTATTTCGGTAGGGCGTTCCGTCGCGCCGCTTTAAGCCGGATTTGGCGCCCGTATCGCCGCAGATGGGGCTTTCCGCATTGCGCCCGGCTTGTGTTAGAAGGCCCGGCCATGAACGAGAGCCCCCCCAAAGCGCGCGACTATTCGGAAACGCTGTTTCTGCCGAAAACCGATTTTCCGATGCGTGCCGGCCTGCCGCAGAAGGAGCCGGAGCTTCTGGCGCGCTGGCAGAAGATCGACCTTTACGGCCTGTTGCGTAAAGCGGCCAAGGGCCGGCCGCGCTTTGTGCTGCACGACGGGCCGCCCTACGCCAACGGCAATATCCATATCGGCCACGCGCTCAATAAGATCCTCAAGGACGTGGTGACCCGCAGCCAGCAGATGCTCGGCGCCGATTCGAATTATGTGCCGGGCTGGGACTGTCACGGCCTGCCGATCGAATGGAAGATCGAGGAAGAGAACTACCGCGCCAAGGGCAAGCCGAAGCCGGATTTCTCCGATGCTGCGGCCTTGGTCGAATTCCGCCGCGAATGCCGCGCCTTCGCCGCGCACTGGATCGACGTGCAGCGCGCCGAGTTCATCCGGCTCGGCGTCACCGGCGACTGGGCGCATCCCTACACCACGATGGACAATTTCGCCGAGGCGCAGATCGCGCGCGAGCTGATGAAATTCGCCGCCAACGGCACGCTCTATCGTGGCAGCAAGCCGGTGATGTGGTCGGTGGTGGAGAAGACCGCGCTCGCCGAGGCGGAAGTCGAATACGAGGATTATGTCAGCGATACGGTGTGGGTGAAGTTTCCGCTCGCTTCGCCGGCGAACCTGGCGAATGCGTCGATCGTAATATGGACAACGACGCCGTGGACCATTCCAGGCAATCGCGCGATTAGCTTTTCGCCGCGAATTGAATATGGTCTTTATCAAGTCACCGACGCGCCATCCGACAATTGGGCTAAAAACGGAGATTTGCTGGTTCTCGCTGACAAGCTGGCACTCGACGTGCTGCGTCAGGCGCGCGTGACCGCCTATAAGAGATTGAAACAAATAAAGGCCGACGATTTAGCCGTCGCAATCTGCCAGCATCCGCTGAAAGACTTCAACAGCGGTTACAGCTTCAAAGTACCGCTGCTTGCCGGCGATCACGTGACCGAAGATACCGGGACCGGCTTCGTCCACACCGCTCCCGGACACGGCCGTGAGGACTTTGACGTTTGGACGGCGAATGCGGCCAAACTGACTGTGGAGGGCATCAACACTCACATCCCTTATACCGTCGATGCCGACGGCCGCTTCACCGATCAGGCGCCGGGCTTCACCGGCAAGCGCGTTCTGACCGAAAAAGGCGAGAAGGGCGACGCCAACGAAGCGGTAATCAAGGCTTTGATCGACGCCGGCATGCTGATCGCGCGCGGACGATTGAAGCATCAATATCCGCATTCATGGCGATCCAAAAAGCCGGTGATCTTCCGCAATACGCCGCAATGGTTCATTGCGATGGATAAAGACATCGACCGGCATAGCGATACGCTCCGGCATCGCGCGCTCGCCGCGATCGAGGCCACCCGCTGGGTGCCGGCAGCCGGCGAGAACCGCATCAACGGCATGATCGAGAGCCGCCCGGATTGGGTGATCTCACGGCAACGCGCCTGGGGTGTGCCGATCGCGCTGTTCATCAAAGAAAGGCCGGACGGTTCGGTCGATGTCCTCGCCGATCCGCAGGTGAATGTCGCCATCATCGAAGCCTTCGAGGAGGAGGGGGCGGACGCCTGGTACGCCCCCGGCGCGCGCGAGCGCTTCCTCGGCAAGCTTGCCAACGAGGGCTGGCAGAAGGTCGACGACATTCTCGACGTCTGGTTCAATTCCGGCTCGACGCATGCTTTCGTGCTGGAAGACGCGCAAGCCTTTCCGGCGCTCGCCCATATCAAGCGCAAGGCCGACGGCGGCAACGAAGCGGTGATGTATCTGGAAGGCTCCGACCAGCATCGCGGCTGGTTCCAGTCCTCGCTGTTGGAAAGCTGCGGCACCCGCGGCCGGGCGCCTTTCGACGTCGTGCTCACCCACGGCTTCGTGCTCGACGAGGGCGGGCGCAAAATGTCGAAGTCGCTCGGCAACGTGACCGCGCCGCAGGACGTGATCAAGCAATCGGGCGCCGACATCTTGCGGATGTGGGTATGCGCGGCCGATTATGCCGACGATCTGCGCATCGGCCCGGAAATCCTCAAGACGACGGTCGACACCTATCGCAAGCTGCGCAACACGCTGCGCTGGATGCTCGGCAATCTCGCCCATTACGAGGACGCCGACCGGGTCGCAGTCGAGAAAATGCCGGAGCTCGAGCGGCTGATGCTGCACCGGCTCGCCGAACTCGATCCGTTGATCCGGCAGCTTTACGCCGATTTCGACTATAAGCGCATCTTTGCCACGCTCAATGCGTTCATGACCGCCGATCTGTCGGCGTTCTATTTCGATATCCGAAAAGACGCGCTGTATTGCGACCCGGATTCGTCGGTGACGCGCAAGGCCTGCCTCACCGTGCTCGACCAATTGTTCCGCGCCACGGTCTGCTGGCTGGCGCCGATGCTGTGTTTCACCGCCGAGGAAGCCTGGCTGGCGCGCGATCCTGCCGCGGTCTCGGTGCATCTCGAGCCATTCCCGGACATTCCGGCGTCGTGGCGCGACGAGGCGCTGGCGGAAAAATGGCGCGCATTGCGCAATGTGCGTCGCGCCGTAACCGGAGCGCTCGAACTCGAGCGCGCCGGAAAGCGCATCGGCTCTTCGCTCGAAGCGCATCCGCTCATCTATATCGCCGACGCGGAATTATTCGCTGCGGCGGCGGACGTCGATCTCGCCGAGCTCTGCATTACCTCCGGTGCGGCTTTGGTCGAGGGCGAGGGCCCGGCGGAGGCGTTCCGCCTGCCGGACGTTCCCGGCGTTGCGGTCGTTCCGGAATTGGCGCAGGGCAGGAAATGCGCGCGGTCCTGGAAAATTTCGCCTGCGGTCGGACTCGACCCGCAATTCCCCGACGTGACGCCGCGCGACGCGCAGGCGCTGCGCGAATGGGAAACCCTGCGCAAAGCGGCCGAATAAAGCGGGGCAGGCGGATATGGTCGAGGCGGTGCAGGATAAGCTTCCCGATTCCTATCTGTGGGGACGGCAGAGCGGTTTCGGTCTCGCGATCGCGGTCGTTGCCTGCCTTGCCGATCAGGCGTCGAAGTTTTGGCTGCTGGACGATTTCGGTCTTGCCGGCCGGGGATCGGTGGCGGTGGGCCGGTTTTTCGATCTGGTGCTGACCTGGAATACCGGCATCAGCTACGGCCTCCTGCAGCAGCAGGGAACGATCGGCACCTGGGCGCTGTTCGCGTTCAGGCTGGCGGCCGTCATCTTCCTCTGGGTTTGGCTGACGCGGGCGCCATCGCGGCTTACTGCCGCGGCCCTGGGGCTGATCATCGGCGGCGCGGTCGGCAATGGCCTCGACCGGCTGCATTGGCCCGGCGTCATGGATTTTGTGCTGTTCCACATCGAGACAACCGGCTTCAGCTTCCGCTGGTACGTCTTCAACTTGGCCGATGTGGCGATTGTTGCCGGGGTCATAGGATTATTGTATGAATCCTTAATGGGCAGGAGCGCCGTAAAAGCGCCCTGATCGGGCCTATAAAACTGCTGCCGGGCGTGGGATTGCGTCGTTTATCGCAGGTTGTGCATCGGCGTTTGATGCAGGCACGTCGGGTGAGGGCATGCCGCAGAATCGAACTACAGGCCGTTTGATGGGTGGCCGTTACGGCCGCCGGACCATGTCGTTGCGCGTCGCGCTGTACGGTGCGGTCGCAACGCTCGCGCTATGCGGCAGCCTTTCCGCAGCGCGCGCCGGGGACGATGACGTCGCCTCCCAGGAGTCGTTCACCGACAAATTTCTGAGCACGCTCGGTCTGCACAATCCGTTCGCGCCGCAATACGGCATCAATTACAGCGAGCGTTCGCCGCTGGTCGTGCCGCCGACGCGGGACCTGCCGCCACCGGTTACGTCCAATGGACCGCCGGTGCCGAACTGGCCGGTCGATCCCGAGATCAAGGCGCGAGCCGCGGCGAAGAAGGACGCGAGCGTCGGCCCGCACCCCGATAACGTCGTCGAGTCGTCCCGGCCGCTGCGCCCGGGCGAACTCAATGTCAGCGCGATCAATGCGCCCGGCACCAACGACCAGAGCAGCGCCTCCGAGCGCGGCGAACACAAGTCCGGCATTTTGAACTTCGACTGGCTCAAGCAGGAAGACTACGGCACCTTTACCGGCGAGCCGCCGCGCGTCAGCCTGAGCGATCCGCCGCCCGGCTATCAAACGCCGTCGCCGAACCAGCCTTACGGCATCGTGCCGGAGAAGAAGATCTACAAGCCGCCGACACTCGGCGAGCGCATGGAGCCGGTGCGCTAACGGGCGCGGCCGAGCGATCGTTGCGGGGCGGTCGCGTGGTAGCCCGATCATAACAGCATGTGGATCCGCGGCGCAGCGAAGGATCCCGATCTAAGCGTAATGTTGGGACCGGGTTCGGCGCGCTTGCTCGCGGAGGTGGCTGTTGTCGAAATTTCTGACGCTTGTTGCCGCGTTTCTTCTCGTTTTTGTCGGCGCCGCCGATGCCGCACCCGCCGCTCCTGCATCGCCTCCCGCCGACGGGCCTCCGGTTGCCAGTTTCACCTTGTCGAACGGCCTCGAGGTCGTCGTCGTTCCGGATCACCGCGCGCCGGTCGTCACCCACATGGTCTGGTACAAGGTCGGCGCCGCCGACGAGACGCCGGGCAAATCCGGCTTGGCGCATTTCCTCGAACATCTGATGTTCAAAGGCACCGCAAACAATCCCGGTCCCGCATTCGAGCAGGACGTCGCTGAAATCGGCGGTCAGGAAAATGCGTTCACCGCGAGCGATTATACCGGCTTCTATGAACGCGTGCCGCGCGAGCATCTGAAAGAGATGATGGCGCTCGAAGCCGACCGGATGACGGGCCTCGTTCTTAGCGACGACGTGGTCAAGCCCGAGCTGCAGGTGGTGCTTGAGGAGCAATATATGCGCATCGCCAACAATCCGGCCGCCCGCCTGAGCGAGCAAATGGACGCGGCGCTCTATCTGAACCATCCCTACGGCCGGCCGGTAATCGGCTGGCGGCACGAGATCGAAACGCTCGATCGCGACGATGCGCTGGCGTTTTATCGCCGCTTTTATACGCCGAATAATGCCATCGTCGTGGTCGCCGGCGACGTCACGCCCGACGAGGTCAAGGCCGACGCCGAGGCGACCTATGGCAAGGTCGCCGACCGCGCTCCGACCAATCCGCGGCGGCGGCCGATGGAGCCGCAGCAGGAAGCGCCGCGCACCGTCATGCTCGCCGATCCGCGGGTCGAAGAGCCCAGCGTCAGCCGTGACTATCTGGTGCCGTCGGAGACCACCGCCAAGCCGGGCGAGAGCGAGGCGCTTGAGGTTCTCGCCAACGTGCTCGGCAGCGGCGAGAACTGCCGGCTGTATCGCACGCTAGTCGCCGACCAGGGCATCGCGCTCAATGCCGGCGCGACCTATTCGGGGACGGCCGTCGATTACGCCGAGTTCGGCGTCTACGGCATGCCGAAGCCGGGCGTCTCGCTGCATCAGGTGGAGACCGCCATCGACGACGTCATCAACGCGGTGATCGATCACGGCATTACGGCCGACGAACTCGACCGCGCCAAGACCCGGCTGGTCGCGGACGCGGTCTATGCGCAGGACAATCAGGCGACCTTGGCGCGCTGGTACGGTTCGGCGCTGGCGACGGGCCAGACCGTCGATCAGGTCCGCAACTGGCCGGATCGCATTCGCGCGGTGACCGCCGACGCGGTCCAGCAGGCCGCCCGTAACTGGCTCGACCGCCGCCGCTCGGTGACCGGCTACCTCGTCCAAAGCCTGCAGCCTCAGGAGGGCCACTCGTGAACGCCTTCGCGCCCGCAACGAACGCCTCTCCGCCTTGGCGCCGCTTTGCCGCACGCCCGCTGGCGGCGGCGGCGATTGCTTTGACGCTCGGCGCAACGGCGCCGCCGGCGCGGGCGACGACGATCCAGCGGATCACGTCGCCTGGCGGCATCGAAGCCTGGCTGGTGCAAGAACCTGCGGTGCCGTTGATCGCCATCGATTTCGCGTTTGAAGGCGGCTCCGTTCAGGATCCCGAGGGCAAATCCGGCACCGCGAATCTGGTTGCCTCGCTGCTCGATGAAGGCGCCGGCAATCTCAACTCCAAGGCGTTTACCGACCGCCTCGAACGCAACGCCATCGAAATGGGCTTTTATGCCGGCCGCGACAGCCTGGAAGGCTCGATGCGGACGCTCACGCAGAACCGTGACGAAGCTTTCGACCTGTTGCGCCTGGCGCTGACGGCGCCGCGCTTCGATACCGCCGACGTCGCGCTTGATCGCGCGCAAATCACGGCGATGCTGCGCCGGGCGACGACCAGCCCCGGCGATATTGCCAGCCGCCGTTGGTGGGAAGCAGCCTTCGCCGGCCATCCTTACAGCCGGCCGGTGCGAGGCACGCAGGAGACGCTGCCGAATATCACCGTCGACGATCTCAAATCCTACACCCATCGGGTGCTGGCGCGGCAAAATCTCAAAGTCGCGGTGGTCGGCGATATCGACGCCGAAACGTTGGAGCCATTGCTCGACCGCGTGTTCGGAGCTTTGCCGGCGAAGCCCGAACTCACTCCGGTTGCCGACGTGGTGCCGCAGGCCCTGGGCCGCGAGATCGATGTCCGTCTCGACGTGCCCCAGACGGTCGTCGATTTCGGCGGTCCGGGTATTGCCCGCCAGGATCCCGACTTCATGGCGGCCTATCTGGTCAATCATATCCTCGGCAGCGGGTCGTCGGACTCGCGGCTTTATCAGGAAGTGCGCGAGAAGCGGGGCCTCGTTTATTCGGTGTCGAACAGCCTCGTCTGGCTCGACCATTCGGCGGTGTTCCTCGGCGGCACCGCGACCCGCGCGGACCGTGCCGGCGAAACGGTCAGCCTCATCGAAAAGGAAATTCGCCGGTTCGCCGAAGACGGACCGACCGCCGCCGAGCTCGCCGAGGCCAAGAGTTACGTCACCAGCTCGTTTGCGTTGAGCCTCGACACGTCGAGCAAGATTGCGGCGATGCTGGTGCAATTGCAGCGCGACCATCTCGGCATCGATTATTTCCAGAGGCGCTCGGCGATGATCGCCGCGGTGACGCTTGCCGACGCCCGGCGCGTCGCCAGGCGGCTGCTCGGCAATGGACTATTGGTCAGCGCGGTCGGCGAGCCTGAGGGAGTAGAGTCGGCCGATGCCGCGGCCGGACAATCGACCCCAGCCCGGCCGGCTGTGCCGGCAGGTCCGCTGCCGGCAAATTCGGAATTACGCTGAGAACAAATCCGCGCTACCGTGCCGCGCCATGATCCGCGTCACCGGCCATATCGAGATCGACGAGCGCGAGATCGACGAACAATTCGTCCGCGCCTCCGGGCCGGGCGGGCAGAACGTCAATAAGCTTTCGACCGCGGTCCAGCTTCGCTTCGACGTGCGGCATTCGCCGTCGTTGCCGGCCGACGTCCGCACGCGGCTCGAGCGTCTTGCCGGATCGCGATTGAGCCAGGATGGCGTTCTGATCATCATCGCGCAGCGTCATCGCACGCAGGGGCGCAATCGGCAGGACGCGCTCGACCGCCTGCTCGACTTGATCCGCCGTGCCGCGATCGCACCGATCAAGCGGCGGCCAACCCGGCCGACGGCGGGTTCGCGCGAACGCCGCATCGAAGGCAAGAAACGCCGGGCCGGCGTCAAAAGGCTGCGGCGGGCCAAGCCGTCGTTCGATTGACGTCTTTGGCGGATCGCTGGTGCCCGACGCGATCACTGGAACATCGAGAGGACGCCGCCGGTGAGCGAAAACAAGCCAAGCGTGGCCATCGCCAAGGCATAGAGCACCAGCTGCCGCGAGCCCGTGTTCTGGATCGGATCGAGCACCGCTTCGGCTGGATCGTTCGGGTCGTAAAACACCCTTATCTTGGCGCCGGCCGGATAGGTCGCGACCACCGACGCCATATGCTTTTCCCACCCCTCGTTGCCGCCCCAAAATATCCGGCTTGCTTGGTAGTTCGTGCCGCCGGCGCGATAGGCATATTGCACTGCCGCGCGGTAACGCCACTTCTTGCCAGGCAATCGTTCGAGTGCCGAGGACGTGACGGTGCCCGAAGCGGTCGGCCACTTCTTGCTGTTGTCGGCGCGGAGCCCCTGGCGGAATTGGACGATATAAAGAACCGCCCCGATGACGATGGCGATGACGCCGAAAGCGATCAGAATCGCATTGGCCATTTTCAACTCCGCTACATAGCTTGCAAATTTCGCCGGTTTTCTGCCCTGGATTTCGTGGAAACTCAATCCGGGCTAACTTGCCGCCCGAATCGGAAATGCGACGTCCCTCATGCCCATCCGCCAGCTTTCCGAAAGCCTCGTCAACCGCATCGCCGCCGGCGAGGTGGTCGAGCGCCCGGCGAGCGTGGTCAAGGAATTGGCCGAGAACGCGCTCGACGCCGGCGCGAGCCGCATCGAGGTCTTCACCGACGGCGGCGGCCGGCGGCTGATCCGCGTCAGTGACGACGGCGAAGGCATGACGCCCGCCGATCTTTCGCTCGCAGTCGAGCGCCACGCCACCTCGAAGCTTGCCGACGAGGACCTCGTCTCGATCCGCACGCTGGGATTCCGCGGCGAAGCGCTGCCGTCGATCGGCGCCGTGGCGCGGCTTTCGATCGCGAGCCGTCATGCCGGCGAGCCGCATGCCTGGGCGATCGAGGTCGATGCCGGGGTAAAGTCCGACGTAAAGCCCGCGGCGCTGTCGCAAGGCACCCGGGTCGAAGTGCGCGACCTGTTTTACGCCACGCCGGCGCGGCTGAAATTCCTAAAACTCGACCGCACCGAAGCGGAAGCGGTACGCGAAGTGGTGCGCCGGCTTGCCATGAGCCGGCCGGATGTCGCGTTTTCGCTTGCCGGCGAAGAGCGCATGCCTATCAGTTACGCGGCGGCGCTTCCGGACGCGGCCGGACGGCTCGCCCGGCTCGGCGACGTGCTCGGCGCCGAATTTCGCGCCAATGCGGTCGAGATCGCCGCCGAGCGTGACGGCGTCGTCATCGAAGGTTTCGCCGCGCTGCCGACGCTGACACGGGCGAACGCGCTCGGGCAATATCTGTTCGTCAACGGCCGGCCGGTGCGTGACAAGCTTCTGGTCGGCGCGGTGCGTGCGGCTTACGCCGATTATCTACCCCGCGACCGCCACCCGCTGGTGGCCTTGTTCGTCACCCTCGATGCGCGCGAGGTCGACGTCAACGTGCATCCGGCCAAAGCCGAAGTCCGGTTTCGTAATGCCGGGCTGGTCCGCGCGCTGATCGTCGGAGCACTCAAGACGGCGCTCCATCGCGAGGGCACGCGCGCAGCGAGGACCGGCGGCGCGGCCACGATCGAAGCGTTGCGGCCGGGAGCGCTGCCGCAGCGGAGTTGGGATTGGCGGCGTTCGCCAGCGCGGCCGCTTGGGGAAGCCTGGGGCGGAGGAGGGCGCGGCGGTTTCGCCGAAACGGCGCAGACTGCTTTCGACACCGGCGGACCGCTCGCCGACATCCGATCCGATCCCGGTGCCGATTGGCGCACCGGCCTCGCCGAGGCGGCTGAAACCTCGGCCGAATTCGCCGACCATCCGCTCGGTGCCGCGCGCACCCAAATCCACGAAACCTACATCGTGGCGCAGACCCGCGACGGCCTCGTCATCGTCGATCAGCATGCCGCGCATGAGCGCATCGTCTATGAGCAGATGAAAGCCGCGCTCGAACAAAGCGGCGTCGCCCGGCAGATGCTGCTCATTCCCGAAATCGTCGAACTTGACGAGGCCGACGTCGAGCGGCTGGTCGCGCGCGCCGGCGAATTGGCGCGCTATGGGCTGGTGCTCGAAGCCTTTGGGCCCGGCGCGGTGGCGTTGCGCGAAACACCGTCGCTGCTCGGCGAAATCGACGGCGTCGGTCTCCTCCGCGATCTCGCCGAGCATTTGAGCGAATGGGACGAGACCTTGCCGCTCGAGCGCCGGCTGATGGCGGTTGCCTCGTCGATGGCTTGTCACGGTTCGGTGCGGGCCGGGCGGCGGCTCAAGCCGGAAGAGATGAACGCGCTGCTTCGCGACATGGAGCAAACGCCGAATTCCGGCCAGTGCAATCACGGCCGCCCGACTTATGTGGAACTCAAGCTCGGCGATATCGAGCGGTTGTTTGGACGGCGGTGATGGAGCGGACAATGCTGTGGAAGCGATACGTGTTGGCCGCGGTCTTGCTGACGGCGACGGCCGCGGTCGTGCGCGCGGATGACTGGCCGGCGCGGCCCATCACGCTTGTCGTGCCGTTTGCCGCCGGCGGCGGCGTCGATGTCAGTGCGCGGATCCAGGCGCAAGGCATGAGCGAGCGCCTTGGCCAGCCGATCGTCGTCGACAATATGGGCGGAGCGGCCGGCATGACCGGCGCCGAACACGTCGCCAAGTCCGACCCCGACGGCTACACCATGCTGATCGGCAACAGCGGCACCCAGGCCTTCAGCCAGGCGCTGCGCAAAGCGCCGCTGTACAATTCGCTTACCGATTTCACGCCGGTTGGATTGGCGACGGAATCGCCGCGCATTCTGATCGCGCGCAAGGATCTGCCGGTGTCCAACCTGCAGCAGTTCATCGCTTATGTGAAAGCCAATCAGGGCAAGATGCAATTCGGCTCCGCCGGCGTCGGCTCCGGCACCCATCTGCCCTGCGTGCTGCTGAACACGGCGATGGGCGTGACGGTGACGCATGTGCCCTATCGCGGCGAAGGACCGGCGCAGCAGGATCTGATCGCGGGACGGCTCGACTACATGTGCTCAACCATCCAGACCGGTGCGGCGCTGGTCAAGCAAGGGGAGGTCAAAGGCATTGCGGTGATGTCGGCGAAGCGGGTGAAAATCATTCCCGATCTGGCGACCACCGGCGAGCAGGGCCTGCCCGGCGTCGAAGCCAGCGTCTGGAATGCGTTTTATCTGCCGAAGGGCGCTCCGGCGCCGATCGTGGCGAAGCTCAACAAAGCGATGAGCGACACGCTCGACGATCCGGTCATCGGCAAACGCCTGGAAGACCTCGGCCTCGAAATCGTTCCGCCGGACGAGCGCACTCCCGATTATCTTGCCAAATTCCAGGCCGACGAGGTCAAGCGCTGGGCCAAAGTCGTCCACGACGCCGGCATCACGCCGAATTAAATCGCAGCAGAACGAATTCGGTATCGTCGTAGACGCGCCGTTCCAGTTCGCTAAAACCGTCGGGCGGTGCGAAGCGCGCCTTCGTTGCTTCTTCAACGACGATCAAGGCATCGGGCGAGAGCCAGCCGCCGGCGCGCGCCGCGGCAAGCGCGGCGGCCGCGAGGCCTTGGCCATAGGGCGGATCCAGGAACGCAATCCCGAACGGCTCGATCGGGTGCGCGGGTCCGAGCTTGGTCGCATCGCGGCGGAAGACTTTGGAAATGCCGCCGAGGCCGAGCGTGGCGACGTTTTCGCGAAGGAGCGCGCGGGCTTCGGCGCCGTCATCGACGAACAACGCGAAGACGGCGCCGCGCGATAAGGCCTCGATGCCGAGCGCGCCGGTGCCGGCGAACAGGTCGAGCACGCGGGCGCCCGGGATCGGATCGCCATAGGCGTGTTGCAGGATGTTGAACAAAGATTCGCGCAGCCGGTCGGCGGTCGGACGGATCGCGTTGGATTTCGGCCCAGCGAGCGCCCGCCCGCGCAGCCGGCCGCCGACGACGCGCATTATTTGCGGCCTCGCGGCTGGCGCGGCCGCGGTCCACTGGCGCGATCCGGCGAGCGGCCGCGGCCGCGCGGGCGTTGTGCGCGCTGCGGCCGGTCCTCACGCTGCTCCGGCGCGGGGACTTTGCCCCATCGTTCGACGGTGACGGCGCGGCCTTTGCGATCCTGCAACCGCTCGGTCCGCACTTCGCCGGCCGGTGCCTCGCGCGGCTCGGCGTTGCCGCGTGCGCCGCGATAGGGCCGGTGCAGTTTTTTCGCCGGGCCGTGGTCGGCGTTCACGCGCCAGGCGTGGGCGGGCGATGCAGGCTTTTTGCGCTTGTCGATCTGGGTTGGGCGACCGGCGCGGCGCATGGCGCCCGGCTCCGATGCTGCGGTCGGGCGACCGGTGCGGCGCCTGGCGCCGGGCTCTGATGCGCGGTCGGGCGCCTGGGTCGCCGCGCTTCGCGCGGCTCCATCGCCGCGGCCGGCGGGGATGGCGCGATCGGGGAAGAAAAATCCACCCCGGCTTGCGCGATCAGCTTGTCGCCGAGCTGTTCGCGCAGCGTGCGGGTGCGGACCTCTTCGACCGCGCCTTCGGCAAGCTCGCCCAGCCGGAATGGGCCGAAAGAGACGCGAATGAGCCGTGTCACGGTAAGCCCGAGATGGCTGAGAACGGTGCGGACTTCGCGGTTCTTGCCCTCGCGGATGGCAAATGTCAGCCACAGGTTCGAGCTCTGCACGCGCTCGATCGCGGCTTCGATCGGCCCGTAATGGATGCCGCTGATGGTGACGCCGGCACGTAGCGCATCGAGCTGCGGCTGAGCGACCGCGCCGTGCGCGCGCACGCGGTAGCGCCGCAGCCAGCCGGTCGAAGGCAGTTCCAAAGCGCGCGCCAAGCGCGCCGTCATTGGTGAGAAGAAGGAGGCCCTCGGTATTGAAGTCGAGGCGGCCGACGCTGATCAGCCGCGGCAGATGCGCCGGCAGCTTGGCAAAAATGGTGGGCCGGCCGCGCGGATCGTCGTGCGTCGTCAAAAGCCCGCGCGGCTTATGATAAAGAAACAGCCGGGTGCGCTCGGGCTGCCGCAGCGGTTCGCCATCGACACTGATGCGATCGCCCGGGGTGACGTTGAGCGCCGGCGAGGCGATCACAGCGCCGTTGACCGCGACGCGCCCGGCCGCGACCCATTCCTCGGCCTCGCGGCGCGAGGCGAGCCCGGCGCGGGCGATGACCTTGGCGATGCGCTCGCCGGATTTGTGCTGGTCGCTATTGCCGTCCATAGTTTGCCTCGCGAGCGCTGATAGCAGAGTGGATCGGACGCGGCCAGCAGCGACCATGACGTCTTTTATGGAATTGGCGTTGGTTCAGGCCCGCCTCGCCGGCGAGCGCGGCGAAGTGCCGGTCGGCTGCGTCATTGTCCGTCACGGCGCGGTGGTCGCGCAGTCCGGCAACCGCACCGTCGCCGACCGCGATCCGACCGCGCACGCCGAACTCATCGCCATCCGCACCGCGGCGGCCTCGCTCGGTTCGGAACGGCTCGACGACTGCGACCTCTATGTGACGCTCGAGCCCTGCGCCATGTGCGCCGGCGCGCTGACGTTCGCGCGCATCCGGCGGCTCTATTATGCCGCCGGCGATGCCAAGGGCGGCGCGGTCGACAATGGGGTGAAGTTTTTTGCTTCGCCGACCTGCCACCACCGGCCGGAGGTTTATGGCGGACTGGCGGAAGCCGAAGCCAGCGCGCTGTTGAAGGAGTTTTTCCGGGAGCGGCGCTAAAGCATGCCGCCGTCACTCCGCCAGCAAGGCGCCAAGAGTCTCTTTCATCTCGGCCGCCGCCATCTCGGCGGTGCGAATGATCGAACTCGCCTGCGAGAAATCCATGCCGCGAAACAGGCTGACATTGGGACGGATCACAAGGTCGGGTGCAGCGCGGCGCAATTTGGCGGCGAGGATGGCGCTGCCCATGACCAGGATCGTCGTGTAAAGGCTTTCCCACAGGCTCGGCACGTCGGCACGGTCCGCCATCGGCGCGCCGAAAACGTCGACCGCGACAATGATATCGGCCCGCCCCGCGAGTACTTCGTAAGGCACCGGATTGGTGGTGCCGCCGTCGATCAAAACGCGCCCGTCCAGTGTGACCGGCTGGAACAGCCCGGGGATAGCGATCGAGGCCGCGAGTGCCGCACGCAGCGGTCCGGCCGACAGCGGCGCTTCCTCGCGGCGATGCAGGTCGGTCGCCATCACCGTCAGCGGGATTTTCAGAAGCGCGAAATCCGCCGGCACCGCTTCGGGCAAAAACTCCGCGCAGGCTTTTTCGGCGTCCATTTGCGTCGCCCGGCTGATCGAGCCGGCCAACAGATCGCTCAGCGTGCCGACGCGCGCCTTCATGAAACGCCGCCGCATTTCGCCGCGCGCATGGGCGATCGCCAGCACGTAACGGCGGATGTCGTGGCCGGACAGGCCTGCCGCATAGGCGGCGCCGATCAGCGCGCCGATCGAGGTGCCGGCGATGGCGGCCGGTTGCACGCCCATCTGGTCGAGCGCTTCAAGCACCGCGATATGGGCAAGACCGCGCGCGCCGCCGGAGCCGAGTGCGAGCGCGAAGGTCTTCATGCGCCGGCCTTTAGCGCAAACTCCCAGCCCTTCGCCGCGAGCGGGGCCACCAATTCGCCCTTGGCGGCGGCCACCGCGCTCGTTGCCGTGCCGTCGCGCACGCGGCCAGCGATGCCTTGCATGATCGCCGCGAGGCGGAAGAAATTATAAGCGAAATAGGCCGGCAAATGCGGCCGCGGATCGAAGCCGGTGCGCGCCACATAGGCATCGACATAGGAGGCGAGCGACGGAATGCCGAGCGCGCCAAGATCGCAGCCGACGAGCGAGCCGGTGCCGGCCTCCGAATGCGGCATGTGCCAGGCCATCAGGTGATAGGAGAAATCGGCGAGCGGATCGCCGAGCGTCGAGAGTTCCCAATCGAGTACGGCCAGGATTTTCGGCGCATCGGGCGCCAGAATCATATTGTCGAGCCGGTAGTCGCCATGCACCAGGCGTGGCGGCTGCGCCGGCGGCAAATGCTTCGGCAGCCATTCGATCAACCGCTCCATTGCTTCGATGCGCTGCGTCTCCGAAGCGCGATATTGCTTCGACCAGCGCTCGACCTGCCGCGCCACGTAATTCTCGCCGCGGCCGTAATCACCAAGGCCGATGTTTGCCGGTTCGAATGTGTGCAGCCGCGCCAGCGTCGCGTTCATGGCGTCATAGACTTGCGCGCGCTCGGCTACGGTAGCGCCGGGCATGTCCGGTTCCCAGAACACCCGGCCCTCGACGTAAGCCATGACAAAAAAGGCCGTGCCGATCACGGTGTCGTCGGCGCAATAAACCTTCGGCTCCGGGACCGGGAATCCCTGCGCATAAAGCGCCCGCATCACCCGGCATTCGCGGTCGACGGCATGCGCCGACGGCAAAAGCTTGCCGGGGGGCTTCCTTCGCAGTGCGTAGCGCCGCGCGGGCGTCTCGATGAGATAGGTCGGATTGGACTGACCGCCCTTGAATTGGCGCGCCGTGAGCGGACCGGCGAAGCCTTCGATGTTGTCGCGCAGATAGCTTTCGAGCCGCGCTGCGTCGAAGCGCAGCCGTTCGGCAACCTCGCGCGTGCCGGAAAAGGTGCTCTGACGGTCGCTCATGCTTCGGTCATGGTTGCGACCGTGAGTTTATCAAGAGCCGAAGAACTGCAGCAACGCCTGTGCGGTCGCCTCCGGATTTTCTTCCGGCAGATAGTGCCCGCTGTCGATGGCGAAGCCGCGCAAATCAGGCGCCCAATCGCGCCAGCACGCGAGCGGATCGACGCCGGCATTGGCCGGAAGCCCGCTCGATCCCCAGAGCGCCAGCACCGGGCAGGTGATTGTCTTGCCTGCGCTGCGGTCGGCATCGTCGTCGGCAAGATCGGTGGTGCGGCCGGCGCGATAATCCTCGCACATGGCGTGGATCCGGCTCGGATCGTCGTAGGCGGCATGATAATGCGCGAGCGCCCGCGGGTCGAAGATCGAAACGCTCTTGTCCTTGGCGCCGGCGCCGGCGCGGGCGTCGAAAAAGAACTTCGGATCGTGCCCGATCAATGTTTCGGGAAACGGCTCCGGCAGGCACAAAAACAGCCAGTGCCAGGCGCGCGCTGCGAGCCGCGCATCCATGCGCTGCCACATGTCCCAGGTGGTGATGATGTCGAGCACGGCGAGCTGTTCGACGCGGCCGGGATGATCGAGCGCGAGCCGATAGCCGACCCGGCCGCCGCGATCGTGGCCCGCGAGCCGAAAGCGGGCGAAGCCGAGCGCCTCCATGACCTGCACCATGGCGGCGGCCATGGCGCGCTTGGTATAGGGCGCGTGGCCGGCCTCGGCCCGCGGCGCCGCCGACCAGCCGTAGCCGGGCAGGTCGGCGAGTACGAGCGTGAACCGTCCGGCGAGCGCCGGCGCCACGCGATGCCACATGACGGTGCTTTGCGGATGGCCGTGCAGCAGCAGAAGCGGCGGCCGGCCGCCGTCACCGACGCGGGCGAAAATGCGTCCGCTTGCGGTGTCGATCCAGCGCGAAGCGTAGCCGGGATAAAGATCGGCGGGGTCGGGCATCGGTTCAGTTTGGACGCGCCGCGGCAATATCGGTTTGGGCAAAATCGCCGCCTTTGAAAAGAACGGGGACGCCTCGGGTCTTCGCCAACGCGTAGGCGAAGCAGTCTGCGAGATTGAGGCGAGCGCGGTGACGGCCCTTGCCAAACTGCAGGAAGGCTCGGATCGCGGCACCGGCTTGGTCTTGTGTTACATCGACAATTTCGATGCCGAGATCGGCGATTGTCGCTGCGATCTCACGGGGATCGGCCTCCAGATTGCGTCCGGCAACCACCATTTGAGTTTCGACATAAGAAACGGCCGACATGATCGCCGGCGTCTCATCAAGGATATCGGTAAAATGCGCGGCATCGTTCTCTTCGCGGATGATCGCTACCACGACAGACGTATCGACGACGATCATGTCGGCAAGCCACTCTCATCGTAGCCGATGATTTCCTCGTTGGTCAGACCTTCGTTGGTCTTTGGCAGCGATCGAAAGTAAGCAAGGTGTTTTGCCAGCGCATCGCGGTTGACGCGTCCCTTGCGTTGCGGCGGCCCAAGGCGGGACAGCCTCTCGTCCACCGCGCGTTCAACGGCGGCCGTCAACGTCTCTCCTGTACGTTTGGCCAGCTTCCGGATTTTAGCCTCCGCGTTGCCGTTTTTGATAATAATGCCCATTGTTCAGGTCGTATATATTGGATCTCGGCCCATATATACTCCTGCCGAGGCTGTTTGTCATGGCTCGGTGTTTTCTCGTTCGATCGCCCGCCAGCCGATGTCGTGCCGGCAGAAGCCTTCCGGCCAGCGGATCAGGCTGATCGCTTCATAAGCGCGCTTCTGGGCCTCGCGCACGGTCGTGCCGACCGCCGAGACGTTGAGCACGCGGCCGCCATTGGCGAGGATTTTCCCGTCCTGCGCGATGGTGCCGGCATGAAATATTTCCACGCCGTCGACCGTGCCGGCTTCATCGAGGCCTTCGATCACGGTGCCGCGCGCGTAAGGGCCGGGATAGCCGTTCGCCGCCATGACGACGGTCAGCGCGGGCTCGGCGTACCAGCGCAAGTCGAACGATTTAAGCTGGCCGTCGCGGCTGGCGAGCAGCGCCGGAACGAGGTCCGACATCAGCCGCAGCATCAGGACTTGGGTTTCCGGATCGCCGAAGCGGACATTATATTCGATAAGCTTCGGTCCGTCGCGCGTGATCATCAAGCCGGCATAGAGCACGCCCTTGTAAGGCGTCCCTGCCGCGCGCATCGCCCGCATGGTCGGCTCGATGATATCGGCCATGATGCGCGCGCTCATCGCGGCATCGATATTGGGCGCCGGCGAATAGGCGCCCATGCCGCCGGTGTTCGGTCCCTGGTCGCCGTCATAAACGCGCTTGTGATCCTGCGCGGTGGCGAACGGGATGGCGGTTTCGCCATCGCACAGCGCGAAGAAGGAGGCTTCCTCGCCGTCAAGAAATTCCTCGATCACGACCTCGCCGCCGGCCTCGCCCAGGCTGCCGCCGAACATCATCTCGATGGCCGCTTCGGCCTCGCCGACGGACTGCGCCACCACGACACCCTTGCCGGCGGCCAGTCCGTCCGCTTTCACCACGATCGGCGCCCCGCGCGCCTGCACATAGGCGGTTGCGGCGGCAGCGTCCGTGAAGCGCTCATAGGCCGCGGTGGGAATGGCGTTCGACCGGCACAGGTCTTTGGTGAAGCCCTTGGAGCCTTCCAGACGCGCCGCGTCCCGGCTCGGGCCGAAGGCCTTGATACCGGCGGCTTCGAGCTTGTCGACGATGCCGGCGCATAACGGCGCCTCCGGGCCGACGACGACGAAGTCGATGCTGGCGCTCTCGCAAAACAAGATGACCGCCGCCGCGTCGGTCGGGTCGAGCGCAACGCATTCGGCCTCGCGGGCAATTCCGGCATTGCCCGGCGCACAATAGAGCCTATCGGTGAGCGGGCTCGCCGCCATCTTCCAGGCGAGCGCATGCTCGCGGCCGCCGGAGCCCAGCAACAGGATGTTCATGAGGCGACACGCATCAATTCGAGGCTCTGGTGCACTTGCGAGTGGTCCGGACTATGTAGCAAAACATGGCAGGCGAGCCAACTCGCCAAACCTGATCCTGTGCAGAACCGCATGAACGAACCTCGGCTCAATCTGCCGGAATTGACGGTTTCCGAGCTGTCGACGGCGCTCAAGCGCACCATCGAGGACGCCTATGGCTACGTGCGCGTGCGCGGCGAGCTCGGCAAAGTCAGCTATCACAATAACGGGCACGTCTATTTCGATCTCAAGGACGAGCGGGCTTGCGTCGCCGGCGTGATCTGGCGCTCGACGGCGCCGCGCATCAAATTGCGGCTGGAAGCCGGACTCGAAGTGGTCATCACCGGCCGGCTCACCACCTATCCCGGCCGTTCGCAATATCAGATCGTCGTCGAAACGCTGGAGCCGGCCGGGATCGGCGCGCTGATGGCGCTCCTCGAGGAGCGCAAGCAAAAACTCGCCGCCGAGGGCCTGTTCGACGAAGCGCGCAAGCAGCTGTTGCCGTTTCTGCCGGCGATTATCGGCGTCGTCACGTCGCCGACCGGCGCCGTCATCCGGGACATCCTGCATCGGCTCGCCGACCGTTTCCCGCGTCATGTCCTGCTGTGGCCGGTCAAGGTACAGGGCGAAGCCGCCGCCGCGGAGGTCGCCGCCGCGATCGACGGCTTCAACGCGCTCCAAGATGGCGGCACCCCGCCGCGCCCGCATCTCATCATTGTGGCGCGTGGCGGCGGCTCGCTCGAGGATCTGTGGTCGTTCAACGAAGAGATCGTCGTGCGCGCCGCCGCGGCGAGCTTCATTCCGCTGATCTCGGCGGTCGGCCACGAGACCGACATCACGCTGATCGATTTCGCCGCCGACCGCCGCGCTCCGACGCCGACGGCAGCAGCCGAAATGGCGGTGCCGGTCCGCGCCGACCTGTTGGTCGATATCGATTCATTGGCGCGCCGGGCATTGGCCAGTTGGCGGCGCAATCAAGATGCCCGCCGCACCGAATTGCGCGCGGCGGTCCGCGCACTGCCGAAGCCCGACGAAGTGCTGGCCATCCCTCGGCAGCGGCTCGATCACGCCGCGGCGGGATTGCGACGGGCGCTGCGCGCCAACGCCCACATCCATCGCGTGAGCTATTCGCGGACCGGCGGCCGGCTCGGCGTGCAATTGCTGCGGACCAATGTGGAGCGCCGCCGCGAACGCTTCAGCGCCATCGCGCAGCGGCTGCGCGCCGCGGTCGCCGCGAACATTGCCGTGCACCGCAACAGGCTGGCCCGCGAGCGCGATCGGGTCGGCGCCTTGGCCGCGCGTGCACCCCGCGCCTTCGCCCATTTGATCGCCGCGCGGCGAGCGCGTGCCGAGCGCGGCGGCCAGTTGCTCGCGGCCTTCTCTTATCGCGGCGTCCTGGCACGCGGCTTTGCGCTGGTTCGCGACGATGCGAGCCGCCCGCTGCGCAGCGCCGCGGCCGTGGCCGCCGGCATGCCGATCGAGATCGAGTTCGCCGATGGCCGGGTCGGTGCGCGCGCCGACGATCCTTCAAGTCCGAAGTCCGGCGGCGAATCGGCAAAGCCGCGCGGACGGCGCAGCGGCGGCCCGGATCAAGGCAATTTGTTTTAGACAAACATCGCAAGGAAGCGCGGGCATGCAAGGCAAGATCGCGGTGGAAGAGCATTTCGCCATCGGCAAGACGGCCGCCAAGTCGGTGCGCTTTCCGCAAGATCCCTATTGGTCCGGCATCGAGGGCAAGCTCGTCGATCTGTTCGATCGCCGCCTTGCTGAAATGGATGCCTGCGGCATCGAACTTGCCGTGCTGTCGCTCAACGCCAACGGCATTCAGGAAATCCCCGAGGCGGGCAAAGCGGTCGAGTTGGCGCGCGAGGCCAACGATGCGCTGGCCGACGCGGTGGCGAAGCGGCCGGATCGCTTCGCCGGGCTCGCCGCGCTGCCGATGCAGGACCCGGACGCCGCCGCTGCCGAACTGCAGCGCTGCGTCCGCGATCTGAAATTCAGAGGCGCGCTGGTCAACGGCTTTTCCCAAGTCGGCACCGCCGATTCGGCGGTCTATTACGACGTGCCGCAATACCGGCCGTTCTGGGCCGAAGTTGAGCGCCTCAGTGCGCCGTTTTATCTGCACCCGCGCTACTCGCTGCCGAGCCGGCGGCAGCGCTACGAAGGCCATTCCTGGATGGTCGGCTCGCCGTGGGATTTCGCCGAAGAGACGGCGATCCATGCGCTGCGTCTGATGGGCTCCGGATTGTTCGACGAATATCCAAAGTTAAAAATTGTCATCGGCCATCTCGGCGAGCGCATTCCGTTCGATCTGTGGCGGCTCGACCACCGGCTGAAAAAGCTCCCCGACCGGCCCAACAAGCGGCCGATGGCCGATTATTTCCGGAAGAATTTCTACATCACGACCAGCGGTAATTTCTGCACGCAGTCGCTCATTCAAGCCATGCTCACCGTCGGCGCCGACCGCATGCTGTTCGCCGTCGACTATCCGTTCGAGGATCATGAGCAAGCCGCAGCATGGTTCGACAGTGCGGAGATCGCCGAACACGATCGTATCAAGATCGGCCGCGACAATGCGAAGGCGCTGTTTAATCTCGCGTGAGTTCGCAATCCTGACTGTTCGTTCATGTCGTTGCGTCGCGACGGTCGCGGAACTGCCATCATGTTGGCGTGTTATGGAAATCGCGCAGGTTCGCGCCTAAGGAGAACGACAATGATACGGATTGTTTTTGCGATGGCGGTCGCTGCTTTGTGTTTCGCGGCCGTTCCCGGGACTTCGCAAGCCGCGCCGATGGCGCCGCTTTCTGCCGGCGCCACGACTACACAAGGCGGCCTCACGCAGGTCTACTGGCGCCGCGGCTGGCATGGTGGCTGGCATCGCCGTTGGCGGCATTGCTGGTGGCACCGCGGCTACCGCGTTTGCGGCTGGTAGGCATTCCGGCTTCGGACCAGGCGAGTAACGTCGAAGTCCATCTGACGCCGCACCGAGCGAACTCGGTGCGGCGTTTTGCTTTTCGGAAAAAATGACGAAGCGGGCGGCTTCCGGGACGGCCGTGGAACGATTATCTTGGTGGCTGGGCATGCCCTTTGGCGTGTTGATTGGTCGAAACCCGCGGGCGGCCTTCCCGAGCGTTCGGAGGTTATTTTGCTGAATCGTACCGAGCGGCCGGCGCCGATGCCCGGCGAGGCCGATGTTAAATATCTCGACGGCGATTTTCGCGTGCTGCGGCCGGGCGCCTTCGTGCGCTGCGCGGTGACCGGCGTTCCGATTCCGCTGGAAGAGTTGCGCTATTGGAGCGTCGACCTGCAGGAGGCTTATGCGACGCCGGAAGCGGTGCTGCAGCGCGTGGCTTCGGACTACGCGCCGAAGGCCTGATCGCGGCTTGACTGCCCGCGGCCTCGTTGCACCGCCTGCAACAGCATCTGCCTGAAAGCGTCCATTTTCTCGAGGACAAGCCGCACCGGCAGCATGCTGGTGCGCGCGGCGAGCGCCGCCAGCGCGGGTTCGCCGACGAGCCTCACCTGGTCTTTTTCGGTGGTGACGAGCATCAGGTTTTTGGCCTGCGCGCGCGCGATCAAGTCCTGCGCGTCCGCCGCGGTATAGCGGTGATGATCGGGAAAGCTTGTCCGCTCGGCGACTTCGATGCCGCACGCGGTCAACGTGGCGAAGAATTTTTCGGGATCGCCGATGCCGGCAAAGGCCAGCGCTTTTCGCCGGCCGATTGCCGCGACAACGCCGGCATCGGGCTCGAGCCGAGCATGGAAGATGGCGATGCCGAGCCGCCGGGCGCGGTCGATCAATCCCGCCACGCCGTCCGGTTGGCCGACCACCAGCAGCGCCTGCGCGCGCTCAAGCTGCACGCCGAGCGGCGCCCGCATCGGGCCGGCCGGGATGATGCGGCCGTTGCCGATGCCGCGGCGGCCGTCGACAACGACGATCGTCAGATCCTTGGTCACCGAAGGGTTTTGCAAGCCGTCGTCCATGACCACGACACTGGCGCCGGTGAAATGCGCAAATTTGGCGCCGGCGCCGCGGTCCTTGGCGACAATCGTCGGCGCCAGCCGGGAGAGCAGCAGAGGCTCATCGCCGACGTCGCGGGCGCGATGCGTCGCCGGATTGACGCGAAGCGGACCGCTCAGTTGGCCGCCATAGCCGCGGCTTAAGAAAAACGGCCGTTCGTGCGCGGCGAGCAGGAGCTGGGCGACGGCGATTGCGGCCGGCGTCTTGCCGGCGCCGCCGACGGTGAGGTTGCCGAGACAGATGACCGGCACCCCGGCTTTGCATCCGGCGTTCTGCATGCGCAGCGCTGCCACCGCACCGTAGATTGCCGCCAAAGGAACGAGCAGGGCGCCGGTGCCGGAGCGCCACCAGAAGGCCGGCTCGCGGATCACGGGACGATCCCGAAGCGCGCAAGCCGGCGTTCGGCCAGGACGGTGAACAAGATCGCAAAAAAAATCGCGGACACGATTGCGTTCATCTAGGACGCCCGCTGTTCGAGCCGTAATTGCATCAGATAGGGATCGAGCGCCACGAGCGTGCGCTTAAGCCCGCCGCCCAGCCGGCCGACGGTTTTCGCCGCGGTGTCGGCTACGGTCTTGCGCGCGGTTGCATCGTTGAGCCAGGCGCCGAGCCGGGCGGTGAGCGCGGCCTCGTCGTCGATGCGCTCGGCGCCATGCGCGTCGTCGAGCGTCGCATAGATTTCGGCGAAATTCGAAACATGCGGGCCATGCACCACGGCGGCGCCGAGCCGCACCGCTTCGATCGGGTTTTGACCGCCGTGACTCGCCAGCGAGCCGCCCATGAACACGATCGGCGCGATCCGATAAATCAGACCGAGCTCGCCCAGCGTATCGGCAATATAGACGGCCACCTCCGGCAACGGCTCAACGCTTTGCGAGCGCAACGCCACGGTCAAGCCGGCGGCTTTGGCAAGTTCGGCGATGCTTTCGCCGCGCGCCGGATGCCGCGGCGCGATCACCGTCAATAGTCCGGGCAGCGCGGCCTGCAACCGTTTATGCGCCGCGATGATCGTTGCTTCTTCGCCGGGATGGGTCGAGGCCGCGGCGATCACAGGGCGCTTGCCGATGACGTCCTTCAGCCGCCGCAATGCCGCCTGATCGGCCGGGGGAGGTGGAGTGTCGAGCTTGAGATTGCCGGTCATCAGCACGCGCGGCGCGCCAAGCTGCGCATAGCGTTCGGCGTCGTCGGCCGATTGCGCGAGGCATAGATCGAAACGGCTCAGCAAGGCCGCGATCGTGCCCGGCAGGCGGCGCCAGCGGGCGAATGAGCGTTGCGACAGCCGGCCGTTGATCAGGATCATGGGAATTTTGCGCTCGGCGGACGCCAAAATGAGATTGGGCCACAGGTCGGATTCGACGAACAGCGCCAGACCCGGCTGCCAGTGGTCGAGGAAGCGGCGGACAAAGCGCGGCGCATCGAGCGGCACGAATTGATGCAGCGTGCCTTCCGGCAGGCGCTGCTCGGCGAGCGCCGCCGACGTGACCGTGCCCGAGGTGACCAGGACCGCAAAATTCTGCGCCCGCAGCCGCTCGATCAGCGGCACCGCCGCGAGCATTTCGCCGACGCTGGCGCCGTGGACCCAGATCAGCGGACCCGCCGGCCGTTGCAGCGTTGCCTCGCCGCGGCGTTCTGGGAGGCGTTCGGGATGTTCTTTGCCGCGATAAAGCCGCCGCGCCAGCACCTGCGGCGCCATTGGCGAGCCGGCGGCCGACGCCAACTGATAAAGACGCAACGCCAACGGTAGGCGACCGGCCACGCTCCCACCCCACGCTACGCGTTATCGACGAGCTCGTAGGCCCGTCGCGTCGCCGCATTGAGGCGATCCTCCAGGAGAAGGCGGGCGGCTTCAAGGCCGGAATCGTCGGCCTCGGCGGCCACCGTGATCGGCTCGGCGGCGACGCCGGCGCCGCGCCCGAACGGCAGATTGATCGTGGTGCGGTCCCAATTGTCGAGCACGATGCGGCGGCTGGTCGCGATCGCGCTCGGATAGATCGGCCGGCCCGAGGCCTGCGCCAGCTTGATGATGCCGAGACCGGCGACGCGCGCCACCTTGGGCACGTCGGCCGACAGCGCGATCGAACTGCCCGCGGCGAGCGAATCGAGCATGGCCTGGAACGCGGCGACGCCGGCTTTGTGCACGAAGCCGCGGCCGTGATTGCCGGAACCGCGAATGGTGCCGACGCCAAGCCGCTGCGCTGCCACCGCGTTGATCTCGCCGTCGCGATGCCGCGATACCAGCATGTTGACCTTGTGCTCGATCCGGCGCGCCACGGGCGCCAGCAAATGCTGACCGTGCCAGAACGCCAGGATGATCGGCATGTCGCGCTCGCCGCGCGCGTAAATGTCGGCCGGCTCCAGCGTGAAGCGCGTCGTCATGCCGACGAAGCGCAGATATTCGGCGGCGGCGACTCCGACGGTCACCTTAGCCCAGCGCTGCTCTCCGATACGCCGCCATACCCCCATGCTTCGCCTTCAGCGTTGCGGCGGCTGGGTACCGGGGTCGAGCAGGCGGTGCAAATGAACAATGAAATAGCGCATCTGTGCGTTGTCGACCGAGCCTTGTGCCTTTGCCTTCCACGCCGCGTAGGCGGTGGCGTAATTCGGATAGACCCCGACGATATCGATCCGGTCGAGATCCTTGAATTCGGCGTTCGCCACGGACTCAAGCTCGCCGCCGAATACGAGATGGAGCAGTTGCTTCGGTCTTTCGGTGGGGACGTCAGACATGGTGTTCAATCCACGCGTTCGCTACGCGATTTATGAAAACGCCAGGCGTCCATCCCCAAGGAGTTCGATCAATGCCGCGTGCCTGTCCCGGCCGGCCGCAACGAGCATCCCGTGCCGCGGCACCGGACGGTTATAGATGACAGTTCCGCCCGCAAAGGACGTCAATGCGCCGCCCGCTTCGTGCACCAAAAGATCAGCCGCCGCAAGGTCCCAATCGTGGCTATTACCGCCGGCAAAAGCGACGTCGCAGAGGCCGTGCGCGACCTGGGCAAGGCGAAGCGCCAGCGACGCGCACGCGCGGCATGGCGGTAAACGGCGGCGCCACAGCGGAGAGCCGCTCCAGCAGGCTGCGCGGCCCGGCGATGCGCGCGCCGTCGATGTCGACCCCGTTGTCGCCGCGATCGGCGCGCCGTTGCAGGTGGCGCCGCCTTGATACGCGCGACGAAGAAATGCTCCGCGACCGGCGCATAGAGGCAGGCCACGATCGGCCGGCCGTCTTCCACCAGCGCCGCCGATACCGCCCAATCGGGAAAGCCGGCGATGTAGGCGCGGGTGCCGTCGATCGGATCGACCACCCAGACGCGGCGCGCGGCGAGCCGGGCGGGATCGTCGATGCTCTCTTCCGACAGCCAGGCGATGGCCTCGCCGCCGGCGGTAAGGCGCTCCCGCAACAAGACATCGACGGCGATGTCGGCCTCGCTGACCGGCGATTCGGCCGGTCCCTTGGTCCAGTTCTTCAACGTCGTGCCGAACATCCCGCGGGCCAGCACGCCTGCTTCACGCACCGCGCTTTGCAGCCGTTCGCCGAGACGGGTCAGGTCGTCAGGTGCCGGCAACCGTCAGGCCCTCCACGCGCACGGTCGGCGCATTGGTGCCGTAACGGAACACAAGATCGTTCGCCGGCGTCAGGCTGGCAAAAATGTCGTTGAGGTGCCCGGCGATGGTGACCTCGCTCACCGGATAGGTGCGCACGCCGTGCTCGATCCAGAAACCGGCGGCGCCGCGGCTATAGTCGCCGGTGACCAGATTGGTCCCGGAGCCGATAAGGTCGGTGATGTAGAAGCCGTCTTCGATATCGGCGATTAGCTCATCCGGGCTCTTGGCGCCGGGCTCCAGATAAAGATTGCTTGGCCCGGGCGAGGGCACCGACGAGACGCCGCGCTGGGCATGGCCGGTGGTGGTCAGATCGAGCTCGCGCGCGGTGGCGCAGTCGAGGAGCCATGTCGTCAGCACGCCGTTGTCGACCAGTCGCGTCAGGCGGGTGGCGACGCCTTCGGCATCGAAACTGCGCGAGCGCTGCCCGCGGTGCCGCAGCGGATCGTCGACGATGGCGATGCCCGGCGCGAAGATCCGGGTTTTGAGCCTGTCGCGCAGAAAGCTCGTCTTGCGCGCCACCGCGGCTCCATTGGCGGCGCTGGCGAGATGATTGACCAGGGAATTGGCGATGCGGGCGTCGAACACCACCGGCACCCGCCGCGTCGCCACCTTGCGCGGATTAAGCCGCGCCACCGCGCGCGCGCCGGCGTTGCGCCCGACCGCTTCGGCGCGATCGAGATCGGCGGCGTGCAGCGTCGAGGTGAAATCGTAGTCCTGCTCCATGCCGGTGCCGCTGCCGGCGATCGCCGACATCGAGATCGAATGCCGCGAACCCAAGGTGACGCCGGAGAAGCCGCCGCTCGTCACCAGGACCATGCCGCCGATGCCCGCCGAGGCGCCGGCACCGCCGGACTTGCTGACGCCCGCGACCGCAAGCGCGGCCTGTTCGGCCGCCTTGGCGCGCTGTTCCAGAACCTTGACGCTCGGCATGTCGGGATCGAGCAGATCGAGATCGGGAAACGATCGCGCCAATAGCGCCGGATCGGCGAGCCCGGCGAACTTATCCTCCGGCGCCGCGCGCGCCATGGCGACGGCGCGCTCGGCAAGCGCGGCGACGCCCGAGGCGTGAAGATCGTTGGTCGCGACCGAGGCCTGGTGCTTGCCGACCAGGACCCGCAGGCCGACGTCGTCGCTTTCGGAGCGCTGCGATTCCTCGACCTCGCCGTCGCGCACGTCGACCGACAGCGAGACCGAGCGCACCGCAACCGCGTCGGCCTGGTCGGCGCCGGCGCGGCGCGCCGCGGCGACGAGCCGGGCGGCGAGATCGGTGAGGGCGGATTGATCGAGCAATGAGGACATCGTGTGCAATCGGTTTATGAGGATGCGGGCGTCAAGACAAGCTGGACGCGGCGATCGAGCGTGTTTGGCGAAGATGTGCGCGTAAAGCCTCCGATTCAACCGGCGGCCGTTCGAATTCGCGCCACCTCGGCAACCTCTCGTCAATCATGCTGCCGCGCTACGGCCCCTTAACCAGTCTCCTTAAGCCGATTGCGAGGCCGCCATGGCATGGTGGGCCTATGACCGGGCGGTAACAGCCCGGCGGGAGTCGAACCCTTTCGGGGCGTCAAATGGAAGCCGGCAGACGATCTGCCGGGACGGGCCGCCATGCGGGGGCGCCTCATCGCATCAGTGCGATGGGCGCCCCATCGCGGCTCGATCCCTTCGCTTTGCCCGTGCGCTTTACGGCCGCCGATGCGGCGGCCGACGGGCAGGAGCGCGTTGTCGATCTCTACCGCGAGCGCGTGGTGATGCGCCGCGCCGTGCGCGGCATGCGCATGGCGCTGAACATGCCGGTCGCCGCGTTCCGCGGGGTGGCCATCCGGCTCCTCGGCGAGAACGGCGCGCCATGCGAGGGGGCCGCACCGTCCGTTATCGCCGTCGTGCTCGAACACAACGACCCGGCGCTGTCGCTGCCGCTGTTCGCCGCGCCGCAAACCGACGACATCGTTGCCGAATGGCAAAGTTGGGGCCGCGTGCTGGGCTTGCCGCTGCTGGTCGCCGAATCCGACGGCACGTTGCGCGAGCCGTTTGCGCGGCTCGGCGCATTGCGTCTGCAAGCGCCGACCTGGCGGCGCCGCCGCCGCACCGCTATCGCCCGGCGCCGGCCGCCGCGGCTGTTGCGCCGCCGCTCCGGCAGGCCGCAATCCGCGCCGTCCGTGCATCGCGACGAGCGTGAGATCATCGCGCGGGACCTAGCGCCGCGCCGTTCGGCATCAGAATCCGTCCCGCAACAGGCCGTCCGGATCGTTGCCGTGCGCGGCGAGATGCGCCTCGACATCGGCTTTGATGATGGCGGCGGCCTCCTTGGCGGAAATGGCAAAACGCGGGGCTTCCTTGGCAGCGGGTCCTGGTGTCTGAGGCGCGGCAGCCGTCTTGCCGCCCGGGGCTCCAGACGTTGTTGCCGGCCTGGGCGATCTTGCCGGCCGGGGCGTTGCCGCCGCGTTCTTTGGTGCAGCGATAGGGATTGACGGCGCAGGCACGTTGGCGCCGGCAGCGCGCGGCGGGGCAGGAGCGCCACAATTCCTGACGATCGCTGTCGGCTTTGAACCGCGCATGCTGCGCGACGAGCTCGCGTTCGTGGGTTTCCTTCCAGTGACGCCGCTTGTCCGCCGGCCGCCAGCCGGATGATTTTTGTTTGCGTCTGGTCATGGGGGCGGTGGTCTCCCTGTTCTCGCTGTTCCTGGTTGCCTACCGCGAGCGCCACGCGAGGGCGGGCGCGCGCGATCCCGTTCTCGCGATGCCCCTTGGCATCCGAGTTCTGTCCACGCCACGGTAAGAAAGCCCGTCCAACACACCTCCCGATAAAAAAGAAGGGAGGCAGAGCGCCGAAAGGCGCGTCGTCCAAGCCGCATCAGCGGATGCGGCGCGCGCCACGCGAAAGGACGTTACCGTCCACTCGCGCTTCGGGCGCGCTCGCCTTTCGGCGCCCCACCGCGGCACTTGCCACGCAAATTAATGCCGTGGCTCAGTCCAGGCCGTGTTTCCTGGGACGTGCCACGTGCGGGCGTTACCCGCCGCGCGCTGTCCCAGTCCAGCGGAGCACCCCGCAGGCCGGTCGTTATGCCGGCCAAAGCGATGCCCGGACCGCCCGGGGATGGGTTACAAGCCCACCCGCAGGAACCGCACCCGCCCCATCGATCGGCTGTCACCGGTCGACGTCCCTTCGATGGGCGAGCTTTGCGGCAGGTAACTAGGGAGGGGACGTTTGTCAAGGGGTGTCTCTTTCATTGGAGACCATTTTTGCCAGTCTTTTTCCGACTTGGAATGGTAATCTTGTGGCGTTGCTTCAGGCGAGGCTCGACCACGCTATCTGAGAGTTGTAACACTGGACGACGGCGAAACCGTCCACAACGCGTTCTTCGACCGTAATTTCCGTGAGGCTCAGCGATGAAGCTGCATTACTATCCGGAGACGGACAGCCTCTATATCGAGCTTAAGGATGCGCCGGGCACCGAGGCGCGGGAAATCGTTGAAAAACTGGTCGCCGATTTCGATGCGGCGGGCAATGTCGTCGGTCTCGACATCGATCACGCCTCCCGCAAGCTCGATCTCTCCAAAGTGGAAACGATTGCGCTGCCGCCGGCGAGCGCGGCGGAGTGACGGCGTCCGAGAGGTCCCTCTCGGTCCCCGACTTCGCCTTGAGCGCGAGTGAAAAGAAAGACGTGGATGCCCGCAACAAGTGCGGGCATGACGATAAGACGGGCGTTGACGCCCTTATGGCGCCAACTCACCTTAAACTCTCGAACCCAGTAGCAGCCGCAGCGTTCTTATTCCGGTGAACCATGCACGACATCGTCTTTCTGTTCGACGTCGACAATACGCTCTTGGACAACGATGCGGTCCAGGAGGATCTCAAGGCGCATCTGGCGGGGAGCTATGGCGCGCCGGTGCGCGACCGCTATTGGCAGATCCTGGAAGAGCTGCGCGGCGAACTCGGTTATGTCGATTATCTCGGCGCTCTGGAACGCTATCGCGTCGAGGCGCTGCATCGGCCCGAGCTTTTGCGCATGTCGAGCTGGCTTGTCGACTATCCGTTTGCCGCGCGGCTCTATCCGGGGGCGTTTGAAGCGCTGGAAGCCGCGCGCCGCTTCGGGCCGCCGGTCATCTTGTCCGACGGCGACGCGGTGTTTCAGCCGCGCAAGGTCGAGCGCTCCGGGCTGTGGGGCGCGGTCGAGGACCGCGTGCTGATTTATATTCACAAGGAAGAGGAGCTCGCCGACGTCGAGCGGCTCTATCCGGCGCGGCATTACGTGCTGATCGACGACAAGCTGCGCATTTTGTCCGCGGTGAAGGCAAGCTGGGAGGGCAGGGTGACCACGGTGTTCGTGCGGCAGGGCCATTACGCGCACGACAAGGACGCGCTGGCGGCCTATTCCGCCGCCGATCTCACAGTCGAGCGGATCGGCGATTTTGCGCGGCTCGGCCGCGACGCCTTCGGCGGTTAGAGCATGATCCCGAAAAGTGGACACCGGCTTTCGGAAAAGATCATGCTCAATCAAAAAAGCTAGGGCCCGGTTTTGATTCTATCAAAGCCGATTAGGATCTAGTGTACGGCGGCGTCGAGCAGGAGGCCGGCGAACAGAAGCAAGCCGGCGTCGCGGTTCGATTTGAACACCGCGAGGCAATTGTCGGGGTCGGCGATGTCGAGGCGCACGATCTGCCAGACGAGATGCGCGGCGAACGCGGCGAGCGCGGCGGCGAACACCAGGCCCCCATGGCCGGACAATTGCGCGGTAAAGCCCGCGGCGCCGATGAGAATGACGGCGCCGGCATAGAACAGCGCCAGCATCGGCTTGGTGCGCGGTCCGAACAACAGCGCGGTCGACTTGATGCCGATCAGCGCGTCGTCGTCGCGGTCCTGATGGGCATAGATGGTGTCATAGCCGATCACCCAGGAGATCGATCCGGCGTAAAGCAGGATCGGCGCCGCATCGAGCCGGCCGAAGGCCGCCGCCCAGCCCATCAGCGCGCCCCAGGAAAAGGCGAGCCCGAGCACGATTTGCGGCCAATAGGTGATCCGCTTCATGAACGGATAGACGACGACGATGGCGAGCGAGGCGACGCCGAGCGCGACGGTGAAGCGGTTGAAGGACAGAAGAACCGCGAGCCCGATCAGCGCCTGGACGACCAGAAACATAGCCGCCTGGGTCACGCTGACCTGGCCTGAGGGGATCGGCCGCGACGCGGTGCGCTCGACGGCGCCGTCGAGATCGCGGTCGACGATATCGTTCCAGGTGCAGCCGGCGCCGCGCATGGCGAAGGCGCCGATAAAGAACAAGACGATATGCGTGACGTTCGGGGCGCGGTCGCCGGCCGCGACGGTCGCCAGCGCCGACGACCACCAGCACGGCAACAGCAACAGCCACGAGCCGATCGGGCGGTCGAGCCGCGACAGCCGCAAGTAAGGCCGCGACCACGGCGGCGCGATGCTGTCGACCCAATTCCCGGTCGCGTCCGCAACCGAACCGGGCGCGGGCTTCATCGCCGTGTCATCGTCCCAGCGGATTGCCGGTGAGCGTGTCGAAGGTGCCGCCCTTATGGGTGTTGGTATTGGCCGCGGAATCGACCGGCGTCGTCTTGATGGCGTCGCTGAGCGTCGGCGTTTTCGGGCCCGGCCCCTCGGTGCAGACGACGTCGCGGAATTTCAGCGATTTCTCGTGGCTGGCTTTGGCCGCGGCGACGATCTGATCGGAAATGCCGCACCAGGTTTTGTTGTCGATCAAAAACTTGACGACGGTGCCTTCGGCGCCGACGAAAGCCGTCATCAATTTGCAGATGTCCTTGCGGTCGGCCTTGGCCTTCATCGCCGCTTGCACGGCATTGGCCTTGACCTGGGTGACGCTGTTCAAGGGCACGAACTGCCGGCATTGCGCCGGCGCGCCCATCTGCCCCATCTGCTGCGCCGGTGCCGGGGTTCCCCAGAGCGGCGCTAAAGCGGCACCCAAGGCCGCAACAAGCGCGAAAGAAAGGTTGCGTCGCATCGATGAGCTTTCCGTCCGGGCGGGGAGTTCACTCTGCCCGAGATTTTACGCCGGTTCAAAGACTACCCGATTTCGGCGATTACGCGGCAATCCGCGCCCAAACGGGGCTTATTTCTCATTGCCGCACTGGCGTTTAGCGGCTAAACGCGGCCAAACGCCGGTGCGGCGGGGCGCTTTTTTGCCGCGCCGTCCCCATACCGGGTCGATTTCAAGCCCGCGCCCGGAGGGGGGTTACCGCAGCGACCAGGCCAATTCGATGTCCGGCTACGACTTCCGCAGTCCCAGGCTTTTCGTCGACGGCGCGCTCACGGGCGGCGAAACCGTCGCGCTCGGCCGTGGCCAGGCCCATTACTTGACCCAGGTTTTGCGGCTCGAGCCCGGCGCGCGGGTGCTGGTTTTCAACGGGCGCGACGGCGAATGGACCGCCACGCTCGAGGGCGGCAAACGCACGGCGGGACTTGCCATCGGCGCCCAAACGCGGGCGCAGACCGCGGCAACGGACCTGCATTATCTGTTCGCGCCGCTGAAATCGGCGCGGCTCGATTACATGGTGCAGAAGGCGGTGGAGATGGGGGTGTCGCGGCTGGTCCCCGTCCTCACCCGGCACGGCCAAATATCGCGCGTCAATCTCGAGCGGATGCGCGCCAATGCGGTGGAAGCAGCCGAACAGTGCGGCATTCTCAATCTGCCGGATATCGCGCCGCCGGAGCCGCTGCCGCGGGCGCTCGCCGCGCGCGATCCGGGCCGCTTTCTGATCTTTTGCGACGAGGATGCCGCGCTCGCCAATCCGGCCGCGGCCCTGGCCGTGGTTCCACGGCGATCGCCGCTGGCGGTTCTGATCGGTCCGGAAGGCGGCTTTGCCGAAGACGAGCGCGCCATGCTGCTTGAGGCGCCGAACGTGGTGCGGCTGTCGCTCGGGCCGCGCATTCTGCGTGCCGATACGGCTGCGGTCGCGAGTCTCGCCGTGGTGCAGACGGTGCTTGGCGATTGGCGGTGAGGGCCTCGCCGGACTGACCCCTAATGGATCATGCCGCGCCGGTCGTAGCAGACGAAGCTGACGTAATCGCCGTAGACGCGGTGGATGCTGGTCACCTTGGCGAGCCGCCCATAGCGCGCGCAGAAGCTTTCGGCGATGTCGTCATAGGTGCCCGGTGCGGCCGGCCGATAGGGAAATATGCCGCCGGTATTGTTGCCGGTGATTTGCGGACCCGGTCCGGCAAATTCGCTGCCGAAGGCAAAAGCCGGTGACGTTGGGGCGGTGCCGATCAGGGCGGCGCCGGCCGCGGCCAGCGCCAGTGCAATCAGAGACGTCCGCAGCATCGCCCAAGCCCTCCCGCGCCCATGCAAAGCGAGTTTAAAGGCTTAAGGCCGGGAATGAAAGCGGCGCAAGCGGCCGCCGATGCGCAGCGAAGCCGAAATTCACATCATCGAATAGGCGCTGGCCACCATGCCGACCGGCCGCCGGTCGGCGGCGTTGAGCAGCATGACACGGCCGAAACTGGTATTGCGGCCGATGCGCACGACGCGGGCGTCGGCGACGATGTCGAAATTCACCGGACGGAGAAAATGCGTGGTCTGGTCGATCGTGCTCATCGGCCGGTAGCCGTTCCAGGCCGCCGAGCAGGCGATCACCATCGCGGTATCGGCCAGCGCCATCACAGCCTGGCTGCACACCACCGCCCCGTCGGAGCAGATCTTCTTGGAGAACGGCAGCCGCACCGTGGCGCCGGGCTGCCAATCGGGCAAGGCGCCCGCCGGCCGCGCCGCTTCGACGCTTTCAACCAGGAGCGCCAGATCCTGCACCCATGACGGAAACACTTCGGTCATCAGGCGCCCCGCCGCCTGGAGGCCGAACGAAGCCTGCGGCTTTTGCAGCCGGTGCACCTCGCCCATCGCCCTTTTCCCCCAATTTCTATCCGCTGGCCGGCCGCCCGTGCGGCCGACCATCCCCAAGCTTGCCTACGCTGATTGAACCGGGTGCCGCCGATGCGCGGCTTGCTCTTGCGAGCACGCTGACAAACGAATCAAAACAAACGCCTGTGGATTACTAGCACAATCGGCGGAAACCCAGGTAGCTGTACCTACCGGATGACCGCAATCCCCGATGTTCACCGCCGCCGGGCCTCGTCCAGCGCACGCCGGAGGACCTTGACCGGCGACGCCGGTCGCGGCACGCTGGCAGCCGTCAGCGGGGAAGGGGATATGGTGCAGTCCAAAGCACGGTTCGGCCGCGGTTTGTTCGCAGGCGCTGCGCGAGCCTGGATCGCCGGCTTGGCGCTTTGCGGCGCGTTGGCGCTCGCCCTTGCGGCAGGCTCGCCGGCGCGCGCGGCGACCTGGCTGGAGAAGAATTTCTGGATGTCGGGCCCGAACTACGATCGCGACCTGCCGAGCTGCGATTACCATCCCGCGCTCGACCGCATCATCCGCGATTTCCGCACCAAGGAATTCCGCTTTTGGAATTCGGAGCTGCGCATCGTCGGCTTCCAGGACGTCCACGAGGTCGCCACCATGGTGTGGGCGGCGCAATCCATTCCGCGCCGCTTCTGCGGCGGCACCGCGGTCATCAACGATCAGACCAAACACCCGGTCTATTATACGATCGCCGAAGACACCGGCATGATCGGCGCCGATTGGGGTGTTACGTTCTGCGTCGTCGGCCTCGACCGTAACGACGCCTACGGCCCGAAATGCCGCGCGGCCCAGCCGTAAACGGCATCGCCGCCGAAGCCGCCAAGCTCTGCCGCCGTCAATCGCTCAGCGCCTGCAGCACGCAGGCGCGCAGCCGGTTGGCATCGCGCGCCCCGCGCTGGGCGAATTCGATGACGGTCTTGGCCACGGCCTGCCGGCCGTGCGGGTCGCGGTCGCTCACGCCGAGCGTCCGGCACACCTCGGCGTAAGCGCGCGTCATGGCGGAGAGCGCTTCGGGCTCGAACGGCTCGTTCTTGAACAGGCGATAAACGGGCATGCAATCTGGCTCCGTGCAGCTTCAAGCTAAGCGCGGCAGCCGTCTATTTCCAGCTAAGCGGATCAAAACAATGCGGGCAAAATTGCGAACAAAACGGCGCCGGTGTGGCCGTCGTGGCGGCCAATCTTGCCGGTCGATCTGCGCTATTATGGCGAAACGGATGCGCCGCCGCCGCGCCGCCGCAGTCTCTCGTTTGCCGGGACTCGTGGTGAAGGAATTGTGATGAAAAAGTTCCTAGTTGTCGTCAGCTTGGCCGCATTGTGGATCGCGCCCGCCGCGGCGCCGGCGCAGCAGCGTTCCGGCACGCCGGGGCAATTCGATTTTTATGTGTTGTCGCTGTCCTGGTCGCCGTCGTTCTGTGCCGCGGCGGCCGAGCGGCATGGCGGCTCCGGGGACCGCGCGGATTTGCGGCAGTGCGGCGCCCGGCCCTATTCCTTTGTCGTGCACGGGCTGTGGCCCCAATACGACAAAGGCTTTCCGGAAAATTGCCAGGATCCGGCGCCGCGGCTCGATCACCGCCTGGTGGGCGCCATGCTCGATATGATGCCGGCGCCGCATCTGATCTTCAACGAATGGGACAAGCACGGCACTTGCTCGGGGCTCAGCGCGAACGCTTATTTCGACACGGTGCGCAAGGCGCGGGCGGCGGTGACCATCCCGGCCGAGTACACCGATCCGCAAGCCGCGCTGACGGTCACGCCGGGCGCGGTCGAAGCCGCTTTCGTCAAGGCCAACCCGGCGCTGCCGGCGGACGGTCTGGCCATCATTTGCAGCGGCAAGCGGCTGAGCGAGGTGCGGCTGTGTCTGACCAAGGATCTGAAATTTCGAGCCTGTCCCGAAGTCGCCAAACGCGGCTGCCGGCGCGATCAGTTGCTGATGCCGCCGGTGCGCGGCAATAACGGCTGATGCGTTTGTTTTCGCCGGCTGGTCCGCCGAAGCTGCGCGCATGAACTACCAGCACGCCTTTCACGCCGGAAATTTCGCCGATGTGCATAAGCACATTGTTTTGACGCTGATCCTCGAACATTTGCGCGGCAAGCCCGCGGCGTTCCGCGTGATCGACAGCCACGCCGGCGCCGGGCGTTACGATCTCACCGGGGCGCAAGCGGCGCGATCCGGCGAATGGCGTGACGGCATCGCGCGCGTTTTAAGCGCTGCGGAAACGCTGCGCCAAGGCGGCGCCGGCACGCTGTTCAAACCTTATCTCGACGCCGTCGCCGCGCAGAACCCCGGCGGTGAGCTTCGCTCCTATCCCGGCTCGCCGCTGATAGCCGCGGCGCGGTTGCGGCCGCAGGATCGTCTGATCGCCTGCGAATTAGAGCCGCGCGCGGCGGCGTCATTGAAGCTCGCGCTGCGCGGTGTGCGCGGCGCCAAAGTGCTGGCGATGGACGGCTGGACCGCGATCAAGGCCAACGTGCCGCCGAAGGAACGCCGCGGGCTCGTTGTCATCGATCCGCCGTTCGAGGAAGCGCACGACTTTAACAAGCTGTCCGGGGCACTCGCCGACGCGCATCGCAAGTGGCCGACCGGCATTTATCTCTTGTGGTATCCGATCAAGGAGCGCGACGCTCCGGACGCCTTGGCGCGCCGCTTGCGCCGGCTGGCCGTGCCGAAAATCCTGCGCTGCGAAATTACGCTTTCGCCGCCGCGCGCGGATGCCGGACTGATCGGGTCCGGTCTGGTCATCGTCAATCCGCCCTACAGGTTGGACAACGACCTGAAGACTTTGCTTCCCGTATTTATACGGGTGCTTTCGCCCGGCGCGGCGGCGCACCTGGATTGGCTTTCACGTGAAGCCTGAGGGCGAATTCGCGGCAGGGTAGCAGAATTCCACCCAAGCCGGACCGACATTCCCCGGAAAACCGGGACTTCCCCACTTTTACACACGTCCAAATTGGTCTATTTGGTTGTGTACTGGCTTGGACGTTCCGCCTCCTGTGGGGGGCCGGCGGAGTGACTGAGATCGTTCTGGGGTTCTCAAACTCTTTGCCCGCGTGAATGTCGGAGCTTGCCGTTGCGCCGTGGGGGTCGCGACGACGAACTACGGGGAAGGAGTTTGCTCGATGGCAATGACCGGTACGGTCAAATTTTTCAACGGGGAGCGCGGCTATGGCTTTATCAAGCCTGACGACGGAGGCCGCGACGTGTTCGTACACATCACCGCCGTTGAACGTGCGGGGCTGAAGGCGCTGAACGAAGGCCAGCGTATCAACTTCGACGTCGAGCCCGACAAAAAGGGTAAGGGCCCAAAGGCCGTCAATCTCGTCGTCACCGGCTAAGACGACGTTGCCGCGGCTTTAGCCGCGCGCCGCTTATCTCATGCACGGACGGCTTGGCTGCCGCCCGTGGCGGATGGCTTTATTGCCGCAAACCGGCTTTACTGCGGCCGTCCTGCGCCGCGCTCCGCGGCGTTTTTTCAATCGGGTGCCGCATGATGATTTTGCGTTCGTCGCCGTCCTCGCCGTTTGGGCGCAAGGTGCGTATCGCGCTGTCTCTGCTCGGTTTGGATGCCGAGGCCAAAGTCGAGGCCGCCGACACCACCGACATCAACGACAGCGTCCGGCGGCAAAATCCGCTCGGCAAGATCCCGGTGCTGATCGCCGAGGACGGCATGGCCTATTACGATTCGCGCGTGATCCTCGACTATCTCGACGATCGCGCCGGCGGCGGCAAGATCGTGCCGCGCGCGAGCAAGGAGCGGCTGTCGGCGCTGCGGCTGCAGGCGCTCGGCGACGGCATTCTCGATGCATCGATCCTGACGATCTACGAGACCCGCTGGCGCAAGGCCGAAACCCACGAGCCGAAATGGCTGGAGCATCAGGCCGGCAAGGTGGCGCGCGGGCTTGCCGCGCTGGAAGCAGCCCCGCCGCAATTCGAAGCCAACGAGCTGCCGCATGTCGGCCAGATCACGCTTGCTTGCGTGCTCGGCTACCGCGATTTCCGGTTTTCCGGCAAGTGGCGCGGCGATCATCCGCGCCTCGTTGAATGGCTCGACAGCTTTGCCGCCCGGGTGCCGGGCTTCGCCGCGACTAAGCCGAGCGGCTGATACGCGCATAAAATGGGAAGACCGCCCGCGCCGCCAAGCGGCACCGGACGGTCTCCCTGCTGTTTAGCGCGGCGGGCCCGTCCCGCCGCTACGCAAGCATCAGAATAAATGCCAAGGGTGGCCCGGCGTTCCCCGGCCGCCCGGCAAAAATTCGCGGAACCGCCGCTAATCCGCAGCCGGCAGATCGAGCGCCGCCAAGGCCCGCCGTCGCAACTGACGCGGGTCGCGCTCGCCGGTCTGCGCGATCTCGATGAGCTTTTTGGCGATCGTCTCGGTGAGAGGGTCCGATCGATCCGCAAGTTTCAATGCGCGCAGCGAATCCTCGAAGGCCGCGACCAGCCGGTCGATGTCTTCGGGACTAAACGCCGATTGTTGCAATAGCCGATAGATGGCCACGTCGTGACGCTCCTTGCCGCCGGGCATGTTCCAAAACCGCGGGCGGGAGCGAGAGCCTTCCCCATTGCCGCCATCCCAATGCGTGGCCGGCAACGGTAGTATAATATTCTTTTGCCGATGAATGGCATCTGAACAGTTCGGTACGGGCCGGTTCGGCCGCCGGCGCTTTTTGGTAAAAAGTTCCGTTGACCGAAAAATGGGCTATAGGGTGGCCCGTTCGATGCCGCGCGCGGCCATCATTGCGGCGATCCGCTTGCGGGCATGAAAGACCCGGGTCTTCACGGTGTTTTCCGGAATGCCGATGATGCGGGCGATCTCTTCGATCGACTGCTCGTGATAATAGACAAGGTCGATGACCTGCCGGTGGGCGCTGGAGAGCTGCGCCAAGCAGGCCTGCAGTACCGCGCTGCGATCGGCCTTCTGCATGACGACTTCCGGATCGTCGCCCGGCTCCTCGATCGTCTCGACGACTTCGTCGTCGAGCGCGACGAACGGGCGGCGGCGGAGTGCGCTCAGGCCCTTGAAGCGGGCGATGCCGAGAATCCAGGTGGTGGCTTGCGAGCGCGCTTCGAATCCGGCGGCGCCGCGCCAGACTTCGATGAAGACCTCATTCAAAAGGTCTTGCGCGGTCTCCTCGTTGCGGACGACGCGAAGCAGAAAACGAAACACCCGGACGTGATGTCTGGCGAACAAAACCCGCAGTGCATCGCGGTCGCCTTTGGCGATCAGCGCCAGGAGCGTCTCGTCTGACGTGGCGGCGGCGGACGATGGCCGGGCCGGTGCGGCGGCTACGGCGTGTTGGAATTGCATGGCGGCGCCCCTTCACGGGAAGCCTTTAGATTTCCTCGGCCTGTCGCTCCATTCTACTTGGGGACACCCGTGGTATCGGAACAGCGCAGACGCCCTATACCTGCGTATAGGAGGCGAGCCGGCTGGCGAAATTGAACATCGGAATCCCGCCTGTGCGGAGAGGCGCGGCGAAGAGTTCGCGGGCCTCAGCACCTGACCGGATCGGGATCCGGTTCCTTGAGTGCTTGCTCGAGGCAGGCGACCAAGGTTTCTTCGGCGAAGGGCTTGCGCAGAAAGCCCGCGGCGCCGGCGTTCAACACCCGGTCGCGGACCTTCTCCTCGAAATAGGCGGTCATGAAAATGATCGGCGTGCGGCGGCCGTCCGCGATCAGGCGGTCCTGCAGATCGGCGCCGCCCATGCCGGGCATATGCAGGTCGGTAATCAGGCAGGACGAATCGCGCAGGCGATCCGACTGCAGATAGTCTTCCGCGGACGAAAACGTCGCGGTGCGGTAGCCGAGCGAGCGAACCAGGCGCGCGGTGGCTTCGCGAACCGAAGCGTCGTCATCAATGATCGATATCACGCGCTGCTTTGCCAATTCGGAAAGTCCCTATTCAGCGCGATGTAGTTGAAACGGCCGGGCGCCGCCACTGTACCTATGCAAGGTTTGTTTATCGGATCGGGGGGCGGAACTATACTTGTGTATAGGCCGCGTACCGTACGGCTAGGTGGGGGCGCGGCGGATGCCCAAGGCATCGGCCATTCGCACCAGTTCCGCCAGCGACTTGGCTTCCATCTTGCGCATCACATTGCCGCGGTGGACCTTCACGGTGATCTCGCTGACGCCGAGCTCGCCGGCAATCTGTTTGTTCATCATGCCGGCGGTGACATAGCCCATGATTTCCTGCTCGCGCCCGGTCAGCGAGGTGAAGCTCGCCCGCAGACGGGCGGCGTCCGTTGCGCTGCGGCGCCGGTCGCGGTCGCGCTCGAGCCCGGTCTGCACCGCATCGAGCATGTCCTGATCGCGAAACGGCTTCGGCAGGAACTCGAGCGCGCCGGCTTTCATGGCGCGCACGGTCATCGGAATATCGCCGTGGCCGGTCATGAAAATAATCGGGATGTCGATATTGGCTTTGGCCAGCTCGGCCTGAAAGTCCAGTCCGCTCAAGCCGGGCAGCCTGACGTCGAGCACCAGGCAGCTCGGGCCGTCCGGCAGCTTGTCCTGAAGGAATTCCGGCGCCGAGGCGAAGGTCTTGACCTTGAGGCCGACCGAGCGGAACAGGCGCGATAACGCCTCGCGCAGCGACGCGTCGTCGTCGATCACCAGTACGGTCGGCTCGGGCGCAGCGGCCGCGGTCATAAGCGCGCTCTATATCGTACCGGCAACGGCCGGCAAAACGACGCGAAAGATCGAACCGCGCGGGCGCGCCGGCGCCACCGAAAGCTTACCCGCGTGCCGCTCGATAATCATGCGGCACAAAGCCAGCCCCAGACCCATGCCATGCGGCTTGGTGGTGATGAAGGCGTCGAAAATGCTGTCGATTTGCGCCGGATCGATTCCCGGCCCGGAATCCTCGATCGCCACGGCGACGGCATTGCCGTTGTGGCGTCGCGCGGTGACGGTAAGCTTCCGCTCGCCCTCGATCCCAGTCATGGCCTCGACCGCGTTGCGGATCAAATTGACGAACACCTCTTGCAACTGTCCGCGATGGCCGACAACGGGCGGCAGGTCCGGCTCGAGCGCCGCGCGCATGGCGATGCCATGCTCGGCGAGATCGCCGCGCAGCGCCGCCATGACGGTCTCGGCCAATTCATTGAGATCGAGCGGGGCGTGGTCCTGATCGGCTTTGCCGAACAGGGCGCGGATATTGTCGAACACCTGGCTGGCGCGAAGGCTGTCGCGCACCATGCTGTCCAGCGCCGATCGCGCCTCGTCGAGGTTCGGCGGCGTATGCGCGAGGAAGCGCCGCGCCGCGCCGCCGTTCGAGGCGATGCCGGCAAGCGGCTGCCGCACTTCATGAGCGATCGCCGCCGCCATGGCCTCCATGTTCATCAGCTTGTTGCTGCGCTCGCGCTCCAGCTCCGCTACCGAGCGGCCGAGCGCGTCGGTGCGCTCGCGCAGGTCGCTCAGCAGCCGCGTGTTCTCGATGGCGATGACCGCCTGGGCGGCAAAATTGCGAACGAGCTGCGATCTGCTTGTCCGAGAACGGCCTGACCGAAAGCCGCATCAGCACCAGAACCCCGATCGGATTGCCTTCGCGCAACAGCGGCACGCCGAGCACGGTGCGGTAGCCGAGGCGGCGCTGCGCGTCATGCAGCGCGTAATCCGGTTCGGCCAGCACGTCGGCGACGTGAACGGAGCGGCGCTCGAGCACGGTCCGCCCAATGACGCTGCCGCGACCCGCCTCGAAAGCCACGCCGCCGGCAAGATCTTTATGCTCGGGCGGCCCGCCGTAAGTGGCAATGGCCCGATAACCGGCGCCGTGCAGGCGATGCATGGCGGCGAGCTCGGCGTCGCACAATTGCGCCGCGAGCTCGATCAGGGTGTCGAGCACCTCTTGCAGCTCGAAGGCCGAGCGGCTGATGATGGCGAGCACGTCGCCGGTCGCGCTCTGCTGCTCGACCAACTCCCGCAGCTCGTGCAGGAGCCGCGCATTCTCCACCGCGATGACCGCCTGGTCGGCAAAGCTCGTCGCCACCGCGATCTGCTTGGCGGTGAAAGGGCGGACCACGGTGCGGCCGACGGTGAACGATCCGACGAACTCGCTGTCCTTGAACATCGGCACCGCCAGTGTCGTGCGCACGCCGGCGCGTTCGACGACGACGACCGTCGGCGGATTGCGCTCGATATAGGACTGGTCGGCCGCCAGATCGGGAATATGAATGAAGCGTCTCGCCGCCAGCATGCGGCCGGACGCGGAATGCTCGTTGGGCCGATAGGGCGCCCGCTCGCGCAAGGTCACGAACTCGGCCGGCAGATTATGGCTGGCGACAAGATGCAGCGCGTCGCCGTCCCAGCGGTTGATGATGCCGTTGTCGGCTCCGCACAGCCGCACCGCGTTCGCCAGAATGGTGGCGAAGACCGGCTGCAGATCGCCCGACGAACCGGAGATCAGGCGTAAGACTTCCGCGGTGGCCTTCTGCTGCTCCACGGCGATGCCGAGCTCGCGCTTGAGCCGCGCGAGCTTCGTTTTGTGCGACGCAGCAGTTCCGCGCGGTGTCGCCGCCTTGGCCTTTTTGGCCCTCGCTTTACCGCGCCGCCCCATACTGTCTCCTCGCCCTCGGGCAGGACCGGGCATGGTAGCGGCAGGTGGTGGCATCGGGGAAGTGGCTCGCCGCAGGCATAGCGGCGGCGGAAGTCCGGCATTTCGTCCCGCACTGCAACCCAGATTGCACCATGTGCGTTGTGATGGCTGGTATGTTGCAGCCGGCCTTTGGTCCCGCTGATGGCCGCGGTAAAGTCTTACTTCATGACCGCGTCGAAATGCGTGGCCATGGGGGGGCGAAGAAGAATCTGATTCACCAACTCCGAGGAGAGCAACGGTGATCACGATCGAAATCAACGGTACGCCCAAGCAAATCGATATCGAACCCGACACGCCGCTTCTTTGGGTGTTGCGCGATATTGTCGGCTTGACCGGCACCAAATTCGGCTGCGGCATCGCGCAATGCGGCGCCTGCACCGTGCATATCGACGGCAAGCCGATGCGCTCGTGCTCGGTGCCGATCGGCGCGCTCGACGGCAAAACCATTACGACGATCGAAGGCCTGTCTCCGGACAACAGCCATCCGGTGCAACGCGCCTGGATCGCCGAAGACGTGCCGCAATGCGGCTATTGCCAATCCGGGCAGATCATGGCGACGGTCGCGTTCCTCAAAGAGTTTCCCGCGCCGACCGACGCCGAGATCGATGCAAACATCACCAATATCTGCCGTTGCGGAACTTACGAGCGTCTGCGCCGCGCCATTCACCGCGCCGCCGACCTGATAAAAGCTTGAACGGGAGGCCGCGATGCACGGAAGCCGTATCGCTTCGGCGCTGAGCCGCCGCCATTTCATTCTCACCGCGTCGACCGCGGCGGGCGGCTTTATGATCGGGATTGGCGCTGCGCCCCGCGCCGCGCATGCCGCAACCGTTCCAGGGCAGCCCTGGAACGACGATAACGCGTATCCGCCGAACGAGATCGATGCCTGGATCGCCATCGATCCGGACGGTTCGATATTGATCCGCTATCAGCGCTCGGAGATGGGCCAGGGCAGCATGACGGCGCTGCCGATGATGATCGCCGAAGAGCTGCAATGCGACTGGTCGAAAGTCAGAATCGAATATGCCTCGCCGAACCGCAATCTGCGGCAGAATAAGGTCTACGGCGCGATGTTCTCGCACGGCAGCCAATCCGTGCGGCTATCGCAGAAGAAAATGCAGCAGGTCGGCGCCAGCGCCCGCGAGCGTCTCATTGCCGCCGCGGCGGCGCGCTGGAGCGTTCCAGCAATGGAGTGTTCGGCGGCGCAGAGCGTGGTCACTCATAAGCCGTCGGGCCGCACGCTGGGTTACGGCGAGGTCGCCGGCGACGCGGCCAAGGTGACGCTCGCGGCGGAGCCCACGATCAAGACGCCGGCTCAATTCACCTTCCTGCCCAAGTCGCTGCCGCGGGTCGACGTGCCGCATAAGACCGACGGCTCGGCTAAGTTCGGCATCGACGCGCAAGTGCCCGGCATGGTTTTCGCCGCGATCACGGCCTGCCCGGTGCCGGGCGGCAAGCTCAAGAGCGTCGATGACTCGGTGCTCACCGGCGCTCCCGGCGTTCTCAAGGTGGTCAAGCTCGACAACGCCGTGGCAGTGGTCGCAACCGACACGTACTGGCGCGCCAAGCGGGCGCTGTCGCGGCTGCATCCGGAATGGGATGTTGGGGAGTCCGGCGCAGTGAGCAGCGACGAGCTTTCCAAGGCCTATCGCGCGGCGCTCAGCGAGCCGATGCAGACCGCGCGCAATGACGGCAATGTCGATCAGGCCATGTCGGGAGGCGCCAAGACCTTCGAGGCGATCTACGAGACGCCTTATCTGTCGCATTCGCCGATGGAGCCGATGAACGCGACGGTGAATTTGCAGCCCGACCGGCTCGACGTCTGGGTCGGCACGCAAGCCGCGGACGAGGCGACGCAAGCGGCGGCAAAAGCGTCCGGGCTCAAGCCGGAGCAGGTCTATGTCCACAACGGCTTTGTCGGCGGCGGCTTCGGCCGCCGCGACGCCAATGACGAAGTCAAGCAAGCCATCGCCATCGCCAAGGAAGTGCAGCGGCCGGTCAAGCTGGTGTGGACCCGCGAGGAGGATACCCGCCAGGACAAGTTCCGGCCCCATGCGGTGGTCGCCTTCAAGGCCGCCACCGGCGCCGACGGTTTGCCGACCGCATGGTCGATGCGCGTCGTGATCTCGTCGATTCTCGCGTCGGTCGGCGTTCATCTTCCGGCGGGGAAGATCGAGCCGCAAACCGTCGCCGGACTGGCCGACAACGGCTACAACGTACCGAACATGCGCGTGGAGTCGCTGGTCAAGAACACGCATTTGCCGGTGTGGTTCTGGCGCGCGCCGGGCGTCAACCAGCATATCTTCGCGATCGAGAGCTTCCTCGACGAGATGGCGGCGGCGAACGGCATCGATCCCTACCAGATGCGGCGCAAACTGCTCGCCGGCAGACCCGACTGGCTCAAAGTGCTGGATGCCGCCGCCGAGAAAGGCGATTGGGGCAAGCCGTTGCCGAAGGGCAGCGGCCGCGGCATCGCCATTTGCACGGATTGCGACAGCCTGTGCGCGGAAGTCGCCGAAGTCACCGTCAAGCCGGACGGCCAGGTCAAGGTCGATCGCGTCACGGTCGCCCTCGATACCCGTTACATGGTCAACCCGCAGACCATCGCCGAACAGGCCGAGGGCAGCGTGATTTTCGGCTTGAGCGCGGCGCTCTACGGCAAGATTACGATCAAGGACGGCGCCGCGGTGCAAGGCAATTTCGACACTTATCGGCTGGTACGCCTTGCCGAAGCGCCGAAGATCGACGTCCATCTGATGCCGAGCGGCGGCAAGGTGTGGGGCGGAGCGGGCGAACCCGCCACGCCGCCGATCGCCGCGGCGGTGGCGAATGCGATCTTCGCCGCCACCGGCAAGCGCATTCGCTCGCTGCCGATCAGCGATCACGATCTGCGCAGCGGGGCGGCATAACCGAAGCCTTCGGCAATCCACGGGAGGCGGTTCGGTGCCCGCCTTCCGGCTCGTCAAAAAAGCCATGGGCGGAACGCCTGCGAAGGAGGCGGAAGACGTGACAATAATCGCCAAGGCGGCCTGCTGCGGCCTGTTTTTGCTCGCGGCGGTCTCGGCTGTGCGGGCCGACGAGAACATCAGTCAGCCTGAGAGCCGCGGCGAATATCTGGCGCGCGCCGGCGATTGTGTTTCCTGCCATTCGGCGCCCGGCGGCAAGGCGTTTGCCGGCGGCCTGAAGATGGGCACGCCGCTCGGCGCCATTTACTCGACCAACATTACCCCGGACGCCGAGACCGGCATCGGCGGCTACAGCCTTGCGGACTTCGATCGCGCGGTGCGGAGCGGCATCGCCAAGGACGGCCACCGGCTCTATCCGGCGATGCCGTATCCGTCCTACGCCAAGCTCACCGACGCGGACGTTGCGGCGCTGTACGATTTTTTCATGAAAGAGGTGCCGCCGGTTCATCAGGCGAATTTGAAAAACGAAATCCCGCCGGTGCTGGATATGCGCTGGCCGCTCGCGATCTGGGACATGGTCTTCATGACGAACGGCAGCTATGTCGACAAGCCCGGCCATGACGCCGCCTGGAATCGCGGCGCCTATCTGGTGCGGGGGCTCGGCCATTGCGGCGCCTGCCACACCCCGCGCGGCATCGCCTGGAACGAAAAAGCGCTCGACGAAACCAGTCCCGACTATCTTTCGGGCGCAGTGCTGGACGGCTGGTATGCCGCCGATCTGCGCGGCGACGTTCGCACCGGTCTCGGCGGCTGGTCGAAGGACGATGTGGTGGATTTTCTCAAAGCCGGCCACAATCGCGGTGAGACCGCGTTCGGTTCGATGGTCGATGTCGTCAACAACTCGACGCCTTATTTGTCGGACGCCGATCTCAACGCTATCGCCGAGTATTTGAAATCGCTGCCGGCGGCGTCGACGCAAGCTGCCGTCGCCTATAACGACGCCACCACGGCGGACTTGCATTCCGGCCACGTCGCGCAGCCCGGCGCGAGCGTCTACAGCGGCACCTGCGCGAACTGTCATGGCGCCGATGGCAAAGGCTTTACTCCCTATATACCGGCGCTTGCCGGCAATCCGATCGTGCTCGAAGACGATCCGTCTTCGCTCATCAACCTGGTGCTCAACGGCTCGAATCCGCTGGTCGTCAAAGGCACACCCGACGCCTACCGCATGCCGCAGTTCCGGCTGCAATACACCGACCAGGATATCGCCGACGTCGTCACCTTCATCCGCGACGGCTGGGGCAACCAGGCGCCCGCGGTGACCGCCGCCCAAGTCGGCGAATTGCGCAAGTCGACCGACCCGACCAGCGATCGCGTCATCATCCTCAAAATGCGCTAGCCGTTCGGCTTGATGGGAGGAATGTGCTAGCCTTGCAGAGGAATTCAGGCGGGGAGGGATCGCCATGGGCAGAGTTGCAAAAATCATTCTGGGACTGACGCTGGCCGGGGCGGCAACCGTGTCGACGGCAGCGGTCGTTCGCGCGCAATATTATTATCCCCCTCCGCCTCCGTATTATTATCGCGGCGGCAACTGTTACAGCGGCGGCTGTTGTCCGCCGGGCATGACAATTCAAGACGGCGCGTGCCGGCCCTACCGGGGACATCGTTACTATCGCGGTGGCCGGCCCACATATAACGGATGTCCGCCGCACTACACGGTTCAAGACGGAGTTTGTAAGCCGTATCGGGGCTTCTAGTGGAGCGAAGTTGACATTCGCCAGCCGCGCCCATGCCGCTGTTCAGTCTTGACGAACTTGCCGCTGCGACGACGATCGTTCGCGGCGTCATGTCTCCGACGCCGGCCTATGCGTGGCCGCTGCTCGAACACATCGTCGGTGCCGAGGTGGTCGTCAAGCATGAGAACCACACGCCGATCGGCGCTTTTAAAATTCGCGGCGGGCTCGTTTACGTCGATGCCTTATGCCGCACCGGTGCCCGGCCGCAAGGGCTCGTGACGGCGACGCGCGGCAATCACGGCCAATCGATCGGGCTTGCCGCCGCCCGTCACGGCCTGCCGCTGACGATCGTGGTGCCGCAAGGCAATTCGGCCGAAAAGAATGCGGCGATGGTGGCGTTCGGCGCCGAGCTCGTCGTCGCCGGCAACGATTTCGACGAGAGCCGGCTCGTCGCCGAAGCGATCGAGCGCGAGCGCGGCTATCATTATGTCCAGGCCTTTCATCGCGATCTCGTCAAAGGGGTCGCGACCTATGCGCACGAATTGCTCGATAGCCACGGCGATCTCGCTGCCGTCTATGTCCCGATCGGTCTCGGCTCGGGCATTTGCGGCCTGATCACGGTGCGGGATTTGCTCGGGCTCAAAACCGAGATCGTCGGCGTGGTCGCGGACAGCGCGCCGGCTTACGCGCTGTCGTTCGATGCCGGACATCCGGTCAAGACCAATGCCGCGCGCACCTTTGCCGACGGCGTGGCGTGCCGGGTGCCGTCGCCGGAGGCGCTCGACATCATCCGCAACGGCGCCGCCCGCATCGTGCGCGTCGCCGAGGACGAGATCGCCGACGCGATCCGCATCTATTACCGGGCGACGCATAACCTCGCCGAAGGTGCGGGCGCGGCGCCGCTCGCGGCGCTGATCAAGGAAAAGGCGCGCCATGCCGGCAAGCGTGTCGGCTTGATTCTCTCGGGCGGCAACATCGACAGCCCGGTGCTGGCGCAAATCCTGCGCGGCGAGACGCCCGTGGTTTAGCGGGCGAGGACGAATACGGGTTGGCGGCGTGGCGACCGATTGGAGGGATTATGGCAACGTTCGTTCTTGTTCACGGCGCTTGGCACGGTGCCTGGTGTTGGCAGCCGCGTGGCGCGGCTGCTCGCGCGCGACGGCCACGAGGTGGTCGCGCCGACGCTGACCGGACTTGCCGAACGCTCGCATCTGTTGACGCCCGACGATCGGTCTCGACACCCACATCCTCGACGTCGTCAACGAGATGAAATGGCGCGGGCTTACCGACGTGGTGCTGGTCGGCCATTCCTATGCCGGCTTGGTGATTTCCGGCGTCGCCGAGACGAATGGAAAAATCGATCGCGGCTTTCGTGATGCTCGATGCGTTCTTTCCGGAGTCCGGGCAGGCGCTGTCGATCTGGCGCCGCCGCCGGTGCGCGAAGCGTTCTTGGCGGCCGCAGCGTAACGGCGCTGCGACCATCCCGCCGCGCTCGGCGGCGATGTTCAACGTCAATGAGACGGGACCGCGCCTGGGTCGATGCGCAATGCACGCCGCAGCCGGTCAAATGCTGCCTCCAGGCAAGGTGACGCTGACGGGCGCGCGCGAGCGCATCGCGGAGAAGACCTACATCCGCGCCACGGCCTATCCGAGCCAGCCGTTCGATCAGGCGTTGGCGAAGGCCCGCGCCAGGGGCTGGCGCAGCCACGAGGTGGCCTGCGGCCACGACGTCATGCTGGACGCCCCGGAGCGGCTTGCTGAGATATTGCTGGGCGAGGCGGCTCCGTCGCCTGATCGAAGCGGTCCAAAACAAAAACCCCGGGGCAAAGCCCCGGGGCGCTTTGTCGGCCACGGTGTTGGCGCGTGATCAGAACTTATAGTTCACGCCCGCGCGCAGCAGATTGGTATGGAACGAGACGTTGTCGGTGAGTCGGCGCCGCAATTGATCCCGCAATTGAATTTGCCGAGATCGACATAGAGATATTCGACCTTGGCGGTCCAATTGGCGACCAACGCCGCTTCCAGACCGCCGCCGACCGTCCAGCCGGTTTGGTGGCGGGGCCTGTCGGAAAGCCGGGCGTCGAGGCGCGGATATCGCCGAACGCGGCGCCCGCCGGTCACGTAGGGCATGAAGCGGTCGGCGGCATAGCCAAGCCGGCCGCGCACGGTCGCAAGCCAAGTGTCGCTGGTCTTGCAGCCGGCCGGGCAGGCATTGGTGGTGCTGCCATTGATGTCGGCCCAGTCGATATCGCCTTCGACACCGACGACGGCATGGCCGAACTGATAATTGTAGCCGACGGTGCCGCCGATGAGGCCGCCGCTGATATTGCGGCTGCCGGTCGAATCCCAGTTCGAGCTGCCGAAAGCCGCCGCCGCCGTTGATGCCGAAATAGAACCCGGTCCAGCTATAGGGCGGCACGAAGGCGGGAGCTTTCGGATAATAGGGCACGGGTTGGGGCCGCGCCAAATCGGCCGCCGCAGCCGCTCCGGCGAACGCCACGAGCACCCATCAGAGCCAGGCACAAACGCTTCATTGGGACCCTCCACTCGGTCATCGAACAGGTCCCGGATAGTATTCAGAATTAGCTTTCAGGCTAGTGTAGAAAAGCCACAGTCGTCAGTCATTTTGAGCCTGTATTATGGCAAATAAATTCTATCGACGTCGAAATTATAGTTATTTATTTCATAAATTAGACTTCAACACGGTCAATAAATTACTAAACTGGCTATTTTCTTAGAAGTGATAGTTGACGCCGAGCCGCAGCAGATTGGCCGCGAGCCCGTTATTGGTGGCGGTGACGGAATAGCCGCGATTGGCGAAGTCGAGATAGAGCCACTCCGCTTTGGCCGACCATTGCGGGGTGAGGCCGACTTCGGCGCCGACGCCGGCCACCCAGCCGAAGCTGGTATGGCTCTCGGAAAGATTACCGGAGGTATCCGCGGTGAGCTCGCCATAGGCGAGGCCGGCGGTGCCGTAGACGAGCACGTTATTGATGGCGACGCCGGCGCGGCCGCGCACGCGTGCCGAACCAGGGATTGGAGAACTGCCACGGCGCAAAGGTGTCCTCGGCGCCGGACAGGCTGAAATCGGTTTCGGCGCCATAGACGAAATTGCCGTGCTGCCAATTGAAGCCGGCTTCGAGGCCGCCGGCGACGCCCGACGGATGGGTCGGATTGTTGCTGACATTGCCCCATTCATAGCCCAGCGTGCCGCCGAGATAGGGGCCGGCCCAGCTATAGGCCGAATACGACGCCGGTGCGGTGTAATAGGGCGCCGACCGGCAGATCGGCGGCCGCTGCGGCGCCGGCCAGCGCCAGCGACAATGCCGCGGCAAAGAAACTCGCTCGGGGGATTGTTTTCATCTTGGCCTCCCAATTGGAATCGGGCGGAAAGAACGACGCCGCGGCGCCAGGCGGTGCTCTTGCGCGTTGAAGAAAGCGCGTAGGCCGTCGTCCGATCGGGACAATTTATCGCGATGTTTAAGTTAAGCAGTGCTAATGCAATCAGTTCCAAGTTGATTGCTTCAGAAGTTGATATGCGTCCGGCGCGGGCTGACGCAGATGAGTCTGGGCCGCGATATCTTCCGCGACGGCACGGTAGTTTGCGACGAGAAATGCTTTGCGCCATGAGCACGCCGAAACCAGAAATCGCTCCCGAGAGCGAGCCCGTCGAGGAAGACGACGAGGCGTCGCTGCCGCAGCCCGACGAGATCGAAGCCGCGCCGCCGTCCTTCGAAGAGGATGAGGGTTCGCTTGCCGCCGGCCGCGCCGCGATCCTGCGCTACGTCAAGCTCGCGCCGTCGCGGCCGGGCGTTTATCGCATGATCGATGCGCGCGGCGACGTGCTCTATGTCGGCAAGGCCAAGAACATCAAAAAGCGCGTCGCAGGCCTATGCGCGGCCGACCGGGCTCGACACCCGCATCGAGCGGATGATCGCCGCGACCCGCACGGCTCGAATTCATCGTCACCCGCACCGAGACCGAGGCGCTGCTGCTCGAAGCCAACCTGATCAAGCGGCTGCGGCCGCGCTTCAACGTCGTCTGCGCGACGACAAATCGTTCCCCTACATCATGATCACGTCCGACCACTGGGCGCCGCAGATTCTCAAGCATCGCGGCGCGCGCACGCGGCCGGGCCGTTATTACGGACCCTTCGCCTCGGTCTGGGCGGTCAACCGCACCGTCAATGCGCTGCAGCGCGCCTTTCTGTTGCGCTCGTGCAGCGATCCGTTCTTCGAAAGCCGCTCGCGGCCGTGCCTGCTTTACCAGATCAAGCGCTGCTCGGCGCCTTGCACCAAGGAGATCGAGTTCAAGGACTATTCCGCGCTGGTGCGCGAGGCGAACGAATTCTTGTCGGGCCGCAGCAGCGCGGTGAAGGATGAGCTCGCCGGCGAAATGGAAAATGCCTCGGCCGCGCTCGATTTCGAGCGCGCCGCCATTTACCGCGACCGCCTCGCCGCGCTGTCGGCGATCCAGTCGCATCAGGGCGTCAACCCGCGCGGCGTCGAAGAGGCCGACGTCTTTGCCGTGCATCAGCAGGGCGGCTTTTCCTGCGTCGAGGTGTTCTTCTTCCGCACCGGGCAAAACTGGGGCAACCGCGTCTTATTTTCCCAAGAGCCGACCGCTCGCTCGGCGCCGGCGAGGTGCTGTCCGCATTTCTGGCGCAGTTTTACGACGACAAGCCGCCGCCGCGGCTGGTTCTGATTTCGCATGACGATCGCGGATCGCGCATTGCTGGCGCAGGCGCTGTCGACCAAGAGCGGCCACAAGATCGAGGTGCAATGTCACCGCAGCGCGGCGAGAAGAAAGATTTGGTCGAGCATGCGCTCGCCAATGCGCGCGAAGCGCTCGGCCGCAAGCTTGCCGAGACGACGTCGCAGCAGAAGCTCCTGCGCCAGCTCGCCGAGACCTTCGGGCTGCCGCGGGTGCCGCGCCGGATCGAGGTCTACGACAACAGTCACATCCAGGGCGCCAATGCGGTCGGCGCCATGATCGTGGCCGGCGCCGACGGCTTCCGCAAAGCCCAGTACCGCAAGTTCAATATCCGCTCGGCCGATCTGACGCCCGGCGACGATTTCGCCATGATGCGCGAGGTCCTGGAGCGGCGCTTCAAGCGGTTATTGACGGAGGCGCCGCGCGAGGCCGCGGCGGCAGGGTCCCCCGTTCCCGTGACTTCTCCTCAAGAGGGGACGGTGGAGATTGCGGAAGCGGACGAGCCGGACGAATCGCCGTGGCCGGATCTCGTCTTGATCGACGGCGGGCAGGGGCAGCTTTCCGCCGCGCGCGAGGTGTTGAGCGCGCTCGGCCTCGATGTGCCGCTCGCCGCCATCGCCAAGGGGCCGGACCGCGATGCCGGGCGCGAAACCTTCTTTCTCCCGGGCCGCGACTCGTTCAAGCTGCCGCCGCGCGATCCGGTGCTCTATTTCGTCGAGCGGCTGCGGGACGAGGCGCACCGCTTCGCGGTGGGTTCCCACCGGGCGCGCCGGCGGCGGGATATACGGGAAGCCGGCCTGCAGGAGATCGCCGGCATCGGACCGACCCGCAAGCGCGCGCTTTTGCACTATTTCGGCACGCTCAAATCGATCGAGCGCGCCTCGGTGTCGGACCTGATGCAGGTTGAGGGAATTAGCGCGGAGACAGCGCGCCGCATCTATGAATTCTTCCATGAGGGGGCGGCATAGGGCTATGCTGGTACCAGGAAACCGACGATGGATTCTTACCACCACAGGTACACCCGGCCGGTTGCAGGCGCGTCCGCTGGCGCTGCCGAATATCCTGACCTATGGCCGCATTGTCGCGGTTCCGCTCGTGGTCGGCTGCATGTTCTGGCAGAACATATTGCATGGCGGGTTATGGCTGCGCTGGGCCGCGCTCGCCATCTTCATCGCCGCCGGCGATCTCCGATTTTCTCGACGGCTATTTGGCGCGCATCTGGGCCCAGCAATCCTCGCTCGGCCGCATGCTCGATCCGATCGCCGACAAGCTTCTGGTCGGATCCTGCCTTCTTATGCTGGCCGCCGAAAGCACCATTCACGGCTGGGCGTTGTGCGCGGCCGTCATCATTCTGTGCCGTGAAATCCTGGTTTCCGGATTGCGCGAATATCTGGCGGAATTGCGCGTCAGCGTGCCGGTAAGCCGCCTTGCCAAGTGGAAAACCACGTTACAGCTCGTCGCCGTCGGCTTTTTGATCTGCGGCGAGGCCGGCGACGCCGTCGTCCCCGGCGTGACGCGGACCGGCATCGCGCTGTTGTGGCTCTCGGCGCTGCTCACGCTCTATACCGGCTGGGATTATCTTCATGCCGGGGTGCATCACCTGACCCGGGAAGAGGCATGAAGCTTCGTTATTTTGCCTGGGTGCGCGAGCGGATCGGCAAGGCGGAAGAAGAGGTCGATCCGCCGCCGGAAGTGACGACGGTCGGCGAACTCATCGCGTGGCTCGCCGGCAAGGGCGACGGCTACGCCCACGCCTTCGAGAATGGCAAAGTGATCCGGGCGGCGATCGACAAGAGCCACGTGCGGCCGGACGCGCGGATCGAGCGCGCGCGCGAAATCGCATTTTTTCCGCCGATGACCGGCGGCTGATTTTATTTCCCCGCGGCAAGTGGCGCAGGCGCCGCTATTCAAGGCGCCGCTCATGCGCTAATGTTTTCAGGCCATCGAGCTGCCACCGGGACATGCCGGCGTCCTGCGAGATCAAAGGCAGCGATTGTGCCCGCGGCGGGCGAAGCAAAAGCATAATTGAAAACAGAAACAGGATCGGATGCCTGCGGCGCGCGCCCGCAGGCCGGTCCTTATGGGGGGATCGCCATGACCATTCCCCGTCGGGGATTGTTGCAGCTCGGCGCGACCGCAGCCGCGCTTTCCGTCAGCTCCCGCATTGTTCGCGCCGACACCTATCCATCGCGGCCGGTGCACATGATCGCCGACATTCCGGCCGGCTTGGCGCCGGACGTCTTGGCCCGGCTCGTCGCGGCGCCGCTGTCGCAACGGCTCGGCCAGGATGTCGTCGTCGAGGACAGGCCGGGCGCGGGAGGCAATGTGGGCGCCGAATATGTCATTCGCTCGGCGCCGGACGGCTATACGCTGCTGGTGATGATTTCGGGGAACGCAGCCAACGCCGCGCTTTATCCGAATCTCGATTTCAATTTCGTGCGCGACATCGCCCCCGTCGCGTTCCTCGGCTTCACGCCGTTTGCCGTCGTGGTGCATCCGACGATTCCGGCGACGACACTGCTTGAGCTTGTCGCCTATGCCAAGGCCAATCCGGGCAAGCTCAATTTCGCATCGCAAGGCGCCGGCACGGCGCCGCATCTCGCCTTCGAGCTGTTCAAGATGATGACCGGCGTCGACATCGTTCACGTGCCCTATCGCGTGTCATATCTGCCGGACCTGCTCGCCGGCCAAGTGCAGCTCGCCTTCGCCACCATCCCGCCGGTGCTCGGCTATATCCATACCGGCAAGCTGCGCGCGCTCGGCGTGACCAGCGCCAAGCGCATGGAGGCGCTGCCGGAAGTGCCGGCGATGGCCGAATCGCTGCCCGGTTACGAGGGCAGCGGCTGGGCCGGCGTTGGCGCGCCGCACGGCACGCCGGCCGACGTCATCGACACGCTCAACAAAGCCATCAACCCGATCGTCGCCGATCCGGCCTTGAAGGCGCGGGCCATCGCCTTGGGCGCCGAGCCGGAACCGATGACGCCGCCGCAATTCGGCGCGCTGATCAAGGCGGCCGCCGCCAAATGGGCGAAGGTGATCGCTTACGCCAACATCAAGGTCGATTGAGGCCGTTGCGCCGCGCGGCATTGGCGCCTGCGGCCGGATCGCCGGCGTCATCGGCTGTTCCGATGGCGAGCCGGACCGCCTATGATAGGCGCATGATCCCGACGATCCGCCTGCAAAGCGAACCATTCGACGCCGCCGCCGAGGCGGAACGGATGACGCGCGGGCGCACCGACATCGGCGCGCTGGTCACGTTCGCCGGACTGTGCCGCGCCGACGAAAACGGCGAGCCGATCGCGGCGCTGACGCTCGAACATTATCCCGGCATGGCGGAAGCGGAGATCGCGCGTCACGTCGAGGAGGCGGCGGCGCGCTGGCCGCTGCTTGGCGCGACCGTCATTCATCGTTATGGGCGGATCGCGCCGGGCGAGCCGATCGTCCTGGTAATCGCGGCGTCGAGCCATAGGCAAGCGGCCTTCGCCGCGGCCGAATTTCTGATGGATTATCTGAAAACCCGCGCGCCGTTCTGGAAACAGGTCGAAAAGCCGTCGGGCGCGAATTGGGTCGAGGCCAAGGCCAGCGACGATGCCGCGGCGGAGCGCTGGTCGCCGCCGCGCCACTGATCGAGCATCACAGGGAGGTTCTCATGAGCGCACAAGCCCGCAATGTCGTCCACGCCGACATCAAGCCGGACAATCCGCCCGAGCGCGCCGCGCACTATGTCGACGCGCCGAACCTGCCGTGGGAGAGCACCAAGTTTCCCGGCATCAAGATCAAGGTGCTCTACACCGACGGCGACGGCGTCACCACGGCGCTATTCAAGCTCGATCCGGGCGCGGTGGTGCCGCTGCACGAGCATACTGCGCTCGAACAGACTTATGTGATCGAAGGCTCGCTCGAGGACCACGAGGGCCAATGCGGCCCGGGGCAATTCGTGTGGCGGCCGGCCGGCAACCAGCACGAGGCGGTGGCGCCGAACGGCGCGCTGCTGCTCGGCTTCTTCCTCAAGCCCAATCGCTTTGCCTATGGCGAGAAATTTTTCACCGAGCAGGGCGAACGCTAAGGGCGCGGACTTATGAGCACGAAGCGGCCGCCGTAGTGATACGAATTCGGCTGCCAGTCTGCTTTCGGGACGAAACTGACCGCGACCAAGGGGCACGACCGGCTGGACCGGTCAAAGACGGACCCTTATCGGACAATCACCCAAGCGCCACGCTCACCTGCGTGCGATGAGATAGCGAAATTTGTTATTCAGCCGATACTCACCGGACGGCGTCCGATAGATTGCAATGGACTCTGCAACGGCATCCCGTGCCCGCGCCATGCTGCTGTTGCGGATGGCCCGTTCGGCTGGTCCGGAGGACAACATGCCGCGCAAGGCGGTTTCCAGGTTTGGAAAAGCCCACGGGCAGTCGACGTCCGTGACTGCACCGGCGATCAGGCCCGCCTCGCTCGCCAACGCCTTCAATTTCGATGCGTCCGACAGTGCGAACGGGCCGGGCGCTCCCGGAGGCGGCGGTGGCATAAGGGCGCCGAGAGCCTTGAGGTGGCCCGCCGCATCACAGTCCTCCGGCAGGCCCCAGGTGGCGACGACTATGGCGCCGCCCGTCTTTGCGACACGGCGGGCCTCGGCCAGTGCGGATTGCGGCGACGCTGCATACTGAAAGGCATTAAAGCCCGTGATCACATCAAAACTTGCGTCCGCATGAGGCAACGTCTCCATTTCGGCAACGCGAAAGTCGCGTCCCGGCAATCGTTCACGGGCAATCTCGATGAAGGTCGGTGTGGCATCGACCCCGGCGACGAGCGGGATTTTCTGCGAAAAGACCCTCGCCGCGAAGTCCGGGACCGCAGCCGATGTCGAGCACCGATTTGGCCTGCGAAACTTCGGGTCTCGCGAGCACGCTCTCGTAGAGAGGGCGGAAGAAGCCTTCCAATATTTCGGCATAGTCGCGGGCGCGCGCGTTCCAAAGGTCGCCCTGAACCTTGGCCGATCCGGCACGCTGGGTGGTGGCGATGTCATTCATCTTTGCCTCCTGTGGTTCTTTCGGGCTGAGCGTGATGACGACCGTGCCACAAAGGGAAAGGTGCCGCTTTCAGGCCAGCTTAATTTGGCGTCAAGGCAGCCTTCATTCTGGCTTTACCGACCATTGCGGAGCATTGTCTTGCAGTAGATAGACCCAGCTGAAGGGCGACCGGCTTGCATTATCGCTTCGACGACTATTCGCTCGACACCAACCTGCGCGAATTAAGGCGTGGCCGGGACCTGGTCACCGTCGAGCCACAGGTGTTCGATCTCTTGGAATATTTGCTCCGTCATCGTGAACGCGTCGTCAGCAAGGACGACATTTTCACCGGCGTCTGGCGCGGGCGGATCGTTTCGGAATCGGCCCTGACAACACGCATCAATGCGGCGCGGGCCGCCATCCGCGACAGCGGCGAAACCCAGCATTTTATCAAGACCTTTCGCGGCAAAGGCTTGCGCTTTGTTGGAAATGTGCAGGAGCAAGCAGAGGCTGCCGAGACGACATCTGACGGGATCGGGACCGAGCCTGCGACCGCGCGCCCGGCGCTGTCCGATCAGCCATCGATCGCGGTATTGCCGTTTCTGAACATGAGCGGCGATCCCGAGCAGGGTTATTTTGCCGATGGCATGACGGAAGAAATCATCACCGCGTTGGCGCGATTTAAGAGTCTGTTCGTCATCTCACGCAATTCGAGCTTCAACTATCGGGACCGTTCGGTTGGCATCGAGAAAATCGCGCAAGACCTCGGTGTGCGATACGTCCTGGAAGGCAGCGTCCGCAAGGCCGGCGACCGCGTGCGAATTATGAGTCAGCTTATCCTCGCAAAAACCGGCGCGCATATTTGGGCGGAACGCTTTGAGCGCAAGTTGACGGACATATTCGACTTGCAAGATGAGATATCGGAAAACATCGTTGGCGCCGTGGCGCCGCATATTCTCGACGCGGAAGTTCGCCATGCGCGCAGCAAGCGGCCTGACAGTCTCGTAGCCTACGATTGCGTGTTACGGGCTTACCAGCATTTATGGATTCTCACCCTCGATGATAACGATAAAGCGCTCGATTTCTTGCGCCGGGCAATACAGCTCGATCCGGATTATGCGTTAGCCTATGCCTATGCCAGCTGGGCCGATCTCTTTCGCGTGCAGCTTTTGCAAGGAGCACCGCTCCGGTCGCTGCTGACGGAGGCTCTGTCATTCGCGCAACGGGCAGTGGAACTCGATCCTTCGGACCCGCTAATTCAGATCATCCGCGCAGCGTGGCAACTGATGATCGAGCGAAATTTCGATGGCGCCCTCACGCGCCATGAAGACGCATTCGGGAAGAATCCCAATTCGGTGTGGATTTGCGGCGCCAACGGCTTTGCTCATTGCCTGTGCCGGGAGCCGGAACGCGCCCTGGAGATGTTCGAACGTGCGCGGCGCCTCAGTCCCCGTGATTTAAGCATGTTCCTTTGGCTTCCGGGCGGTGCGATCGCGCATCTGCTCGCCGGCAGACCGGAGCAAGCGATCCAGTGGGCCGATGATGCTCTGCGGCTTAATCCTAGGCATTTGATCTCGCTATTGTTGCGGGCGGCCGCGGAGATGGCGGGGGGCCAGGACGACGCCGGCCGCCGCTCCGTGGAACGGATGCGTGTCATCAATCCGGCTCTCGACATCAAATTTGCCAGCAAGATGTTGCCGTTCAAATTTGTCGAGGACAGGGAATTTATACTGTCGGGCCTGAGGGCAGCAGGTCTGCCCGGCTGACCTCCTGTATAGTCCGCTTCTGGGCCCATCGCATCACTTTGTGACAGCGCAGAGTTCCGGCCGCTTTCCGAGCGAAGCTGCCATTGGCCGGATTTATGAGGTCACGCCCTAGGTGTGACGCGTTAAGGCCGCAAACCCGGCAGGCTATGCCGCCGCGGCCTTGCCGCCCGGATGCACCGTGTGCTCGTAATCGCGCATCAATTGCGCGGTGATGCGCGCCGGCGTGAAGGTCCACTGCGCGATCTCGGACACCGCGGTGACTTCGGCGGCGGTGCCGGTGATGAAGCATTCGGAGAAGTCCGACAGTTCCTCGGGCATGATGCGCCGCTCGATCACCTCGATATTGTTGCGGCGCGCGAGCCCGATCACGGTCGCGCGCGTGATGCCGGCGAGGAAGCAATCGGCGATCGGGGTGTGGATCTTGCCGTCTTTGACGAAGAAGATATTGGCGCCGGTGCATTCGGCGACGCGGCCCTGCCAGTCGAGCATCATGGCGTCGGCATAGCCGCGCTGCTCGGCGCGATGCTTCGAGATGGTGCAGATCATGTAGAGGCCTGCCGCCTTGGCGAGGCAGGGCGCGGTCTTCGGATCGGGCCGCCGGTATTCGGCGAGATCGAGCCGGATGCCCTTCAGTCGCTGCGCCGGATCGAAATAGCTCGGCCATTCCCAGGTGGCGATGGCGAGATGAATCTTGTTGTTCTGCGCCGACACGCCGAGCGCTTCGGAGCCGCGCCAGGCGATCGGCCGCACATAGGCGCTCTTTCTGGTTGTTCTTGTCGAGCACGAGCTGCTTGGCGGCGTCGATTTCGGCGACGCTGATAGGGAATGTCGAAATCGAGAATCTTCGCCGAGTTCTTCAGCCGCTCCGAATGCGCGGTGCACTCGAAAATCTTGCCGCCATAGGCGCGCTCGCCCTCGAACACGCAGCTGGCATAATGCAGGCCATGCGTGAGCAGGCTGATCTTGCAGTCCGACGGTCGGAATGAGATTGCCGTCGAACCAGATCAGATCGGAACGTTGGTCGAAGGGCACTGCCATGGCATTTTCCTCCTTTGGCCTCCCTCGCGTTTATGCCCTGAGTCGCGGCTTCAACTCGGCCGCGCTCGGATTTTGCACCAGGAACCTGAGACCCGCTATGGTCTCCGCCGCTCCAAGAGACGCGTCATGAGAGCGCGCTTCGGCGCCCTGCGCAATGTCCTGAGCGGCCAGATATCGACTCAAACTGACGAACCATATTGCGCGCGAAGCTTAACAACCCAGCCGAAATATGTCAACATACCTGACCTAATGGCCGACATCAGCATCACCGCACCAGCAAGCCGCGCCCGGCGGCTTCGGCCAGGCTTCGTCCGAAGCCGCGCGCGACCGCCGGCGAACCGTATTTCGACCTCATCGAACTGTTGTTCTTTGCCTATCGCGACTTCGTCGGCGATCCCGACGAAGTGCTGGCCAAGCTCGGCTTCGGCCGCGCGCATCATCGCGTCCTGCATTTCGTCAATCGCAATCCCGGCATGAAGGTTGCCGATCTGCTCGACGTTTTGAAGATCACCAAGCAGTCGCTCGGCCGCGTCCTCAAGCAACTGATCGACGAAGGCTATGTGGTGCAGAAAGAGGGCGCCAGCGATCGCCGCCAGCGGCTGCTCTATGTCAGCCCGGCCGGCGAGGCGCTGGCCTTGAAGCTTGCCGGGCTGCAGACCGCGCGCATCTCGCGCGTGCTCGCCGAGCTCGGACCCGGCGCGCGCGAGGCGGCGCGGCGCTTTCTCGCCGGCATGATCGACGCCAAGGACCGCGATCGCGTGCTGCGTTTGATCGCGCATGCGGACTCGCTGGTCGAACGGGAGCGCGCCCGCGCGCGCGACGAAAATCCATGACCGCCGCCGACGTGCCAACGGCGAGCAGCGGACGGCGACCGCCGGTCAGCCGGCGCAAAATCCGGCCGACGATGCGCCGCATCTCCTCGTCGTCGACGACGACCGCCGTATTCGCGCGCTGCTGTCGCGCTTTCTTCTCGGCGAGGGCTATCGGGTCTCGACCGCGGAAACTGCGCTCGATGCCCGCGCCAAGCTCGCCGGCTTGAAGTTCGATCTTCTCATCCTCGACGTCATGATGCCGGGCGAAAACGGCTTCGATTTCGCCCGCAGCATTCGCGCGGCTTCGAGCGTGCCGATCCTGATGCTGACCGCGCGCGACGAGAAGGAAAGCCGGATCATGGGGCTGGAAATCGGCGCCGACGATTATCTGGCGAAGCCGTTCGAGCCGCGCGAATTGTCGCTGCGGGTCGCCAATATCCTCAAGCGCGCGCGGCCGCCGGCCGCGCCGCCGGTGGAATCGGTGCGCTTCGGACCGTTCGTGTTTCATCTGGCGCGCGGCGAGCTGCGCCGCGGCGAGGAAGTGATCAGGCTGACCGACCGCGAGCGCGAAATGCTGCGTGTGCTCACCGATCAGCGCCGGCGAGACCGTGCCGCGCCAGGCGCTGGCCGGCAACGGCGAGGCGGTCGGCGAGCGCACCGTGGACGTGCAGGTCAACCGGCTGCGCCGCAAGATCGAGCGCGATCCGAGTAACCCGCTGATCGTGCAGACCGTGCGCGGCGTCGGCTACCGCCTGGTGGCGGCGAATTGAGCGCGCCATGATGACGAGCGCTACGACCATGACTAGCTTGGACGCGGGCCTCGGACGCTTGCGCACCGCCGCCAGCCAGCTGATGGCGGCGGCGAATGCGCTGGCGAGCGCCGGCGCCACCGTGGTGCGGCCCGTCGTCGGCCGATCACGCAGCCGTGGGACCGCTTCGGCCGCTGGCTGAAATCGGTGATGCCGAAGGGGCTTTATGCCCGTTCGCTGTTGATCATCATCGTGCCGATGGTGGTGCTGCAGTCGGTGGTCGCGCTGTTGTTCCTGGAGCGGCACTGGGATCTGGTGACGAATTATCTGTCGTCGGCGGTGACGCAGGAAATCGCCACGCTGATCGACGTCTATAAGACCTTCCCGCAGGACGCCGACCATGCGCAGCTTCGCCGCATCGCGCAGGACCGGCTCGGCCTGGTGGTCGATTTCATGCCGGGCGGCCAGCTGCCGCCGCCCGGGCGCGAAGCCGTTCTTCAATCAGCTCGACGAGGCGCTGTCGGACGAAATCCGCAAGCAGATCGGCCTGCCGTTCTGGATCGACACGGTCGGCCGCTCGTCGATCGTGGAAATCCGCATCCAGCTTCCCGGCACGATCATGCGCGTCTTCGCGCCGCGCGCCGACGTCTACGATCCGAATTCGTGGATCTTCCTGGTCTGGATGGTGGCGACGTCGCTGGTCGTGCTGGCCATCGCCATCGCCTTCCTGCGCAACCAGATCCGGCCGATCGTGCGGCTCGCCGATGCCGCGGAAGCCTTCGGCAAGGGCCGCGAGCCGCAGAATTTCCGCCCGCGCGGCGCGCGCGAGGTGCGCCGCGCCGCGGCCGCGTTCCTGGAAATGAAGGGCCGCGTCGAACGCGCCATCGAGCAGCGCACCACGATGCTCGCCGGCGTCTCGCACGATCTGCGCACCATCCTCACCCGCTTCAAGCTCGAACTCGCTTTGCTCGGCGACGGCCCGGAAATCGACGCCATCAAGAAGGATATCGACGAGATGGCGGCGATGCTGGAGGCCTATCTCGCCTTCGCCCGCGGCGACACCGGCGAGCAATCGGCGCCGACCGACATCGCGGCGCTCCTCGACGAGCTCAAGCTCGATACCGAGCGCCACGGCCATCGCGCCAGCGTGACGCTTTTACGGCCAGCCCGAAGTCACGGTGCGGCCGGCGGCGTTCAAGCGCTGCCTCGCCAATCTCGTCAGCAATGCCTCGCGCTTCGCCTCGACCGTCGCCATCACCGGCCACCGCGACCACCGCTGGCTCACGCGTCACGGTCGACGACGACGGGCCGGGCATTCCGGCGCCAATCTGCGCGAGGACGTGTTCAAGCCGTTCCTGCGGCTCGACGATGCCCGCAACCAGGACGAGGGCGGCACCGGCCTCGGGCTCGCCATCGCCCGCGACATCGCCCGCTCGCACGGCGGCGACATCACGCTCGGCGATTCAGCCCGCTCGGCGGCTTGCGCGCGACCGTGCGCGTGCCGGTATAGGCCCGTTGCGCCGCCACCCTGTTCCCTTCGTCCCGCGCCGCCGCTAAGCTGCCATGGTCATGGCGATTACGACGCAATACGCGCCCCGAGATGCGCGACAGGAAACGCCTCCAAATTCCAGCAAGCCGCAAGCTTTTGCCGGCGGCATCGCGGCGCTCGCGGACGACCGGCTCTACGTGCTGCAAAATCCGTTTCGCGCTCGACGGCCGGGTCAGTTCGTATCCGGCGAGCGCGCGGGGCTTTTCGGTCGTCAACAGCTATCTGCTGACGCAGCCCGACGCTGCCATGCTGATCGACACCGGCTTCGGCAAGGACGAGCCGGTGATCCGCGCCCAGATCGAGTCGCTGATCGCGCCGCGGCCTGCCGCTGTCGCTGTTTCCACTGCGGCTCAATGAATTCATGTCGATCAATAATGTCGCGAGCTTTGCCGGACATTTCAACGTCGAGACCTGTTACACCAGCAATATCGATGCGGCGCTGTGGTTCGATTTCGGCGAGGCGGGCGGCCGCGATATTCTCAAATCGATGAAAGTCACCGCGGTCGGCCGCGCCGATTCGATCGAGCTCGGGAAATTAGGCCGCTCGATCGACGTGATGAATGCGCCGATCAGGCTGATCGCCACGCGCTGGCTCTACGACCATGCCACCAAGACGCTGTTCTCCTCCGATCTGTTCACTCATCTGTGGCGCGACGCCTCGACCGGGCCGTGGATCGTGAATGAACGCGACAACGATCCGACGTCGCTGCGCGACGTCCGCTCCTTCATGCTCAACACCCGCTATTGGTGGCTGGAAGGCGCGCCGACCGATTCGATCCGGCGCGGCATCGGCGCCGTGTTCGACAAATACGACATCGAGACCATCGCGCCCGGCTATGGCTGCATTTTGTCGCGGCCGCAACGTGGTGGCGCGGCACTATCAGATGCTCGATGAGTTTTTCAAAGCCTGCGACAAGAGCGTGGCGGTGTCGCGCTATGTCACGCGCGACGAGGAACGCTGACCATGCTCGATAAGCCGCAGACCAAAAGCATGCTCGATATCCCGGTGGGTGAGCGAATGCCGCGCGAGATCGCGCCCGGCGTGTTCTGGATCGGCGACTGCCTGGCGCAGCGCCACAAGGGCAAGGTCTATCACGGCTACAATGCCGCCTTCCTGGTCGCCGGCGACGACGCCTCGATCCTGGTCGAGACCGGGCACCCCAAGGATTTTCCGGTCATCGAGCGC
>CAWHBC010000011.1:0-45105 GCA_963827465.1 uncultured Alphaproteobacteria bacterium
CCCAAAACCCCAAAACCCCAAAACCCCAAAACCCCAAATATTAAATAATATTTATTCCAATTCTTCAATTTTTCGTTTTCAATCCTATTTTCATTCATCATTCAACAAAAGTAACTTTTATATTCTTATTCTAATCGCCTCAAGCTGTTAAATCCTATATTGATAAATCACTCATATAAGAGATGTTAGATTCTGATCCATCTGCTTTAACTACACTTCAAATAGTATTTGGTTACTCTTCAATCATTTTCTTTCTTTTATTCCTTTTCTTCATGCATTTTACTATAGATCTTACACAATAGGTCATCATGAATAGTATTTAGATTAACATGCAAATGACATATAAGCTAGGATGAAGTACATGAGAATAGAGTTCCAGAGGAATTACTTCTTAGTTGTCCATTTCTAAGTATGACAGAGTAAGCAATACCCAATGATCATAGAGAGGTAAACTTGTGAAAGAAGGTAAAGAATTCAATGTTAAAGAGAAGGAATATATTAACGATGCTGAGAACTGTAAAGATAATTTATACTATGACCAATAGTAATCCAGAAATAAATCGATGAGTAATGCATTGCTAGAGAAATACATAGTGATACTAATATTCGAATTCCAAAGAAATATGCATAGAAGATGCAAAATTTACATCTGTTTTTTTTGTTAAGTCCAGCAACCAAGGCTTGCATCCTTGAATTTCAAAGTGAGAGTTTCACCATAGAATAACATAAAAAGATAAAGATGATCCCCAAAGAGAATAGCAATAAATATCCCTGAATACATAATTCCAGCAGAAATTAAGTTTCTAGAAGGTTACTTATGATTGATCTTGAGTGAAATTTCCATAACACAGGGAAGTAACATAGGAAGAAATTTTGCAGAGCATATTGAATTGTGAAATTGAAGAACAGTAGTTTTGATAATTATAACTTCCATTAGAATCCAGTACTCATGATTTCGTGAATAAGAGTTTAAACACTAACCAAAAGATTGAAACGCAATGCATATGATAGCGATGACTGAATTACATATTAGCCATTCTAAAGTTTTCTACATCAAAATGAACAAAGAAGTAAAATTATCATATCCAGCTGTTTTATAATCTTTAGGAGAGAGATCTGGTTTAAATATTTTACTAAGCGAACTAGTTGGCAAGAAGTTATAGTCTAGGAATAGAGTTTGGTTTAGCAGAAACTATCAAGAGAGATTATTCTTCATATCACCAATCAAAGGTGCTGTCCAGGAAATTTAGTTTTATGATGGATTAATGAATAGAATAGGTCCCATTGATAGAATAGAGGTGATTTAGGAAGCCATTTGCACAAATGAGACTACTGTTGAGCAACTTGAATTGCTTAATTGACCTCATTGGTCTTGTTATCTTTGCACCAAATTATTAGATACATTCATCAGACAGAGGTTAACTGAAATCTCCACATACTTCATTGCTTGGACTGCAAACAGAAGGTGCCCCATTGCATGTCCATCCTGCTTCGATTGTGCATGTTGAGCTGCATCCATCTCCTGAAACTGTGTTACCGTCATCACAAGTTTCTGTTCCTTCGATCACTCCATCACCACATTTCAAGCAAACAGAAGGTGCCCCATTGCATGTCCATCCAGCTTCGATCGTGCATGTTGAGCTGCATCCATCTCCTGAAACTGTGTTACCGTCATCACAAGTTTCTGTTCCTTCGATCACTCCATCACCACATTTCAAGCAAACAGAAGGTGCCCCATTGCATGTCCATCCTGCTTCGATCGTGCATGTTGAACTGCATCCATCTCCTGAAACTGTGTTACCGTCATCACAAGTTTCTGTTCCTTCGATCACTCCATCACCACATTTCTAGCAAACAGAAGGTGCCCCATTGCATGTCCATCCAGCTTCGATCGTGCATGTTGAACTGCATCCATCTCCTGAAACTGTGTTACCGTCATCACAAGTTTCTGTTCCTTCGATCACTCCATCACCACATTTCTAGCAAACAGAAGGTGCCCCATTGCATGTCCATCCAGCTTCGATCTGAGCATGTTGAACTGCATCCATCTCCTGAAACTGTGTTACCGTCATCACAAGTTTCTGTTCCTTCGATCACTCCATCACCACATTTCTAGCAAACAGAAGGTGCCCCATTGCATGTCCATCCAGCTTCGATCGAGCATGTTGAACTGCATCCATCTCCTGAAACTGTGTTACCGTCATCACAAGTTTCTGTTCCTTCGATCACTCCATCACCACATTTCTAGCAAACAGAAGGTGCCCCATTGCATGTCCATCCAGCTTCGATCGAGCATGTTGAACTGCATCCATCTCCTGAAACTGTGTTACCGTCATCACAAGTTTCTGTTCCTTCGATCACTCCATCACCACATTTCTAGCAAACAGAAGGTGCCCCATTGCATGTCCATCCTGCTTCGATCGAGCATGTTGAACTGCATCCATCTCCTGAAACTGTGTTACCGTCATCACAAGTTTCTGTTCCTTCGATCACTCCATCACCACATTTCTAGCAAACAGAAGGTGCCCCATTGCATGTCCATCCAGCTTCGATCGAGCATGTTGAACTGCATCCATCTCCTGAAACTGTGTTACCGTCATCACAAGTTTCTGTTCCTTCGATCACTCCATCACCACATTTCTAGCAAACAGAAGGTGCCCCATTGCATGTCCATCCAGCTTCGATCGAGCATGTTGAACTGCATCCATCTCCTGAAACTGTGTTACCGTCATCACAAGTTTCTGTTCCTTCGATCACTCCATCACCACATTTCTAGCAAACAGAAGGTGCCCCATTGCATGTCCACCCAGCTTCGATCGAGCATGTAGAACTGCATCCATCTCCTGAAACTGTGTTACCGTCATCACAAGTTTCTGTTCCTTCGATCACTCCATCACCACATTTCTAGCAAACAGAAGGTGCCCCATTGCATGTCCATCCTGCTTCGATTGTGCATGTTGAACTGCATCCATCTCCTGAAACTGTGTTACCGTCATCACAAGTTTCTGTTCCTTCGATCACTCCATCACCACATTTCTAGCAAACAGAAGGTGCCCCATTGCATGTCCATCCTGCTTCGATTGTGCATGTTGAACTGCATCCATCTCCTGAAACTGTGTTACCGTCATCACAAGTCTCTCCAGTATCAATCACTCTATTACCACATAATGAAATACATGATGTTCCATTAGAATTAGGCCCGTATCCTGAACTGCATGCAGTACAATTTCCTCTATTATCTGTTGAATAGAAATCACAAGTTGTGCACTTAGGGTCTATAGTTGAGCATAGAGTACATGAATGATAATTTGGATTAAAGAATGTTGATGCATTGCAATTACAGCTTTGGCCATTTGTGATCAAAGGGGAATTGCATGATGAAACACAGAACCCAGTAGTGATGTCAAGAAAGCCGACTGAGCAAGCTTCACAAAATCCATCCAATGAATTTATAGTTGTGCAATTTGAGGCTATGCAAACTTTTCCACTTTCAGCTAAAGTATATAGAGAATATCCTATGTTACAGTTTGAACAGATCACTTAGAACTAGGCGTACTCATTAAATGTGCATGCATTACATTATGGGATCACAGAACTGCACTATATACAAGATCCATCAGAGTATTAAGTTCCTGTACAAGTTGACGCAATAAAAGTATTGGCAGTTGTAGCCTCTGCCGGACATGATCCAGGCAAAGTGTAAGGAAGATAACTTGGAGCAGAGTCTGTTATTGGATTTCCTATGTAAGAAGAAGTAAACACAAAAGCACAGAGCACAGTATGAACAGGATCACATGAACATCCAATCCCTATGTATTTAGAACCAGTAAGAGATGAGAAAGAAAACTGAGATCCAACAGAAGAATTTAGAATCATGTCAAGTCCTGTTAGAGAGTTCCAAGATCCTGCTGAATTCAATGTATGATATGCTATAATCTCAATGGTTGAGCATAGAGATCAAACATACACTGTATACCCTGTCTGTAGGATTGTTGGTTTTAAAGATGAACCAGTAGGACCAAGTTAGTTTGCATAGACTAAGGCTGCTCAAGCCATAGATTCAGACCACACAAGAGCTGCTTAAGGACCAGCAGAATTATAAGAGGAGGTAGCTTGAGATTATGAAAGTGCTGAATACAGATTGTATTGAGTAGAGGGAGAAGTTCACAGGAGATTAAGTTTTGTGAACAAATCAACACTCATCTATGAGTAATCTCCAGAATTCTAAGTTGGAGTATTTGAATCGGTAACAGGAGTTGTAACTTGAAGTTTTGGGCAAAGTGAAGGTGAACTTGCTGGAGAAGTTCAAGGGACTGTTAGAGGTGTTAGTCCTCCATCAAGTATATCTGTACCGAAATCAATGGTACACATATCTCCATAGATTGAGTGACACCCACATGCAATTCCAGCATGAGTCCAACCTTTATTGAATATGTTCGCTCTATGTCCTCAAGATGGTACTCCATCATCAACAATCAATTGTAAAATAACCTTTTACCCTTCTGAGTCACCGTATTAGCCACCAGCTGAATTTTCTCCTAATCCAGACCATGAAACAAATTGTGTTACTCAAGAAGAAGGTGTAGATTAATCTTATCCGTGTATGTGAAAACAAGCCACACTCTCCTAAATCAAGAACAATCAAAGTGGCAGCATCTGCAAGTCCATTAGACCAAATCAATGAATTTGTTGGATAACTGTATTGCCCAGATGTTGGAGTAAGGTCAGCAATTGCTGAAGTATACTAAGCTGTATCGTTCTCATTGGCACATAATATACTTCCTCCATTAGAAATGCATGAATTATCACATGCTGAACTTGTCCCACATGTCGCTGAATTAAACCCACTATAATAATCACATATTGCATATATGTTTCCACATAAGGAACTCACATAAAAGTCTTAATTGTATTGATTTTAAGCAAGCGCTAAGTATGTAGAAGGACTTGTTCAAGCAATATTCAGTTAGTTAAATATATCAACAACAAGAAGATTGTAATCAGAACTAGTAGCAAGATCATTTGGAACTAGGAGAAAGAAGAAAAGCAAAGATTTCAACATTAAATTTCAATAATTCGGGGTTTTGGGGTTTTGGGGTTTTGGGGTTTTGGGGTCGCCACGGCGCAGTCGTCGTGCCTGCCGACAAAGTCGACGCTTTGCAGGCCGCGCTCGACGGATTGATCAAGCAGGAAGCCCGCATTATCGCCGCCGCGCGCAAGCCCGGCGTAACGGTCGAGGAGATCAAGGCGGCGTTTCGCGGCTGACGATCGCGCCCGAAAGCGCGATGGGAGAAGCGTCGTGAATCCTTTCGATCTCTCCGGCCGCGTCGCTATCGTCACCGGCGGCAATGGCGGCCTTGGCCTCGGCATGGCGCGCGGTCTGGCGCAGGCCGGGGCGACCATAGCAATCGCCGCGCGCAATCACGACAAGGGGCACAAGGCCGCCGCCGAATTGACGGTGTCTGGCTTTCGTTGCCGATTCTACCCGCTGCAGGCCTCGTCCAAAGCCTCGTGCACGCAGATGGTCGAGGCCGTGGCTGGCGATTTCGGCCGCTGCGACATTCTCATCAACAATGCCGGCACGACGCGGCGCAAGCGTCCGGAGCAAGTTTCCGAGGACGACTGGCGCGAGGTGCTGGACGTCAATCTCTCCGGCGCGATGTTCTGCGCGCAAGCCGCCTACCCGCACATGAAAGCCGCCGGCCGCGGCAAGATCGTCAATATCGGCTCGATGTATTCGCTGTTCGGCGCGCCGCTCGTTGCGCCCTATGCCGCCAGCAAGGGCGGCTTGGTGGCGCTGACGCGGTCGCTCGCCAGCGCCTGGGCGCCCGACAACATCCAGGTCAATGCCATCCTGCCCGGCTGGATCAATTCGGACCTCACCAAAAGCGCGCGCGAACAGATCGAAGGGCTCAATGGCATCGTCATGTCGCGCACGCCAGCCGGCCGCTGGGGCGAGCCCGGCGATCTCGCCGGCGCCGCGGTGTTTCTCTCAAGCGCCGCATCGGATTTCGTCACCGGTATCGCGCTGCCGGTCGACGGCGGCTTTTCGGTACGCGGGTAACGGCATCGCGCCACCGCGCCGTCAGCGCTTGGCGCGCCCACAAAACGAAGGGTCAGGCTTTACCGTCGGCGATACGCGGAGCCGCCGCTACCTCACGAACAGGCGTGCATGCGGCCGTCGAACCCGCGGTACATTCCCGTTGCTGGGTTATACGAGCGGAAATGACTCTGGCACCGAGCCGTGTTGCCGGTCGCCGGTCCCTGGCCCTGATAATAATTGTAATATTGGCCGGGAGCGTATTGCGCTGGCGATACCGCCTGAATATCGCTCGGTCCGGGCGCCGCGGAGTTGCCTGCCGCGCCGCCGGCTATCGGCGGCTCGCCGCCCGTCGGGGGACCGTTCTGCGCCATTGCAAAGGACGCTCCTCCAGCAACAAGCAAAGTCGCGAGTGCGAGGCTTTTGAGGCTGCGCATCTTCGATTCTCCTCTCGAATCTTAGGCCACGCTCACCCGAGCGCATAAGATGCGCGCCGGAACGCCGATTGTTTGTTTTATCCAGACCGAAGCCTGACAAGATTCAGATAACTTCGCGGCCCTGGAACTCTGCAAAACCGACAAGCATATAAAAATCAACGCTTTAAGATTTTTACGAAACTGCTTTTCTATTTTTCCGCGCTGTCGTGCCAGCGCGGCTCGTAGCCGGCCGCCAGCACAGCGAGGATCGAAGGCGGCGTCAGCACATCCACCGTAACGCCGCGCGGCCGCGGCCGCTGGCCGTCATAGCCCCGCGGCGTCCAGCGCAGCAACGAGCCGCCGCGCGCGGCGAAAGCGCCCTCCTTCCAAAGGACAAAGGCACCGTCCGGCAACTCATCGATGGCGCGGCGGTGCAGCCGCTTGGTGCGCCCATCGAGACGCTCTTGGTGCAACACCGCGTCCATCTCGCCGGCTTTGGGCGGCGCGTGAAGTTTCTGCGCTTGCCGCCATTTCTCGGCAAAGGCCACGGCATCTTTCCGCCGGCACTCGAAACAGGGCCGGTGTCCGGCGGCGAGCGCCGTCGGCTCGTCGAGAAAGAACAGCTCGGTATAGAACCGGCCCCAGACGTCGCGGTGGCGGCCGTTGAAATCGAGCACGCAGCAGATCCACTGCCGCGAGGCCCAGCGCCGCGCGGTGAGCGTTTTGGCGTCGGTATGGATGCGCCCGCCGCGGTTGCCCATGAACAAGCCGCGCGCCGGCGCGGCGAACAAGTTTCCAAACGGATCGACCCGATTTTGCAGCGTCATGGCGCATCAAACCACAGGCCGGGGGCCGTTTCCTGCATTCTGATGGCTGAGGACCTTATCGTTAAACGCGAGCAATATTGACATATAACACGTATAAATTGTATGCCTCTTGGCAACCCGTGAGGCTTCGCCGCGGCGCTGCTTGAGAAAACGGCAAACGACATAGGGGGCTCACCATGGCTGCCGCCACCAGCGTGCCGCAGACGACACCGGCATCGACGACGGAGCAATTGAGTTTACGCGGACGCAGCCGGATCGCGCGCACCGTCGTGCTCGGCTCGTTCCTGACACTGTTCCTTCTCGTCATGGCAATGGTCGGCCTGGCGCAGACCAACAATACCGGCGCCAGCGACGCCGCCAAGACGGCGCTCAACACGATTCTGCCGGTGCTCGCCGGCTGGGTCGGCACGGTACTGGCGTTCTACTTTTCGTCGGCGTCGCTGGAGCGCACCAGCGCAACGCTGGACAAGGCCATCGCCCAGTCGGGCGGCGCCGATCCATCGACGCTGGTGTCGGATCAAATGATTCCACTGTCGAAGATCGCGGCCGTTCAGAAGCTCGACGGCGGCAACACTCCGGACAAAATTCCGGTCGCGACCTTGAAGAGCACTTTCAACGACTTCATCACCCGCATTCTGTTCATCGAGAACGGCGTGTTCAAATATATCGTGCACGTCGGCACTTTGAATGCCTTCCTGGTCGGCAAGGATGCCACGGCAGCCCAATTGACGTTTGCCGACATGCTGCTCGATCCGGACATTCTCAATCAGATTTCAAAGCTGGTGGTCTTCGTCTCGGCCAACGCCACGCTGGCCGATGCCAAGGCGGCGCTCGACAAGGTGCCCGGCGGGCAGGACATCATCGTCACCGCGACCGGCGATGCCACCGAGCCCATGCTCGGCTGGCTCAGCAATGTCGATCTCATCAAAGCGTCGCAAGTGAGCTGACATGGACCGGACCGCGACCGAACTGCGGCGATTGCAGGCGGCCCTCGCCGGCACGCTGCGGTCGCTCGACTGGGACCTGATCGTACTGATAGCGGGTTTTGCGGTGGCGGCGGCGGTCAGCGCGGCACCGGCCACGGTTTCCCCGGTGCAGTGGCTCTCTCGGCTCGTGGTGTCGCGCTCCTTTGCCGCCTATGGCGATTCTATCGCCGGCGCCGCCGTCAAGCGGCCGACATACCAAAGAAGCCTGACGGCGCTGGAAACGGACGCCTCCGGCAACGTCGATGTGGTGAACTTCGGCAGCAGCAAAGAGGTGCCGGAGCAAAATCGAGCCTTCGCCATCTGGGTGGCGTCGCGAACCGAGCTCCAGAACGCCTGCATGGGCGCGGCCGACCCGGTGCGCCGGCTGGAGCAGCTCCTCGGCCTCCCGCCGGGACCGGCGCCGGGCAATGTCGTGAAAGAGATCCAGGTCGCAAAAGACGGCTTATTCCGGCCGTGTCTCGGCGTCGTGAATGACGGACCACCGCCCACCTGCACGTTCGACCTTCCCGCCGAACCCCCGGCGGAGGCCGACGCCAAGACGCTGCGAGACGCCTACGATCAGATGCGGTTCGTGACCAACCAGATGTGGCAATCCTATCGGGTGGATTTTTATCGCAATCCGCCATCGGATAAGGACTATCCGTTCACGGGCTATCCCTTCACCGGGCATGGGCTGGACCTACGATTGGAGCGCATCGTCGCGCGACCACTACGGCGTCAGCGAATTCGTGATCAAAGGCGACGCCGCCGATCAAGGTGGTCAACCAGAAAAGCCCGGCCGAATTCTGCGCCAAGACGAATTGATCGACACCGTTGCCGTCGGCGCGGAAGCGGGCGGTGTCCCCGAGATCCCGTGGCCGGGTCGCCTAACGCGTAAGTGGATGATAGCCTTGCTGCCGCAGGTCAAAAAACCACAGCGAGGAAACGCATGCCGCGGATACCGATCATCGAGCGCGCCGCTATGAATGCCGAGCAGGCGCGCGTCTACGACGAGGCCAAAGCCGGCAGCCGGCATCGTCGGCGGGCCGTATTACGCCTATATCCGGCTGCCGAAACTGTTCGAGGCGGCGCAGAATTTGCGGGAATCGCTGTCGGGCGGCCCGTTGTCGAAGCGAGAGCAGCAGATCGCCAATCTCGTCATCGCCCGGCATTGGAACGCGCGCTATCCGTGGTTCGCTCAAGTGCGTCGCTCGCTCTCCGTCGGCATCGATCAGAGCGCGATCGACGCCATCAACGCCCATCGCGATCCGGGCCTTGCCGATCCGCGCGAGCGCATCTGTTTCGCCGTGGCCCGCGAGATCCTTGATCAAAAAGGCCTAAGCGACGCGAGCTATGCAGCGGCGGAAAAAACCTTGGGGCTGGAGAGCCTGGTGGCGCTGGTCGCCGTGGTCGGCAGTTTTTCCATGACCTGCATGACCGCCGCCACCTTCGGTATCGAGCCGCCCGCCGACAATCCGACGCCGCTTGCTTAATCTGCCAAGGCGTCTTGAACCCGCCGCTCGTTCCAGGCGACGAATTCGCATTCGACCGTCGCGATTTATGGCGCTCTGCGATGTCTTCGGCGATGCCCAGGCCAGGAAGTGCGCGGCTGCTTTGGGCGGCGGCCTTGGCGCTCGCGCTGTTGGCTTCCCAGGCGCGGGCGCAATCCTTGAACGACTTCAAGTGCACCGGCGGCGCCGACGTGCCGTCGAGCCAAAAGATTGCCGGCTGCACCGACGCCATCGGATCGGGGCATTTTAGCGGGACCGACCTGGCGCGCGCCTTCGGCATCCGCGGCATCGCCTATGCGGCGGGGAACGACTTCGATCACGCCCTCGCCGACCTAACACAGGCAATCAAGCTTGCGCCGCGCGACGCCCGTGGCTTTAACAATCGTGGCTTCCTCTATGCGCGCCATCAGAATTTTGACCAAGCCATCGCCGACTACGACCAAGCGATCCGGCTAAAGCCCGATTACGTCACCGCCATCGTCAATCGCGGCAATGTCTATGCCGTCGAAAACGACCCCAGCCGCGCGATCGCGGACTACACGGCGGCGATCGCCATCAATCCCAAGGACGCCGCAGTCTATGATGTGCGCGCCACGCAATATTCCATCCGCGGCGATCTCGATCCGGCGCTTGCCGATTACACCACGGCCATCGACCTCGATCCGCGCAATTCACACCTCTACACCGCGCGCGGCTACGTCTATCGCAGAAAAGAAGAACGCGACCGCGCGCTCGCCGACTACACGCGCGCCATCGCCATCAATCCAAACGACTGGCTTGCTTACGATGCCCGCGGCGACCTCGACCGGGATCAAGGCGCGTTCGACCAGGCGCTCGCCGACTACAGCATGGCGATCGGCATCAATCCCGACAGTGCGCTGCCTTACGATGGCCGTGGCATCGCCTATAAAGCCAAGGGTGAGTTCGACCGCGCCATTGCCGATTTCACCAGGACGATCCAGATCGATCCGGCCGATGCCGGGGCCTATTCGAACCGCGCCAGCATCTATGAGGGCTACCGCCAATTCGACCTGGCGATTGCCGACTACAGCAAGGCCATCGAAATCATTCCGACCGACGCCGAGGCTTTCGTTTTTCGCGCCGGAGCCTATAGGGCCAAAGGCGATGTCGCAGGCGCGCTCGCCGACTACGACAAGGCCATCGAACTCGATCCGCAAAATTCCGATGCCTACCGCAGGCGCGGTTCGTTGTACCAGGAGAAGGGCGACACGGCGCGGGCGACGGCGGATTACGACAAGGCCGACAAGGTCGGGCTGAGGTCGCTGTTGGCGCCGAAGGCGGCAAAATAAGAGCCCGGCAACGTTTAACTTATCTGCCCCGCCACGCCCCCACGGCCGGCAACGGCAATCCGAGATTCTCCCGCAAAGTGACGCCGGCGAAGTCTTTGCGGAACAGTCCGCGGCGCTGCAACTCGGGGACGACGAAACGCACGAAGTCCTCGTAGGTGCCCGGCACGTGCGTGGCGGACAGCACGAAGCCGTCGCAGGCCCGCGCTGCAAACCATTGCTCAAGCTGGTCCGCCACCTCCTTCGGGCCGCCGACGACCGGATTGTGCACGCGGCCACGCCCGCTGACGCGAATGAAATCCCGCACCGTCGGATTGTTCTTGCCGCTCAGGCTCACCACGCGGTCGCGAATTCCTTGCAGCCCGGACATGGCCGCCAGTTCTTCGTCACTGAACGGCTCGTCCATGGCTTTTTGCGCGAAATCGAAATTGAGCGCCTCAGACAGCAGCGACAGCGCGTCGATCTCGAGCGGCAGCTTTTCGATCTCGGCCCATTTGTCCTCGGCCTCGGCTTTGCTCGCCGCCGCCACGGTATTGACAAGGTGGGTGATCTTGACCGCATCGGGGTCGCGCCCGGAGCGCGCCACCTCCGCTTTGAAATCCGCGTAGTCGCGCTTGCCGATGTCGATATTCGGATAAATGACGAAGATCACCTCGCCCCAGCGCGCGCCGAAGCTTTTGCCGCGCCCGCTCGATCCGGCCTGGATGAGCACCGGATGACCCTGCGCCGAGCGCGGCACGGTGAACGGGCCGCGCGAGCGGAAATAGCGGCCCGCATAATCGAGGCGATGCACTTTCTCCGCCCTTGCGAACAGACCCGACGCCTTGTCCTGGACGATGGCATCGTCCTCCCAGGCATCCCAATGACCGAGCACGATTTCCATAAACTCGTCGGCGCGGTCATAGCGCAGATCGTGGCCGACGACCTCGTCGCGGCCCATGTTCTGCGCCTCGCCGTCGTTGAGCGAAGTGACGACGTTCCACGCCGCGCGGCCGCCCGTCATCAGATCGAGCGTGGCGAACAGGCGCGCGACATGGAACGGCTCGTAATAGCTGGTCGAATAGGTGGCGCCGAGGCCGAGCCGCTCGGTCGCCATGCCCATGACGGTCAGCACGGTGACGGCGTCGAGCTTTACGCAGCGAATGCCGTGGGCGACGGCATGGCCGTGATCGCGGCCGTACATGTCCGGCATCGACAGCCGGTCGTCGAAAAAGCCCAGGTGAAACTTGCCCGCCTCCAGCACGCGACCGATATGCCGGTAGAAGTCCGGCGACCAGCTGTCGGTGCGCGAAGCCGGATGCCGCCAGGAACTCGCCAGGTTGCTGCAATTCTGCGCCTGCAGAAAGCCCACCAAGATCATCTGGCGCATGTGGGGTGTCCCGGCCCAATGACATCAAGATGCTTGCACTATGCCACGTTCCGTCATCCACAGGCGCGACCCGGACCAAGTCGGGGGAGGCTCGAAGGGCGACGGCCTCGGCACCTGAGCGGCACCGTTCGAGGCCCCGCTGTCGCGCGGGCACCTCAGGGTGACGACGGTGGGGGACAGCTCACTGATTATCGATCGAAACCCGCTTGAGGTTCGCGGTCGGCACCGGCGCGACGAAGCCGCCGGCGGCGGCGTCGGCAAGCCCGGTGCGGTCGAGCTGCTCGTCATGCTTATAGACGTCGTCGCGGAACTCGACGGTGCCGTCGCGTGTCACCCAGCCGGTCAGATAGACCCAGGCCACCGGTATCTTGTGCGGCAGGTTGATGATCTTGGTCTGTCCGGCGGCGATGCCGGCGTCGATCGCGGCGCGATCCCAGCCCGGCGGACCGTCCTGCAGGATCCAGGCGGCCAGGTCGCGCACATTGTCGACGCGCGTGCAGCCGTGGGAGTCGAAGCGGTAGTCGGCGGTAAATAATTTGCGCGTGTCGGTGTCATGCATATAGACCGAATACGGGTTCGGCATGTCGATCTTGAGGTTGCCGAGCGCATTCCAATTGCCGGCGTCCTGCCGCACCACGAAATTCGGCGAGCGCTCCATCGACCAGTCGACGCTCGACGGATCGATCTCTTCATCGTGAGCGCCGATAAGCCGCATGTGCATACGACTGAGATAGCCCGGGTCCCGGCGCATGTGGTTGGCGATCTCGGTCTTGGTGATCGACAACGGCACCGTCCAGGTCGGGTTGAGATCGATGGCGGTGATGTAGACCGACAGCGTCGGCGACGGCTTGTCGATCTTGCCGACGATGACGCGGTAACGCCGCTCGACCTTGCCGTTCGCGACCGCCTCGACGAAGGCCGCGGGAATGTTCACCACGACATAGCGTTCCGCGAACAGAAAATCGGTGCCAAGGAGCCGCTCCAGCGAGGCTTCGAGCTGCTTGATGCGGTCGCCGACCGGCACATTGAGGGCTTTCAGCGTTTGCGCGCCGACGCTGCCGGTGGCGTCGAGGCCGTGGCGCAATTGAAAGCGCTTGACGCCCTCGGTGACGGCGGCGTCGTAAACGTCGCCGGCTTCCTCGCGCGCCGGCAGGTCGCCGCCGATGACAAGATGGCGGCGCAACAGCGCCACATCCGGACCGCTCGATCCCGGCCCGAGCTTGGCGTCGGCCGGCAGGCTTGGCCAGCCGCCGCGGACCTGGATATCCGAATAGCTCAAGAGCGTTTGTTTGATGCGCAGATACGTGCCGTCGTCGAACACCGGATCCGACGACAGCGCCAGTTCGGCGGCCGAACGCATTTCCGGCGTGGAAGCCGCGGCCGAAGCGGGCCTGGCCGAAGGCTTGTTGACCGGAGGCTTGTTGACCGGGAGCTTGGCAGTCGACGTTTTGACGGCCGAATTCGATTTGGCGGCGGACGGCGCGCCGGCGGACTGCGCCAGCGCAGAGCCGGCCGCCAGCAGTGACACTATCGCGACAATGAGAGTCGTCCGCATGACGCCCCGCCCCCTCGTTCGTCGGATGGCCCCGGCCTGCGGTTCACGCGGCGCTTACCCCTGCGGCTGCGGCTCCAGCGGGCCGGGCTCGGTGCGCGGCCAATTCCTGCCGGCGCCGGCGGTCGGCACGGTCGAGCTCCGCGGCCCGGATGGTTCGATTACCGATTCGCGGGTCGGCTTCTTGCCAAGCAGTAGGTCCTTGATCTCATCGCCGGTCAGCGTCTCGAATTCGAGCAAGCCCTTGGCCAGCGTCTCCAGGTCGGCACGCTTGTCGGTGAGGATCTGGTTGGCCTCCGCGTAGCCGGCTTCGACCAGCCGCCTGATCTCGGAGTCGATCTTCTTGGCCGTCTCCTCGGATATGTTCTGCTGCCGCGCCACCGAATAGCCGAGGAACACTTCCTCCTGATTTTCGCCGTAGGCCACGGTGCCGAGCGTGTCGGACAGGCCCCAGCGCGTGACCATCATGCGCGCGAGCTTGGTCGCCTGCTCGATATCGGACGCCGCGCCGGAGGTGACGCGCTCGCGGCCGAACACCAGTTCCTCGGCGACGCGGCCGCCCATCATGATGGCGAGCCGCGAGGTCATCTGCTCGAGCGACATCGACAGCTTGTCACGTTCCGGCAACTGCATGACCATGCCGAGCGCGCGGCCGCGCGGAATGATGGTGGCCTTGTGCACCGGATCGGTCGCCTTGACGTTGAGCGCGACGATGGCGTGGCCGCCTTCGTGATAGGCGGTGAGGAGCTTCTCCTCTTCCGTCATCACCAGCGACTTGCGCTCGGCGCCCATCATCACCTTGTCCTTGGCGTCCTCGAACTCGACCTGCGTCACCATGCGCTTGTTGCGCCGCGCCGCCATCAAGGCCGCTTCATTGACGAGGTTCATCAGATCGGCGCCGGAGAAACCGGGCGTGCCGCGGGCGATGGTCTTCAAGTTGACGTCGGGCGCCAGCGGCACCTTGCGCACATGCACCTTCAAAATCTGCTCGCGGCCGACCACGTCCGGATTCGGCACCACGACCTGGCGGTCGAAGCGGCCCGGGCGCAACAGCGCCGGATCGAGCACGTCCGGCCGGTTGGTGGCGGCGATCAAAATGATGCCTTCATTGGCCTCGAAGCCGTCCATCTCCACGAGCAGTTGGTTCAGCGTCTGCTCGCGTTCGTCGTTGCCGCCGCCGAGGCCCGCGCCACGGTGGCGGCCAACGGCGTCGATTTCGTCGATGAAGATGATGCAGGGGGCGTTCTTCTTGGCCTGCTCGAACATGTCGCGGACGCGGCTGGCGCCGACGCCGACGAACATCTCGACGAAGTCGGAACCGGAAATGGTGAAGAACGGAACATTGGCCTCGCCGGCAATGGCGCGCGCCAGAAGCGTCTTGCCGGTGCCGGGCGGACCGACCAGGAGCACGCCGCGCGGAATCCGTCCGCCGAGCCGCTGGAATTTGGCCGGGTCGCGCAAAAATTCGACGATCTCCTGCAGGTCGAGCTTGGCTTCGTCGACGCCGGCCACGTCCTCGAAGGTGACGCGGCCGTGCGCCTCGGTGAGAAGCTTGGCGCGCGACTTGCCGAAGCCGAGCGCCTTGCCGCCGGCGCCTTGCATCTGCCGCGACAGGAAAATCCACACGCCGATGAGCGCCACAAACGGCAGCCACGAGATCAACAGCGACACGAACCACGGCACGTTGTCGCTGAGCGGACGCGCCGTGATCGACACGCCCTTCTTGTAGAGCTTGTCGACAAGACCCGGATCGCTCGGCGCGTAAGTCTCGAAGGCGCGGCCGTCGGAGAAGGTGCCATGGATTTCCGGACCCTGGATCAGGACGTCACGGACGCGGCCCTGGTCGACCTCGTTCAGGAGCTGCGAGAACGAGATGTCCTGGGCGGTGGTGTGCTGGCCGGGGTTTTGAAACAGCGTGAACAGCGCAAGCAACAGCAGGACAATGATGACCCACAGGGCGAAATTGCGCAGATTGGCGTTCATTTCTTGTCCTTGCCCCCCGACCGAGCGTATTCCGGCTAGTCTGTACTGCCTGCAGATCGTGGCGGCTTCACGTTCCGGTACACCAGGCAATGTAGGGGCGACCCCGCCCCCTGCCAAGGGAACCCCGTTCGAAACCACCCGATTATAGGGCTATTTTGTAAAGCGCCTATTGCGGCCGTTACGCATGGCTAATGAACCCAAGGCTGACGAACGTCTTGGCGGCGCCCGCTCGACCGTCAGACGCTCGGCGTCGAGCGTGATGACGGCGCCAGCCAGCGTCCGCCGCAGCCGCGACGGGGCCTGACGCAGGCTGTCATAAAGCGATTCGAGCTTGCCAAGCTCGACCGGCCCCTCATTCCCGGCATGCCCGACCGCACGGCCGAGCAGCCGCAGTCCGACCTCGGCCGGCAAATCGGCGAATTGCGCGGTCGCAAACGCGATGGGGCCGCGCTCCGGCCACGGACCCGGAGCCAAAGCGGAGCGGGCGGCTGAGACCGCGAATTCGATCGCCGCCTCGGCGCGCCGCAGCCGCATAGCCAGCCGAGACAGGCCGCGCGAATCGAGCCCTTCCTCGGCCAAGGCCGGCATGAACGTGCGCAGCCGCGCCCGGCTGAAGCGCGGATCGCGATTGCTCGGATCGTCGCTATAGGCGACACCGGCGGCCTTGAGGGTCGCAATCAGCCGCGCCTTCGGCAGGCCGAGCAAGGGCCGCACCAGAAAGATCGAGCTTTGTCTGCCGTCCGGCAGCGGCGCGGCCGCCGCCATGCCGCAAAGGCCGGTGAGCCCGCTGCCGCGCGCCAGGCGAAACAATACGGTTTCCGCCTGGTCGTCGAGGGTGTGAGCGGTCAGCACATGGCCGTAGCCGGCCTCTCCCGCGGCTTGCGCCAACAGCCGGTAGCGGGCGGCGCGCGCCGCCTCCTGCAAACCTGACTTCGGCTTGCGGCCGCGCCAGTTCAATGTGCGATGCGCAACGCCCAGGCGCTTGGCAAGGCGCTTGACCGCGGCGGCCTCGGCGGCCGACTGCGCGCGCAAGCCATGATCGACGGTGATGGCGAGCAGCTTCGGTGCGCGCTTGCGCGCCTTCGCCCAGCCCGCCGCCAACAGCATCAATGCCGTGGAATCCGGACCGCCTGAAACCGCAAGAACAAGCCCGTGCAGATTTTCCAACCCGGAGAACAGCGCGTCCGCCTCGTCGGCGCGAACGGCTCGTTCAGCAGTGGACACGCTTCTGTTCCCGGTCGACGTTCTGCTTCACGCTGAGCGAGGCGTGCGGATATTTGCGCAAGACCTCGCCGAGCGACGCGCAGGCCGCTTCCTTCTCGCCCAAAGCGGCGAGCGATTGGCCGAGCCGCAGCAGCGCCTCGGGCGCCTTGCCGCTGGTGTCATATTTGGTCGAGACGGCGAGGAACGCCTCCGCGGCGTCGTGATATTTCTGATCCTGGAACAGGCTCTCGCCGAGCCAGTATTGCGCCTCCGGCGTCAGCCGGTCGCCGGGAAACTTGTGCAGGAAATCGCGGAACGTCTCTTCGGCGAGTCCGTAATTCTTGTGGACCGCATAGCCGTAGCCAAGATCGAATTCGTCCTTCGGCGTGGCGTTCGGCGGCAGCGACGCTTCCTGCATGCTGCCGGCCGGCATGGCGCCGGTGGCGCTGGGACTGATCGGCGGCGGCGGCGGCAGCGCGCCGCCCGGCGGCGCCGCATTGGCTTGCTGCCCTGGCAGGCTGAGATTAAGCGGCGCGCCGGGCTGATTGGCCGAATCCATCGCCGGATCGACCGGCGGCGGTTCGGTTGCAGTCGTGCTGTCGGCGAGCGGATGCGGTGCGCCGGGTGCGCCGGGATTAAGCGCCGGGTTGAACGCATCGTGACCGTTCGATGCCGCGCCGCTGATCGGCGGCACCGCGGCTGCGCCATATTGTGGCGCCCCATATTGCGCGGGCTGCGGCGGCGAATATTGAGCCTGCGGCGCGTAGCGCGGCGGCGTCGAATAGGGCGTCGCGCTTGGCGGCGGCAAAGACGTCGATACCGTCGCGCGCTGCTGCAGCGCCATCGGCGCCGCATTGGGCACCGCGGGCGGGCTGGCGGACTGACCGATGGCGCCGCCGGCCGAAGCCGCGCCGCCTTGCAGTTGTTGCACTTGCTGCTGGAGCTGCTGGTTGTGGTATTGCAGCTCCTGGACTTGGCCGGTCAGGTCGCGGACGGTTTCCTCAAGCCGGTCGAGCCGTGTCACCACGTCGCTCGGCGTGTCCTGCGCACGGGCGCCGCCCGCCGCCAGCACGCACGCCAGAGCCAACATTAATGCGGAAGAGTAACGGCGCATCGCTTTCGACAGTTTTGCTGATTTTCCGGCATCTAACATAGCCGATCCTGCGTCCAAATTGTGACTGCGGGGTTGAGCATGATCCGGAAAAGTGAATGCCGGTTTTCCGAACAGATCATGCTCCAGTTAAATAGCTCCGGACCACGTCCGATTCGACCCGGCCGAATCGCGATCTAGGCCGCAGTCCCGCCTTCGGCCGGCCGCGTTCGCGGGGCTTTACGCGAGGCGCGCCACTCCTCGAAGCGCTGAATCATCACGAACATGGACGGCACGAACAACACGGCAAGACAGGTCGAAGCGATCATGCCCGAGAACACCGTGATGCCGATCGACTTGCGGGCACTGGCGCCGGCGCCACTTGCGAAGACCAGCGGCGCAACCCCGAGGATGAAGGCAAACGACGTCATCAGAATAGCGCGGAAGCGGGCGCGGGCGGCATCGACGGCCGAGTCGAGGATGGACCGGCCGGCGATGCGGTGCTCGCGCGCCACTTCGACGATCAAGATCGCGTTCTTGGCCGACAATGCGATGAGGAGAATGATGCCGATCTGCGTATACAGATTATTATCGATGCGCAGCAATTGCAGCACCAGCACCGGGCCCGTCAAAGCCAGCGGCACCGAGAGGATGACGGCGAGCGGCGAATACCAGCTCTCGTACTGCGCCGCGAGCACCAGATAGACCAGCAGCATCGCCATCGCGAAGACGAAATACATCTGATTGCCGACGATCTTCTCCTGATAGGACATCGCGGTCCATTCGCTGCCGGTGCCCGGCGGCAATGTCGATGCCGCATTCTGATCCATCAGGCGGATCGCCTCGCCCGAAGAGAAGCCGGCCGCCGGCAAGCCGATGATGCTCGCCGACGGATAGAGGTTATACAGGCTCACCAGCGGCGGTCCGACGGTCGGCTCGATCTGGATCATGGTGCCGAGCGGGATCATGGCGCCCTGCTGATTGCGCACCGTGAGATTTTCGAGGTCGCGCGGCCGCAGCCGGAATTTCGCATCGGCTTGCGCGTAGACCTGAAACACGCGGCCGAACTTGTTGAATTGCTCGACGAAGGTCGAACCGGAATAGGTCGCCAGCGTCGCGAAAATCTGATCGACCGGAACGTGCAGGGTTTCCGCTTTCACCCGGTCGACGGTGATCCGCAATTGCGGCGCGATGGCGCGAAACGACGTCTGGACGCGCTGCAAGGCGCTCTGCGACTGCGCATGAGCGACCATCGCGTTGGTGATGCTTTGCAGCTTGGCGAAATCGGTCGAACCGTCGCGCAGCTCGACCTGCATGGTAAAGCCGCCGGCATTGCCGATGCCCTGGATCGGCGGCGGCGGCAGCACCACGACGCGGGCATCCACCGCGTCGAGCGCCCGCGACAGCCGGGGAAACAGCGTCTGCAGCTTGTCACGCGCGCTCCAGTCCTTGAGCACGATGTAGGCGACGCCGGCATTGGCGAGCGTGGCATTGTTGTCGAGCACGGAAATGCCGGCGATGGCGATGACGTTATCGACGGCCGAATCCTTGCTGGCGATGGCGGTGACCTGCTGCAACGCCTGCCGCGTCCGCTCCAGCGAAGCGCCGTCCGGAAGCTGGACGCTGGCCAGCACGTAGCCCTGATCCTCGATCGGGAGAAAGCCGGTCGGCACCCGTCCCAAGCCCCAGACCGCGAAGCCGATGATGAGCAATGCCACGACCGTCATGAGCCCGGCATGCTCCACCATATGGCGGATCAGGCCGGCATAGCGGGCCTCCGTGCGGCCGTAGACGGCATTAAAGCCGCGATAGAACATGTTGCGGCGTTCAAGCGGCACCGGCGGGCGCAGCCACATCGCGGACTGCGTCGGTTTGAGCGTGATGGCGTTGACCGCGGACAGAAGCGCGGTCGCCGCGATCACCAGCGCGAATTGCGCGTACATGCGCCCGGTGAGGCCGGGCAGAAACGCCGCCGGCAGAAACACCGACATCAAAACCAGCGTGATGCCGATGATCGGGCCAAGCAGCTCGTTCATCGCCTTGATCGCGGCGTCGTGGCCGCTCATGCCCTGCTCGACATTGTGCGAAGCGCCCTCGACCACGACGATTGCGTCGTCGACCACGATGCCGATGGACAGCACGATGGCGAACAGTGTCGAAAAATTCACGCTGAAGCCGAGCGCCCACATCATGGCGAAGGCGCCGATGATGGTCACCGGCACCGTCGTCATCGGCACCAGCATGGCGCGCCAGTCCTGCAGGAAGACGAGGATGACGATAAGCACCAGCACCGCCGCCTCGATCAAGGTCTTGTAGACCTCCTCGATCGAGGAGTGGACGAACACCGTGGTGTCGAACGGCAGCGTGTAAGTCAGCCCTTGCGGAAATGTCCGCCCCAAGTCCTGCATCTTGGCCTTCACGGCCTTTTCGACTTCAAGCGCATTGGCGCCGGGCAACTGATAGATGCCGATGCCGGCCGCGGGCTTGCCGTTGAGGTCGAAATACTGCCCGTAGGTCTGCGCCCCGAGCTCGACGCGGCCGACGTCGCGCAAGCGCGTCACTTCGCCGTTGTTGCCGGTCTTGACGATGACATTGGCGAATTGATCGGGATCGGAGAGCAGGCCCCGCAGGTCGATGGTGTATTGAAAATCGACGCCGGGCGGCGTCGGCGGCATGCCGACCTGCCCCGCCGCCACGTCCTGGCTCTGCTGCTGCAGCGCCGTCACCACGTCTTGCGCGTTTAGGCTGCGCGCTTTCAGCTTGTCCGGATCGAGCCAGATCCGCATCGAGTACTGGCCGGCGCCGAAGATCAGGACATCGCCGACGCCGGGCAGCCGCGCCAGTTCGTCGCGTAAATTGATGGTGGCGTAATTTGCCATGTAGAGGCTGTCGTAGCGCCCGTCGGGCGAAGTCAGCGTCACGAACAGAAGGATCGCGGTCGAGCGCTTCTTCACCGTGACGCCTTGCGCCTGCACCGCCTGCGGCAAGGACGACAGCGCGGCGGCGACGCGGTTTTGCACCAGAATCTGCGCCGCATCGAGGTCGGTGCCGATCTTGAACGTCACGGTCAGCGTGTAGGAGCCGTCGCTGGCGCTGGTCGATTGCATGTAGATCATGTTGTCGACGCCGTTGACCTGCTGCTCGATCGGCAGCGCCACGGTGTCCAACAAAGTGCGCGCACTGGCGCCCGGATAGCGGGTCGATACCTGCACGGTCGGCGGCACCACGTCGGGATACTGCGAGATCGGCAGGCCGTAGAGCGCCACTGACCCGATCACGATCATCAGGATGGCGAGAACATTCGCCAGAACCGGCCGCTCGATGAAAAATTTCGAGATCATCGGACGGCCCCTGCCCCGTCATTGCGAAGAGCCGACGGGTCCGGCCCGAAGCGGCCGGCCCGGCGACAAGCGCCGCGACGAAACGATCCAGCCGACCGCCGAAGCCGCGCGGGCAATTCCGGATTGCTTCGCTTCGCTCGCAATGACGGCTGCATTGTTATTTCGCCGCCGACGCCGAGCGCTGCTCGGCATCGACCTTCTCGCCGGGGATCGCCCGCATGATGCCGCCGACCACCACGCGGTCGTCCTTGGTCAGCCCGGATTCGATCACCCGCAGATCGCCGACGAGCTGGCCCGGCTCGACTTTGCGCTGCTCGATCACGCTGTCCTTGTTGACGACCAGCACATAACGGCCGGCCTGGTCGCTGCCGATCGCGACGTCGGGCACCAGCAAGGCCGGCGCCGGCCGCGACGGAATCCGCACCCGCACGAAATAGCCGGGCAACAGCGAGTCGTTGGCATTCTCGAAAGTAGCGCGCGCCGCCAGCGTCCCGGTCGACGGATCGACGGTCGGTGCGACGTAGTCGAGCTTGCCTTTATGCGGATAGCCGCTTTCATTCTGCAGCGAGACTTCGACGGGAAGCCCGATCAGCGCGGTGGGATTCTTGCCGCTTTTCGCCAGCGTGGCGCGGACCGCGAGTACGTCGCGCTCGCTGGCGGTGAAATTCACCCAGATCGGATCGAGCTCCACGATGGTCGCGAGCGTGGTCGGCGAAGTGGCGCCGACCAGTTGCCCGATCGAGACCTGACGCGCGCTGACGATGCCGTCGAACGGCGCGGTCACGTCGGTATAGCCGAGATTGATTTCCGCCTGCTTCTCGTTGGCTTGCGCCGATTGCAGGTCGGCCTGCGCGGTGTCGCGGGTCGCGAGCGCTTTATCGTAGGTCGTCTGCGCCGAGACCTGTCTCGTGAGCAGATCGGCTTGGCGCTGAAAATCCGCTTGCGCCTGAGTGAGCGTCGCCTGGGCGCTGACGACGGCGGCCTTGGCGGCGTCCACCTTGAGCTTGTAGGGCTCCGGCTCGATGGTGAAGAGCGAAGTGCCTTTCTTGACGAAATCGCCGTCCTTGTAGCTGATCGCCTGCACGAAGCCCTGCACGCGGGCGACGAGATCGACGGTGTTGACCGCCGCCGTATTGCCGGTGGCGTCGAAATAGCGCGTCACATCCTGCTCGATCGGCGCGGCGACGGTGACCTTCGGCGGCGGCGGCGCCGCATATTCGTTTTTCTGCCCGCAGGCGGCAGCGCCGGCGCAAACCGCGAGCACCAGCGCTATGCGGGCAAAACAATCGCGGGTCATTGCCGAACCCTTTTCAATATTTTTGCGAAAAAACGCGCCGAACCGACACAGGGTGCCGCCAATCCACGCGGCAGCGCTACGATCCGACTTCGGCCCGGCCTTGGCAAGGCCAATCGGGCACGACGGCCGGACCGGCGGCAAAATGCAATCGGCGCCGTCGCGGCGCCGATTGCTCCCCACCCCGCCGGGATATCGTCCCGGTTAATCGCTGCCGGCTAAGAGCTCTGATCGAGCACGGTGACCGCGCGCCGATTTTGCGACCAGCACGAAATATCGTTGCACAGCGCCACCGGCCGCTCCTTGCCGTAGGAGATGGTGCGCATGCGGTTGGCCGCGATGCCGCGCGAGATCAGATATTCGCGCACGGTCTCGGCGCGGCGGGCGCCAAGCGCGATATTGTATTCGCGCGTGCCGCGCTCGTCGGCATGGCCTTCGATGGTAAAGGAATATTTGTTGTAGTTGTTCAGCCACTGCGCCTGCTTGTCGAGCGTCGTGCGCGCCTGATCCGACAGGTCCGACAAATCGGTATCGAAGAAGACGCGATCGCCGACATTGACGACGAAGTCCTGCTGGCTGCCGGGCACGGCTGCCGCACCATTCATCGCCGACTGGTCGTCTTTCTTGGCGCAAGCCGCTATCGCAAGCGTCGCCAGAATAATGGCGACGAACTTGGCGCCTCGTATCGCATTCGCCATGTTCATCCCGGTGCCTCCATTACACGTTCGACCGGACGGGCTTGGTCGATAGCGGGTCTAGCAGCGCCTTCGTTAAACGAACGTTCCGTCAACCTTGATGCGCCCTTGCAAAAATGTCTCAGCCTTGCGGATTGCTCGGAAAGCTTTTGCAATGGTTAATGAGGCGTCAATACGGCGACTGTATGGAACCGCGCAGCCGATTTATGACAGGAGCGGCGACCAGGCCGGATCGGAGGCGTAATTCGGCGTCGGCACCCGCTGCTCGTTGCGGCCGGAAATGTCCACAGTGAACAGCGACGGGCCGGACGTGCCGCCCGGATCGCGGAAGAACATGATCACCTGCCCGTTCGGCGCGAAGGTCGGACCCTCGTTGTGGAAGCTTTCGGTGAGGATGCGCTCGCCGCTGCCGTCCGGCTTCATGACGCCGATGGCGAACATGTTGCTGACGATCTTGGTAAAAGCGATGTAGTCGCCGCGCGGCGACCAGACCGGGGTATTATAAATGCCCTCGCCGAAACTGATGCGCTGCGCCGCGCCGCCGGTCGAGGCCATGACGTAGATCTGCGGCTGACCGCCGCGGTCGGACTTCGAAGCAGATATGCGCCCCATCCGGCGAATATGACGGCGAGGTGTCGATGGCTTGCGTATTGGTCAGCCGGGTCGTCGCTTTGGACCGCAAATCCATGACGAAAATATTGGTGTTGGCGCCTTCCTGCAAACTCATGACGACGCTTTGGCCGTCCGGCGAGAACCGCGGCGAGAAGCTCATGCCGGGGAAATTGCCGACCACTTCACGCTGGCCGGTGTCGATATTGTAAAGATAGACGCGGGGATCGCCCTGGCCGTAGGCCATATAGGTGATTTCCTGGCTCGACGGCGAAAACCGCGGGGTAAGCACAAGGTCGTCGCCGCGGGTCAGGTAGCGCACATTGGCGCCGTCCTGATCCATGATGGCGAGCCGCTTGACGCGGGCCGTGCCCGGGCCGGTCTCGTCGACGAAAACGATGCGGCTGTCGAAATAGCCGCCATTGCCGGTGAGCTGCTCGTAGATCGCATCCGAGATGATGTGACCGATGCGGCGCCAATTGTCCGGCGTGGTGAAATATTGCTGGCCGGCGAGCTGCTGGCCCGCCAGCACGTCCCACAGCCGGAATTCCGCCTTGAGCCGTCCGTCGGGCTGCCGCGTGACCGCGCCGGTGACCAGAGCCTGCGCGTTGATGCTGCGCCAATTGGGAAACTGCGGCACGGCATCGACGCTGGCGATGTGTTCGATGAAGGCCGCCGGATCGATCGGCGCGAACAGGCCGCTGCGCTGCAGGTTCGCGGTGATGATCTGGGTGACGCCCGTCGCGGTATCGTCGTCGCCCTCCCCGCCGCCGATGAACTTGGAGATCGCAATCGGCATCGGCTGGAAATTGCCCTGCGTGATGTCGAGCCGCACCACCGCCCGCGCGCGCGGCACGGCGAACAACAGGCCGCCGGCGGCGGTACCGAGCGCGAGCGCGCGCCGGCGCGTCATCAAGGGACTGGAGGTGGACCAAAGTGTCATGATGATTTTCGCTTGTCAGCCGCCGAGCAGCTCGTGAGGATCGAATTTGAGTTCGAGGTCTTTCCACTGACTGTAATGGTCGGGCCGCAGCATGGTGAAAGGCTGGCACAACAGCAAAGCGCGCTTGGCGCTGTCGGCGAGCGCCGGACCGAGCGCGGAAGCGGTCGCCTCGACCAGAACCGGCTCCTGCTGGAGAGAGCCGTCCGGTTTGAACAAGACGCGCAGCACCACATAGACCTTGGAATTGGCATCGACACCCGGCGGCGGCGACCAGCAGCTTGAGATGCGGGCGCGCAATGCGTCGATTTCACTCTGCGACATCTGCGCCGCCGGCGCGCCGCTGGCGGCGCCGAGATTGGCCACGCTGTTCAGCGTTGCGTCGGCGGCCAATTCGCGGCGCGGATCCCGCTTGTCGAGCAATTCGGCGACCTGATTGGCGTCGAACTTGGGCGCATCCGGCTTCTGCGCCGCCGATTGATCCGGCTTGGTGGGAGGCTTGGGCGTGTCCTTCTTCAACAAATCGGCGATCTGATCCGGCTTGTATTCCGGCGGCGGCGGCTTGTCGGCCTTCTGCGCCTGCTTCTGGTCCGGCTTGGCATCGAGCTTCGGCTGCTGCTCGGCCTTGTGCGTGTCGGTGGTGATGGCGGGCTTATCGGCGGCCTTGGGTGCCTGCTGATCGACCCGCTTCGGCGCGTCGATCTTGTCGGCGAGCGGCTTCGGCATCTCGATCTTCAGCTTCGGCGCGTTTTTGACCCCTTGCGTCAGCTGGGTGAAGTCTTTGTCGGAAATGAACTGCACCGGCAGCGAGCTCGACCGGGGGAACCTCCATCGGCGTCGCCGAGAGTGCGAACAGCGCGCAGCCGAGCGCGACGGCATGACCGATGCACGATATGGTCATGCCGGTCTTCATTTCTGGTCCTGCTCCACATTGGTGACCAGCGCCACCTTGTGATAGCCGGCGCCGGAAATGCGGCCCATCACCCGCATCATGGTGCCGTAATCGACTTTCCTGTCGCCGCGCACATAGATGGTTTCGTCCGGATTGCCGTGACGCGCGTCGATGATCGCTTTGAGCTTGGTGACGAGGTCGTCAAGCTCGATCGGCTCGTTCTGCAAGTAGATCTTGCCGTCGGTATTGACCGAGATGGTCAGCGGCACGTTGTCCTGCGGCAGCGCCTTGGCCTGGCTTTGCGGCAGGTCGATCGGCACGCCGACGGTCAACAGCGGCGCCGACACCATGAACACGATGAGCAGCACCAGCATCACGTCGACGAACGGCGTCACGTTGATGTCGCTCATCACGGTCCGGCGCCGGCGGCGCTTGGAGCCGCCGGCCGAACCCGCGTTTAGCGTGCCTGCCGCCATGGTCGAAAGCCCTCAGCCCCGCTCGTCAATCTGCCGCGACAGGATGGCGGTAAATTCGTCGGCAAAACCCTCGAGCCGCTGTGCCTGCCGGTTCACCTCGCTGGCGAACTTATTATAGAAAATCGTCGCCGGGATGGCGGCAACGAGGCCGATTGCAGTCGCAAACAGCGATTCGGCGATGCCGGGGGCGACCACGGCCAGCGAGGTGTTCTGCGAGGCGGCGATCGATTGGAAGCTCGTCATGATGCCGACCACCGTCCCGAACAGGCCGATAAACGGCCCGGCCGACCCCACCGTCGCCAAAACCAGAAGCCGCCGTTCCATATGCTCGATCTCGCGCGCAATGGCGACATCCATGACCTTGCCGATGCGCATCTGCAACCCGGCGAAAGAGCGCGCATGGCCTTCGATGCTGCGTTTCCACTCGCGCATCGCGGCGACGAATATCGAGCCGGTGGAATGTCCGGGGTTGGAGGCCAGTGTCTTATAGAGTTCATCGAGCGACTGGCCGGACCAGAAGGCCTCCTCGAAGCTGTCGGCGGCGCGGCGAAGCCGCGAGAATAACAGGGTTTTGTCGATGGCTATGGCCCATACCCAGACCGAGCACACCAACAGGCCCACCATCACCGTCTCGACGACCCAGTGCGCGTGCAAGAACAGATGAAACAGCGAAAGATTGGAGGATGTCAGCGGTGCGACCGACGATGCGATGTCGGTTGGATTCATAAGACGTCCCCTTCGGCGGTCCGGGCATGACGGCCAATTGCGCGGCCGCCACCTCCAGAGCCAAGATCAGGCCAGAACCCGCGGAGCCAAGACCTGACCAGGCCAAAACCGGTGCAACGCACTGGTGTCGGGACCGAAAGGGTCGTGATAGGCCGCCGCTTCGCGCGCACCGACCAAGACCCGAAATTTCGCGAAAACCCGAGCCGGCCCGTCGCCGGCGAGGCGTAATCGCTCGCGAAACATGTCCAAACTAGGGCGCTACTCCGGTCGTACGCGCTAACGAAGCCCGACTATGCTTAATGGGAGGTTAAGGGCCGCCGGCGGCCGATTCCGCGAAAGCGCCGCCAAAAAACGAAATCGGCCGCTCCCTGCCCAGGAGCGGCCGGAAAATGGTGGGCTTGCGTCTCAATTTTGCGGTTGCGGCGCAGCGCCTGTCTCCGGAGGGCGATTGCGGCGCTCGGCCATGAACTGATCGAACTCGGTCTTGTCCTTGGCGAACCGCAGCCGATCGAGGAACTCGTGGAATTCGCGTTGCTCTTCCTCGAGCCGCTTGATCGTATCCGAACGATACTCGTCGAAGGCGCGGTTGCCGCTCGACGGCGTCGAGCTGCCCCAATCGCAGCCGCCGCCAAAACCTCTGGCGCGCATGCGATCCATTTTCGCCTGCATACGCTCCATTTTAGCTTGCCAGCGGCCGCCGCCGCGGTGACTCCAGCATCCCATTTTTCCGCTCCCGATGAGTAGGGCAAGGACAACCAGGCCGATCGGCCACCACGCGATGAAGCCCAAAATCATCAGCGCGATCCACACCGGCTTGGGGAGTTCGTCGAGCAATGCTGCGATGGCCATGGCACAACCTCATTTGTGCAGGTACTTGTGAATGTAAATAACATTTACATCCGACTTTGCCGCTGTCAAGGCAGGGCGGTGAAGAAATTATCTAGGCCATTGGCCGACTGCCGTCCGTCGGGACACCGAGACCGTGCAGATAGATCAGCACGTTGGCTTCAAGCAGTTCTTCCGGCTGCATCGGCAAAGTGCGGCGCGCCGCGTCGCCGCGGCCGAACAGCGAGGCGATCCCGTGCGCCATCGCCCAGACATGCAGCGCCACCATGAGCGCCGGCGGCCGGCCTTTCGGCGGCATGAGCGTGCAAAGCACGTCGGCCGCCTGGCGCAAAACGGCAAAGGCACGATCGCCCGCATCGCGCAACTCGGGGCTGGTGGCGAGCGGAATCCCCGCTTCGAACATCGCCGAGTAATAGGCCGGCTCGCTGCGGGCGAAATCGAGATAGGCCCTGCCCAGCCGGTCGAGTGCGGACAGCGGATCGGGCCGCCCTTCATTCCAGGCGCGGGCAAGAATCGCCTCGAATTGCTGAAAACCGCGCAGCGCGATATTCGCCAGAAGCTCGTCGCGGTCGCGAAAATGCCGATAGGGCGCCGCAGGGCTCACTCCCGCCCATCGTGCCGCTTCGGCGAAAGTGAATCCGGCCGGCCCCTTTTGCGCGATCAATTCCAGGGCGGCGCGGATGAGCGCTTCCTTCAGGTTGCCGTGGTGATAGCCGCGGGGCCCTGCGCCCTCCTCCGCCCGATCGTCCTTGGACCAGCTCATGTAAATGGCTTTTACATAACGCTGCCGCCGTCGTCGACCTGCCCGAAGCTCCTGCAACCCGGCGTTGACGCCCTCACCCCTAGACGTATTCTACGACAATACGCGCAAGGATTGAGTTCGCTGATGACGGCGACCGTGACGCCGCACGCTCCGTTGACCGGCCCGCCATTGGCGGCCGCGACCGAACGCGGCGCGCTCGGTCTCTATCAGCTCAAGCGGCTGTGGTCGCGCAGCCTCGCGGCGCGGCATGGCACATTCTTTCCGGCGACCGTGCACGAGCGTCATCTCGACCATCTGGTGATCCATGCCAGCGGCCTCGGCCTCGAACAGACGCTCGGTTACCTCGGCAGCGAAGCACCAAGTTTCGAGGACTTCGAACGCTGGATCGTCGCGCGCACCGGCGGCATCGCGCCGGAACGGATAGCGCGCATCAACGCCGCCGTGGTTGGCGCACCTCCGCCGGCGCCGGCGCGAAAAGCGCTCGACGCGGTCGAGGCGAGCGCGCCGGTGCTGACCGACACCGACCTCTCGTTCTGGCGCGAGAAGGGCTACGTCGTGCTGCCTGAGGCGATCACACCCGCGCAATCCGCGGCCGCGGCACGCGCCGTGTGGGAGCATGTCGGCGCCGCGCCGGACGATCCGGAGACCTGGTACCGACGCAACGACCACGGCATCATGGTGCAGTATTTCCAGCACCCGGCCTTCGAGCCCGCGCGAACCTCGTCGCGCATCCACAAAGCCTTCGCGCAATTATGGGGCACCGCCGACCTGTGGGCCACCACCGACCGCGTCGGCTTCAACGCGCCCGAGCGCGACGGATTTTTGTTTCCCGGCCCGCATCTGCATTGGGACGTCAGCGTGAAGACGCCGATCCCCTTCGGCACCGGCGGGATTCTTTATTTGACCGACACGCCGCCCGAGCAGGGCGCCTTCACACTCGTTTCCGGCTTTCAGCGCTGGGGCGAAGACTGGCTGAAAAGCCTGCCGCGCGATGTCCATCCGCGCGCGCAAAACCTCTACACGCTCGGCCCGAAGGCGATCGGCGGCCGCGCCGGCGATCTTGTCATCTGGCATCAGGCGCTGCCGCACGGCGCCAGCCCCAATCGCGGCAGGAACCCGCGGCTGGTGCAATACATCAACATGTTCCCGACGCATTACGAGGAACAGGAGGAGTGGATTTGAGTTCGATCCGCGCAAGACTCCTGCGGTACAACATAAGCTTGTGGCCCAGGACCGTTGCAACAAACAATCCAGCGCACATGCCTGAGAGCGCCTCACTCACCAGAACAGAAAGCCCGGCATGAACTTGTAGCTGAGACCGATCTTTACCTCGGAAATATGCTGGTTGAAGGTCGGCGTGAACTGCGTACTCTGCCAGCCGCCGCCGATGTGGCCGCCGACATAGACGCCGCTCCAATCATAGGGTGCTGACGTTGCCGCCTTGGCGGCGGGAGATATGTTCGCGGCAACTCCGGGACTCGCGGCGACGACGCTCAGCACTGCGGCGACAAGAGCGCTTCTCATGATTCACTCCCCCGTGATGAGAAAATCGGAAAGTGAATCACACTTGCTCCGGCGCTTCTGAAAGTATGTAGTATTCCCGCAACAGCGGCGGCGATTGCGACGCCGCTGTGGGCTTCGCTAGGCGTTTCCACTTATGAAATTGTTTGGATGAAGGGCCGCGCACGACGCTCGGGCGAAAGCGCGCAAGAAACCCTCGTTTCGCGACCCCAACATCCGGATCATGCGCCGCACGGCGCCAGCGCCAATCGCGGTGGCAAACCGCGGCTCGTACAACGTCTGAATATTTTCCCCGCTCAATGCGAGGAACAGGAGGAGCGGATTGAAGGGGGAAGCACTCGGCGCCCGCACCCGAAGCGAGTCCCATTATCTGCGAGCGTTCAATCCTGCATCGCGCCGTCAAAACCGGCAAGAAAATACCGCCAGTCTCCGCCCGTCCCGTGATAGGCTGTGGCGTTAGCTGAGGGAGGGTGACAATGCTCAAATCATTCGTGTTGGCTGTGGCGGTGAGTGCCGTCCTGGTTCCGGGCGCGGCGTCCGCGAAGGACTGCATGGCATATTGCCAGAAGGTTCGTTGCACACCCCAAAACGTAGGGGGAGGCACCGTCGGCAGCTGTCTCAGCCGATGCACCGCGGCCTGCAACAAGAAGGGCTAGCTACCATGACGAGGAACGGGAGCGGTCCAGGCCCGTCATGGCCGGACTCGTTCCCGCGATTCAGGTCTTTGCCGCGGCTACGCTGTTAAGACGTGGATGCCCGCGGCAAGCGCGGGCATCACGGTCTGCGTCGACCGCCGCCGCCATTCAGTCAACCGGCGCCCTCAATGACATCCTGATCCGCCTTCATGGCGACGCGTAGCGGCTTCGGGATCGGCCGCGCCCGGCCGCCGGAGATGAAGGCGACCCGGACATGGGCTTCGACCATGAGCTCGTCGCCGCGCATGACGCGCTGGCGCAGCGTGATCGAGGCGCCCTTCACTTCCTCCGGCTCGGTGATGACGGTCAAGACGTCGTCCATGCGCGCGGGTTTTAAGAAATCGATGTTCATCGAGCGCACCACGAAGGCGAAGCCCGGCGTTTCCTTCTCGGTCTCCTCGAACAGCGCGCGGTGATCGGCGCCCAGAAGCCGCAAATGATTGGTGCGGCCGCGCTCCATGTAGCGCAGATAATTGGCGTGATAGACGATGCCGGTGAAGTCGGTGTCCTCGTAATAAACCCGCACCGTCAGCACATGGCGGCCGTCGCGGATTTCGCCGTCGAGAGAAACGCCGGTCATCTTTCGATCGCCAATTTTTCTAGCGCCACGGCACGCGTTCGGTCATCGCATGCTCCCAATTCCTGCCGTCGAACATGTGGGGTTTTATCGCGGCGATATCCACCCCGTCGAGGCAGCGCACATTGACGTCGATCTTGCCGGGATCGGAGCGCGGCACGTAGAACGGATGGATGCCGCAAGTGGCGCAGAACTTATGCTGCGCGGTGCCGGTATTAAAACGATAGGTCGTCAGCGCGTCCTTGCCGCTCACCAATTCGAATTGCTCCGGCGCCACGATCAGATGCAAAAAGCCTTTTTTGGTGCAGATCGAGCAATTGCAAGAGGTGACGCGGTCGAGATCGGCGGTGACTTTGAAGCGCACCCGGCCGCAATGGCAGCCGCCCTCGTAGGTTTGCGGCACAGCTAATCGTCCTGTTCCACATTAAACAACCCGAACTGCGCCGGATCGCGATTGGGCTCCGGCAGGCCGAGATGGCGGAAGCCGTTGCCGGTGACCAGCCGGCCGCGCGGCGTGCGCTGCAGAAGCCCGCACTGGATCAGATAAGGCTCGATGATGTCCTCGATGGCGTCCCGCGGCTCCGATAAAGCGGCGGCGAGCGTTTCGACGCCGACCGGGCCGCCGCCGTAATTCTCGACGATGGTCTTGAGGTAACGCCGGTCCATGGCGTCGAGGCCCGCGGCGTCGACCTCGAGCGCGGCGAGCGCCGTGTCGGCCACCGCGCGGTCGATCGCTGGATTGCCGGCGACGGAGGCGAAGTCGCGCACCCGGCGCAGAAGCCGGCCGGCGATGCGCGGGGTGCCGCGGGCGCGCCGCGCGATTTCGTTGGCGCCGTCGGCGGTGATGGCGATGCCGAGCACGCGCGCGCCGCGATTGACGATCAGCTCCAATTCCGCCTCGGTGTAGAAATTCAGCCGCACCGGAATGCCGAAGCGGTCGCGCAGCGGATTGGTCAGAAGCCCGGCGCGGGTGGTGGCGCCGATCAGCGTGAACTTGGCGAGGTCGATCTTGACCGAGCGCGCCGCCGGCCCCTCGCCGATGATCAGATCGAGCTGATAATCCTCCATCGCCGGATAGAGAATCTCCTCGACCGTCGGATTGAGCCGGTGGATCTCGTCGATGAACAAGACGTCGCGCTCTTCGAGATTGGTGAGAAGCGCGGCGAGGTCGCCGGCCTTGGCGATCACCGGGCCGGAGGTGGAGCGGAAATTCACCGAAAGCTCCCGCGCCACGATCTGCGCCAATGTCGTCTTGCCCAGGCCCGGCGGGCCGACGAACAGCACGTGATCGAGCGCCTCCTTGCGGGCGCGCGCGGCGGCGATGAACACGCCGAGATTTCTGCGCGCCTGCTCCTGGCCGATGAAGTCGGCGAGACGTTGCGGGCGCAGGCTCGCTTCCGCCGCATCTTCGTCGCGGCGTTCCGGCGAGACGAGCGGGCGCGGCGCGGTCGTCACCGTTCCGCCCCCCGGGTATATTTGTTCGGCAGCAATTCGCCGATCGGTACCGCAGCGGCCGACTTGCCGTTCGGTACGATTACGCGTGCGTTGCGGTCGTAGTCGAAGATCAATTCGCGGCAAGCGCCGCACGGCGAGACCACGGTGACGGTCTGATCCTTGTTCTGCGGCGGCGGATGGCGCACCGCGACGATGGTGTCGATGCCGGCGTCGCCGATATCGACCACGGCGCGGCCGAGCGCGATGGCCTCGGCGCAGACCGCCATGCGGCCGAGATAGGCGTCGAGATTGACGCCGGTGAAGATTTTTCCGGAGCGGGTGCGCAAGGCGGCGCCGACCTCCTGCCAGTCGTCGCGATAGCGCTGTTTGATCGCCGCCACCGCCGCCGCGATCAATTCACGATCGCTTTTTGTCAGCTTGGCCGGCTTCTTCACTTCGCCAGTTCCTTTAAGCCCAGCCGGATCAGCGTCCGCACTTCCGCCCCGTCGCCGGCGTTGCGCGCCGCCGCGGCGATGGCGGCGGCGGCCTGCGGCTGGCCATAGCCGAGATTGATCAGCGCCGATACCGCGTCGGCGACCGGCGCCGGCGCGCGTTTCTCGTCGAGCGCGCCGGACAGCCGCACCAGCGCCGGATCGATATCGGTATAGGCCGGCGCCTTGTCTTTCAGCTCGGTGACGATGCGCTCGGCCACTTTCGGGCCGACGCCCGGCGTGCGCGCCACCATCGCCTTGTCGCGCATGGCGATGGCGGAGGCGAGATCGGACGGCTTGAGCGTGCCGAGCACGGCGAGCGCCACTTTGGCGCCGACGCCCTGCACGGTCTGCAACAGCCGGAACCATTCGCGCTCGAGATCGGTGAGGAAGCCGAACAGCTTGATCTGATCCTCGCGCACATAGGTTTCGATCGACATCACCGCCGGCTCGCCGGCCCGCGGCAACTCCTGCAGCGTGCGCGCCGAGCAGTGCACCAGATAGCCGACACCGTTGACGTCGAGGACGACATTGTCCTCGCCGTAGGAATCGATCACGCCTTTGAGCTTGCCGATCATCCCGCCGCCACCCTCAACACCAGGCTCTGCCGATGATGCGCATGCGTCACCGCGATCGCCAGCGCATCGGCGGCATCGTCCGAGCCAGGATCGGCCTTGGGCAACAGCACGCCGATCATCATGCGCACCTGCGCCTTGTCGCCGTGGCCGGCGCCGACGATGCTTTTCTTGACGAGGTTCGGCGCATATTCGGCAACCGGCACGCCGGCGCGCGCCGGCACCACCATGGCGATGCCGCGCGCCTGGCCGAGCTTCAGCGTCGCCTTGGCGTCCTTGTTGACGAAAGTCTGCTCCACTGCCGCCTCGTCAGGGCGGAATTGCTCGAGAATGAGCATCAGTCCGTCATGGATGGCGAGAAGCCGCGACGCGAGCGCATCGCGGTCATTGGTCGTCACCGAGCCGCAGCCGAGGAAGGCGAGACGGTTGCCGGTAATCTCGACCATACCCCAGCCGGTGCGGCGGAGGCCCGGATCGATGCCGAGGATGCGAATCGGGCGGTTCATGCCGGCGCATTCATAGCATGACGGCAATGCCGAAAGCTCGCTCGCCGGGCGGTGACGGCCCTGATACACAGCCGCAGCGACGGCGGCTAACGGCTTAACACGCTTGCGGAAATTCGGATGACCCCGGGACTTGGTTTCGCGCTCGGCGCCATGGCGTGCTTCGGCGCCAGCGACATCATCTACAAGCGCGGCGCCGCCGCCGGGATCGCCTCGAGCGATTTCCTGATGGCGCAGGCCTGGATGTTCTGCCCGGGCGTGACGGTCTATGCGTTGCTGACTGGAAATCTGCATGTCCATTTGCCCGCTTTGTGGGGCGCGCTGGCCGGGTTGTTCCTGTTCGTCGCGCTGTACAATTTCACCCAAAGCCTGCATGGCGGCGCGGTCTCGACCAATGCGCCGATCTTCCGGCTGAATTTCACCATCACCGCGGTGCTGGCGATCCTCATCCTCGGCGAGGCACTCACGGTCGCCAAAGCGATCGCGCTCGGCTTGGCGCTGGTCGCGGTGTGGCTCCTTCTCGCCGAGGCCGGCGCCGAGCGTGGCAAGGTCAATTTCGGATCGCTGGCGCAAGTGCTGCTTGCCACCGTGACGATGGCGCTGACCAATCTGTTCTACAAAATCGGGCTGCAGCACGGCGCGCTGCCGGAAACCATGGTGGCGATGCAGGCCTGGGTGTTCTCGTCGCTCGCAACCATCGCCGGCTTCTGGCGCGCGGGCATTCGCGTGCCGCCGCGCGGCTGGAGCCATGCCGGGCTCGCCGCGCTCGCGCTGTTCGGCGCCTTCGTGCTTTTGATGCATGGCCTGGCGCTCGGACCGGCGAGCGTGCTGGTGCCGGTTGCGCAAATGAGCTTTGTCATCACTGCGCTCTATGGCATTGCGATGTTTGGCGAACGCCTCGATCTGCGCAAAGGACTTGGGCTTACCGTCGCCGTGGTCGCGCTTGTTTTGTTTGCGGTGAACTAGGCTTCCCGCACGCTTGTGACGACCAAGCCGTCCCGGTAGAATCGCGGTTATGCTGGATTGGAGCACATGCCCCGCGGTCGAGCGCATCCCCGGTAAGGGTAGCGGCGAGTGGTTATTCAAGCACAGCCGCGTCCCGGTAAGGGCTTTATTCGAAAACATCGAGAGTGGTGCGCGGGTCGACGAATTCCTGCAATGGTTTCCTGGCGTAACGCGTGAGCAGGTGGAACTGGTTCTTCGCCATGCCGAGCAAAGCCTGGTGGCCTGACGACTTGGGCGGCGGCGGCGCATGAGAATATTGTTTGACCAAGGAACACCTGTTCCTCTGCGGCGGGCGTTGAAAGAGCACGCGGTGGCCACCGCTTATGAATTGGGCTGGAACAAGCTTGGTAACGGAGAATTATTAGCGGCGGCAGAAGCCGAGTTCGACCTGCTGGTGACGACCGATCAAAATCTTCAATATCAGCAGCGCCTAGCCGGCCGTCGTCTGGCAATCTTGATATTGCCGACGACAAGCTGGCCTGCTCTTCGTCGTCACGATCAGCAAATAGCGGAAGCAGTCAAGGCGTTGCGTCCGGGCGATGTTGTGAAAATAGAAATGTGACGCGCAGCCGTTACTGCTCCACCAGCGTCCAGCCGCTCAAGGTGATGAGCTTGAGCTTCGAGTTGAGGTAGCCCTCGCAGGCGACCACCGCCGCCATGACGCGCGGAAACGGCGAGGGGCGAAGAATATCGACGAACATGCAATAGCGCAGCTGGTCGGTCTCGTTGGCGGACACATGCAGCAGCGTATCGTCGAAGATGAACAGCTTGTTGTCGCGCCAGTAGCTCGTCGTGTTGCCGACCACGATATAGGCGGACTTATCCTTGATATCGTTGACGTTGTAGAGCACGCGCAAGGTGGGCCGCAGCCAGCCGAAATGCGGCGAGGTCGTAATCTTCTTGTTGAAGACGGAAAGCCCGATGGTCTTGATATATTTCCACGGTTCGGCGAAGCCGGGCACGTCGACGATGGTTTTGCTGCCGACCCCGTAGGAACGCCAGAACAGCATCATGCGCCGGTGCTCTTTCGAGCGCTCCTCGACCCGGCGCGGAAGCTCGGCCGCGTCGGCTACCCGCATCAGCCGCTTCACCTCGTCCTGATAGTCCGCGGGCAAATCCTCCAGGCGATAGACGCCCTTGTTGACGTAAGGCAGCGACAACAGATCGAGCACGCAGTTGATCGGCGACAGCACCCACAGCAGGAAGCCGTTGCCGATGAAATAACGCCGCAGCGTGGAGAGCTTCAGGTCGGTATTGCGGCTGACGTCATAGGCGCCGCAGACGGCATAAAACAGCGCGATCTTGGGGAACACAAAGGCGAACGGCGCCAGCACGCAGACCGGAAACAACACCCGACGCAGCGTAAATCGCCAAATTCGATCGAACAGCGCGCGGCCTCGAAGCGGCTCGTGGAGCGTAGTACTCATGCGCTGCCGCCTTTGCCAACGGAGGTCTGGGACTGGAACCGGACGCGGAACCGCCGGGCCGGCGAGAGGCCGGACACTAAGCCGCTTTGGCGCCGATTGTCACGCCATATTCCGCGCGATCCGTCGCGGCCCTCGCATCACGACGCCGCACTTTGGCTTACGCGCTCATCCTGCTGACCAGCGCGTCGGAAATCTCGAAATTGGCATAGACGTTCTGCACATCGTCCTGCTCGTTCAAGTTCTCAATCAGCTTCAGGACTTTTTCGCCCTGCTCGTCGTCGACCGCGACCGTGTTCTGCGGCCGCCAGGTGAGCGAGGCCTTGCGCGGATCGCCGAATTTCTGCTCCAGCGCCTTGGCGACCGAGCCGAAATGATCCTGCGCGGCGTAAATCTCGTGCGTCTCCACGGTCGAGACCACGTCGTCGGCGCCGGCTTCCAGCGCCGCCTCGAACATCGCCTCCGCGCTCGCCGCCTTGGCGTCGTATTCGATGACGCCGACATGGTCGAACATGAAAGACACCGCGCCGGTCTCCGCCAGATTGCCGCCGGATTTGGTGAAGCTTGCGCGCACCTCGCCCGCGGTGCGGTTGCGGTTGTCGGTCAAGACTTCGACGATCACGGCGACGCCGCCCGGCCCATAGCCTTCGTAGCGGATCGCCTCGTAACTCTCGCCGTCGCTGCCCAGGGCCTTCTTGATGGCGCGTTCGATATTGTCCTTGGGCATGTTCTCCGCCCGCGCCGCCAGCATTGCCGCGCGCAACCGCGGATTCATCTCCGGGTCGGGCACGCCGAGCTTGGCCGCGACGGTGATTTCGCGGGCGAGCTTGCCGAACAGCTTGGATTTCGCCGCATCCTGCCGCCCCTTGCGGTGCATAATGTTCTTGAACTGTGAATGTCCGGCCATGACTTGTCTTCCGTCTTTCTCCGTTCAATTGCCGCGGTGCGCGCGCCCGCCTCGGGCAGCGATTTTCGAGCCGGCGCCATGGCGTGATTTACGCGCGCTTATAGGACGCGCGCGGACGAAAATAAAGTTGTTCCGCAACGCCTTACCGCCGGGTTTTCAATTGCCGCGCGATCCGGCCGCGGCCTAGCACTGCTTGAAGAACCGATAGGTATCGGGTGCACGCATCCAGATGAAGTCGGCTGTGAGCCCGCCATGGGCTTTGATCCAGGCGCGGATGTCCGGCGCATAGGCGTTCCACAGGGTCGCCGTCGCGCTCGGCAGGTGAGCGAGGTGAAATCCGAACGAAGCCTCCGGCGTGACGCAAATCCGGCTGCGCGGAATATGGCCGAGCAGCACCGTACAGGCCGACTGGCACGGACCGACGATGCGGACGTCGACGCCGCGCGCCGCGAACCCCGCCCAGCGCGCATCGTAGGCGGCGACGCTGCCGCCATGATTGTCGGACACCGTAATCGTCTCGGCCAGGCTCGCGGACGGCAGCATGGCGGCGAGCAGCAAAACGACGAGCAATGTGCGTGTCGGCATGGAGACGCCCCTCCCCTTTGGCCACGACATTTTGCCGCGGTATTTTTCGCGGCTGAACCGCGAGGTCAAGCGGCGGGCGGCGGCGTTGTCCACATCGTGGGCAGCGCCTGTTCCAGCGTGCCGCCGAGCCGCACCGGCGCTGCGCGCGTGGCAAGCCCGCCGCCGCCGGTTTCGATCGCGATTGCGCACAGCGTCGCCGGGCCCGCGGCCGGCTCGAAGCGCGCCGCCGGCACCCGCCGCAGGAAGCGTTGCAGCGGCTCGTCCTTGACCATGCCGATCACCGAATCGAAGTCGCCGGTCATCCCGACATCGGTGATGAAGGCGGTGCCGCCGGGCAGCACGCGCGCGTCCGCGGTCGGCACATGGGTATGGGTGCCGACCACGAGGCTCGCACGCCCGTCGCAGAAAAATCCCATGGCCTGTTTTTCGCTGGTCGCTTCGCCGTGGAAGTCGATAATGACGGCATCGGCCGTCTTGCCCAGCGGGCACGCCGTCAATTCGCGATCGATGGCGGCGAACGGATCGTCGAGCGGATCCATGTAGATGCGGCCCATGGCGTTGATGACGAGCACGCGCGCGCCGCCTCGGGTTTCGATCAGCGCACTGCCGCGCCCCGGCGTGCCGGCGGGATAATTGAGCGGCCGGACGAGCCGCGGCGCCCGCTCGATGAAGACCAGCGCCTCCTTCTGGTCCCAGGCGTGATTGCCAAGGGTGACGGCGTCGACGCCGGCCTCGATGAAATCGCGATAGATCGCTTCGGTAATGCCGAAGCCGCCGGCGGCATTCTCGCCATTGGCGACGACCAGATCGAGCTTCCAGTCGCGAATGAGCTTGGGCAGGCGTTCGGCGACGATGGTGCGCCCGCTCCGCCCGACAATGTCGCCGACGAACAAAATGCGCATATCTCAGCCTTCGAACCGGATCACCTCATTCTCCGTTAGCACGAGATCGAGCCGCGCGTCGCGCTCGGTCGCCGGCACCGCGGGAACTTCCTGCATGGCAAAGGCGATGCCGACCGCCGTTATGCTTTTGCGCGAACGCAAGCCGGCAATGGTGATGTCGTAATAGCCGGCGCCGTAGCCGATGCGCTGACCGGACCGGTCGAAGGCCAGCAGCGGCACCAATAAAATGTCCGGCTCGACTTCCGGATAATCCGCCTTCGGCTCGCGGATGCCCCATTGCCCGGTATCGAGCGGCGCGCCCCACGGCCACGCCCGCATGATCAGCGGCTGGCCGCGGCGCGCGATCTTCGGCAAAGCCAATGTGGCGCCGGCGTCCGCAAGCGCTTTCATCAGCGGCAGCGGATTGATCTCGGTCTTCAGCGGCATGAAGCCCGACACCACAATGCCGGGCGAAATCGGCACCGGGAAAGCGCGCGCCGCGATCGCCTCGGCGGCCGCCTTGCGCACTTCTGCCGGCAGCGCATCGCGCCGCGCGGCGGCGGCCGCGCGGAGAGCGGATTTCCTGTCCACAAGGTCGGCTGGCTCAGTCATTCCAGTCATGCCCGGCTTTACCGCATCCACGTCTTGGTAGCTGGCAAGCCTAAAGGCGCAGATGGCCGGAACAAGCCTGCACTTCAGCCGGCGCCTCGGCCGGCCGAAAGGCCGGATCACGTGTCTCCTGGCACGACAGGGAAATAAGTGCGGAGCCGCGCCGGCCGTTGGAGCAACGATCCCGGGTTCCCTACACAAGTAGGTGGGCACCGTGTGACCGAACCCACGAGCTCGGCCAGGGACAGCTCCCTAAGAGATCGATAAGGCCCCGAGAATAAGGCTCCTGACGTACTGGGCAGCCCCGCTTCTCCAATGTAATGCACAGCGCGGCGAGATGCCAACTTTGCGAAGCGCGCAGAGATGCTACTTTACGGAGGGCTCGGATGGAGGCACTCGGCCGAGCGTCCGGTATCGGCTTACGGCGACCGAAGGCCGGGGTTCGCCGGCCGCGAACGGTACGAAAGGGTCAAAAGTTCCGCTATCCCAAGGTCCGCGTGGCCGCGCACGCTCCGCCGAGCGCCGTCCGATCCGTCAATGATGCGACAAAGTGAAATCCGCCTTATGGAAGACAAATTAACGGGTAATCGCTGATATCATAATGGACTTTGGACGTGGCCTTGCGTTACGCCTCGACCGGGCGAGAGCGTGGCTGGCAGGGACCAAAGCGCCGCAGCCGATAGCGGCGCTATGAAGTAAAATAGCGACTTGTGAAGCGACTTGTGAAGTGACTTGCCGGCCGCCGGCACCAACAGGAAGATTTCATGCAAAGGCTCCTCCATCTTTCGCTTGGCGCCATCGCCGGCGCAGCGATCGCGTTCGTCGCCACCACGCCGGTGCTGACCCCGTATTTGTCGTCCTGGGCGTCCGCTTCGCCGTCCACCGACAGCGGCGGCCAGACCTACCATCAGCTTGAATTGTTCGGCAAAGCCTTCGACATCGTGCGGCGCGATTACGTCGAGAAGCCCGCGAGCAAGAAGCTGATTTCCGCCGCCATTAACGGCATGGTGAGTGGCCTCGATCCGCATTCCAACTACATGGACGCCAAGAGCTTCGGCGACATGCAGGCGGAGACAAGCGGCCAGTTCGGCGGTCTCGGCATGCAGGTCACGATGGAAAACGGCCGGGTCAAGGTCGTCTCCCCCATCGACGATACGCCCGCCTCCAAGGCCGGCATCCTCGCCGGCGACATCATCACCCGCATCGACGATCAGGTCATCGCCGGCATGCCGCTCAACGACGTCGTGACCAAATTGCGCGGCAACCCCGGCAGCAGCGTGAAGCTCGAAATCCAGCGCGTCGGCAGCGCGGCGCCGATCGAGAAGACCCTGACGCGCGAAATCATCAAGGTCCGCTCGGTTCGCTCCCACGTCGACGGCGGCAATGTCGGTTATCTGCGGATCACCGAATTCAACAACCTTGCCGGCGACGAATTGACGGACGCCATCAAGCAGATTTCCAGCCAGGTTCCGGCCGATCAGCTCAAGGGCTATATTCTCGATCTGCGCAACAATCCCGGCGGTCTCCTCGATCAGGCGATCGCGGTCTCCGACGCCTTCCTCACCACCGGCGAGATCGTTTCGATCCGCGGCCGCAATCCCGGAGAGAACCAGCGCTTCTACGCCAAGCCCGACGACCTCACCGGCGGCAAGCCGCTGATCGTTCTCGTCAACGGCGGTTCGGCTTCGGCCTCCGAAATCGTCGCCGGCGCCTTGCAGGATCAGAAGCGGGCGACGATTGTCGGCACGCGCTCGTTCGGCAAGGGCTCGGTGCAGACGATCATTCCACTGGGCGAAGACAACGGCGCGCTGCGCCTGACCACGGCGCGCTATTACACGCCGTCGGGCCGCTCGATCCAGGCCGAAGGCATCACCCCGGACGTCGTGGTCAAGCAGGACGTGCCAAAGGATATGCAGGGCGAGGACGCGCTCGGCTTCAGCGAGGCCAACCTGCCCGGCCATCTGGCGGCCACCGGCAAGGAAGAAGACGGCTCGCAATCCTACGTGCCGACCGACGCCAAGGACGACAAGGCGCTGCAGACCGCGCTTGGTTTGCTGCGCGGCACGGAAACCAACCCGGCCTTCCCGCCCGCCGGCGCCATGGCCGCCAAGGCGCATTAAAGGATTGGCGCAGGCCGCCAATCCTTCATTTGCCATCGTCCGTTCCAGCGATCTTCCGTAATCACCCCATGCGAGGGTGATGACCGGAGGCTTCGCCGTAGCGGCGTGATGGCTGAGACCCAAGCAAAATCGTCGGATCGCACCGACCCTTCCGGCTCCCTGGAGCGGCACCCGCATTCCGTGTAAGCTTGCCCGCGGTGCTGCCGCGGGACATGCCAGGTCGCTAAAGACCGGTCACTGCAGACAGGTCGCTGACGACCACATGCGCGTTCCCGCGCGGCCGGCTTGTTGGAAATACATCGAGATTGAAATCGCGGGCCGCCGCGCACGGCGAAGGCGGCAAACACGCGCGAAGTCTCAAGGGCAATGTCATTGGGGGGCAACGCTATGGGCAATGTCGTAAAACTTCCGCGCCGCAAATTTCTGCATCTGGCGGCGGGCGCCGCCGCGCTGCCGGCGTTGTCGCGGAGCGCATCCGCGCTCGACTATCCTAACCGGCCGGTCAAAATTCTGGTCGGCTTTTCCGCCGGCGGCGCCGTCGACGTGGTTGCGCGCCTCATCGGCGATTGGCTGTCGCGAAACCTCAACGGCCAGTTCCTGGTCGAGGACCGGCCCGGCGCCGCCAACAACATCGCCAGCGAAGACATGATCCGCTCGCCGGCCGACGGCTATACGCTCCTCCTCACCAATCCGACCAACGCCATCAACGCGACCTATTACGCGCATCTTCCCTACGACTTCCTGCGCGACAGCGATCCGGTCGCGGGCATCATGCGCGTGCCCAATGTCATGATCGTCGGCGCCACGCAGCCGGTCCACACCGTTCCCGAATTCATCGCCTACGCCAAGACCAACGCCGGCAAGGTCTATTACGGCTCGCCGGGCAACGGCACTCGCCGCATATGTCGATGGAAATGTTCAAGCTGATGGCGAATGTCCAGGTCAACAACATCACCTATCGCGGCATGAACGGCGGCGCCTATACCGATCTCCTGAGCGGCCGGGTGCAGGTGGCCTTCGACAATCTGCCCGGCGCGATCGGCTATATCCGCAACGGCCAGTTCCGCGCGCTCGGCGTCACCACCACCGTGCGCTCCGACGCGCTGCCGGACACGCCGTGCATCTCCGACTTTCTGCCCGGCTACGAGGTCAGCGCGTTTTACGGGCTCAACGCTCCCAAGGGCACGCCGGCGGACGTCATCGACATCTTGAATAAATCCGTCAACGCCGCGCTCGCCGATCCGGACATGAAAAAGAAATTCGCCAATCTCGGCGGCATGCTCATCGGCGGCTCGCCGGCCGATTTCGGCAAGTTCCTCACCGCCGAGACAAACAAATGGGCCAAGGTGATCCACGAGGCTAATCTGAAGCTGATGGAGTAATTCGGCGCGGCACCGCCGATCCGGCGCGTGACGTCATCCGCGTCGACGCGGCATGCCATCGCCGGTCCGGCATGCCTGGCCCCCCGGATTAGGGGGCGTCGAATCGCGAACCGCCTGCTATGTCACGCCCATGAGTATCCGAGATGAGGCCCGCGCGGCCGACGGTGTTTTGAGTGCGCGCGGTGAGAGCCCGCCGGTGCGGCGCGTGCTGGTGTTCACCATCGTCGCACTCGCTTTGCTGATGATGTCGATCGACTCGACCATCGTTGCCACGGCGCTGCATTCCTTGCAGCGCGGGCTGCACACCTCGATCGACTGGGCCGGCTGGACCATCACGGCCTATGCCCTCGGCTTTGTGGTCTTCCTGCCGGTCAGCGGCAAACTCAGCGAGTTGTACGGCTGCCGCAGGGTCTTCGTCGGCTCCGTCGCCGCGTTTACCTTGGCCTCGCTGTTCTGCGGGCTCGCCGACAATATCTATGTGCTCATTGCGCTGCGCGGGCTGCAGGCGGCCGGCGGCGCCGGCTTCACGCCGTCGGCGACCGAGATCATCGTCGACCACTTCGGCGGCGCGCGCGACCGCGCGGTCAGCCTGTTCGGCAGCATCTTCTCCATCGGCGCCATGATCGGGCCGATATTCGGCGGCCTGTTCGTGACCTACTGGACCTGGCGCGGCGTCTTTCTGGTCAACTTGCCGATCGGCATCGCGGTCATCGTTCTGGCGCTGTGCTACGTGCCGCCGGATCGATCGCGGCCGCGCGGAGCCCGTCCGGCAATGGATGCCATAGGCTTGGCGCTGCTCGGCGGCGCCCTGTTGTCCGGCATGCTCGCCATCACCTATCTGGCCGAAAGAAATGCGCGCGCCGGGTCGCCGGAGTTCGTGATTCCGCTGACGGTCGCGATGATCGCGCTATGGCTGTTCTTTCGTCACATCAGCCGTTCGGCGCATCCCTTCATCCCGCCGCGGCTGATTTACGGAGCGGGCTTCGGCCCGGTCAACCTGATCAACACGATCTACGGCGGCGCCACCTCGGGTGTGATCGCGCTGGTGCCGCTCTACGCGGCGAACCGCTACGGCATCGACGCCCTCGACTCCGGTTCGCTGCTGATCGCCCAGGGGTTTGCCGCAATCATCTTGTCGATCGCCGGCGCATTCGCCTTGCGGCGCACCGGGTACCGGCTGCCGCTCTATGCGGGCGGCATCGTGACCGCGAGCGGGATGCTGCTCCTTGCCTTCAGCCCGGTTGCCGCCATCCCGCCCTACGTCTGGCTCGCCGGAGCCGCCTTTCTGGTCGGCGCCGGCCGCGGCATGAACAACCCGGCCAGCCGCAACGCCGGACTGCAACTGGCGCCGGAGCGCTCCTCGACCATCGCCGCGCTGCGCACGATGTGCATGCAAATCGGGACCATCATCACCATCTCGATCGACACCGCGATTCTCGCCAACGCCCATGACCCCGGCCGCACCCAGGCGACGCTGTTCGCCGGCGCCGCAGCGCTCCTCGTCGTAGCGCTGCCGTTGGTCACCCGAGTACCGGAGCACCGCGGTTCGTG
>CAWHBC010000012.1:0-47333 GCA_963827465.1 uncultured Alphaproteobacteria bacterium
GATGCGGTGCGGCACCTTGGCGGCGCCGTGCAGTTCGAGAATGTCGCGCGCGGCGTCGTAGCGGCCGATGGCGCCGCGCGTCTCGAGCGGCACACCGGAATGCCGGCCGACAGTAAGCTCGGCTTCGACGACATGCGGCGCGGTGCGGAACACCGCGTCGACGTCGCCGTAGCCCTGGCGGATCACCGCGGCTTCGCTGGAAAAGCCCGGCGAGAACTCGGCCGGCGCGGCTTGCGCGTCCAGAAGCGGCGGCAATTCCTCGATCTGCACGCCGACCAGATCGGCGGCGTCCTCGGCGAGATAGGCATCGGTGGCGAACACCACGGCGACCGGATCGCCGACATAGCGCACACGGCCTTTGGCCAGCACCGGCTGGCGATACGGATCGAGCGCCGGAATCGAGCCCTCGCGGAAATCGATCGGCGGCACTTCGGCGATGTCGTCGGCGGTCCACACCGCGAACACGCCCGGCAGCGCGCGCGCCGCCGCGGTGTCGATGGCGACGATGCGGCCATGCGCATGCGCGGAACGCACCACGCGCATAAAAAGCTGATGCGGGAAGTTGATGTCGCCGGCGAAGGCGCCCCGTCCGGCAACGAGCGGCGGATCCTCCAGTCGTACCACCGGCTGGCCGATCCAGCTCTTTTTCCCCTTGCCCTTGTGGGCAGGAGTGGGGGTCGGGATGGGAAGGGTCAACGTCGACGATGCGCTCACGACATTGCCGCCGCCCGTTCCAGCGCCCGGCGCGTCACCGCCAGCACCAGATCGCGCCGGAACTCGGCGGTGTTGATAATGTCTTCCATCGGATCGACCGCAGCCGTGGCCGCTTGCGCCGCGTCGCGAAACGCAGCGTCGCCGGGCGGTGCCCCGGCAAGCGCACGCTCGGCTTCGGCAATGCGCCGAGGCTTGACCTCGGCGCCGCCGATTGCGACGCACGGCGCAACGATCTTGCCGGTCTCTAGGCGATAGGTGGCGACGGCCGCGGCCAGAGCGAAATCGCCGGCGCGGCGGCTAAACTCGTAGAAACCGCAGCGCGTATCGGCGGACAAAAGCGGCAGCCGCGCCTCCACCAGCAGTTCGTCATCGGCGAGCGCCGTGGTCATGACGCCCTTGAAAAAATCGCGCGCCGCGATGACGCGCTCGCCGCGCACGCTCTTGGCCAAAACCTCGCCGTCGAGCGTCGCCAAGACCAAGCACCATTCCGAGGCCGGATCGGCGTGCGCCAGCGAGCCGCAAAACGTGCCGCGGTTGCGGATCGGATAATGGGCGATGTGCCGCACCACGCCGGACAACAACGCGCCGAGCGGGCCTTCGCACACCGGTTGATGAAAAGCGGCGTGGCGCACGCAGGCGCCGATACAAAGCTTACCGCCCTCGACGGCGAGACGATTGAGCGCGGCGACGCCGTTGATATCGACGAGATGTGTGGGTTTGGCCAGGCGGAAAGCCATGGTCGGCACGAGCGACTGGCCGCCGGCCAGCACGCGGCCGTCGTCGTCGGCAACTTCGGCGAGCACGGCGACCGCTTCGTCAAGGCTCTTTGGCGCGTGGTAGCGGAACGCCGCCGGCTTCATCGCGCTGTCTTCATCGCTGGTTTCAACGCTGGAATTGATCTATGTCTTTGGATTGATGCACAGATTTTGGCACCGAGTCAAAGCGCCTGCCGCGAGCGTAACCGCCGGATGAAGCCGCCCGCCTTTTCCTATCACGACCCGCGCAGTATCGCCGACGCCGTCGGGCTGTTGGCGAGTCTCGACAACGCCAAGCTCCTGGCCGGCGGCCAGTCGCTAATGCCGATGCTCAATATGCGCTTCGTGCTGCCCGATCACGTCATCGACCTCAATCGTGTCGACGGGCTCAGCTATATCCGCGAGGAAAATGGCGCGATTGAAATCGGTGCCATGACACGCCAGCGCGACATCGAATTCTCCGAGGTGGTGCGCGCGCGCTGTCCGCTGATGCACGAAGCCATCGCCCAGGTCGGCCACCGCCAAACGCGCAATCGCGGCACGCTCGGCGGCTCGCTGTGCCATCTCGATCCGGCGGCTGAATTGGTCGCGGTCGCCGCCACGCTCGATGCCACGGTGACGGTCGCCGGCAAGGACGGCCCGCGCAGCATCGCGTTCGCCGATTTCCCAATCGCCTATATGACGCCGGCGGTCGATCCCGATGAGCTGCTCGTCGGCGCGCGTTTTCCCTGCTGGTCCAAACGGCACGGCTCGGCCTTTGTCGAGTTTTCCCGCCGCCATGGCGATTTCGCCATTGTCTCTGCCGCGGCGATCATTGAGGAAGACGGCGCCGGCAAAGTCACCCGTGCGTCGCTGACGATCGGCGGCATTGGCCCCGCGCCGGTTCGCGCCCGCGACATCGAGCGCGCGCTGATCGGCGAAAAAATCGACGACACGCGGTTGCGCGACCTCTGCGAGCCGCTGCGGAAGCTCGATGCGATGGACGACATCCACGCACCGGCGTCCTACCGCCGGCAACTCGCCACGGTCCTGTCGCGCCGCGCGCTGCTCAAGGCGTATGAGCGCGTCACCGCGAGGGCAGCATCTTGAGCGAGCGAAGAACCATCGCCGTCACCGTCAACGGCAAGTGTCATAACGCCGAAGTACCGGTTCGCCTGACGCTCGCCGATTTTCTGCGCCAAACGCTTCGATTGACCGGCACGCATCTCGGCTGCGAACACGGCGTCTGCGGTGCGTGCACGATCTTGTTCGACGGTACTCGGCGCGCTCCTGCCTGATGCTGGCGGTGCAAGCCGACGGTCACGACATCTTCACCGTCGAGGGCCTTTCGCCCGACGGCGGCAAGACGCTGCACCCGCTGCAGCAGGCGTTTCACGAGCACCACGGGCTGCAATGCGGCTTCTGCACGCCGGGAATTCTCACGACGCTTATCGAGCTCTTGCGCGACAATCCCGATCCAACCGAAGAAGACGTCCGCGTCGGCATTTCCGGCAATCTGTGCCGCTGTACCGGCTATCACAACATCGTCGTCGCCGCGCTGGCTGCGGCGAAGCAGATGTCGGAGAAATCCGCCTCCCGGCAACGGGGTTTCCGCCACCGGTAGGGTGCCCCTGCCGGGACGGGAAGGGAAAGCACCGCTGGTTGTCACTCCCTCTCGCCAGGAGGGAGGAGGCGCGCCTTGACCTCGCATCGTGGCGCCGCTTCAATCCGGCGCAGCAGGTGCGCAATTTGCCGTGCAAACGCGAATACGCGGGAAACGCCGGGCCGATGCCACCGAGGGAGCACAAGGATGACCTTTCGCATCGCCATGCCGCAGCCGATCTCGCTCTGTCCGCCCGACCCGGCGCCGGCCGCCGCGCCGCGGGTATGGCCTGAAGCCGCCGCATGATGCGGCAGCCGGGTTGCTCCTGACGTGCCCCCGCGCCCCGATCTCGGTCCGCCGCCGCAGCTCGGCTATATCGCGAGCCGCGTCGATCGCGCCGCCGGATTGCGCGGCGACGCCGCGGCGCTGCAAGAAATTCAGCGAGCATCCGCGCGCCGGCGTCTATGTCGTCGGCGGCGAAATGGTGGTGCTGAAGGATGTCGTCGCCGACGTGCGATCCGTTGTTCGCGCCGGCCGAGGCGCGCGCGCTCGGCGGCGGGCACGAAAGCGTCTTTCTCGGCTTGATGGACGACGCGCCGCGGTTCGGGTTGCGGCTCGATCCGCAGGCGATCGAGGCGCTCAAGACGCGCAACGATCTGAAAATCACCGATCTGCGCTCGATCGCGGTGCAGGGCCTGGTCGACGCGGAGCATTTGCCGCCGCTCGCCGAAGCCAAGGCGCTGCTCGGCTGGCATGCGCGGCATTCGCACTGTCCGAATTGCGGCGCCGAGACCGAAGTCGTCCAGGCCGGCTGGCGGCGCGATTGCCCGGCCTGCAAGGCCGAGCATTTTCCCCGCACCGATCCGGTCGTCATCATGCTGGCGATTGCCGGCGAGCGCTGCGTGCTCGGCCGCTCGCCGCGTTTCGCGCCGACCATGTGGTCGTGTCTCGCCGGCTTTGCCGAGCCCGGCGAGTCGATCGAGGAAGCGGTGCGCCGCGAAGTGCTGGAAGAAGTCGGCATCGCCTGCGGCCGCGTCAAATATTTCGCGTCGCAGCCGTGGCCGTTTCCGTCCTCGATCATGATCGGCTGCCACGCCGAGGCGTTGTCCGAACCATCGTCGTCGATCGCGACGAATTGGAGGATGCGCGCTGGTTCGAGCGCGAGGAATTGGCGGCGATGCTGAGGCGGCAGCATGCCGGACGGGCCTGACCACGCCGCCGCCGGTCGCCATCGCCCACCACATCATCCGCAGTTTTGTCGAGGACGGCGCCGATGTCCTCCGCTGACGCTAGTCCGCGCGCCGGATCGCACGCGCCGCGCATTCTGTGCGCCGGCATCATCGTGCTCGACGAAGTGTTCCGCGTCGACGAATTTCCGCAGCCCGACGGCAAGGTGCAGGCCGAACGGATTCTTCGTCGTCAACGGCGGCTGCGCGGCGAATGCGGCGGTGGCGATCGCGCGGCTCGGCGGCCGCGCTGCGCTCGCCGGCCCGATGGGCGGGCCCGCCGGCGAAGACGACAACGGCGACCGCGTGCTCAAGGCGCTCGACGCGCGAAAAGGTCGATTGCAGCTTCTGCCAGCGCGTCGACGGGCTTTCGACCGCGCTGTCGGCGATTTTCATGAATGCGCGCGGCGACCGCACCATCGTGACCTATCGCGACGAACGCATCGCCGCGACCGCGCCGGCGGACCCGCACGCCATCGTGGCGGCGGCCGATGCGGTGCTGGCCGACAACCGCTATCCCGATTTCGTGCGCCGATCTGCGCGGCGGCCCGCGCGCCGCGGCTTGCCGGTGGTGCTCGACGGCGACCGGCCGACCGTCGAGGACGATCCGCTGTTTCGGCGTTGCCACGCCACGTCATCTTTTCCTCCGAATGCCTGCGCGACGACCACCGGCCTCGCCGATCTCGGCGCTGGCTTGCAACGCATCGCGCGCCATACCGACGCGTTTCTTGCGGTCAGCAACGGCCCCGACGACATCATCTATCGCGACGGCGGCGCGCTGCGCCGCGTGCCGGTGTTCAAGATCGCGGCCGTGGATACGCTCGGCGCCGGCGACGCCTTTCACGGCGGCTTCGTGCTGGCGCTGGCCGAAGGCCGAAACGAGGTCGACGCCATGCGGTTCGGCGCCGCCGTCGCCGGCATCAAATGCACGCGGCTTGGCGGCTCGTCCGGCGCGCCGACGCGGGCGCGAGGTCGAGGCGTTTTGGCTGAAAACCCGCTCGACCGCATTGCGCAGGAGCGCGGCGACGAAGCATTACAGTCTTAGGCTCTTGGCCGAGCGGTATAATCGAAGACAAGGAGGACCGATGCAGCAGATTGTTCTCAGAAATGCGTTGCGGCGGCTCTCGCATGGGCGTCGTCGGTCGCGGCATCGAGCGCGGCGCAGGCGCATCATCACGCCAGAAAGTGGCGCGCCGCCTGGCAGCGCACCGACATTTTGCCTTACAATTACAGCTACTTCCCGGTCATGGGCTATTCGCTCTACGGCAACTGCTATTTGGTCGAGCAGTTCGCGCCCTATCGTCCCTACTTCGATCCGCGTCTGCCCGCCCCGCTGACATTTCCGCTCTTCCTGGGTGAGCGATGAAAGCCGGCAGGCGCGTCCTGGGCTGCCTGGCCGCCCGGCTACGGCGTTTTGTCGCTTGATTTAGAATATTATTCTATATAAATAGCTGCTTATCCTGAATTATTGGAAGAATAACTTTCATGGATGCCATAGATCGAAAAATCCTTGCCGTTCTGCAGGATAACGCGGCGCTGTCGGTCGCCGACATCGGCCAGCGCGTCGGCCTGTCGTCGACGCCGTGCTGGAAGCGCATTCAGCGGCTCGAAGCCGACGGCATTATTGTCAAGCGCGTGGCGCTGATCGACCAGGACCGCATCGGGCTCGGCATCAGCGTCTTCGTCTCGATCGAGACCGGCGATCATTCGCAGGACTGGCTCGACCGCTTCGCCAAAACCGTCACCGCTATGCCGGAAGTGATGGAGTTCTATCGCATGGCCGGCGACGTCGATTACATGCTGCGCGTGGTGGTGCCGGATATCGCCGGCTACGATGCCTTCTACAAGCGTCTGATCGCCGCGGTGCCGCTGAAGAACGTCACCTCGCGCTTCGCCATGGAAAAGATCAAGTCGACGACGGCGCTGCCGATTCCAGAGATCAAATAGCGGTACGATGGCTGAGATCGTTCCGTCGGCCTCCTCAGCGATGCCGGTGCGTGCGATCGAGGCCGATTCCCGCGGCCGCATGAAACTTTGATCGCTCAAGGTCAAACGTGCCGGTCAGCACGTAGCCGTAGGCCGGATTATAGCCGTACTGGACCTGGGCAAGCATCAGATAGCTGTTCGGCGTGGCGAGCGACGGACGGCACGCTGACGGTCTGCGCCGACGGTGAGCGCGGTGCCGTTGAGCGTGTCGCTCCACACCACCGTGGCATTGCCCTGGGAATTGATCGCGATCTCCGACACCACTTCCTTGAGATCGGCGGTCGGGTAGGGCGCGATGATCGCCGAGCCGGCATTGAGGATGTTGCGTCATGTCGGCGTTGGTGATGTCGGTATATTGGCTGGCGAGATCGGCCAGCGCGTGCGCGGTCAGCTCGACTTTGCGGTCCGCGGCGATGCCTTGCGAGGCTTCGACGCTGCCGAGAAACAGCGTCATCATCACCGGCAGCAACAGGGCGAATTCGACGGCGGAAACACCGCGGCGGTCGCGGCGCAATCGCGCCGTGCAGCGGGCTGTCGCGGCAAATAGGCGCATCGCTAGTTTCATGGCGTGCTCTCCCTCAAGACGATGCGCATAAGGTTCGTTTTTGAAGACCGCGGTGGCGGCGAACAGATCGTAGCCGCCGGTCAAGTTGCTCAGGTTGAAGCCGAGCAAATTGACGAACACCGGATATTGGTAATAGAGCCGCAACATCACGATGTCGCCCGGGCCGCCGGGATTGTAGCCGAGCGCGGCGGTATTGAAGTTGCCGTTGACGATCGGCAGTCCCAGATTGGCCGCGGAAAAGGACGGATAGGTTTCGACGTCGACATAGACGCCGTTGCTGCAGTTGAAGATGCCGTGGATCTGATTGCAGACCTGCGGTCTTGAATTGCGCCGCGGTCCAGCCGGCGGTTTGCGCCTGGCCGGTCAAGATCAGCCGTGCCGAGGCGGCCGCCGCGGTCTCGAGCGTCTGGCCGGCAAAGAAGATCGAGCGCGGTTTGCAGAATGGCGAACAGCCCGGCGATGAACGGCGCCGCCAGCAACGCGAACTCGATCGTGGTCCCGGCCTCGCTTTGCACGGCGAAGCGGCGGCACGAGCGGCGCGCGTCATGCTTACCGGTCGGTCCGCCGAAAGAAAGCTCTCTGACGAGCTCGACTGCAAATACGGCCCGATCGAACTGGCTCGATTCAACATGGCGCCCTCACCCGAAGAAGGTCGCGATAATGCGAAGCCTCATGGTGAAGCGATAGCAGCCGCCCGTTGGCGATTTATTGCGGCAATCGGCGAGAATGGCGGACTGCGGCTTAAGCCGCCGCTAACCTTGCGCCGAGGCGCCCATTAATGACCGCGCGCCGGCCGCCAGGGCCTGGTTATTGCGGGTGACGCTTTGGTGAGCGTCTTGCCGAAGAAGTCGGCAGGGAGCTGCGTATCCTTGTCGAATCGTCCTTGCCGGAATGTCGCCGAGCGTCGACCCGCGGCGAGCAGTCGGGCGTGCAGCTATAGGTTTGCCGCGTCGGGCCGCGAAAGACCACGACAAGGGGCTCCGTCGGGGCCTTTGACCTCGATGATCTTCTCCATCAGCACGGCGCTGCTTTTGTCCAGCACCACGACATTGGTTTCGCCGTAACCCTTGCCGGTGATGACCGCGAGGCCGCCGGGCTGGATCGAATGATCGGCAATCAGCGGATCGCCGATCACGACCGTGGCGGCGCGGTCGGGAAGCTTCAGGATCTTGGCCTGATCGAGGTGAACGGTGATCGGCTCATCGGCGAGGGCCGCGCGGCGCGGCGGCGAAAACGGCGGCCGCGAAGAGCCAAGCCAGCGCGGTTTGGGCCGCCTGGCGCGCAGGCAAAACGCCGTCATCGATACGCTCCGAAACGCTACGCGGAATTCGACGTTACGAGGCCGTCCACCGATCCATCCACTTGACTGCAAATTCGTGAACGAAGTGCAAACTAAACCGGCCGGAACGCGCCTCGGCCGGGCGTTCTTTAGACGTGCCGGTGACGCCTGCTTAACCATGAATGCCGGACGCCGCGCCCGGCCGTGCCCGCTACTGGGTGAACGGATGCACGAGCTGGGCGGGAAAGCTCGCCGGATATTCGCGCTCGCCGATCCCGTAATTGTCGGGCAAGCTTGCCGGCCGGCATGTAAAACGTGCCGAACATCACGTCGAGGATCGGGAACGTCGCGGCGAAGTTCTTTTCGCCGCCGCGGTCGGCCGCGGTGTGGTGCCAGCGATGGAAAACCGGCCCGGCGATCACATATTTGAACGGACCCGAGCGTCCAGTCGAGATTGGCGTGGACGAAGGCCGAATGCGCGATGGTCAGCGGCCCGAGCACGACCAGCACGTTCGGCGAGATGCCGATCAGCAGCATGATCACGTCGGCGGCGACGCTGCCGAGAAACAGATTGACCGGATGAAACCGCGCCGCCGAAATCCATTCCAGCTCTTCGGACGAGTGATGCACCGCGTGATAGCGCCACATGCGCTGGCCGTGGAACAGCCGGTGCGTCCAGTACAGGATGATATCTTCGCCGATCAGGAAAATGACCATCTGCGCCGGCAGCGGCAGCGCCGCCAGCGGGCCGTGGCCGTTGTCGTAGAAGGCGATCAGGCCGTCCGCGGTGGTGATCCGAAACAGCACGCGCGGCGCCGATGATCAGCATGCCGATGCGCAGATAGCGGGCGATGACCGGGATGAAAAACCAGTAGCACAGGTCGGTGACGAGATCGCGCTTGTGCCACCACGGCCTGGCCCGGATTGCACGCCCAGAACCAGGTGAGAACCGTAAACACCGCGGCAAGCGCCAGCGAGATCGGAACAGTCTTCAAAAACGTCTGACCGAAACTGATGAAGACCGACGAGGAATTCTTGCGTCATGTCGATAAGTCCTGTCGCGGTTGCATCCGCGGCTTTGACGTTTCGTCGATACGTGGCTATCGACTGATAGAAGCGCAGGTTAAGACGCCGTGAATGGCGCGCGAGAAGCCTTGCGGCGCCGGCTCGGCTGATGCGTGTTTGATGCAAGTTGAAACGTGCGCGCTAACCGAAGTGCGACGCTTGTCTGCTATGTATCGCCTCGGCGGCGCGGCTCGCTGCGATGGCTGAGTTCCGGTCGTGGTTTATCGATCGTAAAGAAACGCGCCAACCGGACGCTCATTTCGCGCCGGGCCGCGGCGCTTCGCAGCGCCGCAAGTGATATTAACTACGCCGGAAAATCTCCCGGCGGACGCGGGTTTCTTGCGATCGATTTAACCCCCTCGAAATTTATCATGGGTAGGGTCTGGCACGATCCAAACGGCGCGCAAAAGCCGCTGGGTCAGCTCAGACAGCCACGTGTGGACCTCTAAGGAGCCAAACCATGAAGACCCTTTTCTCTCGTTTCGTGAAGGACGAGTCGGGCGCCACGGCCATCGAATACGGTCTCATCGCCGCCGGCATCTCGGTCGCGATCATCGCCGTCGTGCAGGGCCTCGGCAGCAAACTGAACACCACGTTCACCAGCGTCTCCACCGCCCTCAAGTAGGCGTGTCGAACTTCAGTGCTGCGAGAGGGCTCCGGGCGCATACCGGAGCCTTTTCGTTTTTCCGGCGTGCCGCCGACGCGCAGACGAACCGGCGCGCACTGTGCCGGGCGGTCCGAGCGCGCGGCGATATTGAGACGGCAATGCCATGCTGATTGAAGCGGTCCAGACTGACGTTATTCCCGGCAATGATGGCGTTTGCGGCGTCGAGCGATCTGCTGACGATGACGATCGCCAACCGCGTCTCGCTTATTCTTATCGCCGGCTTCGTCGCTGCTGGCGCTGCTGAGCGGGCATGGGCGGCGCCGATATGCTGTCGCATTTCGGCGCCGGCGGCGGCTGTGCTCGGCGGTCGCATTCGTCTGCTTTGCCTGCGGCTGGATCGGCGGCGGCGACGCCAAGCTCGCCGCGGCGACGGCGCTTGTGGCTCGGATTTGGCAATCTTATTCAGCTATCTCGTTTATGCGTCGCTGCTCGGCGGGGCGCTGACTTTATTGATCGTGCAATTTCGTACCTGCCGTTGCCGCGCCTGCTCGCGGGGCGGGAATGGGCGGAGCGGCTGCACGCCAGGGCGCCGGCGTGCCCTATGGCGTGGCGCTCGCCGCGGCTGCGCTGCTGGTCTATCCGCAGACCGAATGGATGACGGCGGCCGTCGGCCTGTAAGCTCAGCCTGTTTCAGTCGTTGCATGGTGTCGTCGCGCAGGCGCGCGCGTGCGCGCGTCAACGCAACATTAACGCGATTTGGATACGCCTCATTAACCATGCTTTGACGTTTAGCTGCTGAAATCCGGCGCAGATGGCCGTGTTCAGGCGCGCCATCCCGTGGAAAGTGAAGCGTAATGAAAGCCGCGCGTCTTGTCGTACTCGGTGTCGCTGTCGCCGCCGGCGGCATCGCCGCGTATTTGGCCGCCGGCAGGCAAGGCGCCGCCGCCGCCGCCGCCGGTGGCGGCCGCGCCGCCGATGAAACGGTCGAAGTGCTGGTCGCCAAATCGGATCTGACCCGAGGTCAAGTGATCGAAAATCAGGATATCGGTTGGCAGACTTGGCCGAAGGACTGCGGCCAATGCGAACTTCATCAAGAAGTCCGATCGGCCGGACGCCATCAATGACTTCGTCGGCGCCATTGTTCGCGTGGCGATGCTGGCGGGCGATCCCATTCGCGGCCCCTATGTCGTGATGGCAAAGGGCTCGGGTTTCATGGCCGCGATCCTGCCAAAAGGCATGCGCGCGGTCGCGGTCGACATTTCGGCGGTCACCAGCGCCGGCGGCTTCATCCTGCCCGACGATCGCGTCGACGTCGTGCTGACGCGGCGCGACAAAGCGGCGGAAAAAGCGACCGGCGTCGAGAAATTCGCCAGCGACACGATCTTGCGCAACGTGCGGGTGCTGGCGGTGGACCAGACCGTCGACGACCAAGGCCGATGCCAAGGTCGCGCTCGGCAAGACCGCGACGCTGGAGTTGACGCGAGTCGCAGGCCGAGACGCTCGAACGGTGTCGCATCAGCTCGGCACGATTTCGCTGACGCTGCGCAGCATCCGCGATTCCGGCCCGTCCGCCCCTGAGGGTGACGAGAGGCAGACAACCATCAGCCGTCGATCAATACCATGCGTTTCGGCGTGAGCACGGCGGGAACCGGGCACTGAGGGCGCGGAGGGAGATGACATGACGCGAGCGAGATCGATCCGAGCGGCGGCGGCTCTCGCGGCGCTTCTCGTCGCCGCGTGCCTCGTGCCGCGGGCGCTCGCGGGCAACGTCGTGTTCAACACGCCGCCCGCGCAAGACGATCCACGTCGCCGCCAGCGACTATCAATCCCAGCCGATGTCGCCTTGGCATCGGCAAATCGGTCGTCGTCGATCTGCCGCGCGACGTCAAGGATGTGCTGGTCGCCGATCCGAAGATCGCCAACGCCGTCGTGCGCTCGTCGCGCCGCGCTTTCATCATCGGCAGCGCGGTCGGCCAGACCAACCTGTATTTCTTCGATGCCGAAGGCAAGCAGATCGCCGGCTTCGATATCGCAGTCACGCGCGACCTCGACGGCATCCGCCAAGCCATCCATCAGGTGCTGCCGGACTGCCGACATCACGGTCCAGCGGCATCGGCGAAGGCATCATCCTGTCCGGCAGCGTATCGAGCCCGCAGGAGGCGCAGCAGGCCCAGGATATCGCCGGTGGACTGCTCGGCCCCGGCAGCAAGGATGTGCCGTCCGGTAAGATCGTCAACGCCATCGTCGTGCGCGGCCGCGACGAGATCATGCTCAAGGTCGTCGTCGCCGAAGTCGAGCGCACGTCGTCAAGCAGCTCGGCATCAATCTGTCCGGGTCGCTCGAGCTACGGCACCGCGGTGGTCAACTTCAAAACAACACCGCAATCCCAGTTCGCTTCCGGCTACACGCCGCCGTTGTTTCCGCTCAGCGGCACTCGTCGAACACCATCACCGGTTCGGCTCAATCACGTGACCGCGACGTTGCAGGCCATGGAGCAGGCCGGCGTCATCCACGCCCTGGCCGAGCCGAACCTTGACGGCGATTTCCGGAGAATCGGCGCACTTCCTCGCCGGCGGCGAATTTCCCGTTCTCAACGGCTATAGCTGCTCGACCGCGAGCGCCGGCAGCACCGTAGCGACCTGTCAGCCGGCGATCGACTTCAAGAAATTCGGCGTCAGCCTCGATTTCACGCCGGTCGTGCTGAGCGAAGGCCGCATCAGCCTGAAGGTGCATGACCGAAGTGTCGGACTGTCGTCCAGAAATACGCTGACCATCGCCCAGCCCGGCAGCAACCCACCGCGACCATGCCCTCGATCCGCACCCGGCGCGCCGAAACGACGGTGGAAATTCCGTCCGGCGGCTCGCTGGCGATGGCCGGCATGATCCAGAACCAGACCAAGCAGGCGATCAACGGACTGCCCGGGCTGGTGCGAGCTTCCCATACTCGGGCCGCTGTTCAAGAGCCGCGACTACTGATCAACCGCAAACCGAGCTGATGGTGCTGGTGACGCCCTATGTGGTGCGCGCGGTCGCCGCAGAAGGATCTGTCGCGGCCCGACGACGGTTTCGCCGACCCGAGCGATCCGGAGAGCGATCCTGCTCGGCCGGCTCAACCGCATTTACGGCGTCGGCGGCAATCCGGCGCCGGCCGACAACTATCACGGCAAATACGGCTTCATCCTCGATTGATGCGGCCGCGGGAGACCACGATGCAGACTGTCCACGCGATGATCACCGGCCGCCGCTCCGTCGCGAGGCGTCGCGGCGCGCGCCGCCGCCGTCGGCGGCCTGCGCGATCGATGGTCTGCGGCTGCAACACCGACCAGCAGGTCACCAGCGGCGTCGCCGAAGTGCCGACCGATTATCGCCTGCGGCACCCGATCACGCTGCAGGAAAGCCAGTCGTACGCTGCGAGCTATTCATCGGCTCCAATCGCGGCGAGCTTAATCCGACGCAGCGCGCGCAGGTCCTGGCGTTCGGCCTGGGCTGGAAGCGCGCCGCGACCGGCGGCATCGTGGTCGAGCGTCCGGTCGGCAGCAGCAACGAGCGCGCCGCCGCCGACGCGATGCACGAGATCGTCTCGATCCTGGCCGCCGAGCGGCCTGCCGCCGCAAAGCATCGCCGTGCAAACCTACGACGCGGCGACCGGGCCGAGCCCGGCCCCGGTGCGCATCGGCTATCCCGAATATCGCGCCCAGGCCGGACCCATGCGGTCTGTGGCCCGAGGACATCGGCCCGAGCTTCAATCGCGATTATTTCGAAAATCAGCCGCCGTGGAACTTTGGCTGCGCCGACGCAGCACGCTCTCGCCGCCGAGGTCGCCAATCCGTGCGGACCTGGTCCAGCCGCGCGCCGAGACGCCGGCCTACACCATGCGCCGCGCCACGGTGCTGCAGAAATATACCAGCGGCCAGAGCACGGCGACCGAGGAGTCCAGCACCACGAGGCCGCCAAGATCAGCGACGTCGGCAAATAGCATGCAGCGTTCACGCGATACGTAATGTCGGAATAGGATGAAACAGGCCAACCAAGCCGCCCGCGAAGAGCCGCGCCTGCCCGATGCCGCCGGCCGCGACGAACACATCGCGCCGGCGCCGCGCGTCTCGGTGCAGGCCTTCTGCGAGAACGTCGACACCGCCGCCGCCATTCAGGCGGCCGGCGAAGACCGGCGTCTGGCCAAAGCGCATTTGCGCATCCAGATGGGCGGGATCGACGGCGGCGGTCGAAGCCTATCAAAGCTCGCCGACGCCGAACGTCATCATTCTCGAATCGGAGAACCGCAGCGACGACATCCTCGCCGGGCTCGATCAGCTCGCCAATTATTGCGACGCCGGCACGCGCGTCGTCGTCATCGGCCGCATGAACGACGTCATGCTGTACCGCGAACTGGTGCGGCGCGGCGTCAGCGATTATCTGATTTCGCCGGTCGAGCGTGCTGCAGATCGTGCGGGCCGATCTGCGGGCTGTTTTCGGCGCCCGACGCCAAGCCGGTCGGCCGCATCATCGCGGTGGTCGGCGCCAAGGGCGGCGTCGGCGCATCGACCGTCGCCCACAATATCGGCTTCTCGATCGCGCACGATCTCAAGCTCGATGCAGTCGTGACCGATCTCGATCTCGCTTTCGGCACCGCCGGTCTCGATTTCAATCAGGATCCGCCGCAAGGCATCGCCGAAGCGGTGTTCTCGCCCGACCGCGTCGACACCGCCTTCGTCGACCGTTTGCTCGCCAAATGCACCGATCATTTGAATCTGCTGGCGGCGCCGGCGACGCTCGATCGCGTCTATGATTTCGGCGCCGATGCCTTCGAGTCCATCTTCGATTCGTTGCGCGCCACGGTGCCCTGCGTCGTGCTCGACGTTCCGCACCAATGGACCGGATGGACCAAGCAAACCCTGGTCGGCGCCGACGACGTCTTGATCGTCGCCGCCCCGGATCTCGCCAACCTGCGCAACACCAAGAACATCTACGATTTCCTCAAAGCCGCGCGGCCGAACGACCATCATCCGCGCTATTGCCTCAATCAGGTCGGCGTTCCGAAACGGCCCGAAATCAAGGCGGCCGACTTCGCCAAGGCGCTCGACGAAGAGCCGATGACGATCATTCCGTTCGAGCCGCAGGTATTCGGCGCCGCGGCCAATAACGGGCAGATGATCGCCGAGATGTCGTCGGGCCACCGCACCGCCGAGATGTTCCGGCAGATGGCGCAGCACCTGACCGGCAGATCGGAGCTCGAAGAAGCAGCGCTCCGGCCTGCTGTCGCCGCTGCTCGAAAAGCTCTTGGGATAAGACGAGTCTGGAGTTGCGTTAGTGTTTGGCAAGCGTCCCACATTCCGGCAGTGTCCCAACGTCGCCGAGCAGCACCGGCCGGTGATCCGGCTCCGCCGCGTCGCCGCGCCGCCGCCGCCTGCCGGCGCGCCGGCGGAGGCCGGCCGTACGCCGTTTCCGTCGGCCGGCCTCGGCGCTCCGATCATCGGCGCGCCGACCAGCAAGCCCAATGTCGGCGGTCCGCCCAATCCGCGCCGGCGCAGCAAGTGCCGTCGGCGGTCAATTCGCGCCGCTCGGAATCCTATTACGAAGTCAAAGGCACCATCTTCGGCGCGCTGATCGAGGCGATCGATCTCGCCCAGCTCGCCAAGCTCGACGCCGATTCCGCGCGCGAGGAAATCCGCGACATCGTCAACGAGATCATCGCGATCAAGAACATCGTGATGTCGATCTCCGAGCAGGAGGATCTGCTCGACGACATCTGCAACGACGTGCTCGGCTATGGGCCGCTGGAGCCGCTGTTGGCGCGCGACGAGATCGCCGACATCATGGTCAACGGCTCGGGCACGGTTTACATCGAAGTCGCCGGCAAGATTCAGAAGACCGGCATCCGGTTCCGCGACAACCAGCAGCTTCTGAACATCTGCCAGCGTATCGTCAGCCAGGTCGGCCGCCGCGTCGACGAATCCTCGCCGATCTGCGACGCGCGCTTGCCCGACGGCTCGCGCGTCAACGCCATCGTGCCGCCGCTGGCGATCGACGGTCCGGCGCTCACCATCCGCAAATTCAAGAAGGACAAGCTGACGCTGGAGCAGCTCGTCAGATACGGCTCGATTTCGCCGGAAGGGGCGGAAATCCTGAAAATCATCGGCCGCTCCCGCGTCAACACCCTGATCTCCGGCGGTACCGGCTCGGGCAAGACCACGCTGCTCAATTGCCTGACCCGCTACATCGACGACGACCGAGCGCATCGTCACCTGCGAGGACGCCGCCGAACTGCAATTGCAGCAGCCGCACGTGGTGCGGCTGGAAACGCGGCCGCCGAACCTCGAAGGCGAGGGCCAGATCACGATGCGCGACCTGGTGAGGAATTGCCTGCGCATGCGGCCGGAACGCATCATCGTCGGCGAAGTGCGCGGACCGGAAGCGTTCGACTTGCTGCAGGCGATGAACACCGGCCACGACGGCTCGATGGGAACGCTGCACGCCAATACGCCGCGCGAAGCGCTGTCGCGGCTGGAATCGATGATCACCATGGGCGGCTATTCGCTGCCCTCGCGCACCATCCGCGAGATGATCTGCGCCTCGGTCGACGTCGTCGTTCAGGCGGCGCGGTCTGCGCGACGGTTCGCGCCGCATCACGCACATCACCGAGGTCATCGGCCTGGAAGGCGACGTCATCATTACCCAGGATGTCTTCCTGTACGACCTGCTCGGCGAAGACGCCAACGGCAACCTCATCGGCCGGCATCGCTCGACCGGTATCGGCCGTCCGAAATTCTGGGAGCGCGCGCGCTATTACGGCGAGGAGGCGCGTCTTGCGGCCGCGCTCGACGCGGCGGAAGGCGCTAACGAAGAAATCAGGGCCTGAAAGCGCGGATCAGGCCCGGCAGTCGGCGCATGCGGAGTTAGCAAGTTATGAGCAGCTTACGGCCTGTTCTTTCTGGTGGCGGTCGCGATCGGCGGCGTGGCCTGGGTCTTCGTCTATCCCGTACCTGTCCGGCGAGAAGAAAGCCGAACGGCGCGTGGCGAGCGTCGCGCGCGCCGAGCCGATCGCGGCGCGGCCGACGCGCGGCGCCGGGCAAAAGCGCGGCGCGAGCAGGTCGAAGGCACGCTGAAGGATCATCGAGGAGCGGCGCAAAAAGGCCAAACGGCCGCCGCTCTCCGTGCGGCTCGCGCAGGCGGGGCTGGACTGGTCGAAACGGCGGTTCATGATCACGGCGGGCGCGCTCGGCTTCGCCGGCTTCGCTCATCGATGTTGATCGTGGCACGGCGGCCTGCTACCGGCGCTCGGCGTCGGCTTTGCCGCCGGCTGCGGCCTGCCATTATGGGCGCTGTCGTTTCTTGAAAAAGCGCCGCGAGGCGAAATTTCTGCGCCACGTTTCCGGACGCCGTCGACGTCATCGTCCGCGGCATCAAGGCCGGCCTGCCGCTGCATCGACAGCCTCAAGCTGATCGCGACCGACGCCGAAGAGCCGGTACGCAGCGAGTTCCGCGCGATCATCGAGACGCAGACGATCGGCATGCCGATCGGCGAGGCCATGCTCAAGCTCTACGACAGCATATGCGGTGCCCGAGGCCAACTTCTTCGCCATCGTGGTCTCGATCCAGCAGCGCGCCGGCGGCAATCTCTCGGAGGCGCTCGGCAACCTGTCGCGGGTGCTGCGCGACCGCAAGAAGATGAAGGCCAAAATCCAGGCCATGTCGCAGGAAGCCAAGGCGTCCGCGGCGATCATCGGCGCGCTGCCGATCGCGGTCATGACGCTCGTCTGGATCACGAGCCCCGCCTATATCGACCTGTTGTGGACCGACCCGCTCGGCCGCGTGATGCTCGGCGTGCTCCGCCGCCTGGATGCTGTGCGGCGTGCTGGTGATGCGCAAAATGATCAATTTCGATTTCTAGGGCGGCGCGGTCATGAGTCTCGCTCGTCACCGATTATCTCGATGCAGGTCCTGACCATGATGTTTGCCGCCGTCGCCGCCGGGCGCCACGGTGCTCACTCTGGCGATGCCGTTTTGTCCACGGACACGCTGGCAAGCGCATGAAGGCGGTGGCGCTCGAGCGCGAAAAAATCCGGCAGCGCGAGCGCGAACGGCTGGCGCAGAGCAGCAAGGTGTCGCTGCGCCAATCGCCGAAAGTCTACATGAAGCGGGCCGTCGACAACTTCAATCTGTCGAAATGGGTCGGCCAGGAGGAAGCCCATATCCTCTGGTGCAAGCCGGCTATCGCGGCCAGGCGCCTTACATCACCTATCTGTTCTTCCGCATGACCATGCCGGTGGTCATGCTGCTTGGCGTCGCTGTTCTATATTTTCGTCGTGCTCAACCTCGACTATCCGCCGATGGTCAAGATCGCGATGTGCATCGGCTGCGCCTATCTCGGCATGCACAGCCCGAACTTGTTCCTGAAGAACAAGATCACGCGACGGCAGCTTTCGATCAGGCGGGCGTTTCCGGATGCGCTCGATCTGTTGTTGATCTGCGTCGAATCCGGCATGTCGATCGAGGCGGCGTTCCGCAAGGTCAGCGAGGAGGTCGGCACGCAATCGGTGGCGCTGGCCGAGGAATTCACGCTGACCACGGCGGAATTGTCCTATTTGCCGGATCGCCGCCAGGCTTACGAAAATCTGGCGCAGCGCACCGGTCTCGAAGGCGTCAAGGCGGTGTGCCTCGCCTTGCAGCAGTCGGAACGCTACGGCACGCCGCTGGCGACGACCTTGCGGGTGTTGGCGCAGGAAAATCGCGACATGCGCATGGCCGAGGCCGAGAAGAAAGCCGCCGGCCTGCCGCCGAAGCTCACGGTGCCGATGATCGTGTTCTTTCTGCCGGTGCTGTTCGTCGTTATTCTCGGCCCGGCCGCCATCCGCGTCATGGCGCTGCAGTAAGACGCGTCACTCTGATCCGTCGGCGGCCCGGCTAGCTCGCGCCGTCGTTGAAGCGGGCGGCTTGATCTGGTCAGCGGCCGGCCGTTGCCCTTGTGCGCCAGCATCTGCCGCAGATAGGCGACATTGGCGGCCGCCTGATCGGGCGGCAGGTCGGCGCGCGCGATCTGTTCGGCTTCGGCGAAACGGCCTTCCAGACCGACCACCAGCGCCAGATTCTGCCGCACGCGCGGATCGGCCGAGTTCTGCGCGACGGCGAGCCGCAAGGTCGCTTCGGCGTCCTTGAGATCCTTCGACAGCGCGTAGGACAGTCCGAGATTGGACAGCACCGACGGTTCGTTGGGGACGATCTTCAGTGCGGTGAGATAATGGCGCTGCGCCTCCTGATGCCGGCCCCATCTGGTCGAGCACCGCGCCTTGCGCGGACAGAATTCGCCAATCGGGCTGATCGGGCGTGTGCGCGCGGTCGAAGACCGCCAGCGCCTGTTCGTATTGGCCGGTGTCGGCCAGCGCCCGGCCATATTCGCCCAGCACGACCTTGTTGGTCGGATTGTGCATCGCCAGTTCTTCGAGGACGGCGACCGCTTGCGCGCTCTGTCCGGTGGCGCGCAGCGCCTGGGCGTAGCGCAATGCGGTCTGGACGTTGGACGGATTGGCGCGATATTGCGGGCCGTAGACCTGAATATCGTGCTGCCAATCGGCCTCCGGGCGCGTCGCCGGCGCCAGCGTCAGCGAGCCGGTGGTGTCGCTCGCTCTGCGTCGTCTGGCATCCCGCGAGGCGCTGCGCCGACGGTGCCGATCAGCGCGGCCGAGGCGAATAGGCGTGTGAAGCGGGATCGGGTCGAACGCATCTCGATCGCTGCCGGATAGCCGCAAGCCAGGCGGGCACAGCAGTGCCGCAGGGTGGTTCAGCAATAGACTGTTAACCCTAACGAGTCGGTTAACGAATTATGGCTCGGTCTGGCCGCGCAATTGGCGCTCTTCCGGGGCGCCGGCAAAGCCGGTATCGTCGCCGGCAGTCTTCATCGGCGGAACAATCCGGACATGACGGCGAAATCGAATCCGGCACGCCCCGTGGCGCGGGGCGGGAACGGAAATTTTCGGCTCGACCGCGAGCTTGTCGACGATCTCGTCGCCGCCAACCGCACGCTGGCGCGGTTCGGCGTGCTCGATGCTTTCGGCCATGTCAGCATGCGCGATCCGCGCGATCCCACCGTTACCTGATGTCGCGCTCGATCGCGCCGGAGTCGGTGACCGCGGCCGACATCCTGCTGCTCGATCTCGACAGCCAGACGGTCGATCCCAAGGACGACGGCAAGCTGCTCTATCGCGAGCGCTTCATCCACGGCGAAATCTACAAGGCGCGGCCTGACGTCAACGCCGTGGTGCACAGCCATTCGCCGACCGTGGTGCCGTTTACGGTAACGCGCGCCAAGCTCAAGCCGCTCCTCCACAACGCCGGCTTTCTCGGCCTCGGCGCGCCGCTGTTCGAGATCCGTAAGCACGCCGGCGACGGCACCGATCTGATGATCCTCACCCCGGAACTGGGCAAGGACCTGGCCAAGAAGCTCGGCAAGGATGCTGCGGTGGTGCTGATGCGCGGCCATGGCGACAGCGTGGTCGGCCCGTCACTGCCGAACGCGGTGTTCCGCGCCTATTACACCGAGATCAATGCGCGCCAGCAGCTTGCCGCCATCACCATCGGCGGCCCGATCAATTTCATGACGCGTGCCGAAGCGATGACCGCGAACGACGCCATGTTGCGCGCCTCGGCGCGGCCATGGACGCTGTGGCGGAAACAGGCGCTCGCTAAACATTAAAATCGGCGGGGAGGGCGGTTTGACGTTCCGGCTTTGCGTCGCCGATCTCGACTCGCCGTCGTATTTCGTCGCCGTCGCCGCCGTCGAGCTCGGTTTCTTCGAGGAAGAGGGCATCGACGTCGAACTGGAACGCGCCTATGGCGCGCTCGACGGGCCGGAGCGGCTGAAAAGCGGCGCGGTGCATTTCCTCGGTGGCCCGGCCTACATGGCGACCCGTGCTTTTCCCGGCTGGCAGGGCACCCGCTTGCTCTGCGCGCTGGCGCAATATTCCTACTGGTTTCTGGCGGTGCGCGCCGATCTCGACGTCCGGCGCGGCGATCTCGGCGCGCTGAAGGGCTTGCGCATTTCATCCTCGACGGCGTTTCCCGAACTCGGGCTGCGTCATCTGTTGCGGCAGGCCGGCATCGATGCTCGAACGCGATCGGATTTCGATCGTGCCGCTTCCCGCCACCAGGGACGCGCATCTCAAATATCGCGTCGGCGTCGCAGCGCTCGAGCAGGATATCGCCGACGCCTATTGGGGCAACGGCATGCGGCTTGCGCTCGGCGAGCGGCTCGGCGTCGCCAAGCTCCATCTCGATCTGCGCCGCGGCGACGGTCCGCCGGGCGCGCGCTTCTATAATTTCGCGGCGCTGACCACCACCGAGCGGCTGATCGAGGAACGGCCGGACATCGCCGCCGGCGCGGTGCGCGCCATCGTCAAGGCGCAAGCCGCGCTCAAGGCCGACCCGTCGCGCGCGACGCCGATCGGGGAACGTTTGTTCGCACCGGAAGCCGCCGCGCTGATCGCGGATCTGATCGCGCGCGATGCGCCGTTCTACGATGCGGCGATTTCGGCGCAGGCGATCGACGGCATCAACAGCTTTGCCGTCGCCAACGGGCTGTTGGCCGAGCCGCTTGCCTACGACCGGCTGGTGGCGGCGAAATTCCGCGACTTTTGGCAAAGATGACTTTTGGTCTTGATGATGTTGCCGACGCGTCTTCCGCGCCGGTCCGGCCTCACGGGCTTGCGGCCATGCCGTCACCCTCGACGAAACGGTTCCCGGCAAAGCGGGCGGTCGCGTGAAACAGCCCCATCACCCGTTCGGCGGAGAAATTGCCGGCGACTTCGGGGTCGTGCACCGCAATGGCGATCTGCCAGGGCTTGCGCGCGCGCTGCGGCGGGAACAGCGAGACCAATAGATCGCCGCCCTCCGGCGATTGCGCAAGCGTGAGGCCGCGCCGCGTCAACAAAGCGTCGATCATGGTGTCGCGGCCGACCTGCCCGAAGGCGATGAGCGAACTGCGCGCAGGATCGGGCGCGCGGCTCCATTCGCTTTCGCGCAGCACCGCGCGCGTGACCAGCGCCCAGCGCCGGCCGATGCGCTCGCGCAAGCCGTCGTCCCAGCGGTCGGGCAGGACGATGATCGGCCGGTGCTCGCGCGAGGCCAGCGCAAAATTCAGCGACACCGGGCCGCTCGGGGTTGCCGCCGCTACGGCCACGAGCTCGTTTTGCCGTGACTGCATCGCTTGCGGCAGGCGGCGAAATTCGGCGCCGAACGCCTGCGGGCAGCGGCCGATCTCGGCCATCCAATCGCGAAACCAGCCGAAGAAGGCCAAGCCCTGCGTGCGGGCGAAGCTCCGATGCACCGTCTGCGGCATGTGCGCGCGATCGCACAGCAGGCATTTGACGGCGATGCTGACATGTTCGGCAACGAGCTGCGGCCAGGCCACCGTCTCGCGATGCTCGGCGAGCGCCGCCGTCAAGGCCGCCTGCAGGTCCGGCATGGCGCGCAATTCGTTCGCCATCGCCGGCCAGTGACGCGCGATGAAGCGATTGACCGCATAATGCCAGGCGCCGCCGAGGAGCCAGTAGCGGTTGATGCCGAACTGCGCGGGATCGTCGTCAAGCGGATAGCCGAAAAACAGATAGGCGATGGCGGCCTGTCCCGGCGCGTCGACCAATACGCTGTGCCGCCCATTTTGCGGCGGCGGCAGAAACAGGCTCGGCAAGACTTTCAGGTCCAAGAAATCCTGCTCGCCGGTGATCGCCGCCATGTCGGCGGCCGGATCCATGCCGGCGGACAGCGGCGCCGCGCGCTCACACGTCTGCCGATAGGCTTGTGCCAGCGGGGCGGCGAGACCGCCGAGGAGGCCGTCCCATTGGGCAGAGAGGTCGTCGAGCGCGCCGGCCAATTCCGTAATCACGTCCGGCGCCGGCACGCCATGCGCAGCCGCCACCAGGCCCTTGATGAGATGGTCGCGGCTTTCGGTCCGGCGCAGCGCGCGCAACAGGCCGGTCGCCGGCACCGATTGCAATTCCGGCACGAAGCGTGTCGCCATCAACAGGCGCGGATTGACGCAATAGGCGGAATCGCCGTCGAGCATCTGCCACAGCGCCGCCAGCAGCTCGACCCGCTCCGCCGACCGCTCGGACGGCGTCGCCGCAGCGCCGGACAGGCAGCCGGTCAGGCTCACCGCATCAATTCCTCTCGCAGGCGGTCGAGCGCGGCGAGATCGTCGCCAGCCGACGGCATGGTGGCGCGGATCTCGGCCGCCGCCGCCGCCGAGATCAGGCCGATCTGCTGGAGATTGGGAAGGATGAAGGCGATGAAGGCGTAACGCATGCCGCGCGACAGGTCCAAGGGCCGGCCTTCGCGGGCGCTCTTCTGGACGGCGGCGATCATGTCGGTGGGATCGACGCCGGCCTCGATCATCACGGCCGCATTGTTGATCAGGTCGTCCGGCTCAGTGCCCCAGTTGCGAAACGTCTTCACCAGATCGAGAGTGAAATCGTGCAGCACGGCGCGATCGTCGGCGCCGGTCTCGGCGATATGCCGGCGCAGCGCGATCTTGCCGAAGGCGACATGGCGCGCTTCGTCCTTGATGACGAGGTCGAGAATATCGTGCAGCAGCGCGCAGCTGCAGCTCGAGCGCACGTCGAGGAACGTCGCCAGCGCCATGCCTTCGACCACGATCTGCATGCCGACGACCTGCGCCAGCCACAGCGGATGGCCGATGATCTTGTCGAGCACGCGGCGCATCGCCGGCGACGGCGGATAGATCGCGCCGATCCGCCGGATATAGCGGGAGAACACGTCGAGGTGGCGGGCTTCGTCGCCGGTCTGGCTGGCGGCGGCCGCTTTCATTTCGACGCTCGGCAACAGCCGCACCAGATTGGCCGAGACCATCAGGGCGCCTTGCTCGCCGTGCAAAAGCTGGCTGAACGTCATCGCGCCCATGCCGGCCAGCAGCCGCTCGCGCTGTGCCGGAGAAAGCCGCGACACCAGGCCCGCGGACAGCATGGCGCCGCCAATGTCGCGGCCGGGGCGGGCAGGGTCGACCGGCGTGTCCCAGTTCAACGCTTCGGCGGCGGACCACTGATCCGCGATGGCCTTGCGGTACAGGTCGTCGATCCGCGGTTCTGAGACGAGGTAGTCCCAGGTCCACACCAGCGGCATGACCGGTTGCGAGAGCGGTGCCAATCCGAGGCCTTCGTTGGGGCGACTACATCCTCCGGTAGTAATATTTATATTGACAACTTTCAAGAGAGTAAGGTAAGGGTTACTACGCTGGCGCGCAAAGCCGGCGCCTCTCGACGGACCAAAACGCTTTGCAGTCCAGCGAGATAACGAAAAGCCCTCGCCTCGTCCGAAGCTTCGGCGGGCAGACGGGCTAGCGACCGAAGCCGGAGAACGACATGGCTGCAATGTGGTTTGTTGCGACTGAGTTGTGACAGCCGAACATTGTGACGCCGTGGTGATCAAACGTAAGGGAGAATTGTCAAATGGCCTCCGACGTCCAATCCTTCGTTGACGCGATGAAGAAAATCCGTGGCGACTCGCAGCTCAGCCAGAAGTTTTTGCAGGACCCGCACGGCACCCTGCGCTCGATGGGCGTGCAAGTCGGCAAAGCCGCCAGCGCCGCGGCCGGTCTGCCGAGCGCGGCCGCCGTTTGCGTCGGCGCCTGCGTCTGCGTCGGCTGACACCTTCGCCTCTCAAACTCAAAACCGGCGGGCGGGCTTCGTCCGCCCGTCCGGTCTGAGCTTGCCCGTCTCTCCGGTCGAGGAGTCTCGCACATGTCTGCGATATCGGACGCGCGCATCGAACAGCATGGTGATCTGCTTCTGGTCAGTAATCCGCGGGTCGGCGCGCTCAGCGTGCTGACGGACGCCGATCTGGCGGCACTGCATTTATTCGACATGTCGGAGGGTTCGAGCGACATCCTCGAACGGCACTTCGGCACCTGCGGCATGGACGGCGCACAGGCAAAAAGCCACGCCGAAGCCTTCCGCACCCGGGTCATCAATGACGGCTGGACGCGCACCGCCTATCCCGATGCCGAAGGGCCGCCGCTGATCTCGGCCTATGTGACGATCACGCGCGAGTGCAATCTGGCGTGCCCGTATTGCTATCAGGGCCTGTCGAACCGGCGCGGCCGGCACATGCCGGTCGAGCGCGTCCGCGACCTGATCGGCCGGATCGCCGCGATCAATCCCAGTTGCTACATGATCCTGACCGGCGGCGAACCGCTGATGCATCCCGACATCGGTGAAATCCTCGATGTGGTCGACGCCGCGGGCCTGCGGCTGACGATCCTGACCAACGGCATGTATATCGATGCGGCGATGGCGCAACGGCTGTCGCGGATGCCGCGATTGGACGTGGTGCAGATCAGTCTCGACGGCATGACCGAGGAGACCTCGGCCATTTCGCGCGGCGCCGGCGCTCTCGCCAAGATCCGGGTCGGCATCGATCATGCCATCAAGGCGAAATTGCCTTTCGTGCTGGCGCCGACGCTGCACAGCGAAAATCTGCACGAGATCGCCGCGATGGCGGAATTCGCCGTCGCCAACGGCGGCTACATCAAGCCCAACAATTTGCGCTCGTTCCCCAAAGAGAATGAGAAGATGAAGCCGAGCGCGGCGAGCTTTCGGCTGCGGAAGCTCGAATTGACCGAACGCGACCTGATGCGGATCGCGCGCGATCTCGATGCCGGGCTGGAGGACCGCTACGGCAAGGAGCGGGTGCGTGAGCTCAAGACCCGCTATCTTCGCTACGGCAAATGTTCGGCCGACGATCACAATGCCAAGGGACTGTGCGGGATCGGCTGGTCGCTGCTCGACATCGATTGGAATGGCGATGTTTTCCCCTGCCATTTGGCCAAGACCGCGGAACTGCGCCTGGGAAACATTTTCGAGCGCTCGTTCGAGGATATTTTCGAGGAGGCGCGGCTCAGAGGCATTCGCCGCAAGTCGACCGAGATCAGCGGCTGCAGCTCCTGCTCCTTCGTTTCGCGCTGCGCCGGCGGTTGCCGGATGGGGGCCTATTACGCCAACGGCAGCTTCGAGAAGAGCGACGACCTGTGCCACTACAACTACCAGGGCAATCTGCGCCGCGCGCTGGCCCAGGTTCAAAAGGTAGGCGGGGATCAGACCGAACCGGCATGACGCCGGCCGCACAACGGATTGAGGGCGAATGGTCGGCGGCGCAATGGCCGTCGCCCGACGCGCTGCAGGCGCACGACATCGACCGATTGTTGGTCGAACTGCGCGATCGCCGCGAGGCCCTGATGGGCGAGTTGCGCGGCCGGCAGCTGCAGGCTTCCGGGGAGGGGACCTCTGACGCCTTCATCGATGTGATGGAGGCCCGCCTGAAGCTCAACGCGCTGCTCACATACTGGCGGCAATTGTTGGCACGCGCGCTCTCGCTGCAGAACTGGCCGCCTCTCGGCAGCGAGTCTCCTTGCTTTGCCGATGTGCACGGCGACCGCGGCTACCGCACCGCGCGCGCTCTGACGCCGCTCACGCCCGACAGCCTGCTTTTCATCCACGGTCCGGTCACGCTTTGGCATTGCGCCGCGCTGGCCGAGGATATGCTCGAGCCGTCCGATCGATTGAGCCGCCTCGTCAAGTGCGCGTTCCATCGCGAGTTGACCTTCGAACCGCGGATTGCGGTCTGGGACAGCGCTTCGGGTGCGTCGCCGGTTGCGTTCGAGACTGGAGAGGTCGCGGTGAGCGGCGTGTTCGAGAGCTTAAGCGGTCGCGCGCTCGCGTTTGCCGCGTGGCCCGACCCCGGCCACGTTCCAACGCGCCGCGCCGGCTGGCATCCGCTCACGCTCAGGCTCATCGCCAGTCAGCCGGAAAAGCACATTCAGCCCGCTTCGATCCGGCACGCCTTGAGCGCGGATTTGTATCCCGAGGCCGGCGCTATCCGTTGCGCCAGTGCGGCGCTGCTGGCGAAGGCCGAGGCCATCATTGCGGCTTTCACCCAGCACATTCTGGTCGGCGAACGCGTCTTCCTGCTCAGCCGGGTATCGAAGCTTGCGATCGATGCGGATTTTGCCGGGTGGCTCGCCGCCTCGCCGGTGGCGGAGTGGGAGCTTGATTGGACGCGGCAAAAGCCAATTCCAGGGCGAGGCGCGTTCGTGCCGGGGCGCTTTCGACTTCTCCCCGATGACTGCCAATGGCAGCGCACCATGTTCGTCTGCCTCGACAGCCATCTTGAATTCTGAACGCGGGACGCGAGCGATGCGGAGCGAAATGCAGGCTCTGGTGCTGTCGGCCGATCCCGAAGCCGATCTGCGCGCCGCTTATGATGCTCGGATCGCTGCCGCGCAGCGGGAACGGCGCGCGCCCCGTTCGCCCGCGGCGCGTTTTCGGATTCTCCTGGCCGGCTATAGCGGCGCCTGCAACACCGGCGCCGATCTGCGCACCGGCGAGATCATTCGCCAATTGCACGCCGAACTCGGCGCCGGCCGCCTGGAGCTCGGATTGCTCGTGGTGGGCGATCACAGGCTGCCGTTTCAGGACCGCCTGACGCTCGAGCGCATCGAGGGTTATCCGCCCGATTGCGTCCACGATCTGTGCGCCAGCTACGACGCGGTGATCGTCTGCGAAGGCTCGCTGTTCACCTCCACGTTTGCCGACAGTCTCACGATGCTGCTCACGGCTTTCCTCGGCATGGCGATCGCGCTTGGTAAGCCGGCAATCACCTACGGCGCCGAGGCGGACCGCATGTCGCCGGAAATAGCCGGCTTTGTCCGACGCCATGCGGCGGGAGCGCTATTGATCGCCCGCAACGCCGCTTCGCTGCAGCGGCTCAACGACATGGGGCTGACGACGGAGCTCGGGACCGATACCGGCTGGAGCTACCGTCCTGCGCACCCGGACGCCGCGAACGCCGCGTTACGCGCGCGGGGCTGGAACGGCGAGGCGGAACTGCTGGTGCTGTGCCCGACCAATCCGTTCCGCTGGCCGCTTGTTGCCGATCCGGCGAAAGCGCTGCTGGCGTCGCTGACCGGGCAAGAACAATCCGACCATTACCGCGGCATGATGTTCTTCCAGCCGGCCGAAACTTCGGCGCGGCGCTGCGCGGCTTTACTCGACGCCGTGGCGCGCGCCGTCCGCGATCACGCCGCGTGCCGCCCCGCCGGCGTCTTTCCTGTGATCGTCGGGATGGAAGCCAATGACCGGAAAATCTGTTTTGATCTGGCCCAACGACTGGGCGCGGCGAAGCCGCTTGTCGCCGGCGACGCCGAGCCTGACTTGATTGTCGCCGTTCTGTGCGCGGCTGCGCGGCTGGTGAGCGCGCGCTATCACGCGCTGTTGCTTTCGATGACCGCCGGCGTGCCCGCGGTGGGACTTGCCTACGACCAGCGCGTGCGCGCGCTTCTCGCCGAAGCGGGGCATCCGGAGCTTGCACTCGACGTGGCGGCTTCCGATCTCGCCGCCGCTCTGACGAGGTCGCTCGATCGGCTCGCTACGCATCGCGCGGAGTTCTCTGGTGCGTTCTCCGGTTTCGCCGCCCGGCAGCTAGAGGTGCAGGCAGCGATGGGCCGGCGCGTCGCCGGCTATCTGACCGAAGCGCGGATGTGAGCGCGCTTCCCGCCAATCGCAATGGTGTGTGGGGCCGCGTGCTCGCCGATACGCTCGTCGCCTGCGGCGTGCGCCGGGTGGTGCTGTGCCCGGGCGGCCGCGCCGCGATGCTTTCAATGACGCTGCATCGCACCCCGGCGATCGCGTGCGTTCTCCACGTCGACGAGCGCAGCGCCGGCTTTCTGGCGCTCGGCATGATCCTCGCCGATGGCGCGCCGGCCGCGGTCTGCACCACATCGGGAACAGCGGTGGCCAATCTTCTGCCGGCGATGGCGGAGGCGCAGGCGCGCGGCCTGCCGCTGGTGCTTCTCACTTGCGACCGGCCACTGACCGGGCGGCTGCCGGGCGAGCCGCAATGCATGCCGCAAGTGCCATTGTGCGCGCCGCTGGCGCGCAGCCAACTGGCGCTGCCCGATCCGCTCGACGGAACGATGACGCTTGCCGAATTGCAGCATCGTCTCGCTGCCGCGCTGTCACAAGGAATCGACGGCGAGCGGCCTGGTCCGGTGCATATCAATATCCCGCAATGGGGCGCCTATTGCCCGACCGAGGACGATCCGCTTGGCGACGCTGCGCCCCCGGCGCTCGCACCGTTACCCGCCTATGTGCCGCAGCGTCCTTTGGCGGATGTCGCCGAAGTCGGCGACGCCGTCCGCCGCAGCGGCGTCGGCAAAGGCGCCCGCGGCCTCGTGTTGGCGTGTGACGATCAGCCGTTGCCGGTGGCAGCCGTGAGAGAGCTCCTCGACGCCACCGGTTATCCGCTGATCGCCGACATCGGCAGCGGGCTCCGGCATTTCGATCTGCCCGGCATGCTGACCACCGCCGATGCGCTGGCCGAGAGCGGCGCGCTCGATCTCGACGGCGCCGAGATTCTGATCCGGCTCGGCGGAGCGCCGGTGTGTCCGGGATTGCTGCGCGCGGTGAAGCATTTGAAATGCCCGGCGATCCGCATCGCGCGGCACGAGCCGGGAGCGGATTTCTTAAGCCCCGCCGCCATCGGATTACGGCCGCCGGCGCCCGATGCACTCACGGCGCTGGCGGCCGCGCTAGGCCAGGGCGACGCGCAATGGGCGCGATTCTCTGCGGCAGGTGGAAACCGTCGCCGCCGTCACCCGCGACATCGTTCTCGCCGCCGCGCCTTGGGGTGAAATGGCGGCGGCCGGGCGCATCTGCATAGCGCCGGGCTTTGCCGCGCTGCATTGTGCCAATTCGCTTTCGGTGCGCTACGCCGGGCTTCTGATGCCGGCCGGGGCCGGCGCGGCCCGCGTCTTCACCGCGCGCGGCGTGAACGGCACCGATGGAACGCTGGGGCTTGTCCTCGGCGAGGCGCTGGGCGGGAGCGGCCGCATGCTGGCGCTGATCGGCGACCAGGCCTTCGTCCATGATTTGCCCGCGCTCGCCAATCCGCTGTGGCGTCAGGTGCGCGGCGCTATGCGTGATGAACAATGCCGGCGGCGGCCTGTTCGAACTGACCGCCGCCCGCCGCATCGACCGATACGAGATGACGATGCGCAATGCTCCCGCGGTGGCATTCGACGGCGTCGCCCGCGCCTTCGGTCTCGTGCATCGTCCCTGCGGCGATATGGCGGCGCTTGACGCGGCGCTCGCCGAGGCGGCAAAGGCCGACGCGCTCTTCACTCATTGAAATCCATACGCCCGCCGGCACGCCGTCGCGCGACTTACCTTTGTTGGTGCAGGCGATGGCGGCAAGCGCGCGGCGGATTCGGTTTAATCACACCGACGCGTGCGCGACGCCGCTCTTGGCCTTCAGCGCATCGCCGGCGGCTTCATAAAAGCTCTGCGCTTCCGGCAGCACGATCGCGGCCGAGCGCACCGCGTGCGTTGCCGGATCGATGCCGTCCGGCGTCGTGCCTTGCGCCACGGCCAGCGCCGCTTTGCGCAGGCGCTGCCGCGCCATGATGACGCCGTTGTCGGTCGAGACCAGGTTTTCCTTGCTGCGGTCCTGGATCGGGCCGCAGCTTTCCTGGATCGCGGCGTCCTGCATGGCGATGCCTTTGACGCCGCAATACGATTTATGGTGCTTCTGCGCCACGCGGTCGATCATGTAGTCGTTGTCTTTGTTGACCACCGGGCGGAACGAGCCGGGAATGAGATTGACGTGGATGCCGCCGCCGTTGCGCATCACCTCGAGCTCGTGCGCGGACAGCGGCCGCGCCGGATGGTGGGTGAAGCACCATGACATGCAGTTCTCGTCGTCGATCGGCACGAAGGCATGGCCGTTGAGCGCGTTGTCGCCGTAGGGCGGGATCATGGTGTGGAACGGCATGATCCATTGCGTGATGCGCCAATAGAGCTTGCCCGACGTCGCCGGCCGGCGCACGCCGATCACCATGCCGCCCTTGGTCTCGATCACCTCGAAGCGCGCGTCGGTCTCGCGGGTGAATTCGGCGCCCTGGCCGACATGCAGCGGATCGCTGCGCAGATCGTGGCGGTGCAGGAACGAGACGTGCACGGAATCGATGCCGCCTTCGAGCGCCTGCAGCCAATTGCATTCCTGCGTGCGCTTGGAGACGAAACGCGACGCCGCGGGCACCGTCGCCCATTCGAAATTCGGCGTCGGCGGCTTCTGCGCCGGCGGGCCCATATAGATCCAGATCACGTCGCCCAGCTCGACGCATGGGTAGGACGGTGAGCTTGATCTTGTTGCAGAAGCCGCTTTCGGCCGGCTCCGACGGCACCTCGATGCATTGGCCGGAGGTGTCGTATTTCCAGCCGTGATAGGGGCAGCGCAGCCCACGTTCCTCGTTGCGGCCGAACCACAGCGACACGCCGCGATGGGCGCAGAATTCGTCCATCACGCCGACGCGGCCGGCGCGTGTCGCGAAACGCGATCAGCCGCTCGCCGAGAAGCTTCACCCGCACCGGCGGGCAGTCCGGCTCCGGGATTTCCGACGACAGCAGCGCCGGAATCCAATAGCGCCGCATCAGCGTCGCCCATCGGCGTGCCGGGGCCGGTGAGCGTGAGGAAGTCGTTCTGTTCGTGTGTGGTCATGCGTGGGCCTCTAACATGAATTACTACCACCTCTGCCCGCGCGCGGGAGAGAGAGATCAGCTCACCACCCGCACCGGCTTGCCGTCGAGGAAGCCGCGGATGTCCTCGACCACGCCGGAGAAATAGCCGCGGTAATTCTGCTCGGACACGTAGCCGAGATGCGGGGTGATGACGACATTGTCCATCTTGCGGAACGGGTGATCGAGCGGCAGCGGCTCGACGTCGAATACGTCGAGCCCGGCGCCGCCGATTTTCTTGTCGCGCAGCGCCGCGATCAGCGCCGCCTCGTCGATGATCGGGCCGCGCGAGGTGTTGATGAGGAAGCGCCGACGGCTTCATCAGGCCGATTTCGCTGGCGCCGACCAGGCCGCGCGAGCGGGCCGACAGCACGATATGGATGGTGATGAAGTCGGACTGCCGGAACAGCTCGTCCTTGCTCGACATAGCCGACGCCGGCGGCCTGCGCATTTCTCCGGCCGTCAGGTTCTGGCTCCAGGCGATCGCCTTCATGCCGAAGGCCTTGGCGATCGCCGCGGTGCGGGTGCCGAGCTTGCCGAGGCCGAGCACGCCGAGCGTCATGCCCTCGAGATCGGGCGCCGATGGTGGATCTGCCATGTGGCGCCGGCATGCAGCCGCGCGTTCTCGTAGCCGATGTGGCGGGTCAGTTCGAGCATCAAGCCCGATGGCGATGCCGGAGGTCGGGCTGCCGAACGAGCCGGTGCCGCAGACCGTGACGCCGCGCGCCTTGGCCGCCTCGGTGTCGATCGAGGCGTTGCGCATGCCGGTCGTGATGAGGAGCTTCAGGTCGGGCAGCGCGTCGATCACGGCTTTCGGAAAGCCGGTGCGCTCGCGCATGGCAACGACGATCTGGAAGCCTTGCAGCGCCGCGATGACTTTATCCGGGCCGCCGAGATGCTCGTTGAAAACCTTGAGCTCAACGTCGCCCTTGACCTTGGACCAGTCGGCGACCTTGAGGACAACGTTCTGGTAGTCGTCGAGAATTGCGCAGCGAACCGCCATGATTTCCACCCCGATACACGCCTAGTCGTTGGCCTTAGCCGTCTCATAACGGCCAAGGCAAGACAAGCGCGTTCGAGGGCTCGGATGACGGCTTACGCGCGGTGTTCGGCGGCGTCGCTGAGCACGGGGCGCGGAGGCGCGGTCGACTGCGACGTCTTGCTGATCAGGCTGCCGTACTTGGCGTGCCATTTCGGGCCGGGGCCGCGCATATAGTGTTTGTCGGGCCGGTACGACGCCGGAGCTATAGCCGGGGATTTCCAGCAGTTCGCGAAGCGCCTTCGAGATACCACGCCACATGTTACGCTCCCTTCGCCCTTCACCGGGGCCGTTCTTGGGATTCCGCCGCGGCTGACCTCCTATGAGGCCAACGCGCGCCGTCAAACGCAGGTTCCATTTTCAAACGTGTGTTTGACATTCATTGTCGCGAGAAATCATTAAAATTTGTTGCGATTTCGGCGGCGCTTGGCCGCTAAATGTGATCAGGCTTAGCGAAGCTTTAGCGCGGTCCGGAATTGCCGCCGATGGTTTCACGCATCAGGATCCGGGCTTTCTCGATCACGTTATCAACAAGAAGGCCGATATCGTGCGTTGTTATCTGCCGCCCGACGCCAATTGTTTGCTTTCGGTCTTTGATCACTGCCTCCGCAGCCGGCATTACGTCAACGTGGTGGTGGCCGGGAAACACGCTCTGCCTCAATGGCTGACCATGGAAGCGGCGGTCATTCACTGCACAGAAGGAATTGGCATCTGGCAATGGGCCAGCAACGACCAGGACGGCGAACCGGACGTAGTGATGGCCTGTTGCGGTGATACGCCGACGTTGGAAATTCTGGCAGCCGTTTCGATTCTTCGCGAATACCTGCCCGATCTGAAAATCCGAGTGATCAATATCGTCGATCTGATGAAACTGCAGTCTGCTAGCGAGCATCCGCATGGATTGAGCGAAACTGATTACGATTCGCTCTTTACCAAAGACAAGCACATCATCTTCGGCTTCCATGGATACCCATGGCTGGTTCACCGGCTGACCTACCGCCGCGCCAACCGCAACCTGCACGTCCGGGGCTACAAGGAAGAAGGAACCATTACGACAGCCTTCGACATGAGAGTGCAAAACGACCTGGACCGCTTTCACCTGGTGCAGGACGTGGTCGATCGACTGCCTCATTTGGGCGCCAAGGGTGCCTATCTGAAGCAAATCATGCGCGACAAGCTCATCGAGCACAAACATTACATCGATAGACACGGCGAAGACTTGCCGGAAATCCGGAACTGGAAGTGGAAGGATCTGCGCACAAACAGCACCGACCCGAGATCATTCGAAAATGGTGCGAGAGCGTCGGGAGCTAATGGGTAAGCAACACGACCATCATCACGCAGGTCCGGACAACCAGAGTCACCCTCACGGCTTTCATCGTCCGTACTGGAAACATGCGCATCATGATTGGCGCTTATGGTTCGCCGTGGCTTTGATGCTTATAGCCGTATTTACATATGTGATGAGCGATGACCTGGCGTTGATGCCTCGCCGCCAATCGCGGCAACCGATTTCTGGCGTCGGTGACAAATAAAAAGACCTCCGTAGCCCTTTCGGACTGTGGCAATCGAGTGAAAACACAAGTGCTCCTGGACACCGCCACTGCGATGGCGCTAGGAGTTTCTTTGGCCAGCGGGTTTCAGCAACCCGCACTGGAGAACTGGCAAAGGCCGGGAGGCACACGTGGCGGCGCACGGCAACCTCTGAATCATCGCGCCAGGTGCGATCGAACTGCACGTCGCGGCGAATTCGATACCGCCGCGGATACAGACGCGAGTACAACAACAAATATATCGCGACTCGCGGAACCTGTGGCATAGCAGAGGCTCAAGAAATTTATCGTCAGCGATGCGATCTGATATTTGCCCGATTTTGAGCTCGCACCGAGAGCAGTCGTTGCTGTTAGTGATCAGTTTGGCAGGAGTTAGAAGATGGCTACCGAGAAACATTCTGCGGAAGACGCAAAGGCCTTAGGCGAGTCAGATAATCCTACGTCAAATGGCGCCAATGGAAGCGTCATCAAATCGAACGGATCGAAGTCGCACATGGACCAGGTTCGCACGCGCGCTTACGAAATATTTCAGGAACGGAAAGGTGGAAGTGAGATCGGCGACTGGCAAAAGGCCGAGGCGTCAGTTTCCGCGGATGACACAAGGATTGCTGACGAGTCCCGTACGCTCAAGGCTGATACATCCCGGGCTCATAGCTCTATAGCAGATCCAGCTGACGCTGGCGTTTCCAAGTCAGATGAGTCCAAGTCTGGTGCTCCTACAATTGCTGACACTTCGCCGGAGGCGAATGTGCCTGAGGCTGACGCGTCTAAAGGTGTCAAGGTCCCAACGGACACCGGGACCATCCAGGAGGCGCTCACCAAGTTCAATTCGAGTATCGAGCATGGACTGACTGAGGAAGAGGCGGCGAGCCGGCTCAAGAAAGACGGTCCGAACGCGATCGAAGAAAAGCACATCAGCCCGCTCAAGCGGTTCCTGAAGTTCCTGTGGGGACCTATCGCGTGGATGATCGAAATTGCCGCGATACTCTCAGCGGTGGTTCGGCATTGGGAAGACTTCATCATCATCTTCTTCATGCTGGCGCTGAATGCGGTCGTCGGCTTCTGGGAGGAATTCAAGGCCGACAACGAGATCGAGGCGCTGAAAAAGAATCTCGCACTGCATTGCCCGAGTTCTACGCGACGGCAAATGGAGTGACGTCGAGGCGAAGACCCTGGTGGCCGGGGATATCGTCATGGTCAAGCTCGGCAACGTCATCCCCGCCGACTTGAAACTGGTCGATGGCGATTACCTCAGCATCGATCAGTCTGCGCTGACGGGCGAGTCGCTGCCGGTCGACAAGAAGAAAAACGACGTCGCCTATTCAGGATCAATCGTGCGCATGGGCCAGATGAATGGACTGGTCGTCGCTACCGGGATGAACACGCTCTTCGGCCGCACCGCGCGACTGGTCGAGAGCGTTGCAGACCGTTTCCCACTTTCAGAAAGCGGTGCTCAAGATCGGCAATTTTCTCATTCTGATCACGCTCGGCCTGGTCGCATTGATCCTGACGGTCGCGCTGTATCGCGGCGATCCTCTGGTCGAAACTCTGCTGTTCGCGCTGATTCTCACCGTGGCCGCGATCCCGGTCGCATTGCCCGCCGTCCTATCCGTAACGATGGCGGTCGGCGCATCGGTGCTTGCTCGAATGAAGGCGATCGTCTCGCGCCTGGCCGCGATCGAAGAGATGGCCGGCATGGATATTCTCTGCTCGGACAAGACCGGCACGCTCACCAAGAACGAGCTCAAGTTGGGCAGTCCGGTCGTTTTCAAGGCGAGCAGCGAGCAGGACCTGATCCTGGGCGCGGCGTTGGCCTCGCGAACGGAGGGCGGCGATGGTATCGACGAGGCCGTCCTCAAAGCTCTCAGCGATCAATCAGCACTAAGGACCTATCAAATCGCTCATTTCACGCCTTTCGATCCAGTCAGCAAGCGAACCGAAGCCGAGGTCAAACACGACAACGCCACTTTCAAAGTCTCGAAGGGCGCGCCGCAGGTGATTCTGGATCTGGTCCATCCCGATGCGGACGCGCGCAAAAAAGCCGAAGCGCAGGTTAACGATCTGGCGGCCAAGGGCTATCGCACGCTTGGCGTCGCCCGCACCGATGCGCAGGGAAAGTGGGAATTCCTTGGACTGCTGTCGTTGTCCGATCCTCCTCGCGACGATTCCGCCTCGACTATCGCGACCGCGCGAAAAATGGGACTGCAGGTTCGCATGGTGACCGGTGACAACCTTGCGATCGCGCGCGAGGTATCGCGCGAACTCAAGCTGGGACCGAACATAGCGGTGGCCAGCGATCTTTTTCCCGACGGTAAGCCTGATGACGCCGATAAGATAGACGCGGCCGACGGCTACGCGGAGGTGTTTCCCGAGCATAAGTTCAAAATCGTCAAGGCTCTTCAGGCGCGTGGACATATCGTCGGAATGACCGGCGACGGCGTCAATGACGCTCCCGCGCTCAAGCAGGCCGATTGCGGAATCGCAGTGAGTGGCGCTACCGACGCCGCTCGCGCCGCCGCGGATCTGGTGCTCACGGCGACGGGCCTCTCGGTAATCACCGCCGCAATTGCGGAAGCGCGCAAGATCTTCGAGCGCATGAACAGTTACGCGATCTATCGGATTTCCGAAACCATCCGCGTACTGCTCTTCATGACGCTGGCGATCGTGGTGTTCAACTTCTACCCGGTAACCGCCGTCATGATCGTGCTCATCGCGGTCCTCAATGACTTTCCGATCATGATGATCGCCTACGACAACACCATCGTAGCGCCACGTCCGGTGCGCTGGGACATGGAACGCGTGCTCACGGTCAGCTCGGTTCTCGGCGTGATGGGAGTTATTTCCGCGTTCGGCCTTTTCTGGATCGCGGAGAAATACCTTCATCTGCCCCGGCCCGTCGTTCAGAGCCTCATGTTCCTGAAGCTGCTGGTTGCCGGGCACCTCACCATCTACATCACACGAAGCGCGGGAACCTTCTGGCAGCGTCCGTGGCCCAACTGGCGACTGGTGGTTGCCTGCGAGACGACCCAGGTCATCGGAACCCTGGCCGCGGTCTACGGATGGGGCATGACGCCACTGGGATGGAAATATGCGCTGGTGGTATGGGCCTATGCGCTCATATGGTTTCTCATCAACGACCTGGTGAAGGTTGAAGTTTACCGCCTGATGCATCTGGGAACTGCTAGCCATCAGCGCCACCTGGCCAGAGTCAACGCCAGCCTTCATCCCGCGCCGGTCGCAAAGGCGGCGACCGCTATCGCTTAAAGGGAACCAGCTACTTCCGCAACTTCGCAAGGATCGAACAACCGTGAGTCTCAACGCATCCGAACCTGATCATTTCCCGGAAGCTTCAACCGCGGAGCGTCCGCCGCATCCGCCAGCTTCGGCGCAGCCTTCCATTTCATCTTCACCGTTGATGCGGGCCGGCACGTGGGCGAGGGGGCTCGAATCGATGTTCGTTCGCCGTCTGGTGGTGGTCGGAGTACTTGGCATATTGGTGATGATCGGGCTTTTTCTGTCGAACTATTCCAGCGAAAAAGCGCGCCTCTACTGGTGCGCGATGTTTCCTATCTTCGGCATAGCCTGCCTTGCTCATGAACTGGCGGCCGGACGGGCGTATGAGATCGCACTATGGCGAATCCTTATGCGCCAGGCGCTTCATTGGGTCGGACCGATCGTCGCGGTGAAGATCTTGTTTATGCAGCATGCACGCGGGCCAGATGGCGAACGATGCGGTCGCTTTAACGATTATCCTGCTGCTCGCGGTGACCTGTTTTCTCGCGGGCGTTCACTTCGACCGCAGCTTTTACTGGGTCAGCGCATTTCTTGCGCTGGCAGCGGTGATCGGCACCGAGATCGAAACTTATCTCTGGTTCGCTGTGGTGCTGCTTCTGATCGCAATCGCGATCGCGCTGGTATCGGCAATATTGATGCGCCGGAGTTCCAAGGTCGGCTTGGCGCCGACGCACAGTTCGACCTCCTGATGGTGCTGTTGCCGCGACGCAGCGGCGGCGTGCTCGCGGAGTGTGAACAAGGATAAATATGAACTACCGCAAGAGGTTCGTCGTCGAGCCTGGGGCTAAGGTCCGGCTAGAAAAGATTGACCCGAGGTTCAAAGATAAGCACGACGAATCGCACAAAGACGCGACGCACGAGATTCAGAAACATATGGAGCGCCTGGCCAAGGCGCAATATCTGCTGTACGCCGACGGCAGCAAGTCATTGCTGGTCGTTCTGCAGGCGTTGGACGCCGGCGGCAAGGACGGGGTGGTGCGCCATGTGTTCACCGCAATGAACCCGCAGGGGACGGTGGTTGCTAGCTTCAAACAGCCGAGCAAGATCGAAGCCGCCCACGACTTCCTCTGGCGCGCCCACCTGCACACTCCAGCTAAAGGGCAGGTGGTGATCTTCAATCGCTCGCACTATGAAGATGTGCTGGTGGTGCGCGTGCACAAGTTGGTCAGCGAAGCGGTCTGGTCGAAGCGCTACGATTTGATCAACGACTTCGAGCAGATGCTCCACGAGAACGGCACGCACATCCTCAAGTTTTATCTACACATCAGCGCGGAGGAGCAACTCGAGCGGTTCGCGCAGCGCCTCGATGACCCGATGCGGAACTGGAAAATCAGCGAGGCCGACTACTCGGAACGCAAACTGTGGCCTGAGTATATGAAAGCGTATGAAGACGCCATAGAAAAGACGAGTACCAAGCACGCCCCCTGGTACGTTATCCCGTCCGATCACAAGTGGTTCCGCGACCTGGCCATTTCAAAAATCCTTGCGGACACGATGGAGGACATGGGCCTGAAGCTGCCACCCGCCGAGGTGGACATGGCGGAAATTCGTCACAAGTATCACGCCGCAGCGGCACGGCAGGCGAAACGAAGCGGTAAGCCGCCGAAAGCGTCGCACCAAAAGTAAACGCGCCTTCGCCTAGCGAGCTAGTGAACGCGAAGCACGGCAGAGGTGCGACCTCCTCTCAGAAGTACCAAAATATCGTTCGAGGCAACGAGCTCTTTGGTCCGTCGCTGTGTTCGAATACGAACGGAGGTTTAAGATGAAGTCGATAGAAAGAATTTTGGTGCCGATTGATTTTTCCGAGTCTTCTCTGAAAGCAGTCGATGAAGCTGTCGAATTCAGTCGGCCCTATGAGGCGGAATTGATTTTGCTCTCCGTGGTCGAGCGGATGATTTACGAATCGCCGCTGTTGGTGATTGACTCCAGTGCGTTACTCCAAAATCAGGCACGTGCAGCTGGAGAGAAACTCGAGGTAATCTGTAGGAGATTACGCGAGGGCGGCATCAAGTGCCGGGCGTTAGTAGAATCGGGCTCCGCCTACCAGGCGATCATCGAGGCGGCAAAAAAGGTTCACGCGGATCTGATTGTCATATCAACCCATGGACTCACTGGCTTGGTGCACATTCTGATGGGCAGCGTAGCGGAGCGGGTGGTGCAACACGCAGCCTGCCCGGTGCTCGTGGTCCGGACTCTGACGAAGACCAAGCGTCCGGTCGCCACTCCATCACGTGCGCGAGTCACGTGAAGGCTATCGCTCCGTTAAGAGGGCAGAAAACGGCGCGGATGAAAAGATTCATAATCAAATCGCACAATCGCAATCCGGTCTGTGCTCCCTGGGGTAAGTGTGATTGATAAGCAAGCCTCACAAGCGCGGCCTGTCGCGGAACCCATAGCCGATCGGTCCCAGGAGCGTACCCTTGAGCCTTGGCGTTTTCCGAGCCATAGAAAAACTTTCGACCTGCGCGTCGTCTTCCTGACCTCGCTGGCGGCGGCGATCGGATTGGCGGCGGGCGCGGCCGCGGTGGCCTTACTCAAGCTCATAGGCTTCGTAACCAACGTCTCCTTCTATGGCCGACTGTCAACGAACTTTGTCTCGCCGGCCAAGGGCACCTACCGCTCCGTCTTGCGCCAACTGAGCGCGCCAGCCCACGGTCAAAGGACCATCCCCTATCCCGGCGCCCCAGCGGCGCGTCCGTATGCACCGAGCGAGCGGACAGAGCTGGTGAGTATCGCCTTGGCCCAGCCCAAGCCGTGGCGACGCCACAGTGCTCTTGCTCTCCTCGCCTTGGGCATCGGCGCCGGGTTGCGCTCCGGCGAGATCGTGGCGGCCAGGCGGGCCGACGTGGTTCTTTGGCCCGCTGGCGTGCTTTGTGTCAGCGTCAGCGCCGCCACGCCGCGCCCGGTGCCCGTGCGCCCTCCCTTTGACGTCGTGCTCGAAGAGCTCAGCACCACCGGGCGCGGCGAGTGGCTGTTCCACCCCGAAGAGGCCGAACGCTCCTACCCCAACTTCGTCAACGACTTCTGCCGCTACGTGGTGCGCGACCCGGACGAAGCCGTGCTGTCGGCCGGTCGGTGCCGGACCAGCTTCATCTGCGATCACCTCGCCGCCCGCACCCCTTTGTCGGTGCTGTTGGAGGCGGCCGGGATCAAAGAGGTGGAGTCGTTGTTGCGTTACGCCCGTCATGTGGCGCGAGCCCCGCAGAGCAAGGCCGCGCTGCGGGCGTTGCTCGCGGCGCAGCGCCGATGAGCGCGGGCCGGGCCGTGCCGGCGGCCACCTCGCACATGAGCGACGAAGCCATCTCCTTCGCCATCGACGTGGTCGATGCCTCCGGCGTGGCGCCGCGCCTCGAGGCCCTCTTGGCCAAAAGGACCGGTCGCAAAAGGACCCTGCCGTTGCGCTCCTTGCTGGTGGCCCTGTTCTTGCTCGCGCTCGACGATCGGGCGCTGCACTTAAAGGCGGCGACGAAGCTGCTCTACGGCGCGCTCGATGCGCACTGGCGGGCCGAGCTGGGCGTGGTGGGAGAGGCCGGGACCAAACAGTCCCTCCTGGCCCGCTACCGCTCGTGCGCTATCTGTTCCACCGGGCCACTTCTGTCATGGACCCTTCGCGCCAGGTGAAGAACCGGGTCATCTCCAAAGCCGCGGCACGGTGCTTTGGCCAAAGAGATGAGCGAGGCCGAAGTGACGCTGCGGCGCTCCCGTCTTGAAGCGGTGATGGGCGACCTCATCGAGGCCTCGGTCAAGGTGTGCTCGCCCGAAGAGCTGGCACGCTTCGACGGCTCGGCCGGTCTCGACGCCACCGTCGTCCCGCTCTTCAGCCGGGGACCCTCTGCGCGTGCAGATACCTGTGCCAGCGATCCCGACGGCGGGTGGTATGTGCGAGAAGGCGACCACCGCGATGTGCTCGCTCCGAAAGGAAAGCAGCTGCGCAAGCTGTTCTGGGCCCAAGAAGCCACCATCGTGACCATGGGTCGCCCGCCCGGCGCGCAACCTCTTTACCCCAACCTCGTGCTCGGCGGCTGCCTCGCCCCTCCGGGCGAGGACCCCGGTGGCACCGCCGTGCGCCTGCTCACCTCGGTGCGCGCTCGCGGCTACCCGGCCCGCTATCTCGGGGCGGACCGGGCCTACAGCCAAGCGCGCCCCGAGCGCTTCCATCTGCCCGTGCGCGCCCTCGGCTACTCGGTGGTCATGGACTACAAAGAGACCGAACTCGGACGACAGGCCAATAGCGGGGGTGCGGTCATGGTCGATGGGGCCTTCTTTTGTCCCGCCATGCCCGAGGACCTGGTCTCAGCCAGCCTCGACCTGCGCAAAAAGACGATCGACGCCGCGACCCATGCCGCCCGCATCGCGGCCCGCGGGTCATGGCGCCTCGTGCGCAAAGAAGGCCCCGACAAAGACGGCTACGAGCGACACGCCTGTCCGGCGGCGGGCCCGCACCCGCACCTGTCCTGCCCGCTGCGGCCGGCGAGCGCCGAGGCGGCCCTCGGGAAGATCCCCGTGCTCTTCCCTCCCGCGGAGCCGCCGAAGGTCTGTCGCCAAAGTGCGGTCACCATCGCTCCCGACGTCGGGGCCCGGCACCGCCAGGACCTCGCCTTCGGATCGGCGCAGTGGGCCAGTGTCTACGCCACCTACCGCAACACCATCGAGGGCACGAACGCCTATGTGAAAGACGCCGCCCATGAGTCACTGGGCAACCCGGGACGCCGAAGAGTGCGCGGCATCGCCGCCCAGAGCCTCTTCGTGGGGCTGCTCGTTATGGCGGCCAACGTCCGCAAGATCGCCGCCTACCGGGAGCTGGTGGCGCAAGGAGAGGGGCCCAAGGTGGCACAGCGGGCCCGTCGTCGGCGCATCAGCCTCCCCGATTACCGACCACCGCCACCCAGCACCGTCTGAACCGCACCACGCCTGAGCAGGTCAAGAAGGTCGCGTCCATCGACCCTCGCTCCGACCTGACCGGACTCCGCTGGGTTCAAAACGCCCCCCAGAGCCCGCCCGGGACCCGTGACACACCCCTCGGCCATACTGACCGAGTCGACTGCGGTTTTGTCGCTGCGGCTAGGCGACTTCTGTCGCTAACCCCGAGAGCCCGAGGCAGGAATCGAACCCGCGACATCTTCATTACAAGTGAAGTGCTCTACCAACTGAGCTACTCGGGCGGCAGCACCATTCTAGGCCGCCGGACGGTGCCGCGGGATGATGAGAATTAACCGCTAAAAGTCCTGTTCACAAGTGTATAGCCGGGTCACCTCATCAGCCGGAAGGCGCTCGCCGCGGGCCTTCTGACGACCCGAAATCGAAGCCGAAAGCGGGTCGATTGGCGCCCCTCCGGAGTTTTTTCCAACCTATATCCAACCTCACGGCGGTACGATTGTGGTCCCGTCCTGGACGGCCAGGCACGGTCCACCCCCCCGGTGAGCCAGTTGGAGGCAATGGCAATGGCCCGCACATACCCGGATCCGTCGGTCCCCCGGACGTTCCAAACCTGGGTGGTCAAGCAGTCGAGGGTCCAGCGGGTGACCGACCGGGCCAGCGGCGAGGTCCGGCGTCGCAACGTCGATTGCTGGGACGTCAAGGGCAAGTGCGATGGGGTCCAGTGGTCCAAGCGCTTCCGCAAAGCGGGGTTGGCCGAGACGTGGAGGGAGCGGGCCGAGCGGGACTTCATCCGGGGCCTGCCCTTCGATCTCAAGACGAAGCAGTTCGTCGAATGGCAGGCACCGACCGGGCCGGTCGCCCCCACGGTGTTCGCCCTGACAGAGCTCTATTTCAACCAGCACCCCGAGTGGGAGCCGGCGACCAAGGAGGCCGCGGCCCGCTCGTACAACCGGGCCCGGCGCTGGCTCCTGGTGCCTGGCGCTGAGCTGGACGGAGACGATCTCGTGGCCGTGGAGGACTATCTCGACCACGCCAGCTTCCTACCGGCTCGCCTGGCCGGGCAGATCACCGAACGGCAGCGGGCCGGGCAGCGGTGGCTGGAGACCCATTCTGCTCCCGCCGACACCCTGACATCGCAGGAGATTGAGGAGTTCGTCTCCCGGATAGAGATGAGTGAACGCAGACCCGGGACACGGATATCAGCGGCGACACTGACCCGCTACCTGCAACCGCTCCGGGCGGCCTGGAACTGGGCCATCGCCCGGGATGACCTGCCGATCGACCGCAGCCCCTGGGTGGTGGTCCGGGGCCGGCGCAAGGTGAAGGGCAAGTCCACCTTGGCGGCCGGGCGAGCCGGCCTGGCCGTCGACGCCGACATGGTGCTCAGCGTCTCCCAGTCACTGGCGCTGGCCGAAGCGTGCGTCTCCGAGGGGACATGGGGCGGGGTGGTCGAGTGCTTCGTACTGGTCATGGCGCTGTGCGGACTCCGTCCGGGGGAGGCGGCCGGGCTGGTGAGCGACGACGTGGAACTTCCGACTGAGGGTGAACCCGGCTGGCTCGTCGTCCGGCGCACCCACCGACCCACCCAGGCTCGGTGGCTCGACCCCGACGAGGACCCCGAATGGGGACCGCTCAAGGACCGGGATCTCACCGAGAGCCGCCGGGTCCCGGTCCCGTCGCTGCTGGTGACCAAGCTCCGCCAGCACCGTGAGCTCTACGGCGAGGGCCCGGGCGGGCTCGTCTTCCACCGCAACGGCAGAGCTTTCGACAAAAGCAGGTTCGCTCTTCAGGTGTGGGAGCCGGCCTGCGCCAAGCTGTTCCCCCGCCGGCCCGACCTCGCAGCGGACGATCCCCGCCAGTCCAAACTCTCGCGACTGCGCCGGCACGACCTGCGCCATGCGGCGTGCTCGTGGTGGCTGCGGGAAGGGGTCGATGCGGTCGTCTGCCAGCGCTGGTCGGGTCACCGGACGCTCTCGGTGTTCCTGGACATCTACCAGGGCGTGGCACCGGGGCGAGAAGATCGAGGTGTCCAGCGGCTCGAGCAGAGCCTCCGTGGTGCGGCATAGGTCCGCCCCCTCATAGCTCGACACCACGCTCCACAGCCATCTGTGGAGCGTGGTCATAGCGTTGTGGTCCACGGCGAGCTCCGTCGCTCACCGCCCGCGCACGTAATGCGGCGCCCTCGGCCAGGCGCCGCTGGACTGCCTGCTCAGTGCTGACGCCGTCGACTGCACGGCCGATGGTTTCGTTTCCGGTGATGTGCCAGCGGTCCCGATAGGCCGCCACCGTCAAAATTTCATGCACCCAGCGCGCCCGCCGCTCGGGCTCCTCGGGGATCACCCCGAGAGCCTTCGCCCACGGTTGCCCGCTCTCGAGTGCGTCGTTGGCCACGGCGCGGGCGCGCGCCTGCATGGCCCGGTCACGCTCGGTGAGTGCGCGGGCCATGTCGGGGTCGGTGATGCCCCGTGCCCTCGGAATGAGCCCGACGACGTAGTCGTCGGTGCTTCTCCGCTTGCTCCCGGCGGCCTCGGCCCAGCGGTCCACCCGTCGCCGCCACGGTTTCGGCGATGCCTCCGGCGCTGTCAAAGGCGCGGCCACTGACAAGCTTTGGCAGGGCGGCATCGACGTCGAGACGACGCGCCTCGGCCCGACGCAACGACGCCGTCAGCTGTCCGAGCGCTTCACTGGAACGAACCGACTGCAGCTCCGCCTCGGTGAATCCTGCGCCGGCGAGCAGGATATCCCAGCGCTCTGCCTGGGCCGCAGTGGCCAACGTCAGATATTCGGCAGAAAGGCGTTCCATTCCCTCCGCTTGGTCCTGTTGGCGCCTGATCATGTCGTGCGCGGCGACGTCGGCGCCCTCGTTGCGCAGTGCGCTGATCAGCACGTCCCGGGCCGTCTGTGGCTCATCTGTCTGGCCGTGGGACGTCTCGGGATCGGGGTCGAAGTGGGTGTCGACATAGAGGCGGTTGACCTCCCGACCCCTGGTGGCCATGACGTAGAGCACCTCGCGGGTGGTGGTCGGCGACACCATGGCGTGCGCGGTGTCGACGCGTACGACCCTGCGCTCGATGGGCCGTCGTGGCGTACCCCAGCTCGACATGTTCGCGCACGTAGGCGGCGGGCAGGACGACCTGGCTGGCGCCCTCGAGCCGCCTGACCGTCATCGATCCATCCGGATCTATCCCGGTCACGGTCCACGTGTCGCCGTTGCGAACCCACCGCCGTCCGGCGCTGAGGCGCCGGTCGTTGTGGCGGGTCACGACCAGGTCGCCGACGCCGGCGGTGGCGCCACCGGCGATGGGCACACCGTCTTGGGTGACGTGGCCGGCGGCCACCCGGTCGGCCCGGGCTCGGGCATTGAGCTCACTCACGGTGGCGAGGTCGCCGGCGATCATCAGGCTGCGCGCACCGGCTTCGGTGTCGTCCTTCCACGCCCCATAGAGGGCATCGAGCATCTCGTCCCGGGTGCCCGAAGCAATCCGTTCGTGGGCCCCGTAGTCGTCGATGGCCTCGGACGAACCGGCTCGCAGGGCGACACTTGCCCTCTTCTCCCAGTCGTGATGGAACCGGCGCACGTCGGTGAGTTCGCTGACCAGGTCGCCCCGGTCACGGACCAAAGCGGCAAACATTCCGCCGGCTTCGACTGCACTGAGTTGGGCGTGATCGCCTGCCAGGAGGATCTTGGCCCCGGCGCTCTCGGCGGCGGTCACGAGCTCGTCGAGGGCGAATGTCCCGGCCAAACTGGCTTCGTCGACGATAACGAGTTGGTCCTTGCGAAGGCGCCAGCGGGCCATCTCGACCTCGGTGGCAGTGGCCTGTCGGTGGTCCAGAGTCCGCCGATGCTCGAAGAGCCACTTGGCGATGTTCTCCGTCTCGATCCCGAGTTCGCCGGCCAACACCTCGGCCGCGGCGGCCGAAGGGGCCAACCCGCGCACCGAACCCGGGCCGTATGCGCCCTCCCAGACCGCCCGGAGTCCCGCCATGGTGGTGGACTTGCCCGTCCCGGCGGGACCGACGAGCAGATCGAGAGATCGACCCGACGTAGCGATCTGGCGGATGGCCGCAACCTGGTCGGGTCCCAGTAGGTGGTCCCGGCTCGGCAGGTATGACCCGGTGACCACAGCCACTGCGTCGAGTGGAGTGGCGGGTCCGTCGATTCTTTTGCCCGCCGCGAGCAACCGTGACTCGGCCTCCAACAGGGTCGCGGTGGTGTAGATCTCATGACCCTTGGCCCGGAACCGGCTGGTTCCATCGGCCCGACGGAGCCGCTCGGGGGTGTGGTGCAGCTCGGGTGCGGAAATGAGTAAGGACTGCGCAGTGGCGAGATCAGCGGCGCGATCGACGACGGCGATCCGGTCTTCGGGCGAGTCAAAACGGACCCCCTGGAACTGGCGGTGGAGCTCGGCCAAGAGGTTGGCCCGGGTGAAGGTAGCCCGGCGCTCGGCCACCGTCCGCACGGCTACGCCCGCCGCGTCGTCGAGGATCTCGTCGGCCAAGTCACCGTCGCGCAGGAGGGGAAGATCATTTCGGCCCGCTAACTCGGCGACCCACGAGGTCTGCTCGGTGCCGACGTAGCGCTCCGCCCGGTCCCGCCACTGCCCGCTCAGCTCGTCCAAGCTCCGGTGCTCTTTGGCCGGGCGGGTCTCGAGCGTGGCCTGTTGGCGCAACTTGAGGACGGCGACATCGCCCGGCTGGTGGCCGTGGGCACTGGCGTACGCGGCGACCAGTTCGTCCTTGCGGACCTCGATGGCGGCCGAGCGGCTGGAGAACTCGGCCATCAAAGCCTCGGGTACCCCGGTCACCTCGTAGCGGAGTTGGTCGGAGTGACGGCGACTCCGGCCGTCCCAGCCCCACCCCAACGACTGGGTCAACAGGTCACTGAGCACCCCTTGGTGGAGCTCGGAGAGGGCGACCACGTTCTTGAACAGGGCCCGCGCCGTCGAGGGTCCGCCACGTGCCGTCGGAGATCGAACGGGCCCGGTTGGACACCACCACGTGGTCATGGAGCTGGGGATCTCCGGACCTCGAATCCCAGTGGGTGAACGCGGCGGCCACGACGCCCTCGATGTCCTCTTGGACCACCCCACCGGTCCCAGAACGCGAGCAGAACACCTCGTTCTCGGCGTAGGTGAGCACCACCTCGATGGCCCGGCGGTGACAGTCATAGATCGTTGCTTTGGTCTCGCGATCGGCCAACGCCCAGGCGGTGGACACA
>CAWHBC010000013.1:0-52841 GCA_963827465.1 uncultured Alphaproteobacteria bacterium
GATGAGGAAGAAATAGCCCATCAGATTGAGCGCGAACATCAGCCAGGTCAGCGGCGTGATCAGCGCAAGTCCGTGCCCGAACAGATAGATCAGATTGGAGCTCGGCGACTGCTGCTCGTCCTCGATCACGTAGCGGGCATTGGCCGGCACGACGAAGTCCGGCTGGATCGACTTGATCAGCGCTTCGATCTTCGGCCGCTGGCTGTCGTGCAGCGTCATGAATTTGATCGATTCCGCCAAGCCGAAGATCGCCGCCACCGCCAGCACGATCGGCACGATGCCGCCGATCTCGAACAGAATCTGCCAGCCGTGCGCCGGCACGAGACCGGCGCCGACGAAGCCGGCCATCGCGCCGCCGAGCGGCACCAGGCCGACGGCGATGATGGCGAGCGTCGCGCGAAGATGGCGCGGCGCCGATTCGGCGTTGATGGCGACCAGGTTCGGAATGACGCCGCCGATGCCAAGCCCGGCGACAAAGCGCAGCCAGGTGAGCTGCGTCAGATCGGTGGAATAGGCCGCCGCATAAGTGAACACGCCGAACAGCAGGTTCGACAAAATGAGCGCGGTCTTGCGGCCGTAACGATCGCCGACCCAGCCGAAAATCTGCGAGCCGAACAACACGCCGATATTGCTGGCGGACAGCACCAGGCCGAGAGCCTTCGGCGGGATGTGCCATTCGGCGATCAGATGCGGCGCGGCGAAAGCGATGGCGCCGATATCGTAGCCGTCGATCATGGCGAGCAGGACCGACCAGACGATCAATTTGATCTGAAACGAGCCGAGCCCGTACTGATCGAGAAAGTGCGAAACTTGAACGTTTGTCGAGCCGTTGCCCGAGCCGTTCCCTTGGACCTTTGCCGCGCCGGCCATCGTTCCCCCCGCAAATTTTTCTTGTGGCGTCGTTGACGTGCCCGGAAGCTAAGGCAGCGGCGGGGCAAAGGAAAGCGGCATTCGCGCGCAGCAAGCCCGTTGGGCCGCTGCCCGCCGGAGCGGATGCAGGCCGGTCCGTTCGGCTGGGCTCGTCGCCATGCCGGCCTTAACAAGGCTCGCCTGCGCAGGCCGCGGATCTCAGCCGCTCGTTTGCGCCGCGAGGCTTCCTATATTGGCGGTGCGGGCGCGTTCGGCTCTTTGCGCCCAGTCCTTGCACTCAGCCTAATTCAACGCTTGTCCGTCAGAAAATGCAGTCCGCGATCGCCATTCTCGAGCACCACATTCTGTGGGTCGTGTTCCTCAACCTGCTGTTGACGCAGGCCGGCCTGCCGCTGCCCGTGCTGCCGAGCCTCCTCACCGCCGCGGCGGTCTCGGGACACGACCCGCGGCAGATCGGCGAGGTCGTGGCAGCGGCGTTCGCCGGCGCGCTCCTCGGCGATCTCGTGCCGTACTGGTATGGCCGCCGCTTTGGGCGGCGCGTGCTCAGCCTGCTGTGCCGGATATCGTTCTCGCCGGATTTTTGCGTCAATCGCACCGAGACGGTGTTCGCCAAGGTCGGCCCCTGGACGCTGGTGTTCGCCAAATTCATTCCCGGCGTGTCGCCGGTCTCGGTGGCGATGGCCGGCATCACGCGGATGAAGCTGCCGCTTTTCGCGCTGCTCGACTGCGTCGGCAAGCTTCTGTTCGTCGGCACCGGTGTCGCGCTTGGCGTGATCTTCCAGAATGCGATCGCAAGCGTGCTGACCACGCTCGCCGAGTTCGGCAAATTCGGCATCGGCGCCGTCGCCGCCGCGCTGGCCATCTACGTGCTCGGCAAATGGGGGCGCCGCCGCCTGTTCATTCGCCAACTGCGCATGGATCGTATCAGCGTCGACGAGCTGCACCGGCTCATCGACGAGGGCCGCGATGTCATGATCCTCGACGTGCGGCCGAAGGAGGTTCGCGAACTCGACGGCGTCATTCCCGGCGCGGTCGCCGCGCATCCGGCCGACAGCGATCCGGCGGTGGACGGCTATCCCCGCGACCTCGAGATCGTCATCTATTGCGACTGTCCGAACGAGGCTTCGGCGGCGATTGCCGCCAAGCATCTCAAGCGGGCCGGGTTCAAGAAGATCCGGCCGCTCCGCGGCGGCTTCGATGCCTGGATCGATGCCGGCCACCCGCTGCAGCACGAGGCCGAGACCGAAGCCGCAATGCGGCACGCCGATCCGTTGCCGGCGGTGGCGGCGTAACGCTCCGGTATCCCGTCGTCGGCCCGCCGCAGATCGCCCTCGAAAATCCGCGACGGCGAAACTAAGATGCCGTCGAAGCGTGACGGCGAATAGGTCCGCGGCGGCAACATCGGGGTAGGAAATAATGTCCGGCGAAATGAGCGTATCCGTGGCCGCTGCGGCCGAGACAACAGCGGCGGCGTCCGTGTCCGACCGGCTGCGCAGCCCGAATTCAAGCGGGCTCGACGAATGGCTGGCCAAGATCGAGGCGCGCGGCGAATTAAAGCGCATCAGCGCCGAGGTCGATCCCGATCTGGAAGCCGCCACCATCACCTATCTCGCCGCGAGCGAGCAGGGACCGGCCTTGCTGTTCGAGAACATCAAGGGTCATCCGGGGCATCGCGCGCTCTACAACACGATCGGCTGTAACTTGTCGCGCTTCTGCCTGATGATCGGCGAAGATCCGGTCGATCATCCGCTCAAAGCCGTGCAGGCGCTGCAGCGCAAGATGGGCCGGACCATCAAGGCCGCGGAAGTCCCGGCAGAGACTGCGATCTGCAATCAGAACATCGAGACCGGCGATGCGATCGACATCCGCAAATTCCCGGCGCAGCGGATGTGGCCGCTCGACGGCGGGCTTTATCTCGGCACCGGCGATGCGGTGGTGACGCAATGCCCGGAGACCGGCCGCGTCAATGTCGGCACCTATCGCATGATGATCAAAGGCCCGCGCGAGATCGGCATCTACACTTCGCCCGGCAAGGACGCCACGCTCGACCGCGAGAAGTGGTGGAAGATGGGCAAGCCGATGCCGATCGCCGCCGCCTACGGCATCGACCCGCTGTTGTTTCTGGTGGCGGCGACGAGCTTTCCCAAGACCGAATGCGAATACGATTATTACGGCGGCATCAACGGCGCGCCGATCGAGGTGTTCAAGAGCGATCTGACCGGGCTGCCGCTGCCGGCGCGCGCCGAGATCGTCATCGAAGGTTTCGTCTATCCGGACGAGACGTTTGCCGAGGGCCCGTTCGGCGAGTTCACCGGCTATTACGGCCGGCCGACCGGCGCGACACCTTATATGCGGGTCGAGAAAGTCCGCTTCCGCAACAATCCGACCTTGACCTGCGCGCTGATGGCCGACGGCCCGGCCAACGAGTGCGGCTTGTTCTGGGCGGCGCTGCGCGCGGCGGCGATCTGGTCGGATCTGCAGAAGCTCGGCATCCCCGGCATCCAGGGCGTGTGGTCGATCCCTGAGGCCGCCGGCTGGGGCATCACCGTCGTTTCCATCAAGCAAATGTATGCCGGCCACGCCCCGCAAGTGATGGCGCTCGCCGCGCAATGCACCGGCGGCGCTTATTTCGGCAAATACGTCATCGTCGTCGACGACGACGTCGATCCGACCAATGTGCATCAGGTGCTGTGGGCGATGGCGACGCGCTCGCGGCCTTCGCAGTCGATCGACATTTTGCGTGAGACCTGGAGCACGTTCCTCGATCCGAGCCTCAACCCGCCGGAAATTCGGCCGTGGGGCTCGAAGGCGCTGATCAATGCCTGCATGGATTACCGGCACATCAAGACGTTCTCCAAGCGCACCAAATTATCGAAGCCGATGTACGAGCAGGTCGCGGCACGCTGGAACGAGCTTGGCTTTGCCGGCAAGCCGATGGAGGTGTCGGTGTTCGAGGATGCGACGCCGGGCACGCGGGTCGAGTAGCGCCCGAAAACTTGCCGCGCTCTGTCCCGTTCCGGAACGGGGAGAGATCGAATCTAACGCGTGCTGCGCAGGGGAATTTCGTTCGCAACGGCCCATTCCGTGCGGGCATGCAATCCCGTTGCGATCAGGGCCGACCCGCCGAAAACCATGTTGATCCCGATCAGCAGTCCCAATGTCCAGGCGGAGGTTCCCGGCAGAACAAAAATGATGATGCTGGCCAAAACAATATCCACGACGCCGCTTGCGAACATGAAGGCCCAGCGCGTCGAAAAATGCCGCCGGTGTTCGATCCCGAACATGATCGACACGCCGCCTTCGACAAGGAAGAAAAGAACCAAAATCAGCCGCAGCGGCCCGGCGTCGTGAAACGGCCAGCCCAATAGACCGCCGTACAAATCCTGCGATTTGTTCTCGATCAGCACCACACCGACGACGATCGCCAGCAAGGCCGAGACCAGCGACCACAAAAACCCCGGCGCCTGGCGGGCCCAATAGGTTGTCACCAACCCGGTCGCTCCGCTGAGGAGAAAGAGCCAGCCCAAGATGCCGGTGACGTTCTGATCGGCGATCGATGGGACGGCGACCGCGAGCAACCCCAGCAAGATCAGTGCGGCGCCTTCGATCAGAAAGAGCACCCAGTGGTCGGGGGTGGATTTCGCGAGCGACGCCGGATCGCGGTCCGAATACCGGTTCATATCCATCTGCAACCCCTATCGAAGGCAGCGAAAACTTTTAAGCCGCCCCGAAGGGCGGCTTTCCGGCTAATCGACAATCTGGATGATGGTGTGTGTGCGCGGGTCGACCAGCACCGTGTGTCCGTTGACTATGGTGTATCGGTATTCCCGGGCTCTCGAATATTCGGGCGGTACATCGTAATACGTCACGCCTTCATCGGGGAGCACGGCACCGACCCGAAGGTCTTCGCGGTATTCGTAAGAAGGATAGTGACGCTCGACGACATAGCTGTGGAATCGCGGCCGATCGTCGATACCCAGCACGCCGTCCACACCGCCGATTACGCCGCCAACAACGCCGCCAACGACCGCTCCCACGGGACCGGCGTCATGCTCGCCAACGCGAGCGCCATGATCAACGCCGTCTGGTATGCCTTGAGCGTGGGCCCCGGCCGACATGGCAAGCGTGATCGCGCCGACAAATATGATGTGCCGAATCATGTGTATCTCTGCTGTTGAAGTGAAGATTTTGAGATGAAGGTGTTCGACAATGCGCCATCACGGCATATGTTCCAAAGATCTTGTCTTTCAGGAATTGTGGTCTTCGCTCGCAGGTGAGCAGATCTTGCCTTCGTAAGTGAGCAATATTCACCACTCCCGTCTTGCCACATTGGCTAGACTGGCATGATGATTTTCATCGCTTAGCCTGAGAGATCGCTCCTTATCGGCGGACGATCCTGCGATTCCTGAAAGTATCGCGGTTATGACAGCCACATGGCTGAGCGCCGTCGTTCGGCTGTGGAACTGTAGGCAACAGTCGATGTCGGAGTTCGCGACGGGCCCGTGGGGCAGAACGGCGGGATGGCGCCATGGAGAGAGCCGAGCCACGCCGCGTCGAAGACGAACCGGACTATCTCAAAGAGCTGCTCGCCAAGGCCGGGATCGACGCGCAGGCCCATGCTCTTGCCGCAAGCCTGCAGGAAATCGTGATTGGCGAACTGCATCATCGCGTCAAAAATACGCTTGCGATCGTTTCGGCAATCACCTCTCAGAGCATCAGATCGGCGGGCAGCCTTGCGGAGGCGGCTAAAACGATCGGCGATCGGCTCCAAGCGTTGGCGGTGGCGCAAGACCTTCTGGTTCGTGAGCGATGGACCGGAGCGGGCTGCCGGACCCTGATAGAAAGCGCGGTCAAGGCATTTCAGTCGAAGGGCCTCGACCAATTCGAAATCGCGGGAGAAAACATCGCGATTTCGTCGGGACCGGCGGTCTCCCTCTCGATGGTCATTCACGAGCTCTGCACCAATGCCGTTAAGCACGGCGCATTGTCCGTCGCCGGCGGGCGTGTCTCCATAGCGTGGACGGTTGCCGACGCACGCTTTAAGCTACATTGGAAGGAAAGCGGTGGACCGCCGGTTCGGGAGCCATCGCGAAAGAGCTTCGGATCGCGACTGATCGAGCAGGCGTTACCGGGACAATTGCAGGGCGAGGCTCGGCTGAAATTTGAAGCCGACGGCCTGAGTTGCGAAGTCAACATTCCCCTGAGCATTATGCAGGAAAGATAGTCTCGCGCCGCTATATCGTTTTGACGCTTCAAAAAGATACCGAGCTGCGACGGAACGATAGAAGCAGCCGGAAGCTTGGTCTCTCGGCGGGGACGAAGCTCAAAAATGTTCATAGCGGCCAAGCGGCTCATCGTGCTTATTGTCGAGGACGAATTTCTTTTGCGAATGGGCGCAAGCGAGATGATCGAAGCGCGCGGGTTTTGAAGCGGTCGAAGCCGGCAATGCCGAGGAAGCGATCGCGATATTGGAACGCCGCTCGGATATTCGCGTTGTCTTTACGGATATTCAGATGCCCGGCTCGATGGACGGCCTGAAACTGGCGGCGGCGGTAAAAGATCGTTGGCCTCCGATCCGGATTATCGCGACCTCAGGCCGCTATTTTATCCGCCAGGGTGACTTACCGGAGGGCGCGCTGTTTCTTCCAAAACCGTACACATCCGAAGGAATTTCGAATTCGCTTCGCGAATTGACCGGCGGCGTTTGCTGCTGAACAGCCACAGGCCGCGTATAGCGCGAATAAGTGACGCGCGATCGCCGCTTTCGGAGGAATGACAATGAACCTATCGAACCAAAGCCTGCTGGTCATCATCCTGGTCGGAATAGTGGCCGGCTATCTGGCAGGGAGGGTGATGCGAGGCGGCGGCTTCGGGCTGATCGGCGATCTGATCGTCGGCCTCGTCGGCGCCTTCATCGGCGATTGGCTGTTGCCGCGGCTCGGTATTCATCTTGGCATCGGTATCGTTGCGCTGATCATCAATGCCTTCATCGGCGCGGTCGTGCTGTTGCTTATTCTTCGCTTGGTCGGCGGCGGCGGCTGGGGTGGCGGCTGGGGCCGGCGCCGCTGGTGGTAATTTGGCGCAACGCAATTGTCGGCCGAATTCGAATCCGGCGCGCCTACCAGCTATAGCGCAGCGTCCCGGTGCCCGCGTAAGTCTGCGCGGTCGAGGCGAACTCGCCGTCGAATTTGGCGATCGCGGTCCAGTTGGCGGCGAGATGCAGCTCGGCCGCTGCCGTGGTGAGCGCCGCGTTTTGCGGCACCGCCGCGCCGTTGACGGTGAAGTTCGATCCCGGCAGCGCCTCGAACACCGCGCCGAGCGCGGGATTGCTCACCCAGTCATGCGCCCAGGCCAGGCGGCCGCGTAGGACGAGTGGCATGCCGTCCCAGACGGTGAGATTGTCGAAGCGCGCGCCGAGCTCGCTTCTGGTATCGGTCGCGCTCATCGATGAATAGGTCAGGCCAAGGCCGCCGCCGGTGAGATCGGTTTCGCTATAGCCCGGCGTGTGGAAGTCCTGCACCTGCAACGCCGCATAAGGCGTCACACCGATAATGTATCCGGTGACGGGAACCGCGTAGCGGTAGCCCACTTCGCCGCGCGCCGCATAGCTCTGGCCCTGGAAGCTGGCGGTGAGCTGATCGCCGACCGCAATGCGGTTGGTGGTGAACCAGTGGTTGGCAAAGCCGAGCGCGCCGGACAGGTAGGCCGCGCCCCAATGGGTCTTGGCATAGACGCCGGCCTCGAAACTGTCGCTCCGTCCGCCGCCTAGGCTCGTCGCCAGATTCCAGTTGGTGCCGCCGCCGCCGAGCGCAAAGCCGTAAACCGTGTCCGGCGTGAGGTGATAATCCATGCCGCCGGCATAGCCGTAGTCGGTGGCGGTGACGTTGGTCGAGCCCACGGTAGCGTTGCCGTCGTAGGTGCCGGAGCCGCCGAAGCCCGAGCCCCACGCGCTCCAGCGCTGATCGAAGCTCTGCTGCGGCAGCGGCTTGTGCAGCGCGCGGGCGTAAGCCAGCGCCACATCGGGCGGCAGGTTTTGCTGCGCTTCGTCGGCAAAGCCGCTCGCCCCGCTGCCGCCGCCCGCGCCCCCGCCGGCGGTCGGATCGAGCATCAGGTCGAGGAACTGCGTCATCATCTGGAACGCGCTGGTCTGCGCGCCGGTCGCGTCCTCGCCGTCGAGCTGGGTGAGCGCGTTCAAATAAGCCGGGCCTGACAGATTGCCGAGATTGGCAAAGCCCGGCGGCAGCGCGCCGCCGCTGGTGATGTAGTTGTCGATGGCGGTAACGACGTTCTGCTGGTTCTGGCCGGCTCCGGGCGGCGCTGCGAGAATGGCGGAGCCGGCGCCGAGAACGAGATCGACCTGGTCGGTCGGGTAGGTCAGCGTAGCGGTGCCGGTATAGTCGAACGGCCCCACGAAGACCGGCCCGGCGAACGGCGTGTTGACCGTCACTCCACCGCTCGCGGTCAGGAGCGTGTAGGTGGTGGCGTGGTATTGGCCGAGCTGCGGTTTCACATAGACGGTGCCGCCGCCGATAAGGGTGGCGCCGGTCACGTCGGTGCTGGAATTGGTGCCGGCATTGGTGATCGTGACCAGATAGCCGCTGCCGCTATTGAAATAAAGATTGCTGACGATGGTCAGCGTGCCCACGGCGCCCGGCGTACCCGGCTCCAAGGTGCCGCCGGAATTGATGGTGACGCCGCCGGCCACCAGCGGATCGATGGTGCCGTTGCCGGCTAGCGTGCCGCCGGAATTGACCTGCACCACCGCCGCGCTGTTGCTGGCGCCGTTGAGCACCACGGTGCCGGAATTGATAGCGACGGCCTGGAAATTGATGAAGCTATTGTCGTAAGTGAACGTCCCGTTGCCGAGCGCGAAGTTGAGCGTGTCGCCGCTCATGGTGCCGGCGCCGAGCATGTTGCCGCGATGGTGCCGCCGGTGATGTCGATCGTCATGGCGTTCGGCGCGGCGCTGATATCGATGGCGGTGCCGCCGGTGCCGGTGATGGTGCCGGAATTGGCGATGGCGCCGAGGAAGGTCGCGACGTTGTTCACGACGATGCCGGTTTGCGCGACGATGGTGCCGGAATTGCTGATGTTGCCTGAGAAGGTCGAGATCGTGACCGAGGCGGCGTTGTTGTAACCGGAACCGTAACCGAAACCGGAGGCGATGCTGGTGCTGCCACCGACCTCAATCCCGGCTCCGCCCGCTGAAATCCTGCCGGAATTGCTGATGCCGCCGGAGAAGGTCGAGATCGTGACCGAGGCGGCGTTGTTGAAACCGGGGCCGATGCTGGCGCTGCCACCGACGAAAATGCCGTTGCCGATGGCCGAAATGGTGCCAGAATTGACGATGCCACCGGAGAAGGTCGAGATCGTGACCGACACGGTGTTGGAGGTGCTGTTTTGGCTGCTGGCGCTGCCGCCGACGAAGATGCCGTTGCCGCCGGCCGAGATCGTGCCGGAATTGCTGATGCCGCCGGAGAAGGTCGAGATCGTGATTGACGACGCGGTGTTGTAGTAGGTGTCGGCGCCAATGCTAACGCTGCCGCCGACGAAAATGCCATTGCCGCCGGCCGAAATGGTGCCGGAATTGCCGATGCCGTCGGCAAAGGTCGAGATCGTGACCGAGGCGTTGTCGCCATTCGTTATGACGCCGGTGCTGGCATCGCCGCCGACCCAGACGCCGTTGCCGCCCGCCGAAATCGTGCCGGAATTGCTGATGCCGCCGGAGAAAGTCGAGATCGTGACCGACCCGGTGTTGCCGAACCCGTCATAGGCGCTGAGGTTGGCGTCGCCGCCGACCCAGATGCCGGCGCCGGCCGCCGAAATGGTGCCGGAATTGACGATGCCGCCGGAAAAGGCCGAGATGGCAGCGGTCACGGTGTTGCCGTTGTCGAGGGCATGGGTGACGGCGGCGGTGCCGCCGACCACGATGCCGTTGCCGCCGGCCGCGATCGTGCCGGAATTGCTAATGCCGCCCGCGAAGGTCGAGATTGTGGTCGACGCGATCTGCCTATTGCCACTGCCAATGGCGGTGGCATTGCCGCCGACGAAGATACCGTTGTCGCCGGCCGAGATGGTGCCGGAATTGCTGATGCCTCCGGAGAAGGTCGAGGTCGTGACCGACACGTACTGGCTGTTGCCATTGCCGGTGTTGGCGGCATTGCCACCGACCAAGATGCCGCTTCCGGTGCCAGCCGCCGACACCTGGCCGGAATTGCCGATGCCGCCCGAAAAGCTGCCGACATTTTTGACAAGTATCCCGGTCTGACCCGCCGAGATCGTGCCGGAATTGCTGATGCCGCCGGCAAAAGTTGCGATCGTAATGATGCCGAAAGTGTGTGTAACACCGCCGACGAAGATGCCGTTACCGCCCGCTGTGATCCTGCCGCTATTGCTGATGCCGCCGGCAAAGGTCGAGATTGTAATGGAGCCGAAAAAGAATCCACTGCCGCCGACAAAGATGCCGTTACCGCCCGCCGAGATGGTGCCGCTGTTGCTGATGCCGCCGGCAAAGGTCGAGACTGTAGCGAAGCTTGCAGTGTGTGCAAAACCGCCGACGATGATGCCGTTATCGTCCGCTGCGATCGTGCCGCTGTTGCTGATGCCGCCGGCAAACGTCGAGATTTCAACGGAGTTGTAATTGCCTGCAATGGTGCCGCCGACGAAGACGCCGTTACCCGCTGTGATCGTGCCGCTGTTGCTGATGCCGCCGGAAACGATGGCGTTATTGGTGACGAAGATGCCGTTACCGGCCGCCGACGCAGTGATGTGACCGGCATTGATGATGGAGCCGCCGACCGAAGCGTTGTTGATGGTGATGCCGGTCCGGGTCGGCTGGCTGGCGCCGGCCGCGGTCAGCGTGCCGGTGATGGTATTGGTGACGTTGCCGGTGACGGTGATGCCGTCGATATTGATGCAATTGATGGCGGCGGAATTGCTGACCGAGGTTTGATTGGTCGTGGGATTGATGGCGCAGGCCGCGAACGCGGCCGGCGCACCGCCGCCAATGAGCAGCGCCGCGACCGACGTCGACGCCAGAAGCGCGCGAAAGCGATTCCGACCGATACCCATCTGTCCGCCTTGCATCCCGGCGCGTCGTGGCACCGGGGCATTTCAAAGTGCAACCCCCACGATCAAACTATCAGTCGGCGCGGCGGCGGCAACGCGCGCCGTCTCCGTTTTCCTGCATTTGCGTTTTTTCCCCGCGAAAGTTCTCTCCTGTTGCCCAGCGGCAACAAATTGAACTTCGGCGCGCCGTGGATTGAGCGGAGTAATTGAAATCGCGATTGGCGCAGCGGCCGAACGATATTCTGCGCGACAAAGCCGCCCGGCGCGCGGCGCGGAGCCCTATGGCATCACTTTCGCGGCGGTTGTAGGCTTTGCCCTACGCCGGTTTTGGCGTGCGAAAAGCGCAAACGGGAGGGACTTGCCATGGTGAAATTGGCAATAGGGCTGGCGCTGGGGATTGGCCTGAGTGGCGCCATCGCGGCGCATGCAGCGGGCATGAAGCTGACAAGTGGCGAGATCAAAAACGGCGCGACCATCGCCAACGCTCAGGTGTTCAAGGGCTTCGGCTGCACCGGCGACAACATTTCACCGAGCCTGAGCTGGAGCGGCGCGCCAAAAGACACCAAGAGCTTTGCCGTCACCATCTACGATCCGGACGCGCCGACCGGCAGCGGCTGGTGGCATTGGGTGGTGTTCAACATTCCCCCCGGCACGACGTCACTGCCCAAAGGCGCCGGCGACACCGGCAAAAATCTGATGCCGCAGGGCGCCATTCAAAGCCGCACCGATTTCGGCAGCGACGGCTACGGCGGCCCGTGCCCGCCCAAAGGCGACAAGCCGCACCACTACCACGTCACGGTGTTTGCGGTTGACGTCGACAAGCTGCCGGATGCGCAGAGCGATAGCGCGTCGGCGGCGCTGGTCGGCTACGACCTGCACTTCCACACGCTCGGCAAGGCATCGCTTACCGGCCTTTACGGACGCTGACCGACCGGCAATCGGGGCGCGGCGGTCTAGCCGGCTTTCCGGCTGCGCTGATCCGCAGCGCCGGCCGCGGCCGCGTGCCGGTTCTCCATGTTGGCGTAAGCGCGCCGCAGGCAGCGCTTGAGCACCAGAAGCTCTTCTCGCGACAGGCCGGCGATGGCGGCCGCCTCATATTGCCGGGCCGGCGGAATGAGACGGGCCACGAGCGCGCCGCCTTTGACTGAAAGCTTGACGGCGACTTCGCGGTCGCTGTGGGCGGAGCGGTCGCGCCTCACGAGGCCCGCGCGGACCAGCCGCGACACCAGCCGCGACAAGGTCGAGGTGTCGATGCTGGTGAAGCCGGCAAGGTCGATTTGACGCAAGCTGCCGTTCGCCGCGAGCGCGGCCAAAACGCGCCACATCGCGATGCTCAAGCCATGCGCGGCCAGCACTTCGCTGCCGAACTGCTCGGCAATGACGGTGCCGACCCGGTTCACCAGGTACGGCAGGTAGTCGTCGAGTTCGAGCCGCGAGGAATGTCTGGTCGCCATGGCGGCGCAGACTAGCGCCAGATTCTTGCATTTACAACAGATGCAGTTTCAATTATATTTGCGATAAGGCATGGGGACGATGCCAGACCAGGGAGGTTGCGATGGATTTCGGCTACTTCACGCTGAGCGACAATCACTACGAAAACAACACCCGCTCCTCGAACCAGTTCGTCGCCGACATCACCGCCGAGGCGCTCTATGCCGACAAGCTCGGCATGCATTCGGCCTGGATCGGCGAGCATCACTTCAATTCGCTCGGCGTGTTGTCGTGCCCCGATTTGGTGCTCGCTTATGTCGCCGCCAACACCACGCGCATCCGGCTCGCTCCCGCGGTCACGGTGACGCCGCTGCACCATCCCATCCGCGTCGCCGAGCAATGGGCGACGCTCGATCTTTTGTCCGGCGGCCGCGTCGATTTCGCCTGCGGCCGCGGCTACGACCGCCGCGAATACGAGCCGTTCCACGTTTCGTTCGACGACAACCAGGGCATCTTCGAAGAGAGCCTCGAAGTGATCCGGCAGCTCTGGGCGGCGAACGACCGCATGACGCACCACGGCAAGCATTTTTCGTTCGACGACGTGCGCATCACGCCGAAGCCGGTGCAGCAGCCGATCCCGACCTATGTCGGATCGTTCTCCAAGCCGTCGATCGAGCTTGCCGCGCGGCTCGACTGCGGCTTGATCGTGGCGCCGTTCGCGGCGGCGCTCAGTTTCGGCGGCCTGAAGCAGGTGTCCGATCTTTACCGCGAGACCTGCGCCAAACACGGCACGACGCCGCGACGGCTGATGTGCAGCTATTTCATTCACTTCGCCGACGACAAGGCGGCGGAGGACGCCGCCCGCGCCCGGCAAATCCGCTATTACCGCGAATGCGTGATCCCGGCGCTGCCGGGCGACCCGAAGACCGCGCCGCCGAGCTATCGCTATTTCGTCGACATGGTCGCCAAGCTCGCCAAGGTGCAGCCGGCCGACCTCACCGAAAATTCAGTGCTGCTCGGCTCGCCGGCGCGCATCGCCGACACGCTGAAGAAGGTCGAGGCCGCGGGCTTCGACGAAGTGATCCTCTATTTCAACGTCGGCCAGAAGCCGCACGGTCAGGTCAAGGACGAGATGGCGCGCTTCATGGCCGAGGTGGCGCCGGCGTTTGGTGCCGAACGCAAGGTGGCGGCGGCGTAACTCCGGCAGCGAAGGAGACGCCGCATGATCGAGCTTTATCACTTTTGGAGTTCCGTCTGCTCGGTTCGCTGCCGCATGGCGCTCGAAGAAAAGGGCGTGGCCTGGACCAGCCGCTACATCGACCTGTTTCAGTTCGATCAGCTTAAGCCCGAATATCTCGCCATCAATCCCGACGGCTTGGTGCCGACCCTGGTGCACGACGGCGCGCCGGTCCGTGAGTCCACCATCATCAACGAATACATCGACGCCGCTTTTCCAGGGCCTTCATTGGTGCCGGGCGCGCCGCTCAAGCAGGCGCGCATGCGCGAATTCATCCGCAAATGCGAAGACGACTTCGACGCCATCGTCAAGCTGACGATGGTGAAATACATCCTGCCCAAGTTGCGCAACCGCTGGAGCGAAGAAGAACTGATCAAGCAAGCCGCGCGGCGGCCGATGCGCTACTACCAGGACATGCATTCGCGCGGCGTGCGTGGGGAGATTACCGAGGAAGAGCTCGCGCAAGCGCGCGCGACGATCGAGGGATTGCTCGACCGGCTCGAGGGTATTCTCGATCCCGGCCCCTGGATTGTCGGCGACGACTTCAGTCTCGCTGAAATCGCGATTGCGCCGTACATGTTCCGGCTCGCGGCGCTCGGCAGCGGCCAGTTCTGGTCGCACAATCGCCGGCCGCATGTTCACGATTGGTATGAGCGCCTGTCGGCGCGGCCATCGTTCCAGAAAGCGGTGTCCTGGCCGGACGAAAGCGGCGGCGGTTACGAGGAAGTCGGTCTCGGCGCCAAGGCGACGGCGTAGCCGCTATCCCAGTATTGCCCGCAACGGACCGGCGCGTGCTGCGCGATTCGGCCGCCTTGTTGGCTTTTAAAAGTCCCTATATAGTGACTTTATGACTTTGGACCCCGCTTTGTTTCGGCGCAGCCGAACGCCGATCTATCTGCAGATCGCCAGCGTGTTGCGGCAGAAGATCGAGCACGGCGAGTGGCAGGTCGGCCAATGCATCCCCACGCTCGAGCAGCTGATGGCGACCTACGGCGCGGGCCGGTCGACCTTGCGCGAGGCGCTGGCGCAACTCGAGAACGAAGGGGCGATCCGCCGCTCGCGCGGCGCCGGCACCTTCGTCACCAAGGATCTTTCCGCCGAACGCTGGTTCAAGCTGCCGACCGACTGGGACGACATGGTGGCATCGGTCGCCGACCTGAGGGTGAAGCTTCTGCCGATCGGCCAGGCGGTCGGCCGGGCGCTTCCGGACGTGGACTTCATCGCCGGCGAGCGAGCCGGACTCTTACCGGTATCTTCGCCGTGTCCATTATCGGCAGGATTTGGCCTACTGCCTGATCGACATCTGGCTGGAGCGCAGCATTTTCGCGCGCGATCCAAAGGCTTTCATGAAGGCTCCGGTGCTCACCCGCCTGGCAAGCCTGCCGGGCCTTGCAATCGCCGGAGCCAAGCAGGTGGTACGCATCGCGGTCTCCGACGCGGATACGGCGGCGTTGCTCGCGATCGGCGTCGGCGATCCGATCGCGGACGTGCGCCGGGCATTGACCGATTCTCTCGGCCGCATCGTCTATTACGCACATATCCGCTATCCGGCGCGGCTGATCGAGATCGAAATCGATCTCATGCGCCGCCGCGGCGGAACGACGAAAAACGACAAGACAAAAATCATCCCTGCGCCAAGCAGAGTTCGGGAAGGTAACGGCCATGGACGACGCAAAGCCCACGCGCCTGATCGCTAGCGCCGCGCTCACCGCGCTGCCGTTCGTGGCGCTCGTGCTGGTGTGGTGGCTCTTGCGGGCGACCGGCATCATCGATCCGCGCCTGCTGCCATCGCCCTTCGTCGTCCTGGCGCATTTTTGGACCGGGCTGATGTATGGCGATCTCGGCATCAACATTTTAATGTCGGTCGAGCGGGTGCTGGCAGGTCTGCTGCTCGGAACGGCGGCCGCGGTGCCGGTCGGCTTCCTGATCGGCTGGTACCGGCCGGTACGCCGGCTGATCGATCCGCTGATCAATTTCTTCCGCGCATTGCCGCCGATCGCGCTTATTCCTCTGGTGATCGTCTATCTCGGCATCGGCGAGATCGCAAAAATCGCCATCCTGTTTTACGCCTCGTTCTTCGCCGCCGTGATCGTGATGTACGAAGGGATGGCGGCGATCAGCCCGATCTATATTCGCGTCGCGCGCACGCTGGGCGCGACCGATTTTGAGATCTTCTGGCGGGTCATGCTGCCGCTTACCGTGCCGCACATGCTGGTCGCGCTGCGCGTCGCGCTCGGCGTCTGCTGGGCGACGCTGGTGGCGGCCGAATTGGTCGCTGCCCAGCAGGGTCTCGGCGCCATGATCCAGAACGCGTCGTCGTTCTTCGACCTGAACACCATTTATCTCGGCATCATCTGCATCGGCGCGCTGGCGCTGCTGATGGACATGACGTTACGCCGTCTCTCGGCCCGGCTGGTTGCCTGGCAGGACAAGCTCGGACACTGACGATGCCGGGCTCCGACGCAACCGAACGCATCCGTTTCGACCGCATTTCCATGCGCTACGCGACGCCGACCGGCCCGCTCGACGTGGTCGCGGATGTTTCCTTGTCGATCCGGCAGGGCGAGTTCGTTTCGCTGGTTGGACCGTCCGGATGCGGCAAGACCACGATGATGAACATGGCGGCCGGGTTTTTGCAGCCGACCCAGGGCCGCGTCACGCTGGACGGCAAAGCGATCGATGCGCCGGGTCCGGATCGTGGGGTCATGTTTCAGGATTACGGGGTGTTTCCCTGGCTGTCGGTCGAGGACAACGTCGCCTTCGGATTGAAACTCGCGGCCAATCGCAAGTCGCCGGCGGAGCGCAATGCGATCGTCGAGCGCTACCTTCGGCTGATGGGGCTGCTCGACTTTCGCAAGGCCCATCCCAAGACCCTATCGGGTGGCATGCGGCAGCGCGTGGCTTTGGCGCGTGCCTACGCGGTCAATCCGGAATTCCTGCTCATGGATGAGCCGTTCGGCGCCTTGGACGCGCAAACCCGCAGCGCCATGCAGGACCTGCTGCTCGACGTTCTGCACACCGAGGGCAAGACCGTCATGCTGATTACTCATTCGGTGGAAGAGGCGATTTATCTGTCGACCAAGGTCGCCGTGATCTCGGCACGGCCTGCGCGCATCCGCGAACTGATCGACATTCCGTTTCCGTATCCGCGGCACCAGGCGCTGCAGGAGAGCAACGAATTCGGCGCCCTGCGGGCGCGAATCCACGGCCTCGTCATGGCCGAATACGCAGTACAGGAAGCTCAACGCAGACCGGCCGCATAAGACGGCCAAAGGGAGGACCAAGATGAATCGTCGACAACTGATCAAGCTGGCAGGGGCCACCGCCGTTTTGCCGGGCGCGGCCCGCGCCCTGTTTCCAACGCCAGCCATTGCGGCGGCGCCCGCCAAAGTGAGGGTCGGCTACCTCCACACGCTCGCGGTGGACGGTCAGATGTGGCTTGCCGACTCGCAGGGCCTTTGGAAGGACAACGGGCTCGATATGCAATTTATTCAGTTCCAGACCGGCCTCGAGGTCTTTCAGGCGATGACCGGCGGCAGCATCGACGTATTGTCGACCGGAGCGGTGCTGTCGAATTTCCCGGCGCGCGGCCAGGGCAAGGTGTTCCTGATCAACGACATCGAATTCGCCACCGCCCAGCTCTGGGTCCATCCCGACATGGGGGTCAAAACCTTCGCCGATCTGAAAGGCAAAGAGATCGCGACGACGCTCGGGACCACTGCGCATGTTTTCCTCGATACCGCACTGCGCGCCAACGGCGTCGATCCAAAAAGCGTAACCATGGTGAACCAGCGCATGCCGGACGCGGTGACGGCGTTCATTTCCCGCGCCGTGCCCGCTGTCGCGCTCTGGGTGCCCTTCAATGAAGCGGTGAAGCAGAAATCGCCCGACGCCAAAATGCTGGTGGACGCCTCCGCGTTCTACCCGAAGTCTGCGATCGTGGATGGCTGGGTCGCCGGCAACGATTATTTCGACAAGAACAAGGAGGTCCTGACCCGGATCATCGACGCCTGGGTGAAGGCCAATGATTATCTGGTTACGAAATCGGACGACGCCATAGCGATCCTGCAAAAGAGCCATTACCAGAACGTTCCGCTGCCCGATCTTAAAGATCAGTTCAAGGCCGAGAAGGTCTTCACCTCCGCCGAGTGGCGCCAGAAATACGCCGATGGCACGGTGACGAAATGGCTGCAGCAAGTGACCGATTTCTTCACTGCGTTCGCGAAGATCGAAAATCCGGTTCCGGCTTCCACATATTTCGATCCCTCGCTCTACCTCGCCGCCGTGAAAGCGTGATGGCGGAAATCCCGACTCGCATGGAATTCGATTACGTCATCGTGGGAGCGGGCTCCGCCGGCTGCGTGCTCGCCAACCGGCTCTCGGCGGATGCCGGCGTGCGCGTCGCGGTGCTGGAAGCCGGCGGATGGGATCGCAATCTTTGGCTGCGCCTGCCCGTCGGCTACTTCAAGACCATTTACGACGAGCGTTTCTCCCGGCTGTTTGCGACCGAGCCGGGAGAAGGCACCGCCGGGCGGTCCATCACTTGGCCGCGCGGGCGTATCGTCGGCGGCTCCAGTTCGATCAACGGGCTGTTGTATATTCGCGGACAGCATGAGGACTATGACGACTGGGCGAAGAAGGGCGCGCCCGGGTGGGACTACCATTCGGTGCTGCCGTATTTCAAACGTTCGGAACGTTATGAAGGCGGCGACGGCGAGTTCCACGGATCGGGCGGCGAGCTTGGCGTGTCCGAATTGCGCAACGACCACCCGTATTGCCGCGCTTGGCTGCAAGCCGCGCAGCAGTACGGGCTTCCCTACAATCCAGATATGAACGGCCGCACCCCCTATGGGGTCGGCTCCTATCAGCTTTCGATCCGCAACGGCTGGCGCTCGAGCGCCTCTCGCGCATTTCTTTATCCGGCGCTGCGGCGGCCGAATTTGACGGTGCTGCCGCGCATGCACGTCAATCGCATCGTCTTCGACGGCGTTCGCGCCGTCGCCGTCGAATGCCGCCGCGCCGGCGCAAGCAGCGCGCAATCGATCCGCTGCACCCGCGAGGTCATATTGGCGGCCGGCACGATACAGTCGCCGCAAATCCTGCAGTTGTCCGGCATCGGTCCATCCGACCTGCTCGGTCGACACGGAGTGAAGGTGCTGGTCGAAGCGCCCGAGGTCGGCGAGAATCTCAAAGATCATTATCAGGCGCGCACCATCGTGCGGCTGAAGGAGCGCATGTCGCTCAATGACGACGTCCGCAATCCGATAAAGGTCATGGCAATGGGGCTCGACTGGCTGTTGCGCCATCGCGGGCCGCTCACTGTCGGCGCCGGCCAAGTTGGCGGCTTCGCCAAAACTGCTTATGCAAAGGACGACCGCGCCGACATGCAGTTCAACGTGATGCCGTTATCGGTCGACAAGCCCGGCGACCCACTGCACGATTATTCGGGCTTTACCGCCTCGGCCTGCCAGTGCCGTCCACTCTCGCGCGGACGCATCGCCATCCGATCCGCGGACCCGCTCGAAAGCCCGCGCATCGAGGCGAATTATCTTGCCGAGCCGTTGGACCGCAAAACGCTGGTCGCCGGCATCCGCATGCTGCGCGAAATCTACGCGCAGCCGGCATTCCGCGACCTTATCGCCGACGAAGTCCTGCCGGGAAAAGCGCGGCAGACCGATGACGAACTCCTCGATTTCGCGCGCGCCGCCGGCGGTACCGTCTTCCATCCGATCGGCACCTGCCGGATGGGCAGCGACGAGCGCGCCGTGGTCGATCCGCAGCTTCGCGTGCGCGGGGTCGTCGGCCTGCGCGTGATCGACGCCTCGGTCATGCCCGACATGATTTCCAGCAATACCAATGCCGCCTCGATCATGATCGGCGAAAAAGGCGCGGCGCTGGTCAAAGGCGACAGTGCCACCCCAAACTATGGAGCGTAAGATGGAGGCGGCGCGCCTGCCGGCAACTTCACCGATCAGCCTCAAGAAGATCGAGGCGATGGTGTTCCGTGTGCCGATCGCCAAGCCGGTCATCACGTCATTCGGCATCATGCATAGCAGACCGAGCGTCATCGTGCGGGTCGAGGACGATCGCGGCGCGGTGGGCTGGGGCGAGGTGTGGTGCAACTATCCGAGCGTGGGCGCCGAACATCGCGCGCGCGTCATGGAGAGCGTGGTTGCGCCGCTTCTTATCGAACGTCCATGGCGCGGCCCGGAGGATGCTTTCTTCGAACTTTCCCGCAAGCTGCATGTCTTGGGTATCCAATGCGGCGAAGAGGGCACCATCGCCCAGGTCATTGCCGGCGTCGACGTGGCGTTGTGGGATTTGCTCGCCCGGCGGCTCGGTCAGCCGCTGTGGCGGCTGTTTGGCGGCAAGCCGGAGATCGCCGTCTATGCGTCCGGCCTCAATCCAGTCGAGCCGGAAAAACTGGCGGCGCAAAAGCGCGATGAGGGTTATCGCGCCTTCAAGCTGAAAGTGGGGTTCGGTCTCGACCGCGATCTCGCCAACCTGCGGGCGTTGCGCGATCTCCTCGGCACCGACGCTCCTCTGATGGTGGATGCGAACCAGGCTTGGGATGCCGACGCCGCGATCGAAGCGGCCGGTAAATTCGCGGCCTGGACATTAGGCTGGCTGGAGGAACCGATTCCGGCGGACAGTGCGCCGGCCGACTGGCAGCGTGTGGCAGCCGCCTCTCCCATCCCCCTGGCGGGAGGGGAGAATATTCGCGGATTGGCGGCGTTTGACCGGGCGGCGTCGTCGGGTGTGTTCAAGGTGATCCAGCCCGATCTCGGGAAATGGGGCGGGTTCAGCGGCTGTATCGCCGTCGGGCGGCGTGCGCGCGAAGCCGGTGGGCAGTTCTGCCCGCATTGGCTTGGCGGCGGCATCGGTCTTGTTGCCTCATTTCATCTCAAAGCCGCGATCGGCGGCGCCGGTTATGTCGAGGTGGATGCCAACGACAATCCGCTGCGCGAGGCTTTGGGCAGGCCGTTCCCGGCGGTGCAGAACGGCGGCATCGTACTGAGCGAGCGGCCGGGTCTCGGCATCGAGCCCGATATCGCGGGGCTCAGGGAATTCCGCGTAGCGACCTGAGCCGCAGTCGCCGTCACGGCAGCTTGGGCTGATAGCCCAGCGCGTCGCCGGCGGTGTCGGACCTGGCGCTTTCGTCTGTCGCCGTCTCGCGGGCCGGCAGTTCTCCGGCCGCCTGAAGCACCGGATAGGCGACCGAGCAGATGTGCGAATGAATGCGCTTGAGATCGCTCAGCACGTCCAGGTGCAGCGACGTGGTTTCCAGGCTTTCGGCGCGGCCTTCGCGCAGCCGTTCGAAATGACGGTCGGCCGCCGCCAGTTCGGCACGGCGCAATTCGGACTTCTGCCGCAGCAGTTTGCGCGCGGCTTCGACGTCGCCGGTCATGAAAACGCCGAACGCGGCCTGCAGGCATTCGCAGACGCGCTTGTGAAAGTCGGTCAGTTCGGCGGCGCCTTCCGGCGAGAACTGATAGCGCCGCTTGATCTTCTTGGCGGCAATTTCGCATAGATTCTTGTCGATGATGTCGCCGATGTGCTCGAGATTGATGGTGAAGGAGATAATCTCCATCGCGCGGTGGCCCTCGCGGTCGTCGAGGCTGTCGCGCGTGAGCTTGGTGATATAGAGCTTGATGGCCGCGTTGAGCTTGTCGACGGTATCGTCGCTGCGTGCGACCTCGCTCAACAGCTTGCGGTCGTTGGTCATGAGCGCGGTCATGACGTCGCGCAGCATGGCTTCGACGGTGTCGCCCATGCGCAACGTCTCGCGCGCGGCATTGGCAAGCGCGAGCGGCGGAGTTTCGAGCGCAGCGTCATCGAGGTAACGCGGCGCGGCGGCGTCGGCCGGCTGCTTTTTCTCCGGCAGCAGGCGCTGTAACAGCCGGGCCTCACCGTCGAGCAGGCCGATGAAGGCGAGCGCCAGCGCGACGTTGAAGGCCATATGAAACTCGGCCACCATTTTGGTCGGGTTCGGCTGCCACGCCGTCATTTCCCGTGCGATCGGAGCCAGGAACGGCAGCACGATCACAACCCCGAACAGACGATTGATGAAGTTTCCGGCCGGCAGACGCCGGCTTGCCGGGTCGCCGCGGCTGCCGCCTTCGATGAGCGGGTTGATAGCGCTGCCGAGGTTGGCGCCGAGCACCAGCGCCAGCGATGCGTCCGGGGTAACGAACTGCGAATAGGCGAGCGACATGACCAGCAGCACGACGGCGACACTGGAATGTGCCGCCCAGGTCAGCGCCGCGGCGATCACGATACACAGCACGGGATCGTTGGTGATCGCGGCAAGAAGCGCCTGTGCCGCCGGCGCCTGCTCGGCGGGTGCCAGCGTGTCGAGGAGAATGTGGAGCGCCAAGAGGATAAGCCCAAGCCCGATGGCGATGCGTCCGAGCGCGCGCGTCAGGCTCGATCCGCCGACGCGGAAGGTGATGAGCCCGATGACGAACAATACTGGCGCGGCGGCGGAAATATCGAACGACAGCAGTTGAACGATCAGCGTGGTGCCGACATTGGCGCCGAGCATGATGGCGAGCGCCGGCACGAGGCCGATCATGCCGTCCGCCGTCAGCGACGTGGTCATCAGCCCGGTCGCGGTGCTCGACTGCAGCAGCGCTGTCAGGCCAAGTCCGGTCGCGAAAGCGGTGAAGCGATTGCCGAGCGCCGTGCCGAGGAAGCGGCGCAAGTCCGGGCCGAAGGCGCGCAATACGCCCGTCAGCACCATGTGCAGACCCCAGAGCAGCAAAGCGCACGCCGCCCATCAGATCGAGCAATACCAGCGATCCCATCGGCACTAACTCCGGCTTGCCGGGACATCGGCATCATTCGCGCATGTAGGCCCACGCGCTAACGCGCACAACCTTAAAATCGATCAGAGCGACTTGGTTTCTCAGATGCGGCGCAGCATAAAAAGCGCGGCGCGGCGGGCGATCGCTCACGGATCCAGTTCGGTATCCCAATAGAGATAATCGAGCCAGCTGTCGTGCAGGTAGTTCGGCGGAAACAGCCGGCCGTTGCGGTGCAGGTGCTGCACCGTGGGCTGGAACGGCCGCTGCGAGGGAAACATCCGCGCTTCGTCCGGCGTCAGATTGCCTTTGCGCAGATTGCAAGGCGAGCAGGCCGCCACGACGTTGTCCCACACGGTATGGCCGCCGCGCGACCGGGGGATCAAATGGTCGAACGTCAGATCGTCGCGCGCGCCGCAATATTGGCAGAGGAAGCGGTCGCGCAGGAACACGTTGAACCGCGTGAAGGCCGGGTGCGTCGATGGTTTAACGTAAGTCTTCAGCGACACGACGCTCGGCAGCTTCATTTCGAAGCTCGGCGAGCGCACCGCGCGGTCGTAATTGGCGACGATGTTGACCCGCTCGAGGAACACCGCCTTGATCGCGTCCTGCCAAGACCACAGCGACAGCGGGTAATAGCTGAGCGGCCGGAAGTCCGCGTTCAGGACCAGGGCCGGGAATCCCGATGGCGATACATGAGCGTTCAAGCGGACGCTCCCACCTCGAACTCGATACCGCAGTGCGGCGTTGGCACCAGTTTATAGGCAGACGTGACAGGATTGTGAAGCCCGGCCCGGGGGTTACATGGCAACACCGGCGGCCGCCCGCCGGCAGGCGTCTTCGGCTGCCGCCGGTTTAGGGCCGCGAATATTCGGCTGCCGCGCCGAGCCGCACCGCTTCCAGCGGCTGCCGGCCGCGAATAAGGTCCGCGGCCTTCTCGGCAATCATGATGATCGGGGCATTGATATTGCCGCCGACCAGATCCGGCATCACCGAGCCGTCGACCACGCGCAGGCCGTCTATGCCGAGCACGCGAAGCTCGGGATCGACCACGGCCTGCGGATCGGAGGCGACGCCCATTTTGCAGGTACCGAGCGGATGATGCACGGTGATCGAATCCTTGCGGATATGGGCGTCGAGGTCGGCTTCGGCGCCGTCGCCCGGGGCGATCTCTCGGGCCATGAACGGCATCATCGGCGCCTGCCGGCACACCTCGCGCGCCAGCCGCAGTCCGGCGCGCAACGTCTCCCAGTCCCGGTCGGTGGCGAGGAAATTCTGCCGGATGCGGACCGGCTGCCGCGGGTCGGCCGAGACGAGTTCGACCCTGCCGCGGCTTTCGGGCCGCAGCACCACCGCGCGGCAGGCGTAAGCGTCGGCATAAGCGCGCCGGAACGGCCACAGATAGGGATAGGCCGTCATTGGTGCGGCGTTGAAGATGAATTGCACGTCGGGGAGCGCCGCGTCCGGCCGGCTTTTGAGGAACGCCATGCGGCCGGTCGGCAGCCCGGTCGCGATGCCCTCGCCGGAAAGATAAGCGCGGACGAGCGCCGGGACGATGCGGTCGAAGCGCATGGCGCGATGGAACGGACCCGGCTCCTTGCGCGCATAGGCGACGCTTGCCGAAATATGGTCCTGCAAATTCTTGCCGACGCCGGGCAGCGCCGCCTTCACGGCAATGCCGTGGGCGGCGAGTTCGGCCGGATCGCCGATGCCGGACAGCATCAAAAGCTGCGGCGAATTGATGACGCCGCCGCAGAGGATGACTTCCTGTGCGGCGTGGGCGGTGACGGTCTCGCCGCCCTTTATATAGTCGACGCCGGCGGCGCGGCGGCCGTCGAAGGCGATCTTGGTCGTCAGTGCGCCGATCTCCACGGTGAGGTTGGGCCGCGATAGCGCCGGGCGCAGATAGGCGTCGGCGGCGCTGCAGCGGCGGCCGTCTTTCACCGTCATCTGCCAGGTGCAGAAGCCTTCCTGCTGTGCGCCGTTATAGTCGGCCGTCGTCTTATGGCCGGCGCTGCGGCCGGCCTCGGCAAATGCGTCCACCAGCGGATCGGCAAAACTCGCGGTCAGCGTCGTGAGCGGGCCGCCGCCGCCGCGGTAGAAGCTCGGGCCGCCCTGCCAGGATTCCTGGCGGCGGAAATACGGCAGCACGTGCGCGTAGGACCACTCTTTGAGCCCCGCCGCGGCCCAGCGGTCGTAGTCGCCATGGTGGCCGCGCACATAGGCCATGGCGTTGATCGAGGATGAGCCGCCGATGACGCGGCCGCGCGCGCATTCGAGCCCCCGGCCGCCGGTCGAGGCTTCGGGCTCGGCGAAATACATCCAGTCGTGCTTGCGGTTAAGGAGGAGGTGCGGCCAGCCGAGCGGAATCTTGATCCAGGGATCGCGATCCCAGCCGCCGGCTTCGAGCAGCAGCACTCGCGTGCCCTGGTCTTCGCTCAGCCGGGCGGCGAGCGTGCAGCCGGCGGAGCCGGCGCCGATAATGATGATGTCGTAATTGCGTTGGGTCGGCATCGGTCACTCGCGGGCCGCAACATTAGCCAGTGCGGCGAGGGACTGTCCACGGCGAAGCTCGGTTCCGCCAGCACGGAGCGGCGAGGGCCGGCGCAAGCCCGCGCGGCTTAATTCGCGCGATATCGCTGCAGCACCGCCTCGTCGACGTCGATGCCTAATCCGGGCCCGTTGGGGACACGCATCCGTCCGCCGGGAGCCTCGACCCACGCGCCGAGCGGACTGGCTTCCAAATCGAGATAGAAGCGTTCGATCGACGGCTTTTCAGGCAGGCTTGCCGCGAAATGGATGGTGGCAATGAGGCCGGGACCGAAATACGGCGAGTGCGGAGCGATCTTTGCCCCGCTTTGCCGCGCCATGTCCGCGATCGTTCGCATGGCGCTCACGCCGCCGATCTTGGTGATGCTCGGTTGAATGTAATCAACGCCGGCGACGCCGAGGAGTTGAGCGATGTCGGCGAGCGTTCCGGCGTTTTCGCCGGCCGCGGTCGCCACGCCGCTGTCTTTCTTCAAGCGCGCCATGCCGGCATAGTCCTCCGGCGGCCACAGCGGCTCTTCCAGCCATTTGAGCCGGCACGGCTTCAGTCTATTCGCGATGTCGACGGCCTGCGGCACGGTCCAGGCGCAACTGGCGTCGACGGTGAGCGCGATGTCCGCTCCGATTGCCTCGCGCGCCGCGGAGATTTCCGCGATGACCGATTTCATGCAGCTTGACCTCGCGGTAGCCGCGCTCGACGGCAGCGGCGCTGTTCTTGCGCACCACATCGGCGTCGCCGTAGCGCAGCAGACTTGCGTAGGCCGGCATGTGTTCGACGGTCTCGGTGCCGCCGAGCAGACGATAGAGCGGTTTACCCGCACGCTTGCCGGCGATGTCCCACAGCGCGATGTCGAGTGCCGAGAGCGCGAATCCCACCGGGCCGTTGCGCGAGCAATTGCGCTGCCGATAGGCGAGGTCGCGCATCAGCGCCGCGATGTCGGCGGCATCGCGCCCGACAGCGAGCGGCGCGACGGCCCTGTCGATCGCAAGCTTGGTAATGCCGCAGGCGGCGAGCCCGAACCCCTCGCCCCAGCCGACGAGACCGTCGTCGGTCGTCACTTTGAGGAACAGCGTCTCCATTTTCGGCCACTGCGTTGCCGCGGCGTTCGCGGCCGTGTTGCCGAAATCGTAAGGCACGCTGATGTGGAAGGAATCGATCGCAGCGATCTTCATGCACGACCCGGCAGCGCGGCGCTGGACCGGCCGCCCCTCGGCGTTTAGGTTGACGCTCCGCTTAAGCCGGAGACAGGCCTTGCACTATAGCGACAATCTCACCACCGAACGAAAGACTTTCGTCACCCATCTGGAATGCTCGGCAACCGGCGAGCGCCATGAGGCGGATACGATCCATAATCTGTCGCGCGCCGGTAAGCCGCTGTTGGTGCGCTACGATCTCGACGGCGTAAAACAGGCTTTGAGCAAGGACGCGCTGGCGCAGCGCCCGGCCGATCTGTGGCGCTATCGCGAACTTCTGCCGGTGCGTCGCAAGCAAGACATCGTCAGCCTCGGCGAGGCGGTGACGCCGATCGTGCCGTTGCCGAAGCTCGCCGCCAAACTCGGCGGCGGCGAACTTTTGGTGAAGGACGAAGGCCGGCTGCCGACCGGATCGTTCAAAGCGCGCGGCCTGGTCATGGCGGTGTCGATGGCCAAGGCGCTCGGCATCAAGCACATGGCGATGCCGACCAACGGCAATGCCGGCGCCGCGCTCGCCGCTTACGCCAGCCACTGCCGGCATCAAGACCACGATTTTCTGTCCGGAGGATACGCCCGAAGTCAATGTCAGCGAGATCGGACTGCAGGGCGCCAGCGTCTATCGCGTCAACGGCCTGATCGACGATTGCGGCAAGATCGTCGGCGAGGGCAAGTCCAAGGTCGGCTGGTTCGACACCTCGACCCTCAAGGAGCCGTATCGGATCGAGGGCAAGAAGACGATGGGGCTCGAGCTCGCCGAACAGCTCGGCTGGACCGTCCCGGACGTCATCTTTTATCCGACCGGCGGCGGCACCGGTCTGATCGGCATGTGGAAGGCATTCGCGGAACTGGAGGCGATCGGATTTATCGGCAGCAAGCGCCCGCGCATGGTCGCGGTGCAGGCCGAAGGCTGCGCGCCGATGGTGCACGCCTACGAGGCCGGCGTCGAACATGCGACGCGGGTGGAGAACGCGCACACAATCGCGTCCGGCATCCGCGTGCCGCAGGCGATCGGCGACTTTCTCATTCTGCGGGCGGTGCGCGAAAGCAAAGGCTTTGCCATCGCGGTGTCCGATGAGGCGATCGAAGCGGCGCTCGCCGAGGCCGCGCGCGAAGAAGGTTTCCTGCTTTGCCCCGAAGGCGCGGCGACCTACGCCGCCTACAAGCAAAGTCTCGCCGACGGCCGGGTGACACGAAGCGAGCAGGCTTTGTTGTTCAATTGCGCGACCGGCCTGAAATATCCGCTGCCGCCGATCCGGCGCACGCTCGATCGCCACAAGCCGATCGATTTCGCGGCATTATAGGCAATAAAGTCTCCGGACAGTAACGTTAACGCGGGCTTGCCGCGCTGCGCATGCAGCGCGGTTTATTTGTTTTGCGCAAGGAATAATCAATGTGTCTCAACTATGAGGAAAGCGGGCAAACCGGCTTTGCCAGGCCGAATATTCCAGTGGGATTCGCTAAGGTATGCTTCGCGCGCTGACGAAATATCTCCGGCGGAACGTCTCGCGTTTCTCGACCGAGCGCAGCGGCACCACGGCCGTTGAGTTCGCATTGATCGCTCCTCCGTTCTTCGCGCTCTTGTTCGCGATTTTTGAAACCACGCTTTATTTGTTCGCCCAGGCGACGCTGCAAAACGCGGCCAATCAGGCCGGGCGGCTGTTCATGACCGGGCAAGTGCAAAATGCCGGCACCACGCAGTCGGCGTTTCAGACCCAGATCTGCCCGTTTGTTTCCGCGCTGTTCACCTGCAGCGGCGTCATGGTCAATGTCACCGCCTATTCGAGCTCGAGCAGCATCAGCACCACGGCGCCGACCTTGACCTATAACAGCAAGGGCGCGGTCTCGAACACCTGGTCGTATAGCCCGGGCACGCCGGGCCAGCTCATGGTGGTGCAGCTTATCTATCAATGGCCGATCGTCGGCATTCCGCTGGGATCGCTGTTCCCGAGCCTCGGCAATGGCACGACGGAGATGATGGGCGTTACCGCCTTCCGAGTGGAGCCCTATTGATGATGCGCGCGCCGCTCCGCCTTCGCCGCCTGCATCGCCGGTTTGCCGCATCGACGCGCGGCGTGGCGGCGATCGAATTTGCCATGATCCTGCCGGTCCTGGCGACCTTGTTCCTGGCGTCCTTCGACGGCGGCCGGGCCATTGCCATCTACATGAAGGTGCGCGCCGCCACCTACGCGCTGGGCGCCATCACCAATCAGTATCAGACCATTGCAGCGAGCGACATGACCAGCATCATTCAGGTCACGTCTGCCGTGCTGGCGCCTTATTCGACCACGCCTGCCGGGTTTACGGTTTCGCAAATCAAGATTGCGAAGGCGAACAAGGCTACGGTGGCCTGGAGCTACACTCAGGGCGGCACCGCCATGAAATCCGGTGCCTCGGTGACGCTGCCGGCCAATCTTGGGACCTGCGGCACCTATCCCTGTTATCTGATCTACGATCAGGTCAGCTACGCTTACACGCCGGTGTTCGGCCTGTTCACGACGGCTGCGATCAATCTATCGGACAGCCTTTACGTGACGCCGCGCAGCAGCGCATGCGTGGTCTACACGCCGCTGACCGGGACCGCCTGCTAGGCGGGGTTGAAGCGGTGGCGGGGCTCCTCGCGCCTTTGTTCTGATTGCCGATCCCGTTCACGTCGGGGCCTCGCCTCAGCGGCTTCCGCATCACATGGGTCAGGCTGCGCCGTCCGGCGATTGGCGCCGCGCCTGCTCTCGAGCGTTCCAAGTTAAACTTTGCAGCATTCAAGTCCGGCAGGGCGATTCAACGTGGAAGCGCTTCTGTGTCGGCGCCCGGCCCCAAGCTAGGGCCTGTCAGCGGAAGCGGTGCGCGGCGGCGCCGCGGATAGGTCTTGGGCCGTCCGCCTCCGCCTCGGAATGTTAACGGGAAGAATCGCTTCGGCTTAGTTCGTAATATGCGCCGTGCTCACGGCCTGCTCGAACATCTCAACCAGCGCATTGTTGATGTCGGTCGGTGTGTTCGCGGTGTAAAAGAAATTCGGCGATGCGCAATTCTGCAGAGACGCCGGGATATTGGCGATGTTGTTGTTGGCGTAGCCGTCTTCGTTGCTGGCGAAGCCGCTGTTGGGATAGGATATCGGGATATAGGGAATATAGAGAATCGCCACGGTGATACCGCGGTTTTTCATCGTCGTGCAATAATTGGTGAGTTGTTCGCTGTTGGGAGGCATGACCGTCGCCGAGTTTTGATATGGAACCGACGTGGTCGATGACCAGTTTTGTGAACCCCAATTGCCGTTCGATTGAGTCTGATAGTCCTGCGAGCCGTCAGTCACGATGAACACATAAGGCAGCGCGCTGGATGCGCTCGATCCGGTGCCGATCGAGGTGATGAACGTGTTCATCTGCGAGAGGGCGTTTTCGAAATGCGTGCCGCCCGACCCGAGTGTGGTATTGGTGCCGGTATCCAATAGGTTCGCCAAATCGGCGGCAAAGTTGGTGATGGTGGAGCCGGTGACGCTGCCGGTGAGGCCGACCGAGCAGGAATTGCTGCTGCCGGCGCTTGACGTGCAGAGGTCCTGGATGAACGGAAACAGTCCCACCTCAAATTGATTCGATATTCCGTCGGCGCTCTCGGTGCTGGAAGCCTCGGATAACAAGGCGTTGACGGCGTAGCCGACGGCATCGGCGCGTAATTGGATGCAGGATGTCGTTCCGGCGGTGGAGCAGTTCGAAACCGGCGTGTTGTTCCAATTGACATCCGCGCCATTGGTCGAATTGGTGCCGCCCGATATCGTCGCCGGCGTCGTTCCAAGGCGGGAAATCGTGAATCCCTGGCAATAGCCCCCCGGAGACGGATTGGTCGATTTGCCCACGGCCGGGTAGGGGCCTTGCGCCGACTGGCCGCAACCGCCTTGCGAGGTGAAATGGCACGCGAATTGGCAGCCGTTTGGATATTCGCCGAGGTTGTCCGGATTGACGGCCATCAGCCGGGCCTGCTCGACGGTGTCGATGGGAAGCTCATGGAGCCCGACACGTCGAGCATCAGATAGAAGTCGATATAGGTCGGCAGCGCGTAAGTGGCCGTCGAGGTGCCGGACATCGCGATGTTCTTGTAACCCAGGATGCCCATGAAATAGGTGGGGACTTGGGCGGTGAACGACACGGTTGCGGTCACCGTCGTGCCGGTCCGGGTGACGGTCGCCGATGGCGACAGACTGGTATAGCCGGTATTGGCCGGGGCGCTGAGCCAGGTTGCCGTTGAAGAAATTGGTCGCATAGGTCGAGCCGCCCGACACCGTGCCGTTGCCGGACATGGCCTTGGCGGTGGTGATCACCGGCGAGTTGAGCGAGACCGTAGCGAGACTGGCCGCGTCGGCGGCTGCTTGCAGCTCGGTCTTGATCATCGTCGCCGAGGTGAAATCGATCACGCAGCCCACCGCGGCGACCATCGGCAACATGGCCAGCGCCGTGATGACGGCGACATTGCCGCGCCGATTGGTCCGGAAGCTTGAAACCAGCGCCCGCAAGCCGCGCCAACCGGGCGCCCCGGGCCAGCTTTTGCATCGCCGCCATGACCATCGCGCACCTTTAACGGATAGCGCGCTTCTAGGCCGAATTTGCTAGGAAATCGTTACGCAATACAAAGACTTGCGGTTAAATCCCGCGCGCCGGGCGCCAAGCGGCGCGCCAGGAATTCGCCGCCATGGCGCAGCCCCTCGGGTCGATGCCGTGGCCGACCCCCGGCGACAGATGCCATTCGACCGGCACTCCGACGGCGGCAAGGCCCTCCGTGGCCTGGAAAAGGCGCCTGCGGCGGGATGAGATCGTCGCGGTCGCCGTGAACGAGCAGCACCGGCGGGCGCGATTTGATCTCGGCGGCGAAGGTTTCTCGGCGTTGCCGTCCGGCCGGTCGACCAAAAGGCCCGAATAGCCGACGATCGCGGCAGGGGCGACGGCGCGGCGCAGCCCGACATGCAGCGCCATCATGGTGCCCTGGCTGAAGCCGACCAGCGCCAGCGCCGAAGGCGGCAGCTTATGGCGGGCCAGTTCGGCATCGAGAAAGCGCTCCAACGAGCGGCGCCGCCTGGTTGACGCCGATCCAGCGTTCGTCCGGATTGCGGAAGGTCAGCGCGAACCACTGCCGGCCGACCGGCGCCTGCGCGCACGGCTCAGGCGCATGCGGCGACACGAAGGCCGCGTGCGGCAGCAAGGTCTGCCAAGCGCGGCCGATCTCGATCAGGTCGTTGCCGTCGGCGCCATAGCCATGCAGAAAAACCACAAGCTGTCGCGCCGGCGCCGGAGCGCGGGGTCAAGCCGCGGACCGTCAAGTTCAGCGGCCGTTCGGACCTCTTTTTCGCGCGGTTCTCTTGGATTTGGCTTCGCCGCCTTTCTTGCATGCGGTTTGCGGTGGAGGATCTTGGTCACGGCAGGGGCGCCTTCGCGGCCTTTGACGGTGCGATAATAGGTCCATAAGCACGCGCGCCGCCACGGCGCGGAACGGCCGCCACGGTTCGGCAAGCGCTATCATCTCCTTCGCCGTCGGCCGGGTCTTGAGGCCGAAGGCAATCCGCGCCGCTTCCTGCAGCGCGAGGTCGCCGGCCGGCCAGGCATCGGCATGGCCGAGGCAGGACAACAGGTAGATGTCGGCGGTCCAGGGCCCGATGCCGTGGACCGCGGTGAGCGCGGCATGGGCGGCGTCGGCGTCGATGTCGGCGAGCGTTGCGAGCGCGAGCTTGCCGCGGGTCACGGCGCGGGCGATTTCCTTGAGCGCCTTGATTTTCGGCGCGCGACAGTCCGAGCCGCGCCAGCTGGTCCGGGCGCGCCTCGGCAAGATGGCGCCGGCGGCATCGAGGGATCGAATGCCGCGGCGAGCCGTCCCCAGATCGCGCCCGCGCTCGCGGTCGAAAGTTGCTGCGACACCACCGTCGCGGCGAGGCCGGCAAAGCCGTCGGGCCGCCGCCGCAACGGCGGCCGCCCCGCTTCGGTCACGAGCGCGCCAAACGCGGCTCGATTTCGCCAGCATGTCGAGCGCCGCATCGAGATCGGCTCTCGCTGCGAATATGGGTCAGCATGTTAGAGTGAGATGGCCGGGACGGCCGAGTGTATCATTGAGTCAGTGTCGAGAAGCGTATCGCCGATGTACAGCCGCATCCTGCGTTTCGCACCGAGTCCGAACGGATATCTGCATCTGGGCCATGCCTATTCCGCATTGCTCAACGCCGATCTGGCGCGCGAATTCGGCGGCCGCCTGCTGCTGCGGATCGAGGACATCGACGTCGAGCGCTGCCGCGCGCGAATACGAGGCGGCGATCTATGAGGATCTGCGCTGGCTCGGCGATTTCTTGGATCGAGCCGGTGCGGCGGCAAAGCGAGCATTTCGACGACTATGCCGCGGCCCTTGCCGAACTCGAAGCGCAGGGGCTGCTTTATCCGAGCTTCGAGAGCCGCAGCGAACTCAACGCCATGGTCGCCGAGCTCGACCGCCACGGCCACTGGCCGCGCGATCCCGACGGCGTGCCGATCTATCCGGGGCGGGCGCGCAAGCTCTCCGCCGCCGAGACGGACGCGCCGCCGCGCCGCGGGCGAGCCGTTCGCGCTGCGGCTCGCCATGGACGCGGCCGTCGCGCGCGCCGGCGCGCTGACCTGGACCGAGACCGGCGCCGGGCCGCGCGGCCAGACCGGCATCGTCACCGCCGCGCCGCAACTGTGGGGCGACGTCGTGCTCGCCCGCAAGGAAACGCCGGCAAGCTATCACCTCGCCGCCGTGCTCGACGACGCCCTGCAAGGCGTCACCGACGTGGTGCGCGGCCAGGATCTGTTCTGGGCGACCGGCATCCACCGGCTCATTCAGGCGCTGCTCGGACTGCCGGAGCCGACCTATCATCACCACAAGCTCATCCTCGACGATGACGGCCACAAGCTGTCGAAATCGACGCAGGCGACGGGCTTGCGCGAATTGCGCGCCGCCGGCGCAAGCCCGCGCGATATTCGCCGCATGGTCGGGCTGGGGCGTTAGATGCCGCGGGAGCGTGTTTTGTTCGGTCCGCCGCCGTGGCATGTTGCCTGCCGGGGTGCGAGGGCTGCCAATGGCGCGATCGAGACGACCAAACAAAAATCGGCCGCGGCGGTCGCGTCCGCGCGCAGGCAAGAAGCCGCGTTTGCGAAAGCCGCGCCGACGATCGAACCCCGCCGAAACCTGCTTGCCGTGTTCGCCCACGACATCCGCACCGCGCTGACCGGCATTCTTGCGCTCGGCGAATTGTTGGCGAGCTCCAATCTCGGCGAGCGCGAGCGGCGCTGGGCCGACGGCATCAAGGACAGCGCCGAGCATCTGGCGTCGCTCACCACGCTGGTCATCGACGCCGCCAAAGCCGAATGCCGGGCTCGCTCGTTCTGCAGCAGGAGATGTTCCGGCCGCGGCGTCTCATCGAAGCCGTCGGGCGAAACATTGGCCGCGCGGGCCGAGACCAAGGGCCTGCGTGGCGGAGGTGACGATCGCCGAGGATTTGCCGGAGGTTCTGATCGGCGATGCGGTGCGGTTGCGCGCCGCGCTGGAAAACCTCATCGACAATGCGGTGAAGTTCACTGCGCAAGGCGTGGTGTCCTTGCAAGCGCGGTCGCGGCCGCGCCGCGGCGCGGACGCGCCAAGCTGACCTTCGTCGTCACCGACAGCGGCATCGGGCTTAAGCCCGCCGAGATCAGGCGGCTGTTCCGCCCGTTCGCGCAGGCCAGCGCCGAAATCGCGCGCCGCTACGGCGGCGCCGGCCTCGGCCTTGCCGTCGTCAAGGTTTTGGCGAGGCTGATGGGCGGCGATCTGACCGTGGCCAGCGCGCCGGGGCGCGGCTCGCGTTTTTCTCTCTCGGCGGTGCTGCCGGTCGCGCCGGCGGAAGCGGTCGGCGGTGCGCCGCGCGGCAAACAAGCCTGCCGGCGCGCCGGCTCAAGATCCTCTGCGCCGAGGATAATCCCTACGGCCGCGTCATCCTCAACACCATTCTCACCGAGCTCGGCCATCACGCCGACTTCGTCGGCTCCGGCGAGGAAGCCGTTGCCGCGGTGCCGCGCGGCTACGACGTCGTGCTGATGGACGTGACGCTGCCCGGCATCGACGGCCTGGAAGCGACGCGGCGCATTCGCGCGCTTGCCGGCGCCGCGGCGGCAACGCCAATCGTCGGCATTTCCGGCCGCGACGCCGGCGACGGCAAAGCCGTCTCGCGGCCGGCATGAATACTTATCTGCGCAAACCGTTAAGCCCGAGCGCGCTGAGCGAGGCGCTGGCGGCGGTCGTCAGTCATTCCAAGGCCACAGCACCGGACTCGGCTAAACGCTGCACGAAGAGAGGCTCTGTTGCTTCACGGCAATCCGGAACGACGGGTTACTCCGCCGCGTCGGCCTTGGCCGGTTCGACGCGTCCTCGACGATCCGGCACAGATCGCTCATGATGCGATTGAGCTCAAAATCCTTGGGCGTATAGACCTCGGCGACGCCGGCGTTTTTCAGCGCGTCTGGCGTCTTCCGGCGGGATGATGCCGCCGACCACGACCGGCACGTCGGTCAATCCCGCCTCCTTCATGCGCGCCACCACGTCGTTCACCAGCGGCAGGTGCGAGCCGGACAGGATCGACAGGCCGACGACGTGCACATTGCCGTCGGCCGCCGCCGCGACGATCGGCTTCGGGCGTCAGGCGGATGCCGTCATAGACCACGTCCATGCCGGCATCGCGCGCGCGCACCGCGATCTGCTCGGCGCCGTTGGAATGGCCGTCGAGGCCGGGTTTGCCGACCAGGAATTTCAAGCGCCGGCCGAGCTTCTTCGACACCCGGTCGACCTCGGCGCGGATGTCGTCGAGGCCCTCGGCGTCGTTGCGCATGGCGCGTGCCGACGCCGGTCGGCGCGCGGTATTCGCCGAACGCGCGAGCGCAGCGCAAATCCCCATTCGCCGGTGGTGACGCCGGCTTTGGCGCAGGCGATCGACGGCGGCATGATATTGGCGCCGCTCTTGGCCGCGCGCCGCAGCTCGTCGAGCGCCGCGGCGACAGCCTTGGCGTCGCGCGCCTGCGCGCCAGGCGTCGAGCCGCGCGATCTGCTCGGCCTCGACGTCCGTGCGGCACGGTCATGATGGTGTCTTCGCCGGTCGGTCAGCGGCGACGGCTTCGGTTTCGATGAAGCGGTTGACGCCGACGACGGTCTGCTCGTTGCGCTCGATCGCTTCGAGCCGCGCGGTAGTTCGCTCTCGACGAGCTGGCTGTTTCATATAGCCGCATCTCGACCGCGGCGACGGCGCCGCCCATCGCCTCGATGTGATCGAGCTCGTCGTTGCGCCGCGCGCTTTGAGCTCGTCGACCTTGCGCGGCGATGACCGGCGAGCCGTCGAAGATGTCGCCGTATTCGAGCAGGTCGGTTTCGTAGGCGAGGATCTGCTGCATGCGCAGCGACCATTGCTGGTCCCAGGGTCGCGGCAGGCCCAGCGCCTCGTTCCAGGCCGGCAATTGCACCGCGCGGGCGCGCGCATTTTTCGACAGCGTCACCGCCAGCGTCGAAAGCAGAATGCGATAGACGTTGTTTTCCGGCTGCTGCTCGGTCAGTCCCAGCGAATTGACCTGCACGCCATAGCGGAACAGGCGCTGCTTGGCGTCGGTCACGCCGTAGCGCTCGCGCGTGATCTTGTCCCACAATTCGGCGAACGCGCGCATCTTGCAGATTTCGGTGACAAAGCGCGTCGAGGCATTGACGAAGAACGAAATGCGCCCGACCACGTCGCCGAAATCGTCCGGCGCGCATGCCCGCGCGCCTTCACCGCATCGAGCACGCGATCGCGGTGGCGAGCGCGAAAGCCAGTTCCTGCACCGGCGTCGCGCCGGCTTCCTGCAAATGATAGGAGCAGACGTTCATCGGATTCCATTTCGGCATTTCCGCGCGTCGTGAACAGGATCATGTCCTTGGTCAGCCGCATCGACGGCGCCGGCGGAAACACGTAGGTGCCGCGCGAGAGGTATTCCTTGATGATGTCGTTCTGCGTGGTGCCTTGCAGCTTCGCGCGCGGCACGCCTTGCTCGTCGGCGACGGCGACATAGAGCGCGAGCAGCCAGGCCGCCGTCGCGTTGATCGTCATCGAGGTATTCATCTCGTCGAGCGGAATCTGGCTCGAACAGCGTGCGCATGTCGCCGATGTGCGAGATCGGCACGCCGACTTTGCCGACCTCGCCCTTGGCCAAGGGATGATCGCTGTCGTAGCCGGTCTGGGTCGGCAGATCGAAGGCGACCGAAAGCCCGGTCTGCCCCTTGCTCAGATTCTTGCGGTAAAGCTCGTTGGACGCCGCCGCGGTCGAATGCCCGGCATAGGTGCGAAAAATCCAAGGTCGGTCGCGGTGCGGCTGGTCGCCCATAGGTGCTGCTTTGCTGCTTGCACACAGTCCGGCGCCACCAGTGTGGCGCGGATGTTTTTGCAATGCAACATTCACGGTTCGCGCAACGCTGCAAAAAAGCGACTTTCGGCGCGGGAGTTCGACCTCCCGCACGCTCCGCTTCGGCGTGCGATCGCCGTCGTTGTCTTAGCTCAGACGCGTTTGACCAGCCTGATGATGACCAGGAGGATCACCGCGCCGATAAAGGCATCGATAATCGCGCCGATGAAATCGCCCCCGATCAGCGGAAACCCGATCTGCGGCAGCAGCCAGCCGGCAATCAGCGAGCCGACGATGCCGACCACGATGTCGCCAATCAGGCCGAAACCGCCGCCCCTGACCACCGTACCGGCCAGCCAGCCGGCGATAGCGCCGACGATCAACCAGATAATAATGCCCATATTCTCCCCCTGATCTCCCCAAAACGCTTCCCGGCCGGGAAGACGCCCGCCCTCACGGGCATCAGCCGCGGCCCATGAGTTCCACCGAACTTTAAGACCTTGCCGTTGCGCTGTCAGCCGGGCGTGGGGATAACCGCGCGTCAAGTTGTTATTGCGCTGCAACATCGCCTGCGGCAGACTGCGCTGCGGGATCGTCCGAATGCCGGGGCAGCCGGGAGCCCATTATGGCCGTTGCGCAAAAGAAACCGTCCGCCGCGCCAGTCAAGGATCTCTACGAGATCGGCGAGGTGCCGCCGCTCGGGCATGTTCCTGAAAAAATGTACGCTTGGGCGATTCGCAAGGAGCGGCATGGGCCGCCGGAAACGGCGATGCAGCTCGAAGTCGTTCCGACGTGGCCGATCGCCGAAGACGAAGTGCTGGTCTATGTCATGGCCGGCGGCGTCAATTACAACGGCATCTGGGCCGGGCTCGGCCAGCCGATCTCGCCGCTCGACGGGCACAAGCATCCGTTTCATATCGCCGGCTCCGACGCCTCGGGCATCGTCTGGGCGGTGGGCTCCAAGGTCAAGCGCTGGAACGTCGGCGACGAAGTCATCGTCCACTGCAATCAGGACGACGGCGACGACGAGGAATGCAACGGCGGCGATCCGCTGTTGTCGCCGTCGCAGCGCATCTGGGGCTACGAGACGCCCGACGGCTCGTTCGCGCAGTTCTGCCGCGTGCAGTCGCGGCAACTGATGTCGAAGCCGGCGCATCTGACCTGGGAAGAATCGGCCTGCTACACGCTCACGCTGGCGACCGCCTATCGCATGCTGTTCGGACATGCTCCGCACACGCTCAAGCCCGGCGACAATGTTCTGATCTGGGGCGCCTCGGGCGGCCTCGGCGTGTTCGGCGTGCAGCTTGTCGCGGCGTCCGGCGCCAACGCCATCGGCATCGTCTCCGATCCGTCGAAAGTGCAATACGTCATGGATCTCGGCGCCAAGGGCGTCATCAACCGCAACGATTTCAAATGCTGGGGCCAGATGCCGAAGGTCGGCACGCCCGAATACGACGCCTGGGTGAAGGAAGCCCGCCGCTTCGGCAAGGCGATCTGGGACATCACCGGCAAGCACGACGTCGATATCGTGTTCGAGCATCCGGGCGAGGCGACCTTCCCGGTATCGTGCCTGGTGGTCAAGCGCGGCGGCATGGTGGTGTTCTGCGCCGGCACCACCGGCTACAACATCACCTTCGACGCGCGCTACGTCTGGATGCGGCAGAAGCGCATCCAGGGTTCGCATTTCGCGCATCTGAAACAGGCAAGCGCCGCCAACCAGTTCGTCATCGACCGCCGCGTCGATCCCGTGCATGAGCGACGTGTTTCCGTGGGACAAGATTCCCTACGCCCACGAGCTGATGCGCACCAACAAGCACAAGCCCGGCAATATGGCGGTGCTGGTCAACACGCCGCGCCCGGGACTGCGCAATTTCGACGACGTGATCGAGGCGGCGGGCGATTAAAGCCTATTGCGGCGGATCGCCCTGTCGCACGTCGCTCTGCTGGTAGTCGGGATTGGACATGCAGAAGCCGTGGATAATCCACGGTCTCCTCGCATTGCTGCAGGCTCATGTAATAGCAATGAATGGCGCTGCCCTGGGTGCACCAGGGATAGACTAGCGCTTGCGCCATGGCGGCACTGGGTAAGGCAGCGAGAGCACAAGTAGCTCCGGCCATGACGATATCTGAACGGCATTTCAGTCTCGATTTTTAGGTTTCGGTGTGAATTTTGTTTTGAAGAACGCCCGGCTTCCCTGTCCAGCGGGCAGGTATGGCGGGCTTAATCCCGGCGCCATTCACAAAAGCACCCCCCGCAATCACGATATCAGGAGCGATGCTTCATCGATCGGGGCCGCTGGCCCGCTGCGTCCGGATTCCGCTATAGTGGGCCTGTCCGGGTACGGGGAAGCCATGCTGGCGATGCAGCGGGCCGAGGAAAGTACCGCACGAAGGCGCTTCCGCATCGTGCTCGTCAAGCCGTCGCATTATGACGACGACGGTTATGTCATCCGCTGGTACCGATCGCCGATGCCGGCGAATTCGCTGGCCAGCGTCTACGGCCTGATCGACGATTGCGCGCAGCGCAAAATTCTCGGTCCCGATATCGACATCGAGATCACCGCGATCGACGAAACCAATACCCGCGTGCGCGTCGATCGTATCATCGCCGACATGCGCGCCAACGATAATTTCGGCTTCGTCGGGCTGGTCGGCGTGCAATCGAACCAATATCCGCGCGCGCTGCATATCGCCAAGCCGCTGCGCGCGGCCGGCATCGCGGTGATCATCGGCGGCTTCCACGTCTCCGGCATGCTGGCGATGTTCCCGAGCGTGATGGCCGGACCTGCAGCAGGCGCTCGACATGGGCGTCACTTTGTTCGCCGGCGAAGCGGAAGGCCGCATGGACGAGGTGTTGCGCGATGCCGCCGCGGGCGCGCTCAAGCCGATCTACAATTACATCGACGATCTGCCGGCGCTGGAAGACGCGGTGACGCCGTTTCTGCCCGGCAATTCGGTACGCAAGACCATCGGCAACGTCACCACCTTCGACGCCGGGCGCGGCTGCCCGTTCCAATGCTCGTTCTGCACCATCATCAACGTGCAGGGCCGGAAATCGCGGCGGCGCTCGCCGGACGACGTCGAGCGCATCCTGCGCAAGAACTACCGAGCACGGCATCGACCGCTTCTTCATCACCGACGACAATTTCGCCCGCAACAAGGACTGGGAGCCGATTTTCGACCGCATCATCAAATTGCGCGAACAAGACGGCATGGACGTGCGCTTCCTGATCCAGGTCGACACGCTGTGTCACAAAATCCCGAATTTCGTCGCCAAGGCCAAACGCGCCGGCGTCACCCGCATCTTCATCGGCCTGGAGAACATCAATCCCGACAATCTGCTGGCCGCCAAGAAGCGGCAGAACAAGATCACCGAATACCGCAACATGCTGCTGGCGTGGAAGGCGGCCGGCATCTGGACCTATGCCGGCTACATTCTGGGCTTTCCCAACGATACCCCGGAATCGGCGCGGCGCGACATCGAGATCATCAAGAAGGAAATGCCGCTCGACGTGCTGGAGTTCTTCTTCCTCACGCCGCTGCCGGGCTCCGAGGATCACAAGGTCGCTGTTCAACAAGGGCGTGCCGCTCGATCCCGATCTCAACAAATACGATCTCGAACACGCGCTCACCCCGCACGCCAATATGACCAAGGCGGAATGGGAAAAGCTCTATCGCGACGCCTGGGCGATCTATTACACGCCGGAGCACATCGAGACGATTTTGCGCCGCGCGCAAGCTTACGGCATCAACATTCTCCGCTTGGCGCAGATCATTCTGTGGTTCGCGCAATCGCTCGACGTCGAGAAAGTCCACCCGCTGCAAGGCGGCTTCGTTCGCCTCAAGAACCGCCATGAACGCCGGCCGGAACTGCCGGTCGAGCCGGTCTGGAGCTTCTATCCGCGGCTCGCCTGGGAATTTGCCGTCAAGCACGCGCGCGTCGCGGCGGCGGCCTGGAGCATTTTTCGCATCTATCGCCGCGTCGCCAAAAGCGCGGGCGTTCCCTATACCGACCAGGCCATGATGCCGGTGACCGAAGACGAGACGCAGACCTTCGAACTATTCACGCACAACAAATCGGCGCGCGAAGCGGTCGACCATGCCCGCAAGGTCAAGACAATTGACCGGCGGCGCCGGTCAAACGCCGCTGATTCCCGCGTAACCATCAATCAGGTGAACGGCGCGGGCGGGTGCGACTGCTGGCGCGCCAACCGGTGCCGCTTGCGGCCGCCGCCTTCGAGCGGCAGCGACGGGTCCTCGCGTGCGCGCGCGATCGCCGCATTGAGCTCGCCGCCATAGATGAAAATGAGCGCGGTGAAATACAGAAATACCAGCGCCATCATCGCCGAGGCGAGGCCGGCATAATAATTCACGTAGGTGTAGGAGAAGTCGGCCAGATAGCGGCCGAACACGTAGCCGCAGGCGAGCCAGAGCGCGAGCGTGGCAACGATGCCCGGCCACACCGCGCCGAACGGCCGCCGTCCGCACGGCAGCCACATATGCAGGATGAGGAGCGAGGTGATGTCAGCAGCACGCCCGCCACTGACGAAGCGGCCGATGTCGAAGTGGCTTTCCAGCGCGGCGAGCCATGGCGCATAGGCCACCGCCAGTACGGAACATCAACGGGCCGAGCACGACCAGAAACGCCAGCGCCAGAAAGGCCGACGGCGCTGACCAGCACATAGCCGATCGATTCCAGCCGCAACAGCCACCACGGCCGCGGCTCGATCAGCCCATAGGCGCGGTTGAGCCCGATGCGCAGGCTTTCGATGCCGCTCGAAGCGAAATAGATCGCGAACACCGCGCCGACGGTGAGAAAGCCGCCGCGTGCGGTGGTGAGCACTTCATGGATCTGCCCGGCGATCTGGTCCGACACGATGCGCGGCCAAGCCGCGATCATCATGCTGGCCACCGCGTCGGCCAGATCTTGCGAGCCGACGAAGCCGGCGATCGCCGTCACCAGGATCAGGAACGGGAACATCGACATCAGCACCGACAGCGCGATGTGGCTTGCAATCGCCCAGCCGTCGTCGGCATTGAAGCGATAGAAAGCGTCGAGCGCGATGCGGTAGCAAAGGCGGGCGAAGAGCAAAGGCGAAACCTCTGCGAGGAAAGGGCGGCTATTCATAGCACAGTCCAGAGGCCTCAAGCCCGGCGCGACAAGGATCGCAGCCGCCGTCCGGCGGATGCGCGGCGCGCATGGAGGCCGCGCGTCACGCGCGCTTGGCTGTGAGCGGCAAGGGTGTCAAGTGAGGGCGCCAATTTCGATCGCCGAGTAACGCGCCAACTCCCCTTCGCAGCTCCCGCATCGCCGAAAGTACATCCTTGGACAAGTCCGCCAAGCCTGACGCGCGCGTGCCTGCCGCCGCCGCGGCGCGTTCGTTCGCGGCCATGCGCTATCCGGGCTTCCGCGCCCAGTTCGCCACTTTCGTCTTGGCGATGATGGCCGATAATATCGAGCACGTTCTCAGCTATTGGGTGCTTTACCAAAAGTTCCATTCGCCGGCCTTGGCCGGCTTTGCCATCGTCTCGCATTGGCTGCCTTTCCTGCTGTTCTCGGTGGCTTCCGGAGCGCTGGCGGACCGCGTCGATCCGCGCCGGCTCATTCAATGCGGCATGGGCCTGTTCATCCTCGCATCGCTGTCCTGGGGCTATTTCTTCATCACCGGCACGCTGCAGGTCTGGCAGGCCATGGTGATCCTGGTCATTCACGGCTGCGCCGGCGTGTTGTGGACCACGCCGAATCAACTGCTGATCTACGACATCGTCGGCCCGGCCGATCTTGAAAGCGCGGTGCGGCTCAATGCGACGGCGCGCTATCTCGGCGTTTTGGTGGGCCCGGGCGTCGGCGGCGCCATCCTGCTGTGGCTTGGGCCGGCGCACGGCATTTTCCTCAACACCATGTTCTATCTGCCGCTCGTGATCTGGCTGATCAACGCGCCGTACGGGCCGCGCTTTCGCAAGGGCGCCCCGCCGCCGCGCCGCGCGGTGCGTGGGCTCGCCGACATCGCCGCGACCATCCGCGACATCTCGGATCATTCCATCATCGTGTCGATGATCCTCTTGGCGGGGGCGGGCGCGTTCTTCGTCGGCAACGGCTATAGCGCGCAAATGCCGAATTTTGCCCACGATCTCGGCCATGGCGATCCCGGCCTGTCGTACAGTCTTCTGCTGGCCGCCGATGCCGGCGGCGGTTTTCTTGCCGGTATGGTGCTCGAAGGCGGCGGGTTGTTGCCGCCGCGTCCGCGCACGGCGATCATGCTGGCGATCCTATGGGGCGCGGCGCTCGGCGGCTTCGCGCTGTCGCCCAATTACGCGCTGGCGCTCGGCCTGCTGTTCATCGCCGGATTTCTCGAACTGTCGTTCAACGCCATGGCGCAGACACTGGTGCAGGTGCACGCGCCGCACGACATGCGTGGCCGCGTGATCGGCCTGTTCAATATGGCGAGCCTGGGGTTGCGTGCCTTTTCCGGCGTCTCGGTCGGTCTCGTCGGCAGTCTGATCGGGGTGCACTGGTCGCTGGCGCTGTCCGCCTTTGCGGTGCTGGCGATCGCGCTTGGACTGTTCGTGCCGCTGCGCAAAGCGGCCTGAGGCGCAAGCTTCGGAATGCGGGCTGACGCCGGCGGGCGAAAAGGACACGGCCGGGGTCCCGATGGCACACGGAGCAACCCCGGCCGGCCAGCTTCACGGGAGTCGCCCCCGCTGGGCCAAGCCGATGCTAGACGAATTTCTCCGGGAATGCTCGCGCGAAGACGCGGCGGATTCAGTGTCTAAGCTGCTTACGCCGCCTGCACGTCGGTGAGGAAGCGGCGCACTTCGCCTTGCAGGTTTTCCGCTTCGACGGCGAGCGCGTCGGCAAGCGCCTTGACGTCGGCCGCGGTGGCGCGCGCGCCGGTCGAGGCGCCGGCGACGCGGCTCATGGCGTCGGCGCCGGAGCGCGCCTCGGTCGAGGCGCGATTGACGCCTTCGGCGATCGAGGCGACGGCGTTGTTCTGCTCCTCGACGGTCGAGGCGACGCTGGTGGCGATCTCCGACATGTCGTCGATGATCGTCGAGACCTGCTCGATCGCCTGCGCGGCGTCGGCGGTCGCCGATTGGATCGCGCCGATCTGCGCCGCGATCTCCTCGGTGGCGCGCGCGGTCTGCGCGGCAAGCGATTTCACCTCGGCGGCGACCACGGCGAAGCCGCGGCCGGCCTCGCCGGCGCGCGCCGCTTCGATGGTGGCGTTAAGCGCCAAGCAAATTGGTCTGGCCGGCGATCGACTGAATGAGGCCGATGACCTCGCCGATGCGGTTGGCGGCATTGCCGAGCTGCGACATGGTGTTGACGGTGCGCTGCGATTCGGCGACGGCGCGAGCCGGCCACTTCGGTCGATTTGGTCGCTTGGGCGGCGATCTCGCCGATCGAGACCGCGAGCTCCTCGATCGAACCCGCCACCGTCGTGACATTGACCGAAGCGGCGGTCGACCGAGTTCTCGCGGCGCGGGCTTCCGACGAGACCGCATCGGCGGCGTCGTTGAGCCCGCTCGAGGCGTTTTCCAGCCGGCCCGCCGATTCGCGCAGGCGGTCGAGCGCCTGCTCGATGGAGGCGCGGAATTCCCGGATCAGGGTCGCGATCGCTTCGCCGCGCCGCTCGCGCGCAACGTTGGTTTCGCTCTCCACCCCGGCGAGGCGCTCGCGCTCGATCATATTGTCGCGAAATACCACGACCGTGCGCGCCATCTCGCCGATCTCGTCGTGGGAATGCGTCGCGGCCGGCCGCGCGGCGGTGTCGCCATTGGCAAGCCGCTTCATCACCGCCGCCAGTTCCTCGAGCGGCTGGGTGATCGAGCGGCCGATGCGCCAGCTGCAAGCCGAGCCCGATCAGCACCACCGCCAGGCCAATCCAGATGATGACATTGCGGGTTCGCGTTCGCGACGCCGCCAGCTCCGCGGCGGCGGTGCTGGCGTTGCCGCGCGCGGCGGCGATGATCTTGTCGGCTTCCGGCAGCACGCTCTCGGTGTCGTGGTTGATGAGCGAAACCAGCGGCGTGATGTCTTCGGTGCTGGCGACCCATTGCGCGAAGGTCGAGCTATAGGCCTGGATCTGCTTGGTGAGCTTTTCCTTCATCGCCGGCGCGCCGTCGACCGATTCGAACAGCTCGCTTGAAATGCTTGACCTCGTCGAGGAAATGCCGCTCGGCGGCTTCGTTGCGCGTGAGCCGGTATTCGATCTCGTAGCGGCGCATGGTCAGAAGCGACATCGTCAGATTGGCGCGATCGACGTCGCCGACCCAGGACAAATCGTTATGGATGATGTTCTCGACCGCGTTGCTGGCGGCGATCAGATCGGCGGTGACGCCCTCGGATTCGTCGTAGCCGAGCGATTTCTGCTCGCTGGACCAGGCTGTCGAAGCTGGCTTTGAGGTCGCGCACGGTGATGCGCAGCGGCATGACCGAGTCCTGATCCGGCCGCGGCGAGCGAGGCCTGGATGCGGTCGAGGCAGATCCATCGCCATCGCCTGGCCGCCGTCGAAGTTCTTGACCTCGGCGTCGGACGGACGCGCGACGAAATCGGTCGTCGCGGCGCGCATGATCAAGAGCCCGGTTTTGAGATCGCGGCTGGCGTCGGCCACGTCGGTATTGCGATGCACCGCCTCGAAGGCGTGGCCGACTTCGGCGTCGCCGGTCAGATAGGCGATGCCGTTGGCGAGAAAGCCGACGACCGGGAATGACGCCGAGCACGACGATGCGGGCGCGGACCGACAGCCGGGAGAAAATCTGAGTGGTGAACATCCTGATGACCCGATCGGAGGTCGTCTTGAGCAATCGAGACGCGCTCTCGATCGGCCTGCCGGCACGCCGGGTGTCGCGCCGCGCGCCGATGGCGCCGCCAACACCGCAATCGCGCGCCAGCACACCGTAAATTGGTTAATATTGTGCAAGAATCCAGCGCAAAACGCCGTTATGTTGCCGCCAGGCCGGCATCCCGCCGGGGATCTCGTCCACAATGACCGGTGTCTAGCTACCGCATTTGCTTTTGTGCACTGCACGCGTAAGCTTCGCCACTGGGCCGGGTCGGACCAAGTTCTCGAAAATCAGCTCACCGGAGCCAGTCATGCCGCTTGCCGCCTCTCAGAGAGCCCAGGGCCACGATTGGTCATCCCTGCGCTTGCCGAGGCCGTCGCAGCCGTCGAGGCACTGTTCGCCGACGCCCGCCGCGCCGTTGCCGACCGGGTGACGATCGAGGGCCGCACGGTTCCGCGCATATTCGATCGCGAACAGCGCGCCACGCACGGACTCGCCTGGCTCGCGACCTATGTCGAGGCCATCCGGCAGCTTGTCCGCCTATGCCCAGCGGCTGTCCGAGAGCGGCAGTTTCGGCGAGACCGAGGAACTGCTGGTGCGCATCGGCGCCGGCGAATACCTCGCCCAGATGTTCGGCGGCATCCCGATGAGCCAAGGCGAGATCGTGCGGCTATCCGATCTCGGACTGTCGCCGGCCGCGGTCGCCGCGCGCATGACGCCAGCCGTCGAGCACCTTATCGCCACCGGCAACACGGCGCCGCGCCGCGCCCGCCTGGTCGAGCTGATCCGGCAGCACCACGATGCGACGGTCGGCGCCTGCGGGCTCGACGACACGCTCGAATTCGATCCGCGAGGAAATGCGCAAATTCGCCGACGACCGCGTCGTGCCCTATGCGCAACAATGGCACCTGAAGAACGACTACATCCCGCTCGACGTGATCTCGCAGATGTCGGAGCTCGGCGTGTTCTCGCTGACCATCCCGGAAGACTACGAGCGGCATGGGGCTCGGCAAGGAATCGATGTGCGTCGTCTCCGAGGAACTGTCGCGCGGCTATATCGGCGTCGGCTCGCTCGGCACCCGATCCGAGATCGCCGCCGAATTGATCCTCGGCTCCGGCACCGAGGAGCAGAAGCGCAAATGGCTGCCGAAGATCGCGTCCGGCGAAGTGCTGCCGACCGCGGTCTTCACCGAGCCGAATACCGGCTCCGATCTCGCCTCGTTGAAGACGCGCGCGGTGCGCCAGCGGCGATGTCTACAAGGTCTATGGCAACAAGACCTGGATCACCCATCCGGTGCGCGCCGACCTGATGACGCTGTCTGGTGCGCACCAATCCGGCCGAGACCGGCTATCGCGGACTGTCCATGCTGCTTGCCGAAAAGCCGCGCGGCAGCGACGACGATCCGTTCCCGGCCGCCGGCATGTCCGGCACCGAGATCGAGGTGCTGGGCTATCGCGGCATGAAGGAATACGAGATCGCCTTCGACGGCTTCGTCGTCAAGGCCGAGAATCTTCTCGGCGGCGTCGAAGGTCTCGGCTTCAAGCAGTTGATGGCGACGTTCGAAGCCGCCCGCATCCAGACCGCGGCGCGCGCCATCGGCGTGGCGCAGGCGGCGATGGAGCAGGCGCTCACTTACGCCACCGCGCGCGTGCAGTTCGGCGAACCGATCGCCAATTTCCCGCGGGTCTCCGACAAGCTCGCCATGATGGCGGTCGAGATCATGATCGCGCGGCAGCTCACTTATTATGCCGCGCGACAGAAGGATTCCGGCCGGCGCTGCGATCTCGAAGCCGGCATGGCGAAGCTCTTGGCGGCGCGCGTCGCCTGGGCGGCGGCCGACAACGCCGTGCAGGTCCACGGCGGCAACGGCTTTGCCGTCGAGTTTCCGGTGTCGCGCATTCTCTGCGACGCCCGCATCCTCAATATTTTCGAGGGCGCCGCCGAAATCCAGGCGCAGGTCATCGCGCGGCGCCTGCTCGACGGATCGAATTGATCCAGCCGGCTGCTCGGGATTGAGCGGTTATCGCCGGTCCGGAACGAAGGCGCCGTTTCGGCCATTGACACAGGTCAAAGCGCAGCGGCTGATGTCTGCGAGCATGATCCGCGTGCATTCAAAGAGAACTGTGAGTTGACCGATGACCAAAGTGAACATTCCTCATAATGCCTATGTCTTCGTCGGCGACGGCCGCAAGGCCTTGGTGCTGCGCAACGAAGGCGACGCCAAATTCCTGGACCTCAAGACCGAGCGCGTTTTCACCGACAAAAATCCGCCGACCCACGAGCAGGGCACCGACCGGCCGGGCCGCGAGCATTCCTCGGTCGGCGCCGGCCGCTCGAGCGTGAGCCAGACCGATTGGCACGATCTCGAAGAGCACAAATTCGCCCACGACGTCGCCGCGACGCTGGAAAAGATCGTGCGCGAGCGCAAAGTCGAGGCCCTGGTCGTGATCGCGCCGCCGCGCGCTCTCGCCGATTTGCGCAAGGCGTTCCACGACGACGTGAAGAAGAAGATCATAGCCGAGATCGACAAGGATCTCACCAAGCATCCGGTCTACGATATCGAGAAGCACTGACGGCCGAGCGGTCATTGCGAAGGAGCGACAGCGCCGAAGCAATCCAGCGGAATAAGTGGATTGCTTCGCTTTGCTCGCAATGACGCGACCAATTCATCTCACCCGCTGTTCGATCTTTCTTTTCTCCGCCGTGGGCGGCTCCTTCAGCAACAGCCCGACATTGCCGGAGAGGATGCGCTCGCCGTCGGGGCCGAGCGAGCGGAGGCCGTTGACGAAATCGCGCACCACTTCGCGCTTGCGGATTTCCTGCGGATAGTCGGTGGCGAACACCATGCGGGACGCCGGGATTTCGGCAAGCCCGGCTTTGACCGCGCCGATGCCGCCGGCAAATCCCGCGGTGTCGAACACCAGATTGTTGCGGATGTAATAGTCGAAATCCTTTTTGCCTTTGGCGCCGTGGCGCGCATTGCCGGCGGTGCCCCAAAATTCCTTGTCCTGGAAGCAGCGGATGCGCGCCAGCATGCCGGCGATGCCGCCGGACAGATGCGCCATATGCACGGTGAGCTCGGGATGGCGGTCGAACACGCCGGAATTGACCAGCCGGATCGTCGCCATGATCAGCGAGAATTCGCGCCCCACCGCGCGCGCGGTGTCGTAGCTGTCGAATTGCTGCGCGTGATTGAGTTTCAGCGCCGGATGCACGAACACGAACATGCCGAGCTTGCAGACCTCCTCCCAGAACGGCTCGAGCCCCGGATCGTCGATCCATTTGCCGTCGAACTCCGAGGTGATGGTGACGCCCTGAAAGCCGAGCTCGTGCCGGCAGCGCGCCAGTTCCTTGAGCGCCGCTGCGCCGCCGAGCGGATGGGCATGCGCGGCGCCGATGAAGCGGCCGGGATAGTCGCGCTCGGCTTTTTTCGCCTTGTCGTTGACCAGCCGCGAGGTGTCGAGATCGGCGCACATGCCGGCGGCGCTGGTCAGCCAGGCGGCGTCGATGCCGGCGAGATCCATCATCCGCACATGCTCGTCGAGATCGTAGAGCAGCGAATGCACCGTATAGCTCGGCGCGCCGAGCGCGTCGTAATTGAGCACGAGCCGATCGCCCGGATCGGCCTTGATCAGCTCGCGCGGCGTGAAATGGTGCTGGAAATCGACGATCATCGGGACGGGTTCCTCCGGTCTTGCGGCGTTGTCTTAGCGCATGCCGCCGCGCCGTCATTCCGGATTGCCGCGAAGCGGCAAGTCCGGAATCCATAACCGCAGGTCGGCGAATATGATTCCGGGCTCCTCGCTCGCTCGGCCCCGGAATGACAGAACGCTCAACCCGGGCTACAAGGGACGCCATGGCTAACTTCATGTCGCATGTCGCGGTCCCGATCGCCATCGGCGCGGTCGCGATCGTTCTTTTGCTCGGCCTCGTCAACATGATGATGGGCGGCTCCGGCAACACCTCGCAGAAGCTGATGCGGCTGCGCGTGTTGCTGCAGGCCATCGCCATCGGCGTCATCATGCTGACGCTGTGGTTCATGGGGAAATGCGGCGACGCACCATGGTCGTCCTCAACAAGATCTATACCCGCACCGGCGACGACGGCTCGACCGCGCTCGGCTCCGGCGAACGGCGCAAGAAATACGATCTGCGCGTCGCCGCCTACGGCACGATCGACGAGGCCAATGCCGCGATCGGCGTGGCGCGGCTGCATACCATCCACGACGGCGAGCTCGACGCCGCGCTGGCGCGCATCCAGAACGATCTGTTCGACGTCGGCGCCGATCTATGCACGCCGGGCAAAGGCAAAGGGCCGGGCGGCGCGCGGCTCACCGTAACCGACAAGCAGGTCGAGTGGCTCGAAGCCGAGATCGACCGCTTCAACGCGGCGTTGCAGCCGCTGCGCTCCTTCGTGCTGCCGGGCGGCAGCGCGGCTTCGGCGCTATCTGCATCTGGCCCGCACCATCTGCCGGCGCGCCGAGCGGCTGATCGCCGAACTCAAGGACAAGCCGGAGGCGACAGCGTCTCGTCCGAGGTGCTCAAATACGTCAACCGCCTGTCCGATTTTCTTTTCGTCGCAAGCCGTTACGCCAATAGCCAGGGCGCGGGCGACGTGCTTTGGAAGCCGGGCGAGAACCGCTGAGCGGCGAATTGGTAAAGGGCGGTCTGCGATGTCGAGGCTGAAAGGCAAGGTTGCGATCGTGACCGGGGCGGCAAGCGGCATCGGCCGTGCCAGTGCGGTTTTGTTCGCCCGCGAGGGTGCGCGCGTCGTCATCGTCGATCGCGACGCCGAGGGGCTCAACGCCACCGAAGATTCGATCGTCGAGAGCGGCGGTGCGGCCAAAATGTTTGTCGGCGATGTCGGCCGCGAAGCCGACGTGAAGGACTATGTGCAACTCGCCATTGCAAGCTTCGGCGGGCTCGATGTGGTTTATGCCAATGCCGGCGTGCTGGGGCCGCCGGCGCCGCTGCTCGAGCAAACGGTCGAGCAATGGCAAGACATGCTGCAGACAAATCTGATCGGCCCGTTCCTCGCCATCAAGCATGCCGGCACGCACATGGTGAGCCAGGGCAGGGGGTCGATCGTGCTCACCGCCTCGACCGCGGGCTTGCGGGCCAATGCCGGCAGCGCGCCCTACAGCGCCGGCAAAGCCGGCGTCATCAGCCTGGCGCAGACGGCGGCCAATTCGTTCCTTGGCACCGGCGTGCGGGTCAATGCGATCTGCCCGGGGCTGATCGAGACGGGCATGACCCGCGAAACGTTCGCGGCGGCGCGCGAACGCGGCACCGCCGGCAAGATCGGTCAGCTCAATCCGTTGCAGCGCGCCGGCGCCCCGGAAGAAATCGCCGCCATGGCCCTGTTCCTTGCCGGCGACGAGTCCTCCTATGTCAACGGCCAGGCCATCGCGGTCGACGGCGGCCTGTCCTCGACGCTGCCGTTCCGGCGACCGATCCGTTGACCGCTCGCGCGCCGGCCGTTAGGTTTCCCGCACCGCAGCATCGGCCAATCAGACAGCGGCCCGAGGGCGGCAAAGAAACTTCAAACAGCCATCGCAGCCGAAAAACATAACGCCATGAAAATTCTCGTGCCCGTGAAGCGGGCGATCGACAAGGATGTGAAAATCCGGGTCAAGGCCGACGGGTCCGGCGTCGAACTCGGCAACGTCAAAATGTCGATGAATCCGTTCGACGAGATCGCCGTCGAGGAGGCGATCCGGCTCAAGGAAGCCGGCAAGGCGACCGAGATCGTCGCCGTCTCGATCGGACCTCAGCAAGCCGCCGAGACGATCCGCACCGCGCTCGCCATGGGCGCCGACCGCGGCATCCTGGTGAAGACCGAAGGCGCCGTCGAGCCGCTGGCGGTGGCGAAAATCCTCAAGGCCGTCGCCGATGCGGAACAGCCCGGCCTGATCATTCTGGGCAAGCAGGCGATCGACGACGACAGCAATCAGACCGGCCAAATGCTGGCGGCGCTGCTCGGCTGGCCGCAAGGCACCTTCGCCTCCAAAGTGGCGCTCGACGGCGACGCGCTTTTGGTGACGCGCGAAGTCGACGGCGGATTGCAGACCGTGAAGCTGAAGCTGCCGGCGATCGTCACCACCGATCTGCGCTTGAACGAGCCGCGCTACGCTTCGCTGCCCAACATCATGAAGGCGAAGAAAAAGCCGATCGACGAAAAGACCGCCGCCGATTACGGCGTCGATACCAAGCCGCGCCTTGAAGTGATCAAGACCACGGAGCCGCCGGTGCGCAAGGCCGGCGTGAAGGTCAAGAGCGTCGCGGAGCTGGTCGAAAAGCTCAAAGAGGCGGGGGCGGTCTGATGCCCACATTGCTTCTCGCCGAGCACGACAATGCCTCGCTCAAGGACGCGACCAACAAGGCGCTGACGGCGGCCAAGGCGCTCGGCGCCGAGGTGCATATCCTGGTCGCCGGCCATAATTGCAAAGCGGTCGCCGAGGCCGCCGCCAAGCTCGACGGCGTCGGAAAAGTGCTGCTGGCGGATGCGCCGGCTTACGAGCATCTGTTGGCGGAGCCGACCGCGGCGCTGATCGTGTCGCTTGCTCCGCCTTATGAAACGATCATGGCGGCGGCGACCACCATGGGCAAAAATGTCATGCCGCGCGTCGCGGCGCTGCTGGACGTCATGCAGCTCTCCGACATCATAAAGGTTGTGGCGCCGGATACCTTCGAGCGGCCGATTTATGCGGGCAACGCCATCCAGACCGTCCGCTCGACCGAAAAGAAACGCGTCATCACGGTGCGCACCGCGGCGTTCCAGGCGACCGGGCGAGGCGGCGCTGCGGCGCCGATCGAAAACGTCGCCGCCGCCGCCGATCCCGGCGTGTCGGGCTTTGTCGGCGAAGAGCTCTCCAAGTCGGAGCGGCCGGAACTGACGTCGGCGAAAATCATCATTTCCGGCGGCCGGGCGATGCAAAACCGCGAGAACTTCACCAAATACATAGAGCCGGTGGCGGATAAGCTCGGTGCCGCGATCGGCGCATCGCGCGCCGCGGTCGATGCCGGCTACGCGCCGAACGACTGGCAGGTCGGCCAGACCGGGAAGGTCGTGGCGCCTGACCTGTATATCGCGGTCGGCATTTCCGGCGCCATTCAGCATCTGGCCGGCATGAAGGACTCGAAGGTCATTGTCGCCATCAATAAGGATGAGGAAGCCCCCATTTTCCAGGTCGCCGACTACGGATTGGTGGCGGATCTCTACCAGGCGCTCCCTGAGCTCGCGGCCGAGCTCGATAAGGTTAAACGCTGACGGAATCTGGCATGTTGGCCGGGACCGTCGTAAAAAGACATAGAAAGTGAATCGCGATGGTTGAGGTCAAGGAACGGGCCAGGGCGCAAGCGGCGCACGGCGAGCAGGCCGCGGTCCCTGCGATCCGCAAGATCGGTGTTGTCGGCGCCGGCCAGATGGGCAATGGCATCGCTCACGTCTGTGCGCTGTCGGGCTTTAGCGTGCTTTTGAACGACGTCGTTCCCGACCGCATCAGCGCCGGGCTGGCCACCATCAA
>CAWHBC010000014.1:0-47389 GCA_963827465.1 uncultured Alphaproteobacteria bacterium
AGCAAGACCAACCTAACGAGGCGCCCCGGCGGCAGCGCCATGTATTGCTTCTGAGATCACCAGCTCCGTCACTGCTGGCACCAGCTGCAGAGCCCAGGCCAAAGCAATTAGCCGGGATGAGAAAACCTTCCAACTGAGAGTCTGAGACCATCTCCAACATGATTGCCTGCCTTGCAGCTTCAGGCAGCGATGATTCCTGCAAGATTTCTCTGTGCTCACAGGCTGCTAGCTTCACGGAAGCGCATCAGGGTGAAGGAATGCAGTAAGTGGGGTTGTGCATACCGGCATGCCAATATAGCAGATGCGCCCGTCCAGCAGCAGGGATGGCAGGTCTGGAGGAGCCTGTCCTGGGGCTGCTCCTGTCCCAGCAGCCATCCGTGTTGCCATTCGCTTGTTGGAGTCAACCTCATCTCCAACATAGAATGCTTTGGCTCTGAGCAGCTCCTGATCGACAGCATGAAGGCCTGAGAGTGTGCTACCAGACACATGAAGCCTTAAAAAAGCATGATTATGCGTCAGGTGACGCACGTAGCCTAGATCCATGACAGATGCTTGAGAAACAGGTGGGAGGGTAGATGACTGGCCACGCCTTGTCACATCATGAAAGGCAGCACTTGAGCTCGTACCTGGTCCTGTGGCCCAATACGCTGGACCACATCGGGGTCGGTGAAGCCCAAGGCTGCTATCTGCCGTGTCGAGAGGCCATAAACTGACTTGGGCACTACTAACTGAGACTTCTCCTCGACCGGCGACGAGCTGGGTGGAGACTCTGGCTGGAAGCCTAACCCCATGGATGCATGGCAGGGTGGTGCGCATCTCCTGCTCTGCTGCGTGCGCCGCACCGGTAGCTGAGGGAATTGTTGCTGAAGGAATGCCTTGTTGGCGATGCTGCAGGTGTGGCTTGCATGCCTTTGCAGGCTGCCCTGCAGAGTCCTCTCCATTGTGGGATGTGCTTTCGCGATGTCGCTCAGGCGCCCAGTATATGTGATTCCCAGAGCGCTACAGATGGGAGTGCTCCAGCCATACGGAACGAGGCGCAACTGATCCGTAGAGTCATGCCATTCGCTCACAGAGAGCGAGATGTTCATTCCTTCTGACAAGGGGCAGTTTTTTTGGCATCACGTTGCATGACCTTCGTGCCGCCTCCCTGGGCAGCAGCTCCCACCCGCAAATCAAAGCTCACGGTGAGCTTGGGCATGTGCAGTGTTGGCAAAGAGGGCAATCTTGCCATGTATGATACCATCACCCATGCTCCTTCTATTCTGACTTTTGCTTCAACAGATGGACGCCTTTGCAGGTGCTTGCAGGGGTAGAAAATCCAGGGAAGGACATCGACCTGAGCACTAAGTCTCACTTCATCCTTGGAAGGGTAGCAGAGACCTCTGACATACCATTGGTATGCGATCATGCTTCATCACGCGAGATCATCTGGCGTGCCTATGCAGCTGGGAGCGTGTGATACCTGTCATCTATATTGCACCATCATGCTGTGATTATCATGCATGCCCCTGTGCATAGGTGATGAGATGTCCCGTCATGTCCCACAAAAATGTGCTGTCTAACCTGATTGGATGTGAGTCTGTGCCAACAGGAAGACAGCTCTTGCTCCAGGCTGCACGCCGCTATAGTACATCACAAGGACGGGCGTGTTTTTGTCATTGATCTGCAATCGGTGTGTCCATTGCACATCTCTCTACACCTAGTGGAATTTAAGCATGCGTTTGGGTCCCACAATTGCAGCTGCTAGATTCACATCGTCTGACCCGCCATGCCATGCCAGGCCATTCCATGAACAGTCGCAGGGGACTTTCCTGGACGGCAAGAAGCTCGAGCCAAACAAGCCAAAGTTACTCACAGACAAGTCGAGCCTCACCTTTGGCACCTGCTCCTGCCGCCACATTCTCAGCTGTGACGCTTCAGGTGCGAAAGCTTTGTCCTTGACTCTTGGCCTTCTGTCATGGCCTGAAGCTTAGGATGTATTGGTAAAGGGTGCTGACTGGTGTCATGAGGACTCCTGCTGTGATGGGAAACGACGCTGCTCTGTAGGCACCAAACGCAAGCAACCCAGTGACGGTATGGTGGAACAGCGCAAGCCAGTGAGGGCCTCTCATCTGCTTGTCAAGCACAGGTGCGCAGCTTCCTATTTCCTGCGCATCATTCTGACACAGCTAGATGCCAGATCGCCATGCAGGGACACTTCCTGCTGATGCATACTTGCCTGTTGCAAGGTAGGGAAAATGCTGCAGGGATGTGAGAAGGCCTTCGTCCTGGAAGGAGCCCACAGTGACGCGCACCAAGGAGGAGGCGCATCAGCAGATCATGGCCTTCCGGAATGACCTCATCACTGGCAAGGCGGCTTTTGCTGATTTGGCATCACGCGAGTCGCACTGCAGCAGTGCACGCCGCGGAGGTGCGCCTTGCTGCTGCTCCTCTCAGAATGAAATTGAGCGCGGAGAGTTCCACAGGCAGCGGCCCCTCATGCACGGGAAGGTGTGGAGCTGCCCATGCAGCAGGGCATGCTTGGGCTGTGTTGCGCATGACTCTGGCAATACCTTTGTTGCCTGGGGGTGTGGGAGTGTGCATGTCTAGCTGCTGATGTAGTACGTTCTGTAGGTGACCTTGGAGAGTTTGGACCTGGGCAGATGCAGAAGCCCTTTGAGGACGCAACATATGCCCTGAAGGTACAACTTCACCCCCGCAAGTATCCCTCATAGACAAGGAAGCTATACTGTGGATGCTGCTTATTGCAGGAGCATCAGTCACATTTGAGCACTGCAGAAGTGATGCAGGCATCATCCTCATCACGACAGTGCTGCAGCTGCGTACTGCCCGTGATGGGTATCAGTGGCATGCGCAGGTGAATGAGTTGAGCGAGCCGGTCTTCACAGACTCTGGAGTCCACTTGATCCTGCGGACTGGGTAGTTGTTACAGCAGACTGAGAAGTTGACCAGCAGCGATCTCAGCTAGCGTGGCAGAGCGCATCCAGTACAGCGTTTAGTCAACTGATAATACTAGCATACGATCATAGTAAGCTGTATTGAGCAGCTGCAATGCACAGTCGTGTGTGGAGCACTGACATTCAAGCTAGATGCAGCGAGACTCAGTTGTGTAGCCAAATACTGCACCAAGCATTCAATGGAAGTTCCCATGCACAATACAAAACTTGGCCCAGACTGAGTGCTTCATGGAATCACCAGGGTTATTATGATATCAATTAAGTGGGGGGTGTAACACTTGCAGCTAATACAATGCATACGTATTGCTTGCTTCATTCTGTGAATGGAATTTCTGTGAAGTCGTGCAATCTCGGTGGTCTAGAATGCCGACATCAGGCTCCCATTCCCACCCACACCCTGGTCCAGAATGGACCTCGGTCCAGTGCCCAGTTACACATACGGCCCTAGGTCCTGCGTCTAAGAGTGCCATACCAATGCTTCTCTGATTCAACACTGCGTTCTTTCTCAACCATGATCGCACCGAATGTGGAGGACCGGGGCGCCTGCCTGCTCGGCAGCTGCGCGTGTGCATGCCACGCGCTGCAAGAGGGCCCAAAGCCCCGCAACAGCGGTTGCCCGCTTCATCTGCAAGGCGTATTTCAGTGTCTAGCAACAGAGAGTTGTACTGTCATCTTACAACATGTCTTCATCGAAGGTCCCCGTCACCATCATCACTGGCTTTCTCGGCGCCGGCAAAACCACCTTGATCAACCGCATCTCTGACGGAGCAGCATGGGAAAAAGCTGGCTGTCATCGAGAATGAATTCCGTGATTCAGGAGCTTGTTTTGATACCTTTCATGCATACTGTCCGCTGCAATTGGCGCGTGGCTGAACTCGATCTGAGACGACCTGCAGGCGCGGTGGGGATAGATGATGGGCTCGTCATCCAAGCCAAAGAAGAGATAGTGGAGATGAACAACGGGTGCATCTGCTGCACAGGCACGCCTCCCCCCTCATACCGTCATCTGAGCCCCACTTCCTGCTGAGCAGCTTACACCAGACAGACCTTGGGTGTCATGAACCTAAAGCAGCAGACATCTCTTGTGCCGTACTCTGCAGCAGTATCAGCAGAGCCTGCCTCCTTTAGCCCAAGTATGCACGATTTCCACATGGGCATGAGGAGAGCAACAACTGACGCTCACAGAGCTCTCGAATTTGCAGTGCGAGGCGACCTGGTCCGCATCCTGACCAAGCTGCTGAAGGGCAAGACCAGATATGATGGCATCCTCATTGAAACCACAGGGCTGGCTGACCCTGCGCCTGTCGCCCAGACCTTCTTTGTTGATGTATGCCCATCCACCAAGGCAGCGCCTGTCAATTGTGTGCAAAAGCACTGTTCCCTTCAGAGCATGGCCACTAACCTGAATGTAGGACCAGATATGATGGCAACCTCATAGAGACACAGCGCTGGCTGACCCTGCACCAGGCGCCCAGACCTTCTTCGTTGATTACGTCCCCCATCAGGGCTGCTTCAGACATGTTAACAAGGCCTGCCTGTTGTGTGCAAGCACGTGTTCCATATCAGTGCATGGGCCTTCAGTATTGTCAAGCTTAGACGTATGCGTCCTGTAGGTGTTGATGGTTCAAGTCTGGGAATTTTAGGGAATTTCTCATGGCCATTCAATGCCGCAGTGCCCTTTCCACAGATATTGCAGATATTGTACTGGCGCATACTATGTGGGACAGCAATATGTATCTGCAGCTTTCCTGCTCCTGCAACTTGCTTCTGCATGGCTGTAACAGCACCTGTTTGCTGCTGTCTCTCTTCTGGACAGGGATGGGCTTTGTCATTATTAGGACTTTCTGGTCGAGTGCTTGCTGGTGCATGCCATCGTAAAGGCACATGCTGCATGGTATAGTAATGAGTCGTGTCCTCTGCAGGACTTTCTGGCCGAGCGCCTGCTGCTGGATGCCATTGTAACAGTCGTGGATGCAAAGCACATTGAGCAGCATCTGGATGATAAGAAGCCAGAGGGTGTCGAGAATGAGGTTTGCCTTGCCATTACACTTGTGAGCCATGAAGTCAGACGGCGTAAGGAAGCCTCATTACCTGAAAAATTGAGGTGTGCGTGCGCAACAACCATTTGCATGTTTACAGCTGCATATGGCAGCAAATATTCTTGCTGGGGAGTGTACGAGACGAGAAAGACCAGGATTGTGTCTGTATCACGCCATCAGCTTGATCACTCGTGCATCATATGCGCTTGAAGTGTTTGAATTGTTGCAGAGTGTGGAGCAGATTGTGTTTGCTGATGTCATCCTAATGAACAAGAGCGGCCTGGTGTCTGTGGGCGACAGGAAGCGTGTCGCTACTCGCATCAAGGTGAATGTCCTGCTATGCCAGCTCAACAGGAACCTCCTCTGGAACGAATTTTGTGCAACAAGCACTGCCTTCATCTTCAGTCTTTGTCCCAACATAACACAGCATAATGAGGACCTCCAGGATGCCTAAATGGGCTCTGCATCCCAAGATGACGTTGGCGCAGGATTTGTGTTCCAGCTATGCAATCCATTCTGATTGCTGACAGAGCGTGTGCAGGGCATCAATGGCACTGCAGAGATCATCCGGACCACTAACTCCGATGTGGACCTTGACAAGATCATCGGCAGGAACGCCTTCAGCCTGCAGAAGATCTTGGACATGGAGCCAGACTTCCTGAAGGTGCCTTCAATTGGCACACTCTACTCGCTACCAATGCCTGCTCATTCCCAGAGAGTGACTGCGAACTGCTCACTATGTAGTGCTGTGGCGCAATCCTTTTCGGAGAGTTGGTGAACCTGTGGCAGGTATTCGCACGCATGGTACACTGCTCGTCATACCATTGTGTGTGTGAATGGCTACGTGGGTCTCTGCATGCCATGCACGCTGCAATGCTTTGGCTCGATTGATCTGGCGCAATCCTTTCAGTGGTTGCTCCTAAGACTATCATATGAAAATGCCAACACGGCCGTTATCAAGCCATTATGACGATGGCCTCGTGGGCGGTGAACCTTGCAGCATGCAGCAGTCGGCAGTCAGCCAAGCCAATATCTGCATGGCGCAGACTCGATTGCCATGCAGGCAGAGGGCACTGATCATAAGCATGACGAGAGCGTGACATCTGTGGGCTTTGAGGTGGCAGGGGAGTGCAACTTCAAGCGCCTGAACAAGTGGCTAAGCAATCTCATGATGACCAAGGGTGTCGACCTGTTCCGCTCAAAGGGCATTCTCTCCATTCAAGGCTCGGACGACAAGTATGCTCCTGCAAATGTGTGAATATTAATATAGCAAGGCCGCGAGGTGCTTCATGACATGCATGGCATGACTCTTACTTAAATGGAATCCGATTATAACATTTCATGCGTACTGCACATACAGGGCCTGAGTACTTTGGCCTGCCATACAATGAGTATTCTGTGAAGAGCTTTCTGACGATATGTAAGACCTGAACCTGACACAGCTGTCAGACTGAAGTGAACACAGGGTTGACACCGCATATGGAGTGCAGGCATTTCTTCCAGGGCGTGCATATGCTGCTGAGCTTTGGATCAAGTGCTGAAGGCATCGGGGAGCCGTGGAAGGCAGGCGAGAAGCGCAAGAACCGCATTGTCTTCATTGGGCGCAACCTTGACCGCGCTGAGCTGGAGCGCAACTTCAAGGCTTGCATTGTTAAGGCTTGATGTCCCGGTATGATATGGCCACTACCGTGCATGCTATTACCATGGCATGGACCATGCCATGCCGCATGGCACTAGCATGCAAATTTAGCATGCACCTGTAGGCTGCTAAATCATTTCACCATATCATGGCTGTTACTGTGACAATGATTAGACAGGAACTAACTTAAAGAAAACATATTGCACATTATGCAGTGTTGCTATGATGCTCTAAAGCTAAGTAGCCCGCTGTCCAGAGGGCTGAGGGTAGCCTGGAACACCCATGAAGTCGCCCGGCTGACCTGCATGAGGTCTGAAGATCTCACTGTGGCTGAAGAACTCTGGCTGAGCATGCATGGGCACAGGAAAATCTCGGAATCGTGCACAATGATGGAGCAGATTCTCCCACAGGTACTTTGCATGCACCTTGCACCTGATGAGTAGGCAGACGCCAATGTTGGAAACCAGACAGGAGATATACTTCGCTGCATATCAAGAGAGGACAATGCGATGGGGGCAAGAAGAAGCCCAGGTGGAAAAAGCCGAACGGAGAGGACTGCAGGCAGCCTGCGCAAATCGCACAAGGAAGTGCGGCCCATCCGCTGGACAAACCTTTTGTCCCGCAGAGGTCGGCCTCTCGCTTAATAGCTTGTCCGCAGCCGGAGGCACCATACATGCAGGGTGAGAGACTGGCAAGGGGAGAAGAGTTATGTCTGGGGGTCCACTTTGGGCTCAGGAGGGGCCAAGCTCACCATGGCCTGAAAGCCAGACCTTTCGGTGCCCTCGAGCAACTGACCAGCCCACGATGACGGATAGTATGTATTCGGTACCTTTCATAGCTCGCGAAAGCCAGCAGAACGGCCCAGCAATGCACATCAGTTCACCGACCATGTTCAGGATCAGCAGGACATCCCTTGCCTTTATGGAAGGAGAAAGCTCGACAACAGATCTTTCTGATACGTGTACTCATGTGCAGATGGCACAGCTTCCAGATCTTCCAAGCCCTCACAGTCCGAATCTGGACCTCATTGAGGATCCCTTCTACACTGCTGAACTTCCCAGCATCATGGCTTGTCTGGAGCCTCTGCCGCCTTCTGGGATGCCTGTCAGTCCAAGCAGCACCCCTCAGCCTCTGTTCCAGGTACCAAGTATCTCGCTATTCATGCGCATGTGCAGAGTGCCATTGCATTCAGATTCCTAGGTGGCAGCATACTGACAGCACTGTACCAAGTGGTCTGTGGCGAGGCAATGGCCTCTGTCAGCACTAGCCTCCAAATTTTCAAAATTGCATGTTAGCTCAAAAGACCTCCCTGCATGCTAAGACAAATGCTATGCAGGCAGCTCATGGGTTTGACTTCCATTCTTAGGAAGCATCACACGGTGTGTTAGCATGTCCTGCAGGCCTTCAAGCATTTAATTGTCAGTGCAACATGCAGGAACATGCCCGCAGCTTTGGAGACATCAAGTATGCAGCACCCGCAGAGGGCCAATACTTCACCAGGGAGGCCATTCAGAGCCAGCACCTCACTCACAAGCTCGGTCTGCAGGTACGCCAGGTGCATCTTCCTGCCTCAGAGCTGTATACCCTGTTACTGGGTTGCATGCCTGCACTTCCTTGGTGACATATTGCTATCATGTGCCAGGGTTCTGGGGCTTTGCTGTAGGTGTGCACATGTCTGTACATGAGGTGCATTCCTGTATTGTGCCTAGGCAACACCATGTTGGCCATCGCATCTGTCACGCACGTATTGTTTTGCCTACATCGACTTCAGATACCTGCGCTGCCAGGTTATGCAACCAGTTGAGGCTTCGCCCTTCCAGGATGAGATGCCCTATGAGAGAGCCCACCTGAGCACTGTGGTCCCGCCTGCGCCGGACCCATACACATGGACCTGTCCGCTCCAGATGGGCGTGGAGCTGCAGTGGAAGCACTCCAGCCTCAACAGCACCGACTCGACTGCCTGCAATCTCACCCTGCTGGAGCCCCGGGTGCGATCAGCCGCACAAACTGCCCTCAAGATATTGGCCATGCTTTGGCAGGCATTCAGAAGATGGAGTCTCAGATGAATGGCACGCCAACAAATAGTTGCAGCGGCAGCCTACAGGTTAAATAAAGCCCCAGCTGGTGCTGTGGTTTTGGTGCTTTGGCGCCGCGCTGGCTGTTTTGCATGAGCTCCATGCTGCAATATATCCAAAGCAGACTAGGAGAGCATGAGACTACCAGCGGTGATGTGGTTCTTGACACTGACGTTGGCCATGGTGAGGCAAGATGGCTGGTGACAGGAAGTGCTGTCTTGGGCAGGCCTCCTCTGCTGGGGACAATGCTGAGCCGATGCAGCAGGAGCTGGCACTGCTGGAGGAGTATCCCTCGGCAAGCACTGATCAGGGTGTCGCGGGGAAGGGCAGTGATGAGGAGCCTCACATGGAGCTGCAGCTGGATGGCTTTGACATGCACCCAAGCCCTGAGACGCCCACCAGGCAGGCGAGGCCCCCTGCTGCCCTGAAGAAAATTTTGCATTGCTGTGTGTCACATGCATGGAGAGCATTACCACAGCTACATTGCAGCAGTCCCTGTTTGTTTGTGCCTGGTAGGCGTCTCTCTGCTGCTTACAAGAACTTCCCTTTCAAGGGCTTTGCTGACACACTCTAGCGGCTGACGCTCGGCGGCATCCCGCTCGGCGATTGCTGGCGGCACTCCGCCATCGTTGCACCGGACGCCACCAGCGGCCTCGTGCCGCTGCATAAGCTTTCGCAGTGGCTGACCTATTCGCTGATCGAGCCGCTGCAATGGGCCGGCCTTTCCGTGACCGATATCGACGGCCTGACCGGCCTCGCCGAATATCGCAATGGCGGACTTTTCATCGACACCGGCGTGCTGGCGTATCGCCACCCCGCCGATGCCGCGCGCGAGCACGAGGTCGCCTCCCCGCTTGTCGTGGAGTGGCGTGCGCTCACCGTGGCGTTGCTCGATAGGTTGGCCGAGGCCGTGCGCCGGCAGCTTGGGCTGAACGAGACGACGCTGCCGCTGGCAAAAGTGCTCGAAGGCGGAACGTGGGAAGCCGGCCGCGTCATTGCCCGCCGGCTTCGTGACGACGGCTCGCCGCCCGTCAAGGTCATCAGCGACGGCACAGTGTTTTAGAAATTCGTCCGGAGGAAGCCATGGAAGGCGTAACTGTCGTCGATCATCCGCTGGTCCAGCACAAGCTGACGCTGATCCGCGCCAAAAACATCTCGACCAAATCCTTCCGCGAACTGCTCAAGGAGATCGGGATGCTGTTGTGTTACGAAGTGACGCGCGACTTGCCGCTCACCGACGTCGAAATCGAGACACCTATGGCGCGGATGATGTCGCCGCGCATCGCCGGCAAGAAGCTCGTCTTCGCGCCTATCCTGCGCGCCGGGGTGACTTTTGCCGAAGGCATGCTCGATCTCGTCCCGGCGGCACGCGTCGCGCATATCGGCCTCTATCGAGAGCCGGAAACCTTCGTCGCCGTCGAATATTTCTTCAAAGCGCCGTCGGACCTTGACGAGCGGCTCGTCATTGTCGTCGCCCCGGTCATCGCCACCGCGAATACGGCTGCTGCGGCCATTGTGCGGCTGAAGGAGCGCGGCGCCAAAGCGATCCGATTTGTGTCATTGCTGGCGTCCCCCGAAGGCATCGAGCGGCTGCGCGGTCTGCATCCCGATGTTTCCATTTGGACCGCGGCAATCGACCAAGGTCTGGACGAGCAGGGCTTTATTCTTCCCGGCCTGGGCGACGCCGGGGACCGCGCCTACGGCACGAAATAAAGTGAAGCAAGCGGCGAGAGGACGCCCGGCAATAACCTCGTTTCATAACCCGGATTAAATAGTCGTTAATGATCATTAGTCATTTTGGCGGCACTACCCAATCCTTCCGGGGGTCCTGCCATGATGCGCATGCTTTCCATGATCGCGGCGGCGGCGGTGCTGACGTTTGCCGCTTCCGCGTCCGCAAGCCAAAATGGAACGAAGGAAGAAGCCGTCGCGATGGTCAAGCGCGTCGAGGCAATGTTCGCCAAAGACGGCGCCGACGCGACATTCAAGGCCGTGTCCGACAAATCGGTCGTCCAATTCCACGACCGCGATTTGTATCCATTCATCTACGACATGAGGGGCACTGCGTTGCGCACGGCGCGCGGCCGGCGCTGATCGGCAAGAATCTCATCGATCTCAAAGACCAGGACGGCAAATATCTCATTCGCGAGATGATCACCATTGCCGCGGGTCCCGGCTCCGGATGGGTCGACTACAAATGGCCCAATCCGCTGACCAATAAGATCGAAGACAAGACCAGTTACGTCGAGAAGATGGGCGATTATTTCGTCGGCGTCGGCGTCTATAAGGAGTAAGACCGCGCGCGTCGGCCCGCGGCGGGCGCTCATGGTGATCCTCACTCGCCACTCACTGCGTTCGTAATGACAATCCGGACCAAGACGTTTGCCGCTTGCGACAGTCATCCTGCTGTGCCTGATCGGCATGGCCGCCGTGATCGCCCTGACGACGCGGCCGCGTCGCGAGCAATCTGAACGAACTTTCTCGCTCCAATCTGCCGACACGGGCCGCCGCCGCGGCGGTCAATAATGCGGTGGTGGCCGTGCATATGCGCGTTTTCCGTTACGTCTCCTGGGCCAGCAATGGCGTCAAGGCCAAGCTGTTGCAGAAGCTCCGTTCCGATATCGAGCCGAACTTTCCGCCAGACCCAGCAAGACTTCAGAAGGTTGGCGGAACGGTCGGATTTGACGGCGGCCGAGCGAGCGGATCTCGGCGCGCTTAAGATCAAGCTTGCGCAATATCAAAGCACCGCCAAGGACGTGCTCGACGTCGGCTCCACCGACGCGGCCATGGCGACGATGATGCTGGGGCAAACCGATGACAAATTCACCAGCATAGAGAACGATATTCGGGCAAAATTCTCGCGACGGTCAGCGCGCAGTCGGATCGGATTGCCGCGAACCTGTCCGCTGCGACCTGGACCGAAACGCTATCCCTGACGATCGGCTTACTCATCTGCCTGGCGTTCGGCGTCGCGGCAATCGCATTCATCGCCGGATCGATCGTCAGGCCGATCACGTCGATCACCCAGGTGCATGCAGAAATTGTCGACCGGCGATACCGCGATCAAATTGGGCTACCGCGGCCGCAGCGACGAAATCGGGCAGATGATCGAAGCGATCGAGATATTTCGCGGCAACGCGCTGGAGATTCAAGCGATGCAGGCGTCGCGACGCGAGGCCGACGAAGAGCGCACGCAGAAGCGCCGCGAGGAAATGGCGGCGCTCGCCGAGGAATTTGAGCGCTCGGTCAAGCAGATCGCCGGACACCTCGTGGAAGCGGTCACCGCGGTGCAAAGCAACGCCGAGAGCATGGCCAAAGCCGCAGAAGACACCCGCGCAAAATCGGGCGCCACGGTGGACGCGGTGGTCAATACGCGCGAGAACGTCGAATCCGTCGCGCAAGCGGCAAGCGAATTGTCGCGCACGATCGAGGAATTGGCGCGGCGCGCCAACGAGGTCTTCAAGCTCACCAACGACACTGCCGCGCAGTCGGAGAGCGCCGGCACCGAATTGGCCAAGCTCGCGGCGTCGGTCGAGCAGATTTTGCCGATTACCGATCTGATCCAGGGCATCGCCCAGCAGACCAATCTCTTGGCACTCAACGCCACAATCGAGGCGGCGCGGGCCGGACTGGCCGGCAAGGGCTTTGCCGTCGTTGCCGCCGAGGTGAAATCGCTGGCGCAGCAGAGCGGCAAGGCGACCGACGAAATCGCCCGCAAGATCGCCGCGGTCCGCGAAACCTGCGGCGCCGTGGTGTCGACCATCAGCCGTATCATCGAAGCGGTGAAAAACCTGAACGTCTTCGCCACCGAGATATCGACGGGGATCGGGCAGCAATCCGCGGAGACCGCCGGAATTTTCGCCAGCGCGCAGTCCGCCGCCGACAATTCGCGCGCGGTCGCCGCCAATATCGTCGACCTGAACGGTCACGCCGACGCGACTTACGCCGCCTCCAACGAAGTGCTCGACACCACCAAACGGTTGTTCGACCATACCCGGGGCGTGCAGGCGAACGTCGAACGATTTCTGCGCCACGTGCGAAGCGCGTGATACTTCGCAACGCGCGTGATTTGAAGGCGCGCGACCTTCGCCGGAACGGCCGCGATCAGGCCGCCAGCATCTTTTGCACTTCGTTGACCAGTTCGCGCAGATGGATCGGCTTGGACAGCACCTTGGCGTGCTTGGGCGCGGTCGAATCGGAATTGAGCGCCACGGCGGCAAAGCCGGTGATGAACATGATCTTGATGTCGGGATCGAGCTCGGCCGCGCGGCGGGCGAGTTCTATGCCGTCCATCTCCGGCATGACGATATCGGTCAGCAGCAGCTCGAATGGCTCCTCGCGCAGCCGCTGGTAGGCGGATAGGCCGTTGTCATAGGAAATGACGTCAAAGCCGGCATTTTGCAGCGCTTTGACCAGGAAACGCCGCATATCGATGTCGTCTTCGGCAAGCAGAATTTTGGACATGATCACTCAAACCCGGCTTACGCCGGCCCCCATCCATTCCATAAGCCGGATGGCCGGTAAACATGGAGTGAAAGACGGCCATATAACGGTGGCCGTAAGGTGGTCTTGGTGGCCGTGCCTTGGAACGCCCTATGGACAATGGCTGCTGGCGCACGCTAGGGAACGGGTGCTGGGTCGCGTGTCACGGAAAGCCCGCCAGGCGTCCATGTCGGAAATCCAGGACGAATTCGATCCCCCGTTCGAGACCGTCGAGCCGGCGCAGTGCCGCGGGCCGCTGTTATTCAATTCGCCCCATAGCGGGCGCGTCTATCCGCCCGAGTTCCTGCAGACCTCGCGGCTCGATCTGGCGACGCTGCGCCGCTCCGAGGACAGTTTCGTCGGCGAACTGATCGAAGGCGTGGCCGCGCGCGGCTTCCCGATCATGCGGGCGCACTTCCCGCGCTGCTATGTCGACGTCAACCGCGAGCCCTACGAGCTCGACCCGCGGATGTTCGACGGCCGGCTGCCGTCGTTTGCCAATACCCGCTCGATGCGGGTCGCCGGCGGGCTCGGCACCGTGGCGCGGGTCGTCGGCGACGCCCAGGAAATCTACGACCAGCGCATTTCGGTCGGCGAAGCGCTGCGGCGGATCGACGGCCTCTATAAGCCCTATCATCGCACGCTGCGGCGCGTATTCATGCGGCTGCAACGCGATTTCGGCGCCGCCATCCTGGTCGATTGCCATTCCATGCCGTCGATGACCGGCGGACGCGACGAGCGGCCGCGCGCCGACCTCGTGCTCGGCGACCGCTACGGCACAAGCTGCGTCGCGGTGGTGGCCGAGACCATCGAGCAATGCCTGCGCGGCTTCGGCTATTCGGTCAGCCGCAACAAGCCTTATGCCGGCGGCTTCATCACCGAGCACTACGGCAATCCGACCACCGGCCTGCATGCCATCCAGCTCGAGATCAATCGCGCGCTATATATGGACGAGCGGCGCTACGAACGCTCCGCGTCGTTTGCCAAGCTCGCCGGCGAATTCGAAGTGCTGGCCGAGCGCCTTGCCACCATCCCGATCGAGGAATTGCGGCCCTATCGCGCGGCGGCGGAATAGCCAATCTGGCGTTGAAAGAAAAAGGGCCGCTCACCTTGCGGGAGCGGCCCAAGTCTAGGGAGGAAACGCCCAAGGAGGGCGACGGTAACGGGAGGGAACCTCTCGCTACCGCACTGCAGCAACATACACCGCGCCGCACAAAATACAAGGGCTGCTGACCTATTTCCGGGAGTTTTTCCCCCGCCATTTGCCGCAAATTTAACAGCTGTCTGGCCGCCACTCTCGCCGGACTTCGCGGAAGATGTAAAAAAATCATTTAAATCAATGCTTTGCGGTACGACGCTGTCTGCATAAAATTGCGCCAAGGGGCCCGCAAAGCGACGCCGGCCGCGCTAGCCCAGATTTTGCATAGCGGATTAACAGCAGTGTGGCTGGCAAGCCACAGCGCCGATTGCCGTCATTCACGCTAAGCTTCCGGTACTCGAGCATCGGTAGTCGAACCGCAACAGCTGAGGGCGCAGCATGACGGCGATCGACTTCGCGGCATTCGTGGACGAACTCGCCACCGTTTCCGGCGAAACCATCCGGCCGTTTTTCCGCAGCGCGCTCGGCGCCGAAAGTCTGGGGCTGGAGAACAAGAGCCATTCCGGCGGCTTCGATCCGGTGACCGCCGCCGACCGCGCCGCGGAAGCGGCGATGCGCGCGCTGATCAAGCGGACCTTTCCCGAGCATGGCGTGGTCGGCGAGGAATTCGGCGCCGACAATGCGGATGCCGAATATGTCTGGGTGCTCGATCCGATCGACGGCACCAAATCCTTCATCTGCGGCATGCCGGTCTGGGGCACGCTGATCGCGCTCACCCGCCGCGGCGAGCCGATCTACGGCATGATGCACCAGCCGTTCATCCGCGAGCACTTTTCCGGCGACGGCCGCGGCGCCCGCTATCGCGGCCCGGCAGGCGATCGCGATTTGCGGGTGCGCGCCTGCGCCTCGCTTGGCGACGCCATCCTCGCCACCACCAGCCCGCTCCTGATGAACGCCGCCGACCGGCAAAGCTTCGGCCGCGTCGAGAATGCGGTGCGGCTGTCGCGCTATGGCGGCGATTGCTACGCCTATTGCGTGCTCGCCGCCGGCCAGGTCGATCTCGTCATCGAGACCGAGCTCAAGCCGCATGACGTGCTGGCCGCTGATCCCGATCATCGAAGGCGCCGGCGGCATCATCACCACCTGGGACAACGGCCGGCCGCATAACGGCGGCCGCATCGTCGCCGCCGGCGACAAGCGCGTGCATGCGCAGGCGATGGACGTGCTCAATGGCCGCTAATACAGCGGCGTGCCCGGCACGAAGGCGTCGAACGCCGCCCAGAATTGCGAGCGGAAGCGGTCCTGCTCCATCAGGATCTCGTGCTGGGCGCCGACAATGACCAGATGCGAGCCGGCGCGCAGCATGCTGGCAAAATCCTCGATCGCCGGTATTCGACACCACGGCGTCGCTGCCGCCGGCGACGATCAGCATCGGCTGGCGGATGCGCGCCGGATAGCTGTGCTCGCGCATCGCCCGCATCGAGCGGAACGCCGAATCCATCCAGGCCACCGTCGGCGCGCCGACCGAGAGCGCCGGCTCCGCCTCGACGATCGCCGCATTGCGGGCATAGCGCACCGGATCCGAGGTGAGGATATTGCCGAGGAACGGCCGCAATTCGACGATGCTGGTGTCGGTCTTCGGCACATACATCGTGCCGAAACCCGCCATCCGCAGCGCCCGCACGATGAGCGGACCGGCGCCGTGCGAATAATCGACGCCGCCGAGCTTTATCAGCGGCGCGGTCAGCACCATGCGGTCGAACCAGCGGTGGCCGCGATGCGCGGCGCGGATGAGCACCGACGCGCCGGTGGAATGGCCGAGCGCGAAGATCGGCGGCGGACAATCCGGCAGCACGATCTCGCGCATGAAGGTCTCGAGATCGCTGTCGTATTCGGAAAAATCGCGCACATAGCTTTTGCGCCGGTCGCCGAGCGCGCGGTCCGAAAGACCCTGCCCGCGCCAGTCGAGCGCCGCGACCGCAAAACCGCGCGCGCGCAAATCGCGCACCGTCTCGAAATATTTTTCGATCCATTCGGCGCGGCCCTGAAAAATGCACACCGTGCCGCGACGCCCGGCCGGCGGCAGCCAGCGCGCATAGCGCAAGCTCACGCCGTCGGGCGTCTTGAGCATGCCGGTGACGAAATTGTCCGGAACCGGATTGGCGGGAATCGAGACGAGTTTCATGAGGCCGAAGCTGAGCGGTTCTGCGTCCGCTTATAGCAGCCTCGCGCCGCAGCGTCATCTTGCTTTGGCTGATAATCCGGCAATTCGGGAGCGAAATCCGTCGCCTGCCAAATATATTCATATAAACAATATCTTACAGGCCATCTTGCGGGCCGGAAAAGCCATCCCATATCAAGCTTGCGCAGGCCAAAGCGGGCTGCGCATTCATCGGCTTGGCCCATACGGGCGAGTCATCCGCATGTCGCTTCACAAGGAGGATATGCCATGCGAACTTTCGATCTGTCCCCCCTTTATCGTTCCACCGTCGGCTTCGACCGGTTGTTCTCGCTGCTCGATCAGGGCCTCGAGGGCGCCGCGCCGGGTTATCCGCCCTATAATATCGAGCGGACCGGCGACAATGCGTACCGCGTCTCCGTAGCGGTCGCCGGCTTCAACGAGCCGGAACTGTCGATCGTCGCCAAAGAGAACACGCTGACCATCCGCGGCGAGAAAAACGCCAAGGACGAGGAGAAGCGCGGTGAGGTGCTCTATCAGGGCATCGCCGCCCGCACCTTCGAGCGCGTGTTCCAGCTTGCCGACTTTGTCCAGGTCAAGGGCGCGAGCCTCGAAAACGGTCTCCTGCATGTCGACCTCGTGCGCGAGATCCCCGAGGCGAAAAAGCCGCGCTCGATCCCGATCAACGGCAAGGCCAACGGCCCGACGGTGATCGAGAGCCAGAAGGCTGCGTAAGCCTGTCTGCGATCTCGTGAACGATAAAGCGCCCCGGTTTTCCGGGGCGCTTTTGATTTGCGCGTGATCGTGGCCATCACAGCCAGCCCGGCGGATACCGCCGCAGTCTCCGATTCCAGATTGTTGATCGGCGTCAGGCGCGCGCGGGCCGCCGGCGCGAACCGCGGCGATGATTTTGGCATGCATGCCGCGCGGCACGCCGGCCCGGCCGCGCTGCAGGCACGGCCACGGCGTCGCCGCAGCAGCGGCGATGGCGCTTGCAGCGCTTGCTCGCGCAGCCGCGCCACAAGGCCATGACGTCGCAATAGATCCGGCACACCGCGACGGTGGCGGCATCGCCGCAGCGCCTCGAGCTGCTTCCGCCGTGTGGCGCTTATGAAGATTGACGCGTGCTGAGAACGATCGGCATGGGGATCTGTCTCCTTTCTGGTTTTCATTGTCATGCCGCCCGCGATCGCCGGGGCGGATAAGCAACGCTCTCGTTCTCCGCGATGCGCCTCGGCATCCGGGTTATGCCGCACGCCACTTTAAGAAAGCCCGTCCCAATGCCCCCCCGAATAGAAGGGGGGCGAGAGCGCCGAAAGGCGCATACTGGCGCCGCACCTACGGGTGCGGCAGCGCGCGGATCGCCGCGCGCGCGCCTTCCGGCGCCCCACCGCGGACTCGCTTCGGCGAATTAACGCCTCAGCTCAGCTCCAGCCGCGCTTCCTGGGTTCGGCGTCATCGGGTGTCACCCGCATCTTCCCCTATCCCAGTCCAGCGAGCTCCTCGCAGGCCGGTCATTCATACCGGCCGGGCGGTGTCCGGAGCCGCCCGGGAGCAGGTGTATGGCCTGCCCGCGGGCACCGCACTCGCTCCACATCCGAGAGTACCCTCGCGAAGGCGTCCCTGATGAGCGAGCTGGCTGGTATGTAACTGCGAGGGGGACGGTTGTCAAGGGGCTATATCGCGTTCGGTGACGCAGTAACGACGCACCAAAAGGTGGTCCCTGCTGGTCCGGGAAAGGGCTTCTGACTAGCCCGGCGGATCCGTTAGGATACGGGTCATCCGGGGCCTTGGGGCACAATGCGGCGACGCGATTTCATCCAGTTCATTGCCAGTTCAACGGCTGCTTGGCCGCTCGCGGTGCGGGCGCAGCAGTCAGCGCGCGCAAGATTGGTGGGTGTGCTGATGGGATACTCTGAGAGCGACGCTGCAGCGCAATCGTTCATTGCAGCATTCCGCGACGCGCTGGCTAAGCTCGGATGGATCGACGGTGGCAACGTTCGAGTGGAGCTTCGCTGGGGTAACGGTGAGGCCGCGAAAATCAAGGCATTCGCGAATGAGCTCGTTAGCCTGCGCCCAGATGTCATTCTCGGCGAAACAACTTCGGTTATCGCTACTCTTGCCAGTGAGACTTCGGACGGTCCCCATCGTATTCGTACAGGTCGCCGATCCATTGGCTAGCGGCTTCGTCACCAGCTTGGCACGCCCGAACGGCAATCTCACAGGCTTCACTGTGGAGAACGGCGCACAGGGCGGCAAATGGATCCAGCTCTTGAAAGAGATCGCGCCGCGTACGCACCACGTGGCGCTCCTCCGGAATCCGGCAACGGCACCGCCGCTGCAAATTTACATGCCGCCCCTCCATGCCGCCGCGTCGTCATTCGGCCTGGAGATCGTCGAGGCCGCGGTTCACTCGAAAGATGAGATTGAAGCCATAGTCATCGCGCAGTCGCGCAATTCCGCCGGCGCTCTGATCGCTATGCCTGACCCGTTCAACGGGACAAATCGCAATTCGATCATTGCGCTCGTCGCGCGCTACAATGTCCCCGCGCTGTATTTCAATTCTATTTTTGTCAAATCAGGCGGATTGATCGCTTACGGTGCCGATTTCACGGAACAGTTTCGCCAGGCCGCCGGTTATGTCGACCGCATCCTCAAAGGCGCGAAGATTGCCAATTTGCCGGTGCAAGAGCCGACGAAGTTCGAGCTGGCCGTCAATCTCCGGACGGCGAAGCAGCTCGCTCTGACCGTTCCACCGACGCTGCTGGCGACTGCCGACGAGGTAATCGAATAAGACAAGTGTCAACTTCCGGTACTGGCCCGTCACGTTGCGCAGCGCAGTGCTTCTTCCGCTTCCGGGAAAGGGGGACATTGAGGAGACATCGGAAATCGGTCGTTCGTGACCCAACTGAAACATGAACGGTTCAAGAATGCTACTGCGCAGCGTGGCCTCTGAACCCTATTTCGCCTGCTGCAAATCCCTGCTCTAATCGAACGTGGCGTTTGTCCAGTACCTTGGGGGAAGCAAATGCGACGGCGCGATTTCATCAAAAGAGTTGTGGGTTCAGCGATTGCTTGGCCGCTCGCGGCGCGCGCGCAATAGGCCACGAAGCCGGTAATCGGATTTCTGAATGGCTCATCGCCCGACGGGTACGCGCCCAATGTAGCTGCGTTTCGTCAAGGCTTGAAGGAAGCCGGCTATATCGAAGGTCAGAATGTGGCGATTGAATATCGCTGGGCGGAAGGACATTTTGATCGGTTGCCGGCAATGGCTGCTGATCTTGTTCGTCGTCAGGTCTCAGTGATTGCCGCGACTAGCACTCCGGCAAATCTCATTGCTAAAAAGGCAACTAATATAATTCCTATTGTTTTCACCACTGGCGACGATCCAGTGCAGCTCGGACTCGTCAACAGTCTGCGCGACCGGGCGGCAACATCACTGGCGTGACCCAACTGAGCGCTGAGTTTGAGGTAATCGAATGAGACGTCGCGAGTTCATCGCGCTGATCGGCGGAGCCACACTCGCCCGACCACTCGCGGCTCGCGCTCACCAGCAAGGCATGCCGCTAATTGGCTTTCTCCACGCCGGATCGCCCGATCCAGTTGCATCCTATTTGACCGAATTCAGACGAACGCTAGCCGCTGGCGGTTATGTCGAAAACGAGAATGTGGCAATCGAGTATCGATACGCTGAGGGCAAGTACGATCGGCTTGCGGGGCTGGCGGCGGATTTGGTCCGGCGCCAAGCGACCGTCGTTGTCACCGCACCGAGCGCCAATGCAGCTCGGGCTGCAAAGGATGCGACTAATGCGATCCCGGTTGTCTTCATGATTGATGGTGATCCGGTTAAATTCGGACTGGTTACCAGCCTCAATCACCCCGGCGGCAACGTCACTGGGGTGGACTTCTTGAACAATGAATTGGCCGCAAAGCGGCTCAGTTTGTTGCGGGCGCTTCTTCCCGGGGCTGCTCGCTTTGGCGTGCTCGTGAACCCAAATGCAGAGACCGCCGAGGACTTCCAGAAGGACGTGGCGACGGCGGCATCTAGTCTCGGCATCAAGGTGAACTTTGTGGAGGCACGCGACATCCGCGAAATCGATACCGCCTTTGCGACGCTCGGAGGTAACAAAATCGACGCGATGATAGTTGCTGCCGACACTTTTTTTGCAAATCGGCGGGTACAAATCGTCACTTTAGCGACGCGCTACGCCATCCCAACTATCTATACGGTACGCGCTTATGTAGAAGCTGGCGGTCTTATGAGCTACGGACCGGCCGTGCCGGATACGTATCGTCAACTCGCGATCTATGTGGCTCGCATTCTCAAGGGCGAAAGGCCCGCTGAGATGCCCGTTAACCGAGCGACCAGGTTCGACTTCGTTATCAACTCATCTACTGCTCGCGCGCTTGACGTGACGTTTCCCTCCGGCTTGATCGCGATAGCCGACGAGGTGATCGAATAGCATACTGTTTGATGCATCCGCTTGCGGCTGCTTTTGGCCCAGAGCCGAAAGACCACGACGTCCGCCATTTGATCGCGGTCGGGTGGAAAGGGAACACAAGTCGGACATCGGGAAAGCGCCGCGGATGCTCCAAGTCAGACCTTGGACCGTCGCTGTCGCCGCTTTGCAAAATGCCCTGGACCCCATTCCGGGCGGCACAGAATCCTGCTGTAATCACCCCCTAATCGTCGTAACGGTCGTGGGCGTGAGGGACGCAATGCGGCGACGCGATTTCGTCAAGGTGATTGCCGGGTCAGCTACGGTGTGGCCGCTAGCTTTACGCGCGCAGCAGCTCGACCAAATCCGGCTGATTGCAGTCCTCTTTTACTGGTCATCCAGCAACCGCGAAGGCCAGGCCGGTCTCGCTGCATTCGAAAAGGCCCTGCAGGAGGCAGGTTGGACCGACGGCGTCAATGTGCGGTTCGACGTTCGCTGGAGCGAGGAGAACGCGGAGCATATACGCAAATACGCGGCAGAACTGGTTTCTCTCACTCCCGACGTTATTCTTGCCAATGCGACGCCGAGCGCGACGGCGCTGCAATCCCTTACCCATACTGTGCCGGTCGTATTCGTAACCGTCTCCGATCCGGTGGGAGCTGGGATTATCAAATCTGTCGCGCGGCCTGGTGGCAATATCACGGGCTTCATGAATTTCGAGTACAGCTTGAGTGGCAAATGGCTTGAACTGCTAAAGCAGGTCGTGCCGAGCCTTGCCCGGGCTGCCGTGCTTCGCGATGCCTTCAATCCGGCCGCGATCGGCCAGTTCAGCGCCATTCAGGCCGCCGCCCAGCCGCTTACGATAGAGCTGACAGCCGTCAATGTCCGCGACGCCAGTGAGATGGAGCGGGCGCTTAGCAATTTCGCTCGGTTGCCAAATGTCGGCCTGATTGTGACCCCCACCGCTGGTCAGTCGCTGCATCGGGATCTTATCGTGGCGCTTGCAACCAAGCTCAAGCTCCCCGCGGTCTATGCCGATCCTGAGCTCGCCGCCGCCGGGGGCCTGATCGCGTACGGTCCGGATCGTATCGACGAGTTTCGACGTGCAGCGGTTTATGTCGATCGTATTCTCAAGGGCGAAAAGCCGGGCGACCTCCCAGTGCAGGCGCCGACGAAATACGCGCTTGGGGTCAACGCTAAAACTGCCAAGGTAATCGGGCTGACAATTCCACCGTCGCTGCTTGCAACCGCCGACCAGGTGATCGAGTGAGACGCCGGGAATTCATGACGCTTGCCGGCGGTGCCGCGGTAGCTTGGCCGCAAAGGGCGCGCGCGCAGCAGGCCGAACGGATGCGATTGATCGGCGTGCTTATGAACCGGGCCTTTGACGATCCGGAAGGTCAGGCCACACATGCAGCGTTTCAACAAGGGCTGCAACAATTAGGCTGGAATGATGGTCTCAATGTAAGGTTCAGTACGCTCTGGGGTACGAACGATCTCGATCGTGATCGCCACGATGCGGCGGAGCTGATCGCACTTTCACCGGACGTCGTTCTGGCCGGCGGCAGCGTGGGTGTAACGGCGCTGCAACGTGTCAGTCGGAGCGTGCCGATCGTGTTCGTGGGTGTCACCGACCCAGTTGGCGCAGGGTTGGTCGATACTCTGGCTCGACCAGGCGGTAACGTTACGGGCTTTATGCTGCTTGAATATAGTTCGAGTGGAAAGTGGCTCGAACTCCTCAAGCAAATCGCGCCGCAGCTGACGCGGGCGGCCGTTTTTCGAGATGCCACCAATCCCAGCGGGATTGCGCAATACGGCGCCATCCAGGCTGCAGCGCAGCCGCTCGGCGTGGAGGTTAGCCCCGTCAGTGTGCGCGACCCCGGCGAGATTGAGGGCGCCATTGCAGCCCTCGCTCGCTCAAAGAACGGCGGGCTGATCGTAACAGGGAGTGCGTTGGCACAGCACAGATTGATTATAGCGCTCGCAGCCAAGTACAAACTGCCAGCGATCTATCCTTTCCGTTACGCGGTGACTGCCGGCGGCCTGATCTCCTACGGTGTTGATCTGGTTGAACAGTACCGGCGCGCTGCGGGGTACGTTGATCGCATTCTCAAAGGCGAAAAGCCGGGCGATCTCCCAGTGCAGGCGCCGACGAAATACGAACTGGCCATCAACCTCAAGGCTGCGAAGGCGCTCGGACTCACCATATCGCAGGCGCTGCTAACCGCCGCCGATCAGGTGATAGAGTGAGAAGACCGATGTCGGAATCTGGCCCGTCGCATCACGTTGGGCAGCGCAGTGCTTCTTCCGCTTCCGGGAAAGGGGGACATTGAGGAGACATCGGAAATCGGTCGTTCGTGACCCGTCTCGGACGTCGTGGCGGCATGAATGGCCTAATTTAGGAGACGGATAAATACCCATCGAGCAGGCACGTCGGATATGACTTTGGTACTATGCCCTTTGCCGAAGGTATCGTCGTGCAGCAAGCAATCGCCGGCGACGAACGTGTGCGATTCACCGGAGCTTGCCGTCACGCGAGTGGAACCTGATAAACTGAATGCCATCATTCGGGCTGGTGACGGGTGCGGTACTGCCCCTCCCCATTGGGCGCCAACCTCTAGGACGACGTAATTCTGAGCGGGTTGGGGCTCGCTGACACGGAGTGGAGCGGCGGGAGGTGCGAACTCTTTGAGCGCCATCGGAATTGTCGTGGTTTCAAATCGACTTTCTCCCAAGGAGTCTGCATAAATCCTTAGAACCTTCACGCCGCCAGGTTCTAAATGCTCTTCCGCCATGGCGTCGCTCCGCAAAAATGGCTGCCCGGAAGGCGACGATCATAGCATCTCGCCAAGTCGAGTGCGCGTACGCTATCCGCGGATGACCGGACCTCATTCCGACGTCGGCCGAAGACGGCTTCTGACCCCGAGCGGACATGAGCGACTTAAAATCGCTGCCTTGCAAATCATGTCTGAACCCCCATTCCCCTGACGGCTAATCCCTGCTGTAATCTACGAGGTCGGCGCGGTCCTGAGACTTTGGGGAAGACAATGCGGCGACGTGATTTCATCGCCTTGCTTGGCGGCATAGTCGCCGTATGTTCGGAAGCTTGGCCGCTTACAGCGCGGGCCCAGCAAAGCGCTACACCTGTAGTCGGCGTGCTCGCGGCCGGATCGCCCAGCGGGTTTTGGGCGGAGAACGTCGCAGCCTTTCGTCAAGGTCTTGGCGAGGCCGGCTACAGCGAAGGCCGCAATATGGCAATTGAGGCGCGCTGGGCGGAGGGCCACTACGAGCGGCTTCCGGCCCTCGCGGCCGACCTGATCGGGCGTCGACCAGCCGTAATTGGCGCTTTCGCCACGCCTGCGGCAAAAGCAGCAAAGGCGGCAACAACGACCATCCCGGTTGTTTTCGGGATCATTGCCGATCCGGTACAGACTGGGCTGGTGGCCAGCCTCGACCGCCCCGGTGGCAATATGACAGGCGCAACTCTGTTAAGCGTCGAGGTTGGGCCAAAACTTTTGCAGTTGCTGCATGAGGTGGTACCTGCAGCCACCGTCACGGCACTGTTGGTCAATCCGACCAATCCTAATGCGCCAACTCAAGCCAAAACGGTGCAAGCGGCAGCACAGGGCCTTGGCTTGCAACTACATGTGCTGAATGCCGCCAGTCCAAGCGATTTCGATCTGGCATTTGCCAAAATGCAGGAGTTGCAAGTCGCCGCACTGATGATTGGACAGGATGTACTCTTTGGTGCCGAACAAGAGCAACTTGCCAAACTTTCGATGCGTTACAAAATTCCAGCAATCATGGCGCAACACGGATTTGTCGCTGCCGGAGGTCTGATGTTTTACGGCACCAATCAGCACGATGTGTACCGCCAAATAGGCATATATGCTGCACGGATTCTCAAGGGTGAGAGACCGAGCGACTTGCCAGTAATGCAGGCAACAAAGTTTGAACTGGCAATCAATCTTAAAACTGCCAAGGCTTTCGACCTTAACGTGCCGTTGCCGCTACTCGGCCGCGCCGACGAAGTGATCGAATAGGTCGCTTTTGCTGCGGTGCCGTTCGTCTCTTGTTGGCCCATCGCGACATTTCACGGCCACGCCGTTATTCAGTTGCTTTTGGAGCGAAACGGAGATTCCGCACGCGCATTTTTCAAAACCGTATGAAGACGTCGCCTAGAAGCTTTCCGGCGAGCGCCGGCGCCGCGACACATCCCTTCAGGCCCATGCGCTGAAACGCCTGGCCCGGCTCGCCGGCACCGCACGTCGGATGGCCGACTCGAGGGTTCCGGCGCCGCGCGCCGATCCGCGTTTGCAATGCCGGTACACACCGATATTGTCCTTTCCCGGCACACCAGGGAGGACCGCTAAACGTGACGCTTCGCGCCCGACTGTTGCTGCTTATCCTGCTTGCCGCGCTGCCCACCATCGCGATCGAAGCTTACAGCGAAGCGGAGCTGCGGAGCACGCGGCAAGAGGAAATACGCCAGGAAGCGCTGCGGCTGATGCGGCTCGTGACCGCCGAGCAGGAGCGCATCGATGAATCCGCCCGCCAGCTTCTGGTCGGCTTCTCCGAAGGCGAAGAGGTTCACGCGCAAGATTGGGCGCAGTGCAGCGAAACCGCGAAATCGGTGCTGGCACGCGTGGAAGGCTATGTGAACATCGGCATCGCCACCGCCGATGGCGATCTACTCTGCTCCGGCTTGCCGCCGCCGCCCGACAAGGACATGCGCCGGCGGAATTTCCTGGAGGGGCTGACACGCTCGGGCGATCTGCTGCTCGGCCGCTACCATGTCGGTTTGATCACCGGCCACGCCGTTCTCATGGTCGCGGTGCCGCTGCCGCAGAACGGCGGACCCGCGCCGCTGGTCGCATGGGCCAACATCGATTTGCAGTGGCTCGCCCGGCACTTCGCCGATCGCTTCAATTCGCCGAACCTGACGCTGCTCATGGCCGACAGCCGCGGCACCATCCTGGTGCGGCTGCCCGATAACGCCGCCTGGGCCGGCAAGACCTTCGGCGATCGGTATTCCTCATTGCTGAACGGCCCGGCCGAGGGAGTAACGGATACGGTCGGCATCGACGGTGAAGAACGGATCATCGCTTATTCGCCGCTCGGCACCGCGCCGAAGGGCATTTATGTCGGCGTCGGGCTTTCCAAGGCGCCGTTCATGGCGCCCATCGATCGGCGCACGTTCTGGATGGCCGGCCTGAGCGCCGCGGTCTTCCTCTTGGCGACGGCGGCGGCGTGGCTGATCGGCGACCTTTCGATCAGGCGTCCGGTCGAAAAACTTTTGCGCGCGGCGCGGGCCTGGCAAACCGGCGACTTTACCGCCCGCGCGGCGCTGCCGAAGACCGGTTCGGAGATCAACCGGCTCGGCACCGCGTTCGACGAGATGGCGGCCGCCGTGCAAGTGCGGGACCAGACGCGGCAGACCGCCGAGGACAATGAGAAGCTGTTGCTGCAGGAGCTGCAACACCGCAGCAACAATCTGCTGGCGATCATCCAGTCCATCGCCCGCGGCAGCTTTTCGGGAAACAGCGTCGATGAGGCGCGCAAATCCTTCGATTCGCGGTTACAGGCGCTGGCGCGCTCCAACCTTCAGCTCAATAAATCGACCGGGGCGGCGCTCGACTTCGCCGACGTGGTGCGCGCGGAGCTGGCGCTGTTTCCCGATCGAACCGCGGCCGACGGCAAGAGCGTCGCCATCAGTCCGCAAATCGCGCAGAAATTCACCCTCGCACTGCACGAGCTGATGACCAACGCCATGAAATATGGCGCGCTGGCGGGGCCCAAGGGCCGAGTCGCCGTGTCATGGACGCTGCAGCGCAAGGACGGGCAGCCCGTTCTGACGCTGCGATGGGAGGAGCGCGGCGGACCGCCCGTGGCGGCGCCCGCCAAAAACGGCTTCGGCAGCCTTCTCATCAAGACCAGTTTTCCCAGCGCCCGGATCGATTTCGGCCATGACGGCCTGACCTGTGAAATCGAGTCCCCGCTCGGCTAGAGCCCTTTTCGGGGTCATGCTCCAAACAACGGGGCGACACGAAGCCTGCAACCGAGATGAATGAGCATAGCGCGCGATCGCAGCCGGACATGCCGGACGCTTTCAACTTTTGATCTGCGCCAGCACGCCGGCGATGTCGCCCATGCCCCAATGCTCCACGAGCTTGCCGCCGGCGACACGGAAGATGTCGCAGGACGTGAAACGCAGGCTTTTCCCGGTGGCCGGTACGCCGAACAGCGGGCCCTGATGCGTGCCGGAATACACGAAGCTCGCCGCAACGTGAGTCTCACTGGCGACCTGCACCTCGATGGCCACCTTAAGATCGGGAATGCCTTTCAGCCGTGCCGCAAAGAACGCGACCGAGGCCTGCTTGGGGGTGACGCCGGCGGACGGCGGCGGCGCCGCGGCGCTTTTCTGGTGATTGACATAGTCGTCGGCGAACAGCGCCGCGAAGCCGCCGATGTCGTGCGCACTCAGCGTTGCCGCAAATTGCTCCGCGAGATCGCGCGGGCTCGCGGCGAAAGCAACTCCGGTCACGCCGGCCACGGCGCCGGCGCCGATCATGGCGAGAACCACTCTGCGGTCCGTCATTGAAGGTCTCCATGGCGGCCGGACGCGACAAGTTCGCCAAAGCCCCTGCGTCATAAGCGGCCGAAGGCAGCAGCATAGGCCCTGTGGCGGGCGCAACAAGGCCGCATTCGCAGCGGCGCTTGAAGCGGACAGCCGGCAAGCCGCGCTGACAAAGCCGGATTATGACTGCGCGGCTTCGAAGTTCGTGGATGACCGATAGGCGCCATGAACATGCGCGGCATCGCGGAACTTCGGGCCGGTTTGCGACTTAGGCTTGGGGGCGAATCAGATCATAAGGAATCCGGGAATGAAGCGTTTTCAGCTTACGCTGACGCTGGGCATGATGCTCGGCGCGGCGACACTGGCGGCAACGGCGCAAGCGACGCCGCTGAGCCTCACGGGTCAGCTCGGCACGGTTGCCGCCGGCCTCAATCCGGTCGAACAAGCCCAATTCATTTTGGGGGGCCGCAATTATTGCTTTTACCTCGATGGCTGGCACGGACCGGGCTTTTACTGGTGCGGCTATGCCTTTCGCCGCGGTTATGGCTGGGGCGGTCCGGAAGGCTGGCACGGCTGGTCGCGGGGCGGCGGAGGCGGTCACGGTCCGATCCGCGGCGGTCACGGTCCGGCTCGCGTCGGTCATGGCCCAGCACGCGTCGGTCATGGTCCGGCCCATGGTGCCCGTGGCGGACATGGTCCGGCCCGTGGCGGACATGGCGGACACGGCGGACACGGCGGGCATGGCGGACACGGCAAGCATTAAGTTGTCAGGTGGGGGCGCCATGTGCGCCCCCTTCCCGCTTTTTGTACGCCATTGGCGCACCGGCGATGGCCGGCCGCAAACGGCGCTCATGAGACATCGACGAGCGCGTCCGGATGCCGGCGCAAATCCGATCAGGTAAACATCGCTACGATCGTTTGAATCTGACAGGAAGCCACGGCCACAAAAGCGTCATGGCTCGTCAGACCCTGTGCGGCGGCGTTCAGAATGATTTCCGCCAGATGCGCTTTCACCCCCGGCGTCGCGTGAGCCATCGGAACATTCGCCATCACGGCCTCAAGCGCATCGCGCATCGTTTGAACGAGTTGCGGACTGTAATAAGACACCTTCATTCTCCCTCAAGTCCCAATATCGAAAGGCGGCGAACGCGTACACGCCAACGCGCGGCAGGGCGAAAAGACACCACCAATGTGGGCGTCTTCTGTCAGCCGAATTAATTCTTGGTAAGGCTGCGGTGAACCGGCCATTGCAGCGGCCGTTTGAGTAGCTGGAAGAAATCACAAATCGGTGAATCCTGCGCCGAAGCTGGCCGTGATGCTTGGCAGGAGTTCCGCGGCGTCGGCTCTACCGCGCCGGCTTGAAATACACCTCCGGCACATCGAAGTTCGTGTAATCCTCGATCTCCGGCAGCGCCAGGGATTTGAAGAAGTCGGTGGTCAGGTCGTCCGACGAGGCGGACTTGCAGACAAAATTCATCACGCTCTTGCCGTCGCGCTCGACGACGACGCCGCGGTTGTCGGTGTCGTGGCCCAATATGTAGAAGACGACATAGCGAAAGCCGCCATTGTCGAACTGCAGGTAATCGCCGCCGATGCCGGAATACATGATGTGGCCGTGACGAAAGGCGTCCTGGGGGCGAACGGTGGCTGCCGGATAAGACAGCTCGGTCCGCCGTGGCGAACCGAACGCATAGCGTAAATGCGCCGCATCGCCGGAGAGGCAAAGCGATGCGGTTTTCGAGCCGTTGCGGCAGAGAAAGACGCTGGTTTCGTCGGAAGTGCACAGACCGCGCGCGGCGGCCGCGGCGGGGTGAGACGGCAAGATTGCGGCGGCGAGCGCCGCAGCGAGCATGCAGGCAAGCAGGCGGCGATTTTTCATCCGCGGCAGATTAGCGTTTCGGCGACGCAACTCAATGCCGGCGCCGCGCCGGCGCTACTTTATTCCATTCAATGCGAGGCGATGCCGGCGGTCGAGCCGCCATCGACCGGCAGCACCGCGCCGGTGACGAAGCTCGCGTCGTCGGACAGCAGAAAGGCGATCGCGGCGGCGACTTCTTCGGGCTGGCCCTCGCGGCCGATGGGATGCGCGGCGCGGATGCGCTTGACGTTGTCCGGGTCGGCGAACATGACCTCGGTCAGCGGCGTGCGGATCATTCCCGGCGCGACGGCATTGACGCGCACGCCAAGCGGCCCAAGCTCGAGCGCCATGGTCTGGGTGATGCCGACGACGCCGTATTTCGACGCGGCATACGGCAGCCGGTTCGGCACGCCCCTGATGCCGGCCGCCGAGGTGAGGTTGACGATCGCCGCCGTCGTTTTCGCTTCTTTCGCCGCGCGGGCAAAAGCCTGGCACATATTGAAGGTGCCTTCGAGGTTGACCGCGAGCACCCGCCGCATTGTCTCGGCCTCGACATCGAGAATGTTGCCGACGCCGCGGATGCCGGCGCTGTTGACGAGGCCGTGAAGCGTGCCGAAGCGCGCAACCGCTGCCGACACGAACGTGGCCACCTGGCCGCGGTCGGAAACGTCGACGCCGACGCCAAAAATTTTGTCGCTGCCGCCGAATTCGGCAACAACCTTCTCGACGGCGTCTTGGTGGATATCGGCGGCGGCAATCGAGGCGCCTTCGCCGAACAGCCGCCTTACGCAGGCCGCGCCGATGCCGCTGCCGGCGCCGGTGACGAGGACGGTGCGATTTTCAAAGCGTTGCATGGGGAATTCCTTGTTCGTGCTTTTCTTGTTTGCTTCAGTGGATGGTGTAGCCGCCGTCGACCACGAGCGCATGACCGACCACAAGGCTTGCCGCGGGACTGCAAAGCCACAGCACCGCGTCGGCAATTTCCTCGGGGCGGCCCATCCGGCCGATCGGCACCTCTTTCAGCATTGCGTTGAGCGCGTCGGTTTGGCCGGCGGCCATCATCTGGTCGGCCATCGGCGTATGGATGAGGCCCGGACACACCGCATTGATGCGAATGCCCCTTGCCGCATAGTCGAGCGCCGCGCTTTTGGTCAGTCCAATGACGCCGTGCTTGGAGGCTTGATAGGTTCCGCGCCGGGCGCCGGCGACAATTCCGCCGATCGACGAGCAGTTGACGATGGCGCCGCTGCCCTGCCGGCGCATCTGCCGCAGCTCGAACTTCATGCAACTCCAGATGCCGCGCAGATTGGTCGCTATGACCCGATCGAAATCCTCCCGGGTCGCGTCGGCGGCTTCGGCGATGACGTTTTGAACGCCGGCATTGTTGTAGGCGGCATCCAGGCGGCCGAAAGTCGCGACCGTGCGGCCGACCATCGCCTCCACTTGAGCGTCATCGGATACGTCGCAAGGAATGGCGAGCGTCTTATGGCCTTGGGCGGCCAATTCTTCGGCCGCGTTGCGCACGGCTTTTTCGTTGTAGTCCGCCAGCGCCACCGCGGCGCCTGCCTTGGCAAAGGCCTGTGCGGTTGCAAGGCCGAGCCCGGATGCGGCGCCGGTCACCAGCGCGACTTTGTTTTCGAATGAAATGTTCATCGCGAGTTTCTCTGTTACGGCAAATTCTTCTTTACGGTTTGTAGCCCGGCTTTTTGTAGATCGTCTGGGGCTTGCCCAGGATGTCGGGCTGGTACACCTGCGCCGCCCATTGCGCCGGCTCGACTTCCTCGACGCCGACCGAGACCGCATCCTCGCCATAGCTCAGAACGTCCATGACGCTTTTGGTGATCAGTTCGGCAAGGCGCTCTTTCTGCGCTTCCGATTTTCCGGGCACGAGTTTGACGATGACGTGCGGCACTGGCTTTCCTTCCGCTGCAATCAACCGCGGTATTGCGCGTCGCTGACGTGCTCCATCCAGTCGACGACCTTGCCGTCGAGCGCTTCTTGAATGGCGATGTGCGTCATCGCCGTGGTCGGCGCCGCGCCGTGCCAGTGCTTCTCGCCGGGCGCGAACCAGACGACGTCGCCCGGCCGGATTTCCTCGACCGGGCCGCCCTCGCGCTGCACCCGCCCGGCGCCGGCAGTGACGATCAGGGTCTGGCCGAGCGGATGAGTGTGCCAGGCGGTCCGCGCGCCGGGCTCGAAGGTGACGCTGGCGCCGCGGACGCGGGCCGGATCGGGCGCCGTGAACAGCGGATCGATGCGGACCGTGCCGGTGAACCAGTCGGCCGGCCCCTTGCCGGATGGCTGCGAGCCGTTGCGTGTGATGTCCATGTGGTTCTCCTCTAACTGCGGCCTGCCGCAGAAGTGGCCGGCCGCTTGGTCCTGATGTAGAGCCGCGCCTCCCCGCCGATTAGCTGCTATAATCGGCATAGACTTATGAGCAGAGGTCATAAATGCAGCGCGGCCATCTCGACGACCTCGCCGCTTTCGTCGCCGTCGGGCGCGAGCAAAGCTTCACCAAAGCCGCCGCCAAGCTCGGCGTGTCGCAATCGGCGCTGAGCCACACCATGCGCGCGCTTGAGGAGCGACTCGGCGTGCGGCTTCTTACCCGCACTACGCGCCGCGTCGCACCGACCGAAGCTGGCGAGCGCCTCCTCCACACGCTGTCGCCGCGGTTGCAGGAGATCGAGGCCGAGCTGGCGGCGGTCAGCGCGCTGCGCGACACGCCCGCCGGCATCATCCGGCTGACGACCACCGACTATGCGGCCGAAACCATCCTGTGGCCGAAGCTCGTCAAATTCCTGCCGCGCTATCCGGACATCAAGGTCGAGATCATCATCGATTACGGCCTCACCGATATCGTCGCCCAGCGCTTCGATGCCGGCGTGCGCATCGGCGAGCAGGTGGCCAAGGACATGATCGCCGTGCGCATCGGGCCGGACCTCGGCATGGCGGTTGTCGGCGCGCCCGCCTATTTCAAAACCCGCCCGCAGCCGAAGCGGCCGCAGGACCTGATCGGCCACGACTGCATCAATCTGCGCCTGCCGACGCATGGCGGGCTCTACGCCTGGGAGTTCGAGAAAGCCGGCCGCGAACTCAAAGTGCGGGTCGAAGGCCAGCTCACCTTCAACGGCACCTTCCAGATGCTCAATGCGGCGCTCGGTGGCTTCGGCCTCGCTTATGTGCCCGAGGATCTGGTTCGGCCGCATCTCGCCAAGAGGCGCCTCATCCGCGTGCTCGAAGACTGGTGCCCGCCTTATACCGGCTATCACCTGTATTATCCGAGCCGGCGCCAGCCGTCGGCGGCGTTTGCGCTTTTGGTCGAGGCGCTCAGGTGGCGGAGCTGAATGTGAACCGTGCCGTCATTGATAGGAGCGCCGCGAGGAAGCGATCGCCCACGACCAATCGACCACGACCGTTTACCGATGAGAGCGGCGGATCATGACGGCTGAAAGTCCTCCGGCCGACGCCGTTGCCCCGGGCGTGCTGCCCGAAGCGGTGCGGCTGCGGATTTTTCTTTATCTCGGCGTGTTGATCGTGCTGCTGGCATTCGGCTCGCCGTCCGGCGGATTGATCGATATTCCGATCAGCTTTTTTCTGAAAAACAAATTGCATCTCGCGGCGCACGAACTCGCCGCGTTCCGGCTCATCGCCGGCGTACCGCTCTATCTGTCCTTCGTCTTCGGCTTTGTTCGCGACATCTGGAATCCGTTCGGCATGCGCGACCGCGGCTTCATGCTGCTGTTCGGCGCGGCGACGGCGGTGCTGTACGCAATGTTCGCCTTCATCCCCATCACCTATGGCAGCCTGCTTGCCGAAGTCGTGCTGGTCAGCGTCGCGTTCCTGTTCGTCGCCAGCGCGCAGAACGGCCTGACCTCGACGCTCGGCCAGCAGCACGCGATGTCCGGGCAGATCAGCGCGGTCTGGAACATGTTCGGCGCGATCCCCGGCGGTCGCCGCGCTATTGGTCGGCGGCAGTCTCTCCAACATGCTCGAGCAGAGAAACGCCGAAGCCGCCGGCCGCATCCTGTTCCTGATCGGCGCCGCGGTGATGGCGGCGACCGCGGTCTATGCGCTGTGGCGGCCGAAAGCCGTATTCGACAATGTGAGGAGCGAGGACGCCGGCGCCGCGCGGCCGCTCGCCGACATCAAGCGCCTCCTGCGGCACCGGCCGATCTATCCGGCTTTATTGATCTGGGTGTTGTGGAATTTCGCGCCCGGCTCGGCGACGCCGCTGCAATATTATCTGCAGAACACGCTGCACGCGGCCGATTCGCAGTGGGGACAGTGGAATGCGATCTTCGCCGCCTCCTTCATTCCGACATTTCTCTTGTTCGGCCTGCTGTGCCGGACGCTGCCGCTGAAAACGCTGTTGCTGTGGGGCACGGTCGTCGCGGTGCCGCAACTCATCCCGCTGTTGTTCATCCACTCGGTCGAAGGCGCGCTGATCGCCGCGGCGCCGATCGGGCTGATGGGCGGCGTCGCCACCGCGGCCTATTTCGATCTGATCATCCGCTCCTGCCCGCTCGGCTTGCAAGGCACGACGATGATGCTCGCCGGCGCGCTCAGCATCGCCGTGATCCGCGCCGGCGACGTGCTCGGCACCGCGATCTACGATTATTACGGCGGCTTCACCGCCTGCGTGATCGCCGTGACCGCGGCCTATGCGCTGATTTTGCCGGCGCTCGTCTTGGTGCCGAAAGAGCTGACCGCCACGGCCGACGGCGAGATTTTGCCTGAGGAATAGCGGCAGGCGCGCGATTAGCGTGAAAGCCTTCGGCGCCACGCCATTACGCCCCAAATCCAGTTGATTACGCCAATTCCGGCGCTATATAAGCGCCTCCCGATGGCGCCGCGTCGCCATGCAGGTCGTCGAACACCCGGCGTCCAAACGGCAAGGATCATCAAGACCGCATGGCGACCCGCCAGCAGCGAATCGACGCCTTCACACACCAGGGCGTTCCGCCGGCGGACCAGCCGCTCGAATTGCTTTGCGAGGATCACGTCGGCACCTATGTCATTCCATTTTTGTGCCGATTTCGTAACGGAGCCTGGCAGAGCGTCGACAGCGGCAGCCCGATCGAGGCGACGGTGGTCGGCTGGCGCGTGCCTTGATGCGACACCATCGAAACAACAGGACGTGGTCCAGATACTGGGCGAACTAGTGGGCGAAACAGATGGCTGGCTTTAAACAACCGGATTTAGCCGAGCGCCAAGAGGCGGCGGCCAAGGCCCGCAAGGCGGCGCTGGAGAAGTTTCGCGCCAAGGCCGCCGACCCGGGCTTGGAGGAACGGCTGGCGGCGCGCAGCGCGCAAGCCGCCGCACGCGAAGCGCTCAAGACCCAGCGCGAAGCCGAACGCGCGGAACAAAAGGCCCGCGAGGCCGCGCGCGCGGAAGCCGCCGCGCGCGAAGCCGCGATTGCGGCCGAGCGCGCCAAGGCCGAAAACGAGGAGCGCGAACGCGCCCGCGAGGCCGAGCAAAAGGCGGCCAGGGACGCCCGTTACGCCGCCCGCAAATCGCGATCCAAACGCAAGTAGCGACCCGGTATTCAGCGTCGCAGCGGCCCGAACGCCATTGCCCGGCATCCGCCGACGTCCGGTCTCAAAAGAATGCCCGCCTTTTGCTCTTGGCGGAGAGGGAATCCGTCGCCAAGGCGATGTTTGCGTCCTGCCCCTAAGGGAATGGTTACGATTGCGGCTGCAATACTGGCCGCCGGCAGACCCTTTTTGCCGGTGCGCGCAAGAACGGCGAAATCGAAGCTTCGCTGTCGCCGTGAGCGCGAAATTCCGGGTCGCTTCAAATTAAATAGGGAACGGCGCCATGAGAAAAGCCATGCCGGACGCAATGTTCGCGGACGCCGAACAAAGCCGGCTCAGCACGCTGCGCAAATGGGTGCTCGACAACGCCGTGACCGAGATCGAGATGAAAGAGCTACAATTCTGGAATTTTGCCCAGCTCCAGCCGATCGCCGAAAAGCCGTGGACGACATTCATGGGCCGCCTGATCCTCGTCCCCAACATGCCGGTCGAGGCGCAAAAGCAACTCGGCATTTTCGACAGGCGCAGCGCCGGCACGATTTGACCGCGCCGTCGTACAATTTGTCCCGCTCTTGCCGACCGAGCGCGGGCTAACCGAGGAATTTCCCAACCGCCGCAAGCACCCGCCCCTCTTGCTCGAGATGCGGCAGGTGGCCAGCATCGGCGATGAGCGCGGTCCGGGCGCCTGCAATACGCTTGGCGAACTCGTCGGCATAGACCGGCGCGACGATGCGGTCGGCGTCGCCCCACACGATCAGCACCGGCGCGGCGATGCGGTGCATGCGCCGGCTCAAGCCGCGGTCGGCGATCGGCCAGACGAATTTTCCGGTGCAAGCCTGCGCCCAGATCATTTGCGACAAGGCCTCGACGCGCGCGGCCGGATCGTCCGGTACGGCGAAGAAACGCCGCGCCGCCGCGCCGTCGGGATCAGCGAACAGCGCCGCCTTTCGCGCCGGGTCGCTCAACAGCATCCAGTTCTGCACCGGATGATCGTCGCGCCACAGGCCGACCGGATCGATCAGCACGAGACGATCGACGGCGCGCGGCGCCGCCGCGGCGACTTCGGCGGCCAAGAGCGCGCCGAAGGAATGGCCGGCGAGCGCCGGCGCGGACAAGGCGAGCGTGTCGAGCAATTCGCCGCTATAGACGACCAGATCGTGCCAGCCATCGAGCGCATGCGCTGCATTCGGATCGCCCGGCGTGGTGCCGGGAAATTTCGGCGCGAAGACCTTATGGCTCTGCGCAAGCTGCGCGACGAAGGCGCGATCCGGCGCGAGCCCCCAAGGCCCATGCAGATAAACAAGCGGCGGACCGGAGCCCGCAATCTCGACCTCGGTCTCGATGCGGTCCTGCCAGAGTTTGATCCGGCGGATTTCCACCTCGGTCATGATGCCGCTGCCATCGCCGGCGCCGGCCGCTTTGCCCGCAGCCGCTCGGGCCACCAGCGATCCTCGTAGCGGTCGTCCCATTCGTCTTTCAGATACGGCAGCACCTCGCGGGCGAACAAATCGATATTGGCCTTGCAGACGTCCGTCGGCATCGAGCCGAAATGCAAGAGCGCCAACAGATGACCCATGCGCAGCTCTTTGATGCCGTCGAGCAATTGCTCCCGCACCGTCTTGGGGCTGCCGACGACGACGTAACCGCGATCGTAGAAGTCCCTCGCCTTAAGGTCATGCGGATTGACCGCGGCGCGCGGATTGTGCTGCAGCGACTGCACCAGCGCGCCGTATTCGAGACAGCCCGGGATCGCCTGATAATGCGGCGGCGTATAGAGCAGCTTGTGAAAGAAATATTCGGCGTGCGGGCCGTAGAGCTCTTCGGCCTCGGCATCGGTCGCAGCGACGCCGATGAGCTGCAGGAAGCTCAGCCGATGGGGATTGTCGTCGCGGCCCTTGCGCGCCACCAGATCCCAATAGCGGTCGGTCACCTGCTTGGCATTCTTGGCGCCGAAATAGCTGAGATGGCAGAAGCAGTGATCGTGCTCGACGACATATTCAGCGGTCGAGGAAATGCCGGCGCCCGGAATCCAGATCGGCGGGTGCGGCTGCTGGATCGGCCGCGGCCAGAGATTGACCATGCCGAGCTGGTAATGCTTGCCGTTCCAGGCGAAGATCTCGCGCGCCGACCAGGCCTTGACGACGAGCGCCAGCGCCTCGCGATAGCGCTCGCGCTGATCGAGCGGGACAATGCCGTTGGCGATGACGGCGTCGGACGGCAGGCCGGTGGGAAATCCGGCAATGAGTTTGTCCGCCGCTGATGCAATCGAGCATCGCATATTCCTCGGCGATGCGGGTCGGCGGCGTGGTCGACGGCAGCGTCGAGCCGAGCTGCACGATGGCGACATTTTGCCCGTTGGTCTGCTGGGCCAGCACCGCGCCCATGAGGCTGGGATTGGCCATGAAGCCGTAGGCGTTCTGATGGTGCTGGTTGGTGCACAGGCCGTGAAAGCCCGCCTTCGCCGCGTACAGCAGCTCGTCCAGCGTCGCATTGTAATAGGCGCCGACCTTCCCGGCATCCGCCACGTCGAACCAGAGCGGATCGATGAACGCCGAATCGTACCGCGACACGAAATCGGCCGGCAGGTCCCGATACGGCATCAGATGAAACATGCACACTTTCACGGCGGCGCCTCCCGGCCATGGCAGTATTGTTTTTGCCCAGTCGGCACCGATGCTACGCTGCGGCCTGATCGGGCTCAATGCGAGCGAGCGCGCCTCGCGTGGCACCACCGGCTGCGACGGCACGCTCAGTCAGTTATTGATCGTCAGCGCGGGCGATTTGTCGGGCTTCGCCGGCGCGGCCTGCGCCGCGGCGGCGGGCGGAGCGGCCGGTGGCGCGCCCGGTTTGGCCGCCGGATTGGAATCGCTTGCAGTGGCTGGTTTCGGATCGACCGCCGGGGCCGGCTTGGGGCTTGCGGCGGGATGCTGCGAGGCGAGTTCCGGCGGACGCGGACGCGGCAGCGGCGGCCCGCTCTTGCCGGTTAAGGCATGCACGGGCGGCGGGAACACCGGGACGGCAGACGCCGGCGGCCGATCATAGGGCGAAGGGGGAACGCCGCCGTAACCATCCGCGCCGTCGGGGCCTTCGCCATAGGCACCGGGAGGAGCATAGGGATCGGGGGGCCCATAAGGGCCGGGACCGTAAACCGGACCGTCATAAGGATCGTCGGCCTCGCCATAGGGGCCGTAGGGTCCGCCGTAATTGCCCGGGCCCGGCACAATGCGATTGGCGTCGCGGATGGCGCCGGTGCGAGCGTCGAGCACGACGAGCATCAGAATGCCGCGATAGTCGGTGGCGCGCGCCACATAGGTCGTGCCCTCGCGGAGCGGCGGCGCCAGCGGATCGAAGCCGGCAGCACGCAAAGTGTGGACGATTTCGTAAGTCGAGACGAAGCCCGGCACGGAGGACAGCGGCGGCGGTCCCGGCGGCGGCGCCTGCGCATGGCCGATGCCGATGGCCGACAGCAGCGCGGCCGCAACGGAGATACCGGTGATGCCGACACGCACGCCCGATGGCCCTTCCCGCCCCAAACACTCTTCACGCCAAAGCCGGCCGTCAGGGTCGGATGCAATTGGGGCGGCGCTTGGGCGCAATCGGGATTTTATGCACGGGAGTTCAGGAACCGCCGCACAGCGCGACGAAGCGGTCGACATCGGACTTTTCCGTGCTGAACGACGTGACCAGCCGGATCAGAACCTCGTCCGGTCCAAGCGCGAGGCCCTCGCTCGGGCGCACGTAATATGTCGCGCCGGCGGCTCGCAGCTTTTGCTCGAGCGCGCGGGGGACGGCGATGAAGACGATATTGGCCTCGACCGGCCAGATCGGTTTGTGGCCCGCCGCCTGAAGCTTTTCGGCGAGCCGGTCGGCCATGGCGTTGGCGTGGCGGGCCAGATCGAGCCAGCGGTCGCCGGCGAGATAGGCCGAAAATTGCGCCGCGATGAAGCGGTGCTTCGACAACAGATGGCCGGCGCGCTTGCGCCGCTCGCCGAAATACGCCGCGCGGGCGGGATCGAAAATCACCACCGCCTCCGCCGCCAGCGCCCCGCCCTTGGTGGCGCCGAACGACACCACGTCGACGCCGGCGCGCCACGTCATTTGCGCCGGGCTGGCGTTGAGCCGAACCAGCGCATTGGCGAAGCGCGCGCCATCCATGTGAACCGCGAGCGAGCGCGCATGGGCAATCTCGGCCAGCGCCGCGATCTCGGCGGCCCGGTAGATGGTGCCGGCTTCGCTCGCCTGGGTGATGGACAGCGCCGCCGCCACCATTTGATGCGGGCTGTGGCCGCCATAGCCGGCGAGCGCGGCTTCAAGCGTTTCCGGCGCGATCTTGGCGCCGCCGCCGGCAAGCCCGACGAGCTTGAGGCCGCCGCCGAAGAATTCCGGCGCGCCGCATTCGTCGGTGGCGATGTGGGAATCGGCATGGCAAAAGACCACGCCCCAAGGCGGGCAGACCTGCGCCAAAGCGAGCGCATTCGCGGCCGTGCCGGTCGTCACCAGGAACACCGCGACCTCGCGCTCGAACACTTCCGCAAGCCGCCGCTCGGCCGCTTGCGTCCAGTCGTCATTGCCATAGCCGCGCGCATAGCCGGCATTGGCCTCGGCAATGGCGGCGAGGATGGCGGGATCGATACCGGCCGTATTGTCGCTGGCAAAATTCATCGGCGGCATAACTAGCGTGGTTTGTGCGGAACGCGCCACCACCAGCCATTGCACGAAAGCGCATCCCATGATCCACTTGGGACGCGGAACGTTCGCAAAAACCGGTAGCGGCTGGGGTACGCGGCGCCTTGTCTTTCCTTTTCCGCTCGCGGGGAATGAAAGTGGAGGGCCAAGCGCTTGTGTTTAGCGAGGGAATTTGCAATGTTCCTATAGGACAGCATTGCTGTCCCAATTGGCGACCCCCCAAGGCGCGGTCGATCCGCGCAATCGGAAAATCCGCGCGATCGGAGGTTCCGGCGGGAGGCGGGGTCGGCCGCCGGTGGCGAGGGCGCGCCTGGCGGAAGAACAAGCAACCAGAGCGGCCGTTGCAAGCGGCACGAAGGTTGCCTCCAAGAAGACTGGCTCGCCCTTGGGCGCAAGCTCTTTTCGGCCGACGACCGGACGCGGGCGATGGCACGAAATGAGCGCAGCAGATGGTTGCGTCGGTTGCTGAAGGGCCACGCCGGCCCAAAGGCTCCGGGAGGATCGCGAGTACGACGATGAATGCGTCAGGTTTCGGGCTGTTTGATCCGGCGCTGGAAAAGGATTCCTGCGGGGTCGGGTTTATTGCCGACATCAAGGGACGCAAATCGCACCGGATCGTCGAAGACGCGTTGACGATCCTGGTCAATCTCGAGCATCGCGGCGCGGTTGGCGCCGATCCGCGCGCCGGCGACGGCGCCGGCATTCTGGTGCAGACGCCGCACAAATTTCTGGCCAAGAAAGCCGCCGAACTGGGCATCACGCTGCCGCCGCCGGGCGACTATGCCGTGGGCGCGCTGTTCATGCCGCACGACAAGGCGTGGCGGGCCGAGATCATGGAAGCGTACGTCGCCGCGGCGGCGCGCGAAGGCATGAAGGTGCTCGGCTGGCGCGACGTGCCGATCGACAATTCGACGCTGGGCGAAACGGTGAAGCCGACCGAGCCCTGGCACATGCAGGTGTTTTTGGCCCGCGGCGCCAAGATCGCGTCGGAGGACGAGTTCGAGCGCCGGCTGTACATCCTGCGCAAGACCATTTCCGGCATCATGCACGGCAAGCGCGGCCGCAGCACGTCGCATTACTATCCGGTGTCGCTGTCCTGCCGCACGATGATCTACAAGGGCATGTTCCTGGCCGATCAGCTCGGCGCCTACTATCCCGACCTGCACGATCCGGACTTCGAAAGCGCGCTCGCTTTGGTGCATCAGCGCTTTTCCACCAACACGTTCCCGACCTGGTCGCTGGCGCATCCCTACCGGATGGTCGCGCATAACGGCGAGATCAATACGCTGCGCGGCAACAACAACTGGATGGCGGCGCGGCAGGCCTTGGTGTCCTCGCCCAAGTTCGGCGACGACATCGAGAAACTGTGGCCGATCTCCTATGAAGGCCAATCCGACACCGCCTGCTTCGACAATGCGCTCGAATTTCTCACCATGGGCGGCTATTCGCTGCCGCACGCGGTGATGATGATGATCCCGGAGGCCTGGGCCGGCAATCAGTCGATGAACGAGGAGCGCCGCGCCTTCTACGAGTACAACGCCGCGCTGATGGAGCCGTGGGACGGCCCGGCGGCGATCGCGTTTACCGATGGTCGCCAGATCGGGGCCACCCTCGATCGGAACGGCTTGCGCCCGGCGCGATACGTCGTCACCCGGGACGACCGCATCGTCATGGCTTCGGAAGTCGGCGTGCTGAAGATTCCCGAAGAGGAGATCGTCACCAAGTGGCGACTGCAGCCGGGCAAGATGCTTCTGGTCGACCTCGAACAAGGCCGGCTCATTCCCGACGAGGAAATCAAGTCGCAACTCGCGCAAAGCCACCCGTATAAGGAGTGGCTCGAGCGGACGCAGATTCAGCTCGAGAACCTGGCCGAAACCTCGGCGGCGGCGCCGATCTCGAACCTGTCGCTGCTCGAGCGGCAGCAGCTGTTCGGCTACACCCAGGAAGACCTGAAAATCCTGATGACGCCGATGGGCACGACCGGCGAAGAGGCGGTCGGCTCGATGGGCAACGACACGCCGATCTCGGCGCTGTCGGACCGGGCCAAGCTGCTTTTTACCTATTTCAAGCAGAACTTCGCGCAGGTGACCAATCCGCCGATCGATCCGATCCGCGAGGAGCTGGTCATGAGCCTGGTTTCGATCATCGGTCCGCGGCCGAACCTGTTCGATCTCGAAGGCTCGTCCAACACCAAGCGGCTTGAAGTGCATCAGCCGATCTTGACCAATGCCAACCTTGAAAAAATCCGCGCGATTTCGGAAGTCGGCCACGATCACTTCAAGTCGCGCACGCTCGACACCACCTCGCCGGCGGACGCCGGCGCTGCCGGCATGGCCGAAGCGATCGACGGGCTGTGCGGCCGCGCCGAAATCGCGGTGCGCGACGGCATCAATATCATCATCCTGTCCGACCGCCGCGCCAGCGCCGATCGTATCCCGATCCCGGCGCTGCTCGCCTGCGCCGCGGTGCATCATCATCTCATCCGCGAGGGCTTGCGCACCTCGGTCGGCATCGTGGTGGAATCCGCCGAGCCGCGCGAGGTGCACCACTTCGCCTGTCTGGCCGGCTACGGCGCCGAGGCGATCAATCCCTATCTCGCCTTCGAGACCCTCGTCGCCATGAAGAACGAGCTGCCGCAGAGGCTCGACGAGAAGGAAATCGTCAAGCGCTACATCAAGTCGATCGACAAGGGACTGCTGAAAGTGATGTCCAAGATGGGCATCTCGACCTACCAGTCCTATTGCGGCGCGCAGATTTTCGACGCGGTGGGATTAAAGTCCGACTTTGTCGCCAAATACTTCACCGGCACCGCAACCCGCATCGAGGGCGTCGGGCTCGATGAAATCGCCGAAGAAGCGGTGCGGCGGCATCGCGACGCGTTCTCCGACGCGCCGATCTACCGTTCCATGCTCGACGTCGGCGGTGAATATGCCTTCCGCGTGCGCGGCGAGGAGCACGTCTGGAACGCGGCGACGGTGGCGGCGCTGCAGCATGCGGTACGCGGCAATTCCTACGACCGCTACCAGCAATTCGCCCGGATCATCAACGATCAGTCGGCGCACCTGCTCACCATCCGCGGCTTGTTCCGCATCAAGTCGGCGGAAGAGGATGGGCGAAAGCCGGTGCCGATCGAGGAGGTCGAGCCGGCCAAGGACATCGTGCGGCGGTTCTCGACCGGCGCCATGTCCTACGGCTCGATCTCGCGCGAGGCGCACACCACGCTCGCCATCGCCATGAACCGGATCGGCGGCAAATCCAATACCGGCGAGGGCGGCGAAGAGTCCGACCGCTACAAGCCGCTGCCCAACGGCGATTCGATGCGTTCGGCGATCAAGCAGGTTGCCTCGGGCCGTTTCGGCGTGACCGCCGAATATCTCGTCAATTCCGACATGATGCAGATCAAGATCGCGCAAGGCGCCAAGCCCGGCGAAGGCGGCCAGCTGCCCGGCCACAAGGTCGACAAGACCATCGCCAAAGTGCGCCATTCGACGCCCGGCGTCGGCCTGATCTCGCCGCCGCCGCATCACGACATCTATTCGATCGAAGATTTGGCGCAGCTCATCTTCGACTTGAAGAACGTCAATCCGGACGGCGACGTCTCGGTCAAGCTCGTGTCCGAGGTCGGTGTCGGCACGGTGGCCGCCGGCGTATCGAAGGCGCGGTCGGACCACGTCACCATCGCCGGCTATGAAGGCGGCACCGGCGCGGCGCCGCTCACCTCGATCAAGCATGCCGGCTCGCCGTGGGAAATCGGGCTTGCCGAAACCCACCAGACGCTGGTCGCCAACCGGCTGCGCGGCCGCATCGCCGTGCAGGTCGACGGCGGCATCCGCACCGGCCGCGATGTCGTGGTCGGCGCGCTGCTCGGCGCCGACGAGTTCGGTTTCGCCACCGCGCCGCTGATTGCCGCCGGCTGCATCATGATGCGCAAGTGCCACCTCAACACCTGCCCGGTCGGCGTCGCCACCCAGGACCCGGTGTTGCGCAAGCGCTTTACCGGGCAGCCCGAGCACGTCATCAATTATTTCTTCTTCGTCGCCGAGGAAGTGCGCGAGCTGATGGCCGAACTCGGCTACCGCAGCTTCGACGACATGATCGGCCAGATGCAGATGATCGATCAGCGCAAGCTGATCGCGCACGGCAAGGCGAGCGGGCTCGATTTGGCCAAGCTGTTCATGAAGCCCGACGTCCCTGCGAGCGTCAAAATCTACAATTGCGAGGCGCAGGATCACAAGATCGGCGACATTCTCGACCGCAAGCTGATCGCGCAATCCAAGGACGCGCTCGAACGCGGCACGCCGGTGCAGCTGAGCTTCCCGATCAGGAACGTCGATCGCACGGTCGGCGCCATGCTGTCGGGCGAAATCGCCAAGCGTTACGGCCACGCGGGCCTGCCGCACGACAGCGTCGTCGTGCGCTTCGCCGGCACCGCCGGCCAGAGCTTTGGAGCATTCCTCGCCCACGGCGTGAGTTTCGAGCTCGACGGCGACGCCAACGATTATGTCGGCAAAGGCCTGTCCGGCGGCCGCATCGTGGTGCGTCCGTCCGCAGCCTCGGCCGTCGTTCCGGAGCGGTCAATCATCGTCGGCAATACCGTGATGTACGGCGCCATCGCCGGCGAATGCTATTTCCATGGCGTCGCCGGCGAGCGTTTCGCCGTGCGCAATTCCGGCGCCATCGCCGTCATCGAGGGCGCCGGCGACCATTGCTGCGAATACATGACCGGCGGCGTGGTGGTCGTGCTCGGACCGACCGGCCGCAACTTCGCCGCCGGCATGTCGGGCGGCATCGCCTATGTGCTCGACAGTGACGGCGACTTTGCCTCGCGCTGCAATATGGCGATGGTCGAACTCGAGCCGATGCCTGACGAGGAAGACATCAACGCCAGGGTCTTCCATCATGCCCGCGACCTCGAGGCGCACGGCATGGTCGACATCATGTCCGACCTCAGCCGCTTCGACGGACACCGGCTGCATCATCTGATTTCGCGGCACGCGCGCTTCACCGGCTCACGCATCGCCGAAGACATTCTGGGCGACTGGAAAACCTGGTATCCGAAATTCCGCAAGGTGATGCCGGTCGAGTATCGCCGCGCGCTCAACGAACTCAAAGCCGCGGCGATCGCTGCGGAGTAGCGCGGCGACAAGCGCGTGCCAGGAAAGACTGCGTAGTGGGCAAGATCACCGGCTTTCTCGAATTCGAGCGCGAGGATCGTCATTACCAGCCGGTCGCCGAGCGCATCCGGCACTGGCGCGAATTCGTGCTGCCGCTGCCCGAGAAGGATTACACCACCCAGGCCGCGCGCTGCATGAATTGCGGCGTGCCCTATTGCATGGGCACCGGATCGCTCTCGCCCGGCACGCCAGGCTGCCCGGTCAACAATCAAATCCCGGATTGGAACGACCTCGTCTATGGCGGCGACTGGGACGAGGCGGCGCGCAACCTGCATTCGACCAATAACTTCCCGGAAGTCACCGGGCGGGTGTGCCCGGCGCCGTGCGAGGCCTCGTGCACGCTCAACATCGACGAGAATCCGGTCACCATCAAATCGATCGAATGCGCCATCGCCGACCGCGCCATCGCGGCGGGGCTCAAGCCCGAGCCGCCGGCGGAGCGGACCGGCAAGACCGTCGCCATCGTCGGCTCGGGCCCGGCGGGGCTTGCTTGCGCGCAGCAACTGGCGCGCGCCGGGCATAAGGTTCACGTCTACGAGCGTTGGGCCAAGGCCGGCGGCCTGCTGCGCTACGGCATTCCCGATTTCAAGATGGAAAAAATCCACGTCGACCGCCGTGTCGCGCAGATGCAGGCGGAAGGCGTCGTGTTCCATTACGGCATCCATGTCGGCGTCGACCTGCCGGCCGACAAATTGCTGCGCGACTATGACGCCGTCGTGCTCACCGGCGGCGCCGAAAAGCCGCGCGACCTGCCGGTGCCGGGCCGCGAGCTCGACGGCATTCATTTCGCCATGGATTTCCTGCCGCAGCAGAACCGCCGCGTGTCCGGCGAGGCCGCGGCGCCGGGCAAGCCGATCCTTGCCAAGGGCAAGCACGTCGTCGTCATCGGCGGCGGCGACACCGGGTCGGACTGCATCGGCACCTCGATCCGGCAAGGCGCTTTGTCGGTGACCAATTTCGAGATCATGGCGGCGCCGCCGGTCCACGAAAACAAGCCGCTGACCTGGCCGAATTGGCCGCTCAAAATGCGCACGTCATCGAGCCACGAAGAAGGCGCCAAGCGCGATTTCGCGGTGATGACGACCAAATTCTCCGGCGAAAACGGCGCGGTGAAGAAGCTGCATTGCGTCCATGTCGATGCCAGAATGAAGCACATCGCCGGCACCGAATTCGAGCTCCCCGCCGATCTCGTGCTGCTGGCGATGGGCTTCGTGCATCCGGTGCACGAAGGCCTGATCCAAAGCCTCGACGTCGCGCTCGATCAGCGCGGCAATGTCTCGGCCACGACCGAGGACTACCGCACCTCGCTCGACAAGGTCTTTGCCGCCGGCGACATGCGCCGCGGGCAATCGCTGGTCGTCTGGGCGATCCGCGAAGGCCGCCAGGCCGCGGCCGCCGTCGATAAATATCTGATGGGCTCGACGCTGTTGCCGCGATAGCGACCGCCTCTCGAAAGTCCGGTCTGATTGTGTCAGTCTGTGTGTGGAGGTCCACCCATGGCGACCAACCTGTCGATCGATCCAGACCTGATCGACCGCGCCTTCGAGGTGAGCGGCGAGCGCACGAAAAGGGCCGCAGTCACCAAGGCCTTGCAGGAATTCATTGTGCGGCGGCGCCAGAAGTGCCTGCTCGGCCTTATGGGCAAACTCGAATGGCACTCACCTTACGACTACAAGGCGGAGCGCACCCGCGATTGAGCGGTCGTTGTCCCGTTAAAACCCGCCGCCGATGTCCTTCGGCGGCCGCGGCGCGCCGTCGAGCGTGGCGCGCGACGGATGCGCCGGGCGGGCATCGACATCTTTGCGGGCGTCGGTCTCTTTCTCCGGTTTCTTCTTGACGTCCTTTTTGGCATCGGCCGGTTGCCTGGCGTCGCCGCTGGCGGAAGCGCCCTTCTTCGGCGGCTCGGCAGGGGTCAGCGACACCGGCTGCGGCGCGGCATCGATCGGCGCGGCGGGCCGCGGCCAGGAGAAATCATCGGCGCGGCCGGCGACCGCGGCAACCGGTGCGCCGCGATCGAGCGCTTTTTGCGCCTGCGGATCGGACGCGAGCGGTGCCTGGTGGTTGCCGGCACCGCCGACAAGGCCGCCGGTGCCGCCATCGGCGCTCGAGACGGTGAGCGGCACCACCGGGCCGACGTCGGGCCGCGCCGTACCGGGCTTGCTGGCCGGCGCGGCCTGCTCCGGCAACGCGATCGGCGCCGCATGGCTGGACAGGACGCGGCGCAATTCCTGATCGACGTAGCTTGCAAGCTTCACCGCGCCGGCTTTGGTGAAGTGCACGCCGTCGGCGGTGCGCAGCCGCCGGATCTGGCCCTCGAAGTCCGGGCCGTCCACCGCGTAACGCCCCTGGTCGTCGACGAACCCGTCCCAGATATCGACATAGGCAATGCCGGCCCGCTCCGCCCGCTCGCGGTAGAGTTCGTCGAGATAAGCCATGTCGCTCGTTGATTTCGGCCCGCGCAATGCCGGCAAGCCCACCCACAATACCGGCACACCCTTCGCTTTGAGCGCCGCGATCATTTCGTCGATGCGCTTGACGTAAAGATCCGCCCACAGATCGGTGTGAAATTCGTAGGAGCGGCCGGGGACTGGACGTTCGCCGGTGTCGGACGCCGGCGGCGAAGCGGCGGCGGCGTCCTTGCTTTGCGCCCC
>CAWHBC010000015.1:0-93899 GCA_963827465.1 uncultured Alphaproteobacteria bacterium
TCGGCGGCCGCGACGAGAAGCCGGTGCTCGAAGCGCTCGAGCGCAACAAGCGCTTCGTGCGCGGCGAGATCGCGCGTCGCGTCAACCTGAAATTTGCACCCGACATTCGCTTCCGCCTCGACGAGCGGTTCAGCGAAGCGGAGCGCATCGAGAAGCTTTTGCGTACGCCCGTCGTCCAGCGCGACCTCGAAAGTGGGAAAGACGAAGAATGAGCGCGCCGCAGGGCCCGAACGCCGCCACGCCAGGTGAGACCAATCCGGAGCAAGCAAGGCAACAAAAGAAACCAAAACGCGACGTTCACGGCTGGATCGTGCTCGACAAGCCCGTCGGCATGACCTCGACGCATGCGGTTTCGGTCATCAAGCGGCTCTATTCGGCCAAGCGCGCCGGGCACGCCGGCACGCTCGATCCGCTGGCTTCCGGCTGTCTGCCGATCGCGCTCGGCGAAGCGACCAAGACCGTGCCGTTCGTGGTCGACAGCCATAAGACCTACCAGTTCACCATTCGCTGGGGCGAGGAGCGCGATACCGACGACGCCGAAGGGCGGGTGGTGGCGACGAGCGAAATCCGGCCGGATGCGCCCGGCATCAGCGCGCTGTTGCCCCGGTTTACAGGCACCATCGAACAGGTCCCGCCCCGCTTCTCGGCGGTCAAAATCGATGGCGAGCGGGCCTATGACCTCGCCCGCGACGGCGAGACCGTCGAGCTCGCGTCCCGCCAGGTAACAGTTTACCGGCTGGAATTGACGGATATGCCCGATTCCGACCACGCCATGCTGTCGGCGGAGTGCGGGAAAGGCACCTATGTCCGCTCGCTGGCCAGGGATCTCGGCCGTGCGCTGGGCGCGCTGGGACATGTTTCGGCGCTCCGCCGGGGGCGGGTCGGCCCATTCGCCGAGACCGACATGATGCCTCTGGAACACATTGAGGCTTTGTGCCATAGAGCGGCCTCCGGCGAGGGACACCTCGCCGATACGCTTCTGCCGATCGAGACCGCGCTGGACGACATCCCGGCGCTGGCCGTGAGCCCGGCAGACGCGGCAAGGCTCACCAGGGGCCAAGCCGCATTATTGCGCGGACGGGACGCCACCATCTTCCGCGGCACGGTCCAGGTCGCTTCCGGCGGCCAGCTTTTGGCCATTGCCGAGGTCGAGCGCGGCGAGATCGTTCCCCGACGCGTGTTCAATTTAACCGGCATCGCTGGTCGTGCCGCAAGACAAAGAGGTTAATGACGATGTCGATAACGACCGCGCGTAAAGCGGAAGTGATCAAGACCTTCGCCGCCAAATCCGGCGACACAGGGTCGCCCGAAGTCCAGGTCGCGCTTCTTTCGGAGCGGATCACCAACTTGACCGAGCACTTCAAGACGCACGCCAAAGACAATCACTCGCGGCGCGGCTTGCTCAAGCTCGTGTCGCAACGGCGTCAGATTCTCGATTACCTCCGGCGTACCGACGATCGCCGTTACAAGGAGCTGATCGAGCGGCTGGGTATTCGCCGCTAAAACGATTCCGCGCGGGAAGGTCCCGCGCGTGTGTGGGCGGAGCGCATGCAGCGCCCGCTTTTGCCCGGCAGCAGAGCTGCCGATTTCATGGAATGGGCCACTGCCCGTTCCGATCTACGGAAGGTCCGAAGGCCATGGCAGGATCGCTGGACGCTGGAGCGGCAACGCAGGATCGCTGCGCCGGCAGCGTCTCGCCGTCTTGCTTATGGCTTTCGCACTTTCGCGAAAACCATGAGAGACAATCGCAATGTTTAATATTCATAAGGTGCAACTTGACTGGGGTGGCCGTACCCTAACGCTGGAAACCGGCAGAATAGCGCGTCAAGCCGACGGAGCGGTGCTCGCCACTTACGGCGAGACCAGCGTGCTGGCGGCCGTCGTTGCCGCCAAGGCGCCGAAGGAAGGCATCGATTTCCTTCCGCTCACCGTCAACTACACCGAGAAATACTACGCGGCCGGCCGGATTCCCGGCGGCTACTTCAAGCGCGAGCGCGGTCCGACCGAAAAGGACACGCTGACCTCGCGCCTGATCGATCGCCCGATCCGTCCGCTGTTCGCCGACGGCTGGCGCTGCGACACCCAGGTCACCGTGACCGTGCTGTCGCACGACCAGGAGAACGATCCCGACATCGTCGCCATGGTCGCGGCGTCGGCGGCGCTCACGCTGTCCGGCGCGCCGTTCATGGGCCCGATCGGCGGCGCCCGCGTCGCCTTCATCAACAATGAATACGTGCTCAATCCGACGCTCGATGAGATGCCGCAAAGTCAGCTCGATCTCGTCGTCGCCGGCACCCAGGACGCCGTCATGATGGTCGAATCGGAGGCCAAGGAGCTGTCCGAAGAGATCATGCTCGGCGCCGTGATGTTCGGCCACCGGCATTTCCAGCCGGTGATCGAGGCCATCATCAAGCTCGCGGAAAAGGCCGCCAAGGAACCGCGCGATCTGGCGACGACCGATCATAAGGCGCTCGAGAAGGAAATTCTCGATCTCGCCGAAAAAGATTTGCGCACGGCTTATGCGATCGTGAAGAAGCAGGACCGCCAGGACGCGGTCGCTGCGGTCAAGCAAAAGGTGATGGCGCACTTTTTCCCCGAAGGCGCCGAACCGAAACACGACAAGCTGGCGGTTGCCGGCGTGTTCAAGGAGCTCGAAGCCAAGATCGTGCGCTGGAATATTCTCGACACCGGCAAGCGCATCGACGGCCGCGACGTCAAGACCGTTCGGCCGATCGTCGCCGAAGTCGGCGTCCTGCCGCGCACCCACGGCTCGGCTTTATTCACCCGCGGCGAGACGCAGGCTTTGGTGGTCGCCACGCTCGGCACCTCCGAGGACGAGCAGTTCATCGACGCGCTGCAGGGGACGTATAAGGAAACGTTCCTGCTGCACTATAACTTCCCGCCTTACTCGGTCGGCGAAACCGGCCGCATGGGCGCGCCGGGCCGCCGCGAAATCGGCCACGGCAAGCTCGCGTGGCGGGCGATCCATCCGATGCTGCCGTCGAAGGAAGAGTTCCCCTACACCATCCGCGTCGTCTCGGAGATCACCGAGTTCGAACGGTTCGTCGTCGATGGCGAGCGTGTGCGGCGCTTCGCTGGCGCTGATGGATGCCGGCGTGCCGCTCAAGCGCCCGACCGCCGGCATCGCCATGGGTCTCATTCTCGAAGACAAGCGCTTCGCCGTGCTGTCCGACATTCTCGGCGACGAGGACCATCTCGGCGACATGGATTTCAAGGTCGCCGGCACCGAAGGCGGCGTCACCTCGCTGCAAATGGACATCAAGATCGCCGGCATTACCGAGGAGATCATGAAGGTGGCTTTGGCCCAGGCCAAAGACGGCCGCATGCACATCCTCGGCGAAATGGCGACGGCCTTGACCGCCGCGCGCGCCGAGCTCGGCGAATACGCCCCGCGCATCGAGTCGTTCAAGATTCCGGTCGACAAGATCCGCGAAGTGATCGGCTCCGGCGGCAAGGTGATCCGCGAGATCGTCGAGAAGACCGGCGCCAAGATCAACGTCGAGGACGACGGCACCGTCAAAGTGGCTTCCGCCGACGGCGAATCGATCAAGGCGGCGATCAACTGGATCAAGTCGATCGCGTCCGAGCCCGAGGTCGGCCACATCTATGAGGGCACCGTCGTCAAGGTCATGGACTTCGGCGCCTTCGTGAACTTCTTCGGCGCCAAGGACGGTCTCGTCCACATCAGCCAGCTGGCGGCGCGCCGCGTGCAGAAGACGAGCGACGTCGTCAAGGAAGGCGACAAGGTCAAGGTGAAGCTGCTCGGCTTCGACGATCGCGGCAAGGTGCGGCTGTCGATGAAAGTGGTCGATCAGGAGACCGGCGAGGACCTCGAGGCCAAGCAAAAGGCCGAAGGCGGCGAGCCGCCGCGGGAGCCGCCGCCGGCGAATAGCGCGGCGACAGATTGTGAGGGAAAGGGCGGCCCCAAAGGCCGCCCTTTTTTATTGCCGCCGCGGCGTTGGCCGTGCCCAGCGATCGGCGCGGCTGCATGCCGCCCGACGATGCTCCGACTGCTCACTCCATGGCCGGCAAGTGCGCCGGTTGCGGCCGCGACGAGCTGCGAAACACCATGAGCAGCGGAAACACCACCAGCGTCGCGATCATCAGGAACTTGTAATCGTCGATATAGGCGATGATTTGGGCCTGGCTGGTGATCACGGCATCGAGCGCGGTGCGGCCGGCGGCCGTCATCGGATCCCAAAAATGCGCCACGGCCGGGTTGTCGAAGCCGGGATTCACCGCCGTCACATTCGCGGCGATGTCGGCGTGGTTGACCTGGGTATTGCGCGTCAGCAGCGCGTTCACCACCGAGATGCCGACGCTCGAGCCGACATTGCGGAACAGGCTGTAGAGCCCGGCGCCTTCGGTCCGCAATTGCGCCGGCAGCGTCGACAGCGTCGCCGCGCTCAACGGCACGAACAGAAAGCCAAGGCCGAAACCCTGCACCATCGTGACCGCGATAATCCTCTCCTGCGAAATAGCCGGCGTCCAGCCGGTCATCTGGTAGAACGACCACGCGGTCAGCCCCAGCCCGAACGCGAGCAGAGTGCGGGTATCGATGCGGCCGACCATGCGGCCGACGATCAGCATGGACGCCATCGTGCCGACGCCGCGCGGTCCCATGATTAGGCCCGAGGTGACGACGGGATAATTCATCAACTCCTGCAGATAAGGCGGCTGCAGCGCCATCGAGGCGTAATAGGTCAGGCCGATGACGACGACGAACAGCATGCCGGCGGTGAAATTGCGGTCGCGAAACATCGACGGTTTGACGAACGGGTTTTGCGACGTGAAGATGTGCGTGAAGAACAGATAAAATGCGGAGGCCGCGACGACCGCCTCGATGATGATTTCGCCGGATGAGAACCAATCCTTGATCTCGCCGCGGTCGAGCATGATCTGCAGTGCGCCGAGCGCCACGCTCAGGGTGCCGAAGCCGAACCAGTCGAGCTTTTCGGCCGGTGCGCGGCGGCGAATGCGGCAGGAACGCGCTCATGCCGATCAAGCCGAGAATGCCGATCGGCAGGTTGATGTAGAACACATAACGCCAGCTGTAATTCTCGGTCAGCCAGCCGCCGAGCACCGGGCCGAGCACCGGGCCGATCATGACGCCGATGCCGAACAGCGCCATGGCGAAGCCCTGGCGTTCCTTCGGATAGATGGTGAAAAGCACCGACTGCGACAGCGGCACCAAGGCCGCGCCGAACGCGCCCTGCAGCACGCGGAACAGCACGATCTGCGTCAGCGTCTGCGCCATGCCGCACAGCATCGACGCCAGCGTGAAGCCGGTGACCGAGACCAGGAACAGGCGCTTGAGCCCGAAGCGGCTCGCCAGAAAGCCGGTCGGCGGGGTCATGATCGCGGCGGCGACGATGTAGGAGGTCAGCACCCAATCGATCTGGTCCTGGCTGGCGGAGACGCTGCCTTGCATATAGGGCAGCGCGACATTGGCGATGGTGGTGTCCAACGCCTGCATCAGCGTGGCGAGGATCACGCAGAGCGTGATCATGCCGCGATTGGGAACATCGGTTGTTCGCTCGGCCACGGCAGTCACCAGAAGTGCGGGAAGCCGCGCGCGTGACCGGTATCGACGTTGACGATGGCGCTCATGCCGGCGCGCAGCGGCGGCTTGTTCTTGTCGCCGGCATCGACGCGTATCCGCATCGGCACGCGCTGCACCACCTTGACCCAATTGCCGCTGGTATTTTGCGCCGGCAGCAATGAGAACTCCTGGGCGGCCACCGGACTGATGCTCTGCACTGCGCCGTGCCAGGTCACGCCGGGGTAGGAGTCGATGGTGATGGTGACCTGCTGCCCGGGCCGCACGTAAGTGAGCTCGGTCTCTTTGGGATTGGCCGCGATCCAGGCGTGATCGGTATCGACCAGATAGAATGCCGTCGTCGAAGCGGCGAGATATTTGCCCGGCGCGATGGCCGGCACGTCGGTCACAAGGCCGGAAAACGGCGCGGTGACGACGGTGTGATCGAGCTCGCGTTGCGCCTCGTCGACCTTGGCTTGCGCCTCTTTATATTGCGGATGCTGCTCGACCGGGATGTCGGCGTTGCCGTCGAGCTTGGCGAGCTGCACTTGCGCCTGCTGGCGCAGCGATTCGAGCTTGCTCTTGTCGGTTTCGAGCGTGGATTGCGTTTGATCGTAAACCGCTTGCGAGACCGTCGCCGTGCGCAGCAGCATAACGTCGCGATTGTAATTGGTCTGATCGAGCCCGACCTGCGATTGTTCGGCGGCAACGTCGCTCTGCATGCGCTTGTAATCTTGTTTCATCGCGTCGATCATAAGCGCGGTCTGCGCCAGATTGGCCTTGGCGTTGTCGAGCGCAATCTGGAATTGCCGCGGATCGAGCCGATAAAGCAGCTGGCCGGCTTTGACATATTCGTTGTCGGACACATCGACGTCTTGCACGATGCCGGCGACGTCGGTGGAAATACCGACCTTCTCGGCGTCGACATAGGCGTCGTCCGTCGACATCACTGTGCCGCCGGTGACATACCAATAGCCGCCGATCAGCAGAATGATCGGCAGCAAGGCAAACAGGCCGAAGCGGATGCGGCGGCGGCCGACTTGCCGGACTTTTTTGTCGCGGGGCGCCTCGCGGCCGGAAACCGGCGGCGCGGTCGGCGGCGCCACCTGCGGCGCCTCGCGCACGCCCGGTGCTTCATCCCGGTCCGCGGGAACGGATCGCAAAGCCCGCTCAGCCATAGCGCTGCTCCCCTGCCGGGGCGGCCGCGGTCTTGTTCTGGATCGCGTGGCGCAGATTTTCCTTGGCGATGGCGAGCTGCGCGACCATGCGCTCGACGCTGTCGCGGTCGACCCCGGCCAGGGCCGTTGCCATCAGTTCGTCGCCGAGCACCCCGAGCCGTTCGATCATGGGGCGGGCCGCGGCCGTCAGATAGAGCCGCTTGGCGCGGCGGTCGTTGGGATCGGAACGGCGCTCGATCAATCCGTTCTCGCAAAGCCGGTCCAACAGCCGCGTCAGCGAGATGGGCTGCAGGTCGAGCATTTCCGCCAATTCGGATTGTTTCAGCCCCTCGAACCGGTCCAGCCGGACCAGCACCACCCATTGGGCGCGGGTGATCCCAAGCTGACCGGCCTTCTGATCGGCGTAGGTCCGGAGCATCCGGGCTACGTCATTGAGGGAAAAAGCGAATTCTCGATTGAGCGATCGGGGAAGCATGGCCTGCCTGCGTTATCTGTGCAGGCACAATATAAGCTACCTTATTAAAAAAAGGTCGCGAAATTGGTGCAAGGCAGCTTTGCGATTATGGCATTCCGGCCCGCCGGATGTCCCGTGTCACGCCCATTCGGCCTGTGCCTCGGTGCGCAGATCGACGGTCGACTTCACCCCGATGTCGTCGAAATGGTCGTCGAGAAAACGCCGCGCCGCGCGCATGCCGCTCACATGCAGCATGTCGAAGAAATCATAGTCGGTGGAGAGCTTGCTGAATGCATCGAAATGCGTGCCGAAGCGGTCGAGCACGATGCGATGGACGTTGATGCGGCGATACTGGCCGGGTCCGGTGCCGCGCGGCAGCTTGCCCTGATCGATCAGCCGGGCGACGAAATCGATGGCGCGGTACTCGCCGATCAGCGACGAGTTGAACGTGATCTCGTTGATGCGATTAATGATCTCGCTGGAGGAGGTCGGCGTCGCCTGGCGTACCAGGGGATTGATCTGGACGACCAGGACATCCTCGGTGGTGGTGGTGCCGAAAAACGGAAAGATCACCGGGTTGCCGAGATAGCCGCCGTCCCAGTAGGGCACGCCGTCGATTTCGACGGCGCGGAAAATCGTCGGCAGGCAGGCCGAGGCCATCACCGCTTCGGCGGTGATCTTGTCGCGCGGGAAAATGCGCACCCGGCCGGTCTGCACGTTGGTCGCCGAGATGAACAGTTGCAGATCGGTGCTGGCGCGCAGCTTTTCGAAATCGACAAAACGCTCGATCAAGTCCTTCAGCGGATTGATGTTGAGCGGATTGACGTCATAGGGCGAGAAGTAGCTCGACACCGCATCGAGCCAGGCCTGCACCGGCGCGCCTTCGAGCGGCGTAAACGACAACAAGCGCTGCATCACCGCCCGCTGCAGCGTCGGCAGATGGCCGGTGCTCGATGCCGAACGCCAGAAATCGGCGAGACGCTTTTGCGCTTCGGCGCGGCCGCCGCGGGTCAGCCCGTCCGCCAGCATCACGGCGTTGACGGCGCCGGCGGAGGTGCCGGAGATGCCCTCGATCGACAGCCGTTCGTCGCTCAACAGGTGTTCCAGCACGCCCCAGGTGAAGGCGCCGTGAGCGCCGCCGCCCTGCAAAGCGAGATTGATCCGCTTGGGTTTGTTTGGCTCAGCCTTCGCCGCGCGCCCCGGCAATAGCGCGTTTAGAATATTGCTCATGCACCCGCTATTCCGCGGTCCAGCCGCCGTCGATCGAGAGGTTGGCGCCGGTGATGGCCTTGGCCATGTCAGAGCAGAGATAGACGGCAAGCGCGGCGACTTCGTCGACCGTGACGAACTCCTTGGTCGGCTGCGCCGCCAAAATCACGTCGCGCTTGACCTGTTCCTCGGTCATGCCGCGCGCCTTGGCGGTATCGGGAATTTGCTTCTCGACCAGCGGCGTCCATACATAGCCGGGACTGATGCAGTTGGCGGTGATGCCGAGGGTGGCGACTTCAAGCGCCACGGTTTTGGTCAAGCCGGCGAGGCCGTGTTTCGCCGACACGTAAGCGGATTTAAACGGCGAGGCGACCAGCGAATGGGCCGAAGCAGTGTTGATGATGCGGCCCCATTTCCGCGATTTCATTCCGGGGATCGCGGCGCGGATGGTGTGAAAGGCCGCCGACAGATTGATCGCGATGATCAGATTCCATTGTTCGATCGGAAACTCTTCGATCGGCGCAACATGTTGAATGCCGGCGTTGTTGACCAAAATATCCAACGCGCCAAAGGTCGTTTCGCTGGTCTTGACCATGTCGGCGATCTGATCGGGCTTGGTCATATCGGCCGGCGAATAGATGGCCTTGACCTTGAAGTCGCTTTCGATGCCGGCGCGTTCTTTTTCGATCGCACCCTTGTCGCCGAAGCCGTTGATGGTGATGTTGGCGCCTTCCGCCGCGAGCGCGCGGGCGATGCCAAGACCGATGCCGGATGTCGACCCGGTGACCAACGCAGATTTCCCTTTCAGCATGACAGAATCCTCAATTCAGGAGAGCGCAGCAGGGGCGCCGGAAAAAGGCGAAATGGATGCAAGATGCGGACTCTGGAGGGCTTCCTGTTGCAGCGCAACATAAAAATCGGCCGGAGCGTCACGTTTTCGCGACCCCAATCCGCATCCCTGGCCGATCCGCTACAGTGCCGGGGGACCGCCGCCAGGGTTATATTGCCGCAAGAACGACCCGGCTATGACAAATCGGGTTATGACACATCGGGCAACGACGAATTGGGGCCACAACGGATTGGACCGTGACGAATCGGACCATGACATCATCCGGCTGCGGCAAAGCCGGCTTAAGACGAATCCAACGATGACAAACCTGACCCGCGCGATCTTTCCCGCCCCCGACCACGATCACGCGCGCTGCACCAGCACTGCGATTGCGCACGCCGAAGCGCTGTGCGCCGAACGCGCGCAACGCCTCACCCCTATGCGCCGCCGCGTGTTGCAAGCTTTGTTGTCGAGCCACCGGCCGCTTGGCGCCTATGAAATCATCGAGCGGCTTTCCGGAAAAGAGCGGCCGGCGCCGATCACGATCTACCGCGCGCTCGACTTTCTGCGCGACAACGGCCTGGTGCATCGCATCGAGAGCCGCAACGCCTTTGTTGCCTGTGTCCACGATCACGGCAGTGACGATCTGGTGGTTTTCCTGATTTGTGAGCGTTGCGGGGCGGTCGGCGAGGCGCCGGGCGGCGCCGCGGCCGAAGCGCTTCAAACGTCTTCTCGCGCGGCCGGGTTCACGCCGAAAAGCCCGCTGATCGAGATTGCCGGCATTTGCGCGCATTGCCGCGAAAAGTGACCGTGCCCCGTTGAGCAGCACCGCAGGTCCAATTTCGCCGTCGTCGCGCCCGCTCGACGCATTCGCGATCGCAGTGACCGTCGGTCTATGCCTGAGCTGGGGTTTCAACAACGTCGCCATCAAGCTTGCCATTCACGACATTCCGCCGCTCACGCAATCGGCCGCGCGGTCCGCGATCGCCGCGGTGCTGGTCGGCCTGTGGACCCAGATGCGCGGCATGCCGCTGTTCCGCCGCGACCGCACGCTCATTCCCGGGCTTCTGACCGGACTCCTGTTTGCGCTCGAGTTCCTGCTGATCTACCGCGGCTTGGTCTGGACGACGGTGACGCGCGGCACGCTGTTTCTGTATCTGGCGCCGTTCTTTGTTGTCGTCGGCTCGCGCTGGCTGGTACCGGGCGATCGTTTCCACCCTTCGCAATGGCTCGGGCTCGGCTTGTCTTTCGTCGGCATTGTCATCGCGTTCGGCGTGCCGACGCCCGCGATCAGTCCGCATCAGTTGCTCGGCGACCTCATGCTGGTCGGCGCCGCGCTGGCGTGGGCCGCCACCACATTGGTGATCAAGGTCACGCCGCTTAATCGCGTCAGCGCCGAGAAGACCCTGCTGTACCAGCTCGTCGTGTCGGCGCCGTTGTTGGGCGCCGGCGCACTCCTTTTCGGCGAGCGCATCGCCGGCATGCCGTCGGCGCTCGCGCTCGGCGCGTTTGCCTATCAGACGATTTGGGTGGTGAGCGTGACTTTCGCGGTCTGGTTCGCGCTGGTGGTGCGCTATTCGGCCGCGCGGCTGTCCGTCTTCACATTTCTGGCCCCGCTGTTCGGCGTTGCCGCCGGCCATACGATTTTGAACGAACCCCTGACGCCGGCTTTTGCCGTGGCGGTGACGCTCGTCGCCGGCGGCCTCCTCCTCGTCAACCGGCCCCGCTGACGCTATATGCATGGGGTATTGCCCCGCCCGGCTCGTTGGAGCCGCGGAGGGCGATCCGTAAATGCAAAGCTAAGGTGTTGGACATGATGGAGTTTTCCGGCCCGGCCGAGAGACATAAAACGGTTGCCGTTAAGGTCGGCAATGTGACCGTGGGCGGCGGCGCACCGGTCGTGGTGCAGTCGATGACCAACACCGACACCGCCGATGTGGCGGGCACGGCCCAGCAAGTGGCCGCGCTGGCCCGCGCCGGCTCGGAGATCGTGCGGATCACTGTCGACCGCGACGAAGCGGCCGCCGCCGTTCCCCACATCAAAGAGCGGCTTCTGAAGATGAATGTCGACGTGCCGATCGTCGGCGACTTTCACTATATCGGCCACAAGCTTCTGGCCGATCATCCGGCCTGCGCCGAGGCGCTCGATAAATACCGCATCAATCCCGGCAATGTCGGCTTCAAGGAAAAGAAGGATCGCCAATTCGGCGCCATCGTCGAGACCGCCATCAAGCATGACAAGCCGGTGCGGATCGGCGCCAATTGGGGCTCGCTCGATCAGGAGCTGTTGACGCACCTGATGGACCAGAACGCCAAATCCAATCATCCGGTCGATGCGCGCGATGTCACCCGCGAAGCCATGATCCAGTCGGCCTTGCTGTCGGCCGAGCGCGCGGAAGAGATCGGCCTGCCGCGATCGAAGATCATCCTTTCCGCCAAGGTCTCCGCGGTCCAGGATTTGATCGGCGTCTATGGCGAATTGGCGCGGCGCTGCGATTACGCGCTGCATCTCGGATTGACCGAGGCGGGGATGGGCTCAAAGGGCATCGTCGCCTCGTCGGCCGCAATGGGCGTGCTGCTGCAGCAAGGCATCGGCGACACCATTCGCATCTCGCTGACGCCGGAGCCGAACGGCGACCGGACGCTGGAAGTCAAAGTGGCGCAGGAGTTGTTGCAGACCGTTGGGCTCCGCACCTTCGTGCCGCTGGTCGCCGCCTGCCCCGGCTGCGGCCGCACCACGTCGACGACCTTCCAGGAGCTGGCAGCGAGCATCCAGGGCTTCATCCGCGATTCGATGCCGGAGTGGAAAAAGCGCTATCCCGGCGTCGAAGGCCTCAACGTCGCGGTCATGGGCTGCATCGTCAACGGGCCGGGCGAATCCAAGCACGCCGACATCGGCATTTCGCTGCCCGGCACCGGCGAGCAGCCGACCGCGCCGGTCTTCATCGACGGCAAAAAGGCCATGACCCTGCGCGGCCCGACCGTCTCCTCGGATTTCCAGAAAATCGTGGTCGATTATATCGAGCAGCGATTTGGCACCGGCGGCGCCGGACGGACGGCGGCGGAATAGGCGTCTCTCGGATCGCTTCAGCCATAGCGGCCTACCTTTGCCCCCGGCGGCGCCTGGGGATAAGTCGTTGCCAAATAGGCACAGGGCGACCGAAATCGATCATTCCCCCTGGTTCCCGCCCTCGACAGGCGTCCGCGACGCATTCACCATGGCGTTAACCATACTGCCCCTATTTTGGGCGGCGGGTATGAGGGGGAGTCACCACAATGAAACGGACGATCGTTGCCGCGCTGGCGCTGATTTTCGCGCTCGGCCTGATGCCGCAGGTTGCGCGGGCGCAGGACAACAATATGAACGCCTTCTGGGCCTGGCTGATGCGTGGCCAGGATCCCCGGCTGTTCTGGAGCGGCGTCGCAGTCGGCACGGGTACCGGCGTCGCCAGCTATTACATGACCAAGAAGCACGGCACTCCGGCCGTTCGTCATGTCAGCTACGGCACCGCCTATGGCGTCACCACGTTTGCCTGCGCGGTCCTGTACCCGTTCGTCGGAACGATTGCGCTCAACCGCCCGCTGACGCCACGCGAAATGTATGACGGCGTTGGCGACTGCATCGTGCCCTTTGTCGGCGGCTATATTGTCGATGCGATGCTGCCACACGATGCCTGGACGGACGGCACGCCGCCCAAGCCGATGCGGCACCACAAATAGCGCGCTTCGACGCAACGCCTAAGAAAAGCCGGCCGCTCGCGCCGGCTTTTTGTTGAGCGCGATTCGGTCTACCCTTTCGCGGGCAGAAACTTCCCCTGAGCGAGGACCATCGACCCGTGGCGAGTGCCGGCGACGATTCAGCTTTGCTCAGCGGCGTCCGCATCATCGCCGCGATCAAGGCAAGCGCGATCGAGTACATCCTTTCGGTGCCGGACATTACCACCAGCGCCGGGCTGCTGGCGCCGATCGCGCAAGACCGGGATCTCAAGCTGATCCGCGTCTGCAAGGAGGACGAATGCATCGGCATCGCCTCCGGGTTGTCGTATTGCGACAAGCGGGCGCTGATCCTGATCCAGCACACCGGCTTTCTCGATTCCATCAATGCCATTCGCGGGATCGCGGTCGAATACAAGCAGCCCATTTGCATGATGGTCGGACTGTTGCAGCACGAGCCCGACCGCGCGCCGCGCGCGTCGTCACGTTATGGCGTTCGCATCATGGAGCCGATTCTCGACGCCATGGGGATCGCGCATCACCTCGTCTCCGCCGATGCCGACGTGACCAAGATCACGCCGGCCATCGACAAGGCTTACGCCGAATCGGCGCCGGTGACGTTCCTGATCGGGCGGAGCCCGGCATGATGAAACGCGATGCGTGCTTTCGCGAGCTGGCGCGCCACATCCGCGACGAAGCGGTGGTGGCGACTTACAGCTCGGCGGTCGATTGGGTCGCGGTGGCGCCGCGCGCGCTCAATTACACCTCGATCGGCGCCATGGGCCTCGATTCATCGCACGGCCTCGGTCTCGCGCTGGGACGGCCGGACCGGCGCGTTGTGGTGCTGCAAGGCGACGGTTCTTTGCTGATGAACCTCGGCAGTCTGGTGACGATTGCCGCGGCGGCGCCGAAGAACCTTGTTCATCTGGTCGCGCACAACGAGACCTATGAAGCAAACGGCAGCCACCCGATCCCTTCGCCGAAAGTCGATTTCGCCGCGCTGGCGCGCGCCGCCGGCTACGCGGCAGTCTATGAGTTTTCAGATCTCGGCGTGTTCGCCCAACAGGTCGCGCATGTGCTCGAACAAGAGGGTCCGGTATTCGCCACCTTGCATGTCGAGCCGTCGAAGCCGCTCGTCTACGATTATCCGAGCTTATATGATCCCGCCAAACGCAAATCGTTCAAGGCGGCTTGGCAGGCCAAGAGCTGACGGCTCAGTGCTTGCTCTCCAGCCGGCGCAAGACTTCGTCGAGCTGATCGTGGCTGCGATAGCGGACGCTGAGCACGCCGCCGCGGCCGCGGTCGTCGATGCTGACGACGAGACCGAGCGAGTCGGAGAGGCGTTTTTCCAGCGCAACGAGGTTGGCGTTCTTTTCCGCCCGGGCGAGCGATTTGCGGCTGCCGCTCGCCTTGCCGTTCTTTGCTCCTGCCTCGCGCGCCATCGCCTCGACCTGGCGGACATTGAGGCCGCGGTTGACGATCTCGTCGGCGAGCCGCTCGGCATCGTGATGACCCACCAAAGCGCGCGCGTGTCCGGCGTCGAGGCGGCCGGAATTGATATGCTCCTTGACCCGATCGGGCAGCGTCTGCAGGCGGAGCATGTTGGCGACATGACTGCGGCTTTTGCCGACGATGCGCGCGACCTCGTCCGGGCTGTGACTGAAATCGCGAATGAGCGAGCGGTAACCTTCCGCCTCCTCGAGCGGATTGAGGTCGGCACGCTGCACGTTCTCGATGATCGCGAGCTGCAGCGCTTCCTCGTCGCTCGCCTCGATGATGACGACGGGGACTTCATGGAGGCCGGCGCGCTGCGCCGCGCGCCAGCGGCGCTCGCCGGCGATGATCTCGTAGCTGTCGAGCGCGCCGCGCACCGGCCGCGCGACGATCGGCTGAATGATGCCGCGCTCGCGCAGCGAGGCAACGAGTTCGTCGAGCTCGGTATTGGAAAACATGCGCCGCGGATTGCGCGCGTTGGGCCGCAGCGAGCTTGTCGGCACGCGCCGTTGGCTGCGCGGCCGATCGACCGATGTTTCGGCCGCGACTTCGCCGATCAATGCGGCGAGGCCTCGCCCCAGTCGCGATCGCGACGTATCGTCCGCCATCGCTGCCTTCTCCAAACCGTCAGTCACTCAGTCCTCATCCGGCGCACAGTGTTTTCTCTCGTTGGATGATTTCAGTTGCGAGCCGCAAATAGGCTTCGCTGCCGCTGCATTTGAGATCGTAGACGAGCACCGGCTTGCCATAGGACGGCGCCTCCGACACGCGCACATTGCGCGGGATGACGGTGTCGTAGACTTTGGGGCCCATGAATTCGCGCACGTCGGCGACCACCTGGCCGGACAGATTGTTGCGGGCGTCGAACATCGTCAGCACAATGCCGTGGATGGTGAGATCCGGATTGAGCGTCTCGCGCACCAACTCGACCGTCTTCAACAGTTGCGACAAGCCTTCGAGCGCGAAGAACTCGCATTGCAGCGGCACCAGGATCGCGTTCGCCGCCGCCATGGCGTTGACGGTCAGAAGATTGAGCGAGGGCGGACAATCGACCAGCACGTAGCTGTAATGCGTGCCGGCGATCGCGTTGAGCGGATTGAGCGCGCTGCGCAGACGAAAGGCGCGATCGCGCGCCTGGCCGATTTCAAGCTCGAGCCCGGAAAGGTCGAGCGTCGACGGCGCCAGATGAAGCCGCGGCACCGCGGTGGCGACGATGGCGTCGCGCAACGATGCTTCTCCGGTCAGCACGTCATAGGTCGAGTAGCGCCGGTTGCGGCGATCGATGCCGAGGCCGGTCGAGGCATTGCCCTGAGGGTCGAGGTCGATGATCAGCACGTCTTCGCCGATCGCGGCGAGCGCGGTGCCGAGATTGATGGCGGTCGTGGTTTTGCCGACTCCGCCCTTCTGGTTGGCCACCGCAAGGACGCGAGGCCGCTTCGTGGTTTGCGTCATCCGCTCCGGCGTGAGGGGCACAAGCCCGGGAGCGTCTTGGGGCGTGCTTTGCGGAATGTTTTGGGGCGTGTCGCTCATCAGCGTGTCCAGGGGCTTGAGGCAGTCTGCGCGACAACTTATAGTTGCGTTACCGTATTACGATCGGCGGCGGCTCAATTGCCGGACGACCAGGATTTGCGCCTTGGGATCGGTTCGAACTCGACACCAAGTGGTGCTGAATGTTCCAATATTTAGCGGCGGCGGTCAATTCGACTGCAACATCTTGTCCCTTCGGAAACAAGCCTGTCACGCCCCTTTTCAACAACGGATAGGCCTCGTCTAACAGTTTGGGGAGCGGCGCCAAGGCCCGTGCCGTGACCACGTCTATGGCCGCCGGCGCGTGCTTGGCAAATTCGGCGATGCGTTCGGCGTGAACGATGGCCGGAGCGCCGGTGACCGCAACGGCTTCGCGCAGGAACGTCGCTTTCTTGCCGATGCTTTCGACGAGATGAACCATCGCGCCCGACGTTTCCGCCAGCGCGCAAGCGACGACGAGACCGGGAAAGCCCGCCCCCGCGCCGAGATCGGCCCAGACCTTGGCGTCCGGCGCCAGGTCGAGGAGCTGCAGCGAGTCCGCGATATGCCGGGTCCAAAGGATCGGTTCGCTCGATGCTCCGATCAGATTGGTGTGCTGCTGCCACTCCAGCAGAAGCGCGACGAAGCGGTCGAGCCGCGCTGCTGTTTCACGTGAAACAGGAGTGAGCGCGAGCGCGCGGGCGCGGTCGGCCGCGAAATCAGGCGGCGCCACGTGTCGACTTGATGGCAGCTTTGCCGCCGGGCTTGCGCCCTTGTCGGCGTACATGCGCGGCGAGGAGCGTCAGAGCCGCCGGCGTGATGCCGTCCAGCCGGCTGGCGTGGCCGATGGTCGGCGGCCGGTGCGTTTCGAGCTTATGCCGGACCTCGTTCGACAGGCCCGGAAGCGCCGCATAATCGAAGCCCTCGGCAAGCGCGAGGCTCTCGTCACGCCGATAGGAGTCAACATCGGCCGCCTGGCGCCTGAGATAAACGTCGTATTTGGCGTCAATCTCGAGCTGCGCGGCGATCTTGCCGTCGAGCCCGGCGAAATCGGGCCAGACCCGGGCCAGATCGTCCATACCGATATCCAAAAGCGACAAAAGCTCGAAAGCGGTGCGCCGCCGGCCGTCTTTTCGTAGTGTAATGCCGTGCCGGGCGGCCTCATCGGGCGTCAGGGTGAAGGTCCGGGCCATCGTCATCGCGGTCTCAAGCGCCGCGGTCTTGGCCTGGTGCTTGCGGGCACGCTCGGGGCCGACACAGCCGAGCGCGATGCCCCTGCCCGTCAGCCGCTGATCGGCATTGTCGGTGCGCAGCGTCAGCCGATACTCCGCCCGTGACGTGAACATCCGATACGGCTCGCTGACGCCCCGGGTCACCAGATCGTCGATCATGACGCCGAGATAGGCCTCTGCGCGATCGAAAGTGATTGGTTCGGCGTCGCCGGCGCGCGCGGCCGCATTGAGCCCGGCGACCAGGCCCTGGGCGGCCGCTTCTTCGTAGCCCGTGGTGCCATTGATCTGGCCGGCGAGGAAAAGCCCGGGCAACCGCTTGGTCTCCAGGGATGGCAGGAGCTCACGCGGATCGACGTGGTCATACTCGATGGCGTAACCGGGCCGAATGATGCGCGCCCGCTCCAGGCCCGGGATGGTGGCGACAAGCGCCGCCTGAACCTCCTCCGGCAGCGAGGTCGAAATGCCATTGGGATAGACCGTGCTGTCGTCCAAGCCCTCCGGTTCAAGGAAGATTTGATGACCGTCGCGTTCGCCGAAGCGCACGATCTTGTCCTCGATCGACGGGCAATAACGCGGCCCGCGGCTCGTGATCTGCCCGGAATACATCGGCGACCGGTGCACATTGGCGCGGATGAGGTCATGGGTGGCAGGCACGGTGCGCGTAATCCCGCATTGAATCTGGGGATTGCGGATGCGGTCGGTGAGCACTGAGAACGGCTCAGGAGGCTCGTCTCCCGGCTGCATTTCCACCGCGGCCCAATCGATTGTCGCGCCATCCAGCCGCGGTGGCGTTCCGGTCTTCAGCCGCCCAAGCGCAAAGCCTGCCCGCTCCAGTGAGCGGGATAGGCCCAGCGCGGGCGCCTCGCCGACGCGGCCGGCCTGGATTTGCCGTTCGCCGATATGGATCAAGCCCCGCAGGAAGGTGCCGGTGGTCAGCACGACGGCCCCGGCACCGAATTCTCGGCCGTCGACGAGGCGCACGCCGCCTGCCCGATCCTCGCCGATGAGATCGTCGACCTCGCCTTCGATCACTTCGAGATTTGCAGTCGCGGCGATGGCCTGCTGCATGGCCGCTGAATAAAGCTTGCGGTCGGCCTGGGCGCGCGGGCCACGTACCGCCGGGCCTTTGCGCCGGTTGAGAACGCGAAATTGGATGCCGGCCGCGTCGGCGACACGGCCCATCAGGCCGTCGAGCGCGTCCACTTCGCGCACCAGATGGCCCTTGCCCAGGCCGCCGATCGACGGATTGCACGACATGGCGCCAATGGTGGCGAAGCGCTGCGTGATCAGCGCCGTGCGCGCACCCATGCGCGCTGCGGCCGCCGCGGCTTCGCAGCCGGCATGGCCGCCGCCGACAACAATCACGTCAAAGCGAGGATCCACTGGTCGCTCCAGATGGGACGACGGCGTTGTACTGGACGCCCGTCAAAATCCAAAGTGTTTCACGTGAAACAGCCCGCTGCCGCTTGCTTCGCGCGGCGTTTACTTTTCGTTAACCAGTTTTCTTAACCGCTCATTTACCGATACAGAAATCGCGGAACAGCGCGTCCAAGACGTCCTCGACATCGACCCGGCCGGTCAGCCGCCCGAGCGCCGTTGCTGCTGCCCGCAAATCCTCCGCTACCAGCTCCTCGCGCGGCGGGTATTTTTGCGCCTCGGCCACAGCCCGATCGAGTGCCTCAACTGTCAACTCCAGCATCAGGCGATGCCGGGCTCGCGTCACGATTGCCGATTCCGCCCCTGCAAAGAATTCCCTTGTATAATCAATTAATTGTACGATGAGCCTGTCGACCCCTTCGCCGCTCGAGGCCGAAATATTAGAAATGAACTCAGCTTCATTATTTAATGAGGGACTGGAACTCGTCAGATCGATCTTATTTCGAACAAGCCGGACCGCCTCGGCGCCGAACGGCGGTTTGGCATCGTTTTGCTCGCCTCGGCCGGCGGCCGATGCGTCAATGACCCAGAGCACCAAATCCGCGGCCGCCGCGCGTTCGCGGGCGCGCCGCACGCCCTCCTGCTCAATGGGTTCGAGGCTGTCGCGAATCCCGGCGGTATCGAGCAGCGTCACCGGATAGCCGCCGAGATCAAGATGCACTTCGATGACGTCACGGGTCGTGCCGGCATGCGGCGACACGATAGCGGCTTCCCGGCGCGCCAGCCGGTTGAGCAACGTCGATTTGCCGGCGTTCGGCGGCCCGGCAATAGCGACCACCAGACCCTCGCGCAAACGTTCCCCGCGTGCCGCACCGGACAGCGCGACGGAAATTTCGCTGCGCAATTGCTGCGCAGCATGAACCGCCGGAGCGAGCAAATCTTCCGGCACATCGGCCTCGTCGGAAAAGTCGATCCGGGCTTCGACCAGCGCAAGCATTTCGATCAAACGCTGCCGCCAAGCTTCCGCCCGACCACCCGTCAGGCCCTTAAGCTGCCGGAGCGCCTGCCGGCGCTGGGCCGGTGTTTCCGCGGCCACGAGGTCCGCCAGACCTTCGACAGCCGGCAGATCGAGACGGCCGTTCTCAAACGCCCGACGGGTGAACTCCCCCGGCTCGGCCAATCGGCAGCCCTCGACGCGCCCCAGCGCCTCGAGGACGGCGGCAACCACCGCATGGCCGCCGTGCAATTGCAGCTCGGCGACGTCCTCCCCGGTCTCGCTGTGCGGCGCCGGAAACCACAGCGCCAATGCCTCGTCGATGACGTCGCCGTCCGCCGGATCGCGAACCCGCACCAGCGTCGCCTTGCGCGGCTCCGGCATTCGCCCGATCAGCTTGTCGAGTGCGGCGCCGGCCTGCGGCCCGGACAACCGCACCACCGCAATCGCCGCCGGCGGCCGGCCGGAGGAGAGAGCGAAGATGGTGGAGTGCGCGGTCTTGGACATCCGGCCGACCGAAGCGCCGCATTGCCAGCCGGTCAAGTCGGCGGCCCGCTCGATCGGAAGAACCTATTCGCCCTTGCCCCAGGAAAGCGTAACCTTGAATTCAGCTTCGGCCTTGCCTGACACAATCCACAGATTGCAGTCGCCGCCGAAGGTCGCGCCGAATTCCATCTCCACCTTGTCCGGCCGATGCGCCATATGCCCGACCGACCCCTCAAGCATTGCCACCAACTCCGCAAGAGAGCCGAGTGCGCCCTTGAATGTCTCGCTGGATACGCGAGCGACATCCCCGCCAAGCCCGATCTCCGCCAAGCCTAATTCGGCGCCCTGACCACCCAGAAAAATCTTTTTGCCGGCGGGTAGTTCAACTAACATTCGCGCGGGCATTGTGCGTCTCCCGATATGATTGAACAGAGCCTAGTCTACATCTATGCGACGAAACCGTCCCGGCGTTTCGTGGGCTGCGGGACCTTGGTCGAAGGAGGATACGTCGCGACTTGCCGACATGTGTGGCGCGAGGCAATCGGAGTCGGCAGACCAGCAGGTGAGGAGGATACCGTCGAAATTGAATATCCGTTTTTACGCGAGGACGGCACAGTACCGCGACGTCCGGCCCACCTCGCTGACGAGTGCAAAGTCAATGCCGGGTCTCACCCTGATCTAGTGCTGCTTGAACCCGAGGCGCCACCCAGCCAAGCAATACGAGTGCCCATTGCCCCGCATTTTCAGTTCGAAGTCGGCGACGCGCTCGGTATTGTCGGGCTAAGGCGGAATCCAAAAGAAGCGAGCGCCATCCAGGTCGCTCATATTAAAGGCCAGCTTGCTTCCACGCTTAGCCCAGATGGCCGCCGCGAATTTACCGGCAAAAATTCCTCCGCTTTCTGGTTGGAACGTGGATCGAGCGGTTCTCCAGCGTTTCTCGAACACGGGTTGCAACTGGCTGGGATCTTCAGCCTCTCCGAACTCGGTGCCAATGCCGGAGCGAGCCACCTTCACGAAGCTTACGTTGTACCTGGCACTACAATTCACGCCCACCTCGTCCGTGCCGTCGCCGAGCGCGCCGCCATAATGCAGCATGTTCCCGTTGCGGCACTACGTCCCGTCCTGGACGCGCTCGGGGCACAAAACATTGAGATTGCCGAAATCCCAGAACGAATCCGCCAATTCGTCGAAGCGGCGCGAGCACGAGCGGCCGAACCTGTCAGTCCATCGAATGACGGGGGTGACGTCGATGCCGTGATCGGGGCCTCACGCCAAAAACTGCGCGACCTCGACACCGCAGGGGCCCGCGCCCTCCTTCAAGCTAAAATCGATGAGGACGAGACTGCACGCATGCGTCGCCTCTCGCCGCTCCTGCGCGAGCGCGCCGCGATTGAACGTATCGCCTTCGATCACGACGCCGCCAAGGCCACGCTGCGTGAGCTCATTGCACTCTCCCCCGGCGATGTCTGGCTTCACATCGAACTCGGCGATCTGTGGCGGATAACGGGCAACCTAAAGCGGGCAGCCGAGGCCTATCGCAACGCAGAGCATGCTGCACGTCGCGCCGGCGACGAGCGCGACCTCTCGGTCAGCCACGAGAGGATCGGCGACGTGCTGGTATCGCAAGGCGACGGCGAGGGCGCGCTCAAGGCCTACCGCACCGGCCTCGCCATCGCCGAAACGCTCGCCCAGCGCGATCCGCGCCAACACCGAATGGCAGCGCGACCTCTCGGTCAGCCACGACAAGATCGGCGACGTGCTGAGATCGCAAGGCGACGGCGAGGGCGCGCTCAAGGCCTACCGCACCGGCCTCGCCATCCGCGAAACGCTCGCCCAGCGCGATCCCGCCAACACCGAATGGCAGCGCGACCTCTCGGTCAGCCACAACAAGATCGGCGACGTGCTGGTATCGCAAGGCGACGGCGAGGGCGCGCTCAAGGCCTACCGCACCGGCCTCGCCATCCGCGAAACGCTCGCCCAGCGCGATCCCGCCAACACCGAATGGCAGCGCGACCTTATCGTCTCGGGCGTGAAACTGGCGGCGACCGACCCGTCCGCGGCACAATCGCATCTGTCGCGGGCGCTTGCCATTGCAAGAACGCTGCAATCCCAGGGCCGGTTGGCGCCAGTCGACGCATGGATGATTGACGACCTCACGGAACGGCTCGCGGCGCTCGACAAGGCTTAATGGCCGGCGGCGGCGACGCTCAGCCGGTCAGCGGCCCCACAACTCCGCCGACGCCAGCCGTGCGCCTTCCACCAGCGCCTCGAGTTTCGCCCATTGCACCGATGGATGGCAGCGCACGATGTCGTAACTCTGGGCGAAGCCGCAATCGGTTCCGGCGATGACGTTTTCGCGGCCGACCAGATTGGCAAAGTTCTTCAGCCGCAGCGCCACCAGTTCGGGATGCTCGACCACATTGGTGGCGTGGCTGATGACGCCGGGGATCAGAATCTTGCCGTCCGGCAGCTTGACGTCGCGCCAAACCTGAAACTCGTGGGCGTGCCGCGGATTGGCGGCCTCGATGGCATAGGCCTGCGCGCGAACTTTGAGAATCAGATCGGCGATGGTCTTGAGCGGGACATCCTGGACGTGCGGCACGTTCCAGCTTCCCCAGCAGACGTGATAGCGAACCTTGTCCTCCGGGATGCCGCTCAGCGCGTGATTGGTGAGCTCGACGCAGCTTTCGGCATATTTGTGCACGTCGCGCGGCGCCATCTCTTCCAGGAGCCGCGCATATTCATGCGCCATGTACGCGTCGTCGAGCTGCAGGATGAAGCCGGCGTCGACGATCGCCCGGTATTCCTCCTTCAGCGCGTCGGCAAGCGCCACCACGATTTCAGCGTCGCTCTTGTAGTAGCTGTTGAGCCAGAGTCCGCGCGCGCTCATCGGCGCTGCGACCGGCATGAACGCGCCCTCGACGCTGACGCCGTCCAGCGCCGCCTCGAAATTCGCGATGTCGCGCCCGATGGCCGCCTGTCCCTTGTAGACCACCGGGCCGACGCAATCCCATACCAGCGCCCTTGGACGCGCGCTCGTATTATCGGGCTTGAGCGGGGTCTTGGACTGCCCCGGCGGCAGCCAGTCGTAATATTGGATCGGATGATAGGCGGCGTAGAATTCGGCGAATTTGGCGACTTCCGGGATCAGGTGGTTCGGCGTCGCCTCGTGATCGCCCTGACGAAATTCACGATGGACGAAGCCGCCGAGCCGTTCGGCGACGTAGCGGATCCAGCCGGCCTTGCCGAACTCGCCATCGCTGACCACGTCGATGCCGGTCGCAGCCTGCCGGCGGACCACGGCCGCGACCTCGTGCGTCAATGTGCTCTCGAACACCGCCTCGTCATAGGCCTGCCCGCGCTCGCGCGCCCACATGACGTCGCGGATCGCCAACGGCCGCACCAGACTGCCGACGTGCGTGACAAGAATACGATCCGTGCTGCGCTTCATCGCTGGATTCCCGGCATTTCCCGAACCGACATGGTTGTCACCCCGGATCATGACCGCAAAGTCGCGCCGACGGAAGTAACCGGCCGCTGCTGCCAGGCGTTCGGAGAACAAGCGGGGTGCCGGGTCGCAGGATGGGCCGTGAAGCCTCTCGCGGCGCCCTTCGCGCAACAGACGCGATTTGCTACGGTGTTTCCATGTCAGCATCTCCGGACGCGACACCGCACCAAAACCGCCTCGCCGCAAGAGACGAGCCCGTATCTCCTTCAGCACAAGAACAATCCGGTCGACTGGTGGGCGTGGGGGCCCGAGGCGCTCGCCGAGGCCAGGCGCACCGGCAAGCCAATCCTGCTCTCGGTCGGCTATGCCGCCTGCCATTGGTGCCACGTCATGGCGCACGAGAGCTTCGAGGACGACGCGACCGCGGCCGTGTCATGAACGAGCTGTTCGTCAACATCAAAGTCGACCGCGAAGAGCGCCCGGACATCGATCAGATCTACATGGCGGCGCTGCATCATCTCGGCGAGCAGGGCGGCTGGCCGCTGACCATGTTTCTCACGCCTGCCGGCGAGCCGATCTGGGGCGGCACCTATTTCCCCAACTCCTCGCGTTACGGCAAGCCGGCCTTTGTCGACGTGCTGCGCGAGATCGCGCGGCTGTTTCGCGAGGAGCCGGAGAAGATCGAGCAGAACCGCGCCGCGCTGATGGAGCGGCTCGCCGCCGCCGCGCGGCCGGCGGGCACCGCCACCATCGGCGTCGCCGAACTCGACAATGCGGCGCGCCAGCTCGGCGGCATTATCGATCCGGTCAATGGCGGCACGCGCGGCGCACCGAAATTCCCGCAGGCCGCTTTATTCGAGCTGTTATGGCGCGCCGGACTGCGCACCGGAGAAGCCCGCTACTTCGCCGCCGTCGACATTTCGCTGCATCACATCTGCGAAGGCGGCATCTACGACCATCTCGGCGGCGGCTTTTCCCGCTATTCGGTCGACGAGCGCTGGCTGGTGCCGCATTTCGAGAAGATGCTTTACGACAACGCGCAACTCCTCGAGCTCCTCGCCATCGCCCATCAGCGCACCGGCAAAGCGCTGTACCGCCAGCGCGCCGAGGAAACCGTCGCCTGGCTCAAGCGCGAAATGACGACGGGCGAGGGCGCCTTCTCGGCGTCGCTCGATGCCGATTCCGAAGGCGAGGAAGGCAAATTCTACGTCTGGTCTTACGAGGAGGTCATCCGTCAGCTCGGCCTTGAGGACGGCGAATTCTTCGCCCGCCATTACGACGTCACGCCGGCAGGGAACTTCGAAGGCCACACCATCCTCAATCGGCTCAAGCCGATCCCGCGCAACGATGCCGACGACGCGCGGCTGGCCACGCTGCGCGAGAAGCTCCTTGCCGCGCGGGCAACGCGCGTCCGTCCGGGCCTCGACGACAAGGTGCTGGCCGACTGGAACGGACTGATGATCGCGGCTCTGGTCAATGCCGGGCTGCTGTTCGGCGAGCCGTCGTGGATTGCGCTGGCACAACGGGCTTTCAGGTTTGTCGCGACCGCAATGACGCAAGGCGACCGGCTCGGCCATTCCTACCGCGCCGGCAAACTGAAATTCCCAGGATTGGCTTCAGACTTCGCCGCCATGATCCGGGCGGCGCTCGCGCTTTACGAAGCAACCGGCCAGCGACCCTTTCTCGATCAGGCGCTCGCCTGGCAACACGCGCTCGATCGCGACTACGCCGATGCCGCGACCGGCACCTATTATCTCACCGCGGCCGACGCCGAGGGTCTTGTCATCCGCCCGGCCCCGACGGCCGACGAGGCAACGCCCAACCACAATGCCGTCGCGGCGCAGAATCTCATCCGGCTTGCCGCGCTCGCCGGCGACGACGCCTGGCGCGCCAAGGCCGATCGGCTGATCGCGGCCATCGCTCCGGCGGTCACCGACAATCTCTACATGCATATGGCGCTGCTCAACGCCATCGATCTGCGGCTGCGCGCCATGCAGATCGTGGTGACCGGGGAGGGGCCAGCGGCCGACGGTTTGCTCGCGGCCGCCCGCCGGCTGTCGCCGCTTGACCGAATCGTCACGGCCGCGCCGACGGCGGAGGCGCTCCCGCCCGGCCATCCGGCGCGGCAAAACATCGCTGCGGCGCGCGCGCCGCTGGCCTTTGTTTGCGTCGGTGAAGTCTGTTCGTTGCCGGTCACCGCGCCGGACGGCCTCAATGCCGCCATCGACGCGGTGCGACGTTCTTGACGCTGCCATCCATCCATGGACGGCTTGTATTGAGTTAAGACTGGGGCGCAGCAAGGAAACCTATTCATGCGAAACGGGATTGTCTTGGCTCTGGCCCTGACCGCTCTATCGGCCACGGCTTTATCGGCGACCGCCGCGCGCGCCGACCAGTGGTGCGGCTACACCACGCAAAAAGACGCGGTCGTCGAGTGCGGCTATACGACGGCGTCCGACTGCGAAACCGCCGTCGGCAAGGGCGGCATGTGCTTCGTCGATCCGGACCTGGCGATGAACGCGAGCCACGCCAAGCCCGTCATCGCCGTCAAAATCACGCCCCGCAGCTAAAGCGCATCGCTCAAGCGTTACGTATTCATCGAGTTCGAAGAACTCGCCGTTGTTCTTGGTGTTGCGCAGCTTGTCGAGCAGGAAGTCGATGGCGTCCATGGTGCCCATCGGATTGAGGATGCGGCGCAGCACGTACATTTTCTTGAGCTGATCCGGCGGCACCAGGAGCTCTTCCTTGCGGGTGCCGGAGCGGGTGATGTCCATGGCCGGGAAGGTGCGCTTGTCGGCGACCTTGCGGTCGAGGATCAGTTCCGAGTTGCCGGTGCCCTTGAACTCTTCGAAGATCACTTCGTCCATGCGGCTGCCGGTATCGATCAGCGCGGTGGCGATGATGGTGAGCGAGCCGCCTTCCTCGATATTGCGCGCGGCGCCGAAGAAGCGCTTCGGCCGCTGCAGCGCGTTGGCGTCGACGCCGCCGGTCAGCACCTTGCCGGATGACGGCACCACGGTGTTGTAGGCGCGGCCGAGCCGGGTGATCGAATCAAGCAAGATCACCACGTCGCGGCCGTGCTCGACCAGGCGCTTGGCTTTCTCGATCACCATCTCGGCGACCTGAACGTGGCGCACCGCCGGCTCGTCGAAGGTCGAGGACACCACCTCGCCCTTCACCGAGCGCTGCATGTCGGTGACTTCTTCCGGCCGCTCGTCGATCAGCAGCACGATCAGATAGCACTCCGGATGATTATGGGTGATCGAGTGCGCGATGTTTTGCAGCAGCACGGTCTTGCCGGTGCGCGGCGGCGACACGATCAGCGCGCGCTGGCCCTTGCCGACCGGCGCGACGATGTCGATGACGCGCGCCGAGAGGTCCTTTTTGGTCGGATCCTCGTATTCCATCTTGAGCCACTCGTCGGGATAGAGCGGCGTCAGATTGTCGAAATTGACCTTGTGGCGCGCCTTTTCCGGGTCTTCGAAATTGAGCGAATTGACCTTGAGCAGCGCAAAGTAGCGCTCGCCTTCCTTGGGGCTGCGGATGTGGCCGTCGATGGTATCGCCGGTGCGCAGGCCGAAGCGGCGGATTTGCGAAGGCGAGACGTAGATATCGTCCGGGCCGGGCAAGTAGTTCGCTTCCGGCGAGCGCAGAAAGCCGAAGCCGTCCGGCAATACCTCGACGACGCCTTCGCCGACGATGTCGGTCTCGCGCGCGGAGAGCTGCTTGAGGATGCCGAACATCAGCTCCTGCTTGCGCATGGTCGAGGCATTCTCGACCTCAAGCTCTTCCGCGAATGAGACGAGCTCCGCCGGCGTTTTGGCCTTGAGTTCTTGGAGTTTCATTTCCTGCATATGCAGAATGTCCTGTGGGGAATGGGAGCCAGCGGCGGAATTATTTTGGGGCGTCGCTGGGAAAGGAAGAACGCAGGTCTTGGCCGGTCAGGTCTTGGGCAGTTCAGGTCTTGAGCAGAAAGGAACCTGGAGACCCGGCCCTGATGCACCTGGCGGCTCCGATTTACCGGAGCCAGAACGCAACTGCATCCGCCTACGTGGGGTGGGATGGCCCGAAGATAAGAAAAGACTGTCGTTCAGGCAAGAGCAGTCAGGAAACTAAAGCGAATTTCGCACTAGCAACGCCTGGGCGTCAGAACGGTTTCACCACCGCCAGAATAACAATCCCGATCATGAGCACAGTCGGTATTTCATTGATTATCCTATAGAATTTCTGGGAGTGCCGGTTGGCGTCGGCGGCGAAATCCTTGCGCCAGCGGGCCAAAAACCCGTGAAGAACCGTAAGCCCTATTACCAGGAGCAGTTTGGCGCCCAGCCAGCCCGACGCGAACCAGCCATAGCGAGAATCAGGGCCGTTCCAGGCAAGCCAAAGCCCCAAGAGCCAGGTCGCGGCCATCGCCGGATTGATGATGGCCCGCAGGAGCCGCCGCTCCATGACCTTGAAGGTCTCCGACTGCACGGAGCCCTTTTCCGCCGCGCAGTGATAGACGAACAGCCGCGGCAGATAGAGCATGCCCGCCATCCAGGCGATGACGGCGATGATATGGAAGGCCTTGATCCAAGGATACATCGCGGATGCCTCGTTCCCTACCCGCGGCCCGCCAAATGCCCGCGCACCCGGGCGATCAAGCGCTCGACATGCGCGATCGGCGTATCGGGAAGTACGCCATGCCCAAGATTGAAGATAAACGGCCCGCCCGCAAAAGCCTCGAGGATCGCGTCGACCGAACGATCGAGCGCCGCACCGCCGGCCAGAAGCACCACCGGGTCGAGATTGCCTTGCACCGGGCGCAATTTTTGAATCCGCTCGCGCGCAAAAGCGAAATCGATCATCCAATCAAGCCCGACGGCATCGACCGCGACACCGGCCAAATACGGCTCGAGCTTGGTTCCGGCGCCGCGTGGAAAGCCGATGATCTTCGCTGCCGGAATTTTCGCCCGCACCATCGCCGCGATTTTCGCGCAGGGCTCGATGCACCATCGGCGAAATTCGTCGGGCGGCAATACCCCTGCCCAGGTATCGAAAATCTGCACGGCATCGACGCCGGCTTCGAATTGCCGTGTCAAATAATCCGCCGACGCCGCAATTAAGATCTCGATCAATCTGCCGAACGCCTCCGCATGACCGTAAGCGAACTTGCGCGCCGCAAGCTGATCGGGGCTTCCGCTTCCCGCAATCATGTAGGTCGCAACCGTCCATGGCGCGCCGCAGAAACCGAGCAGCGCTACGGCGGCCGGCAATTCGGCCCGCACGCGAGCGATCGTCTCACAAACCGGATTGAGCTTTCCTTGATCGAGTTCCGGCTCGAGTCCCGCCACTGCCAATTCGTCGAGGGCATCGAGCTGCGGTCCCTCGCCCTCGACAAAGCTTACGCGCCGGCCGAGCGCGTGCGGTATCACCAAAATATCCGAGAATAAAATCGCGGCATCGAAACCGAAGCGCCGGACCGGCTGCAGCGTGATCTCGGCTGCAAGTTTCGGATTAAAGCACAAATCCAGGAAACTATCCGCGGTCTGCCGAATTGCCCGATATTCGGGAAGATACCGTCCCGCCTGGCGCATCAGCCAAATCGGAGGTTTCGATATCCGCTCGCCTGCGAGCACCTGCATGAGAGGTTTCATCACAGGGATACCTGACACGCTTTAATCCCAATTCAAATAGAGTCTTAGAATCTGTTGTAGTGCTTGGACGGTTGATTGGACTCATACATCCGGGTTCACATTTCATCCACGGCTTACCCACATGTCCTCATCTCGCGGCGCTTAGATCGAAAGCGCGCCGCTGTCTTCTGCGGCAGGCACTTTCATCGGCGTATTGCCGAAGCTTTCCACATTTCACCGCTGTTCGGAGACACACGCTATTTGCCGGCCGGGTAAGGCACGGGTGTGGATGGAATCCCGGGTCATCCCGCCATGGTGCTTGCACCGCCCGGCAAGGCATGGCCTTCTCCACACTCATTGACAGGTTGTCCTGTCGAGACTCGGTGATTCCATGGCGCAGGCCGTTGGCTATTTTCACCTTCATCTGATTTCGGACGCGACCGGCGAAACTTTGATCACGGTCGCACGGGCCGCGGCGGCGCAATACACCAAAGTGATGCCGGTCGAGCACATTCACCCCTTGGTTCGCAGCCAGAAGCAGATCGACCGGGTGCTCGCCGAAATCGAAGAATCGCCGGGTATCGTGCTCTACACGCTGCTGCAGGAGAATCTCGTTGAAAAGCTGGAGGCTAAATGCCGGGAGCTCGGCCTGCCCTGCCTGTCGATCCTCGGCCCGGTGCTGCACCTGTTCCAGGCTTATCTTGGCGCCGAATCGACCCACAAGGTCGGCGCTCAGCACACGCTGAACGCCGAGTATTTCCGCCGCATCGACGCGTTGAACTATACGATGCTGCACGACGACGGCCAGCAGACCGACGATCTTGAGGAAGCCGACGTGGTACTGGTCGGCGTGTCACGGACCTCGAAAACGCCGACGTCGATCTATCTCGCCAATCGCGGGGTCAAAACCGCCAACGTTCCGCTGGTGCCCGGTGTGCCGCTGCCGCCGCAGGTCGAACGCCTGACGCATCCGCTGATCGTCGGTCTCTACGCCACGCCGGAGCGAATCGTGCAGATCCGGCAGAACCGCCTGCTCGGGCTTAAAGCGCATCGCGAGGACGATCAATATATCGACCGCGACGCGGTCACCGAGGAGATTGCGATTTCGCGCAAGCTCTGCGCCAAGCACAATTGGCCGTTGATCGACGTGACGCGCCGTTCGATCGAAGAAACCGCCGCCGCGGTTCTCGCGCATCTGGGCGAGCGCCGCCGGCTGCGCACGGCGTGAGCGCCGGCGATGGCGCTGTGGCTTGCCCGTCAACCCCTCGTGCTGGCCTCGCGAAGCAAGGCCCGCCAGATGCTGCTGACGGCGGCCGGCGTGCCGGTCGATATTAAGCCCGCCGATCTCGATGAACGGGGCTTGGAGGCCGCGGCGTCCGTCTCGGAGCCCGGCGCGGTCGCGGCCCTCCTGGCGCGGGCAAAGGCCGCGGCCGCCGCCGCGGCGAGCCCCGGGCGCCTGACGCTCGGCGCCGATCAGACCCTCGCGCTCGGGGCGGAGCGGTTTGCCAAGCCCGCGGACAGGGCGGCGGCGCGCTCGCAACTCCGCGCCTTGCGCGGCCGCACCCATGAGCTCCATTCCGCGATTGCCTTCGTCACGGACGATAGCGTGCTGTTCGAGGAGGTCGGCGTCGCGCGGCTGACCATGCGCGCCTTCTCGGACCGGTTTCTCGACAATTATCTCGACGCGGTCGGCGAGGCGGCAACGACGAGCGTCGGCGGCTATCAGGTGGAAGGCCCCGGCGCGCAACTGTTCGAGCGGATCGACGGCGACTATTTCACCGTGCTGGGATTGCCGCTGCTTGCGGCGCTCGATTTCCTGCGCCGTCAGGGGGCGCTTGCGTCATGAGCGGCGACGGACCGTTCGTGCTCTGCCTGACCGGCTCGCTCGGCATGGGCAAATCGACGGCGGCCAAATTCTTCGAAGCCGCCGGGGTTCCGGTGCACGATTCCGACGCCGTGGTGCATGCGCTGTACGAGGGCGAGGCCGTGCCTTTGATCGAACGGGCATTTCCCGGTTCGACGGCCAACGGCAAAGTCGACCGCCCCAAGCTTGCCGCCATGGTGCTCAATGACAACGCCGCGCTGTCCCGGCTTGAAGCCATCGTTCATCCGCTGGTGTTCGCCTCGCGCGAGCGCTTCCTCGCGCAAGCGCGGGCCGGAGGCGTGCCGGTGGTGCTTTTGGACGTGCCGCTTTTGTTCGAAACCGGCGCCGATTGCCATTGCGACGCCGTCGTCGTGGTCTCGGCGCCGCCCGAGATTCAGCGGCAACGCGCGTTCGAGCGCCCCGGCATGACCGAGGACAAATTCGCGGCCATTCTGCGCAAGCAGATGCCGGATGCGGAAAAACGGCGGCGTGCCGATTTCATCCTCGACAGTTCACAGGGTTTCGATCACGCCCGCGCGCAAATTGGCGACATTTTGCAGCGCGTCGCTAAAATGCCGCGACGGCGACGCTGATTCGCAAGGCCCCTTCATGCGCGAGATCGTTTTCGACACCGAAACCACGGGCCTGGACCCTTTCCAGGGCGATCGCCTGGTTGAAATCGGCTGCATTGAGCTCCTCAACCGCTTTCCCACCGGCAAGATATTCCACTGCTATTTCAATCCCGAGCGCGACATGCCGGAGCAGGCCTTCAAGATTCACGGCCTCTCCGCCGCGTTTCTCAGCGACAAGCCGTTGTTTGCCCATAAAGTGGCGGAACTCATTGAGTTCCTGGGCGATGCGCAATTGGTCGCCCATAATGCGATGTTCGATCTGTCGTTTCTCAATGCCGAATTGGAGCGGGCGGGCCATGGCGCGGTCGCCCGCGAGCGCATGGTCGACACGCTGCTGATCGCGCGGCGCAAGCATCCCGGCGGCGCCAATCGGCTCGACGATCTGTGCGCGCGCTATGCGATCGACAATTCGCGGCGCACCAAGCACGGGGCGTTGCTCGATGCCGAGCTGCTCGCCGAAATCTATATCGAGCTGATCGGCGCGCGCCAGGCGCAGCTCATTCTGTCGCAAACGACGGCGCTGGTGGCCGCCGGCGACGGGCCGATCGTGCTGCGCGAGCGGCCGACACCGCTTGCGGTGCGGCTCAGCGACGACGAGCGCGCCGCGCATCGCCGCTTCGTCGCCGGCCTCGGCGACAACGCGATCTGGCGCGATTACGTCAGCTTAGATTGATCGGCTGGCCGGGAATCGAGGCTGGGCCGGCCGCCAGCCGCTGCCGGTACAAAGCGACGAAATCAATCGGTTCCAGCAAGAGCGGCGGAAACCCGCCGTTACAAGTCGCGGTGGCGATGATTTCGCGTGCAAACGGGAAAATCAGCCGCGGGCACTCGATCATGATCATCGGCTGCATGCTCTCCTGCGGCACGTTGAGGATGCGAAATACGCCGCAGTAAATGAGCTCGAAGCCGAACAGCAGCATGCCCTGGGCCTCGGCCTTGCCGTCGAGCCGCAGCGTCACTTCCACGTCGGTCTGGGTGAGCGGCGCGGCCTCGACGCCGACATTGACGTTGATGGCGGGCTGCTGCGCACTCGGCGCCATCGAGCGCGGCGCGTTGGGATTTTCGAACGAAAAATCCTTGACGTATTGCACCAGAACGCCGACCTGCGGCATGGGCGTCTGCGGCGCCTCAGGCTGCGGCGCGGGGCCGCCATTGGTCGATGACATCCTCATCTCCGCTTTGAACGTCGTTGGCTAACATAGGGCAGGGGGGCGAACAATGCCGCCCCCGCGCGGCCGAGGGACCGCCAGCGGCGCCGATTGCGACGGATTTGCCTAAAAGGGTGTCACGCCGGCGCGGCCTGCCTTGTTGGCGCAGCAGGCATGATCGTCTAGTGTTGGCCGGCGGTACGCTTTAATCGTGACCGGTTGCACCTGGATGGCTTCCGCGGCGTGCTTACATAGTGCGCGAAACCCCGGGTCAGCCTAAAAGCGGATGGTTGGTTCGAACCATTGCATGCCGCTTTAATCAAGCGCGGCCGAAAGAATGCCCGACGTGTTTGACATCTACACGATCATATTCCTGGCGCTGGCGGTTTTCATATTCCTGCGCCTGCGCAGCGTCTTGGGCCAGCGTACCGGCCGGGAGCGGCCGCCCTATGACCCCTATTCGGCGCGCGACGCGGTCCGCAGTCCGGCCAATGACAAAGTGGTGACGCTGCCGCCGCGTCCGGCCGCCGAAGCTGCCTCGCGGCCGGCGGAACCTGCGCCGGCGGCCGGGGACCGCTGGAAAGACATCGCCGAGACCGGCTCGGCTGTCGCCGCCGGCCTCGACGCCATCGCCGCCGCCGATACGAGCTTCGACGCCAAGCACTTCGTCGCCGGCGCCCGTGCCGCTTACGAGATGATCGTGACTGCCTTCGCCGGCGCCGACCGCCGGCAGTTGCGCAACCTGTTGTCACGCGAGGTTTTCGACGGCTTCGACGCCGCCATCACCGAGCGCGAGCGGCGCAGCGAAACGCTCGAGACCCGCTTTGTTTCGATCGATGCCTCGACCATCACCGCGGCCGAGCTGCGCAACCGGACCACCGCTCAAATCACGATCCGCTTCGTGTCGAAACTGGTTTCCGCCACCCGGGATCGCGCCGGCGCCGTGATCGACGGCAATGCCGAACGGGTCACCGACGTTACCGACGTATGGACCTTTGCGCGCGACGTCGCGTCGCGCGACCCAAACTGGAAAGTGGTCGCTACCGAAGCCGGGCAATGAGGCCGACATGAGTTTGCGGTCGGCGTTGCGTCGAAGCTGGGGCCTGCTTGCTGTTATCCTCATTCTGGCTTTGATGCCCTGGCCGGCCATTGCGCAGCAAAGCTGGCCGATCGTTTTCCGCGATACGCAGTACGAACCGGTCGACTGGACCGACCTTGACGGCTGGAGCAGCGACGATCACGCCGCGGCGTTCGCCGCCTTCGTCACGAGCTGCCGCACACTCGACGCCAAGCGCAGCAATCGCGAGCGCGATCTCACCGCGATACCCTTGGCGCTCAAGGAGATTTGCCAGCGCGCCAAGGAGGCTTTGCCGCTCGATGAAGACGGTGCGCGGCAATTCTTCGAAGATAATTTCCGGCCGATCCTGATCAACAAGCTCGGCGACGCCGCGGGCTTTCTCACCGGCTATTACGAGCCCATCATCGAGGGTTCGCGGGTGCCGACCGGGCAATTCACCGCGCCGCTCTACCGCCGGCCGCCCAATCTCGTGGTGTCCGGCTGGCGCCGTCTCGGCAAGAATGTTTTTCCGAGCAAAGGCGTGTTCGTCGGCCGCCGCGTCGGGCGGCGCAAGATCGTTCCGTATTACACGCGCGCCGAGATCGAAAACGGAGCACTCGACGGCTGGCACCTCGAGATTTGCTATTTGCACGATCAGGTCGACGTGCTGTTCGCGCAGATTCAAGGCTCCGCCCGGATCAGGCTGGAAGACGGCACCATCCTGCGCGTCAACTACAATTCGCATAACGGCTGGCCGTACACGCCCGTCGGCCGCGTGTTGATCGACGACAAGATCATGACCAAGGATCAAGTGTCGATGCAAAGCATCCGCACCTGGATGGAGGCCAACCCTGAATTGGCCAACCAGGTGCGCCAGCAGAACAAATCCTACGTCTTCTTTCGCATCACCGGCCTGTCGACCGAGGATGAGGCGGTGGGCGGCGAAGGCGTGGAGCTGATGCCCGGCCGCTCTATCGCGATCGACCGCGCGATGCATGCCTACGGCACGCCATTCTTCATCGAGGCCGAATTGCCGATCGCCAATCAAAAGGCCGAGACCAAATTCGATCGTCTGGTCATCGCCCAGGACACCGGCTCGGCCATCGTCGGACCGGCGCGCGCCGACATCTATTTCGGCGCCGGCGACGAAGCGGCGCGCATCGCCGGCCGCATCAAGAATGCCGGCGAGTTCGTGATGCTGCTGCCGCGCCAGCTCGATCCGGTGGCGGCGGGGCGCGACATGCCGCTGCCGCCGGAACGGCCGAGCACGTTCAGTCTGAGCCTGACCACCATGGCCGATCCGACCGTGGTCGATCCCACCGTCGACGATCCACCGCTTCCCGAGGCCAAGCCGGCGTTGGCGCCGACGCCCAAGGGCGGCCGTCGGCACAAAAAATGAGCCGGCGCCGCCCCGTCAGCGATGAGGAAGAAGCGCTCTGGGCAACCGTCGCGCGCTCGGTGAAGCCGCTGCGCAAAGCCAAAGCGATCGCCAAGCCGATCGACAAGCCCGCTGCCGAGCTGCCGGCCAAGCATCAAAAAGAACAGCTTACGCCGTCGCGGCCTGCTGGCAGAGCCGAACGAGCGGCTCCGGCGGAACAAACTTCGCATCCGCTGCAAGCGCTCGACCGCCGTTTCAAGCAGCGCGTCGCGCGCGGCCACAACGCCATTGCTGCGCGCCTTGATTTGCACGGCATGACCCAACGCCAGGCGCACGCGGCGCTGATCGCGTTTTTGCGCCAGGCGCAGGACGAGGATGCCAGAATTGTTCTCGTCGTCACCGGCAAAGGCTCGGGCAAGATTGCCCCTGACGGCGGCGAGCGCGGCATCCTGCGGCGGCAAGTGCCAATGTGGCTCGCTCTGCCGGAATTTCGCCGCTTCGTGGTCGGCTTCGACGAGGCGCATGCCGGTCACGGCGGACAGGGCGCGCTCTATGTGCGGCTGCGCCGCGCGCGGTAGCGCATGATCCGGTGAATTCGTTTCCGCGCATTAACGTTAATACTGAGAAAGCCACAGAGGCTGCAAGAATTCGTCCATTTGCTCTGCAACAACGGCGTCTCCGGCGAGCGCCATTGTGTGGAGGAGTTCTCGATGTCCGACAATCTTGCCGCCCAGACGCAGTCCGCCATGCCGCGCACCAATGCGGACGATACGCGGGTTCTGGCCCAGGTCGAGAAATGGATGGCGCTGATCCGCGAGATCAAGCGCGAACGCGGCACGAACTAGTCGATCTTGATGCCGGCGTCTTTGATGACGCCGATCCATTTTTCCGTATCCGCCTGCAGCCACTTGGCGAGCGCTTCCGGCGAGGAGCCCTCCGCCGTGTAGGCATTGCGTGCGAGCGCGTCCTTAATCGCAGGTGTCGCGAGCGCGGCGATAATCTCGGCGCTCATTTTGCTGACGATGTTCGGCGGCGTCTTGGCCGGCAAGAATACGCCTTGCCAGGAATCGACCGCGTAGCCCGGCAGCCCCGCTTCCGCCAAGGTGGGCAGCTCCGGCTCGGCGGGCGAGCGTTCGGCGCCGGTCGTCGCCAGCGCCCGCACTTGGCCCGAGCGCGAATAGGTCAGCAATTCGCCGCTGCCGAAATAACAGTCGATGCGTCCTGGAATGAGATCGACCAGCGCCGGCGCCGCACCGTGGTACGGCACCTGGACGAGCTTGATGCCGGCCATTTGCATGAACAGCACTTCGGCGAGATGCGGCGCGCTGCCGGTGCCGGGCGATGCCATGATGCGCTTGCCCGGATTGGCCTTGGCGTCGGCAATAAACTCCTTGACCGTTTTTGCCGGCGACGAATTCGGCACGATCATGAAAAACGGAAATTTGGCGACCAGCGATACCGGGGCGAGATCGGTGGCGGCGTTGTAATTCAGCGACCGATAGAGACCGACATTGGTTGCCAGCGACGACGTTGCATACAGCGCGGTATAGCCGTCAGGCTCGGCGCGCACGACGTACTCGTTGGCGAAATTCGTGCCGCCGCCCGGCTTGTTCTCGACGACAACCTGTTGCCGCAGCGTTTTCGACAATCGATCGGCCAGAAGGCGCGCCACGGTGTCGGTCGGCCCGCCGGCGGCGAGCGGCACGATCAGATGGATCGGCCGGTCCGGCCATCCGCCGGCCGAAGAATCGGCGCGCGCCGCGCGGCCCACGAGATTGGGTGCGCACACGGCGGCAGCAGACGATGCAATCAAGCGGCGACGCGTCAGCATGGCCAGTCCCGGCTAATCGGGCGAAGTCTAGCGGCAAATCGCGGCCCATTCCAAACGTTTATGGGGCCATCCGGCTAGAGGATGAACCGGCTCAAATCCGCATTCTTGGCGAGGTCGCCGACATGCTTATGCACATAGGCGGCATCGATCTTGACGGTCTCGCCGGAACGATCGGGGGCGCTGAACGACACATCGTCGAGCACGCGCTCCATCACCGTCTGCAGCCGCCGGGCGCCGATATTCTCGACACTCGAATTCACCGCCACGGCGACGTCGGCCACGGCATCGATGGCAGCCTCGTCGAATTCCAGCGTCATGCCTTCGGTCGCCATCAGCGCGATATATTGCTTGATCAGCGACGCTTCCGGCTCGGTGAGCACGCGCCGCATGTCGTCGCGCGTCAGCGCCTTCAGCTCGACGCGGATCGGCAGCCGGCCCTGCAATTCCGGCAACAGGTCCGACGGCTTGGAGATGTGAAACGCGCCCGAAGCGATGAACAGAATATGGTCGGTCTTGACCGGGCCGTGCTTGGTGGCGACCGTCGTGCCCTCGATCAGCGGCAGCAGGTCGCGTTGCACGCCCTCGCGCGATACGTCGCCGCCGAGGCGGCCTTCGCGGGTGCAGATCTTGTCGATCTCGTCGAGAAAGACGATGCCGTTATTCTCGACCGTCTTGATCGCCTCTTGCGTCAATTGGTCGGTGTCGAGCAGCTTGTCGGATTCCTCGTTAATCAGGACTTCATAGGAATCGTGAACCGACATGCGGCGGCTCTTGGTGCGGCCGCCGCCGAGCTTGCCGAAAATGTCGCCGATGGAAACCGCGCCCATTTGCGCGCCCGGCATGCCGGGAATATCGAACAGCGGCATGCCGCCGCCGGCGGCCTGCACTTCGATCTCGATTTCCTTGTCGTCGAGCTCGCCGGCGCGCAATTTCTTGCGGAAGGTTTCCTTGGTCGAAGCGCTGGCATTGGCGCCGACCAGCGCGTCGACGACGCGATCTTCGGCGGCTTTCTGCGCGCGGGCCTGGACGTCCTTGCGCTTCTTCTCGCGGATCAGGCCGATGGAGACCTCGAGCAGATCGCGCACGATCTGCTCGACGTCGCGGCCGACATAGCCGACCTCGGTGAATTTTGTCGCCTCGACCTTGAGGAACGGCGCGCCGGCAAGCTTGGCGAGCCGCCGCGAGATTTCGGTTTTGCCGACGCCGGTCGGCCCGATCATCAAAATGTTCTTCGGCAAGACTTCTTCGCGCAGCCGGTCGTCGAGCTGCAGCCGCCGCCAGCGGTTGCGCAGCGCGATGGCGACCGCGCGCTTGGCATCGGCTTGGCCGACGATGAAGCGGTCGAGCTCGGAAACGATTTCGCGGGGAGAGAAGTCGGTCACGTCTTCAGCGTTTCAATGGTGACATTGCGATTGGTGTAGACGCAGATTTCGGCGGCGATATCGAGCGACCGGCGCACGATCGCCTCGGCATCGAGCGGCCCGTCGGCGAGCGCGCGCGCGGCGGCGAGCGCGTAATTGCCGCCGGAGCCGATGCCGACGATGCCGGCTTCCGGCTCAAGCACGTCGCCGGTGCCGGTGAGCACCAGCGACACGTCCTTGTCGGCGACGATCATCATGGCTTCGAGCCGCCGCAGATAGCGGTCGGTGCGCCAATCCTTGGCGAGTTCGACCGCGGCGCGCGTGAGCTGACCGGGATACTGCTCGAGCTTCGATTCCAGCCGCTCGAACAAGGTAAATGCGTCGGCGGTGGCGCCGGCAAAGCCGCCGATCACGTCGCCTTTGCCGAGGCGGCGCACCTTCTTGGCATTGGCCTTGACGATGGTCTGGCCGATCGAGACCTGGCCGTCGCCGCCGACCGCGACCAGCCCGTTCTTGCGGACGGTCAGGATGGTGGTGCCGTGCCAGAGGCCGGATGAGCCGTTTTCGGAGAGTGACATACGCTTGAGAAACCTCGGTCAGCCAAGATTTAAGAGCTGACCCTGACCAATGCAAATGCGGCCGCAACAGTGGCGGCGTTCGCCAAGCCCTGATAAAACGCCCCGCAATCATCCCGCGGCAAGCGCAAGGCGCCAGATGCGTAAAGCTTCAGTCAAACGGGCCACCAAGGAAACCGACGTCGAGGTCGCGATCGATCTCGACGGCGAGGGCCGCGCGTCGATCGCCACCGGGATCGGTTTTCTCGACCACATGCTCGACCTTTTGGCGCGCCACTCGCGGATCGATATCAGCGTCAAGGCCAAGGGCGACCTGCATATCGACCAGCACCACACCACCGAGGACATCGGCATCGCGCTCGGCCAGGCGCTTCGCCAGGCGCTCGGCGACATGAAAGGCATCACCCGTTATGCCGACGTGCATCTGCCGATGGACGAGGCGCTCACCCGCGTCGCGATCGACATATCCGGCCGGCCATTCCTGGTGTTCAAGGTCGATTTCGTGCGCGCCAAGATCGGCGCGTTCGACACCGAGCTGATAGCGGAATGGTTTCAGGCTTTCGCGATCAATGCCGCGGTAACGCTGCACGTCGCCACGCTGTATGGCGGCAACGATCATCACATCGCCGAATCCTGCTTCAAGGGTCTGGCGCGGGCGCTGCGAGCGGCGGTCGCCATCGATCCCAGGGCGGCAAACGAGGTGCCGTCGACCAAGGGCACGCTCGGCGGCTAAAGCAGCTCCCTTATGTGCCGGAACCGGTTTCCCAACTGAAGTGTGCTTCCTACATAGGTTTGGCGGCGGCGCTTTCCGAAAAACCAAACCCGAAAGACGAAGCCAAAAGAACTGAGCAATGCCCGTTTACACCGTCCATGAACCGCCCCAGCGGTCCGCCAGCGCGTTGGCGGACGCGGAGCGTTTCGTCTTCGTCCGCGACGGCTTCTATTGGTGGGCATTCCTGCTGACGCCGTTCTGGATGCTGCGCCACCGGCTATGGCTGGTGCTGGTGATCTATCTCGTGGCGACCGCGGTGCTCGACGTGTTGCTGCGCGGCCTCGGCGGCTCGGCCTTCCTGATTGCGCTTGTCGGCATCCTGATCTCGCTCTTGATTGGATTCGAGGCCTCGACGCTGCGCCGCTTTGCGCTTGGCCGGCGCGGCTGGCGCAATGTCGGCGTCGTCGCCGGCGATCGCCTCGAAGACGCCGAACAGCGTTTCTTCGAAGCCTGGGTCGACGATGCCCCCGGCGGCCGGAGCGCGGCGCCCACTCCGCCACCGCCGTCGTCCGCCGCGCCGGAAGCGCCCGGCGTGATCGGATTGTTCCCCGAGCCCGGAGCGCAGCGGTGAGCGTGGCGATCGTCGATTACGGGTCCGGCAATCTGCATTCCGCCGCCAAGGCGTTCGAACGCGCCGCGCATGAGGCCGGCTTGCAACAGCCGATTGTCGTGACCCAGGACCCGGCCGCGGTGGCGCGCGCCGAGCGCGTGGTATTGCCGGGGGTCGGCGCCTTTGCCGATTGCCGGCGCGGGCTCGATGCAGTGCCCGGCATGCTCGAAGCGCTCGAGGACGCGGTACGGCGCAAAGGCCGGCCGTTTTTCGGCATTTGCGTCGGCATGCAGCTTCTCGCCGAGCGCGGCCGCGAATATCAGGTGACCGACGGGTTCGGCTGGATTCCCGGCGAGGTCGACCGCATCGCGCCGCGCGACGCAAACTTGAAAATCCCGCACATGGGATGGAACACGCTCAACGTCGTGCGTCCGCATGCGCTGCTCGAAGGGCTCCCGCTCGGAGCCGTGGGCCGGCATGCCTATTTCGTGCACTCCTATCAGCTCAATCCCGCGCAGCGCTCCGATTTGGTCGCCGACGCCGATTACGGCGGTCCGATCACCGCGATCGTCGGCCGCGACAATATCGTCGGCACGCAATTCCATCCGGAGAAGAGCCAGAAATTCGGGCTCGCGCTGATTGCGAATTTCCTGAAGTGGAAGCCGTGATTCTGTTTCCCGCCATCGATCTGAAAAACGGCGAAGCGGTGCGCCTGCAGCAGGGCGACATGGCGCGGGCGACCGTGTTCAATCGCGATCCGGCGGCGCAGGCCGCGGCGTTCGAGCGGCAGGGCTTTGACTATCTGCACATTGTCGATCTTGACGGCGCCTTCGCCGGCAAACCGGTCAATGCCGCCGCGGTGGACGGCATCCTTGCCGCGGTGAATATCCCGGTCCAGCTCGGCGGCGGCATTCGCGATCGCGCCACGCTCGACGCCTGGCTCGGCAAGGGCGTTGCGCGCGTGATTATCGGTACCGCGGCGGTGCGCGATCCGGCGCTGGTGAAACAAGCGGCGCGGGCGCATCCGGGCCGCGTCGCGGTCGGGACTCGACGCGCGGGACGGCAAGGTCGCCGTCGAAGGCTGGGCGGCAACCTCGGAACTTGGCGCGCTCGATATCGCCCGGCGCTTCGAAGACGCCGGCGTCGCCGCGATCGTCTATACCGACGTGGCGCGCGACGGCATGCTGAAGGGGCTCAATCTCGAAGCGACCATCGCGCTTGCCGAGCATGTCTCGATTCCGGTCATCGCCTCCGGCGGCTTCGCTTCGCTCGACGACGTGCGCGCGCTGCTGCAGCCGCAGGCGCAAAAACTGCAAGGCGCCATCGTCGGCCGCGCGCTCTACGACGGACGCCTCGACGCCGCCGCGGCGCTGGCCTTGCTCGCGGGCGCGGCGAAGAAACGGTCCGCGTCATGAGCAGTCGCGGGCGCTATCCGTTCTTCTGGCTGGGCGCGCCGCTGGTCCTGATATTGTTGTTCGCCTTCGGACCGCTCGCGCTGTTGCTGGCCGGCGGCGTGGTCGCCGACGCCCTCGGCTGCACCATGCCGATTTCGGCCATCGCGCCGTGTCCGTTCATGGGCTTCGACCTCGCCGGACTGCTCGCGGTCGCGGTGGCGTTCGGCTACTTCGCCTTCGTGACGGTGCCGGCCGGCACCACCGCGCTGGCGATCTGGTTCGTCGTCGCCGTCGCCGTCACACTCGCTTGGTGGCTTCGCCGCCGCCGCACCACCTGAGCTCGCCAATGTTCAAGGTCCGCGTCATTCCCTGCCTCGACGTCAAAGACGGCCGCGTCGTCAAAGGCATCAATTTCGTCGATTTGCGCGACGCCGGCGACCCGGTCGCCGCGGCGATCGCCTATGACGAGGCCGGCGCCGATGAGCTCACTTTCCTCGACATCACCGCGAGCCACGAGAACCGCGGCATCATGCTCGACGTGGTGCGGCGCACTGCCGAGGCCTGCTTCATGCCGCTCACCGTCGGCGGCGGCGTGCGCAGCATCGACGACATCCGGGCGTTGCTGACCTCCGGCGCCGACAAGGTCTCGATCAATACGGCCGCCGTGGCGCGGCGCGCCTTCGTCAAGGAGGCGGCGGAAAAATTCGGCGACCAGTGCATCGTGGTCGCCATCGACGCCAAGCAAGTCTCACCGCCGGGCGAGCCGGAACGCTGGGAAATCTTCACCCATGGCGGCCGCAATCCGACCGGGATCGATGCCGTCGGCTATGCCCGCGAGGTTGCGGCGCTCGGCGCCGGCGAGATCCTGCTGACCTCGATGGACCGGGACGGCACCCGGCGGGGCTTTGACATTGCGCTGACCCGTGCCGTGGCCGACGCGGTTGCCGTACCGGTGATCGCCTCGGGCGGCGTCGGCAACCTCGATCACCTCGTCGCCGGCATCCGGGACGGCCACGCCACCGCCGTGCTCGCCGCCTCGATTTTCCATTTCGGCGAATATTCGGTGCGGCAGGCCAAGGACATATGGCCGCGGCCGGCCTGCCGATGCGGCTTGATCCGTAACTGCCTCGGGGCGATGGCTGGAACCGCCATATTAGAGAATATTTGCCGCAGAGATGATAAGGCAGGGGTGGCAAGGAAATTCGCGATGCCGACGTTGAGCCTTCACGACCTGGAAAAGCGCGTCAACGACCGCGCGCGCGAGAGTGCGGATGTGTCCTACACCCGCAAATTGCTCGACCGCGGGATCGCGCATTGCGCCAAAAAGCTCGGCGAGGAAGCGGCCGAGGCGGTCATTGCCGCCGTCAGCGAAGATAAAGAGCGCATGATCGCCGAAGCCGCCGACCTGTTTTATCACCTCCTGGTCGTCCTCCACGCTCGCGGCATCGCGCTGGACGAGGTCGAGGCCGAGCTCGCGGCCCGCAGCCGCCAGTCCGGCCTCGACGAGAAAGCATCGCGCAAGGGCGGCTAGGGTCAAGGCGCATGGAGCAACGCACCGAAGCCGACGTCTCGCCCTATCGCGTGCTGGCGCGCGCCGAATGGGCGAAGCTGCGCGAAGACACGCCGATGACCTTGGACCCCGCCGAGGTCACCCGGCTGCGCTCGATGCACGACCGGCTCGATATGTCGGAAGTGGAAGACATTTACCTGCCGCTGTCGCGGCTGCTGTCGCTTTATGTGGCGGCGACGCAATATCTGTTCCGCGCCCAGGAGGGCTTTCTCGGCACCGCAGACGCCAAGGTGCCGTATATCATCGGCGTCGGCGGCTCGGTCGCGGTCGGCAAGTCGACCACCGCCCGCGTCCTGCAGGCGCTGCTGGCACGCTGGCCGAACGTGCCCAAGGTCGACCTCATCACCACCGACGGATTTCTGTATCCCAATGCCGTGCTCGATCGCGAAGGCCTGATGGAGAAGAAGGGCTTTCCGGAGAGCTACGACCTGCCGGCGCTGCTGCGCTTTCTGTCCGACATCAAGGCCGGCCTGCACCCGGTGCGGGCGCCGGTCTATTCGCATCTGATCTACGACGTCATTCCCAATCAGTGGATCGAGATCGAGCGGCCGGACATTTTGATCGTCGAGGGGCTCAATGTGCTGCAGGCCGGACGGCTGCCGAAGGACGGCAAGGCTGTTCCGTTCGTCTCCGACTTCTTCGATTTCTCGGTTTATCTCGACGCCGAGGAGGACGTCTTGTTGTCGTGGTATGTCACCCGGTTTTTGACGCTGCGCGGCACCGCCTTCGCCGATCCGAAATCCTATTTCCACCGCTATGCGCGCTTGACCGACGCGGAGGCGATCGCCACCGCAACCTCGATCTGGGACCGCATCAATCTCGTCAATCTGCGCGAAAATATCCTGCCGACGCGGCCGCGCGCCGATCTCATTCTGAAAAAAACCGAAAGCCACCAGGTCGCGCAGGTGGCGCTGCGCCGGATTTGATCGTTCAATTCAATTGCGGGCGACTAGGCGGCAACGGCCGCCGCGTCGGCGGTCGCGAGCGCCGCCGCCAGCCGCTCGCGATCGAGCGGTTTGATCAGAAACCCGTCCATTCCGGCGGCAAGACTGGCCTCGCGGTCTTCGGCCGAGGCGTTGGCCGTCAAGGCAATGACCGGCGTGTGCGGTGCATCGTCCTCGGCTTCAAAGCGCCGAATGCGGCGGGTGGCTTCGAGGCCGTCCATGCCCGGCATGTTCAGATCCATCAATATGTGATCGAACGGCGTGCCGGCGGCGCGGGCCGCCAGCCAGCAATCGACCGCGGCTTTGCCGCTGCCGGCCATGGTCGGTCGGTGTCCGAGTTTCTGCAGGAGCGCACGGACCAACAGCGCGTTGATCTCGTTATCCTCGGCGACCAGGACCGACAGCCCGCCCGCAACCGGGGCCGCGGCCGGCGTTTCCGGCGCTTCGATCGGGGCGCCGTGATCGAACGCGTCATCGGCGGCGAAGCGGGCGGCGAGCGAAGTGGCGCGTACCGGCTTGATCAGATAGCCGGTGAATCCGGCGTCCTTCAGGCTCGACAGTTCGTTGCGCTCCGCCGGCGTGATCAGCATGATCCGCCGCGGGATCGCGGCGGTCATGCGGGCGAGCGCCGCGCGTGCGTCATTGCCGAGCGCGTGGTCCACCAAGACGGCGGTCCATGGCCGCTCCGGCAACAGCGCCGCCGCGACTGCCTCGTCGGGGACGATCATCGTATAGGCGCCCCAGCGCTGCAGCCGCCGGGCGAGAAGGGAGGCTTCGACGGCTGCCGGCGCGACAATGAGAATGTCGCTTCCCGGACAGATCCGGCACCGTCATGGGCTGCTCGTCGTCGCCCGCGCGCGGCAGCGGCAGCGTCACGCGAAATGTCGCGCCCGCGCCGGCCGTGCTGTCGAGCGCGATCGCGCCGCCCATCCGCTCGACAATGCGCTTGGAGATCGTCAGGCCGAGACCGAGGCCGTCATATTTGCGGGTCGAGCCGACGTCGGCCTGCTCGAATTCGAGAAACACACGGGCTTGGTCCTCGGGGGAGATGCCGATTCCGGTATCGCGCACGGCGATGACGATTTCATCCGGATGCCGGCCGGGCTCGGCGATGATCGAGACGCCGCCGGTTTCGGTGAATTTGATCGCATTGCCGACCAGGTTGAAAATGACTTGGCGCAGCCGCGCCGCGTCGCCGATGACGCGCGACGGCAGGCGCTCGTCGACATAGCTGCAGATTTCGAGACCTTTGGCCTGGGCGCGCGGCCCCAACAGCTCGACCGCTTCTTCGACAAAAGCCGCCGGCGCGAACGGGGCCGGCGCCAGGTCGAGGCGCCCGGCTTCGATCTTGGCCAGATCGAGCAACTCCTCGATGAACGACACCAGGGTGCCGCCGGACGCCTTCATGGCCGCAAGATAGGTGGCCTGCTCGGGACCAAGCGGCGTGTCGCCGAGCAGATCGGCCATGCCGAGAATGCCGCTGAGCGGGGTGCGAATTTCGTGCGACACCATGGCGAGAAAGCGCGATTTGGCGCGGTTGGCGGCCTCCGCCTGGTCGCGGGCGTCGGCGAGCGCGCGCTCGGCGATGGCCCGGTCGGTCACGTCGCGGCCGACGCTCTGCATTTCGCTGCCGAGGTCGGAGCGAACGGTGACTTCACGCCACGCGATCCAGCGCGCGCCGTCGGGCGCGGCAACTTTTTGGTCATAGGCCCGCGTGCCGTCGGCGAGCAGCACGGTCTCGCCCTGATGTTCGGTCGCCAGCGCGAAACTCGTCCCCAACAAGTCCTCGCGCGCGCGTCCCGCCAGCGCGCAGAACGCGTCGTTGGCGTAGGTGATCGCACCGTTGCCGTCGCGGCGCACGATGACGTCGCCTTGGGCTTCGAAAAAGCTCTTGGCGCGTTCCTGCGCCTCGCGGAATTCCCAGTGCCGGTCTTCGGCCTGATCGAGCCGCGATTCGAGACCGCGCAGCTCGGCCTTCATCTGCCGGATGCGCGACAACAGGATGCCCATGCCGCCGCAGGCGGCGCCGAACAGCGCCGCGACGCCGACGGCGAACGACTTCGGGTCGTAATGGGCGGCGGGCGAGGTGGCGCCCGACAAAAAGCCGAAGGCGACCGCGAAGGCCATCGAGGTAATGGCGAGCGCGCGAATGACGATCGACAACAACCGCCGAGTGACGATGGCGGGCTTTCGGATGCTGGCGCGATCCCGCATGGGTCGGTGTCCCCGTTCGCCTCGGCAGCGATCGCGCTCGGTGGCGAGCTGCGCCTTCACTCGCAATTTGCCGCTGCAGTGAGCGCGATTTTGCCCCCGGAACCCTTGCGCATTGCTTGCGCCGGCCGCGCGATTGCGGTGTCACGGGCCGCGATTGGTGAAAGGGTTGATGCTTTGTTAACATGCGATGTTGGGTAGGATTGCTTTGCGGACCTCTGCCGGAGAAATGCGATGGACAAAGCTGTGAGTTCGAAGCGGATGCGCGGCAAACCCGCGGGATCGGCCGGATCGGCCGTCGCGGCGCGGCCGTCGCGCACCGAGGCCGAGGCCGCGGTCCGCACGCTCATTCGCTGGGCCGGTGACGACCCGGACCGCGAGGGGCTCAAGGCGACGCCGGCCCGCGTCGTGCGCGCCTATGAGGAATGGTTTGCCGGCTATAGCGACGATCCGAGCGAATACCTCAAGCGCACTTTCGAAGAGACCGGCGGTTACGACGAGGTCGTGGTGCTGCGCGACATCCGCTTCGAGTCGCATTGCGAGCACCATCTCGCGCCGATCATCGGCCGCGTGCATATCGGCTATCTGCCGCGTAACCGCGTCGTCGGCATTTCCAAACTGGCGCGGCTGGTCGAGGTGTTCGCGCGGCGTCTGCAAATTCAGGAGAAGATGACGGCGGAGATCGCGTCCTGTCTTGAAGCGGTGCTCAAGCCGCACGGCGTCGCCGTGGTCACCGAAGCGACCCACCAATGCATGACGACGCGCGGCGTGCACAAGCCCGGCGTCACCATGGTGACGAGCCGGATGCTCGGTGTGTTCCGCGACCATGCCGAGACCCGCCAGGAATTTCTCTCCGCCGTCGGCATGCGCGGCATGATCCACGGCAACGGTCCGTGAACGGCGTCGGCAAAATCTAAGGCGCCGCCGCCTCCGGCTTTTTCTCGATCTTGATGCTCTCGCGGCATTTATCCTGGTGATGAATGGCGACGATATTCATTCCGCTCGGAATCAGCATGTAGCCGAGGTTCTCCAGCCAGGCGCGCAACGCCGCGAAATCGGTCTTGATGATCTCGATCAGCATGATCGGGCGGTTGGCGGCGATGCCCTTGGTGCCGCCCGTCAGAGCCTCCAGCTCCATGCCCTCGACGTCGATTTTTATCAGATCGAGGCGCTGGAAATTGTACGAGTCGAGAGTGACCGCCCGCACCTCGGTCATGTTCTGCTCGGAATAATCGATCGTCTGGCCGATGTATTCGGTGTTGTCGCGCTTTTTGAGCTCGAGGCTGCCGAAGCTCGAATTGACCAGGTAATTCGGCCGCGGGATTTTCATCATGCCGGGCTGCCGCGTCACCGCGGCATGGAATGCGCGCGCATTGAAGCAGTTGTTGATCGCGATGTTGCCGGCGAGCGCATAGTAGATGCGCTCCTGGGCCTCGAACGCAATCACGACGCCCCAATCGGTCATATGCTTGGCCCACTCGACGGTGTGCACGCCGAGATTGGCGCCGCAATCGACCGCGACGACGCCGTCGCCGTAATGCTGGCGGCGGATATCGAGCAGCTTCAGCACCAAGGCGACCTCGTCGGGATCGTAGGACGCCTTGTCGAGAAGCTGAAAGCCGGCGCCGTAGACCATGTCGGGCGCCGTCGTATGCTGGTCGAACCGGTTCACGATCATGGCGCCGTGGTCGGTCGACGCAATGATGAACGCCTGGGGACGCCGTGGTTTTTCCATATGCGATTTTGCACGCGGCGCCTGACGCTCAAACCGGGCCGCGAATCAGCGCCAGCCGATGCTCAGCGGTCGCGAAATGGCAGTCAATGGGCGCGCGTCAAGCCGCGCGCCTGACCTCGTCGGTCAGCGCCCGATAGGACAGCGCCTCCGCCAGATGCACGCGCCCGACTTTGTCGAGGCCGTCGAGATCGGCGAGCGTGCGCGCCACCCGCAGCACGCGGTGATAGCCGCGGGCGGTGAGCCGCATCGCGTCGGCCGCCTCGCGCAACAGCGCAAGCCCGCTCGCGTCCGGCCGCGCCACGTCTTCGAGCACCGCGCCCGACACCACGGCGTTGCTGCGGACATGCGGCAGGCCGATCGCCGCATAGCGCGCGGCCTGGCGCTCGCGCGCGAGCGCGACGCGTTCGGCGATCTCGCGGCTGCCTTCCGCCGGCTGCGGCAGGATCAGGTCGGCGGCGGTCACCGCCGGCACCTCGATATGCAGGTCGATGCGGTCGAGCAGCGGACCGGACAGCCGGCCCTGGTAATCGGCGGCGCAGCGCGTGTTGGGCCCGCGGCGGCAGGCGAAGCCGGGCTCGTCGGCGCGGCCGCAGCGGCAGGGATTCATCGCCGCCACCAGCATGAAGCGCGCCGGATAGGTGACGCGATGATTGGCCCGCGCAATGGACACCTCGCCGGTCTCTAACGGCTGGCGCAGCGAATCGAGCGCCTGGGCCTGAAACTCCGGCAGTTCGTCCAGAAACAGCACGCCGTGATGGGCGAGCGACACCTCGCCCGGCCGCGCATGCAAACCGCCGCCGACCAGAGCCGGCATGGAGGCGGAGTGATGCGGCGCGCGGAACGGCCGCCGGCTGGTCAGCGCGCCGCCCTCGATCTCGCCGGCGACCGAGGCGACCATGGAGACTTCAAGAAGCTCGGCCGGCGCCAGCGGCGGCAGGATCGACGGCAGCCGCGCCGCCAGCATCGACTTGCCGGCGCCCGGCGGTCCGACCATCAGCAGATTGTGGCCGCCGGCGGCGGCGACTTCGAGCGCGCGCTTGGCGCTTTCCTGGCCCTTGATGTCGGCAAGGTCGAGCGCGGGGCCGGCAACGTCCAGGATTTTCGGCTGCGGCCGCGACAGCACCTGCGTGCCCTTGAAATGATTGGCGAGCTGGATGAGCGAGGCCGCCGCGATGATCTCGATGTCGGGGCTCGCCCAGGCGGCTTCCGGTCCGCACGCGCCCGGACAGATCAAGCCTTCGCCGCGCGCATTGGCGCCGATCGCCGACGGCAGCACGCCGGCGACCGGAGCGATCGAGCCGTCGAGGCCGAGCTCGCCCAGGACCGTAAATCCCGACAACGCATCGTGCGGGATGGCGCCGATCGCGGCCATGAGGCCGAGCGCGATCGGCAGGTCGTAGTGGCTGCCTTCCTTGGGCAGGTCGGCCGGCGCCAGATTGATGGTGATGCGGCGCGCCGGCAAGGCGAGCCCGGAGGCAATGAGCGCCGAGCGCACCCGCTCGCGCGCTTCGGACACCGCCTTGTCGGGAAGGCCGACAATGGCGAAGGCCGGCATCCCCGGCGCCACCTGGACCTGAACGTCGACGGGGCGGACTTCGATGCCCTCGAACGCAACCGTTGAGACGCGCTGGACCATGTCAGCCCCTGCCTCGGACGCAGGCCCCGTCGGCCCCTGTCCTCAACCCAGGCTAACCGAAGCTCCTAGAAGTTGGCATTTGTATACTTTGCAAACCACGATCAACGGATAGTGGTTGCATTAACCTCCCGTTTACAACGCGGTTGCACTGGACCCCTGGTTAAGGAATGATGCCCTTGGGTTGAGGGCGTCCATGTTGCGTTATTTTGCGATAGTTGCGAGTGCGACTCTACTTGTGGCGTGCGCTACGCTCACCACGGGCACCACGCAGATTATCGCTGTCGATACCCCTGGTGTCCCCGGTGCGATGTGCACGCTGACGACGCAGAGCGGTCCGCAGGTTGTCACCACTCCCGGCACTATATCGCTCAGCAAGGGGTCTAACCCCATTCCAATTCTGTGCACCAAACAGTGCTATGTAAACGGACAAAGCATCGTCGGTTCAAACGCGCAACAGATGGCCGCCGGTAATGTGATATTCGGCGGACTAATCGGGCTTGGCGTCGAATTCCGTGTCGGGCGCAATGTATAAATACCCTGACGTGGTGACAGTCTCGATGACGCCCGACTATGCGTCGCCGGACCCCGCGTGTCGAAGCATAGGACGACCTCCCTACCCGTACGCGCCCCCGCCACCACCGCCTCGGAAGAGCTAAAACGGTGGATTTGATGCATACAACTGCTTGTATAGGACTCTGTTTAAACTCAATATCTATAGTTAATAGCGAATCAGTAAGGAGGTGCGAAATGCGCCTCCTGAAACAGCCTGGCGGACACGTATGGATCGCTGATGCGCCCAATTGGGCCGGGATTCCGGGGAAGGAACACCTGACAGTCGCCATCTCAAAAACTGGGATTAAGGATCGCGCCGACCAAGGTTTTAGTTGGCAGCTCGGCCAGCTTTACGGAATTTTGGAACCAGGCCTAATTTTCACGCAACATGTATTCCAGGGCCTCCGACGAGACATGTATGTCAGGGAGGATAAGAATGCGGCAGCCAAGAAATTCGCCCTGAGCTGGGTGGCAAATCGGGATGCCCGACTTGTAGGCGACGAATATAACCCCACCTTAGAGTTTGCCGACCCGCCACCGAACCGTGTGTTCGTGGTTTACATCTCGCCGAACGAGATGTTACAGGAATTTCCTGACGTGTTCGGCTGGGCCGAACATTGGACCTGGGTAGCCGCCGACGGCCAATTGGCTGGCGCCCCGGTTGAGTGGAATGACCGATACGACAGGAAGGTCTGGTCTAGGAAAACCTAGGCTGGGCACTCTTGGCGTTGTTTTCGCGCGAAGGAGAGGACCGTGCAGACCGAGAGGGAGACGATCGCACTGCCCGACGAAGTCAGAATCGCTAGCTTCGTCCCAGTGGCCTACTACGACAAGCACATGGATTGCATCCGCGTGCTGACGCATGATCGTAGCGTGACAGAGCACCGTATCGACGGCCTGTTCACCGTTTTCGAGTGCAATCACCGCGGCGCTTTCGACCCGGAATATGTAGGCTTTTCAATCAAAGGCGTCCGTGCACTTTTCGCCCAGATAGGACTCCCGCTAGGAAGGGTCTATCGCTTGGCTGATCTGATTGATCGGGTAGTCAGCCATCAGCCCGGCTCAGCAATGTCAGAGCTTCTGCGGATCATCTTCAAAGACTACAAAACGGAAGCTGGTAATCTGGAAGTCAACCTAGCGGATGCGGCCTAACCGCTCCGTGGAACTCGCCGCCAGGCCGGCGGCGAGTTTTCATTTTGGTTTTTTCGTCTCAGTCGCCGGCTTGTGCTTGGCGATTGTCCGCAGCACATCCTGGAATCCCTCTTTTAACTCGTCCGCGCGTAGCTCACGCGCGGCCTTGCGGAAGGCGTTGATTTGAGACTTTTCAACCGGTGGCTTATGCTTAGTCATGCGAGCCGCCCATGTATTTTCTCTTTCTAGATGAATCTGGAACGCCACCCAAGCCGGATAAGGCCAAGGGCAAATATCTAGTAATTGCTGGGGTAATCATACCCGAAGGCGCATGGCATGGCATTGCCAAAGAGTACAAAAAAGTCACCCGCCGGGTGCGCGGTGAATTGAAATGGAAACACTTCGGGGCCGGTAATGAGGCTCCCTCAATAGCTCATCTAACTCAGGACGAAAGGAAAACACTGCGTACTGAGGTATTTCAAATCCTGACTTCTAGAAAAGCGGTCAAACTAATTTGCTGCGTTACTTGTATTGAGGCCGCCTATGCTCGTCCAACGATTATCACGCAAGATGATGTATATCACCTAACCTATAAAGGCGTCACGGAACGCTTTCAGTATTTTCTACAGGATGCCACGAGAGTGACGGGCCAGATGCAATACGGCATCGTGGTTTCGGACCATCGCATGGCCGGTGACGATAAAAAACTTCGGAAGCGCCATCACGAATTGATTGAAGGGGGCGAACCTTTCATTGCGAATTATGCGAACGTGATCGAAACGATCTTTTTCTCCCCCAGCGAAGCAAGTGTCGGTTTAAAGCTCGCCGACATGATCGCCGGTGCTATTCATCGCTCATTTCACAATGGTGAACATAGATTTGCGGAAATGATAAAACCGGTTTTTCGCGCGTCGCCAGCAGGAAATATTTTGGGCTACGGCTTAGTGAAGATGCCAAAGGGCGACTTCATCGAACCAAAACCTGCTGGATTTTTGTAGGGGCCGTCGGGTGGAGAGGGAGTGTAAATCCCTCTCCAACGCGCTATCTCGTCACGCTCCCGACTGTATCTAATATGGTATATCTCCTTGATTCGTCAAGGTTTATTTTTTTGGGGACATCTTGTCCCAATTTAAGGATTCGATTCAGCCACTTAGCGTCGGCGCCAGCCTGTCGGTAAGTCGCCAAAATCGAACTCCAATTGGAACGGTTCCGCGCGCCATTTTTCCTGCTTGCGCTGGCGTCTACTCGGCTGCGGTGCCGTTAGGATTTCGATAGGTCAGACGCTTGCCGGTGAGGCCCTTAAGCGCGCGACGGGCGCGGGCTTCATCGTCAACCCCAAGCGCGACGCGGTTTGAATATCGGAAATCAAATTCGGCCAGATAGCGGTGAAGATGCTTTTCGGAGCAATGCTGGTAGACGCCCTTCATGCCGCGTTTGAAGATTGAGTAGTAGCCTTCCACCGTGTTGGTGTGGATGTCGCCACGAACATATTCTTCGCGCTCGTGATGTACGCGGCCATGCTCGGCAAAATCCTTGCCGATGCTTTTGTAGTGCATCGCCGCGTCCGTCATGAACCGGCTCTCGCGGCGCACGTTGTCGCGAACGATCGGCACAATCTCGGCAATTGACGCGCTATCGACATGGAAACTACGGGCGCCGCCGCCGCGCTCTACCAGCGTCACAACCATGTTCTTATGCGAGGGGCCGTTCTTGGGCTTGGGGACGCCCTTCAGGCGCCCAATGTAAGTTTCGTCCGCTTCGACGATCCCACCTAGACCGCCCATAGGGGCCAGTTTCCCGGCCCGCATAGCCTCACGGATGCGATGGCTGAGAAACCACGCTGATTTGTACGTGATCCCTAGCACGCGATGTAGCTGGTGCGAGGAAATGCCCTTTTTCGAGCAGCAGAGCAGATAAACAGCCTGTAACATTTTGTGAAGTGGGATGCGGCCATGCTCGAACACGGTCCCAACCTTCACCGTGAACTGCTTCCGGCATTCCCTTTCATTGCATTTCCAGAGGCCAATTCTCGCGGAACGTTTGCCATCCGTTCGCTCATTGGTCTGAAATTTGGTCGCATTCCCGACCGAACCGCAATGTGGGCAAACCGCGCCCTCCGGCCATAAGGTTTCCTCTAGGAAATCAAAGGCTTGGGCTTCGGTGTGGAAGGCTGATTTTGAAAGCTTCGACATGGCTAATCTCCAATAAGATCAGCCTACTACATCTGGAAATGGTTTGCAAGGTATATAATTGCCTAGAAGTTGCAAGAACAATCCATGAACGATGCTCGTATTGCCGCTATGCACAATCCATCCCCATCGTAGATTTGCCATGCGCGGCGGGCACTTTCGGCGCGCGTTCGTTATGCGCCAGATTGGTGTTTAGCCAGCCTCCATCCAGCAAGGAGCCGCCATGCTGCCGACCGCCCGCAAGCTTGCCTTCTCCGATGTCCCGGTTGTCGATCTTGGACCGGCGTGGTCGGGCGATGCCGGCGCGCGGCGGGCGCTGGCGGACAAGATCGCCGAAGTCTGCGGCCGGGTCGGCTTCATGTACATCAAAAATCACCGCATCGCCGACGCCGACATAGCGGCGATCTTCAAGACCGCCGCCGACTTCCACACTCTGCCACTCGAAACGAAAATGGAATCGTCGATGGCGCGCAACGCCGACGCGCAAGGCCAGGGCTATCTCCACGGCATGACCAAGGGCAACGCCAAGACGCTTTCCGAAAACCTGCAGGAAGCGTTTCAATTCCGCCGTCCGCTCGCCGATGACGATCCCGATCTCCTCGCCGGCAAGCCGCTGCATGGCCGCATTCCGTGGCCGAAAGCGATGCCCGATCTCAAGGCGCGGATGATGGCGTATTACGACAAGGTCGATGCGCTCGGCTACGAGATGCTCAAGCTGTTCGAGCTGGCGCTCGATCTGCCGGACGGCACGCTCAAGGCGTATTTCAAGAAAGACATGAACTCGCTGCGCATCTTGCACTACCCGCCGCAGCGGCCGGAGGACGACGGCGAGCATCTCGGCGCCCGCGCCCATACCGACACCAACGCCTTTACGATTCTGGCGCAGGACAGCAACGGCGGTCTCGAAATCCGCAATCGCGACAACGAATGGGTCGCGGTGCCGCCGATCGAAGGCACCTTCGTGGTGAATGTCGGCGAGGTGCTGAAAGTGTGGACCGACGGCATTTTCTCCTCGACGCTGCATCGCGTCATCAATCGTTCCGGCCGCGAGCGCTATTCGATTCCGTTCTTCATGTATCCGAGCTACGACGCCCTCATTCAGCCGCTGCTCAAGAATCCGGATCCGGGCAATGTCGCGCCGGAGAACCTGCATACCTCGATGCCGCGCGATCGGCCGTTCGTGTACGGCGAGTTCAAGGCGGCAAGCACGGCGCGGATCATGCCGGGGCAGGTGAAAGTCGAAGCGAAAACCGCCGAGGCGGCTCCGGCCGGGCAATGAAATGCCGGCTTATGTGATCGGCGAGGCGCACGTCTTCAATCCGGCCGCGATGACCGGTTACGGCGCGATGGTGATGGCGTCGGTCAAGCAATACGGCGGCCGCTATCTGGCGCGCGGCTCGCGGCCCGAGGTTCTCGAGGGCGGGCCGGCGCACAATATTCTGATCATCGAGTTCGATACGCCCGATGCCGCGCGGCGCTGGTACGCTTCGCCGGAATATCAGGCGGCCAAAGCGTTGCGGCAGGGCAATTCGAACTTGCGGCTGCTGTTGGTCGATTCCTTCGTCAAAGAGGCCGGCTGAAGCATGAAGCGTTTAACGATCATTGTGCTTGGGGTCGCGTTTGTCTTCACCGTGCTCGCCGGCGCGCGCGCCGCCGAACCCTATCCGTCCCGCCCGATCAAGCTCATCGTCGCCTTCCAGCCCGGCGGCGTCGCCGATGTCATGGGACGGCTGGTGGCGCAGGCGCTACAGCAGCGGCTCAATCAGAGCGTCGTGGTCGAGAACAAGCCCGGCGGCGACGGCCTGATCGGCATGGGCGACGCCGTGCGCGCCGTGCCCGACGGCTACACGCTTCTGGTCGGCGGCTTCGGCGGCCAGATCATTCCGCCCTTGATGCGCGCCGATTTTCCGTTCGACGTGCGCCGCGACCTCGTCAAGATCGCGCTGACGGCCGAGTTCGGCAACGTGCTGGTCGTCAACAAGTCGCTGCCGATCCATTCGGTGTCGGATTTGATCGCCTATCTGAAAGCGCGTCCCGGCGCGGTGAATTTCGGCTCGTCGGGACGCGCCACGTCCGACCTTCTCGCCGCGGCGCTGTTCATGCTGCAGACCGGCACCAAAATGGTCGACGTTCCCTATGCCGGCGGCGGCCAGGCGCTGAGCGACATGATGGCCGGCTCGACGCAAGTGATGTTTCCGCAACTGCCGGCGGTGCTCGGCCTGATCAAATCGGAGCAGGTCCGCGCGCTCGCGGTCACCAGCAGCAAACGGCTTGAGCAGCTTCCGGATGTGCCGACCTTGAGCGAAAGCGGGCTGCCCGGCTACCGCGTCACCAGCTGGAACGAGCTGTTCGGCCCGCGCGGATTGCCCGACGATATCCGCGATCTCTTAAGCCGCACGCTGGTCGACGCCATCCGCAACGATGCCCCGCTCCGCGCCAAAATGTTGCAGCTCGGCGTCGAGCCGATCGGCGAAGGCGCTGCCCAAGCGGACGCGTTTTTCAACGAAGAGCTTGTTCGCTGGAAGGACGTGATCGATCGCGCCGGGCTCAAGATTCAGCCTTGAGCGTTCTGCGAGATCAGCGGCCGCCGGCGGCCAGCAATTCGCGCCGGGTCGCGTCGAGAATCTCGTCGGAAAGCTCGCTTTTGCCGACGGCGCGCGCCAGCAGCAAGGCGCCGACGAGGCCGGCCATGGCGGCAACGCCTTTGCGGCGGCGCACAGCCTTCGAAGCGCCGGGCGCCGATTGGGCGAGCAGATCGATCAGGGGCTCAACGCCGTCGGCGAAAGCGCGCTGCACCGCCGCGCCGCTGCGCGCGGCGTCGGCGCCAAGCGACGCAAAAATGCAGCCCTGCCCCGGCTCGTCGCGGTGGCTCGGCCGCAGATAGCGCAGCAGCAAGGCGGCATAGGCATCATGCGGCGCGTTCGCCGCGGTGCGTTGCCAATTGTCCGCGGCCTCGGCCGATGCCTTGCGGCAGGCTTGCGCCACCAGATCGTCTTTGGAGCGGAATTGGCCGTAGAAGCCGCCATGGGTGAGGTCGGCCGCTTTCATGACGTCGGCGACGCTGACCCCGCCAAAGCCCTTTTCGCGAAACAGCGCGCCGGCGGCGGCGATGACGCGTTCGCGATTTTCCGCGGCCTTGGCTCGGCTTACTCTCACGGCGCGCCTCTGCTATGCAGCCTCATGATTGACAAGTTATATGACGGTCGTCATCTATGCGCAAGTTAATGATGATGGCTGTCATCTATAGCACGGCGGCCCGGTAAACGGTCCAACGGCGACGGACAAAGGCACGGACGGGGTCAATGGCAACGACTGCGCTGGCGGAGGCCTTGGGCCGCCGCGACATCCATTACGGCTGGGTCGTGGTCGGCGTGACGTTCCTCACGCTCCTCGTCACTGCCGCCGCCATGGGCACGCCCGGCGTGCTGATCGTGCCGCTGGAGCATGAATTCGGCTGGAGCGACGCCGAGATTTCCTCGGCGCTGGCGCTGCGCATCTTGTTGTTCGGCTTGTTCGGACCGTTCGCCGCGGCCTTCATGAACCGCTACGGCGTGCGCCGGGTGATCGTTTGCGCGCTGGCGCTGATCGCGGCCGGACTGCTGGCGTCGCTCGGCATGACCGAAGTGTGGCAGCTCATCGTGCTGTGGGGCATCGTGGTCGGCGTCGGCACGGGCTTAACCGCCATGGTGCTGGCGGCGACGGTAGCGACGCGCTGGTTCAATCATCGCCGCGGCCTGGTCATGGGCCTGCTGGCGGCGAGCTCGGCCACCGGGCAATTGATCTTCCTGCCGGTGATCGCCGAACTGACCACCCACTACGGCTGGCGCATGGCGCTGGTGTTTGTCTCGGTCATTCTCGGCCTCACCGCGATCGTCACGCTGTTCTTGATGCAGGACCGGCCGAGCGACCTCAATCTGCCGCTCTACGGCGAAACCGCGATCTCGCCGCCGCCGCCGGCGGGTATCGGGCTCGGCTCGCTGTTGCTGTCGCCCTTGATCGTGCTGCGCGATTGCGCGCGGGTTCCGGTGTTCTGGGTGCTGTTCGCGACCTTCTTCGTCTGCGGCTGCAGCACCAACGGCCTCGTGCAGACCCACTTCGTCGCGCTGTGCCACGACTACGGGCTCGAGGCGACCATGGCCGCGAGCGTGCTGGCGATGATGGGCGCCTTCGACTTCGTCGGCACCATCGGCTCGGGCTGGCTGTCCGACCGCTTCGACGGCCGCTGGCTGTTGTTCTGGTATTACGGCCTGCGCGGGCTGTCGCTGCTCTATCTGCCGTTCACCAATTTCACGTTCTACGGGCTGTCGATGTTCGCGGTGTTCTACGGCCTCGATTGGATCGCCACCGTGCCGCCGACCGTGAAGCTCACCGCCGACCGCTTCGGCCGCGAGCGCGCCGGCATGGTGTTCGGCTGGATCTTCACCGGCCACCAGATCGGCGCCGCCAGCGCGGCGATCGGCGCCGGCCTGATCCGCACCGAATATTCGACCTATCTGCCGGCGTTCTTCATTGCCGGCGTGCTGTGCATCGGCGCGGCGTTCCTGGCGATTTCGGTGCGCAAATCCACCCCGCATTTCGCCGTGGCGACGGCGCCGCGGGGTGACAATTTTCGGCGGCTTTTAGCTAGACTGGCTAGGTGGCGGACGGTCGAGCCGATCCAAGGTAGTAAACGTGCGCGTTTTCTCCAGATTCCTCTGTGGCCAAGTTTTCCTTCGCATTTGATCGAGGTTCGAGAGGCGGTGCGCTGGTCGAGGGTGGCGTCGTTCATTATGCCGCAGAGCGTGCGGCGTTTCAGTGAATAAATGACACCCCTTCGGGATTGAAGATAAGTGAAAACATCATCGACCAGAATTGCAGCGAGAATGGTGATTGAGTGGCGCTGATCGTTGAGGACCGCCCAGCATACCTCTAGACGAAGCTTAGAATATCGTCATCGTTATTTATTGTCGGTTAATCCCTAAGAGGAGGGCCTTCCGCAATCCGATTACATTCCTGCATGAATTGGAGAACAAATTCAGCGTTGGCTAGAGCCATGCCGCTTAACATCGAGAAATAATCCGTCACTCATTCGACGGAAGGGATTTTAGCGTCATAACCGTGAATATTCAAAATGTGAACAATCGGACATGTCCCGAAAGGTGCAGGAACTCAATAGCGTATCTGTTCATTCCTGCGAATGAGAACGTACCTTGCTGCACAGGAGGTCATTGCAGAACTCTTTGAGTAATACGGAGCTCATCTGCAATTCGCTGCACTGGCGCGGTGCCTGGAACAAAAAACGTCATGAAGAAAATAACAGAGCGAAACGAACGCGGAAACGGTGGCTGCTCTGATATTAAATTTAAACAAAATTGGAATAGTTAATGCGCAGCATGGATGCGATGCTGATGAAGAACGGAATAAGCTGGCTGAAGAGCGTAGCCAGATGTTCCTCCCGCAAGTGGCACGCTATATACGCTCGATTAGAAACTCAATCATGGGCCGTTTGGCCTGCTACTCGATTTGAGCCCTCGCCATTTGCTGCGTGTCGTCCGATTGCTTTTGGCGGTTCCGGCCGGTCGCTAACATATGTTCCCGTTCTCGATAAATCCGTGCGGAGCGAGCCATGATAGCAACGCGCCCCTTAAATATTACGTTCTCAAAAAAAATAAGTCGGAGCGATTCCTCCGCACATCGGGAGGACCGCGGTCGCCGAGGTGTCGAAGCGATGTGATAGCACTCATGCGTCGAATATACCACCCATTTCGCCTCCTTCGCAATTCGCTGACTACGCCACGAATCCAGGGTACCCATGTAACGTCCAATAAGGCGCATATATATGACAGCGTGTCTGCGACTTTTGCCTTACTTCCGCTTCTTCTCGATCTTGTCCCAGATCAGCGCCGCGATATCGGCGCCGCCGAAATTCTTCACCGAGCGGATGCCGGTCGGCGAAGTGACGTTGATCTCGGTGAGATAGTCGCCGATCACGTCGATGCCGACAAACAAAAGCCCGCGCTCGCGCAGCGCCGGACCGAGGCGGGCGCAAATCTCGCGCTCGCGCCTGGTCAGGTCGGTGGCTTTCGGCACGCCGCCGCGCACCATGTTGGAGCGCAGATCGTCCGGCGCCGGGACGCGATTGACCGCGCCGGCGAAATCGCCGTCGACCAGAATGATGCGCTTGTCGCCCTCTTTCACCGCCGGCAGATATTTCTGCACCACCCACGGCTCGCGGAAGGTGACGGCGAACAGATCGTAGAGCGAGCCGAAATTGAGGTCGTCGCGCGTCAACCGGAACACCGCCTCGCCGCCTTTGCCGTAGAGCGGCTTCATCACGATGTCGGCGTGCTCGGCGCGAAACGCCTTGATCGCTTCGAGGTCGCGGGTGATCAGCGTCGGCGGCATCAGATCGGGAAATTCGGTGACAAAGACTTTCTCCGGCGCGTTGCGTACATGCGCCGGGTCGTTGACCACCAGCGTCTTCGGCTGGATGCGCTCGAGCATATGGGTCGAGGTGATGTATGCGAGGTCGAACGGCGGATCTTGCCGCAGCAGCACGACGTCGAACGAATCGAGCGCGACGTCGCGCGGCTCGCCGAGCGCGACATGATTGCCGATCTCGTCGCGCACCGAAACCGGCTGCACCCGGGCCGACACTTTGCCGTCGCGCAGCGCGAGCCGATCGGGCGTGTAATAGGCGAGCGCATGGCCGCGCGCCTGCGCTTCAAGCAACAGCGCGAAGGTGGAATCGCCGCGGATATTGATCCGCTCGATCGGGTCCATCTGTACGGCGACGTTCAAGGGCATGTCGGGGCTCTGGTTCAGGGCTTTGGTGAAGCGGACTTTTTCAACGATGTCTATGCCGGGTCAGGCGTTACGGAGTGGCATCGAAGGCATTGGCAATGTGCCGCGGTATTTTTCCCGGCGCGACCATAATCACATCGAAACGGATTTCGGCATTGGCGTCGCCGGGGTGCTGCGCCAGCCAGAAATGCGCGGCGTCGACAATGCGGCGCTTGCTCCGTTCGGTCACCGCCGTCACCGCCTCGTCGAGCGTGTCGCGCGCCTTGACCTCGACAAAGAGGAGCGTGCGGCGGCGGCGCGCCACGATGTCGATCTCGCCGAACGGCGTTCTAAAGCGCCGCGCCACAATGCGGTAGGCCTTGGCGAGGAGAAAAAGCGCGGCGCGGCTTTCCGCCGAGACGCCGAGCCGGAAGGCCGCCACGCGCTCCGGCCGCGGCGCGGCTTTGGCAGGCTTGCCGGGCTCAGCACGGCGCGCCAGGGTTTCGTTTGCTGTTCTCTTGGCCATTCTGTTCGCCATGGCTGTCTTACTTGCCGGCTTTGGCGAGCGCGAGCGCCTGCTGATAAACCGCGCGGCGCGGCAGCCCGGTGGCGTCGGCGACTTCGCCGACGGCGTCCTTGAGCGAAACGCGGGCAAGCGCCTGGCGCAGCAGCGTCTCGGTCTCGGCCGCGCTCACGGCGGGCGCCTCACCGGGCGGGGCGACGACCAGCACGATTTCGCCGCGCGGGGCCTCGCCGGCATAAGTCTCGGCGAGGCGCGCGAGCGTGCCGCGGCGAATGTCCTCGTGCAGCTTGGTGAGCTCGCGGCAGACCGCCGCTTCGCGGTGCGGACCGAGCCCCGCGGCGAGGTCGGCCAGGCTGGCACCGAGCCGCGGGCCGGATTCGAAGATGACCAGCGTCGCCGGCACGCGGCCAAGCTCGGCGATGCGGGCGCGCCGCGCCGCCGCCTTCGGCGGCAAAAAGCCGGCGAACAGGAACTGGTCGGTCGGCAGGCCGGCGACGGCCAAGGCCGTGAGCACGGCCGAGGCGCCGGGCAGCGCCGAAACCGTGTGACCGGCCTCCTGCACGGCGCGAACGAGCTTGTATCCCGGATCGGAAACCAGCGGCGTGCCGGCGTCGGAGACGAGCGCGATCGCGGCGCCGTCGCCGAGCCGCCGCAGCAAAGCCGGCCGCGCCTTGGCCGCGTTGTGCTCGTGATAGGGCGTCAGCGGCGTCGCGATCCCATAGCGATCCAACAGCTTGCGGGTGACGCGGGTGTCCTCGCAGGCGATCAGGTCGGCGCCGGCCAGGGTTTCGAGCGCGCGCAGCGTAATGTCGCCGAGATTGCCGATCGGGGTGGCGACGATATGCAGGCCAGGGGCAAGCCGGGCGACCGCGACCGTCTGCCCCTCAAGCACAAAGTTCCGCGGACGGAGGTCGTCTTCCGGCAGCGGGGAACTTTGTCCGGCATCGCTCATGCCGATTACTCTAGCGGTCCCGCCTTGTGGCGTCATGCCGCGGGAAATTCCCCATCCTTTTCATTTAGTTAACCATTCGCCGCCATTATGTCTGAATGGCGTAGCATCGACGTCCGGGGCGTCGTGGGGAGAATCGCCGTGTCCGCGTCTAGGCAGTCTTTGGGAGCGGCGGTTATGCCAACGCGGCGCCGCTCGATTGCCGGCTTGCTGGCGACCGCAGGCGCGCTGCTCACCGGCTGCTCCAGCAATTCGCAGCAGCAATATCTGTCGAGCGCGCCGGGGCCGCAAAGCACGCAAGCCGCGCCGGGCGCGACCATCGGTGCCGGCCAAATCAAAGCCGGCCTTATTTTGCCGCTGTCGGCTCCCGGCAATGCCGGCGTGGCCGGCCAGTCGATGCGCAACGCCGCGGAAATGGCGGTCGCCGAATTCCAAAGCCCCAACATCCAGCTTCTGGTCAAAGACGACGGCGGCACCGCGGAAGCGGCGCGAATTGCTGCGCAGCAATCGCTCGACGAAGGCGCACAAATTATCCTCGGGCCGCTGTTTTCGCAGTCGGTCGGTTTCGTCGCCCAGGTGGCGCGCCCGCGCAACGTCCCGATTATCGCTTTTTCGACCGACGCCAATGTCGCGTCGAACGGCGTCTATCTGTTGAGCTTCCTGCCGGAATCCGACGTCGACCGCATCGTGCAATATGCCACCTCGACCGGGAAACGGTCGTATGCGGCGCTCATTCCCGACAACCCTTACGGGACCGTGGTCGAAGCCGCCTTCAAACAGGCCATCGCCCGCCGGTCCGGCAGCCAGATCGTGGCGCTGGAACGCTACCCCCACGACAAAGCCGCCATGGCCGCCCCGATCCGCAATATCGCGACCGGTTCGACCCGCGCCGATGTCTTGTTCATCCCCGACGGCGGCGATTCGGTTCCGGACGTGGTCGCGGGCCTTATTGCCGACGGCGTCAATCTGCGGCGATTGCAACTGCTCGGCACCGGCCTGTGGGACGATCCGCGGATTTTCGCCACCGCCGCGCTCGCCGGCGGCTGGTACGCGGCGCCCGACGGCACCGGCTATCGGAACTTCGCCACCCGTTACCGGCAGCGCTACAACCAGGACCCGGTGCGCACCGCGACGCTGTCCTACGACGCCGTCGCCTTGATTGCCGCGCTGGTGAAGACGCAAGGCGCGCAGGCCTTTTCGCCGCAAGTCTTGACCAATCCATCGGGCTTTTCCGGCATCGACGGGCTGTTTCGGTTCCGGCCCGACGGCACCAATGAGCGCGGGCTCGCGGTGCTGCGCGTCGCCGCGGCGGGCCCGCAGGTCGTCTCTCCGGCACCGCATAGCTTTGCCGGCTCGGCCGCCGGATAGTAAGCTAGCTTATGAATTAATCAGGCTGAAAGTAGAGCTTGGATGCCGCTGGTCCGGGCGATGGCGGCCGGATCGACTGCGAGCGGTTTTCCGCCTATTTCCGTCCAATTCGGCATGAGATAGTAAGCAAGCTTACGAATTATACAGGCTAAAACCGGCTCGTTGTGCCTTCAAGCCGCGAGATCGGCAACGACCGCGTCGAGGACGGGGAAGCCGGGGAGGGTGACGCGCAGGCGTCCCTCGGGGGTGGCTTCCACGAGACCGTGCTCGCGCAGCGCCGCAATCCGCACCGGGTCGAGCGTCCGCCCGGAGACCTCGGCATAGTGCGCCAGATCGATGCCCTCGGCGAGCCGCAACCCCATCAGCAGGAACTCGTCGGACCGTTCCTCCCGGGTCAGCACGTCGTCGGTGATCACGCCGTGGCCCTGGCTCTCGACCAGCTCAAGCCAGGCCTCGGGCCGCTTTTCGGTCGCGGTGGCATGACGCTCGCCATCGATGTCGAGACGGCCATGGGCGCCGGGGCCGATGCCGGCATATTCCTGGGTGCGCCAATAGACCAGATTGTGCCGGCATTCGCCGCCGAGCCGGGCGTGGTTGGAGATCTCGTAGGCCGGCAGCCCGTGCGCGGCGCAAATGTCCTGGGTCACGTCGTAGAGCGCGCGCGCGGTGTCGTCGTCCGGAGGCCGCAATTTCCCGGCGGCGCGCAAGGCGAAGAACGGCGTGTCCGGCTCGATGGTCAGCTGGTAGAGCGACAGATGCTCGCCGGCCTCCAGGAGCGCCGCCTTGAGCTCTTCGGCCCAGGCCTTCGGCCGCTGGTTCGGCCGCGCATAGATCAAATCGAACGAGTAGCGGCCGAACACCCTGCGGGCAATGTCGACGGCGGCCAGCGCCTCGCGCGCCGTATGGGTGCGGCCGAGCTCGGCCAGCGCCCGGTCGTCAAGCGCCTGGACGCCGAGCGACACCCGATTGACGCCCGCCGCGCGATAGCCGCGAAACCGCTCGGCTTCGACGCTGGTCGGGTTGGCTTCCAGCGTGATTTCCGCGTCGGCGGCGACCCGCCATTGCCGGGCGATGGAATTGAGCACGCCGGCGATGGTCGCCGGCTGCATCAGCGACGGCGTGCCGCCGCCGAAGAAAATCGTCGACACGGTGCGGCCACGCAGGCGTTCCGCGGTCGTGCCGATCTCGGTGTGAAAGGCGCGCAGAAACCGCTGTTCGTCGATGGCGGCGTGCCGCACATGGCTGTTGAAGTCGCAATAGGGGCATTTCGACAGGCAGAACGGCCAGTGGATATAGACACCGAAAGCTTGCTCAGCGTCGCTCAAGACACGCCTCCGCCAGCTTGAGAAAGGCCCGGGCGCGGTGGGACAATCCTTTGCCCCGCGGCGGCAGGCCATGCTTCTCCGCGCTGTCCATTTCGCCGAAGGTCCGATCGTGACCGTCGGGCAGGAACATCGGATCATAACCGAAGCCCTTGTCGCCGCGCGGCGGCCAGACCAGCGTCCCGTCGACGCGGGCCTCGAAGGCCGCGACGTGGCCGTCGGGCCAGGCGAGGCAGAGCGCCGAGACGAAATGCGCCTTTCGCCGGTCGGGACTGGTCGCGCCACGCGCCTGCAGCTTGTCTTCGATCGATTGCATGGCGCGCGCAAAATCTTTCGCCGGTCCGGCCCAGCGCGCCGAATAAATCCCGGGCGCGCCGTCGAGCGCATCGACGACCAGCCCGGAATCGTCGGCAAACGCCGGCAGGCCGGCGGCGTTCGCCGCGGCCTGGGCCTTGATCTGGGCGTTGTCGCCAAAGGTCATTCCGGTTTCGTCCGGCTCTTCGAGCTTGAGCTCGCCCGCGGATGTGGCGTCGATCCCGTAGGGCGCAAGCAAATCGCGCATTTCGGCGAGCTTGCCCGGATTGTGCGTGGCGATGACCAGACGGCCGGCGAGCGGACGACAGCGAGCGGGCGGCGCAGGACTGATGAACCGAGGCGGCGTTGCGCCGCGGTTCTCCGTCGTCTGTCGTCTGTCCTCCGTCATCCGGCTACATCACCGCCATCTTCTGCAGATCGACCAGCTTGGTGATGCCTTTGCGCGCCAGACCCAGCAAGGCCGAGAACTGCGCCTCGGAGAACGGGGTTTTTTCCGCGGTCGCCTGCACCTCGACGATATCGCCGGTGCCGGTGAGGACGAAATTGGCGTCGGTGTCGGCTTGCGAATCCTCGGCATAATCGAGGTCGAGAACGGCCGTGCCGGAATAGACGCCGCAGGAAATCGCCGCGACGTGATCGCGCAACACCTGGGTCTCGATCATCGAGCGCGCCTTCATCCAGGCGAGGCAGTCATGAAGCGCGATCCAGGCGCCGGTAATCGAGGCGGTGCGGGTGCCGCCGTCGGCCTGAATGACGTCGCAGTCGATGGTGATCTGGCGCTCGCCGAGCCCCTTGAGATCGACCACCGAGCGCAGGCTCCGCCCGATCAGCCGCTGAATCTCGACGGTGCGGCCGTTCTGCTTGCCGGCCGAGGCTTCGCGGCGGGTGCGCTCGAGCGTCGCCCGCGGCAGCATGCCGTATTCGGCGGTGATCCAGCCGCGCGCCTGACCTTTCAGCCATGGCGGCAGGCGGTCCTCGAGCGTCGCCGTCACCAAGACATGGGTCTCGCCGAATTTCACGAAACATGAGCCTTCGGCGAATTTGACCACGCCGCGCTCCAGCGAGACAGGACGTAACTCATCAGGTTGTCGGCGGCTTGGCCGCATCAGGGGCTCCCGGTGGCCGGCAGCGATGGCGCCGGCGCTTCAGGCTTTTAGTGGGTCGGCTATGGGCCCTACAAGGGCGCTCAATAGCGCCGTAACTGACGATTGGCTTTGGCCGCGGCTAACCGCTACGTTTATGGCACGGAATTTCAGCGGGAGATCGCCGGGAGCTCGCCATGGCCGCGCAATCAATTCAAGAGACGCCGCAACAAGCCACGCAAGAAGCAACACAGGTCCTGGCGCAGTTTGCCGCCCAGCTCGACTATGACGCATTGCCGGACAGCGCGCGCGAGCACTGCAAAAAGCTCTTGCTGGATGCGCTCGCCTGCGCCGTCGCCGGCCATCAAGGCGAGGAAACCGGCCAGATGGCCGGGCTCGCCTGCGCCTTGGCGGAGAGCTCCGAATCGAGCGTGATCGGCGGCGGCCATTTGTCGCTTGCCGGCGCGACGCTGTTGAACGGCTATCTCGTCACCGCGGTGACCATGTGCGACGCGCATCGCGCCACCATGACCCACATCACGCCGGAGGTGGTGCCGCCGGCGCTCGCCATCGCCGAACGCGACGGGCTGTCCGGCCGCGACCTCTTGGTGGCGCTCGCCGCGGGCTCCGAAGTGGCGACGCGGATCGGGCTCGGCCTCGACTATCCCGCCTTCCGCGCCCGCGGCTTCCACGGGCCGGGCGTGCTCGGCCCGTTCGGCGCGGCCGCCGCCGTCGGCTCGCTGCTCAAGTTCGACGCCGACACCATGGCGCGCGCCTTCGGTCTCGCCGGCAGCCAGGCGGCCGGCACCTTTGCCGCCTGGGGCACGCCGACAGTGAAATTCCATCAGTGCCGCGGCGCGCTGTCGGGCTTGATGGCGGCCTTGCTGGCGCAGCAGAATTTTGTCGCCACCCGCCAATTTCTCACCGCCAAAGACGGCGGCCTCTACAGTGCCTATGCCAATGGCGGAAAGCCGGAGCTCGCGACCGCCGAACTCGGCCAGCGCTTCGAGCTCGAACAGATCGCGCTGCGGCTATGGCCCTCGGCGTCGCTGCTCCAGGGGCTGAACACGGCGCTGTTCGACATCGTGGAAAAACACGCCATCGATCCCGCGCGCGTGCGCAAGGTCGAGATTGCGCTGAGCCCGCCGACCTTCGACTTCCACGGCGGCTTCGGCCGCTATCAGGCAAAATTCGAGGCGCTGTTGTCGGCGCATTATGGCGCCGCGGCGATCCTGCACGATCGGGCGCTGACCTTGGCGCAGTTCGCGCCCGGCCGTTACGACGATCCGAAGCTGCGCCGCTTCGCCGCCGAGAAAGTCGAGGTCCGTGCCGATGCCGGCATCACCGGCTCGCAAGCCCAGGTCGACGTGACCATGGACGACGGCGCGCGTTTTTCGGCGCGCTGCGAGCATCCGCTCGGCTCGCCGGAAAATCCGCTGTCGCGCGGCCAGGTCGAACAGAAATTCCGCACTTATGCCGACGGCGTTATCGCCGACGCCCATATCGACGACGTCATCGCGGCCGTCGATCGGCTCGAGGACTTCGGCTCGGTGCGCGCGCTCATGGCGCTGTTGCGCGCCGCGCCGGCGTCGCGTGCGATGGCGGCGGCGGAATGATACATTCGCAGGCGAGAGTGCGGCATCGGTTGGGAGCGCGGTTTGGCCAGCCATGACTTTCCGCTTGGTGTGAACCAGCAGGGCCTCGCCCAGCTCAACGAGCGTTCGCGCGAGATTTTTCGTCTTGTCGTCGAGAGCTATCTCGCGACCGGCGAGCCGGTCGGCTCGCGCAATCTGTCGCGCATCCTGCCGATGACCTTGTCGCCGGCCTCGGTGCGCAACGTCATGTCCGATCTCGAGCAGCTCGGTCTCGTCTATGCCCCGCACACGTCGGCCGGCCGGCTGCCGACCGAGATGGGGCTGCGGTTCTTTGTCGACGCCCTGATGCAGATCGGCGACCTCACCCAGCAGGATCGCAAGGCGATCGAAGCGCAGGTCGCCGCGGCCGGCCACGGAAAATCGGTCGAGGCGGTGCTGACCGAAGCGTCGGGCCTGTTATCCGGCTTGAGCCGCGCCGCCGGCGTCGTGCTCACCGCCAAAGCCAATCCGCGGCTCAAGCATATCGAATTCGTGCGGCTCGAGCCGGAGCGCGCGCTGGTGATCCTGGTCGGCGAGGACGGCCAGGTCGAAAACCGCGTGCTGCATACGCCGATTGGCCTGCCGACCTCGGCGCTGACCGAAGCCGGCAACTTTCTCAATGCCCGCATCCGCGGCCACACCCTCGATGAAGTCAAAGCCGAGATCGAACGGACGCTCAAGGAAAGCGAGGCGGAACTCGACCAGTTGACCACGCGCGTTGTCGCCGACGGGCTGGCGAGCTGGTCGGGCGGCGAGCATGACGAGCGCAAGCTCATCGTGCGCGGCCAGGCGCATTTGCTCGACGATCTCAAAGCCGTCACCGATCTGGAACGCGTCCGGCTGTTGTTCGACGATCTGGAGACGCGCCGCGAGGTCATCGATCTGCTCGGTAGAGCCGAGCGGGCCGAGGGGGTGCGCGTCTTCATCGGGTCGGAAAACAAGCTGTTTTCGCTGTCCGGCTCCTCGACCATCGTGGCGCCGTATCACGATGCCTCGGGTCATATCGTCGGCGTGCTTGGCGTCATCGGCCCGACCCGGCTCAATTACGCCCGCATCGTCCCGATGGTGGATTACACCGCCAAAGTGGTCAGCAAGCTCCTGGGCGGCTGACCCGGTTAACCCGTCCTGCACCGGGGCCGGGCTATGGCCCTTTGCGGGGCCGGGCAGCCGGTTGACTTGATTTTTGCCGATTGAGCCCTGATATGCGGGGCGTCGAAGAGGATGGACCGTCATGACCGAAGGGACCGCTCGCGCTGAGGACGATGCGGCCATGCCGCAAAAATCCGCGGCCGCCGATCCGGCGCCCTCCACGGCGCTGGAGCGCGAGCATGCCGAGATGCGAGACCGGCTGCTGCGCACGCTGGCCGAGATGGAAAATCTGCGCAAACGCACCGACCGCGAGGTCGCCGATTCGCGGCTCTACGGCGTTTCGAGCTTCGCCCGCGACGTGCTCGGCGTCGCCGACAATATGCGCCGCGCCTTGGACGCGGTGGCGCCGGAGTTGCGCGCCAGCGCCGAGAGCGGCGTCAAAGCGCTGATCGACGGCGTCGAATTGACCGAGCGCGAATTGCTCAAGGCGCTGGAGAAAAACGGCGTCCGCCAATTCACCCCGCAGGGCGAGAAGTTCGACCCCAATCTGCATCAGGCGATGTTCGAAGTGCCCGACGTGACGGTGCCGGCCGGCAGCGTCGTTCAAGTGGTGCAGCCCGGCTATATGATCGGCGAGCGGGTGCTGCGCCCGGCTTTGGTCGGCGTGTCGAAGGGCGGCCCGCGGGCCGCGCCGGCTTCGGCGACCAACGACAATGCTAAATCGTCCGCGAATTAAGCCGAGTCTTCTACTTGCTGCCGATGCTGTCGCGCACCGTGCGCATGCGCATGAACACGTCGGTCCATATGTCGGCCCGCGCAGTGCCGATCATTTGCATGTAACCGCCGGTGCCGAAGCGGAGCCATTGCACGACCATCAAGTCGGTCTTGCCCGCCGCATCCTTGGCTTTGGCGAGTGTCTCGTAGCCTGATTGGCCGCTCAGCCGCAGCGGCTCGGCGTCCTGGACCCGAACGTCGCTGATTCCGCCGATCTGATTGAAGGTCGTTCGAGCGAAATTGTCATCGTCCGTGGCGTCGGCCGGCCCGCCGGGCAGCGCCGCAATCAAAAACCGCGCATCGATGGGCTCGCCTTCGATGTCGGTATCGTCCGCCGCACTCGCGGCGGCCGAATTCTTGTCGGACGCGGTCTTGTCGGCTGAAGTCTTATCGGCTGAAACCTTATCCGATTGCGGCGGCGGGGCCAGGTGCACCAGCATCAGAGCGCGGCCCGGCAGCACGTCTTCGATCTTGAATCCCGCCAGGTTGCCGACCGTGAACGGCAGCAGGCTCAGCCGCTCGGCGTCCGGTATGCTGGCGCGCACCGCCACCGTCGCCAGCGCCGCGCGCACCATCTGATCGGTGTATTTGCTGTCCTGCGCCGGGACCCGCACCGTGACCAGCGCCGTCGCATTGCCGGCCGGTGCGATCAGCATCCATTGGCGGAAGATCAGCGGCCCGGCCTGCCGTTGGCCGGTGAGAAGAAAGCCGTGGCCGACCGTGGCCTGGAACGGCTCGCGCTTGTCGATGCCCTGGTTCGCCAGCGCGCTCGGAACCATGGACTTGTCGAGGGCGGCAAAGGCGTCGCCGGGAAACGTCGCCAGCAGAATGGCGGCGTTGTCGGCGGTATCTTCAAAGCCCTCGAACCTGGTGCTCAGCGACATGCCGGGCGGCGGCACTAGCCCGATGCGGGAGCCGATCGGGAAAACCGGATCGGCGGCGTGCGCCGGAAGGGTCCAAATCACGAAAGCGAGCAGTCCCGCCGCAACGCATGCGCAGGCGCGGGTCATCAATGGTCTGCTTGAGCGCATCATTGCCGATCTTGAAGAGCTTGCGCGGGCTGCGATGGCCGCGTCACCCGCCGCATGGTCAAATTGATCCGTCCGCCGCCGGCGAGCAAGGTCGACGTTCCCGGATAGATGCGGTCGACGCCGTGAAAGCACAGCCGGGCGCCGCCACCCAAAACCACCGCATCGCCGGAATTAAGGCGCAACGATCGCGTCGGATCGCCGCGCTTTAGCCCGCCGATGCGGAACAGACAGGTGTCGCCGAGCGACAGCGAGACCACCGGCGCGTCAAAGTCCGCCTCGTCGCGATCCTGATGCAGGCCCATCTTCGCCTCCGGCCCATAGACATTGACCAGACACGCCTCCGGACGATGCGGATATTGCGCAATATCGTTCCAGATGGCGATCAGCGCGGCCGGGATCGGCGGCCACGGCCGGCCGGTTTCGGGGTGGGCCGGCTCATAGCGATAGCCGCCCTCGTCGGACATCCAGCCCAAGGCACCGCAATTGGTCATGCGCACCGACATCGGCCGGCCGGATTTCGGCATGCGCGAGGTGTAAAGCGGCGCCGCCGCTACGACCTCACGCAGCGCCGCAACCAAATCGTCCTGGCGTGTGCGGTCGAGATAGCCTGGATAGACGCGCAAACCCGCCGGCATCGCTTCGCTGCGGCCAAAGTCGGGGCCGAATTCCGGCGCGAAGGTTCGATCAAAGGCTGCCGTCATTAGAATCTTACCGGTTCGCCGTCACGGTTCGGCGCTGTAAACCGCCCTGAACCTCGCCCTTGTGGCGCAGCCGGCGGCCTCCGTCTAGGATTCTTCGCCGGGGCGTGATCTTGTCGGCGCGCGGGCCGGCCGGCTCGCTCTGTCGCCATCGAGGACCGGGCGCGATGCCTCACTTCATCTGCACCGCCTGCGGCACGCAATATGCGCAAAGCGAACGGGCGCCCGCGCAGTGCGTCATCTGCGAGGAAGAGCGGCAATACGTGCCGCCGCGCGGGCAGACCTGGACCACGCTCGATGGCTTACGGAGAAGCCACAGCAACACTTTCCGCGAGTACGAAAAGGGCGTCATCGGCATCGGCACGACCCCGGCCTTCGCAATCGGCCAGCGCGCGCTGCTCCTGCTCACGCCGGGCGGCAACATTCTGTGGGATTGCATCGCCACGCTCGACGACGCCACGGTGACGCTGATCGAGGGTCTCGGCGGCGTCGATGCCATCGCCATCTCGCATCCGCATTTTTATACGACCATGGTCGAATGGGCGCGCGCATTTTCGGCGCGCATTCACCTGCATGCCGCCGACAAGCAATGGATCATGCGCAACGATCCTGCCGTCGCGCTGTGGGATGGCGAAACCCATGCGCTGTGGGACGGCGTGACGCTCGTTCGCTGCGGCGGCCATTTCGAAGGCGGCACGGTGCTGCATTGGGCCGGCGGGGCAGGCGGCCGCGGCGTCGTTTGCTCGGGCGACATCCTGACCGTGACCACCGACCGCAAGTGGCTGTCCTTCATGCGCAGCTATCCGAACCTCATTCCGTTGTCGGCGCGCACCGTCGAACGCATCGGCGCGGCGCTCCAGCCGTTCGCCTTCGAGGCCATCTACGGCCACTATTTCGATCGCGTCATCGCCGCGGACGGCAAAGCCGTACTGGAGAAATCGGTCGCGCGTTATGTCGCTGCGGTCGAAGGCAAGCGTGGCTATGAGTGAGCGGCGGCTCCTTCGGGGCTATCGTCCGGCCGGGCCACCGGGTTAAGCCCTTTGGCGCTAAGACAGCGCGAACGGGGGCGTTAATCCGGCCGCCTCGGAAGGGCCGCGGCACCGTTAAGAGACCCTGACCGCGATGCCGGATGCGAAGCCAAAGCGGCGCTTTGGCGTGGCGGCATTGCCGCGCTCGGGGCGGCCGGCGTTAACGACCGCAAATCGGCAAGGTCAAATCGGCAAGACGCCGGCATGACTGCCTTGCAGGCCCTTGCGGCCCTCCTATATGAGCCAAGGGAAATCGTCCGCGGCACTGGGTTTTGGCAGCGGTTTTGGCAGCGGTTTTGGCGAGCGGTTTTGGGGCAGGCGTCTCAAACCAGCCAACTAAAATCGAGGCGTCGAACCGGGCCATCAAACCCGGCCAGGACGAGGAGTGATAAGGGGGTCGGATACTCGGCGCCTTTGGGGCCAGCCGACCTGCCGCAAAAGAGAGGATGTTACAACCATGGCCAAGGTCATCGGTATCGATCTCGGGACCACCAATTCCTGCGTCGCCGTTATGGAAGGCAAGACGCCGAAGGTCATCGAGAACGCTGAAGGAATGCGCACCACGCCGTCCATCGTCGCTTTCACCGACGAGGGCGAGCGGCTGGTCGGCCAGCCGGCAAAACGCCAGGCGGTGACCAATCCGGAGCGCACGATTTTCGCAGTCAAACGCCTGATCGGCCGCCGCTACGACGACCCGATGGTGGAGAAAGACAAGAAGCTCGTCCCGTACAAGATCACGCGCGCCTCGAACGGCGACGCCTGGGTCGAGAGTGAAGGCAAGAGCTATTCGCCGTCGCAGATTTCGGCGTTCATCTTGCAGAAAATGAAGGAGACGGCGGAGGCCTATCTCGGCACCAAGGTCGAGCAGGCCGTCATCACCGTCCCGGCCTATTTTAACGACGCGCAGCGCCAGGCCACCAAGGATGCCGGCAAGATCGCCGGCCTCGAAGTGTTGCGCATCATCAACGAGCCGACCGCGGCGGCGCTCGCCTACGGTCTCGACAAGAGCAAGACCGGCACCATCGCGGTGTACGATCTCGGCGGCGGCACGTTCGACATTTCCGTGCTCGAAATCGGCGACGGCGTGTTCGAGGTGAAGTCGACCAACGGCGACACCTTCCTCGGCGGCGAAGATTTCGACATGCGGCTCGTCAATTATCTGGCCGACGAGTTCCAGAAAGAGCAGGGCATCGATCTGCGCCGCGACAAGCTCGCGCTGCAGCGGCTCAAGGAAGCCGCGGAGAAGGCGAAGATCGAGCTGTCTTCGACCACGCAGACCGAAATCAATCTGCCGTTCATCACGGCCGACGCCTCCGGGCCGAAGCATCTGACGATGAAGCTCACGCGCGCCAAATTCGAGGCGCTGGTCGACGATCTCATCCAGAAGACCATCGAACCGTGCCGGCAGGCGCTCAAGGATGCCGGCCTCACCGCGGCCGAGATCAACGAAGTGGTGCTGGTCGGCGGCATGACCCGCATGCCCAAGGTCCAGGAAGTGGTGAAGCAATTGTTCGGCAAGGAGCCGCACAAGGGCGTCAACCCGGACGAGGTCGTGGCCATCGGCGCCGCCATCCAGGCCGGCGTGCTGCAAGGCGACGTCAAGGACGTGCTGTTGCTCGACGTGACGCCGCTGTCGCTCGGCATCGAGACGCTGGGCGGCGTGTTCACCCGGCTGATCGATCGCAACACCACGATCCCGACCAAGAAGAGCCAGGTGTTCTCCACCGCCGAAGACGGCCAGACCGCGGTGACGATCCGCGTGTTCCAGGGCGAGCGCGAAATGGCGACCGACAACAAGATGCTCGGTCAGTTCGATCTCGTCGGCTTGCCGCCGGCGCCGCGCGGCGTGCCGCAGATCGAGGTCACCTTCGACATCGACGCCAACGGCATCGTCAATGTGTCGGCCAAGGACAAAGGCACCGGCAAGGAGCAGCAGATCCGCATCCAGGCGTCGGGCGGTCTGTCCGAGGCCGACATCCAGAAGATGGTCAAGGACGCCGAGGCCCACGCCGAAGACGACAAGAAGCGCAAGGCGCAGGTCGAAGCCAAGAACCACGCCGAAGCTCTCGTGCATTCGACCGAGAAGACCCTGGCCGAGCATGGCGGGAAGGTCGGCGAAGGCGAGCGCCGTGCCATCGAGAACGCGATTGCCGACCTCAAGGAAGCCTTGAAGGGCGACGACGCCGAAGCGCTGACCGCGAAGACCAACGCGCTGGCGCAGGCCTCGATGAAGCTCGGCGAGGCGATGTACAAGCAATCCGCCGAGCAGCAGCCCGGCGGCGGCGCGCCCGGTGGCGGTGCCGAGGACAAGAAGGAAGACGTTGTCGACGCGGAGTTCACCGAAGTCGACGACGACAAGAAGAACAAAAAGTCCGCTTGATTGGACGGCGGATTTCGATGAGCAGACCCCTCGCCATAGCCCCTCCCCCGTTGAGGGGGAGGGTTGGGGAGGGGGCCTCGCTTCCCGGGGAAACGCAATTTAATCCCCTCCCGGCCGCTTTGCGGTCGACCCCCGCCAAGCTCGCGCCGGAGCGCGCAAGCGCGGCCCGGAGGTGAGCTGTGATGCTTGGCATGCGTAGAAACCATTCCCACATTTCTCTCGGTTAGAGATTTGGCAATGGCCAAGCGCTGCTACTACGAAGCCCTCTCGGTTGAACGCACGGCGAGCGACGGCGACATCAAGGCCGCCTTTCGCAAGCAGGCCATGGTCTGCCATCCGGACCGCAATCCGGGCGACCAGGAGGCCGAGCATCGTTTCAAGGAAATCAACGAAGCCTACGAGGTCCTCAAGGATCCCGACAAGCGTGCGGCCTATGACCGTTACGGCCACGCCGCGTTCGAGCAGGGCATGGGCGGCGCGGCGGCCGGCTTTGGCGCCGATTTCGGCACGGCGTTCTCCGACCTGTTTGAAGGCATTTTCGGCATGCAGAGCGGGCGCGGCCGCGGCGGCACCGGCCGCGAACGCGGCGCCGATCTCCGCTACAACATGGAAATCAGCCTCACCGAGGCCTACGCCGGCAAGAACGCCCAAATCCGCATCCCGACCTCGGTGACCTGCGAGGCCTGCTCCGGCTCCGGCGCCAAGACCGGCACCAAGCCGAAGACCTGTCCGATGTGCGGCGGCCACGGCCGGGTGCGCCATGCCCAAGGCTTCTTCACGCTGGAGCGGACCTGCCCGAATTGCCAGGGCCGCGGTCAATCGATCGACAGCCCGTGCCCGTCATGCGCCGGCTCCGGCCGCGTCACCCGCGAGCGCAATTTGGCGGTCAATATTCCGGCCGGCGTGGAGGACGGCACCCGCATCCGTCTGGCCGGCGAAGGCGAGGCCGGGGTGCGCGGCGGCCCGCCGGGCGATCTCTATATTTTTCTGTCCATCGGCGCGCATCCGTTCTTTCAGCGCGACGGCGCCGATCTGCATTGCCGCGTGCCGGTCTCGATGGTCGCCGCGGCGCTCGGCGGCGAGTGCGAAGTGCCGACCATCGACGGCGGCAAGACCAAAGTGAAGATTCCGGAAGGCACCCATTCCGGCCGCCGCTTTCGCCTGCAGGGCAAAGGTATGCCGGTGCTCCGGGCGCGGCAGTCCGGCGACATGTACGTGCAAGTGGTGGTCGAGACACCGCAGAAGCTCACCAAGAAACAGCGCGATCTGCTGGCCGAATTCGACCGCCTGTCGTCGACCGAAACCCAGCCGGAATCGTCGGGTTTCCTGGGCAAGGTCAAGGAATTTCTTGACGGGCTCGGCGGCCGCGCCGAGGCCGACTAGCCTCATCTCCCCGCATATGGTCATTGCCTTCGGGATGATTTAAAACCGACACGATTTCGTCGCGTGCAGACTTGTGCAAGGTTTTTGTGTGAAATCCGATGCCTCTTCCGGCCCTGCAAAAATTTGAAAAAAACATCGGGCGGCAGCTTCGCCTTCTCGAGGTCCGTAAAAACCTCATCGAACGCAAGATCGAGCGCCAAATTCGGCTGTTCGAGCAAAAGCGCAATGGCATCGGCAAAAAGATCGAGCACCAGATCAAACAGTTCGAGCGGGCGAGGGGCATCCGCCTCGATGACGAAGTGCGCTTCATTCGCTCCTGGATCGGGCGGCCGCTGAGCATCGGTGCGGTGACGCCGTCCGGCAAGGTTTTGGCGCGCACCATGGCGCGCTATGTCGATCCCCATTCGACCGGGCCGGTGGTCGAACTCGGCCCGGGCACCGGGCCGATCACCGAAGCTTTGGTCCAGGCCGGGGTCGATCCGGCGCGGCTCGTGCTGGTCGAATTCGATCCGACGTTCTGCCGCATTCTGCGCAACCGATATCCCGAAGCGACGCTGGTGCAGGGCGACGCCTACAGCCTGCGGCGGCTTCTCGAGACGCTGCTGATCCAGCCGGCCGCCGCGGTGGTGTCCGGCCTGCCGCTGATCACCAAGCCTTTGACGATGCGCATGCGGCTGTTGCGCGACGCCTTCGATCTGATGCTGCCGGGCGCGCCGTTCGTGCAATTCACCTATTCGGTCGCCTCCCCGGTGCCCAAGCGCCTCGCCTGGCTCACCGCGGAAGCGTCCGAACGCATCTGGCTGAACATCCCGCCGGCGCGGGTGTGGGTGTATCGGAAAGCCTGAGCTGTCATCATCCGCGAAGGCGGATGATCCAGTAATCTTCCAAGGGCAGGTATCGTTCTGTAGCTTTGCCAATACTGGATGCCCGCCTGCGCGGGCATGACAATCGAGATCATGCCCACTGCCAAAATCCTCATTATTCCCGGCTCGCTGCGCACCGGTTCGCATAATGTGCGGCTTGCCGCGCTCGCGGCCAAAGAGCTGACGCTGGCCGAAGCCGACGTCACCCGCATCTCGCTCGAGGATTATCCGCTGCCGCTGTTCGACGCCGATCTCGCTTCGTCGGCTATGCCGCCGGCGGCGGCGCGGCTGAAGCAGATGATCATGGCGCATCGCGGCGTGTTCATAACGAGCCCCGAATACTCAGCCTCGGTGACGCCGCTTCTGAAGAACGCCATCGATTGGGTGTCGCGCGTGCGCCAGGGCGGCGAGCCGACCTATGCCGCGTTCAAGAACCGCGTCTTTGCGCTCGGCTCGGCGACCGCGAGCGCAAGCGGCGGCGTGCGCTCGATGATGGCGCTGCGGCAAATCCTGGAGCTCGGCTGCGGTGCCTTGGTCATCCCGGAGCAAGTATCGGTGCCGCGGGCCGAGCAGGCGTTCGACGAGATGGACAACCTCAAGGACGAAACCGCCGCCGCGGCGCTCAAGGCGATGGCGCGCCGGCTGACGGAGCTGGCGGCGGTCATGCAGTAGCTGGTATTGGACGGATTAGGATAGATTGGGGGAGCAATGCAGCTCACGCCGCGCGACCGTCTGATCGTTGCTCTTGATGTGCCCTCGATCGATGCGGCGCAGGCGCTGGTGGCGCGGCTCGGCGACAGCGTCACGTTCTACAAGATCGGCTATCAGCTTGCCTTCGCCGGCGGGCTCGTCCTGGCGCGCTCGCTGATCGACGCCGGCAAAGAAGTGTTCGTCGATCTCAAGCTGCACGACATCGGCAACACCGTGGCGCAGGGCGTCAAAAGCGTGGCGCGGCTCGGCGCTGCCTTTCTCACCGTGCACGCTTATCCGCAGACGATGCAGGCGGCGGTCGAGGCGCGGGAAGGGCGTTTGCGCATCCTTGCCGTAACGGTACTCACGTCGATGGACGACGCCGACCTGAAGCTGGCCGGCTACGAAACCGCCGTGGCGGCGCTGGTTGCCCGGCGCGCCGCGCAGGCGCGCGATCTCGGTGTCGACGGCATCGTTTGCTCGCCGGAAGAAGCGGCGACGGTACGCGGCATCGTCGGCGACAAGCTTTGTCTCGTGATCCCGGGCATTCGCCCGGCCGGCGCCGACATCGGCGATCAGAAGCGCATCGCCACGCCGGCCGCGGCGATCGCCGCCGGCGCCGATTATCTCGTGGTCGGCCGCCCGGTGATCGCCGCGCCCGATCCCAAGGCCGCGGCGGAAGCCATCGTCGCGGAAATTGCCGGACAATCAGCCAAGGAGGGATGACATGGCCAAGGGTTACTGGATCGCGCGCGTCGATGTCACCAACGAGGACGGCTATAAAGCTTACGCCACGGCCAACCCTGCGATCTTCAAGAAATTCGGCGCCCGTTTCGTGGTCCGCGCCGGAAAATTCGAAGCGATGGAAGGCAATTCGCGCTCGCGCAACATCGTCGTCGAGTTTCCCGACTACGCCACCGCGCTCGCCGCGTACCGCTCGCCGGAATATCAAGAGAACATCAAGCGCCGGCTTGGCAACGCCGACATCGATCTCATCGTCATCGAGGGCTACGACGGCCCGCCGCTGTAAGCGTCATCGGGGAGCGTGCGATGCCGAAAGGCTATTGGCTGCCGCAGATCGATGTCAGCGACATGGAAGGCTACAAAGCCTACATGGCGGCGACGCCGCCGGCGCATGAGAAATATCACGGCGTCGCGCTGGTGCGCGGCGGCAAGCTCGAAATCGTCGAGGGCCGCGTTCGTTCGCGCGCCGTGATCCGCGAATTTCCGGATTATGCCGCCGCGCTCGCCTGCTACGCTTCAGAGGAATACCAGCGCGCCCGGCCGCTGCGCCTGCCGCATTCGCAATGCGACTTCGTTATCGCCGAAGGTTACGATGGCGTGCAGCCGCCGCCGCCCGAGGTGCCGCCGGCGGCCGCAGCGGCTAAAGGCTATTGGATCGGCCATGTCGATGTCGCCGATCCGCAAGCCTACAAAGGCTACATGACCGCCGACATGGCGGCGTTCGGAAAGTTTGGCGGCCGTTTTCTGGTGCGCGGCGGCGGGCGCGAGGTGCCGGAGGGCAAGGTGCGGGCGCGCACCGTCGTGCTCGAATTTCCGAGCTATGACGCAGCGCTCGCCTGCTACCGTTCGTCCGACTATCAGGCCGCAAAGCGGCTGCGCGACGCCAGCGCCGTGGCCGATCTGGTCATCGTCGAGGGCTACGGCGGGCCGAAGTTTTAATTCCTTGCCTGCCGCGCTATACCCGCTTCGACCGGAGATGTGACGATGGCCGCGGCCCAATCTGACATGCGGGTGGTGATCGCCGGCGCCGGCGGGCGCATGGGGCGCACGCTGATCCATGCCGTCGCCATGACCAAGGGGCTCACGCTCGCCGGTGCGGCGGACGCTGCGGATTCCGCCGTGATCGGCCGCGACTCGGGCGAACTCGCCGGCCTCGGCCCGAACGGCGTCAAGGTCACAAGCGACGTCGCGGCGCTGCTGACGAACGCCGACGGGCTGATCGAGTTCGTTATCCCGGCGGCGACGCTGGCTTTTGCCGAACTGACCGCCGCCGCCGGCAAGGTGCATATCATCGGCACCACCGGCCATTCCGCCGAAGAAGAAGCGATCATCGCCAAAGCCGCGACCCGCGCCACCATCGTCAAGGCCGGCAATTTCAGCCTGGGCGTCAACCTTCTCACGGCGCTGACCAAGCGCGTGGCGAAGACGCTGAACGCGGACTACGACATCGAAATCCTGGAAATGCATCACAACAAAAAGATCGACGCGCCGTCGGGCACCGCGCTGATGCTCGGCCGCGCCGCCGCCGACGGCCGCGGCGTCGATCTGGCGCAACACTCGGTGCGCGGCCGCGACGGCATCACCGGCGCCCGCCGCGCCGGCGATATCGGTTTCGCCTCGCTGCGCGGCGGCACCGTGGTCGGCGATCATTCGGTGATCTTCGCCGGCCCGGCCGAACGGATCGAGCTCACGCACCGCGCCGAGGACCGCATGATCTTCGCGCGCGGCGCGCTGCATGCCGCGTTATGGGCGCGCGATCAGAAGCCGGGCCTTTATTCCATGGCCGACGTGCTGGGGCTCAAGGACATCTGATCCTTGTCATGCCCGCGCACGCGGGCATCCAGTAATCGCGGACGTCTTTGAAACAATTCCGACACCGCGCTGACTGGATCGTCCGCATGCCGGACGATGACAGTTACTTGTCCCGCTGCCGCCGCGTCGCTCACGATCTTGAAGGCTTCGGCAACGGCCGGCTTTTCCTTGGTGATATCGGCGCCGACGCTCGACATCGTCTTGATCATGTCGGCCTGTTCGTCGGCCGGCAGGTTGATGAACTCGCCTTTGCCGGCGGTCCAGGCCTTGATCGCGGCGTCCTCGATCTCCTGCGCGCGGGTATTGAAATTCAGCGCGGTGCTGGAGGCGTCGCGGTCGACGATCTGCTGCAAGTCGGGCGGCAGCGAGTCGTACCATTTCTTGCTGATCTCGACGACGTAGAAGATGGCGGCGTGATTGGTCAAAGTGATGTATTTCGCCGCGTCGAAGAAATGCAGCCCGCTCAACAGCTGAATGCCGGCCACCGAAGCGTCGAGCGCGCCTTGCTGGAGAGCGGCGACGACGTCGCCGGGCGACATCGCCACCGGGGTGGCGCCCAATTTACCGAAGGACTTCGTTTGGAACTCGGAGGCAAAGATGCGGATCTTCTTGCCCTTGAAATCGGCCAGATGGCGGATCGGATCCTTCGAGACCACCTCGGACTCCTCGGCATAGCCGACGGCGACCCCGTGCAGTCCCTTGTTGGCGCCCAGTCCGAGATAAAACTTCCGCACCGCCGGGTCGGCCGCGACCTTCTCGGCCTGGGCCGCGGAAGTCACGAGGCCGGGCGCGGCCAGCACTTCGAAGCGTTCGTCGACGCCGACGAAGAACTCGGGCGGGATGATGGCGCATTGGATGGCGCCGAATTGCGTGCCTTCGATCTGGCGCGGGATGGTGCCGAGCTGGCTCGCCGGATAGAGCTGCGCCTTGATGCGGCCGCCGGAGTCCTTCTCGACCGCCTCGCCGAAGGCTTTGCCGTATTCGTCGAGCACCGCGTGGATGGTGGGCGTCGTGATCTTCATCACGAACGTCTTGTCCTGCGCCTGCGCCGACCCGCAGGTCAGCGCCGCGGCCAGAGACAAAACGCCTGCGGCGGCGGTTACCGCCAATTTTTCTTGCACGAAATTCACGTCGTCCTCCCTTTGCGGATTGCGTCTTTTATTGAGGATGATCCCTCGGGCTCGACCCGAGGGATCAATGCTCCAGCCAGCGCCCGTCTTGTTACAGAGGGGAGGAATTTTGTCCAGTTCGCCGGCCGCCGCTTCAATCGGCGCGCGCGAGCGGCCGCACGCTCCACGGCTTGGGGAATCGCCTTTTAAAGCGCGCCCCAATCAGGTCGGAGCGTTCGTCACATCAAAAAATGACAAGGTCGGCCCTGGACCGGACCAGATAAAAAATCCGTCGCCTGAATATTTCGGCCGAGAGACAGTGCGGGCACAGAGAGTGCGCGTGCGGCTGTCTCCTCACCAGCCATCCGCCTTGCATCGCACCGGCGACGACGGATTGCGCGGGTCGCACTGGATATAGGCGCCGCCCGGCGCGTTGGCCGCCGCGATCGCCGGCGCGCTGGCGACCAGCATCGACGCCAAGAGCAAAATCTTGGCTATCGTGGTGTTTCGATTTCTACTCATGTTTTTGTCTCCTTTATCGCCGCCGCGGCTTTGCGCCGCGCGACGCTTGCGGCTCGTAGATAAGACCGCGCCGCGGACGGTTTATTCCCCAAAACGGGGGCAGCGGCGGCGGTATATGGGCACCTCGGGCTCAATCCGGCGCGCCGGCAAATCCGCCCTTGCGCTCCCGAAAATGAATGGGCCCCGGAGGGGGTTCCGGGGCCCGTTGTGAACCTGCCGTTTGGGGGAGTTTGGGGACCGCGGCAGGCCCAGCGTCGCTACGTGTGGATCGGTGTTAGGCCATCCAGAACGGCTTGACGGAGGTCAGGTCGCGCCGCTCCAGCTTGAAGCCGATATCCTTGAGGCACCGGTCGCTCAGGGTCGTGAGGTCAACCTCGTCCAAGCTGCGCTGCCGGGCCAAAAAATTCAGGCTGGTCAACTTCCGAGCGATGGTGGTCATGGCGAAATCTCCATATCCGGCATTGGCCAAGATAGGCATTCCGCCAAGAAGCAATGTGACTGGCATCACAAAATGACGCTTTTCGGCGGGACATTTGGCGGCGGCTTGCGCGAGGGCAGGACCCGCCGGGCGGCGAAAAACGCCGCTTAATTGCCGCGCAACAGCGACGTGCCGGTCATTTCTTTGGGCTTCGGCAATTCCATCAATTCCAACAGCGTCGGCGCGATATCGGCGAGCCGGCCTTCGCCGTTGAGCGCGCGGTTGCGCGCGCCGACCAGAAGGAGCGGCACCGGATTGGTGGTGTGCGAGGTATGCGGACCGCCGGTCTGCGGATCGCGCATCATCTCGCAATTGCCGTGATCGGCGGTGACTAGACAGCGCGCCGCCTGATTTCTGGATGGCTTCGGCGATGCGGCCAAGCCCGGCATCCACCGTCTCCACCGCCTTGATGGCGGCGGGCAGGCTGCCGGTGTGGCCGACCATGTCGGGATTGGCGTAATTGAGAACGATCAGATCGAATTTGCCCGACGTCGATTGCGGCGACCGCCTTGTCGGTCAATTCCGGCGCCGACATTTCCGGCTGCAGATCGTAAGTCGCCACCTTCGGCGACTGCACCATGATGCGCTCCTCGCCGGTGTAAGGCTCCTCGCGGCCGCCGTTGAGGAAATACGTCACGTGCGGATATTTCTCGGTCTCCGCCATGCGCAGCTGCGTGCGCCCGGCCTCCGCCGCCACTTCGCCGAGGATGTTGTGCAGCGTCTGCGGCGGGAAGATCGTTTCCATCAGCGCGTCGAGCGCCTCGGAATATTGCGCCATGCCGACCGCGGCGGCGAACTGGACGATGCGCTTGCGCGGAAAGCCGGAGAACTCCTTGTCCAGCATGGCGCCGAGAATTTCGCGCACCCGGTCGGCGCGGAAGTTGAAGCACAACACGCCGTCGCCGTCCTTCATGCCGCGATAGTCGCCGATCACCGCCGGTACGATGAACTCGTCGAACTTTTTGTTGGCATAGGCGTCGGCTATTGCCGCGCCGGCATCGGCAAAGCGCGGGCCGTCGGCTTCGACGATGACGTTGTAGGCCTTCTCGACGCGGTCCCAGCGCTTGTCGCGGTCCATCGCATAATAGCGGCCGCACACGGTCGCGATCTTCACCGCCGGCGGCAGCGCCGCAACCAGCCGCTTGATGTCGTCGGCCGCCGATTGCGGCGGCGTATCGCGGCCGTCGGTCAGCGCATGAACCAGCGTCGGCACGCCGGCCTCGGCGAGAATTTTCGCCAGCGCCGCGGCGTGATCCTGATGCGAATGCACGCCGCCGGGCGAGACGAGGCCGAGCAAATGGCAGGTGCCGCCGCTTCTTTTGAGCTTTTCGATCAGATCGGTCAGCGCCGGCGCGCGCGCGATCTCGCCGCTTGCGATCGCGTTACCGATCCGCGGCAAATCCTGCAGCACCACGCGGCCGGCGCCGATATTGAGATGCCCGACTTCGGAATTGCCCATCTGGCCGTCGGGCAGGCCGACGTCCTTGCCGGAGGTGTGCAGAAAGCCGTGCGGCATGGTTTGCCACAGCCGGTCGAAGACCGGCGTCTTGGCCTGGCGGATGGCGTTGTCGGCGCGGTCCTCGCGCCAGCCCCAGCCGTCGAGAATGACCAGCATCACCGGCCGCCGCTGCTGCATTGTCCAATGTCCTCGGCTTCAGATGAACCCGAGGTATGGCGGATTGCCGCGAGGGTCAATGCGGAGCGGGCCCGCTCTTCTTCGTCATTGCCGGGCTTGACCCGGCAATCCATGCGGCGGCGCCGCACGCCGGCGAGTCAGCATGGACCCGCGGGTCAAGCCCGCGGGTGACGATGAAAAGACGCGGGGAGAGGGTGAAGACCTACGCCGCCGCCACTTGCCCGGCTTCCCAGCCGAGCATGGCGCGCTTGCGGGTCAGGCCCCAGTGATAGCCGGTGAGCTCGCCGGATTTGCCGACCACGCGATGGCACGGCACCACGAAGCAGATCGGGTTCTTGCCGACCGCGGCGCCGACCGCGCGCGCCGCTTTCGGCGCCGCGATTTTGCCGGCGATGTCGGAATAGGTGGTGAGCTTGCCCATCGGAATGTGAAGGAGCGCCTCCCACACCCGCACCTCGAAGTCGGTGCCGATCAAAACGACGCGGAGCGGCTGTTCGGCGCGCCACAGCGCCGAATTGAAAATGCGTCGCGCCAGCGGCGCCGTCGCGCTCGCGTCCTCGACATAGCTCGCTTTCGGCCAGCGGCCTTTCATGTCGGCGAGCGCGGCGCGCTCCTTGCCGGCGTCGGCGAGCGCCAGGCCGGCGAGCCCGCGGTCGGTTCCCATCACCACCGCGGTGCCGAACGGCGACGGATGCAGCCCGTAACGGATGGTCAGGCCCTCGCCGCCGGCTTTCCATTCGCCGGGCGACATCGCCTCATGGGTGACGAACAGATCGTGCAGGCGGCCGGGGCCGGACAGGCCGACTTCGTAGGTGGCGTCGAGCACGCTTGCGGAATCGCGCAGCAGCCGCCGCGCGCCGTCGAGCGTCAGCGCCTGCACGAAGGCCTTCGGCGTGATGCCGGCCCAGCGGCGGAACAGATGATGCAATTCGGTCGGCGTCACGCCGGCGGCGTCGGCGATGGTCTCGATTTCGGGCTGCTCGCGCCAATGGCCGCGGATATGGCCGATGGCTTTGCGCACCACGTCATAATCGGCGGCGGCTGCGGCGAGCCGGGTCGAATCGGCAATGCGATCGGGTGACAACATGGATGCCTCCATCATGATGCTCCCGATCTAGGCTCCGAGACTTGCCGTAACCACCCGATTTCTGCCGGGCGTCACACCAGCGTCCGCGTCGGCCCGCGCTTGGCTTCGCCCAGCGCGTTCGACAGGGCGAGCGCGAAGCTTTCCTTCTCGTGCGGCCCGAGAAACGCGGCAATCGGCAGCCGCCGCCCGCGCGACACCAGAAACAGCCGCTCGATGCCGAATTCCTCGTGCACGATGCGGTCGAGCCGCACCCACAGCGGATTGAGCGTGAACTGGCGCACCCGGCCGCGATGGCTGACCTGGCGCACCGTCAGTTCGGAGGCGGTGACGGTGACTTCCTCATAGGCCCGCCCGGCGCGGTAATTGGCTTTGAAGGCGAGATAGACCAGCAGCACGTCGAGGCCGAAAAAGCCGCACACCGGCCACGCCCCCATCGCCACGAACACGACGCCGGAGGCAAAGCTCAAGCCGCCGAGGCAGAGCATGAAGATCAAAAAGCCCCGCGGGCCGAGCGAGCGGTGCGGCGTGATCACGGCCGAAAAGATTTTCGGGTCGTCGCCGGCGCCGCCGTTGTTATTGTCGCGCTCCATGCCGCTCATTATACCGGAAAGATGGGGCGCAGAACCATGGTGCGAAAGACGCTGGCGGGGAAGAAGGCGGCGCGAAACAAGCCGGCGCGCAGCACAGCCGGCGCCGAAAAAGCCCGCGCCAAAAAAGCCCGCCAAGTCCGTCCGGGCGCGCCTGACCGCCGCCCGGCAGGGCAAGGCGGCGCGCGTCAAGCCGCGCCCGGCGCGGCGCGCGGCCGATGCCAAGGCGAGCCACGGCGCGCTGCCGCAATGGACGCCGGCCGAGATCGAGGAGGCGTTCCGCCGCTTCGCCGCCGCCAATCCGGACCCGCGCACCGAGCTGCAGTCCGTCAACCCGTTCACGCTGCTGGTCGCCGTGGTGCTGTCCGCGCAGGCGACCGATGCCGGCGTCAACAAGGCGACGCCGGCCTTGTTCGCGCTCGCCGACACGCCGCAAAAGATGCTCGCGCTCGGCGAAGACAAAGTGCGCGACCTGATCAAGACCATCGGGCTGTTCCGCACCAAGGCGAAGAACGTGATCGCGCTGTCGCGCATGCTGGTCGAGCAGCACGGCGGGCAAGTGCCGCACGACCGCGAAGCGCTGGAAGCACTGCCCGGCGTCGGCCGCAAAACGGCGAACGTCGTCCTCAATGTCGCCTTCGGCGAGCCGACCATCGCGGTCGACACCCACATCTTCCGCGTCGGCAACCGCACCGGGCTTGCCGTCGGCAAGACGCCGCTCGACGTCGAGCTGAAATTGCTGGAGGTAGTGCCGCAGAAATATCTGCTGCACGCCCACCACTGGCTCATCCTGCACGGCCGCTACACCTGCCTGGCGCGCCGTCCGCTGTGCGAAAAATGCATCATCGCCGACCTGTGCAAATGGCTGGGGAAGATCGTGGCGCAGGCGCAACCTAGCGAGCTGCGCTCTGCGCGGCGAACCTCAAGGGATTGACGCCTGATTGTCGATTCAATGCCCATGTCCCGTCACCCTGAGGTGCGACCACCGACTTGATCGGGGGAGCTCGAAGGGCGACGGCCCGCTGGTTCAGCTGCTGGCATGACGAAGGAGGAGCGCAGCTGAGTGAATTTCAGGAATTACTCTTGCAGCAAACGGAACTGGTCGTGACGTAAAACTCTATCAATGCAGCCCACAACCGGCGCACCAGTCAAATAAGGCTCGGCTCCTTCTATTATGGGTATGCGAGCAACATTTTGGACAAGAAATCTATCGGATCGCCCTCATAGAGGTTGACGGTATGGAGGACAAAAATCGGTCCCCAGTCTGAGGAAACGATCGTATAAACAATGGCCACACCAGATTTCAGGTATATTCTCTGACCTTCAATATGGCGTAGTGCAGTGATCCCCCCTCCGGGAGTTTCTTGGTCCAACGCCGCCACATCGAATTCCCAATCTTTTTCCGGAAATAATTCCACCAGAGATAGGTAAACGTAACTAGAACCGGGCGGAAAACCGTCATGATTGAGGATATCGCGCTCCATTCCAAAAGCGACGTCTGCCGCTGCCACCCTGCCGGCGACGAATAATATTGACAAATCAATACAATAAAGTGGGTCACGAACCAGTCGTTCATGCGTTATCTGCGGGAATATTGGCAACGCCATGCCGGTCCCCCGTGGATTGATCAGCCCTTCTTTAAGCACAATACCTGATGCCCATATCTTGGTCAAACATTTTCTAAATGATTATTGCATATTTAACATCTAGGTATTATACGTAAATGATGCTTCGGCAGGAGGGTCGAAGGGTCCAAACGGGAGATTAATGATGGCTCAGACTAGCTTCGAGATCGACGGAATACAGCACATTGCGGTCTGCCCTCGCCATCCCGTTGGATGGATTGAAGGGCGTGGTGGGAGTGCTGGCGCTTTACCATGCCGAGCGGGATGCATTTACCTCCGATCATCTCCGCGTGCTGCAGGCCGTGAGTTCTAAGATGGCGCTGGCCATAGAGAATGCCTTGAAGTACGAGCAAGCGGAAAGTTCAGCAACGACGGATTATCTCACCGGGCTGCCCAATGCGCGGGCACTCTTTCTGGAGCTTGACCGTGAAGTGGCGCGATGCAAGCGCGACGGCTCGCAGTTGACGGTGATGGTCTGCGATCTGAACGGGTTCAAGCAGATCAACGACCGCTTCGGCCATCTTGAAGGCAACCGGGTACTGCGCATGTTTGCCATGGCCATAAAAGACAGCTGCCGCGATTACGACCACGTGGCGCGGATGGGCGGCGATGAATTCGTGATTGTGGCTCCGGGCTTGCACCCAGATGCCATCCGGAAAAAAATCAATACTCTGGGCGAATTAGCACGCATGTCGGGTCGGGAAGTCTGTTCCGAAGATATTCTGTCGCTTTGCGTGGGCCAAGCGAGCTTTCCTGCCGATGGCGAGGATGCGGAGAAGTTGCTGGCTGAGGCTGACCGCCGTATGTATCTGGAAAAGCAGCAGCGGCCCGAACAACGCAATCGCCGCCTCTATCCCCGCATGAAGTGCCGGACTACGATAGAGTTCCTTCCGACCGGGTCAAGCACGCAGGCGTTAGGCAGCTTGACCGACATCAGCCTGGGAGGGTGCTATCTCGAAACCACCGCCATGCTCCCTGCGGCAACGAAGATTCAAATCAGTTTTTCCATTGGCGGCGGAGACTTGAAAGTCGAGGGAACCGTCGTACGCTTCGACCCGGGCTTCGGCGTGGCGATGCAGTTCAACGAGTTGCCGCGGCAAGAGCGGGACAAGATGTTGAAAGTGCTGGAATTCGTGCACAACTCTTCCGCCCAGCGCGACAATTTCTACATGAAAACGCTGCGCAACGCGACCTTCAAATAAAACCACTTATGCTGTGTGGGGAACGCCCGCCGGTTCGGTGCTGCCCGCATTTACCATATCCTTCAATTCTTTACTGGGCTTGAAGAAGGGAATCTTCTTGGCCGGGACTTCCACGCGCTCGCCGGTTTTGGGGTTGCGTCCCACCCGAGGCTTGCGCTGGCGGGTGCGGAAGCTGCCAAAGCCGCGAATTTCGATTTTGTCGCCCACATGCAAGGAACGCACGATGCTGCCGAAGATGGTTTCCACAATGACTTCGCTGTCTTTGCGCGTCAATTCGGCTAAACGGGAGACTTCTTCGATGAGATCAGCTTTTGTCATACGCCCTATTTTCTCCTGCCCTGCTGCGGGATGGCGTCAAGTGAAGGCTTTACCCCAAAAAGCCTTGCCTGCGCGGGACCCATAATTTGCCGTGCCGTCACATAACCTTCTCAAATTTCAGGGGTTGTACGCAAGTGCTACCCCAAATATTTCACGCTGCCGGTTCTACTTCCATAAATAGTAAAAACCCAATTGTTGTTGGTCCAGGATCTTTTCCTTGCTCGGCAGCCACTGCGAAACGTCGCCAAATAGCAAATCGAGCACTGTCTTGCGGTCTTTTTCAGGATGCACAAGTGTGGGCTCGCCTTTGATGCCGACGGCTTTCGCAGTTTCATCCACGGCGGTCTGGTAGTCACCCAATCCATCGATCAAATGGAGATCGAGCGCTTGTTCGCCGGTCCATACGCGTCCGTCTGCAATTGCTTTAATATCAGAGGCTTTCGCGTGCCGGCCATCGGCGACCGCCTGCACAAACTGACCATACATGTTGTCAATCAGAGACTGCAGGTAGGCGCGCTCCTCGGGCGTCATATCGCGTGAGGGGTCGCCGGTATCTTTGAATTTGCCGACCGTCAACACTTCCGGCTTGAGCTTGGCCCATTTGAGCAAATCGCCATAATTGACCCATTCCGAAATGACCCCAATGGAACCCACCACGCTGCCGTTATCGGCATAGATTTTGTTCGTCGCGGAGGAAACGTAATAGGCTCCGCTGGCGCCTACGGTGCTGATGGAGGCGACGATGAGTTTCTTCTTCTCGTCGCGAATGCGTTTGACCGCGCGATAAATTTCCTCAGAAGCCGCGACACCGCCGCCGGGAGAATTGACGCGAATGATGATGGCTTTGACCGAATCGTCGTCGGCAAATTGCTTGAGCTGTTGAACAATCGGTTTGGAATCGAGGATGACCCCTTCGAGATCGACCACGCCGATTTTGTCGCCGAAAGTCATGGCCGAAGTTTGACCGGCGTGCATGGTGAGATAGACGAGCGTAAAGACAGCCAGTACGAAAAGAAAAAATGCGCCGCCACCGATAAGGATCCAAAGCCAGGTGCGGGAACGCCGCGGTTCTGAGGAGTTTTCCATATTGGCGGTAGTTTAGCACTCTCAAAGACTTACCGGACAATCACGGGCAAGACTTTGGGGGCGATGCTGACTTCGATTGGCGTTTCACAAACGTATTCGCCATCAGCGTAAACCGCGTGCGGAACGTAAGTCGCCAACCTAAAACCCGGAGTTTGCGTGTATTCGACCTGAGAAATTTTCAGATGTTTCCCGGAATAAATCGTCGGGAACATGGTAAGAAGTTTGAGTTTTGCCATGTCTGCGATGACACAGAGATCCAGTTTGCCGTCGTCGAGGCGGGCGTGAGGAGCAATCTTCATGCCGCCGCCGTAGTAGGGAGTATTGGCGAAGACAGCGACGATGATCGGACGTGTTGCCGGCAAGCTCGTAGAGTCGATGTTTATCGACATCGGCACGAAATTCACGAGCGCAGGTATCAGGCTGAGTGCATAGCCCCCATGGGCGCGGAGCCAGCGCGGCAGCGCGTTCGCGCGGTGGGCGATTTCGCCATCGAGACCGACGCCTCCAGCGCAGCAGAAGTAATAACGGGCATTGTTGTCATCGCAGATCACGCCGAGATCGATCTTCTGTACATTGCTTTGAGCCCGAATGAATTTTTGCCATGCGTCGTGAGCATCGTGAATGCTACGCAAATCCAAAGCACGGGCGAAGTCATTGCCGCTGCCGCAAGGGACAATTAATACAGGAAGCTGCAATTCGACCAATTGGGCGAGATGGCGATGGATGGTGCCGTCGCCGCCGAAAATCACGATGGCGTCGGCGTTCGAAGATTGGCCTAGTAGTCCAGAAATCCAATCTACGTTGTTACTGGCTTTGAATTTTTGTAGATATCGAGACGAAATTCCCGGCCCGACAATAGCGGCGGCGCGCATGCGAGGAAGAGACTAACAAATCTCAGACAAATACGCAGTCGAGCTGCCAAGGACGGTCGTCTCTAGACGAGCTAGTCACCAGCTAATGATTGCGATTCGTAACTGCTTGCCGACTTTTAACGGTAACCTCATTGGAGATGCGGCGGTCTGTGTGAAGTAGGGCTCTTTGAGTATGTGATCCTCGATTTTTACTGAACCTTGCTTTATTTTTCTCGCTGCATCCGTCGCAGAAGCCGCGAGCCCACAACGGATCAAGAGTCGATCGGCTCTTAGTGTTGCAGCGGGGCCGCGCTCGGTGTCAACGATGTGCCCCCCGATTTCGTCAAGAGCGATAGAAATCTCTTCGGCACTCTCCGGCACTTCATCTTTCTGGAATTGCTTGGCCCAATCTTCCGCGGCCTTCTGCGCAGCTTCGGCAGAATGAAAATCAGCCACGATGCGCTGGGCCAGATCTTTCTTAGCCTGCATGGGATGCAAGTCGCGCTTCATCTTTTCAATATCGGGCAGTTGGATGTCAGTGAGGAATTCATAGTATCTCCACATCATTTCGTCCGAAATGGACATGAGCTTGCCGTACATTTCGAGCGGCGGCTCCTAAATGCCGATGTAATTGCCCAGGGACTTCGACATTTTCTGGACGCCGTCGAGGCCTTCGAGAATCGGCATGGTAAGCACGACCTGTGATTCCTGCCCGAAGCTGCGCTGCATTTCACGTCCAACCAGCAAATTGAATTTCTGGTCGGTGCCGCCGAGCTCGACATCGGCTTCGACGCAACCGAATCGTATCCCTGGGCCAGCGGATAAAGCAGTTCATGCATGGCGATGGGCTTTTCTTCCTGAAAGCGCTTGTGAAAATCTTCGCGTTCGAGCATCTGCGAGACAGTGAATTTGGCAGCGAGGCGAATCGAATCAGCGGAAGTGAATTTGTTGAACCACTCGCTGATTGAAGCGAGTTTCAGTCTTCTGCGGATCGAGAATTTTGAAGACCTGCGCCTTGTAGGTCTCGGCGTTGCCTTAATTTCTTCGGGGGTCAGAGGCGGGCGCGTGGCGGAGCGGCCGGTGGGATCGCCGATCATGCCAGTGAAGTCGCCGATAAGAAAAATAACCGTGTGGCCGAGGTCCTGAAAGTGTTTGAGCTTGCGAAGCAGCACGGTGTGGCCGAGATGAAGGTCGGGCGCAGTGGGATCGAATCCCGCTTTTACGCGAAGAGGCTTGCCCGCTTTCCGCGACTTTTCGAGCTTGGTGCGGAGGTCAGACTCGCGGATGATTTCCGCGGAGCCTTTCTTGATGTAGGCAAGTTGTTCGTCAACCGGAGCAAAAGTCGGCATGATTGATTATAAGCAATTGAAATGGAAGCGGGCCAAACGCGGCCTTCGCCTACAGCTCAGGCCAGGCTCTCTGCCATCTTAAGTGCGTCGATTCGCGCCTTCGCTCAGGATGACAAGTTGGCGTGTACCGCTAGATCGGCGAGGGCCTTGAGGTTCGGCAGTTCGAGGTCAGGCTCAGCAGATGCGGCTTTCGCTGCACCCGCGCAGGGACGCGGCGATGGGCGATTGATCCAGACAGTTGAGATGCCGAGACATTGCGCGGGAACTACGCGTGGTAAATGCTCTGGCCGACATGAAGCCATTGCTCGCGCGCAAGGGCAAGTTTGTTTTCCGCAAGTTCGAAAATCTTCAGCGAAGGCTTGTACGCTCGTGCTTGTCGTGCGGTCGTAACCACATCAAACTTCACTTCCAGCAGCCGAGAGGTAGCGGCAAAAATGTAGTCGTCAATGTTCGAAATAATGCTGAGGCGAAATTTCGATTGCAAGCGTTGCAAGGCGGCGACTGTATCCGGAAATGGCTGCCATCGGCCAACGGAATCAGGTAGAGATGAAATTTCAGAGGCCGAAGGGTTGAAGCGCAGCCGCTCGGCGAATCCCTTCACGACTTCTTGCAGGATTTCGCGGTAGGAACGATATTCGCCGGCCTCCGCTTCGGCTTCAAGTTCGCCGTAGAGCCGCAGCAATTCGTCATCAGCAATTTCTTTATCATGCCCAGCAAGAATCGGGCGCAGGGCGGAGAAGATTCCCGTTTCCCAATCGATGAGAGTGCCGTAGCAGTCGAAAGTGAATGCGCGGAAACGGGAGAAGTCGAGCATGGGAGTGAACTTAGGAAGCGGGCCAAACGCGCGATTTTTGCGCGCGGCCCGCTCAATCTTTCGACTCGCGCAAAAAGGGCGCTCGCTCAGGATGACAATGTTATTTTCTATCGCCTGACGGTCAATGACTGCTCCAGCTTGAAGCTGAGCGCGGACTCCGCCGGAATGACGATATCTTTGTTGCCGGTGAACGCCGCGCCGCCTGTACCCGCACCGCCGCCGGCAACTGCGCCGATAGCCGCGCCTTTACCGCCGCCAGCGAGGCCGCCGATAAGAGCGCCCAGAGCTGCGCCGCCGCCCGCCATCACGGCCGTGCGCTTGCCTTTGCCTTTTGCCGTATCAGTCATAGCCGAGGTCTCGATGGCCGTGTCCACCCCTTTGATATTGATGGAAGTCAGTTTGGCTGACAAGCTCGCGCCACCGGCGAAACGTCCGAGCGGCTTGGCATCCGTGACGACGCCGGTAACGGCTGCCCCAGCAGGAATCGCCGTTCTACCATCCACCGTAATCGCGTTGGACAATGTGCCTGAAAAACTCTGCCCCGCCTGGCTAATCTTGGAACCGATCGCAGACCCAAGGCTAATTGTAAGAGTGGTTCCGGCAGGAACGACGAGCGGCGGTGGCGGTTCTTTCCGCGCATTTTTGGGCGCTTCAGCCGGAGTGGGCGCCGGAGCCATGGCTGGGGCGGGCGTGGTAGCCGCAGCGGCGTTGTTGTCCGTCGTGGTGTTGTCAGCGGCAGGCTGGTCTTGTTGCACCCAAGCAGCAGGAGCGATAGAAAGAGCCCAAGCATCATCATCAATGCCGTATATCGCGTTCGCATAGTTTCCTCCGTGATGTTGTGCGTTGCGTGATCTTGTGCGTTGCTAGATTCGCAGGTTTTGCTCTGTGGGTCATGTTTACCAGAAAGCGTGGGTGGGTGCAATCACGAATGACCCATTTCATTCTTCGGGAAAGTCACTTCCCGAAGACGAAACGGGAGTCGTCGCTTCCGGTTGCGCTTGATTTTCAGAAGTCGAAGCTTGGCTGATGGTTTGCGTGTTTCCAGAAACTTCGCGGTATTGAGGAGAGGGCGGGCGAGTGAAGCGTTGTATCCAGTCCATCCCCCGCTCGCGCCTGAGTCGCGCTCGAAGTGAGCACGCATGGCTTCCATTTCGAATCGAGA